>JAAYDC010000006.1 GCA_012729455.1 Chloroflexota bacterium | reverse complement strand
CTCCTCCAGCGGTATTCGTAATTAAGTCTGTTATATCAAAGCGGCCTACTGCAAGAACATATTGAGAACACTCCAGCGCAAGAGAGAGAGCGAAAACAAAGCCTGCTTTTCCTAAAAGTGGCATCTTCTTAGAAACCAGACATAGATATACGCCCACGGGAATGAAGATCAGCATATTATCAATAACTTCTGAAAAATGAAATCCGATGTTGTGTCCGTCCTCGTAGTGAAATGGAATAAAATTATATTCTCTGACCTGATCAAGCCCAGCCAATGAAAACTCCAATTTGAACATGATAGCCCATACAAGAAACAATAAATATACCACAAACAGGGTAATTGTGAGGGAATACAGTTTCCTGTTCCTCTTTTTTAACATGACTATTTTCCTCTCATATTTTATAGCCAACACCCCACACGGTTTTGATATAAAATGGTTTTTCTCCTGTATCGTTCAGTTTTTCTCGAATGTGCCGGATATGGACGGTGATGGTGCTGCTATTTTTGCTGTAATACTCGTCTTTCCAGATGCTTTTGAATAAATCCTCCACGCTGACAACCGTTCCGAGGTTTTCAAGCAAAACCCGCAGAAGGGCAAACTCCGTTGGCGTCAGAGCGATAGACTCCCCATTCAAGCGGCACTCATAGCTTGCCGTATCCAGCACCAGATTTTCATATTTCAATATCGGATCGGGTGCGGGAGAGCTTTCCGAATTGGAAAATTTCTTATACCGGCGAAGCTGTGCTTTCACTCTTGCAATAAGCTCCAAAGGCTTGAATGGTTTTGTTACATAATCGTCTGCGCCTAAGGTAAGTCCGTTGATTTTGTCAACCTCCGTGTCTTTGGCCGTCAGCATGATAACAGGATATATGAAATGCTCGCGGATTTTTTGGCAGATTGAAAATCCGTCTGTCTCTGGAAGCATAATGTCCAGAATGGCCAAGTCAAGCTCCTGTGTTTCAATGCAGCGTAGGGCATCCTTTGCCCTGTAAAACTTGAACACAGTATAGTTTTCATTTTTTAGATAGACTTCGATCAGATCGGCAATGTCCCTTTCGTCATCTACAACTAAAATCTTTTCCATGAAATATCAACTCCTTTTGCTTGTGGAGCAGCAAGATTATTGTATCAGTTAAGTCATTGTGATTCTCAAACAGGCGCATAAGGAATTATTAAGAAATTCCTTATGCACAGCCTTACTTGTGCGCTCTCTTCCTTCCTTGTTTTGTTCTGCCATCAATGGGTTTTTCCGCGGTTTTTGGGATTAGCCATACCGTCCCCATTTTGACAGCACCGGCGATCCGGCCTGCTGTACAGTAGTAATTTATCATTCGGGGAGAAATGCCCCATAAAACGCTTGCCTCTTTCAATGTCATGTAGTCCATATTCCTTGCGCCTCCATTAAAGACATTATACTTCGTTCTCTCGAATAATACAAGGGAAACGAAACTATAAAATGGCGCAACATGAATTCCTACATCATTCCCTGAGTTGTTGATGAACTATACAATGTCGATGGGGGATGAACACATGGCAAAAGTTGAGCAATGTCCTGGATTTGAAATCTTTGGTGCTGACGTGAAGGCATCTCGTGAAAGGCTGGGGATATCCTGTAGAGAGCTTGCAGAAAAAATCGGGGTTGATCCTCGGTATCTTGCTAATATCGAATTAAAAGCAACGATCCCAAGTATGCCGCTTGTGATACAGCTATTTCATTTATGCAGCTTACCGGCGGAAAAGTATTTCAACCCGGAGCTGCGGAAGAAGGAAACTGAGCAGCGCCAGCGCGTGAAGTATAAGGTGCAGCTTTGTCCAGAAAAGTATCTGTCCGTCATCGAGAGTTCCATCGATGAGTTGCTGAAACTGGATAAGTAAAAAGCCGTTTCCATATGTAAGGAAGCGGCTTTTTCTAATATAAAGCGGAGCCAGACGGCATGTTATTCACTATAACACAGATGCTTCTGCCGGACAGCGCACTCTTTGTGCAGCATGTACCAATACGTGTGCGCCCATGATCGGTTTCGGCGTGCCCGGGCATAACTTGCGAGGATGTGGCGGTGTCGCTAGAATGAAACCCCAGATGAGCAGCAGGGGAGCCGCTACATGACAGTGGATATGATCGCGGATTATACCAACAAGGTAATCCGGAACGTCGAGCGGGTAATCATCGGCAAGCGCGACGCTATTGAGCACGTTATGGTAGCGATGCTGTGCGATGGCCATGTGCTGATCGAGGATATCCCCGGGGTTGGCAAGACGATGATGGCGCGCGCGGTGGCGCGATCGCTCGGCTGCACCTTTAAACGGCTGCAATGCACCCCCGACCTGCTGCCCAACGACGTCACCGGTGTTTCGGTGTTTAACCAAAAGAGCGGCGATTTCGAGTTCCGCCCCGGGCCGGCCTTTGTCAATATCCTGCTGGCCGACGAGATCAACCGTGCCACCCCGCGCACGCAGTCTGCCCTGCTTGAGGCTATGGGCGAGAGCCAAGTGACGGTGGATGGCATTACCCGTCAGCTGCCGAACCCCTTTATGGTGCTGGCTACCCAGAACCCGATCGAGTATGAGGGCACCTTTCCGCTGCCCGAAGCCCAGCTCGACCGCTTTCTGATGCGCATCTCGATGGGTTACCCTACCCTGGAAGAAGAGCGCCAGATCCTGCTCAATCTGCGCCAGGTGCACCCGATCGAGACTCTGGAGCAGGTCGTCGAGATCGACGAAATGGTCGCGCTGCAGCCGACCTTGTGGAACGTCACCGTGGACGAAACCGTGACGCGCTACATTCTCCAGCTGGTGGCTGCCACCCGCAACCACTACGATCTGGCCCTGGGGGCCAGTCCGCGCGGCAGTCTGGGCCTCCTGAAGGCTGCGCAAGCTTATGCCGCCATGCAGCGGCGCGATTACGTCTTGCCCGATGATGTCAAGCATCTGGCGCCGGCTGTGCTGGCGCATCGCCTGATCGTGAAACCCGAGAGCGCGCTGCGCGGGCGCAACAACCAGACCATCCTGCGCACCCTGCTCGAAGAGACCAAACTCGACCTGCAAGAACCGGTCTGATCGGCAGGTTTGATGCCAAACCTCTTGCTCTTTCTTCTGGGAGTATTGCTCTTTGCAGCTTTCTTTCGCTACGACTTTATCTTTTACGTCTTATACGTGTTTTTCTTTATCTATATCGGTGCCAGATTCTGGGTTAGAGCGGTAGTCAAGCGCATCCAGATCGAGCGTCAGTACGAGCCGCGCGCTCTGCATGGTGAGAAGCAGGTTGTGACGGTCAAGGTCCATAACCGCAGCTGGTTGCCGATCCCCTACATGCGCCTTCACGAGAGCGCCCCCATACAGCTCAAGATGCCCAACTTTGAGCGTGCCGTCGTCAGCCTTAGGGCGCGTGAAAGCGCCGAACTCAGCTATACGCTGGATTGCCGCCAGCGCGGTTACTATGAGCTGGGGCCGCTGACCCTGGAAGTCGGCGACCTGTTTGGCATCTACCGCGAAGAGCGCCAGATCACCACAGGCGACCACATCGCAGTGTATCCGCGTATAGTTCCGCTGCAGGATCTGCGCCTGCCCGCCCAGACTCCCTACGGCACCATCAAGCGCCCGCAGAGCCTGATGCAGGATCCCAGCCGTATGATGGGGGTGTGCCCCTACCAGTCGGGCGACAGTATGCGCCACATCCATTGGAAGATGACCGCCTCCAGCGGGCAGCTGCAGGTCAAGCGTTTTGAGCCGGCCATCTCTATCGAGGCGCAGCTGTACCTCAACCTGAACCGCAGCGAATACACCACTCAGCGTGCCAGCCAGGCCAGCGAACTGGCGATCGTCACAACGGCATCGTTTGTCTCGCTGCTGACTGCCCAGCGCCAGACGGTCGGCTTTACTTCGAACGGTTACGACCCGCTGGTAGGTGAGCACAAGGCTGTGCACCTGCCATCGGCGCGCGGTGAGGCCCAGCAGACGGCGATCCTGGATATCCTGGCGCGCATCCAGCTGACAGAGGCGGCACCCTTTGAGGAACTGCTCCGGCGTGCCAGGCTCAACCTGCGCTGGGGCGGCACCAGCGTGGTGATTACCCCGCACGCCAGCGATGCGCTGGTCGATACGCTGCTATTGTTAAAGCGCAGCGGGCTGAACGTGGTGCTGATCCTGGTCGACCCGCAAAGTACTTTTACCGTCATCGTACGACGCATGGAACAGGCCGGCATTCAGGCCTTTCAGGTATGGCAGGAGCGCGATCTTGATATCTGGCGATAGTCCACAGCCAAACACGCTCAACCTGGGCGCCAGCAGCACCCAGATGATCATCGAGGAGCTGGTGCAGTCTCTGGCGATTGCCGGCATGGTGACATGCATCTCGCTGGCGGTCGGCTTTTTTATCGATTCGATCATGAGCGGCTGGCCGGTGCGCTTTATGAGCATCTTTGTGTTTTTCATCGCGCTCGAGAGCATCTATGCCGAACGCCTGCTGCAGCTGCGCGAGGTGGGGCAGCGCGATGCAACGCGCTTTCGGATTGTCGAATGGATCGTGATACTGCTGGCGCTGCGCTTTGGCATCTACTTTAGTCTGGGCTGGGAGCGTCTGCTGACGGATGCTGCCATGTGGAACAAGGACGCTGCCAGCTTTTTCAGCCCGGGCTTTCAGATGAGCGCGCTCTTTACGTTGGTTTACTGGTGGCTGGCGCGTTACATGTCCAAGTCGATCCAGGAACTCAAGAGCGACCGCGCCGAGTTACCGGTAAGGGTCACCGATCCCGATTTCTACCTGCGCTCAACCCTGCCGCGCAAAGGCCGAGTCGACCGGCTGTCGCGCATCCAGGGCTTTACCACCGTTTTTTTTCTGGGCGGTGTGCTGATGATCGCCCTGGCGGGGTTATCACAGATGGATGTGCGCTACCTGGAGTTCAAATCGCTGCCCTCGCCCAAGGTAGGCGTCAACATTCTGGTCTACTTTTTACTGGGCCTGCTGCTGGTGAGCCAGATTCACTATACTACGCTCAAGGCGCTTTGGACGATCCAGGGCATCCCTATCACCTCGCGCCTGGGCCGGCGTTGGGTGGCGAGTCTGATCGCCTTTTTGGTCATCGCCGGCATCCTGGCGAGGTTAATGCCGGTGGACTATTCGGTCGGCATCATCAGCATCATCAGCACCGTGGTGCGTTGGGTGGCTTATGCGGTGTTGTATGCGATCTATCTCATCATCGCAGGCGTTACGTATCTGTTTATGTGGGTGGTCAGCTTTTTCAAGAGCACCCCTACCCAGACGATGATCCCGCCCACGCCCATGCCAACCCCCGAGCCGCCGCCCCTGACGGCGGATCCCACCCAAACAGCCAGCTGGGTGCAGATTGCCAAGTCGCTGTTTTTCTGGGTGCTGTTGGTGGGGGTGGGCGGTTATGCCCTGCTGCACTTTCTCAACGACCGCATGGACCTCTTCCGGCGCCTGCGCGCGCTGCGCCTCTTCCGCTGGCTGGCGTCGTTCCTGAGCGGATTGGGCCGGCGCACGGCCGACCTGTGGCGCGTGCTGCAGCGCACAGTGCGTAAACAAGCCGATGCCCTGGCCAGCGCGGTAAAGCCCAAACCGCGCATGCGCGCTGCCAAGTGGAAGGAGATGAGCGAACGCGAGCGTCTGCGCTTTCTCTACCTGGCGCTCCTGGAGAGTGCCCGTGAGCAGGGCATTGCGCGGCCCGATGCGGCCACCCCGTTCGAGTTCGAGCCTGAGCTGGCGGCTGCCCTGACGGACGCTGCCGGACCCGCCGCCAATCTTACGCGCGGTTTTGTGCTGGCGCGCTATACCGAGCATCCGGTGGATTCATCGCTGGTAGAAGCTGCGCGCATGGATTGGTCCGCCGCCAAACGCGCTCTGAATGCCCGCAAACGCCGTTTAGCCGAACAGAGGGCACTTGATGCCGAGACCCAAAAGCGCTAACCTCTTTGACCACGCCAGCCAGCAGCGCATCGAACGCGAGGCGCCACTGGCCGCGCGCATGCGCCCGCGCACCCTCGAGGAGTTTGTCGGGCAGGAACATATCCTCGGGCCTGGCCGTCTGTTGCGGCGTGCGATCCAGGCCGACCAGCTTTCTTCGTTGATCGTCTATGGGCCGCCGGGCTCGGGCAAGACTACCCTGGCGCGCGTGATCGCCAATACTACCAGCTCGTACTTTGTGACGATCAACGCCGTGCTGGCGGGTGTGGCCGATATCCGCGCCATCACCGCGCAGGCGCAGGAGACGCGCGCCCAACTCAACCAGCGCACGATCCTGTTTATCGATGAAGTGCATCGCTGGAACAAAGCCCAGCAGGACGCCCTGCTGCCGTGGGTGGAGAATGGCACCATCATCATGATTGGAGCTACCACCGAAAACCCCTACTTTTCCGTCAACAATGCCCTGCTCAGCCGCAGCCGCGTCTTTCAGCTGTTGCCGCTAGATGACCGCCACCTCGAGCAGATTGTGGCCAACGCCCTGACGGATTCAGAGCGCGGTTATGGGGCGCGCATGGTGCATCTGGCGCCGGATGCCCTGGCGCATCTGGTGCGGGTGGCCAACGGCGACGCGCGTTCGGTGCTGAATGCTCTCGAGCTGGCGGTCGAAACAACCCCGCCAGGTGCCGATGGGGCGGTCGAAATCAGCCTGGAAGTGGCGGAAGAGTCGATCCAGCAGCGAGCCCTGCTCTATGACCCGGAAGGCGACTATCACTTTGATACGATCAGCGCATTTATCAAATCCGTCAGGGGCTCTGACCCCGACGCGGCCCTCTATTGGCTGGCGCGCATGATCCACGGCGGCGAAGACCCGCGCTATCTCTTCCGGCGCATGCTGGTGTTAGCCAGCGAAGATATCGGCCTGGCGGATCCGCAAGCGCTGGGCGTGGTGGTGGCAGCTGCGGACGCGTTTGAGCGCGTGGGGCTGCCCGAGGGGCGCTTTCACCTGGCACAGGCGGCGCTGTATCTAGCGACGACGGACAAGTCCAATTCGACCCTCGCCTTTTTCGATGCCCTGGCCAGTGTCGAGGCCGAAGGCGACGAGGTACCCACCCACCTGAAGGATGCCTCGCGTGATAAAGAGGGTTTTGGGCATGGTGAGGGCTACCTCTACCCGCACGCTTATCGCGACCATTGGGTGGCGCAGCAATATCTGCCGGTTGGCTTGCAGGGCAAGGTCTTTTACCGTCCCAGCGACCAGGGTTATGAAGACCGCATCCGCGAGCGCGTCTCGCGGCGGCGCGAAGAGCAGCTCTCTGCCATGCTCGAGACGGCCGCGCCGGAGGACGCGCTTACCTGGTCGCCGCCCTCACGCCAGCGCGATCGCTGGCTGCAGCGCACTGCCCAGGGCACCAGCCAGTATCTGGCCGAAATCCGCACCCTGATCTTTGATCCGCTGGCGCTCCGCCGTCATGACACCGTCCTGGATGTGGGCGCCTCGACAGGCTTGCTCACCTGGGAAGCCCTGCGCCAGGTGCCGGAGGGCGGTGTGGTGACGTTGGCGCGCGACCAGGCCAGCGCTGAGGCGATCGAACAGGGCAGCGCTCTGTTGGAAGCCCTTGAACGCCCCAGGGTGCTGCAGGGCAGTGTTGCGGATCTGCCAGCGCTGCTGGAGGCCGCGGGTGAGGGCGAGCTGCGTTTTGAGGCGATCGTCGGGCGCAATGTGTTCGGGGCAAGTGCAGAGCAAGGCCGGTCAGCAGAGGTGCTGGCGGGCTTATTGGCTCCCGGCGGGCGCATCTCGCTGGCCGAGGTGCTGCCATACCGTGCCCAGCGCCTGAGTGCCCTGGTCGATCTGAGTTCGCTCAGTGAGGTTCAGCAACGAGCCATCGGTGAGGCTGAGAGCGCACTCTACAGCGCACCGCACAACGCGCGCGCCAGCCTGGATGAAGCTGGCCTCGCAGCGCTCTTTCAGGCTGCCGGCCTGGAGGTGCGCGAAGCCCGTGCCGTGTCTTTCGAGCGCGACCAGCTCATCACTGCAGAACAGGTGGATGCCTGGTTTGCGCGTGGAACAGACTCTCCCAGTTATGCCGACCGTATGGCGCTCGCCCTCGATGATGAGCTGCTCAGTGTGCTGCAGACCCTCTATCGCAGCCAGCTGGCGGGGCAGGTCGTAAAATGGGCCAGCCAGGTGGCCTTTGTGGTCGCCCAGCGCCCCAACTAGTCCTCACCCTCCAGATTGCGCAGCGTCGCCGCCCGCTGCAGGGCGCTGGTGTGTGTGTCGCGCTCCCATAGCTCGGTCACGCTGGTTGCCTGCAGCAGGCACTCGAGGGTGGTGGCGATAAAGGTGATGCGGCGCAGCTTGCCGGTCTGGATCGGCCTGGGGAGCTCCTCGAGGTCGCCCAGTTCCATGCGCCAGTAGAGCGCTTCGGCACGCGGATGATCAGCCTCGTCAGGCAGCAGCTCGCGGCGTCTGGCAAGGTGGCAACCCAGCAGGGGCGCATAATAGCGGATCACGTGTTGCTTGTTGACTGCCGCCGTCGGGTAAAAGGCCAGAAAGTCGGCCGCGAGGCGCGGTGGGGCGTGGGCGATGGGGATGCGATACCAGTGCTCGTCGCAGATGATCTGCCAGTCGCGCGCAGAGGGCACCACTACCACCAGCACGCGCTGCGTGCTGAGGTCGCCCACTGGGGCATCCAGCAGTTCGTCATCCCACATCGCATCCCTCTCAGTTGACGCTCGATTGCGGTGATGTTACCCTAATGTAATACAAGCCGTGAGGAGTTGCCATGCTGATCGACATGCATCTGCATACTACGCGCATCCCTGGCATCCACCGCCAGGATGGGGGCACCTATGCCACCCCCGACGAGCTGATCGCCATTATGGATCGCATCGGCGTCGCCCGCGGGGTGTTGCTGCCGCTCGTTAGCCCCGAGTGCGACTTGCGCTACAGCACCACCGAAGAGATCATCCAGATCGCCCACGACTATCCCGAACGCTTTATTCCCTTTGCCAACCTCGATCCGCGAGTTAATTGCAATTCGCCCAAGACTGACCTGCGCCGCCATTTGGATTATTTCATCGAACAGGGCTGCCGCGGGCTGGGCGAGGTGACCTGCAACCTGCCCATTGACGACCCGCGGGTGATCAACCTGTTCAGCGCCTGCGACCAGACCGGGCTCTCGCTGACACTTCACATCGCCCCAGAAGAGGGCGGCTATTATGGCCTGGTGGATGCCCCCGGCCTGCCGGGCCTCGAGGCAATGCTGCAGCGCTTCCCCAACTGCCGCATTGTCGGGCATTCGCAGCCTTTCTGGGCGGAGATGAGCACCGGTTATGGCCCCCAAGGCCGCAACGGCTATCCGAAAGGGCCCGTCGAGGAGGGCGGACGGCTGCCTGAGCTCTTTGAGCGTTACCCTAACCTGTATGGCGACCTCTCGGCCGGCAGCGGTTATAACGCCATCAGCCGCGACGAAGAGTTCGGCTACCACTTCCTGGAGCGCTTTTCCAGCCAGCTCCTGTTTGCCACCGATATCTGCGATCCGACCAACGATACTCCCCTGGTGCGGCATCTGAATGGCGCATTGGCAAAGGGCAAGATCAGCCAGGCGACCTATGAGGCGATCGGCTGGCGCAATGCCGAGGCACTCATGGCATCGGTGGGAAAATAATCGTCTCAGCATCTCAAAGGCGGTATAATCAAGCCGTATCTATCACTGGAGGAAGACCATGCTCCCTTATCCTGAGTATCCCCGTCCGCAGCTGGTGCGCGAGCGATGGCTTAACCTGAACGGTATCTGGGATTTTACCTTTGACCCGGGCACCAGCGGTGAGGCGCGCGGTTTGCACCAGGCAGAGAAGCTGGGGCGCGAGATCCTGGTGCCGTTTTGCCCCGAAAGCCAGCTTTCGGGCGTGGCGGATACCGACTTTCACCCCGGCATCTGGTATCGCCGCACTTTTGCCATCCCGGATGACTGGCAGGGCAAGCGCGTGCTGGTGCACTTTGGTGCCGTCGACTATGCGGCCAAGGTGTGGGTGAATGGCATTCTGGTCGGCTCTCACATCGGCGGTTACACCCCCTTTGCGCTGGATATCACCGACCAGCTGCGCGCCGGCGAGAATACCCTTACGCTCAATGCCGAAGATGACACCCGTTCGCCGCTGCAACCTACCGGTAAACAGTCTGATCGCTACCACTCGTATGCCTGTGACTATACCCGCACTACCGGCATCTGGCAGAGCGTATGGCTCGAGCCGGTGCCCGCCAGCTACATCGCCAACCTGCGGCTGACGCCCAACCTGCTGAACGGCGCCTTGGCTATCGAGGCCAGCCTGGGCGGCAAGCCGAGTAGTGGGGTGCTGGTGGTGACAGCCGCGTTGGACGGCAAGCCGGTCGGGCGTGCAGAGTTGCGCTACCAGGGCAACCTGGCCGCGGGCGAGCTGAAACTCGACGAGATCGTCCCTTGGGCACCCGGCAGCCCCACCCTTTACGACCTGACCCTTTCGCTCGAGCCGGCTGGCGCCCCGCCCGATCGCGTCAGCAGCTATTTCGGGCTGCGCTCGCTGGATATCCAGGGTTATGCCCTGCGGTTGAACGGACGCAACCTCTTCCAGCGCCTGATTCTTGACCAGGGCTTTTACCCCGAGGGCATCTATACCGCGCCGAATGATGCCGCGCTCAAGGCAGATATCGAGATGTCGATGGCGATGGGCTTTAACGGCGCGCGTCTGCACCAAAAGGTCTTTGACCCGCGCTTTTTATACTGGGCGGACAAGCTCGGTTACCTGGTGTGGGATGAGTACCCCAACTGGGGGCTCGACCTGCGCCAGCCCAAGGCGCTCGAGGTCTTTCAGCTGCAGTGGATGGAGGTGATAGCGCGCGACTATAGCCATCCCTCGATCGTGGGGTGGTGCCCCTTTAACGAGACCCAGCGCGACCAGAACCCCGAGGTACTGCGCAACATCTATCGCCTCACCAAGGCGATCGACCGCACCCGCCCGGTAATCGATACCAGCGGCTATGTGCACGTCGAGACGGACGTGTACGACTGCCACAACTATGAGCAGGATCCGGCCAAGTTTGCCCAGCTGTTTGCAGCCCTGGCCGAGGGCGGCAAGCCCTTTATCAACTTTCCCAACCATGATGCGCCCTATGGCGACCAGCCCTATTTCTGCAGCGAGTACGGTGGCATCTGGTGGAACCCTGGTCAGACGGATACCGAGGGCTGGGGTTATGGCGGTGTCAGTGGGCGCCCCCGTACGCCCGACGAGTTTATTGCGCGCTTTCGCGGGCTGACAGAGATCCTGCTCAATAATCCGCGCATGTGCGCGCTCTGCTATACTCAGCTGACGGATATCGAACAAGAGGTCAACGGGCTGTATACCTATACCCGCGAACCAAAATTCGACCCCGCGGTTATCCGTGCGATCGTTACCCAGCCCGCTGCGATCGAACAGTTGTAAAAAGGGTTCACCATGGCACTATTATCCGATAAAGACGCCAAATTCTTAAAGGACCACTTTGCCGAACACATGGTGGATCCCGTCAAACTCGTTTTTTTCACACAGACGATTGCCTGCCAGTTCTGCAAGGAAACCGAGGCGGTGCTTAACGAGGTCGCCAACCTATCCGACAAGGTGACGGTCGAGGTGCGCGATTTTGTGATCGACAAAGACCTTGCCAAGTCTTATGGCGTCGACAAGATCCCCGCTACGGTAGTGTTGGGTGCCAAGGATCACGGTGTGCGCTTTTACGGCATCTCCTCGGGCTATGAGTTCACCTCGCTGGTTGAGGCAATCGTCGGGGTATCAAATATCAAGTCGCCGCTGGCGCCCGAGACGCTGGCTGCTCTGGCCAAGATCGACAAGCCCGTGCACATCCAGGTGTTTGTAACGCCCACCTGTCCTTTCTGTCCGCCAGCGGTGCGCATGGCGCATTCGATGGCGGTCGCAAGCGAAAACGTGCGTGCCGATATGGTGGAATCGATCGAGTTCCCGCATCTGGCCGTCAAATACCAGGTGCAGGGTGTCCCGCGCGTGGTGATTAACGAAGATACCGTCATCGAGGGCGCTACTCCCGAACGGCTCTTCCTGGCGCGTGTCGAGCAGGCGGCCGGGCTCCGGAAAAAGGAAGAAGTCGACAAGCTCTTCAAGGCCGCCGAACAAGGCCAATTATATAACGGCTAGACAGGAATAATGTGATGCGCGCACTGGTTAATGCAGCTGTTTATACTCCCACGCGCATCATCCCGCAGGGGGTGGTGCTCTGCGAAGGCGAACGCATCGCTGCGGTAGGCAGTGCGCGCCAGGTGACTATTCCCGCCGATGCCGAGGTGATCGACGTCAGCGGGCTGATCGCCTGCCCGGGCTTTGTAGATATCCACACCCATGCCGGAGATGGCGGTGACTTTACCGATGGCACTCCCGAGGCGGTGCGCCAGGCTGCCCGGCGCCATCGCCGCGCCGGCACGACGTCACTCCTGGCGACTACCTCGAGCGAGGTGCTGGCGCACATCTTTGGCGTGTTCGGCGCCATCCGCGAGGTGATGGAGGCCCCCGCCGCCGACGAGGCGCGCATATTGGGCATTCACATGGAAGGGCCCTTTCTTTCCCTCGAGCAGCGCGGAGCACATCCGCCCGAGCTGCTGCGCATGCCAGATGCGGCCGAACGCGAGCAGCTGCTCGCTTGGGCACCGTGGCTGCGCTGTGTGACCCTCGCTCCCGAGCGGGCCGGCGCGCTCGAGCTGATCGATGCGCTCGCTGCCCGCGGCATCGTTGTGGCGGGCGGGCACTCGGATGGCACCTATGAGCAAGTCTGCGAAGCCATGAACCGCGGTATGCGCCACACGGTGCATTGCTGGAGCGGTATGTCGACGGTGCGGCGTATAAAAGCCAAGCGCTATGCCGGTATGGTCGAGGCCTCCCTGATGGAAGAAGGCCTCACCACCGAGATCATTGCCGATGGCTATCACCTGCCCAGCAGCCTGATGCGCATGGCCTACCGACTCAAGGGACCGAGCCGTCTGGCACTGGTCAGCGATGCCATGCGCGCCTCTGGCCTCGGGCCGGGCACCTATCATCTGTCAGGGCACATCTGCTATGTGGATGAAGGCGAAGCTGTTGCCTACACCGAGGACCGCTTGGCGTTTGCCGGTTCGGTGGCTACCCTATTGCAGTGCGTGCAGCAAGTCGTGCTCACGGTGGGTATCTCCCTGATAGACGCACTGTGCATGGCCAGCCTGACCCCCGCACGCATTATGGGGCTGGATGTGCTGGTTGGGTCGCTCGAACCGGGCAAGCTGGCCGATATCCTGCTGCTCGACCCTGCCACGCTCGAGGTTCGCCGCATCATCCAGGGCGGCGAAATCGTGGTCGGCTGAGCACCGCATGCCCTTTGCCTATAGCCGCGCCAGCTATACGCGCTATCTTGAGGCAGTTGGTGCAGATAGCTACCTCGACCTCACCCGCCGCACGGATCCGGCACGCTGGCCCAGAGGCTGGCAGATCCTCGATGAGATGCTGCGCGAATTTGGCGCACCCTGGGTGCTGCAGCTGTGGACCAAAGACCCGCACACCGTGGCGCTGGCTGGCCGCCAGCAGCTGGAACAGTTGCGCCAACATAGTTTGATAACCGCGCAGGTAACCGATACCGGTCTCGCGGGCTCCTTTTGGGAGCCAGGCGTACCTGCCGGCGCACTCGACTCGGTTTCCGAGCTGGCCAGCCTGATCGGCGGGACGTCGCACATCAACTGGCGCTACGACCCAATCATCCCCACTGTTCACCGTACCGATACCTTTCGCGCTCTGGCAGAGCGGGCGGCCGCGCTGGGCATCCGTCGTGCCACGATCAACTTTATCTCCCAACCTGGCACTTACCGGCGGGTCGATCGGCGCCTGGCGTCACGTTTACCGGGCTGGGCAGAGGGCATGCCGGGTTATGATCTGTCGTGGCAGGCCGATCAGGCTCATGAACTGTTAGCGATCGCCCAGCCGCTCGGCATCCGCCTGGCGGTGTGCGCCGAATCCGCAGGGCTCGTCCGGCAAGTGCCAGGGCTGGCAGGGGCTGCCTGCGGCGACCGCACATGGTTCAGCGCGCTCTCCGGTCACAGCCCGTCGGCTCCTGTACGTGCCAGCCGCAAGGGGTGCGGCTGCCTGGTGCATTATGACCTGGGCAGCTACGGCAACTGGACACGCTGCCATGGATGCATATACTGCTACGCGGGTTAAGTTTCGATTGCTGTCAGAGGAGCGATAATGCCACGACCTAACCATGTGTTTACTGTATTGCCCAGCCTTCCGGAACCTCTCAAGCCCCTGCGCGAGATCGCCTATAACTTGTGGTGGAGCTGGAACCTCGACGCTGTCGACCTGTTCCGCCGCCTCGACCGCGATCTGTGGGAAGTAGCCGGCCACAACCCGGTGGTGATGCTGGGCACGCTGCCGCAGGCACGCCTCGAGGAGGCTGCCCTCGACGACGGTTTTATTGGCCATTTACAGCGCGTGCATCAGGCTTTGCGCCAATACCTCGAGGCGCCCGACACCTGGTTCAAGCGTACCTATAAACTTACCTATCCTGACCACCTGGTGGCCTATTTTTCGGCCGAGTTTGGCATCAACGAGTGTCTGCCGATCTATTCGGGCGGTCTGGGCGTGTTGGCGGGCGACCACCTGAAATCCGCCAGCGACCTCGATATCCCCCTGGTGGGCGTGAGCCTGTTGTATCAGGAAGGGTATTTCCGCCAGTATCTGAACGTAGATGGCTGGCAGCAGGAATCCTACCCGATCAACGATTTTGCCAACCTGCCGATGGAACTGCAGATGGTGGATGGCAAGCCTGCCATGGTCAGCGTCGAATTTGCCAACCGCCAGGTGACGGCGCAGGTCTGGAAGGTGCAGGTTGGGCGGGTTTCGCTTTATCTGCTGGATACCAACCTGGAGGTCAATACCCCCGAAGACCGTATGATCACCTCACGCCTGTATGGCGGTGATATCGACATGCGCATCCGCCAGGAGATCGTGCTGGGCATTGGCGGCATGCGTGCGTTGAACCTGCTGGGAGTGATGCCCAGCGTTTACCATATGAACGAGGGTCACTCGGCATTCCTGGGGCTTGAGCGCATCCGCATGGCGATGAGCGAGCATCATCTCTCGTTTTCAGAGGCGATCCTGGCGACGCGCGCCGGCAACGTCTTTACCACGCATACCAATGTGCCGGCTGGCATCGACCTTTTCCCGCCGCAACTGATCGAGACGTACTTTTCCAAATACCGTGAGCAGCTTGGGTTGGATCGCGACGCCTTTATGGCGCTTGGGCAGAACCCCAACGATCCCAACGGTACCAACTTTTCGATGGCGGTGCTGGCCCTCAACCTCTCAACGCATGCCAACGGCGTCAGCAAGCTACACGGCCAGGTAGCCCGCGAGATGTGGCAGAGCCTGTGGCCACAGGTACCGGCCGATGAAGTGCCGATTTCGTCGATCACCAACGGTGTGCACGTTATGTCGTGGCTATCCAACGATATGACAGCCCTCTTTACGCGTTACCTAGGGCTGCGCTGGTTGGAGCGCCCCTATGACCACACCGTCTGGGAGCAGGTCAGCCGTATCCCCGATGAAGAGCTCTGGCGCACACACGAGCGCCGCCGCGAAAAGCTGGTCTCGACCGCGCGCGCCAGGCTGCGCCGCCAACTTGAACGGCGCGGCGCCACCAGTGTAGAGATCAACCAGGCCGACGACGTGCTCGACCCAGATGTCTGCACGGTCGTCTTTGCGCGCCGCTTTGCCACCTACAAGCGTGCGACGCTAATTTTTGCCGATCCTGATCGCCTCGCCAAGCTGTTGAACAACCCGGCCAGGCCGGTGCAGTTGATCTTTGCCGGCAAAGCCCACCCGCACGATAACCCCGGCAAGGAGTTTATCCGACAGGTTGTGCGCATGACCAAGCGCGACGATATGCGCCACCGCGTCGTATTCCTGGAAGATTACGATATGAACCTGGCGCGCTATCTGGTGCAGGGCGCCGATATCTGGCTGAACAACCCGCGGCACCGCCACGAGGCTAGCGGCACCAGTGGTATGAAGGCAGTCTTTAACGGAGGCATCAACGTCTCTACCTTTGATGGCTGGTGGTGCGAGGGCTTTAGCCCCGAGACGGGCTGGTCGATCGGCCGTGGTGAAGTATATGCCGATGAAGCCTATGGCGACAAGGTGGAGGCCGAGGCGCTTTACAGCATCCTTGAGCAGGAAGTGATCCCGCTCTTTTACCAGCGTAACGGCCAGGATGTGCCGCACAAGTGGGTGCAGATGATAAAATCCTCCATGCGCCTGATTGCGCCGGTATTCAATACGCACCGCATGGTTCAGGAATATGCCGAGCGCTTTTACCTGGCAGCCGAGCATAACTATCGTGCCCTTAACCAGGGTGATCGCACGGCGGTGCGTACTGCCGACGCCTGGCTGAATAAAGTCAGGGTGCATTGGCCCAAGGTGCGCTTTGACTCGGTCGAGAGTGATGATCAGGGCACCATCTCCGTGGGAAACTCCGTCCATATGAAAGCCCATGTACACCTGGGAGCCCTTTCTCCCGAGGATGTGCTCGTCGAGGCCTATTATGGGGCGGTCGACGACGAGGGCCAGATCAAACATCAGGGCACGGTCGAGCTCAAGGCCACCCAAGACAAAGGCCAGGGAACCTGGCTATATGAGGGTGAGGCGGTTTATCACGTCTCCGGCCTGCAGGGCTATGCCATGCGCGTGCAGCCGCACAACGAGCTATACGGCGACTGGCCGATCCCGGGTATGCTGCTCTGGTCGAGCTAGAATCACTTCCGTTTGACGCGCTAAAAAGCCTCTAGTAGACTATGTTCCCGGAGCGGGTATTCTGCCCGGCTCCGGGAGGAGAGATGGATGCGGTTCTCGTCCTGAATGCCTCATATGCCCCGCTGAGCGTCGTCAGTATTCGCCGCGCGATTGTGCTCTTGCTCAAAGACAAAGCCGAGGTGCTCGAAGCCACCGAACAGCACATCCGCTCGGAAAACTTTTCGATGCCGGTGCCAGCAGTCATCCGCCTGGTCTATTACGTGCGCGTGCCCATGCGTGTGAAGATGCCCCTCTCGCGCCACAGCGTGCTCCTG
This sequence comes from Chloroflexota bacterium, assembly GCA_012729455.1. Taxonomy (GTDB): domain Bacteria; phylum Chloroflexota; class Anaerolineae; order UBA1429; family UBA1429; genus JAAYDC01. Next base: position 286,623 of record JAAYDC010000006.1, on the reverse strand, counting down.
CGCGACCACTTTACCTGCCAGTATTGCGGCGACCAGCCGAATAAGGCCAACCTGACGGTCGACCACATCGTGCCCAAGGTGCGCCACGGCGAGACCAGTTGGGAAAACGTCGTGTGCGCGTGCAAATCCTGCAACCAGCGCAAGGGAGCGCGCTTGCCCGAAGAAGCGGGCATGCGACTCCTGTCACAGCCAGAGCGGCCGCGTTATGTGGCGATGGTGCTCTTGAGCCATCAGCCGGTCAGTGAGGTCTGGAATAAATATATCGGCGCGAGCTAGCGCGTTTCGGACTCTACCAGCGCGTCGCACACCCGCCGCACGGCTTTGAGCTGGGCGGTCGACAAGAGCTCCTGGCCGCGCAGGCCGTGTCTGAGGTATTCGTAGAGTTCGGCGGGTGTCACGACCGGTCCGTCGGATTGGTCGGCCTGTAGGTCTACCTCTGGGTTGGTGAACACCACCGCACCCGAAACAGGCACCTCGAACTCGGGCAGCGCTTTGGCGACCCATTTACGCATCTGGCCAATCTCGTCGGCCAGCTCTCTGGTCGGGTTGCCGAGGCCCTGTTCACCAAAAATGCCAAAGATGCGACGCAGGCCGGTTTTGTGTTTCCAGCGCCGGTCGCGATAGGTGACAATCCCCTTTTGCAGCTTGGGCAGCAGCACCATAAAGCCATAATGCGAGAGCACCACTAGGTTGCTGGCCAGGTAGTAGGCATACAGGGTGTAGCGCTTATCTAGGCCACCCAGCACCAGCATGAGCACCTGGTCGGCGCGCGGTTCGCGCACATACAGGGCCGTATAGTGTGACCCGGCAATCGCCAGCACCACGCCGATCAGCAGCGCCCCATAAGAGACCATGATGTTGGTCTTGCTCAGTAACAGACCGCCGGCCAGGGCGCCCAGGCTGCCCCAGGTAAAATAGCGGCTGAACTTGGCCCGTTTATCGACAAAAGGCTGGTTGACGTAAAAATCCATCAGGCTCCCGTGGGGTCGGATGTATCCAGTAAGGAAGATAACACCGGCGCGCTGTCTTTGATGGCACGCTGCACCTGGGCTACCAGCCCGTTTTCAACACAGCGGATCGCCACCCGCACCGCATTTTCAATCGCCAGCTCATCCGAACGGCCATGCGCGATGATCACCACCCCATTAACGCCCAAAAGCGGAGCGCCGCCAAACTCGCGATAGTCGAGCTTGCGGCCTACCTCACGAAAGGCGGGTTTGGCCAGCAGCCCGCCGATGCTGGTGATGGTGCGCGCCTTGATGGTGCTGCGCAGCGACGAAAGGATTACCGAGATGACGCCCTCAGCCGTCTTGAGGGCCACATTGCCCACAAATCCGTCGCAGGCAATCACGTCTGCCGCCCCCTGCAGGATGTCGCGGCCTTCCACATTGCCGACAAAGTTGAGCGGCAGCTTTTTCATCAGTTGGTGGGCGGTCTGCACCGCCGCGTTGCCTTTGGTGTCTTCCTCGCCGTTCGAAAGCAACCCCACACGCGGGTTTGTGATGCCAAGCGTCTCGGCATAGGCGGCTGCCATAATACCGAACTGGACGATCCATTCCGGACGGCAGTCGGTGTTGGCGCCGATATCGGCCAGGATGGTGGGCGCGCCGGTGGTGGGCACCACGCTCGAGATCGCCGGGCGGTGCACGCCCGTGATGCGCCCCACCCGTCCGACTGAGGCGATTGCCGCCGCCAGGGTGCCTCCCGAGTTGCCGGCTGAGACAAAGGCGTCTGCCTGGCCATCGCGCACCAGCTTTAAGCCCACTACAATCGAAGAATCGGTCTTGGCGCGCACTGCCTCGGCGGGATGCTCGCCCATCTCAATTACCTGGGTGGCATGCACCACGCGCACCTGCAGCCCAGCCAGGTCGGCTTTGGCCAGCTCGGTCTGGATGCGCGCTTCATCCCCTACCAAAATGAGCTCACAGTCGTAGCGGCGGGCGGCGCGCAATCCGCCGGCGACATCCACAACCGGCGCGTTGTCACTACCCATGGCATCGAGGGCGATACGCATCTTGGCTCCTTAATATCCAGCTTACTAGATTGTATGGCGAATGCCTCAATTGACAAGCGCCCATGCGCTGGGTATACTTGCCTCATTGCCCCCGTGGCGGAATGGCATACGCAGCAGGTTGAGGGCCTGTGTCCGAATGGACGTACTGGTTCAAATCCAGCCGGGGGCACATGTTTGAGCCGACTGGCAGCGAAAAACCCGAGTATTCGGGTTTTTTGTTATTTATGGGCCTTGACGCGCCTCTGTCAGGGCGTTGCGCAATTGGACCGGGGTACATACCCCCGTGGTGCCGATCTGTCGGATCGTCACAGAGGCTGCCAGGTTGGCAAGCCACGCGGCCTCGGTCATGCTGAGTCCTGCGCTGAGAGCACATGCCAGGCTCGCCAGCGCAGTATCGCCGGCGCCTACGATGTCGATCGGTCCCTCCACCTTGATAGCCGGCACACGCTGCGCGCGCCTGCGCTCACAGACGATCATCCCGCGGCTGCCGCACGTCACGCACACCCTGGCCTCGTTGCGGGCAGCTAGCTGCAAGCCCAGCTGGCTGGCCTGTGCGATGCTCACCTCGTCCTCGGCAACCTCGCCAAAGGCATTCAGCAGCTCACGCTCGTTGGGCTTGAGAGTCATATAGCGGTATTCACCCACGCGCAGCCGCGAATCCACCACCATCAGCAGGTCGCGGCGCTGCTGGGCGCGCCCCACCAGCCAGCCGCGCACACGCTCGGATAGCACACCGCAGTTGCGCTCCTGCACCTGGTCGGCGATGACAATGGCATCCGCGGAATCGACCAGGCTTGTCAGCTTGGCGATCAGCGCGTTTTCCAGCTCGGCGGGCAACGGCGTACGGTTTTTATGGTCGAGGCGCTCAAGCTCATGGACGGTGCTATCCGGCTCATGCATCATCGGCTTGGTATAGGTGGGCGTAAAGCGCTCGCGGCTGGTCAGCACCCCGTCCAACCCGATCTCGCGCTCTTCGAGCTGACGGCGCAGGTCGTATCCCTCACCGTCATCGCCCAGGATGCTGATTGCCGTCACCTGAGGACCCAACGCGCGCACGTTGGCGGCCACATTGCCGGCCGCTCCGGGGCTGTGCACGATGCCCGTTACCTGGTGGGCGCTCAGGCCAGTCTCCAGCGAGACCTCGTCGAGAGTGCGATCCAGCTGCAGGTATTTATCGAGAAAGTAATCGCCCACCACAAGGATATGCTTATGGTTGAACGTCTTGAACAGAGCGTTCAGCTGCGCTTCATCCATCATTGGATGGCCTCCTGCGTCAGGAGTTGATGCAGGCGCGGGATGGTCCGGCGGTGATCAGCCTGCACATAATAGCTGGTGCCGCCATCCTGCACAGTGCGCACCAGGATCGTCTTGTAGGGGCGGTAGTAATAGCGCGCGTCGCTCTTGGGCGGCTCATGGGAGAGGTCATCGCCCAGATCCAGCAGGTCGAAAACGCCGGTGGTAAAGTGACACAGCGGTTTGTCCTGCTGAGAGGCCACGTTGCGCGCCATCGAGAGCGCCTTCAGGTAAACCTCGGGTCCCATCACGGCTGTACCGGCAGCGATCATCACGCCATGCTCAAGGCGCGTGATCATCTGGGCATAGACCAGAAAATCGCGATAGCTGCCCGCGCCGATGGCTGCCCCGTCGGCGTTAGGGTGCTCGTGGATAATGTCGTATCCCAAACTGACGTGCACTGTCACCGGCATACCCAGGCGGCAGCCGGCTGCCAGAATGCTCGCGTCGCGATGCGGGGCCTGGCTGGCCAACAATTCGGCGCCGACGGCCTCGCCCAGGCCGATGCCCTGCGCGTCTGCTGATTTGGCGATCTCGTTCAGTTGGCCGGTCTCGCGCCACAGGCCAAACTGGCCGGTGCGGATATAGCGCGCTACGCTTTCACTGGTGGCGCCGATGGTGGCCATCTCATAATCGTGGATCATGCCGGCGCCGTTAAGCGCTATCAGGCTGAGCCAGCCGCGCTCCATCAGATCGATGATATAGCGCGAAAGCCCGTTCTTGATTACATGTGCACCCATCATCAGGATTACCGCTGCGCCCACCTCGCGCGCCGAACGGATGGCCTGTGCCAGGGCATCCAGTCCCGGGTGTTGAAAGGGCTCTGGCCAGGTATCAGGGCTGGCCAGGTCGGCGATGTGAACGTCGTGGGTGCGCTCAGCCAACGGCAGTAGGCGTAGCTGGGAGCGGTCAAATTGCGGATACGGCATGTGAAAGCCTCCTAGAATCCGAGCGCCCGCATGCGCGTGTAACTGTCATAGCGCTCGGGCGCAATGTCGCCGCGTTCGGTAGCCGCGCGGATCGCACAGCCTGGCTCTTGCAGATGTTGGCAATGTTCGTGTGCGCACGCTACCAGCCAGGGGCGAAACTCGATGAACAGCTCAGCCAGGTCGCCTGGCTCGACCTGCCAATAGCGCAGCTGGCGTAAACCAGGCGTGTCGGCGATCAAAACACCCTCCTCGGGCAACAAAAGCTCTGCCGCCGAGGTGGTGTGCCGACCTCGGCTGTGGTATTCACTTACCTCGCCGGTCACGCGTTCGAGCTGTGGCCACCAGGCGTTCAGCAGGCTCGACTTGCCCACCCCGGAAGGCCCCACCAGTACGGTCAATTTGTTATGCAGCTGGGCTTTCAGCGCCTCCAGCCCTGCCCCGCTATGGGCACTCACCGCATAGACACTGTAGCCGATCCTGCGATAGCGTGCGATCAGTTCGTCGGCTTGGGTGCCGGCAGCCTCATCGATCTTGTTAAAGGCGATCATTGCCGGCAGCTGGGCAGCCTCGCTGGCCACCAGAAAGCGATCCAGCATCAGACTGTTGGGCGGCGGAATAGTGACGGCAAAGACCACCAATACCTGATCGGCATTCGCCACGATCACCTGCTCGATCGGACGGCGCGGAGGCGGCGGCGTGCGCGAAAATGCCGATTTACGCGGCAGTACATCGGTGATCACGCCCCGCTGGGGTTCGGTTATCTCATAGGTGACACGATCACCGGGGGCAATCAGGTCGCTGCCCGTACGGTGCTGCTTGAGCCTTCCGCGCAAGCTGCAAACCACCAGCTGGCCATCCTGCCAGACGTAATAGTAGCCGCCTTGCGCGCGCAGTACCAGCCCAATGAGCGTTGGCATATGGTTCAGGAGGCAGGATTCCAGCGCCGATAGCGCAGCAGGGCTCTAACTGCCGGCCAGCCATCGCGCCAGGGGGAGAGCTTTTTAGCCACACGTGGCTTGTACGAGATCGGCACCTCGGCGATGCGCTCGCCCATGCGCGCAACTTTGGCAGTGATCTCGGGCTCGAGGTCAAAACGGTTGCATTCGAGCTGCAGCCGGCGTGCGATCCCAATGGTTATCAGCTTGTAGCAGGTCTCCATGTCGTGCAGGCGCGTGCCATAGATCAGGTTGGTCAAGCTCGAAAGCAGCCGGTTGCCCCAGCGCATCAGTGCTTTTTGTCCCGAAAAGTCGCGCACGCCATAGACCACGTTGGTTTTGCCACCCAGGATGGGCTTGAGCAGAGCGGGGTAGTCGCCGGGGTCATATTCTTGATCGGCATCCTGGATGATGATGGCATCGCCGGTGGCGGCTGCCAGTGCTGTGCGGATCGCCGCGCCTTTGCCCTGGTTGACGTTGTGGCAGATCAGCACCAGCTCGGGGATGTTGAGCTGCTGCACGATTTCGACAGTCCGGTCTTTTGAGCAGTCATCCACTACGATGATCTCTTTCTCAACAGGCACAGCTGCTACCTGCTGAAGGATCTGGGCGACATCCTCTTCTTCGTTATAGACCGGCATCAGCACAGAGAGTTTCATGTGGTTACCTTTTCTCGGTTTGTTTGGGCCTGGCCTGCAGCCAGCGCGCGATGACACTCGCCATCGCTTTGAAGGGATTATTGGATCCGCCAGCGTGGGCATTTACCCGCCGGTTATCATAGATTACTGCGACCTCGCACAGACGGCAACCGTGCTGCATGCTGCGCAGCAGGATGTCCAGGTCAAATGCCAAACCGTCCGAGGTGATCTCATTGAAATGGATGGCGCTCAACAGTGCGGTACTGATGCAGCGAAAACGGCTGGTACAATCGCGCACGTCAAGGCGCAGCATTTTGGCCGCCAGTTTGTTGAACTGGGTGGTCAGCGAGCGGAGCAGGAGGTTATCGCCCACCGAACCACCGCCCTCTACATAGCGCGAGCCAATGATCATGTCATAGTCGTTGGCCTGTGCCACCAGGCACGGCAGGTAACGCGGATTATGCATAAAGTCGGCACTCATCTTGAGCATGTGCGAGTAGCCGTTGCGCAGGGCGTGTTCCATCCCCAGTTTGATGCCAGAGGCATAACCGAGCTTGCGCGGATGGTGAAACACCTGCACACGCGGCTCACTGCGTGCCAGGTCATCGGCCAGGGCGCCGGTCTGGTCGGCCGAGTTATCGTCGATAATCAGCACGTCCGCATCTGGCAGCGTCTCGAGTACCAGGCGGGTGAGCGGGATGAGGTTATCTACCTCGTTATAGGTGGGGATAATCACCAGGATGCTGGGTGTTACAGAACTCATGCTTACTTTCACGTTGAGCTAGCCTATTATAGCGATGGCGTATTTGCGAGACAAACCGGCCCCGCTATGCTATATAGCAGCCTTGGAGGAAGCATGGATTTAAAGCTGAACGATAAAGTAGCCCTGGTGATGGCGGCCAGCCGCGGTTTGGGACGCGCCTCGGCTCTGGCACTGGCGCGCGAGGGCGTGCAGGTGTGCATTACCGCGCGCGACGAGGCGATCTTGGCGCAGACCGCCAGCGAGCTGCGTGCCGAAACGGGGAGCAAGGTCATGGCGGTGCGTGCCGACGCCGCCGAATCTGCCGACCTGATCAACGCCTTTGAGCAGACCGTGCAAACCCTCGGGCCTGTCGATATTCTGGTGAACAACGCCGGCGGCCCGCCGCCGGGCAAGTTTGTCGAGATGGACGACGATGCCTGGTTCAAGGCCTTTACGCTCAACTTTATGAGTGCCGTGCGCCTGTGCCAGCTGGTGCTGCCGGACATGTGTGAGCGCGGGTGGGGGCGCATCATTAATATCACATCGATTGGCGTCAAGCAGCCGCTGCCTGACCTGATCCTTTCCAACGCAGTGCGCACCGGCCTGGTGGCGATGGCCAAGACCCTCTCGGCCCAGGTGGCTGAGTTCGGCGTGACGGTCAACAATATCTGCCCGGGCTATACCCTTACCGACCGTATCAAGGCGCTGGCAGAATCCAAGGCCAGAGCCAGCCAGCGTACTCCCGAGGAGGTTATCCGCGAGATGGAGGCCAGCATCCTGATGGGGCGCATGGGCACACCGTCAGAGTTCGGCGCACTGGTCGCTTACCTGGCATCCGAGCAGGCGAGCTATATTACCGGCGCCTCCTTGCCCTTTGACGGCGGCTCTTACCAGGGCTTGATGTAAGTACGCGGTTTTTTACTAAACTAGTTAGGAAAACCTGATCAGGTTCTTCAGGAGGTTGACGCGGCGAACCAGACGCCGTCCATTATCGGCATGGCCTGCTCCGGCTGTGCCCGCGCGGTCGAGCGCATTGTGCAGGGTCTCGATCCGCCCGAAAGGTTGACGGGGGCACATAAAACATTATAATGTGGACACTAGCTGGGGGAGCCCCATGGGCTGAGAGGATGGAACCACCATCGACCCCACGAACCTGACCTGGGTAATGCCAGCGTAGGGAAGCGATGGAGCCAGAACAGATCGCCGGACCTACCCAGGCCGGCGTTTTTTTGTTTGTTCAGGAGCAGCATGCAAGCTTTATCGATCTGCGCCGTGGTCGCTAACGGAGAGCTAAAAGGCTCGTCTGGTGAGCTGGCCGTGCTGGAAGCCGCCGAGCTGATCATCGCGGCGGATGGCGGCGCCAACGCTCTGGTGTCGCTGGGCATCTATCCGCACGTTCTGGTTGGCGACCTGGATTCCGTCACCCCCGACGTGCTGGCAGCCTGTGAACAGCATGGCTGCGAGGTTCTGCACTATAGCCCCATCAAAGACGAAACCGATACCGAGCTGGCCCTTATCGAGGCCGTGCGCCGCGGTGCGCGTGAGATCGTGCTCCTGGGTGCCCTGGGCGGGCGCATCGATCATGCCCTCGCCAACCTGATGCTGTTGAGCCTGCCGGCGCTGGAAGGCCGCCATGTGCGCATCTATGACGGGCGCTCGTCGTGCTATCTGGCGCACAGTCTTACCATCGTGGATGGTGCGGTGGGCGATGTGGTCTCGCTCATCCCGCTGGCAGGTGCCGCGATCGGCATTGTTACCAGCGGCTTGCTCTATGCGCTATCAGGCGACACCCTCACCTATGGGGCAGCGCGCGGGGTGAGTAACGAACTCACCGAACCGCGAGCTACGATCGAGACCGGCAGCGGCACCTTACTGGTGGTGCACACCCCCGCGGAGCGGTGCGATGCTAGAGTCACACCTGGATAAGAGCCTGGAACAGCGCATTCGCGCACGCCGTACAATGGCGCGCGTCCTGCCGCCGTTGGTGCTGGTGCTCACGCTGCTGGTCATCTGGCAGCTGGGCGTGCGAGTGGGAAACGTCGACAAGTGGCTCCTGCCGGCGCCCAGCGACATCGCCAGCGCCGGCTGGGATGCGCGCAGCTTGCTGTGGCCGCATGTCTTGCAGACAGCCACCGAGACCTTGTTGGGTTTTGCGCTGGCGCTGGCGGTGGGCTTTGGTTTGGGGATGCTGATCGATGCCTCGCCCCTGATAAACAATGCCCTGTATCCGCTGCTGGTGGCCTCGCAGACTGTGCCGACCGTAGCCATCGCCCCGTTGCTGGTGATCTGGCTGGGCTATGGGTTGCTGCCCAAGGTGCTGGTGGTGGCGCTGGTGTGTTTCTTTCCGATCGTGGTGAGCACAGCAGATGGACTGCGCGCCACCGATGGAGAGCTGGTTAACCTGCTGAGCACCATGGGCGCCAGCCGGCAGGCTATTCTGTTCAAGGTCAGGCTGCCGGACGCACTGCCCTCGCTGTTTTCGGGGGTGCGCATTGCCGTCACCTATAGCGTGGTGGGGGCGATTCTGGGGGAGTGGGTGGGCGCCAGTGCCGGCCTAGGCATCTTTATGCTGCGTGCTACCAACTCGTTCCGCACCGACTGGGTTTTTGTGAGTATCCTGATCACCGCCCTGCTGAGCTTGGCGCTCTTTGCGTCCGTCAGCCTGCTCGAACGTCGCCTGTTGGGCTGGTACTATCGCGCTGCACATCAGGAAAAATGGGAAGAAGTTGATACGAAAGGTAAAACATCATAAACAAGAATACGCGTTGGCTGATACCGATCCTGTTGTTGGCGCTTCTCCTGAGCGGTTGTGATGCCCCTCAAAAGGGGCTCGAAAAGGCCACCCTCTCGCTCGACTGGGTGCCCAATACCAACCACACTGGCTTTTATACCGCCCTCGAAAAGGGCTGGTACGCCGAAGAGGGCATCGACCTGAATATCCAGATCCCTTCCGACCCATCGGCAGCGCTCAAGCAGGTGGCAGCCGGTCAGACAGAGTTTGGCGTCAGCTTTCAGGAAGAGCTGACTATTGCGCGCTCCACCGGCATCCCGGTGATCTCGATCGGTACCATCATCCAGCACAATACCTCGGCATTTGCCGTCCTGGTCGATAGCGGCATCACGCGACCCAGGGATTTCGAGGGCAAACTGTTCGCCTCCAGTGGGCTGCCGATCGAAAAGCCGATCCTGAGCGCCATGATGGCCTGCGACGGCGGTGATATCAACAAGGTCGAGTTCGTTGACGTCGGTTTTGATCTCCTGCCGGCACTCTTTGGCAAGCACGTCGATATCGTCTGGCTCTTTGAGGGCTGGGATGGCATCAACGCCGGCCTGATGGGCCAAGAACTCACCACTTTTCCGCTGTATGGTGACTGCGTGCCCGATTATTACACTCCTGTTGTGGTGGCTGGTGAGGCCACCTTGAAAGACAAATCCGACCTGGTGACGCGCTTTATGCGTGCTACCGCGCGCGGCTATGAATACGCGGCGGCTAATCCGGCTGAGGCAGCCGATATTCTGCTCAAGCACGCCCCCGAAAGCGATGCTGAGTTGGTGCGTGCCAGCCAGGTGTGGATCAGCCCGCGTTACATCGACGACGCATCCGCCTGGGGCCAGCAAAAGCCCAAGGTGTGGCAGGCCTTTACCGACTGGATGGTCGCCCAAGGGTTGCTTGAGAAGCCTATTGACACCAACGCCGCGTTCACCAACGACTATCTGCCCAAGTGAGCCGCGCATGATCGAGGTAAGCCACATCAGCAAGAGCTTTCGCGTGGATGGCATGACGATCGTGCAGGCTATCCACGACGTATCGCTGACGGTCGACCAGGGTGCCTTTATCACCCTGATCGGCCCCAGTGGTTGCGGTAAGAGCACCCTGCTCAACCTGATCTGCGGTCTGATGGAGCCCGATACGGGCACGATCGTCCTGGAAGGCGACCCATCGGCTAAACGACTTGGGCGGGTCGGCTATATGCTGCAGCGTGACCTGCTGCTGCCCTGGCGCACCCTGCTCGGTAATCTATTGCTGGGACCCGAGGTCAGTGGCCAGCCGCTGGAACGCGCTCGCGCACAGGCACGCGAGCTCTTGCCCCTTTTCGGGCTGGATGGCTTTGAAGATGCCTACCCGTCGGCGCTCTCGGTGGGGATGCGCCAGCGCGCGGCTTTGCTGCGTACTGTCCTATGCCAGCAGGAACTGATCCTGCTCGACGAGCCCTTTGGCGCGCTGGATGCCCTCACCCGCCGCACCATGCGCAGCTGGCTGTTGGAGGTCTGGTCGCGCCTGAACCACACGATCATCTTTGTGACGCATGATATCGACGAAGCCATTTACCTGGCGGATGAGGTGCATGTGATGTCGCCGCGCCCCGGCACGATCGTGCAGACCACCCGGATCGAGCTGCCTCGCCCGCGCCGTGAGGAGATGGTGAACGATCGCCTCTTTGGCGAGTACCGCACCACGCTCCTGCAGGCTTTGGGCGTATGAGCGCCATCACGTTGATCAAGGCGACGGCCGCCGGCAAAGGGCGCTACCGCTACAGCGGCGTGCTGCTCGCGTCCGATAGCGAACAGGTGGTGGTGGATTGTATCTGGGATCGCCTGCCGGCCGTTGATGTCGGTGCCCTGGCATTTGAGCCCAACGACCGCATCATTGAATACTATTATCGCCACAGATGGATCAATATCTTTGAGCTGCGCCGCCCCGATGACAGCTTCAAGGGGTGGTACTGCAACATCGCGATCAACGAGTTCGGCGAGGGGGTGATCCTCTGGCGCGACCTGTCACTCGACCTGGTGGTGCTGCCCGACGGCACCCAGCAGGTGCTGGACGAAGCCGAGTTTGAGCAGCTCGCGCTGGATGACGAAACCCGTGCGCGCTGCCTGTCAGAGCTGCAGTACTTGCAGAAGTGGGCAGCCGCGCGCCGCACTCCCTTTGACGCGCGCTAAAGGCAGAGCCGTTTAGCTCTGCTCAGCGACCAGCCGCACCGTCTCGCCGAGCTTTGGTATCGTAACCTGCTCAAACCCCGCCTCGCCGAGGGCTGTTTTCAGTCCGCGGATGCCTTCCAGCTCGCCGTGCACCAAGAATATCTGCCGGAGATGCCCATTGGCGCCGCGTACATAGTTGACCAGGTCGGTTTGGTCGGCGTGAGCCGAAAAGGCGTCGATCACACACACTTGTGCGCGCACGCGGTAATTACTCCCCAGGATCGGCACCATGCGATCCCCCGCCTTGATGCGAGTGCCGAGGGTATCCTCAGCCTGGTAACCCACAAAGAGAACTGTGTTGCGTTTGTCGCCAATATTGCGCGCCAGGTGCTGCAGGATGCGCCCAAACTCGGCCATTCCCGAGGCACTGATGACTACCTTGGCCTTTTGGTCGCGCGTCAGCTTGGCTGACTCTTTAGCGCGCCGCACGTAGTGCAGGTTGTCAAAGCTAAAGGGATCCTGGTGCTTGGTCATAAAGTCATAGGTGTCTTTATCAAACGATTCAGGATGCAGCCGGAACACTTCGGTCGCGCTAAAGGCCATCGGCGAATCGACATAAATGGGCACCTTGGGGATGCGCCCCGCCACGTTCAGACGATGCAACGCATAGACCAGCTCCTGGGTACGTCCGACTGAAAAGGACGGGATGATCACCTTACCGCGGCGCTTGATCGTCTCGCGCACGATCTCCCCCAGCTGGGCTTCGGCCTGCTCAATGGGCGGGTGCTTGCGCGCACCATAGGTGCTTTCGAGGATCAGGTAGTCGATGTTGGGCACGATTACCGGGTCTCTCAAGAGCAGCATACCATTGCGGCCCAGGTCGCCGGAATACAGCAGCCTAGTATGGCGGTTCTCTTCGTCAACCTCCAGCAGCACCACCGCTGAGCCAAGGATGTGGCCGGCATCATAAAAGGTCAGCCGCACTCCGGGGGCGATCTCAAAGGCGGTTTGGTATTCGAGTGAATGAAAAAGCGATAGGGCTTGCATGGTATCCGCCATGCTATAGGTCGGCGTCAACAAGGGTTGTCCGCTCTTGCGGCGCTCGCTGTTGAGGTACTCGGTATCCTCGCGCATGATCCTGGCCGAATCGCGCAGCATGATGTTGCACAGATCGCGCGTGGCTGAAGTGGCATAGATCGGGCCATGGTACCCGCTGGCAACCAGGTTGGGCAGGTTGCCAGAGTGGTCGATATGGGCGTGCGAGAGTACCATCACGTCGACCTTTGAGGCATCGTAGGGTAGGGTGCGGTTACGCATAAAGGATTCGTCGCGCTGGCCCTGATAGAGCCCACAATCGAGCAGGATCTGTTTGCCATTCACCTTGACCAGATGCTGCGAACCTGTTACACCTTCTGCAGCACCATAAAAACTGATTTCCATCGTGACTCCTGTTCCTTGCCGGGGTTCCATTATAGCCTACAGTATTCACTATCGACTACAAAACGATTGCACCTGTATTGGGGTTAAGTATAATGCGCGATATAACAATCCGGTCCGGAAACACACATGGAAAGTTGAGCCCATGAAATCCAGTGAGATCCTGATTCAGCCAGTGCAAAACCGCGCCCAGCTGCACCGCTTTGTGATGTTCCCGTTCAAGCTCTACAAAGAAGACCCACATTGGGTACCGCCGTTGATCAAAGAGCGGATGCACCACTTTGATCCGCAGCGCAACCCCTTTTATGAGTATGCCTCGACCCAGTTCTTCCTCGCGACGCGCGATGACGAGGTGGTCGGCACTATCGCGGCCATCGATAACCCCAAGCACGAGCAAGTTTGGGGCGAAAACATTGGTTTCTGGGGCGAGTTCGAGTGCATCAATGACTATGCCGTGGCCGAGGCGCTCTTTGTGGCAGCGCGCGACTGGCTGCGCGCCAAGGGGCGCGATGTGATGCGCGGCCCAACCAACCTCAACATCAACGAAGAGGTCGGACTGCTGGTGGGCGGTGAACCCGGCCCGCCGGTGCTGATGATGACCTATAACCCGGCCTATTACCTGGATTTTGTCGAGCGCTTTGGCTTTAAGAAGGCCAAGGACTTGTTGGCGTTCAAGATCGACCTGGCACTGATGGGGCCGAACCTCGAAAACCTGCCGCCGCAGATCAGCGGAGCAGCCAAGATCGCCGAAAACCGCTACCAGGTGCGCATGCGGCACATCAATCCGCGCCGACTGGAAGAAGACGTGGAGCTGGCCAAGCCGATCTATCGCAAGGCCTGGCAAAAGAACTGGGGCGCGCTGCCGATGTCGGACAGCGAGTTCGATGTCCTGGTCGAAAACCTCAGAACGATCGCCAACTGGAACCTGACCTACCTTGCTTTTATCGAAGACGAGCCGGTGGGTGTGTTTATCGCCCTGCCCGATTTCTGCCAGGTGGCAATGCATCTGGGCGGCAGGTTGCTGCCCTTTGGTTGGATTAACTATCTGCGCTACAAGCCGCGTATCGACGGTTTGCGCGTATTGATTATGGGCGTGCTCGAAGAGCATCGTCTGAAGGGTGTTGAAGCGCTCTTTTATCGCGAAGGCCTGCAGCGTGCGGTCGAAATGGGCATGAAGTGGGCAGAGATGTCCTGGATCCTGGAGGACAACTTTGCCATGATCCGGGGCATCGAGCGAGTGGGCGGCAAGGAGTACCGCCGCTACCGCATGTATGACCTGGGGATCGGAGATTGATGGGACGTCCGTTGTGTATTGTGACAGATTCCTCGGCCGACCTGACGGCTGCCGAGGCTGCCGAGTTGCAGATCGAGGTTGTGCCGTTAGCTGTGACGATCGGCGGCGACCTGACGGTGCCAGAGACCGACCTGACGCGCGATCAGTACTTTGAACTGGTGCGCGGTAAAACCGTTTCGACCTCACAACCGGCGGTGGGAGCCTTTCAAGAGACCTTTCAGGCTGCGCTCGACCGCGGCTGCGACGTGCTGTGCATCACCCTCTCTACCCGGCTCAGTGGTACCTACCAGGCCGCACAGCAGGCTGCCGAGGGCATGCAGGGCGTGTGGGTGCACGATTCACGCGGCGTTTCGCGCCTGCAGGCGATTCAGGTGCTGGCAGCCGGGCGTTATGCGCGTGAAGGTGGCGACTGTGCCGGAGCCCTGCAGCTGATCAACGGTATGTTACAGCGTACAACCGCGTTGGTGCAGCTCGATACCCTTGACCGCCTGCGCCAGGGCGGACGGGCAGCCTCGATCATTCACCTGTTTGACCGTGTGGCCAAGAGCTTTCAGATCAAGCCGGTGGTGGTGGTCGAAGATGGCGCACTTCGCTTTGCCAAGGTCGTGCGCACCTTCCGGCGCGGGCTCGACTATATGCTCGAGCGTCTTGCGCCCTTGGCCCCGGCTGAATGTGCCGCGGTGATGCACACCCGCGTCCCCGATGTGGCCGAGGCCTTTGCCGACCAGCTGGCCGAGGTGGGGTGTATCCCACGTGAGCAGATTACCGTCGTCGAGGCGGGTGCGGTAATCTCTTCGCATGGCGGAGAGGGTATGATCGGGGCACTGCTGGTGCAAAAGCCCCAACTCTGAGGCCGGGTTAATCAACTTTAAAGAAAAAGCGCCGCTGAAAGCGTTTCAGCAGCTTCAAGAGCGGCATGCCAAATAACCCCACCAACAGGGCGTTGCCAACCGCGCCTGCCAGATCCCACCAAGCCGACGTGGCCAGGTAAAACACCGCGTAACGTCGGAGACCCTCACCCAAGCCCAGTCCGGGCTGCCAGTACATGTTGGCCTGCTGCTCCTGATAGATAAAGGGCCAGAACCACAAGTTCATCAGGGCGCCAAACAGGATGCCCCACAGCACCCCCCACACCACCAGCATACCCAGTTCGAGCCGACGGTCTGCGAGTTTGGGCAGCCAACCCGAACTCAAGCCGATCCATCCTACGGCAATCATCTGGTAGGGCAGCCAGGGGCCGACGCCCGCGCCGATCAGCGCTGAGACCATGACCGAAAGCGTGCCCAGTAAAAAGCCAAAGTGGCTGCCAAAGACGTAGCCAGCCACGATCGGCAGCACATACATGGCTGAAAACCCGGCTGGTCCCGGCACCGCCCGCAGAACCGCGTTTACCGCCGTGAGAATACCCAGCATGGCGATCGTTTTCGAGTTCATGCGCCCTGAGCTAAGGGTTGCCATCAGGCTCACCAGGCTGACGACCACCAGTATCACCATCAAAAGCGGGGCATCCTGGGAGTGCGCGCCCCAGTTTGGGTCTCCCTGGTCAAGGTTTAGGTTAAAAAAGGGATACAGAAACGCCACCAGCCCTATCAGACTGGCCAGCGCCATGGCAGCGTTGTTGACGGCTCGTAATGTTCTCATGCCAGGTCCCTGAGCACGTCGGGCACCGTCAGGTAGCGTTCGTCGCGCAGCAGTTTGACCATCTGCGAACTGAAAACCAGCGAGCGCGCCATCACCGCGCCGGTCGGGCCATCTTCGATCACCTGCCCATCCGCGAGGATTACCACTCGGTCGGCACAGGCAGCCGCCAGCTCGACATCGTGGGTTACCACGATCACACAGTGCCCGGCGCGCTTTTCGGCGTGCAGAATCTCCTCCAGCAAGCCCTTCTGGGCATAATCCAAGCCACGGGTGGGCTCGTCCAGCAGGATAATCTGCGGCTCGGCTGCCAGGATCGCGGCCAAAGCCACGCGCTGGCGCTCACCCACCGAGAGGTCGCGCGGGTAGCGCTCGCGCAGTCCGCCCAGATGCAGGGCTTTGAGCAGCTCGCCGGGGTCATGATCCGGCAGGCTGTGGGCGCGCCGCGTAAAGGCGAGTTCGTCAGCCACTGTATCCGCAAAGAGCAGGCTGTTGGGGTTCTGCGGCACATAACCCACCAGCTTGACAAGCTCTTCAGTATCAACCTTGCGCGTATCCTGGCCCATTACCAGCACCCGACCACTTTGAGGGCTCAGCAGCCCCACCAGATGCTTGAGCAATGTGCTCTTGCCAGAGCCGTTGCGTCCCATCAGCGCCACCACCTTGCCGCCCCAGGTCTGCAGATCGATGCCGGCCAGGGCGGGTGTGCCGCCGTAAGCATAGTGCAGCTTTTCGATGCGGATGGCTGGCTCGCCGGCTCGTTCGGGTTGGGCGGGGCTGCCCGTATCAGCCTTGAGGGGCAAAGGCGGGTAGCGGCGCGCCTCGCGGATGGTGAGGGGTAGCGGTCGCCAGCCCACCTGGCGGCCCAGGTCGGCCAAAGGCGGCACGGCCGGCATATGCCGCAGGACCTCCTGCGGGGTGCCGTCTATTAAATCACCACCCTGGCCAGGCAGATATAGCAGGCGGTCGGCAAACTGTACCACGCGCTCCAGGCGGTGCTCACTGAGGATGATCGTCATCCCCAGGTCGGTGTTGAGCTGGCGCAGGGCGATCAGCACCTCTTCGGCGGCCTGCGGATCGAGCTGCGAGGTGGGCTCATCCAGCACCAGCACCTGCGGGCGCAGCGTCAGGATCGCGGCGATTGCTACGCGCTGCTTTTCGCCCCCCGATAGGGTGCTGATGCGGCGCTGGCGCAGCGGAGTGATGTTGAGCTGGTCGAGCACCTCCTCGACACGCCGGCGCATGTCGGCCGGCGGCACATTGGCGTTTTCCATGGCAAACACCAGCTCGGATTCGACGGTATCCACGACAAACTGCGTCTCGGGGTCCTGAAAGACCATCCCCACGATCCCAGCCATGCGCCGCGGGCTCTCCGCTACCGGGTTGACCCCCGCCACCCGCACGCTACCCGTCAGGTGACCGCCGTAAAAATGCGGCACCAGGCCGTTCAGGCAGCGCAGCAGGGTCGATTTGCCGCTACCGGAGGGACCCGCAACCAAGACAAAGTCGCCATCGTCGATCTCGAGCGACAGGTCGTTCAGCACCGGCTGGCTGGCCTGCGGGTAGGTATAGGTCAGATGCTCCAGCGTGATCATTGCGGTACGCCCTCCTCGGTTCGGCGTGATGGTGGGGCAGGAGCCAGTGCCAGGCTCACCAGGGCTGGCAGCGCCAAAAAGAGCATAGCTACGCCGACCCAAGGCGTGAATCCGGGCAGCAGGCCATTGGGCGGGAAGGGATAGTATTGCAGATGCGTGCCGCCCACGATGCGTGCTGCCAGCATGCTCGCTGCGGCGATGAGTGCGCCGGCTGTCAGCAGGGTATCGACCGAGTGCCAGCGTCGCGGACGGTAGCGGCTGCGGCGTGCCGCGCGCGATTGGCGCAAGATGGCCATCCCCAGCAAGCCAAGCGCCAGTACAAACAAGCCTACCAGCCACCAGGGGTACTGCCGCAGCCACAGCTGGATACCAAGCACTGCCACCAGCAAAGCCATACCGCATAGCGCCAGCAGGCTATTAAAGAGCTGCTGGCGGGTGGTCTGCTCCTGACCGCTGCCGCCAAAGCCGCGCGCCTCCATCGATTCGGCCAGCTGCATGGCGCGTTCCAGACTGGAGGTCACCAACGGCATCACCAGCGGGGTAGTATCGCGCCATGAACGAAAGCGGTGCCCGCGCACGCGCTGCGCCTCGCGGATCTCTAGCGAGCTCTTGAGCATCTGCGGCACATAGGTAAGGCCGATCGACGTGATCAGTCCCACCTGATAAAAGGCTGGCGGTATCAGGCGGATCAGTTCGGAGGAATCCAGCGCGATGTTAAAGGCACTGAATATCAGCAGGAGCACCCAGAGGGCAAGACCGGCGGCTGCACCAAAGAGTACCGCCTCAAGGGTGATGTTGCCGCCGATCAGCGGCCACGTTTGCGGCAGGTGCAGCAAAACGTGCTTTCCCGCATGCAGCATCAGGGCATTAAAGGGGATCGTCACCAACCACACCACTGCGCCAAGCTTGAGCAACTGCTGCCAGCTGCGCGCTTGCGTCCGGGTGCCCGCTGTCAACATCACCAGGCCGGCCGATAGCCCGATTAGCACCAGGTAGAGCGGATTGCGCGTTAACAGCGCACAGGTGGCGGCGCCGAGGGCCCACATGACCCAGCTGATGGGGTGCAGCCTCATCGCTCGATGCCGACGCGCGCGCCGATGCCGCGGCTATAGGGGTGACGGATCTCGGTCATCTCGGTAACCAGATCGGCGCGCTCCACCAACTCGGGTGGGGCGTTTCGGCCGGTCAGCACCAGCTCGACATCCGGCGGGCGGTTGTCGATCAAGGCGGTAACCTCGTCCAGCGCCACGAGTCCTAAACTGAGCGCGGCACAGATTTCATCGAGGATTACAATGGTAAACTTGCCGCCCGTGAGCGCCTGTTGGGCACGCACAAGGCCGCTGTGAGCCAGAGCGCGGTCTTGGGCGCTGGGAGTGCGCACACAGTTGGGCGTGCCAAACTGCTCCAGCACGATCAGGGGTGCCAGACGGGCGACGCTGTGCAGTTCGCCGTAATCCTGTCCTTTAAGAAACTGGGCGATATAACTGCGCAGCCCCCACCCGGCAGCACGCAGCACCAGGCCGAGCGCCGCGGTGGTTTTGCCTTTTCCGTTGCCGGTATAGAGCTGTACCAGGCCGCGGCCGCCCCAGCCAGTCTGAGGAATTTCCATGATGCTCCTTTAATAAACAAAAATCCTGCTCTCAGCAGGATGGCGCGGGCAAGCCTGCCGCCATTGCCCTTACGCGAGGCCGAGCGTGCATCCAGAATGGGCGGGTAACCTGACTTGCTCGATGAGCTTACAGTTGCGCGACAGTGCCGGACTTGACCGGCTTCCCCCGTTAACCACAGCCAGCATCCGGGCCGGCTGCAACCCATTCGGTAGAGTAAATTGGCGCTATCTTAGCTGCATCAGGCGTGAGTGTCAACTGAGCGCTTGGAGCACACCCGGATAGGCTTATAATACTTGCACCTGATAAGGAGGCGTTATGAAGGGTAACCGGTTGCTGTACGCCTTGGCTATCTTGCTTATCATGTTGGTGGGTGTTGGTTTGGCAGGATGCCAGGCAGCTGCGACGCCGAACCCTGAGCCCACTGCTACACCTACAGCAATCGTCACACCAACGGCAACTGAGACGCTGGTTCCTACTATTACCCCCACACCAACCGCGACCCCCCTGGTCAGCCCGCTGACGGGGATGCCGATTACCAGCACAGCCCTCATCGAACGGCGTATCCTGGCAGTGCGCATCGGCAACGACCCCGCAATCCGCCCGCAGGAAGGCCTCGGGCAGGCCGACATGGTCTACGAGGAGGTCATGGAGGGCTGGTGGGATACGCGCTTTACAGCGTTATTCCTCGAAAGCGAGGCTGAGCGCCTACGTCCGCTGCGCAGCGCGCGCCTGAGCGGTATCTATCTGGGACAGCAATACAACGCCGCTATCGTCAATACGGGAGCCAGCGACGGCGTGCGTTGGGCCTACAGTCAGACGGATGTCGTCAACCTCGACGAGTTCTTTCACGGCTTGCCTTATCACTCGTTAAGCGGCTATGACTACCGCGGACGCATGTATTCGAGTACCAAGGAACTGCGCGACTATTTAAAAGCGCGCGACCTGGAGATCACCACTACCATCCGCAGCTATGTCTTTAGCCCGGATAAGCCAAAAGGCAAGCCGGCGCTGGCTGTGCACATCCCCTATCCCCACCACTGCTATGTCGACTGGCGCTACGACCCGGCCAGCGGGTTGTACCTGCGCTGGGACGAGGGCATCCCGCATACCGATGCGCTGGATGGCAAGCAGATCTCGGCTGCCAACGTGGTGATATTGTTTGCCGAGCACCGCCCGACAGACATCGTTGAGGATTCCATCGGCGCCACATCGATCAACATCATCCTGGAGGGCAGCGGTAGGCTGCAGGTGCTGCGCGATGGTGTGGTAATCGAGGGCACCTGGAAGCTGGGGGATCCGCACGAGCCGATCGTCTTTTACGATGCATCAGGCAACGAGATCGCGCTCAAGCCCGGTAAAACCTGGGTGCAGCTGGTGCCGCTCGATTACGAGGTCGAGATCAGCGTCGCAGCCGACTAGCTTAGCGCTCGAGCGGGTTGGTGCGCCTCCCGCCTGAGCGGGCTGTTAAACCCCATCCGGCGCCGCCTACCACGGCGTTCATGGCGCGCAGCCACACGTCGCCCTCTTCGCCCATTGGTTCGTGGCGGAAGCGGTGGTCGCGCTTGCGGATAAACTCGTCCAGCTCGCTGAGCATGTGGCGGTAGCGTACCACCTGGGGGCCGACGATGGCACGCACCTCTTCTTCGGTGCCGGCGCGCTCTAACACGGCAATCAGGTGCGGCAGGCAGATGCCCTCACCGGCGGCATAGGCAGCATGGAACTCGGGATCCTCGATGTGTGCCAGCATCAACGAGGTATAGTTTACTTCCGCCTCGCGCCCGATCAGGCAGGCTGGGCAGGCCTGATCGTGGCGCAGGCTATCCGCCGCCAAAGCACCGGGGCGGTTTTTGCCGCGCAAGGTATCCAGCAGTTTACCGCTGGGGGGCGTAGGCCGGTCGGCAGCATCGGCGGCTGCGCGGATGATATCGCGGTAGATCAGCGCGATGCCCAACGCCCGCCCGGGCCGTTCGCCCAGCATCTCGACATGGTCGGCGCAAAAACCGTGCGTCGCTTTGGTTTTGGCGCGCACGTCCGGGTCGAGCACGGCCTCATACAGCAGGCTGTCGAGGTAGCGGTCGGTGGCGCGGTTGATCATGCGGCAGATCGGGCAGCCAGGCTTATCCTGCGCTTCGAGCAGCTCAAAGTAGGGCGTGTGTTTCCCGGGACTATCTCTCATGGGTGCACCTCGCTCTCATTATAGCGAATCCATCTAGCAGTTGCCATCTTCAAATGCTTGTGCTATACTCGCCTGCGTAAATATATATTGCCGCGACACAGGCGTCTCCTCGAACCATTTTGAGGGGACGTTTGTTTTTTCCCCAGAGGGATACATGCTAGCGAGCATCGTGATTGGGGTGCAGTGGGGCGATGAGGGCAAGATCGTCGATCACCTTGCCGAGGTGGTAGGAGTCGTCTAGATGAATACCTCACGGGTGGGCATGGAGCCTTTCCCTCCTGAGCTGGCGGATGCCACTGATGAATGGATCGATATTGTGGGTTTGCACGATACCTGCCGTATCAACGGCTTTTCAGGCCTGGCGCTGGCGCGCTTGGATGTTCTCGCCGGATTGGATACAATCCAGCCATGCGTGGCGTATCGCCTGCCCAATGGCCAGGTCGTTGATGATCTGCCGATGCAAACGGCGATGCCACACGCGGCTGAACCGATCTATGAGAGCATGCGCGGCTGGGATCAGCCGATGGACAGCTCATGCGCCTTGCAGGAACTGCCCGCCAATGCCCGCGCCTACTGCGAGCGTGTCGCCGAGTTATTCAAGTACCCATTTATCCGGTCTCGGTGAGCGCCGAGCCTTAACGGCCAAGCGCTGGCCAATCCAGTGTTAAGGGATTCGCCTGTTCACCTGAACGGGCGAAACCTATTATAGGGAGGGACAAGCATGCAAGTCCGGACAGTCACACGTGAAGGTCTCACCTTTGATGACGTTCTCCTGGTTCCAGGAATCTCGGATGTCTTGCCCGCCGATATCGATATCAGCACCCAGCTGACTAACAAGCTCCGGCTCAACATCCCCGTGCTTTCGGCAGCGATGGACACCGTCACCGAGGCGCGCATGGCGATCGCCCTGGCGCGCGAGGGCGGGTTGGGCATTATCCATCGCAATTGCTCGATCGATTTCCAGGCCACCGAAGTCGACAAGGTCAAGCGCAGCGAATCGGGCATGATCGTCGACCCGATCACCCTGCCGCCAGACGCGCTGTTGGCGCAAGCCAAAGAGATCATGGCCAACTATCATATCTCGGGGGTGCCCATTACGGTGGGCACACGCCTGGTCGGCATCCTCACCAACCGTGATATCCGCTTTGCCACCGAAGACCACCGCCCCGTCCACGACTTTATGACATCTGAAGACCTGGTGACGGCGCCGCTGGGCACTACCTTGGCCGAAGCCCAGGCGATCCTGCAAAAGCACCGCATCGAAAAGCTACCGTTGGTGGACGACAATTTTAACCTGGTGGGGCTGATCACCGTCAAGGATATCCAGAAAAAGCGCGATTATCCCAACGCTGCACTGGATGATAGTGGCCGCCTGCGGGTGGGCGCGGCTCTAGGAGTGGGCCCTGATATGGAGGAACGCGCCAAAGCCTTGGTGGAGCGCGGCGTTGATGTGCTCTCATTCGATACCGCGCATGGGCACTCGCGCATGGTGATCAAGGCTGTGCAGCGCATCCGCGAGCTCTATCCCGAGATCGGCATCCTGGCCGGCAACGTGGTGACCCCCGAAGGCACCGAGGCGCTCATCAAGGCGGGTGCTGATGGCATCAAGGTGGGCGTGGGGGCTGGTTCGATCTGCACCACGCGCATAGTAGCTGGAGTAGGCATGCCGCAACTGACGGCGGTACTCGAGTGTTCTCAGGCGGCCGCCGCGCTGGGGGTGGGGGTGATCGCTGATGGCGGCATCCGTTATTCGGGCGATATTGTCAAAGCCATGGCAGCCGGCGCCCGCGCCGTGATGCTGGGCAACCTGTTAGCCGCACTCGACGAAAGCCCCGGCGAGATCGTGATCTATGAAGGGCGCCGATTCAAGGAATACCGCGGGATGGGCTCGGTGGCTGCTTTGCGTGGTTATGGTCGCGACCGCTATGCCACCGGCCAAACCTCCATCGAGGCGCAGCGCGGTGATATCGCCAACCGCTCAAGCGGCAAGTCGGTGCCGGAAGGCATCGAGGGGCGCATCGCTTACCGCGGTCGCCTCAGCGACGCGATCTTTCAGCTGGTGGGTGGGTTGCGCTCCGGCATGGGCTATGTCGGGGCCGCCAACCTGCCCGAGCTAGTGGAGAAATCCAACTTTATCCGCATCACCAATGCCGGATTTATCGAGAGCCACCCGCACAGCGTGATGCTTACCAAAGAGGCGCCCAACTATCAGGTCAACCTCTAGCAAGAAGGGGTATCCTAGGAGGAATAAATTGGAGCGATTGGTACGCATCGAGGTACTGCCTCGCGCCGATGAGGCGCCGACCGATTTCCCCTTGAGCGATATTCGCGCGCTGGGCATCCAGAGCGTGCGCTATGTAAAGCGCCATCCGCTCTATTTTCTCTATGGCGCGTTGAGCGATATGGAGGTTGAGCGCCTGTCGAGGGAACTGCTGGCCGACCGCATCATCGAGCGCGCGGTGGCGAGCGATTGGGATGCCCCGCTCGCGGTCAATCCCGGCGAGCAGCGCATCGAGGTGGGGCTGCTGCAGGGCGTCACCGATACGGTGGCAGATAACCTGGTGGCGCGCGCATACCTGCTGGGCATCCGCGGCCTTTCGGCTGCCTCGACCGCCGTCAGCTACCGCATCGCCAGCGAGGGCGCCCTGAGCCCAGAGGTGCTGCAGCAGATCGCCGATCACCTGCTCTGTAACCAGGTGATCGAGTTTTACGCCCTCGGCGCGCTGCCCCCGCACATCGGCACGCCGCATGCGACAGCGCATATACGCGTCGAAACCGTACCCCTGCGCGAACTGGACGATGACGCCCTGCTAGGGCTCTCCAGGGTGCGCCTGCTCTCGCTTGATCTGGCTGAGATGCACGCCGTGCAGGCTTACTATCGTGAGGCGGGGCGCGAGCCGACCGACGTCGAGCTCGAGAGCATCGCCCAGACCTGGTCAGAGCATTGTGTGCACAAAACCTTCAAGGGGATTGTCGAGTATCGCGAAGAGACTGCCGATGGCACGCGTGAGCAGCGCATCGATTCGCTGATCAAAACCTATCTGCAGGCGGCCACCAACCAGATCAACGCCCCTTGGGTGCTCTCAGCCTTTGTCGATAATGCCGGTATTATCGCCTTCGATGAGCAGTTCGAGATCTCATTCAAGGCCGAAACCCACAACCATCCTTCTGCCCTGGAGCCTTTTGGCGGTGCCAACACAGGTGTGGGCGGAGTGGTGCGCGATATCATGGGAGTCTCTGCACGGCCGATCGCCAACACCGACGTTTTCTGCTTTGGCCCGTTGGATATCCCGCCTGAGGATCTGCCGGCCGGTGTGCTGCATCCGCGACGCATCTATAACGGCGTGGTGGACGGTGTCGAAGATTATGGCAACAAGATGGGCATTCCCACCGTGAATGGTGCGATCCTCTTTGAGCCCGGCTACGTTGCCAACCCGCTGGTCTATTGCGGGTGTGTGGGCATTGCCCCGCGCGGGCTGCACGTTTCTCAAGCCCAACCCGGCGACCTGGTGGTCGTCCTGGGCGGACGCACCGGCCGTGACGGCCTGCATGGGGCGACCTTTTCGTCGATCGAGCTGACCGACGAAACCGGCGAAACGTCTGGCGGCGCGGTGCAGATCGGCAATCCGATTGTCGAGAAAATGGTGCTGGATGCTCTGCTGGTTTGCCGAGATCGGCGGCTGTATAATGCCATCACCGATTGCGGTGCCGGCGGACTCTCCTCAGCTGTCAGCGAGATGGGCGAAGCGACTGGCGTCGAGGTCAACCTGGAGCGTGTACCGTTAAAGTACGACGGTCTGCAGCCTTGGGAAATCTGGCTCTCGGAAGCCCAGGAGCGCATGGTCATCGCCGTCAGCCCCTCCAACGAGGCGGCAGTGCGCCAGGTGTGCGAGCATTTTTCGGTTGAAATGACCGTGATCGGCACCTTTGGCACCCGTGGACGCTTGCTCCTCAAATACGAGGACGAGCTCGTGGCCGACCTCGAGATGCGCTTTTTACACAAGGGCGTTCCGCGCCGCACCCTCAAGGGCGTCTGGGTCGAACGGCGCGAGGCCGACCCTGTGCTCACGCCCGCCACCAGCCTGGGCGAGGACCTGCTTGCGATCATGGCACATCCCAACCTACGCAGTAAAGAAGATGTGGTGCGCAAGTACGACCACGAAGTGCAGGGCGGTACGTTCATCAAGCCCTTTGTAGGGCTGCACTTGGATGGCCCCTCCGACGGCGCCGTCATCCGTCCGCTAGATGCCAGCGAGAGCTGGCGTGGATTCGCGCTGGGCTGCGGCATTAACCCCGCCTATGGCGAAATCGATCCGCATGCCATGGCGGTAGCCGCCATCGACGAGGCGGTGCGCAACGTGGTGTGTGTGGGGGCTGATCCTGCCCAGGTGGCTATCCTGGATAACTTTTGCTGGGGCAACCCCAAACTGCCCGACCGCATGGGCTCGCTGGTGCGTGCCTGCCAGGGCTGCTACGATGGCGCGCTGCAGTTCGGCACACCCTTTATTTCGGGCAAAGACAGCCTCAATAACGAGTACCTTGATACGGTTTCCGGCCAGCAGGTGGCGATTCCGCCCTCGTTGCTGATCTCGGCGATTGGCATCGTGCCGGATGTGCGTCGCAGTTGCAGCATGGATTTTAAAGCTGCCGGAAACTGCCTGTATGTCGTGGGCGAAACTCGCCCCGAGTTGGGTGGATCGTATTACTATCGTCTGCACGGTGAGGTGGGCAGTTCGGTGCCGCGTGCCGCCGCGCAGGGACCGGCTATCGCCGCCGCCTTGCACAAGGCCATCGCCGCCAGCCTGGTGCGCGCCTGCCACGACTGTTCGGAGGGCGGTCTGGCAGCTGCCCTAGCCGAGATGGCTCTTGCCGGCCGGCTGGGGGCGCAGGTATCGCTGCAGGAGCTGCCCTGCCCGCCGCAGGCGGCGCGCGAAGACGCGTGGCTGCTATTCAGCGAGTCCCTCAGCCGCTACGTGGTCGAGGTTGCTCCTGAACATGCGGCAGCCTTTGAAACGGCCATGGGGGACTTGCCGTGGGGGGCTTTGGGTGAGGTGACGGCTGAGGCGCGCCTGGTGATCGCCGGGCTGGCAGGCAACGCCATCGATCTGGAGGTGACCGAGTTGGTCCAGGCTTTTAACGGCCATATCGGCGGGAAGGAGCAAGCATGACGTTAGCACGTGTGATGATCCTGCATGCCCCCGGTACCAATCGCGACCGAGATATTGCGCTGGCTTGCCAGATGGCGGGCGGCGATCCCGAGATCGTGCACATCAACCAACTCGCCGCGGGCAGCAAATCGCTGGAAGCCTACCAGATGCTGGTGGTGCCGGGCGGATTCTCCTATGGTGATGACCTCGGCGCCGGCAGGTTATGGGCTACCGACCTCGTGCACCGCTTCCGCGCGCAACTGGATGCCTTTGTGGCAGCCGGCAAACCGGTTCTGGGTATCTGTAACGGCTTCCAGACCCTGGTCAAAGCCGGTTATCTGCCCGGGCCAGCGCCCGAGCAGCGCGTTACACTCACCAACAACGTCAGCGCCAAATTCGAGTGCCGTTGGGTGCGTCTGCGCCCGGCTGCCAACAGCCGCTCGCTCTTTACTGCTGGTATGGAGGAAGACATCTTTTGCCCGGTGGCACACGGCGAGGGACGCCTGGTTGCTCCAGACGAGGCTGCGTTGCAGGCTCTCTCCGATAAAGGGCTGGTGGCGCTCTACTATGTCACGGAAGATGGAGCGTCGCCGGCTGGCTATCCGGCCAACCCGAGTGGTTCGCAATCGGACATCGCCGGCATTTGTAACGCTGCCGGCAACGTGATGGGCTTGATGCCGCATCCCGAGAACCACATCATAGCTCAGCAGCATCCGCGCTGGACGGCCGGTGCGAGCGGCAACCGCGGTCTGGTGCTCTTTAGCAACGGCGTACGCGCCGCAGCACAGTTTATATAGACGATGGAACACCCACAGGAAACTTACCAATCTCCCTTTGGCTGGCGTTATGGCAGCGACGCCATGCGCCAGCTATGGTCGGAAGTTGAAAAACGCCGCATCTGGCGCCGTATCTGGGTAGCCTTGGCCGAGGCCCAGTCCGAGGCGGGTTTGGTGACGAGCGAGCAATTAGCCGAGTTGCGTGCTCACCAGGGGGATATCGACTGGGAGCGCGCTCAGGAGTTCGAGCGCGATCTGCACCACGATTTGATGGCTGAGGTGCGTACCTATGCCGAACAATGCCCTGTGGGCGGGGCGATCATCCATCTGGGCGCTACCAGCATGGATATCGAAGATAACGCCGATGCGCTGAGAATGCGCGATGCCTGCGACATGCTGCTCGCGCTGTTGAATAAGGTCTTGAGCGCCCTGGCGGCGCGTATCGAGGCTGAGGCCGATACGGTTACGATGGCCTATACCCATCTGCAGCCGGCTGAGCCGACCACCCTCGGCTACCGTCTGGCGCAGTATGGTCAGGATTTCCTGGACGATTACCGCGCCCTGTGCGAGGCGCGTGCTGCCATCCGCGGCAAGGGCTTGAAGGGCGCTGTGGGCACCTCTGCCTCGTATGCGCACTTGCTGGCAGGCAGTAACTGCACCCCCGAGCAACTCGAGGAGCGTGTGATGCAGTCCCTGGGGCTCGAGGCGGTGCCGGTCAGCACTCAGACCCATCCGCGCAAGCAGGATTACCAGGTGCTCTCCGTGCTGGCAGGGATTGCCCAATCGGCCTACAAGTTCGCCTTTGACCTGCGGCTGCAGCAATCGCCCTCCTTTGGCGAGGTGGCCGAGCCTTTCGGTCGCCAACAGGTGGGCTCCTCAGCCATGCCATTCAAGCGTAACCCGATACAGGCCGAATCGATCTGCTCAATGGCACGCGTAGTGGCGGGTCTGCCACGGGCGGCCTGGGATAACGCTGCCCTTTCGGCGCTCGAGCGTACCCTGGATGATTCCGCCAACCGCCGCAGCATCTTGCCGGAGGGCTTTCTGGCGGTCGAAGAGATCCTCAGGCGCGTCCTGCGCATCGTCGAGGGCTTGCGCATTAACCGGGCTGCCATCCAGCGCGGAATGCAGCGCTTTGGCCCTTTTGCCGCTACCGAAAGCCTGCTGATGGCTCTGGTGCTGGCGGGAGCCGATCGTCAGATCATGCACGAGACGATCCGTACCGCCAGTATGCGGGCCTGGGCAGCCGTCGAAGCTGGCGAAGCCAACCCTCTGGCTGAGCTGCTGGCGGCTGACGCAGCCCTGACGCAGTATATAACGGGCGACGAGATACGCCGCATTATGGCGGATGGTGCTGGCGTGGGCGATGCCCCCCGGCGCAGCCGCGACCTGGCACGTGTGATCCGCCTGGAATTGAGCGAACAGGACGAATCCTGATGGGAGATAAAAGCATGACGTCCGGAATCGAATTTGGCGACAAACTGGCAGAGGGCAAGACCAAGGTCATCTATGCCTTCCCGGGTAAAGATCATCTGGTGTATATGCTGCACAAAGATGGTATCACCGCCGGCGATGGCGCGCGCCGCAACGAGCTGCCTGGCAAGGGCATTCTGGCGTGCCGCACTAACTCGAACGTCTTTTACCTGCTCGAGCTGGAGGGCATCCGCACGCACTATATCGGCATGGTGGCGCCCAACATCAACCTGGTGAACCGCTGCACGATGGTACCGCTCGAGGTGGTCATGCGCCGTATCGCTACCGGCTCGTACCTCAAGCGTGTGCTGGGCTCGTCCGAGGGAGACCGCTTTGACCCGGTCCTGGTCGAGACCTTTTTAAAGGACGATGCCCGCCACGATCCGCAGGTCACAGATGCAGAGATCCAGGATCTGGGGTTGGCGACTGCCGATGAGATCGCCTTTATGCACGAGACGGGCCGCAGGGTGTTCGAGATCCTCGAGCGCGAATGGGCTGCTCAGGATGTGACCCTGGTGGATTGCAAGATCGAGTTCGGGCGCGACCAAAACGGCCGCCTGATGGTGGCGGATGTGATCGATAACGACTCCTGGCGCATCTGGCCGGGCGGCGACAAGAACAAGATGCTCGACAAACAGATCTATCGCAACATGCCCGAGGTCACAGATGAGCGCCTGCGCGAGCTGTTGATCAAATATCAGCAAGTAGCCGACCTGACCGACCAGTTCGTCGAAGAGTAATCGGCTGAGGAGGTTACGATGGCGGGACGGGTATTGATCCTGATGGGATCCAAGGCCGACGACGAGATCGCGGTAAAGATCAAGGCGACCCTCGAGCGGTTTGCCATCCCCTACCAGGTGCGGGTGGCCTCGGCCCACAAAAGCGTGCAGCATCTGTTGGGGATTATCTCTGGCCTTTCGGCCGATGAACCAACCGTGCTGGTGACCATCGCCGGGCGCTCGAATGCCCTCAGCGGCATGGTGGATGCCAACGTCACCTTCCCGGTAATCGCCTGTCCGCCTCCCAGCACCGCCTTTGGCGGGGCCGACCTCTACTCGTCGCTGCGCATGCCCAGCGGGGTGGCCCCAATGGTGGTTACCGAACCCGAAAATGCCGCCCTGGCGGCCGCCAAGATCCTGGCGCTGAGCGATGAAGCCCTGCGCGCACGCGTAGCCCAATATCAACAAGAGATGACGGACGCCGTGATCGCGGCAGATAGGAGTTACTTGTGATCGAACCTCACCTGCTGGCTTGTGCGCCGGAGGCAAGCGCGGATGATCATCCGCACGAAGAGTGCGGGGTATTTGGCATCTATTTGCCCGGCGCAGATGCAGCGCGCCTGACCTTTTTCGCCCTCTATGCCCTGCAACACCGCGGCCAGGAATCGGCCGGCATTGCCGTCTCGGATGGACAGAACCTGACGATCTATAAAGAGATGGGACTGGTTTCGCAGGTTTTTAACGAGACCAACCTGGCGCCCCTCCAGGGCCATATCGGCATCGGCCATGTGCGTTACTCGACGGCCGATTCATCGCGTCGCGTCAGCGCCGGGCCGTTTCGCCTCGAATCCGCCCTCGGGCCGATCGCCATCTCACACAATGGCAACCTGGTCAACTCGGGCGAGCTGCGCCAGGAGCTCTTTGCGCGCGGGGTGGGGCTGACCTCCAAATCCGACACCGAGACGCTGTTGCAGGTGCTGGTGGGCAGTACGGGCGATACCTGGCTCGAGCGCATCAAGCAGCTGATGGAAAAGGCGATGGGCGCTTATTGCCTGACGATCCTCACCCGCGACGCGCTGTACGGCGTGCGCGACCCGTGGGGTTTCCGTCCGCTCTCGGTCGGCAAGCTCCATCAAGGCTGGATGATCGCCTCCGAAACGTGTGCCTTGCAGACCCTTGGGGCGAGCGAGATCCGCGAGATCCAGCCCGGCGAGATCGTCATCGTCGATAAAGACGGCATGCGCATCATCCAGGGCGTGCCTGCCGGCAAGCCTAATCTGTGCATCTTTGAATACATCTATTTTGCGCGCCCCGACAGCATCATCGACGGGCAACTGATCCACGAAGTACGCCAGGAACTGGGGCGCGAGCTTGCGCGCGAGCATCCTGTCGAGGCTGATCTGGTGATGGGCGTGCCGGATTCTGCTACGGCGCATGCCATCGGTTATGCCCTCGAATCGGGCATCCCCTATTCCGAGGGTTTTGTAAAGAACCGCTATATCGGGCGTACCTTTATCCAGCCCGATGACCACCTGCGCAAAGCCGGTGTGGCATTAAAGTTCAACACTCTCAGCCGCGTGCTGGCGGGCAAACGCCTGGTGGTGGTGGATGACTCGATCGTGCGCGGCACCACCAGCAAGCCGATTGTGGATATGCTGCGCGCGGCCGGTGCGGCCGAAGTGCATCTGCGCATCTCCTCGGCGCCGATCGAGCATCCCTGCTTTATGGGGGTCGACATGGCTACCTATGACGAGCTGATCGCCCACCGCATGTCGGTCGAAGGGATCCGTCAGATGGTGGGAGCGGATACACTCGGGTTCCTCAGTATCGACGGCATGATCAAGGCTGCCGCGCGCCCGCAGGGCAACTTTTGCGTGGCCTGTTTCAGCGGTGAGTATCTCTTCCGACAAAAGGCAGGCGGATTCGTGCCCAAAGAATCACAGTCGGGGGCGGGCAGCTCGTGATACGCATCCTGGTAGTCGGTTCTGGCGGACGCGAACACGCCCTGCTGTGGGCGTTGCGGCACTGCCCTGAGGCGGGCGAGCTCTATATCGCCCCGGGCAATGGCGGTACGGACAGTCTGGCCCAGACGGTACCGCTGGCAGCCGATGACCTGGCCGGCCTCACAGATTTTGCGTGCCGCGAGGCGATCGACCTGGTGGTAGTTGGCCCCGAGGTGCCGCTGGCGCTCGGACTGGTCGACCGCCTGCAGCAGGAGGGCGTCGCGGCTTTTGGACCAGTCGCCGCGGCTGCCCAGCTGGAGGGCTCCAAGGTCTTTAGCAAACAGTTCATGGTCGAAAACGGCATTCCCACCGCTGCGCACCGCGCGTTTGACGCATACGAGGCTGCCTGGGAATATGCCCAAACCCAGCCGTTGCCGCTGGTGGTCAAGGCCACCGGTCTGGCGGCCGGCAAGGGTGTGATCATCTGCCAGACCCATGACGAGGCGCGTGCCGCCCTGGATAGCATCATGCGTGCTCGGGATTTTGGCGCTGCTGGCGACGAGGTGGTGATCGAAGAGTTCCTAAGCGGTCAGGAAGTTTCGGTGCTGGCCTTTTGCGATGGCACTGTCGCGGTGCCGATGGTCCTGGCGCAGGACCATAAAGCCGCCTATGACGGCGATCGCGGCCCCAACACTGGCGGGATGGGCGCCTATGCGCCGGCGCCGCTCCTGGACGATGCCCAGCTCGGCTTTGTGCGCCAGCGTGTGCTGCAGCCCGTGCTAGATGGCATGGCAGCGCGCGGCACCCCATACAAGGGCGTGCTGTACGCCGGCCTGATGCTCGGGGAGCAGGATATCCATGTGCTCGAGTTCAACTGCCGCTTTGGCGACCCGGAAACGCAGGTGATCCTGCCGTTGCTCGAGACCAGCCTGGTGCAGGTGATGCAGGCGTGTCTGAACGGCACCCTGGCACAGCTGCCGATTGTCTGGAAGGATGCCAGCGCGGTGTGTGTGGTACTCGCCGCGGGAGGCTACCCGGGCAGTTATCGCAAGGGCGTCCTGATCACTGGCCTTGCAGAGGCCGAAGCCTTGTCCGAGGTGACTGTCTTTCACGCCGGCACCCGCCGCGAGGACGACCAGGTCGTTACCGCTGGCGGACGTGTTTTGGGCGTGACGGCCGTGGCGGACGATCTGGCTAGCGCTCAACAGCTGGCTTATCGCGCTGCCGGGATGATCCGCTGGCAGGATATGCGCTATCGTCACGATATAGCAGCCAAAGGCTTGGCACGGGAGGTATAAAATGACCCCTAGCGCGAACGCATATCGGGCAGCTGGCATCAACCTGGATGCCGGTAACCAGGTCGTACGCCTGATGAGCCAGGCAGTCCGCTCGACCTATGGTCCCGAGGTGCTGTTGGGGATCGGCGCCTTTGGCGGGTTATATGATGTCTCGCGGTTAAAGGAGATGGATGCGCCCACCCTGGTGGCTTCCACCGATGGGGTGGGCACTAAGACGATGGTAGCGAGCGCTCTGGGCAGCTACCAAAGCCTGGGGATGGACATCGTCAACCATTGCGTTAACGACATCCTCGTGCAGGGCGCCGAGCCGCTCTTTTTCCTGGATTACATCGCCATGCCCGAGCTCGACCCGCAGCTGGTGGCTGAGGTGGTCTCGGGGGCGGCGGCGGCCTGCCGTGAGGCCGGCTGTGCACTTTTGGGCGGCGAAACGGCCGAAATGCCCGGCGTCTATCTGCCCGGCGAGCTCGACCTGGTTGGTACCATTGTGGGGCTGGTCAACCGTGCCAACATGATCGACGGCTCTACGATAGCCGAAGGCGATATGTTGGTCGGGCTGCCCTCCAGCGGTCCGCACACCAACGGCTTTAGCCTCATCCGGCGTGTGTTTCCGGCCGAAACCTATGGCATGTATGCCGAGTTGCTGGGTGAACCGCTGGGCGATGCCTTGGTGCGTCCGCATCGGTCCTACCTCGACGACGTGCGCCGGCTGCGCGCACAGGTGAGCGTCAAGGGGTTAGCGCACATTACCGGCGGCGGGTTTATCGATAACCTGCCGCGTATCCTGCCGGATGGGCTGGGCATCGAGCTGGAGCGCGGAAACTGGGAAGCACCCGAGCTCTTCAGGCTGATCGAACGCGAGGGACACATCGACCACGACGAGATGTACCGCGTCTTTAACATGGGCATTGGTATGGTTGCCGTGGTGGCAGCCGGTGACGCTGAGGCAGCCATCGCCGCCGCTGGCGACACTGCCCGCCAAATCGGGCGGGTGGTCGCAACCGCAGGTGACGAACGGGTGGTGCTGCGTTGAGACGCCTGGCGGTGCTGGCTTCAGGCAATGGCTCCAACCTGCAGGCTATTATGGATGCGTGTGCCTCGGGGGAGCTGGAGGATGTGCGTGTGGCGGTGGTGCTGGTCAACCGCAAAGATGCCGGCGCCCTGGGGCGTGCTCTGCAGCGCGGTATCCCGGCGATCTATCATCCCCTCAAGCCCTATGTGGTCGAAGGCCGCAACCGCCGCGAGTATGACGCCGACTTGGCAACCCTGCTCGCGCCCTACTGCCCCGACCTGGTGGTGCTAGCCGGCTGGATGCACATCCTGAGTATGGCGTTTTTAGGGCGCTACGAACGGCGCGTGATCAACATTCACCCGGCGTTGCCCGGCACATTCCCGGGTATGCACGCCATCCAGCGAGCCTATGAGGCTTATCAGCGCGGCGAAATCCGCCACACCGGCATCATGGTGCATTATGCGCCGGATGAAGGCGTCGACGAGGGGCCGGTGGTGAGCCAAGTCGAGGTGCCGATCCTTCCGGAAGACACCTTGGAGACGCTGGAGGCGCGCATGCACGCCGCCGAGCATTGTATTTACCCGGCGGCGATTCGCGACGTGCTGAAAAGCCTCCCCGAGCTATAACAGCTCAACGCGCAGCGAGCGCAGCTGATACGGCGTCAGGCTGAGGGTCAGGCTCTTGCCCTCGGTGCGCAGATCCTCGCCATTTTCCTCGATCAGGTTGCACAAAATTGCCCGGCGGATCGGCCTGGCAAAGGCGAGAGTTACCGGTCCGCGCTGGCCATATGCCTCGTACATGCGCACGATCAACCCGTTACCATCCTCGGCCTGCTTGATGGTATCCACCACCACATGCGCGCTGCTGCACAAAACCAGACTCACGGCTGCCGGCAGGTCGGCAGTAGTGCCATTACCGCGCGCAACGAAGGCAAAGGGCGGGTTGTTGAGCATGGCAGCCTGTGCGACCGTTTGGCTGCGCCAGTCACCCTGGTGCAGAAGGAGCGCATAGGTAAAGCGATGTAACCCCTGGTCCGCCTCTGGGTCGGCGAGGTGGCTGACTTGATCAGCGTCAGACGCAGGACGTTGTCTTTGATGTCGTGGCCGTACTTGCAGTCGTTGAGCAGGCTCACGCCATAGTCGCCCTCCGAGAGGTCAGCCCAGCGATGCCCGCACACCTCAAAGCGCGCGTAATCCCACGAGGTGTTCCAGTGGGTGGGGCGCTCGAGGGCGCCGAACTGGATCTCGTAGGTGGCGCTGGTGCTGTGAATGGCAGCTGGGAAGGCGGCCTTTAGGAGGATGTGGTGTTCGTGCCAGTCGACCTCGGTATCGAAATCGATGCGCGTGGTGTGCTGGTAGGCGTGGATGCGCTGGGTAATGCACGAGTGGCGCCAGCGACGCACCAGCTCGAGGCTGACCCTTAGCGGACCGCTTTCCACCACGCGAATGCTCTCGAGGTCGTCGATCTCCCAGCACTTGTCAAGGTAAAAAATGTCGATATCCAGGCATCGTTGCCGAGCGGTTTGTCTTCAAAAGCCTGCAGCAGGTTGCCGCGCTGACCGTCTGCCAGCACCTCGCGCTGGGCGTGCTTGTCATAACAGCTCGCCAGCGAGCCGTCCGGAGCCAGCATCAGGCGCAGGAAGGGGGTCTCGATGTGGCTGGATGAAACGGTCAACTCACCGGGAACCTCTACTTTTACCGTACCCGCAGCGTCTTGCCAGGCCAGCACCTTGTAGCCGTAAGCGGGAATATCCGGCACCAGCGCCAGCCAGCCATGCTCGACCGCCTGGATCAACAGGCGGTTGCCAGTGCTGCAGTCGATCAGTACCGGCGTTGCCAGGCCTTCGGGAGTGCTCAGCGTCACCAGGTCGGTCAGCGCAAAGCTGTTGGTGTTGAACACCACGAGGGCGTGCGAATCGTTGGTGGCGCGCCGCGCGATGGCCGCGGCGGATCCGTCGCGCACTTGCTCGCCGATGGCGCGGATCTCGGCATAGTCACGTGTGCAGTCCTCATACACTGGGCGGATCGATGAGCCCGGCAGAATATCGTGAAACTGGTTGAGCAGAATCAGGCGCCAGCCGCGCAGCAGCTCCTGAGAGGGATAGGGCTCGCCCAGCAGCGCCGCGGCGGCGGCTACCGCCTCTGCCTGGTGGTAGAGGATCTCGCTCTTGCGGTTCGCACGCTTGTTTTGGGCCTGTGAGGTGAGCGTGCCGCGGTGATATTCGAGATAGAGCTCGCCGTTCCACACCGGCAACGCTTTATCGGCCACCTTGTCTTCCAGGCGCTCGAAAAAGGCCTGGGCGGTATCCATCACCAACTGAGGCGCGCCGGGGGTGTTGGCCAACCGGACGCCCTGCTCGACCATGTCGGGGGTTGGGCCGCCGCCGCCATCGCCAAAGCCATAGCTCATCAGCACTTCATCGGTAAAAGCGTGTCCGGAGTTGGCATCCCAGGTGCCCTGTACCTCCTTTGGGCGCAGGTAGCCGTTATAGGTATAAAACCAGGTATCCGAGGGCGTGGTGGCAAAGTGAGTCAGCACCCGAGTGCCGTCGATGCCCTGCCAGTAAAAGGTGTCGTAGGGGAAGCGGTTATACTGGTTCCAGCTGATCTTGGTAGTCATAAAGTAGCGCATGCCGGCCTGCTGGATGATTTGCGGCAAGGCACCGCTGTACCC
The DNA here is from genome assembly GCA_012729455.1 of Chloroflexota bacterium. Classification (GTDB taxonomy): domain Bacteria; phylum Chloroflexota; class Anaerolineae; order UBA1429; family UBA1429; genus JAAYDC01. The sequence goes on along the minus strand of JAAYDC010000006.1, from coordinate 250,361 downwards.
AAAGACGTCCGGCAGCCACAGGATGGTGCCATCCTGACCAAAGAGCTCGCGGAAAAACTGCCGACCGTAAAGGAACTGGCGTACCAGCGATTCACCGCTGGTAACGTTGGTGTCCATTTCGACCCAGGTGCCGCCGTTGACCTCCCAGCGCCCCTCGCGCACGCGCTCCTGGATCTGAGCAAGCACCTCGGGGTAATCCTGCTGGATGTACTGATACAGCTGCGCCTGGCTGGAGATAAAGCGGTAACTCGGGTAACGCTCCATCATGCGCAGGGCGGTGCTAAAGGTGCGCGCCGTCTTCTGGCGGGTTTGGGCCAAAGGCCATAGCCAGGCCACATCGATGTGGGCGTGCCCGATGGCGCACACCTTTTCGCGTTTGGGGCCAGCTGTTCGGCCGCGAGCAGCTCCCGCAGGGTGTTTTGGGCTTGCACGAGGCTGGCATAAAAGGCGTCGCCAATCGGCTCAGAGTAATCGATTTGGGCGATAGCACGCTCGAGGATATCCAGCAGGCGGATGCGGGTATAGTCGGTTTCGGGCAGGATCTTGCTTACCTCGAGCGCCACCAGGGCGTCATAGTAAAAGGCGTTGGCAACCTCATCGAGGCATACCAGGTCAGCCTGCCAGAAGCGTTCGGCGCTATAGTTGCGTCCGCGCCAGGCCTCCAGTGCCACCCGGAGCTTTTTGCCGGCCGAATCGCTATCCAGGCGCAGGATCTCGTGGTTGCGGTCGATCCCCTGGTGCGGCTGGCCATCGAGATAAGCCAGTGCCTCGGGGTATTCGCGCCGGTTGGTCTCACCCAGGCGCAGCCGCAGGGCTGCTTCGGCGCCCCATTCGGCGGGCTACCTCACATGCAAACCAAGCGTGCGTGAGGTTCTCGTCGGCGCCCCACCAATCGCCAATAGCAAAGGGCTGCCAGCGCGGGTCATCATCGGCGGGGATCTGGCGGGTCGTCTCAGCTTCTGGCAGGAGGCGCCAGCCGGTGATGGGCGCCACCCGGCGGGCGATGCGGCTGTTGACCTCGGCAAGGCGAGCGCTCAGGCGGCGTAATGTCAGGCGCATGGGGATCCTCCTGGGTCAGTTGCTTGAGAATATTTCATGTTTGAACAGGCTATCCAGGCTGCGGGTACACAGAGGGCAAAAATCCCACTCCAGGGCGGCTTCATCCTGAGCCAGTTCGGCCAGCTCGGCGGCATCGGCAGCGTGGCGCATCACGCAGCGGTTGGTGCAGTGCATCTCGGTGCCGCGCCGTTCAACCTGCTCCTGCCGAGCAAGATCAATCGCCCCCAGCATATGCCCAAGAGCGTGGCGCGCCAGACGGCGTATGCCGGCCTCCTGCTCCAGGCTGTGCAGTTTGCGCACTTCGTTGACCGAAATCACCGCCGCCAGGCCGTGCAGGCTGTTGGAGAGGGTGGCATAGTCCGAGCGCAAACGCGCCAGCGGGGCGGGCATATCGGTGAGCGGCAAGTCGATCATCACCAGGTCATAATGCGGAGACGCCTCCTGCCAGGGTTCTTTGCGGATCAGCTCAAGCAGATCGGGGGCGATCACGCGGTCCAGTTCAGCCTGGTAGGTTTGATCCACATACCACTGGATGCCCCAGTAGGGGGCATGCGGCATCAAGGCAGGGATGAACCAGTTGCCATACAGGCGCAGCCTCAAAGGCGGATGTTCCAGCGCGCTGGGCGTGCGCAGCGTCAGGTGCATGATCATCTGCTCCATGGCTTGCGTCGCGGCGGTATATTCCGCCTCGCTGACGGCATCGATCCAGAAAACCGAGATAAACTTTAACATGGTCCAGCCAACTATCTACTCGTAACGATCAACCTGTACGCGCAGACGGCGTTCGTCGCCGTTGATGGGTTGCATGGTAACACAAAAGTTGGCGAACCTGTAGCGCACAGCATCGCTGGGCCCCAGGTGCGGGGCGATAAACGCGCGCGCCGCGTCGCTCATCAGGTCGTCGGTAAAGAGGTACGCGCCCGCGCCATCCTGCACCAGACAGGGCTGGTCGTGGCCACGGCCATGGGCTACCTGCGGCAATAAATGCGGCAGCGCCAGACAACGCGCTCCCCGAGTGACACTGTCAGTGATGGCGGCCTGTGTGTCGGGGCTGAGCAGCTCGCCGGTGCAAATCAGGAGCGGGATACCCTCCAGTTGGTGGGTAACTGTGTGGTCAAACACCACTAGGCCGTTCAGGGCGCAGAAACCGCTGTGGAAATCCTGGTACGGATAATCCGCGGGGTCGTTGGCGGCCGAGATGGCCTCGGCGATGTCATTTACCAGTGCACTGTAGGGCTGGTTGTGCATTGTCAGACCGGTGCGCGGCACCTGACCATGGGTCAGCAGATGAATCGCATCCAGATAGGCCTCGTGGCGCGCCTCTTTTGGGGGACCGCCCGGCCCGAACAAGGTATCGTGGCTAGCCCAGGCACTGCCCCCGCGGCTCGCCCAGGTCGAATCGGGCAGGCAGATGATGGCGACCTCGGGGGGCACATCGCGAAAGGTAAAGCCGCGCGGATGAGCGGGCACATACTCACGGCTGAACCAGCGGTGCAGCTTGCCATCGATAATCCAGCACCAGCGGGTTTGACTGGCCGCGATGGCGAATCATGTTGGCGACCAGGTCGTCCCACTCGGCCTGGGTGGTGTGTACGGGCACGATCAGGTTGTAGAGCCCTTCGGTGTAGACGGCATCCAGGCCCATCCAATAGCACAACAAGAGTGACGAGAGGTATTCGTCGGGGCTGTGTGCCGGAGCGCCTTCATAGGCGCCAGTGAACAAGCTGCCCCAGAAAGATACCAGTCCCCACAGATCCGCCACTGCCCATAGCTGGCGGTCGTATTGCAGGGCTGCTCCCATGGCGATCGCCAGCACCAACGGGTTGAACGATTCTTTGAGTACCTTGGGTGCCGGATGCATGCCTCCACGCGCCAGCTCGTGCATCAGCACCGGAAAGACCATCTCGGCGACGTTCTCGGCGCCACAGGCGGCATAGGCGGAGGTAGCGTGCGAAACGGCAGCTACCAGCTCGTCATAGCACTGTACGGGGCTCTTGCCGCGCGCGTCGATGAAATAGGGCAGGCCGCCCGTGTCGGTACCGTGCAGCTGACGGTGCTCGACTTCATCCCACACCACGCCGCGAAACAAGCCCGTCTGAGCCGCGCGCGTCAGGTCCTCAGGGCGGTACTCGGCACGCCCGGTGCCTTCCAGCCAGGGACCATAGATATCGCCATAGGTGTTGTTGTAGAGAAAGGGCAGCTCGAGGCGAGTGCACATCTCGGCAATGCGCCGGCAGGCATCGGGCTTCTTTGGCGCCAACGAGTCGTAAAAGAGGGTGAATTGTGCACCTACTTCACGCAGGGCCATCTGCAGCTGCGCCTCGGAAAAGTACTTGCCAAACCAGCAGCCATAGATAGTGGCGAACCAATCCGCTTCGCCCGGAAGGATACTCTCTACCCCGATCTGAAAATCAGTAGTCGAGATCATGGCGTCCTCCTGCGCATCGTTTGCCGGGCCTGAATGGCTCAGGCATAATGATCGTAACTGCCAGCCAGGAGCGCGTCAACAGGTGGCCCCATGCAGTACAACCAAACATCCACACGTCACAGCGCCTTGGGGGCGCTAGAGCGCGAGGTCTTGCCCCTTGGCCAGGTCATGCCGAATGGCTGGCTGGCCGATCAGTTGCGCATCCAGGCAAACGGGCTCAGCGGGCACATCGAAGAGGTGTGGGGATCGGTTGGAGCCAACAACGGCTGGCTGGGCGGGGAGGGTGAGAACTGGGAACGCGGCCCTTACTACCTGGATGGCCTGGTGCCGCTGGCTTATTTGCTTGAGGATGAGGTACTGATCGCGCGCGCTCAGCGCTGGATCGACTGGTCGCTCGGCAGCCAGCGCGCCGACGGCTTTTTCGGTCCCCCAAGCAACACCGACTGGTGGCCGCGCATGGTGATGCTCAAGGTGCTAACCCAATATCAGGAAGTCACCGGCGACGCGCGCGTTATTCCCTTTATGCAGCGCTATTTTGCCTACCAGTCGGCGCACATCGATGAACAACCCCTCGCAAGCTGGGCAGCGGCGCGCGGCGGTGAGAACATGCTGATGCTTTTTTGGCTCTACCGCCGCACTGGCGATGCGGAACTGATCGACCTGGCGCGGCGTATCTGCGCGCAGACGATCGACTGGACGACCTTGTTCCGCACATGGCCGTATGTGCGCCCAATGCGCGAGTATCAGGATGTGTTGAAATTCATCCGTGCGCTGCACGATATCGACCCCGAAGCGCGCGGCAAGGCAGTGGCAGCCTATCAGGAAACAGGGCGCTATCATACCCATCATGTCGTCAACCTGGCGATGGCGCTCAAACAGCCCGCCCTGGTTTATCTGCTGAGCGGTGATGAGGCACACCTCGAGGCGGCTCGTGAAGGGATTGCCCAGCTGCTGCGATACCACGGGCTCTCCAGCGGCATCTTTAGCGGCGACGAGCACCTTTCGGGGCGCGAGCCCACCCAGGGCACCGAGACCTGCGCGGTGGTCGAGGCGCTCTACAGCCTGCAGCAGCTCATGCAGATTGACGCGGCCTCGATCCCTCTGGCTGACTGGGCCGAGGTGCTGGCATACAACACGCTACCGGCGGCCTTTACTGACGATATGTGGGGCCACCAGTATGATCAGCAGCCCAACCAGGTGCTGGTGAGCCGTGCGGAGCGCGCCTGGTACGATAACAGCGACGATGCCAACCTGTTTGGCTTGGAGCCCAACTTTGGCTGCTGTACCGCCAACTATCATCAGGGTTGGCCCAAATATGTGCGCAACCTGTGGCTGCGCAACGCCCAGGGCGGGCTGAGTGCGATGTGTTACGGACCCTGCCGGGTTAATACCGAGGTGAACGGTGTGCCGTTCGAGATCGTGGAAGAAACCGAGTATCCTTTTCGCGAGCGCATACACCTGATGATCCACACCAGCCAGCCGGTCGAACTGGCGCTGGAGTTGCGCATTCCCTGCTGGTGCGAGGGCGCCCAGGTACACACCTCCGAGGGCAAAGCACGGCCTGCTTCTGGCAGTTGGCACCGCATATCGCGTGTCTGGCGCGAGGGTGACGTGGTCGAGCTCTATATGCCGATGGAGGTGCGTATCCTGCACGGGCTGCATAACTCGGCCAGTGTGCGGCGCGGACCACTGATCTATTCGCTGGCGCCTGAGGTCGACTGGCAGACTCCCGATGGCGACCAGCCCTACGACAACCGCTGGGCAGCACCGGTCAGCGCATGGAACTATGCTCTGGTGCTCGATACAGCCGTTCCGGCCAACAGTTTTCAGGTGAGCGAACACCCGTTGGGGCGCCAGGTCTATGAGCGTGAATCACCGCCGGTAGTCTTGCACGCCAGGGGCAGCCGCGTGCCGGGTTGGCAGCTCGAGCACAATTCGGCGGGTACCGTGCCTGAAAGTCCCCTGCCGGCGAGCACAGATACCGAGGAAATCGAGCTGATCCCATATGGCGCGGCCAAGCTGCGCATCACCGAATTCCCCTGGATACAGCAAGAGCCGGACACATGGTCCGGCTCTTGAGGCGCCACTCAACCCAGGCCAGGTAGTTGGCCATCGGTTCGGGCTGACCGCTGGCGATCGAGGCCTTGGCCGCCATGATGATAGCGACCGAGTTGCGCGCCTCGACTGGCAAGTAGCGCTCAGGCGAGCGCCCCTCGCGCACGCACTTGGCAAAGCGGGCGATCTCACCGGTATAGCTATCCAGCTCGCTAAAGGTCGAATGCTCAACCTGTGAACTGCCCTGGCGATAGACGCTCAGGCTCGGTTGTTGGGTGGGATCCAGGCGCACAAAGGCGTGCTCGAAACGTACCTCGTAGAGCGCGATAAAGGGCATATCGACATCCGCCCAGTGGCTGGAGGCTGATACCTGGGTGCCGTCGCCGTAATTCAGGTTGGTGAGCACATAGTCGATCCCGCGCGCCTTGCCGCTCGCACAGCCACCGCACGCATAGATGCGCTTGGGCAGCCCCAGCAGGTACTGGCGAAAGTCAATGTCGTGGATGTGAAGGTCGAGGATCGCACCGCCGCTGCGTGCCGGGTCCTTCATCCAGTGCGTAGTCTTCCAGCCGGGGGTGGAACCGCCGCACCACATCTGCAGCGAGAGCAGTTTGCCGGCCTCACCGCTCCGCACGAGATCTTTCAGAAACTGGTATTCTGGCCAGAAGCGGATACACTGGGCGATCATGAGCGGGGCGCCGCTCTGGCGCGAGGCGGCGATCATGGCGTCGCAATCGGCAAGCGAAAGCGACATGGGTTTTTCGCACAGCACCGGCACGCCGCCGTCAGGAAGGCGATGGCCGCCTTGGCGTGTACGTCGGTAGGCAGCCCCAGGTCGACAAAGGCTGGCTTTTCGTGCGCCAGCAAGGCGGGATAACTGTCGTACCAGCGCACCGCCTCCAGGGCACCTCAAAGAGCTCCTTGAGCGAGGTATCCTGGCGGATCTCGGCGGTCCTTAGGTCGCCGATCGCCGTGACCTGCACCTCGGGCACCTGCTTGTAGCGTGATAGATGAAGCCGCCCAATCCCGCCCAGGCCGACAATGGCTGCTTGTTGCATGTTGCTGACTCCTGATGAGATATGCGCCATGTTAAGCCCCTCTCGGGCATTGTCAACCGAGCTGCTTGACGCTGCCGGGCAATCCAGCTAAGGTAACCGTACCTGAATACACATGAGGTGCAGCGAGCATGCGAGTCGTAACCTTTGGCGAGATCATGATGCGGCTTTCGCCGCCCGGCTTTCAGCGCATCAGCCAGGCAAGTTCGTTCGACGTGATATACGGCGGCGGTGAGGCCAATGTGGCGGTATCGCTGGCGAACTATGGCGTGCCGGTTGCCTACGTGACGCGCCTGCCCGCCAACGAGGTGGGTGAGGCCTGCCGGCGCAGCCTGAGCGCGCAGGGGGTCGATACCAGCCAGATCATCACCGGCGGCAAGCGCCTGGGGATCTATTTCCTCGAGATGGGCGCCTCGAGCCGCAGCAGCCTGGTGGTTTACGACCGCGCAGGATCGTCGATCGCCGAGATCGCGCCCGGGATGGTCGACTGGGGCAAAGCCTTTCAGGGCGCCGGATGGTTTCACTGGACGGGCATCACGCCGGCGATCTCGCGCGGGGCGGCTGAGGTGTGCCTCGAGGCGGTAAAGGCCGCCAAATCAGCTGGGCTGATCATCTCGTGCGACCTGAACTATCGCGCCAAGCTGTGGAAGTGGGGCCGCCCGGCAGGCGAGGTGATGGATGAGCTGGTGCGCTACTGTGATGTCGCCATCGGCAACGAAGAAGATGCCGCCAAGGTCTTTGGCATCCATGCCGCCGATACCGATGTGACCTCCGGGCAAGTCGAGGCGGATAAATACCGCGCGGTGTGCGAGCAGCTGGCAGAGCGTTTTCCCAACCTCAAAACCATTGCTGTTACTCTGCGCGGCTCGCTTTCGGCCAGCCACAATACCTGGTCGGCCGTGCTATGGCATGGCGGCCAGCTCTGGCAGGCACCGCAGTACGACATCACCCACATTGTCGACCGGGTCGGCGCCGGCGATGCCTTTATGGGCGGGCTGATCTATGGGTTGATCTCACACGAGGGCGACTATCAGTGGGTGCTCGATTTCGCCACCGCTGCCTCGTGCCTGAAGCACACCATCTTTGGCGATTTTAATGCCGTATCTGTCAACGAAGTCACCAAGCTGATGCGCGGCGATGCCTCTGGCCGCGTCGCGCGCTGAAAAAGGAGTTCACCATGGCCAAGTTTAGCCGTTTGCAGGTCTGGAACACGATGGAGCGCGTCGGCCTGATCCCGCTCTTTTACCACGGCGATGTCCAAGTGGCTCTGCAGGTGGTGGCGGCCGTGGCGGCTGGCGGAGCCAAGGTGATCGAATTCACCAACCGCGGCGATCGCGCCTTTCAGGTGTTTGGCGAGCTGATTGTCAAAGCCGAGAAAGACTACCCCGACGTGATCCTAGGGGTTGGTTCGGTGCTGGATGTGGGCACCGCAGCGCTCTACATAAACCTGGGAGCCAACTTTATCGTTGGCTCTGTCACCAACCCCGAGGTGGCGCGGCTGTGCAACCGTCGCAAGGCGCCCTATGTGCCGGGTTGTGCCACCAGCAGTGAGATCTCGGCAGCCGAAGAGCTGGGCGTCGAGATATGCAAGGTCTTTCCAGGTACCCAGGTCGGCGGCCCCGAGTTCATCAAAGCAGTCAAGGGCCCCTGCCCGTGGAGTAAGCTGATGCCTACCGGCGGTGTCGAGGCCAACTATGAGAACATCAAGGGCTGGTTCGATGCCGGCGTGACGTGTATCGGGATGGGCTCGGACCTGATCCGCAAGGATCTGATCGCCAAGCAGGATTGGGCGGGCCTGACCAACCTGACCGCCCGCTGCCTGGCGATGGTACGGCAGGCGCGTGGACAGTCGCTCTACAGTGGTTTCGAGCACACCGGTTTCTATCCGACGGCAGAGGCGACGGGCGAGGCGATTGCCCACTGGTATGCCGATACCTTTGGCTTTAAACTGCTCGAAAGCAGCGGCGGCTTTTTCGTCTCGGGCGATGGCAACGGCCGTATGGAGATCATGAAGGGCGATGTGGGGCGTCTGCCGCACGTCGCGGTTGAGGTAAGTGATTTCGACGCCGCCGTGGCAGACCTGCAGGCCAAAGGCGTCGAACTGCTGGATCCGGTCAGCAGCCCAGCCTCGCGCATTGTCTACCTCAAAAACCCCGACCCAGCCGGCCATACTGTACATATCTTTAGCCGGCGCTGACCCAACCAGGCAACCAGGAGGGGGGCGCTAGCCCCCTCTTTTTGCTGCGATCAGCCTTTCAAAGGCATCGTTGGGTAATTCTGAGAGCGAATCGACTATCAGGTCGGCGCCGGTGAGCTTGTCGGCCGAGTGGGTGGTCATGACGGCCAGACAGGCGATGCCGGCCGCCTGCGCCGCCTGGATGCCGGCGGTGCTGTCTTCGATCACCAGGCAGGCGTGCGGGGGCACCCCGATTGCGCCGGCGGCATGGATAAACACAGCCGGATCGGGCTTGCTGCGCGGCAGAAAGGCACCCGAGACGAGCGCCTCGAAATAATCGGGGATGTTGAGTGCCGTCACCAGCGCCACCACGTTGGAAAGCGGTCCCGAGCTGGCGACGGCCTGGCGGTAGCCGCGCGCGCGTCCGCGTTCCAGCCACTCCAGCACGCCGGGCAAGAGGCGAGTATGCTCGCGGGCCTGCTCGCGAAAGAGCTCTTCTTTGCGCGCCGAGATGACCTGCAGCGTCTCCAGGGGTACGCCGTCGCCCAGCCACGCGCGCAGGATCGGCAGGTTCGACATGCCAAAGGTCTTGGCGAACTCGTCATAAGTGATGCTTTGGCCGCGCTCGCCATACAGGATCTGCCATGCCAGGAAGTGCGCCTCGCCGGTATCGGCGATCACGCCGTCCATATCCCACAGGATGCCAATCATGCTGCCCACCGCCTCACAGCCAGCGCTCAAGGAAGCTCAGCACCTGGCTGCGGCCATGTGCTGTCTCAAAGTGGCCGGTCACGTAACGCTCCAAGTGCCAATGCTCTGGCACGCCCGCCTGGGCATACACCTCGCGCAGGTGTGAATCGATATGGTCAAGCCCGGCTGGCGGCGTCAGGTCGTCGAGCGTGCCGGCCAGTGCCAGATGGGCACGCGGAGCGATCAACGCGTTGATCTGGGCCGTATCAAAGTGCTTGAGCAGGCTGGGCACATAGTAATAGATGCCGTGGCCATCCAGTCCGCGCTGGCGGATCAGCTCGTGGAAATCCGTCAGGCAGTACAGATCGACACACACCTTGGCCCGTTCGTCGAGGGCTGCCAGCCACCATGCCATGGTCGAACCCATCGAGATGCCCATCGTGGCGATGCGGCCCTCATCCACATCGGGACGGCTGATGAGATAGTCGACACAACGCAGGCTATCATAGACCATCATGCCCCACAGCACCTGGCCGTTCCAGAGCATCTCCTTGAACAATTCTGATTCAGTGCGTCCGCGGCGCTCGCCGAAATTCCAGGTGTCGATGCACAGCGCAGCATAACCGGCCTGGGTGAGGGCCTGGGCATAGGGAGGGCTTTGCAGCGCCGCGCGTCCGTCCAGCAGCTCGTCCTTACCGAGGATATAGTTACCGCCGTGCGCGTGATGATACAACACGGTGGCAAGTGGCTCGCGCGCCTCGATCGGGCGTACAAAATAAGCCGGCACGGGCTCGATGCCGTTGAGGTCGAGGACCAGCTTTTCCAGCCAGTAGCCGTTGTGCTCGCCGGCCGATACCAGTTCGGCGCCGATCGGGCGCTCACGCGGCGGCAGGTCCCCCAGCAGCTCGTACAGTTCGCGGCGTCTAACTTGATGGTCGGTCATCTCACCCCTCCAGCGTACTCTCTGCAGTCTAGACTGGGAGGGTTGATGCGTCAATCGCACTTGGCAAAGCATGCGCAAGCGGATAGAATCACGCCTATTATTGGTAGCAGGCAGGCCATGCATCTACCCAATCGGCGCGTTTTCGGGGCTCCTTTCTGGAACAGTTCCCTGATCATCCTGGCCATATCCGTCTTTTTCAACGGTTTTGGTACCGGTGTGGTGAATGCCTCGAGCACCAACTTTTTCGTACAGGTGCTGGGCCTGAGCGGTACCCAGGTGCTGTGGCTGCAGGGGCTGCGCGAGATCCCCGGGCTGCTGCTGATCGGCATCGCAGCGCTGCTCAGCCGGTTTTCGCTGGTAAAGCGCGCTTTTGGAGCGGTTGCCCTGATGGGCATCGGCTATGCGTTCCATGCCTGGGTGGGCTCGTATAGTGCACTGATCGCCGCGGCGATTGCCGCCAGTCTCGGGTTTCACGTATGGCTGCCGCTGCAGGGCACCATCGGCATGCTGCTGGTCGAAAAGCAGTATTCCGGGCAGGTGATGGGCTCGCTGGCTTCGGCGGGGGCGCTGGCCTCGTTGGCGGGGATGGGCGGTGTCGCGCTCTTGGCCAACCGGGTGCCTCTGAGATGGTTCTTTGTCACGGCGGGCGTGCTGATCCTGGGCGCAGCTTTAATGCTGCTGCGGTTGCCGAGTGAGCTGGGCGACACCAAGATACCCCAGCCGCGCTTTTTCTTTCGCAAGCGCTACTGGCTCTATTATGTGCTCACCTTTTTCGAGGGTTCGCGCATCCAGCTTTTTGCCGCCTTTGGCAACCTGATTCTGGTGCAGAACTATCACTACACGACCCAGCAGATCAGCCTGCTGCTGTCGAGCGGCCTCCTGAACTTTATCATGGCGCCGATCTTTGGACGCTGGCTCGACCAAATCGGCGAGCGTGCCGTGCTGACATCCAGCTATACGGCTCTGGCACTCTGTTTCGTGGGTTATGCCACCATTCACAATGGCCTGATCCTGGGCGTCATTCTGGTGGTGATCAACCTGCTGACTATGCTGAGCATCGGGCTTTCGACCTATGTGAACCGCATTGCACCGCCATCCGAGCTTGCGCCAACGCTCAACTCGGGGGTCAGTGTCAACCACATCACCTCGGTAGGCATGGCACTCGTGGCCGGGTCGCTCCTGCGTCAGGTTGGCTACGAACTGCTGTGCTGGGGCGTGGTGGTGATCATCCTGCTCTCGGTGCCCTTTACCCTGGCGATTAAACGCTCGCCCGAGCCGCAGGAACCAGCTGCAATCTAGACCAGGAGGTAGCGCGTGTCCTTGTGGCTGCAGGTAATTTTGGCGCTGGTGTTGCCGGTGACATGGGGCATCGGCAGTGCCTGGGCATATGACCAGGTTGCCCATTGGCTGAAAAATCGTAAACGCACGTCATGAATAGTCCGCTGGCTTTGTTAACAAGCCTGGCAATTGGCCTGGTGGTTGGAACCTTGACGGCCATTTTTGGCGTGGGCGGCGGATTCCTGATCACCCCGCTCCTGCACGTTATCCTGGGGGTGCCGATGCCGACGGCGGTGGGCACCTCATCGGTGCAGATCCTGGGCGTTTCGGCTGGTTCGCTTTACGAGCGTCGCCGCAGCGCTCCGCCAGCATTAAAGATCGCCCTGGTGATGCTGGGGGGCAACTATGCCGGCGTACAGCTGGGTGCCCGGCTGCTCGGCTACCTGGAAAGCCTCGGCCAACTGACCCTGAACAACCGACCGGTCTCGGCGGCTGACCTGGGGGTGCTGCTCATTTATGTGCCGCTTTTGGTGGGTATTGCAGTGCTCATGCGCCGTGAAGCACACCGTGCCCCCGAGCAGGCCGATATCACCACAGGCTACCTGGCTAAAATACGCATCCCACCCTACAGCGATTTTGGTACCCATGCGCCGAACCGGTTGTCGATCCCAGCCGTCACGCTGCTGGGGCTCGCGATCGGTTTTTTAACAGGTCTGCTGGGCATCGGCGGTGGCGTGATCCTCTTCCCGGCGCTGGTCTATTTGGTGGGGCTGCCCACGCGCCAGGCTAGTTCGACCAGCCTGGTGATCGTGCTCTTCACTGCCATCATCGCCGTTGTCACCCACACCCTTGCCGACCATGTTAATCTAATCCTGGTGATACCGCTCCTGGTAGGGGGCAGCCTGGGCACACGCCTGGGGGTCGACATCCTCGCCAAAATGAACGCTGCCCAAATCCGACAGGGTTTTGTTTATGTGCTGATCCTGGCTATCCTGATCGTACTGTATCAACTGGTAACGGTGTTGTTCATCTAGGAGCAAGTATGAAGGTCAACGTATTGCTAATCAATCCGCGCGATTCAGTGGTGACGGCGCTGCAGGTGCTAGCAGCCGGTACTAAGCTGGCAGCCTCGGATGCGATCCCAGCCCTGCAGACGTGTGAAACCGTCCCGATGGGACACAAGGTGGCCATCCGCGATATTGCCGAGGGCGAACATGTCATCAAATATGGCGCCAGTATTGGGGTGGCCAGCCAGGCGATCCGTGCCGGCCAGCACGTGCACACTCACAACCTGCGCAGCCTGAGAGGAGCGGTGAAGCATGCCTAAAGATACCTTTATGGGCTACCTGCGTCTGGATGGCTCGGTGGGGGTGCGCAACCGGGTGGCGATCATTCCCTCCTGCGGATGTGCCAATCACGCCGCCAAACTGATCGCGAACAAGGTTCCGGGCGCCATGCTGCTGGATTACACCGGCGGCTGCGGCGAGACCGGGCTCGATATCACCCTGGCGACTCGCCTGTTGAGCCAATATGGGCGCCATCCCAACGTGATCGGCAGCGTGGTAGTCAGCCTGGGCTGTGAAAGTCTCAACGCCGCCGAGCTGGCAGCAAGTGCCGGCGCGGGCTGGGCGGGTGCCGAGCTGGTAGGGATCCAGCAATCCGGCAGCACGCGCGCTGCCGTCGAAAAAGGAGTGGCGATTGCCCAGCGCATGCTGGCGGACGTAGACAAGTGGCAGCGCACGCCGCAGCCCGTCAGTGCCCTCACCATCGGACTCGAGTGCGGCGGGTCGGACGCAACCTCAGGCATGGCCGCCAATCCTGCTATGGGCCACTTTTCCGACCTGCTGGCCGCTCGGGGCGCCAAGGTGATCCTGGCTGAGACCAGCGAGATGCTGGGCGCAGAACACATCCTGGCCGAGCGCGCTATCACGCCCGAGATCGCAGCTGCCATGCTGCGTACTGTCGAGGCGTGCGAGGCGGCTTTGAAGGCCACCGGTGAAGACTTTATGGGCAAGCAACCCAGCCCCGGCAATATCAAGGGCGGTATCTCGACCGTGGAAGAAAAAGCACTCGGCGATGTGCTCAAGGGAGGCACTTCGCCGCTGGTGGACGTGCTCGCCTATGGCCAGCCGCCCACCAAAGCGGGGCTATCCTTTATGGATACTCCCGGCAACGACCCCTGCTCGGTCACCGGCCTGGTGGCAGCCGGCGCCCAGATTGTGGTGTTTACCACCGGGCGCGGCAACCCGATGGGCAATGCCATCGCACCGGTGATCAAGGTGACGGGCAACCCCGAGACCTATCAGCGCATGTCAGAGGATATGGATGTGAATGCCGGCACGATCATCCTGGGGCAGGAGACCATCGCGCAAGTCGGCCAGCGCATCTATGACCTGTGTCTGCGCGTTGCGGGGGGCGAGCAGGTTTCGGCCGAGGTACTCGAACACGCCGAGTTTATGATGCTGCGCGTGGGGCCGGTCTACTAGTAATCCGCAAGCAAAACCCCGCCTCAATCGTGCGAGGCGGGGTTTTGTTATCTCGGTAATAATTGGACAGTTATCATGGTCAGTCGCGCGAGCGCAGCTGCGGGAAAAGGATCACCTCGCGAATGGAGGCCTGGTCGGTAAAGAGCATTACCATGCGGTCGATGCCCCAGCCCAGACCGCCGGTGGGTGGCATGCCATGCTCCATGGCGATGATGAAATCCTCGTCCAGCGGATGGGCTTCATCCTCGCCCGACTTGAAATCCTGCTGGGTCGCCTGAAAGCGTTCGCGCTGGTCGAGCGGATCGTTGAGTTCGGTAAAGGCGTTACCGCACTCCATGCCAGCGATGAAAAACTCGAACCGCTCGACAAACATGGGATCGGCAGGCGTCTTTTTGGCCAGCGGAGAGATATCTAACGGGAACTCGGTAATATAGGTGGGCTGCACCAGGCTGGGCTCGACGGTTTCCTCAAAGAGCTTTTCCACCAGCTTGCCCCAGTTGGCGGGCTTGCCAAGGTTGAGCCCGTGTGCCTGTGTGGCCGCAGCGAGCTTGTCGTAGGTGTCGGCCTCGAGGATGTCGATCCCGCTGGCATCCAGAATCGCTTGGCGCATACTGATGCGCCTCCACGGGGGTGTGAGGTCGATCAACTGCCCCTGATATTGCAGCACACTGCTGCCGAGTACCTCCTGGGCAACCTCGGCATAAAGCTCCTCGAGCAGTGCCATGATGTCGTTATAGTCGGCATAAGCCTGATACAGCTCGATGGCGGTGAACTCGGGGTTGTGGCGCGTCGAGATGCCCTCGTTACGAAAGTTGTGGCCGATCTCGTACACCCGCTCAAAGCCGCCAATGATCAGACGCTTCAGGTATAGCTCGTCGGCGATACGCAGGTAGAGAGTCTGGTCGAGGGCGTTGTGATGGGTGGTAAAGGGCTGTGCGGCAGCCCCGCCATACAACGGCTGCAGGATAGGCGTCTCCACCTCGATGAACCCGCGCGCATCCAGAAAGCGGCGGATGGCACTGATGATGCGCGTGCGGGTAAGGAAAATATGGCGCACTTCTTCGTTGGCGATCAGGTCTAGGTAGCGCTGTCGGTAGCGAGTCTCGGTATCGCGCAGGCCGTGCCATTTTTCGGGCAGCGGCCTCAATGCCTTGGCGAGCAGCTGGAAACTATCAACCAATACCGTCACCTCGCCGGTGCGGGTGCGGAATAACTTGCCGTTGACGTTGATGAAATCAGCCAGGTCGAGTTCTTTAAAGGCTTGATAGGCTGCCTCGCCGATCAGGTCCTGGCGGGCCATCACCTGGATGCGGCCGCTGCCATCGGCCAGGTGTGCAAAGGTGGTCTTGCCCATCAGGCGCTGCGAGATGAGGCGGCCAGCTACACAGACGCGGACTTCCTGGCCTTCGGCAGCCTGCTCAAATGCTGCGAGTGCTTCGGCAGCCGTGTGGCTGCGCTGGCAGCGCGGCGGGTAGGGATCAACCCCAGCTGCACGCAGTTGGGCGAGTTTGGCGATGCGCTGGCCGCGCTGGTCGAGGTCAGACATATACGCTCCCTGGCTTAGCTGATCTGCAAAATGGTAAAGGTGGTGGTGCCGCCCGGAGTGACCACGGCGACCTGGTCGCCAATGTGCTTGCCCAGCAGGGCTTTTCCTAAGGGCGATTCGTTCGAGATGCGCCCTTTGAGCGGATCCGCCTCGGCGCGCCCGACGATCTGATAGGTCTCGGGCGGGTAGCCCTCTTCGGAGACCGTCACCGAGACGCCTAACGAGACACAGCAAGCGGTAGAGGGTTCCGTCAGCACCTGGGCGCTGAAGAGAATCGACTCCAGCTCCTGAATACGGCCCTCGATAAAGGCCTGCTCACGCTTGGTCTCTTCGTAGCCGGCGTTTTCAGTGAGGTCGCCTTCTTCCACGGCTGCCTTGAGGCTCTCAGCCACTTCGTGGCGGCGAACAGTCAAAAGATACTCGAGTTCTTGCTCGAGCTTGGCCTTGCCGTTGGCTGTCAGAAAATGTACCTGCTCTGCCATCTTGTCCCTCGTCCCTTGAGACCTCGCGATAATAATAAAAGAAGCCCGTGGACGCGGATCTCCGCGGCCAAGGGGCTGCCTACAACCACCATTATGATAGGCATGTATGGCGATAAAAGCAAACTGACAATTGTTGACAAGGACTCCCCAAGGCACTATCCTCAGCCAGTATACAGAGGGTTGATAGTATGGGTGTGATTCAGCAAGTCGGCGATACCATTACCCAGAACGTCGAACGCGTCATCATTGGCAAACATAACGAAATCCAGATGGTGCTGGTTGCTATGCTTTGCCAGGGACACGTGCTGATCGAGGATGTCCCTGGGGTTGGCAAGACGATGCTGGCCAAAACGATTGCCAAGTCGATCGGCTCCACCTTTCAGCGTATCCAGTTCACGCCCGATCTGTTGCCTTCCGATGTAACCGGCGTATCCGTCTTTAACCAGCAAAACCGCCAGTTCGAATACCGTCCTGGGCCGATCATGGCGCAGATCGTACTCGTCGACGAGGTCAACCGCGCCACCCCCAAGACACAATCTGCCCTGCTCGAGTGTATGGAAGAGCGTCAGGTGACGGTGGATGAGCACACTTACCGTATGCCGGCGCCCTTTTTGGTGCTGGCTACCCAGAACCCGATCGAGTATGAAGGTACCTTCCCGCTTCCCGAAGCGCAACTCGACCGCTTTCTGATGCGCATCAGCCTGGGGCACCCCAAGCCGGCTGAAGAAGTGCAGATCCTCGAAGCACAGACCAGCGGGCACCCCATCGAGCTGATCGAGCAGGTGATACCAGTCGAGCGCCTGATCGAAGCGCAGCAAGCCGTCAGCCAGGTCTATACCGATGTGCTGATCAAAGAATACATTGTGGCGCTGGTCAACGCCACCCGAGAGCATCGCGATGTATACCTGGGTGCCAGCCCGCGCGGCAGCCTCGGCCTGTACCATGCCAGCCAGGCATTGGCAGCCCTGTTGGGGCGCGATTTTGTGATCCCCGATGATGTCAAGCTGCTGGCCGAATCGGTGCTGGCGCATCGTCTGATTGTGAGCCCTTCGGCGCGCATCAAGAACGTGGATACCCGCGCCGTAGTGCGCGAAGTGCTCGATCAAGTGCCCGTTCCGGGCACTCGCCGCCGAACCACTAAATAAGCTATAAAAGGAACCCATGCATATCCGCCAGTTCAACCAGGGCGATATCGACCGCTGCCTGCGAATGGATGCCAGCTATGCTACTGCATACGTTTGGCATGTCATCGATGCCTCCAGCGAGGGCTGTTTTAACACCCGCATCGAACGCACCCGCCTGCCGCGTACCATCGAGGTGGCTTACCCAAGCGTGCTGGCGGATCTTGCCAACGAATGCCGCAACTCGGAGTGTATGCTGGTGGCTGATCATCTCAGCCAGCTGCGCGGTTGGATTGATCTGCGCACACGTAACTGGTCGAACACGGGCTGGATCGAATTCTGCGCCGTCGATCGAACGCACCGCCGCAAGGGGATCGGTAGCCTGCTCCTGCAGAGCGCTGAAGAGTGGGCACGCCGCGCACGTCTGCGCCAGGTGATCATACCGTTGCAAACCAAGAACGACGAGGCGATCGCCGGGGTGGTTAAACGCGGTTACCGCTACGGCGGCTTTTTGGATCGCTACTATACTAACGACGATGTTGCGCTCCTGTTTTATCGCGCGTTATAGTCATATCGCTGATTTGCCATAATCAGGCATTTAGGCTATTATAAAAGGCTGCGCGCCAAGCCCTGTTAATAGGTGGATAACACCTGTTTTATGACCGACTCAAACCGTTCATCCAACTCGGTCTCGGAATAACGACGTTCCCAAATTCCAGGCCGAGCTCTTGTTGTTTATAAGCCCGCTCATACTCTCAATTACCGCATCGTGTAGGAGGGCAAATTGGAAATTAACGATATCAAGACGCTCAAGATCAGCCTCGCCTCTCCGGAAACCATCCTCTCCTGGTCATATGGTGAAGTTACCAAGCCTGAAACGATCAACTATCGGCGGCTGCGCCCCGAAAAAGACGGCTTGTTCTGTGAGGCGATTTTTGGCCCCACCAAAGATTACCAGTGCTACTGTGGCAAATATAAAAAGGTCCGCTTCCGCGGCATCAAGTGCGACAAGTGCGGCGTCGAAGTAACCCAGTCGCGCGTACGTCGTGAGCGCATGGGCCACATCGGCCTGGCCACGCCGATCGCGCACATCTGGTATACACGCCGTTCGCCGAGCTACCTCGGGTTGCTGCTCAATATTTCGCAGCGCAACCTGGACCGCGTGCTCTATTACGCCCAATACATTATTACCGATATCGACGAAACCGCCCGCGAGCGCGCCCTCAAGCGCATGGATGAAGAGATGGCGCACGAGATCGAAAGCGCCACTGCCGAGTTGCGTGCCGAGTTGACCGAGCTGCAGGAGCGTGCTGCCTCGCGTGCCGCTACTTTGGCAAGCTTGAGCGAGTCGATCCGCAGTGAACTGCAGGCTACCAGCGACGCCCAAACCGAGACGTTGATGTCGGAGGCGACGCGGGTGCGTTTACTGCTGGAATCCAACCTGGATAAGCCCGCCACCGAAGATATCCACCTGGCGGCTACAGATCAGGTAGTGCTCAAGGCCGGCGAAGTGGTCCGCCGTGAGCATCTGAGCGCCTTTAACAAGACCGTGCAAGACGCGCTTTCGGACATCGACATTACGCGCACGACCGAGGCCGATCGCCTGATCGCCGCAGCAGAGGACGAAACCCAGGAGACCGAGCGCGAAGAAAGTGCTCGCATGAACGAGATCCAGGAGGCGATCGAATCGATCACCATCGAGACGGAGCTGCGCTTTGATCAGGATCGCGACGACCTGACCATGCTGCGTCCGCGCCAGCTGCTCAACGAGACGCGTTATCGTGAGCTGTTCGAGCGTTGGCCGCGAGTGATCAAAGCCTCCATGGGCGCTGAGGCGATCTATGCTATCACATCCAAGATCGACCTCGAACAACTGGCTCAGGAACTGCGTGATGAGATCAACATCTCCAGGTCCAAGCAGCGCCGCAAAAAGGCCACCCGACGGCTGCAGATTGTCGAATCGCTGCGCAAGGCCGGCAACCGTCCCGAATGGATGATCTTGAAGGTCCTGCCGGTGATTCCGCCGGCGCTGCGCCCGATGGTGCAGCTGGATGGCGGGCGCTTTGCCACCAGCGACCTGAACGACCTGTATCGCCGCGTGGTGAACCGCAACAACCGGCTCAAGCACCTGATCAAGCTGCAGGCGCCGGATGTGATCGTGCGCAACGAAAAGCGCATGCTGCAGGAAGCCGTCGACTCGCTGATCGACAACTCGCGGCGCGGCAAGGCTATCTCGCTGCGCGGTCGCCGTCAATTAAAGTCGCTTTCGGACATGCTCAAGGGCAAGCAGGGGCGCTTCCGCCGCAACCTGCTTGGCAAGCGTGTCGACTATTCCGGCCGCTCGGTTATCGTGGTGGGTCCGCACCTCAAGCTGCACCAGTGCGGTCTGCCCAAGCGCATGGCGCTCGAGCTCTTCCGTCCGTTCGTAATGAACAAACTGGTCGAGCGCAACTATGCCATCAACGTCAAGGGCGCCAAGCGCCTGATCGAGCGCGAAGAGCCGCCTATCTGGGAGGTGCTCGAGGATATCATCAAGAGCCGTCCGGTACTGCTCAACCGCGCACCGACGCTGCACCGCCTAGGTATCCAGGCCTTTGAGCCGATCCTGGTAGAAGGCAGCGCCATCCAGATTCATCCGCTGGTGTGCTCGGCTTTTAACGCCGACTTTGACGGCGACCAGATGGCGGTGCACGTGCCGCTTTCCGACGAAGCTGTGCGTGAGGCGCGCGAGCTGATGCTTTCGAGCCATAACCTGCTGCGCCCGGCCAACGGCGAGCCCGAGGTAGGCCCCTCCAAAGATATGGTGTTGGGCTGCTACTATCTCACCATCGAACGCCCGGATATGCCCGGCGAAGGCCAGGTGTTTTCCAGCTTTAATGAAGTGCAGATGGCCTATGAGCTCGGTAAGGTGCACCTGCATGCCAAGATCAAGTTCGTCTTTCAGCCCACACCGCGTCACAAGGTGCGCGTCATCGATACCACCGTCGGCCGTGTGCTCTTTAACGAGATTCTTCCTTCCGAGTTGTGGTTCGTCAACCGCACCCTGGATAAGGGCGGTCTCAAAAAGCTGATCGGTGAGGGTTACCGCAAGCTGGGTATCGAGGGTACCGCCGAACTGGTGGATGCCATCAAGGATATCGGCTTTAAATACGCGACTCTCTCGGGCACGACCATCGCCCTGGATGATATCAAGGTCCCAGAGACCAAGTCTGAGATCATCGAAGAGGCTAACGAGCGTGTGGCCGAGATCGAGCACCAATTCCGCCGCGGACTGGTGACAGATAGCGAGCGCTACTCCAAGACGGTCGAGACCTGGACAGAGGCGACCGACCGCGTGACCGCAGCGGTGGCCAAGAGCCTCGACCCGTTAAGCCCGATCGGCATCATGGTCAACTCGGGCTCGACCAAAGGCGGCTGGAACCCCATCCGCCAGCTGGCTGGCATGCGCGGCTTGATGGCTGACCCCTCGGGGCGCATTATCGCGCTGCCGATCCGTTCGAACTTTCGCGAGGGGCTGACCTCGCTCGAGTACTTTATCTCGACGCATGGCGCGCGCAAGGGTCTGGCAGATACCGCCCTGCGTACCGCCGACGCCGGATATCTTACTCGCCGCCTGGTGGATGTTGCCCAGGATGTGATCATCCAGGAAGAGGATTGCGGCACCACTCAGGGTATCAAGATTGTCAACGATCCCAAAGCGCCGGCTGGCAACCTGATAGAACGTATCGTCGGGCGCTATGCTGCCGCACCGGTGATCAACCCGCGTACCGGCGAGATTTTGGTCGAAAGCAATGTGATGATCGATGACGACTTGGCTCAGGAGATCGACGACGCCAAAGTAACCGAGGTGATGGTGCGTTCACCGCTGACTTGTTCGCTGAGCCATGGCATGTGCGCGCACTGCTACGGGCGCGACCTGGCACGCGGTACGGAAGTGGCTATTGGCGAGGCGGTCGGCATCGTAGCGGCCCAGTCGATCGGTGAGCCCGGCACACAGCTGACGCTGCGTACCTTCCACACTGGTGGTGTGGCCGGTACCTCTGACATTACCGTCGGTCTGCCGCGCGTTCAAGAGCTCTTTGAGGCTCGCATCCCCAAAGGGCAAGCCATCATTGCCGAAATCAGCGGTTCGGTGCACATCACTGCCGAAGACGAGCTGCGCACTGTGCAGCTCTCGGCTTCGACCCTCAAGCGCGTTGCCCACAGCCTGCCCGATGAGGCGGTGGCAGTGGTTGAGGATGGCGACCAGGTCAATGAAGGCCAGCTGTTGGCGCGTGTGGATGCCAGCGGCGAAGAGGTTATGGCCAAGGTTGCTGGGCGTGTGTCGCTCGAAGAGGGCCGTATCATGGTCTCGTACGACGACACAGAAACCCGCACCTATGACATCCCCGTGACGGCACGCCTGCGCGTGAGCGAAGGCCAGCAGGTCGAGGCGGGTGATCTGATCACAGAAGGCTCCAAGAACCCGCACGAGATCCTCTCCATCCTGGGTGTCGATGCGGTGCGTGAATACCTGGTGGCCGAGATCCAAAAGGTCTACCGCTCCCAGGGTGTGACGATCAACGACAAGCATATCGAGGTGATCGTGCGCCAGATGCAGCGGCGCGTGCGCGTCGTCAATCAGGGCGATAGCGACCTGCTGCCCGGGCAATGGGTCGACCGTTTCGAATTCGAGACGATCAACTCGGAGCTGATCGAAAGCGAAAGGGAACCGGCTACAGCCGAGCCGGTGTTGCTGGGCATTACCAAAGCGGCCCTCAATACTGACAGCTTTTTGTCAGCCGCGTCGTTCCAGCATACTATCAGTGTGCTGGCTTCAGCCGCCATCGAGGGGCGTGAAGACAAGCTGCACGGTCTCAAAGAAAGCGTCATTATCGGCAAGCTGATCCCGGCTGGTACCGGCTTTAAGGCTGCCGACGAGGAGAGCGTGCCTGTTACGACCCTTGGAAATGGTTTTGAGGACGACAGCTTAGATGCCGAGGTACTGGGAGAGTTCGCCAACGAGTTCCTGACGGGCGGGATCATCCCCGACCTAGGACCGATCGACCCCGACTTTATGGGGATCGAAGGCGGCGACGACAGCGAAGCCGACGACCTGGTTTTCAGCAACGAGATGGATACGGGTGCCACGGATGAGAATGATGCCGACGGCGATTATGACTACGAGGAGACCGATTCAGAGGATTAACCAATGAATCGCATGCTGCGGCGACGCTATCGGCACAAGACAAAACGATCGAGCGGAGGACCTCTGGTCCTCCGCTTTGTCATGATATTTTCTATTGTCCTTGTGTTGGGTGTTGTCTTGAGTGCTTTAGCAGCCGTTGGCGGCGTCTATACCGTTTACGCCACCTATGCCCGTGAACTCCCCGACGCGGGCGAGGTGCAGCGCCTGAGTGAATCGGCTTTTGAGACCACGCGGATCTATGACCGCACCGGCCAACACCTCCTTTACGAGATCATCGCCCCGGATGGTGGGCGCCGCACGATTATCTCGTTGCAGCAGATGCCCGAATCACTGCGCAATGCCACCATCGCCATGGAAGACAAGACCTTTTATAGCAACCCAGCTGGCATCAACATTGAAGGCCTCGGGCGCGCCCTGGTGGCGATGGCCAAGGGTGAGGATTCCGGCGGCGGCAGCTCGATCCCGCAGCAGCTGATCAAGAACGTGATGTTTGATCCCGAAGAGCGCATGGAGCGCAACTTTACTCGCAAGATCAAAGAGCTGGTGTTGACCTATGAGCTCTCGAGACGCTACCCCGGCGACGAAGGCCGCGACAAAATCCTCGAGTGGTACCTCAACACCGTCTTTTACGGACACTTTGCCTATGGCGTGGAAGCCGCCGCGCAGACCTATTTCGCTAAACCTGCCAGCCAGCTGACGTTGGCAGAATCCGCCATGCTGGTGCCGCTCGGCAATGCGCCGGCTTATAACCCGTGGGATAACCCGATTGAGGCGAAACGCCGCCAGGAGTTGGTGCTGGATACGATGGCTGCGCAGGGTTACATCACACCCGAAGAGGCGTTGGCGGCCAAAAAAGAGATCATCATAACCACGCGCTCGGGCTTTGCACTCGAAGCACCCCATTACGTGCTATACGTGCGCAGCCTGCTCGAGAAAAGGTTCGGCATCGACCGCGTATATGGCGGCGGTCTGCAGGTGATCAGCGCCATCGACCTCGAAAAGCAAGCCCAAACCGAGCAGATCGCCCGCGAGCGCATCGCCGAAGCGGTGGAAAAGTACAATGTGCACAATGCGTCGGTGGTGGTGATCGATGTCAAGACCGGCGAGATCCTGGCGATGGTCGGCAGCCTCGACTATAACAACAAAGAGATCGACGGCGAAGTCAATATGACGATTTCGCCGCGCCAGCCTGGTTCGAGCTTTAAAGTGTTCACTTATGCTACCGCTTTTGAGCAGGGCTATACCGCAGCGACCATGATGCTCGACGTGCGCACCGCCTTTCCAGATCCGCCTCGTCCGATGCCCTACTCGCCCGAGAACTCGGACCGCACTTACCATGGGCCGGTGCTGCTGCGCGAAGCCTTTGCTACCTCACTCAACGTGCCCGCGGTGCAGATGATCAACAACGTGGGTGTGCAGAATGTAATCAATACTGCGCACGCCATGGGCATCAACGACCTGAATGATTCCTTTTACGGGCTTTCGCTGACACTGGGAACCGGCCCGGTCAAGCTGCTCGACATGACCTATGCCTTTTCAGTGTTTGCCAACACCGGCGTGATGGTAGGCGCACCGGTAACCGCTTCCGACGTCAGGGAAGGCTACCGCAAGCTTGATCCGGTGGCGATCTTAAAGGTCACGGATGCCAAAGGTAACGTGCTCTACGAATACGAGCAGCCGCAGCACCAGACGGTGATTGCGCCGCAGGTGGCCTACCTGGTGAATAACATTCTTTCAGACAACAGCGCACGTGCCTCCTTCTTTGGCTATAACAGCCCGCTGTATATCTCGGATCGCCAGGCGGCCGTAAAGACGGGTACTACCGATGGTTACCACGACGCCTGGACGATCGGTTACACTCCCCAGTATGCGGTAGGCGTGTGGACGGGCAATACCGATTACGCCGCCATGACCAAGGGTACTGGTTCACAGGTGGCGGCTCCCTTGTGGCGCAATGTGATGCTCTACCTGCACGAGGGGTTGCCTGCTGAGCCCTTCCCGGTGCCCGACGGCCTCGAATACAAGACCATCGACGCCACCTCGGGCAAGCTGCCTACCCAATATTCGAGCAGAACCAAGCGCGAGGTGTTTATCGCTGGTACCGCACCGACCACCTTTGACGATATCAATGCCGCGGTGCGGATATGCCGCCTTTCGGAAAAGCTGGCTACCGAATACTGCCCGCCGGATGAAGTTGATGAAAAGGTCTACATGATGTTAGCTCCTGAGGCGGATGACTATCTGCGCAGCCGCGAGATTGAGCAGCCGCCCGATGAATTCTGCGACGTGCACGGCCCCGATGGCCTGCTGGAGGTGGTGATCAGTTCGCCCGCAACCGGCAAGGTGGCTGGGGGTGTTATCACGATCACCGGCTCGGTGCTGCTTGGCGACCTGCAAAACTGGTATCTGGAGGCGGGTGAAGGGGAGGACCCGAGCAGCTGGTGGCGTGTCGGCGGTGACCACGCCGAACGCGTCGAGCGCGACGTGCTTGACACCTGGGATACCACCGGCTTGAATGGCCCGTATTCGCTGCGTCTGACAGCGGTGAGCACCTCTGGTATCATCAAACAATACACATCGCACATTACCCTGGACCAGTCGGGACCTTCGATTTTGTTAAGGATGCCGTACGATGGCCAGACCTTTACCCTGGGTGTGGATGAGTGGGTCGATGTACAGGTAACTGCCTCGGATAACATCGGCATAGACAAGGTTGAGGTGTTTGTGAATGGCGCCTCGATCGGCTACACCACCGTGTCGCCGTATGCCATGCGCTGGGTGCTGACATCGCCGTGGGGCACACGCGTCTCGCCGGGCTCGTATTCCATCTATGCCGTGGCTTATGACACTGCCGGCAACTCGACGAGCACAGGGACGGTGACTGTGCGGGTTGTCAGAGAATAGGCTCGCTCAGCTGAGGGGTGGCGCTTCGCCAGAGGCGACGAGGGTCTGTTCGCGCCGATAGTTGACCATGCCGGCTCTTCCGCCGGGCATGTGAGTGACGTGCTTGCGGCGCGTATAATCTACCAGAACCCTGGCCAGGCCGCGGTTGGTACTATACCAGGCGGCCAGGTTGGCCGCCAGCTGCAGATCGTCGCCATCCGGCTCAGCACGCCCACAACGGATGATCACATGCGCCCCTGGTACCCCATGTGCGTGCAGCCACATATCGTCGCTGGCGGCCATACGAAACGTTACCAGCTCGTTTTGCAGCGATGAACGCCCCACCAGGATCACATGCCGCCTACCCGATACCGTCAGAACAGCGCGCGTGCTGGCCTTGCGCGGCAGCAGCTTGGTGGGCGCCTCAAAGGCGCTGATCTGCTGGCCGACCAGATCCAGCTCCGGGCGAGATTCAGCCAGCGCGATATCTGCCCCCAACTGCTCGAGATACCCTAAATCTGCGGCGACACGCTCCAGCAGCTCGGGAACGCGCGCGTTGGCGGCCTGCTTGCGCCGCACTTGCGCAAACATATGCTGCGCATTCTCGTTGGCCGAAAGGGCTGGGTCGAGTGGGATGGTGAAAGGTTGTTCTCCGTCGCTGCCCAGCAGGCTGGCGGCCATCTCGGGGGAGAGGATTAGCTCGCGCTGGCCGGGCTCAATCTGCCAGGCCATTGCCAGGATGGCATTGGCATTTGTCTGCTGCGCGGCGATCTCGGATTCGGGTATCAACCGCCGTTCGAGGTTGGCTTGTCGGGATCGCACGCGCTCGATTTGCTCGTTCAAGCGCTCTTGCAGATACCGGCGTACCGCCAAGTAGCCATCGCCCGATTCACCGCCCGTCAAGTAGCGCTGCACGGCGGCGTGCATGCTGGGCATAGTCTCCACCGCGTTCAGGTGGGTCAGTTGGTAAGAGGCAAAGGCTATAACAGTCTCGAACTCGTCCAGGGCGACACTGGGCTGCCAGGCACGTGTGCTGGGCAGCATCAGCAACCCCTGTAGCACCTCGGCCACTGCAGTCTCGCTGCCAGCGAGTTCACTCGCGTCTGCCTCGATAGACCCAACCGCCCGAAAGACCGCCTCGCGCGCCAGGAGCGGGCTGGTAGCGGTCACTGCATCGACCAGAGCACGCCACAATGGCGTTCCGCGGCGCTCCGACAGCGGGGCCAAAGCGTCCGCCGAGAGCAGCTGAGGTTCCAACTTGGCCTGTGAGAGCGGCGGCACGTAGGGCTGATGCGGCAAGGTCACGCGGTAGCGGTTGAGCGACGGCGGGATGCGCTTGATGGCGTCCATCACCGTGCCGTGCTCATCCACGAGGATAATATTCGAATAGCGCCCCATCAGTTCACAGATCAGCGTCACGGCGCCCTGTGGGCTGAGCAGACTGAGGTGCACGATGCGTTCGTTGGGAATCTGCCGGATGCCAGTCACACGAGCGCCGCGCACATACTTGGCAGCCAGCAGGCTAAAGGAAGTGGGCGTCTCAACCCCGCGGCGTGCTTTAACTTGCTGGAGCATCACCAGTGGCATATCGGCGGAAGCCGAAAGCAACAGCTGTTCGCGCCGACCGATATACACTTCAAGCACGATGGTGAGGGCATCCACTACCACCAGGCGCTGGATGCTGCCGCCTACCAGACCCTCGAATTCATGACAGAGGGCGGCAATCGTCAGGGCGTCACATTGCATCGAGGTATGCGATCAGCGCGAGCAGCTGTTCGGTGGTGGCGTTATCCCGCACCCGCACACGCTTGATCTCCCAAAGGTTGGCGTTGGTATGCAGGGTGCCCTGCATGGTGGTGATGCCCGCCCAATAACCCGATTCGCGCACGGCTTGCATCACATCGGGGTTGTAGAGCCCGGAAGGGTAACACAAAAAGCGCGATGGAATGTGGGTATGCGCCTCGATCGCCAGACGCGATTCGACCAGCTCGTGGCGCAGGCGCTCGTAATCCGAGTCGCGTAGGTCGGGGTGATACACTGTGTGCGATTCGATGTCGATGCCTGCCGCGCTCATCTCGGTAGCCATATCCCACGAGAGAAAGTCAACATTGTTTTCATCCAGCAGGCTGGTGATGACAAAGACCGTGGCACGCATGTTGTACTGCTTCAGGAGGGGAAAGGCGTGCACATAGGCGTCGCGGTAGCCGTCATCCAGGGTGATGATAATCGGCTTTTCGGGCAGCGGCGCGCCAGTCTGCAATGCCATCAATAGATCAGCCAGTGTGATCGACTGGTAGCCATTTTCGCTCAGCCAGCGCAGGTGGCTCTCAAAATTTTCGGGCGAGACCGTCAGGTCGACGCGCCATTTATCGGCATCCGGCGGCAACTCTGAAATATAGTGGTACATCAGGATCGGCACGCGCACGCTGCGGATTTGGCCATCCGGTGTAGGCTGTGGCAAGGGTGTGGCTGTTGGAGGCGGCACTTCTGTGGGTGTGGGCGAGTTAGTAGCTGTTGGTGTGGCGCTGGGCAGTGGCGTTTCGGTGGGCTCAGGCGTCGCCGTGGTGCTTGACTGTGCACTGCCCTCCGAGGCGACTACGGGGGTTGCCACAAGCTCGGGCGGCCTGCAACCCATCAGCAGCCATCCACTCAGAAGCAATAGACCAATGTAAAACAGAATACGGTAGCGCATAGTAACCTTTTCTTGATATCATGATGATAGCCATGGGCTTGCCGATGTCAAAAGATTGACGCACTGCCCTGAGCATGCTAGAGTAGCTGCTTGGAGGAAAAATGCGCGTTATTGCCGGAAGTGCTAAAGGGCACAGGCTGCTGCCTGTACCTGGTGACACCACCCGCCCGATCACTGATCGGGTCAAGGAATCGCTCTTTGATATCCTGGCGTTTCGCCTCCAGGGCAGCGTCTGGCTCGATCTTTTTGCCGGTACCGGCGGAGTGGGCATCGAGGCCCTCAGCCGCGGCGCTGAGCAGGTAGTCTTTGTCGACCAGGCTCATCGCGCAATCCAGATCTTGCAGCGTAACCTGGCGGCTACCAATCTGACGGGCGGTGCAGAGCTACATCAGGGCGATGCCTTTCGTGTCCTCGAGCAGTTTGCCCCATCAAGTTTTGACTATGTCTACATCGCCCCGCCGCAGTATCACGATCTGTGGGCGCGCGCCCTGACAATGACTGATGCGCTGCAGCTGGTCAAGCCCGGTGGTGAGGCAATCGTGCAGGTACATCCAAAGGAAATGCACCCTGTGATGCTGCAGCACCTGGTGCCCACCCAGGAACGCCGTTATGGCAGCACCCTGCTGGCCTTTTATACCTTGCCCCTGGCGGAGGATCCGGCTCGTGACGCTGCAGTATGATGTCACCGTGGGCGACCTGGTCGAGCTGCGCAAGCTGCACCCCTGCGGCAGCAAGATCTGGCGCGTCACCCGCATTGGCGCGGATATCGGCATCAAGTGCCAGGGCTGCGGGCGCCATGTGATGCTGCCGCGCCGCGGGTATTTCAAGGGCGTGAAAAAAGTGTTGGAGCCGGGTGCCAGCCAGCCCGCCGCAGCCGACGATGAACCTCGATGACACCATCGCTGCCCTGGCGACTCCGCCCGGGCGCAGCGGGATCGGCATTGTGCGCCTTTCGGGACCGCTGGCACGGCGCTTTGCCGAACGTTGTTTTTTATCCAGTCATTGCCTACAACCGCGTAAACTGACGCTAGGTGTGATCCGCGACCCCGATACGTCTGAGCGCATTGACGAGGTGCTGATGGCGTGGATGCCCGCCCCGCACAGTTATACTTGCCAGGATGTGGTCGAGGTACAAACGCACGGCGGCGGACAGGTACTGCAGGCTGTGCTGGCGCTGGCGCTGTGCCAGGGGGCGCGTCTGGCAGAGCCGGGTGAGTTCACCCTGCGCGCCTTTCTGAATGGCCGCATCGACCTGGCACAGGCTGAGGCTGTGCAGGATATCATTCTGGCCAAGACCCAAGCCGCCCTGCGTATCGCTCAGGGGCAGCTGGGCGGCCGGCTGTCGCAGGAAGTCGGCGCGTTGCGCAGTCGCCTGCTCTCTGTGTATGCGCAGTTGCAGGCCAGCATCGATTTTGGTGACGACGTGGCTGAGCGCGACCTGGTTCCTGACTTGAGTCTGGCTCTAGAACACCTTGGCCGGTTGCTCAGCGGCGCCCAACAGGGTATCCTTTACCGTAATGGGGTGCGCGTGGTGATCATCGGGCGGCCCAATGTGGGCAAGAGCCGCCTGCTGAATGCCCTGCTGGGCTCGGAACGCGCTATTGTAACTCCGATCGCCGGCACCACCCGCGATACCCTGCAGGAGAGCATCGATCTCGGCGGCATTCCGGTCGAGCTCGTTGATACCGCCGGCTTGGCAGAGACGGCTGATCCGATCGAGCAGCTCGGTATTGCGCGCGCCCACCAGGCGCTTGAGGCGGCCGATGTGTTGCTGCTGGTGGTGGATGCCAGCATCCCCCCCAGTCCGGCGGATCAGGCGGCCGCGCAAGCTGCCAACGGTCGGTCGGCACTGCTGGTACTCAACAAAGCTGACCTGGTGCCGTTGTATGATTACGACGAACTGCTGCCGGGCGTGGAGCATGTAGCGACATCCGCGCTGACAGGCGCAGGACTGGATAGCCTGCGTGAGGCGATCCGCCAGCTGATACTGAGGGGCACGATGGTGTCTGACGACAGCACGCTGGTGAGCAATCCGCGCCACCAGGGCTTGCTGGCCAGGGTTCAGCAGAGTCTGCTGCGCGCACAGGAGACTGCGGCTGCGGGTGGCTACCCTGATATGCTCGCTGCCGACCTGCAGGAGGCGCTCAACGCCCTGGGTGAGATTACCGGCGAGACCGCCAGCAACGAGCTGCTGGCGACCATTTTCAGTACTTTTTGCATCGGTAAATAGAGGAGGCGCCGTGCGTCTGGCGATCATCTGCTCATTTCTGAACCAATACGGTGGTGCTGAGCGCGTGCTGGAGGTGCTGCATCGCATGTACCCAGAGGCACCCATTTATACCTCGGTTTACAACCCCAAGGTCTTTCCGCCAGAGGATGCCGACTGGGATGTGCGTACCTCGTTCGTCAACAAGTTGCCGCTAGCCAAGACCAAACCGCAATACTACCTGCCGCTTTACCCGTGGGCGTTCGAGAGCTTTGACCTGCGCGGTTATGATGCTGTGCTCAGCGCCACGACCTCGTTTGCCCACGGCGTGATCACTTCCTCTGGGACCCGCCACGTGTCGTTTTGCATGACGCCGTCGCGCTTTTTGTGGAACTACCCGGCCTATGCCGAGCGCGAACAGATTGGCCGGCTGGCGCGCACCGTGCTGCCGATCTATCTGCAGGATTTGCGCCTGTGGGACCACGCCGCTGCCGACCGCGTCGATCACTTCCTGGCGATCTCGCGCACCGTACAGCGCCGCATACAAAAGGTATACCGGCGTGATTCAGAGATCCTCTACCCGCCGGTACAGATTGGTTCTCTGCAAGCCCCGCAGACCCCCGACGACTATTACCTGGTGGTTTCGCGTCTGGTGCCCTATAAACGCATCGACCTGGCGGTGCAGGCCTTTAACCAGCTGGGTTGGCCGCTGCTGGTAGTGGGCGAGGGGCGCGACAAGGCCAAACTGCAGGCCATGGCACGCTCCAATGTGCGCTTTATGGGCTATGTCTCGGATGACGAAAAGCGCCAGTTAATGGCGCGCTGCCGGGCGTTTATCTTTCCGGGGGAAGATGATTTCGGGCTGACGCCAATCGAAGCCCTGGCAATGGGCCGGCCGGTAGTGGCGTATGCCGCCGGCGGGGCGCTGGATACGATCGTCGAGGGCGTCAGCGGTGTTTACTTTCGCGAGGCGACCCCCGAGTCGCTGGCAGATGCGGTGCGCCGCATTGCCGGGATGGAGTTCAACGCGCTCTCTCTGCAGCAATATGCTCTCCGCTTTGACGAACACGTCTTTGAGGAGGGCATGCGTCGCGTTTTAGGCGCTTAACGGCTGGTGCGTGTGTACAGGCCACGGCTGTAATCTAGGTCGAGGTATCCCATGAACTGCTCCATGGTAGTGTTATAGTCGATGCGCATGCGGTTCAGGCGGAAAGGCTCGCTGGGATCCTGATAAGTCACCGGGTTGAGTGTTAGGCCAGCGCGGAAGCCTGCCGCCTGCAAGGCCACAATAGCATTGTCATCATATGAGCCATAGGGGTAGCAGAAACAAGCGAGGGTAATCCCCAGCTGTTTCTCTATTTCGGCTTTGGCGTCCACCACTTCGTGCTCTAAATCCTCAGCAGAGAGCTCATAGAGTCCCATGTGGCTGTAACTGTGTGCCCCAAACCAAACGCCTTCTTTCTGCAGCTCGCGCAGGCGCTCCCAATCCAGGTAATCTTCATAATCGACATAGTTGGGGAAATCAGCCACCACATTCACTTCGGGTCGTAAGCCCGTCTCTTTAAAGACCGGCCAGGCGGCTGTATACAGGCTTATCCAGGCATCGTCGATCGAGACGATGATCGGCTTGGCGGGCAGCGTGCCGCCCTCAAAATAATCGGCGATCTGGCCGCTGTCGATGGTGTGCCAGCCGTTATCCGCCAGGTAATGCATCTGCTCGCTGAATGCCTCTTTGCTGACAGTCCAGGTCAGCTGCTCTTCGCTGGCATCCGCAATATCCTGGTAGGTGTAGATGTTGTGATACATGATGATCGGGATCGGAACGCCATAACCGCCCGTCTCAAAGGCGATTACGCTATCCTGCCCGAGCGTCTGTCCGCCAGCGCTCGCGGCGCTGCCCTTGAGGGTCAGCTGGTAGGCATCGGCCGTCCAACCGCCCACCGGTACCAGCTGGGCCTTGTTGGGTTCAGGCCAGCTTAGGACGAGTTCGACGGCCGGCTCGATGCTGAGGTTATCCAGCAAGGTGGCCTGGTCCATCGCCTGGTTGAACTCGAGCACGATCGGGCGCTCGCCCGACATGGTCAGATCCCCGTTGATCGGGTTGCTGGCCACCAGCGCGGGGGGCTCGCTGGGGGTCGGCTCTGGCGATGGCGTGGCAGTGGCCGCAACAGTCGGCTCCGCCGTGGGGGCGGGGCTCGTGTCGGTGGGGGCCTGGGCCTGTGGGCTTGCGGTTTGAGCGGCAATGGTGGCCTGGTGCAGGTCTATCACAGTGGCCTTGGTGCAGGCGCTGAGGCAGAGGGCTGCCACAACTGCGCCAACGAGCGGTAATAGTCGGATTGTCTTCATCAGGCTCTCCTTGGTCTCAGATGTTGCAGGCGGATGCGCTTGAACGCCTCGCCATAGCCAGGATGCTCGCCGATTTCGGCGGCTTGCCTGGCGGATGTTCGTTTCGATCTCGTCGATGCGCTCACGGATCTGGCTGTTGTGGCGTGCCAGCGCCAGGACGCGTTGATCAGTCCGTTTTGCCATCACCTGCAACCTCACTTGCCGGCGCCGTCTCAGTAACGGCAGCCGGACTGACAGGGAAGAGATAAAAGACGGCCGCGCCGATCACACGCAGCGTCCCGCCGATTAACAACGTAGGGATCACCCCGATCTTGTCAGCGATTGCCACACCGATCAGCGGCGCGACGAACGCGCCCACGTTCATCACGCTCGAATACAACGCAGTGCCAGAGTATTGTTGGCCTGGCGGGAGCAGCGAGTACCAGATCACGCTATGGCTCAGGTCAACCCCTGGGCTAACGATATTCACCAGCATCGCCGCAAAAAGGATAAACGTCAGGTTGGGCACCAGCGAGACCATAAAGGGAAAGGTGATCGCGAGCGGCAGGGCAATCAACAGCGAGCGCTTTTCGCCCCAACGGCGAATCAGCCGGCGCCATAGCCAGTAGCCGATGATCACGCCGACATACGATACCGTGTTGGCCAAGCCCAACCAGCCGTCGTTTGCCCCTAATTGTTTGACATAAAGGATAATATAGAGAGGACCTGTCATCCACGCGCCAAGGCTGAGGAGCAGCGTGTTGACTGTAATACGCATAAACATCGGATTTTTGCTGATGAGCTCTTTATACTCGCGCAGGATATTGCGCTTGGTACCACTCGCTGGCGCGGGTTTGGTCGATTTGGGTATCTTGATGCGCGAGACCAGGTAGAGGCTGATCATCCCGCCAGTTATACCAAATATATATAAAAGCTGGTAGTTTAGCGGGAACTCGATCGAGACCAGCCAGCGTCCCGCCAGAAACATCATCGGCGCGATCGTGATGCTCGAGATAATCGCGCGCCACGAAATGACCGTCGAGCGCGAGCGTACGGGGATAATTTGGCCAAAGACCGGGCTAAAGGCAGTCGCGAAAAAAGCCGAAAACGCCGTCATGGAGATCAGAATGGCAACCGTGATCTCGGGAATCAACCTGTGCAGGAAAAACGGCAGCAGGGCGATCAACAGGTAGCCGATGCGCGCAAGAAACAAGCTGCCCAGCAGGTAGCGGCGCACATTTTGGAGCCGTTCGAGAAAGCTGGCGGATGGAATATAAGTCACCGCGGCAATCAGGGCCGGGATCGACGAGAGCAGACCAACGAGG
The DNA here is from genome assembly GCA_012729455.1 of Chloroflexota bacterium. Taxonomy (GTDB): domain Bacteria; phylum Chloroflexota; class Anaerolineae; order UBA1429; family UBA1429; genus JAAYDC01. The sequence continues at coordinate 216,423 of JAAYDC010000006.1, read as the reverse complement.
GTGTTGGAACCGCCCGAACGCAGGATATAGGCGCTGTTAAAAGAGGCTGCGACAGTTAACAGTGACGCAAAAGCTATTTCAAGATAGAGCAACAGGACGTTGCGTTCAACCTTTTCTTCCTGTTTGGTGCTATCGACGAACAAACGCCGGAGGCTGAACTTGAGCATGGCTTTCCTTTGGCTGACATCGCTGCCAAGTATAGCACATTCTGGCAAGTGTGCTCAATAACCTTGCAGGTGCTTGGAACGACACTCTTGGGCGTGGTATAATGGGAGCGTTCCCAAATACCGCAACAGAGGGAGCGAACCCGCATGTCGTGGCATAAAATGGTCATCAAAGTGGGCACGAGCACGCTGACGGCTGGAACCGGCCAGCTCAGTGCGCCGCGGATGCTCGATCTGGTACGCCAGATAGCAGCCTTGCGCACGCAGGGCACTGACGTGGTGTTGGTGACCTCGGGAGCGCAGCAAGCCGGCCGCGAGCGCCTGGGCGCCAGCTGTGAGGGCCAGCACATCCCCACCAAACAAATGCTGGCCGCTATCGGGCAGGGGCGCCTGATGCACCTGTGGGACGAATACTTTGACCTCTACGGCATGCTGGCTGCCCAGGTGCTCCTCACCCGCCAGGATATCGACGACCGCAGCCGTTATCTGAATGTGCGCGATACCTTTGATAGCCTGCTCGAGCGCCGCATTGTGCCGATCGTCAACGAAAACGACGCGGTTGCCACCGAAGAGATCAAAGTCGGCGAAAACGACTCGCTTTCGGCTATGGTAGCCATCCTGGTGGAGGCCGATCTGCTGGTGCTGCTTTCGGATATCGACGGGCTGTATACGGCTGATCCCTTTCACTGGCCCGAAGCGCGCCTGATCGAGCGTGTCGAGCACATCGATCGCAGCATCTATGAGTTGGCCGGCGATAGCCGCAGCGAATATGGCACTGGCGGGATGTATACCAAAATTGCCGCCGCCGATATGGCCACACGCTCTGGTACCGAGGTCGTGATCGCCAATGGCGCGCGCGAGGGTATCCTCACCAGCCTGATGGATCGCACGCAGCCGGCGACCTGGTTCCCGGCACGGGTCACCCTGGCTGAAGGCCGCAAGCGTTGGCTGCTGGCTCAAAAAGTGGTGGCTGGCATGGTCACCATCGATGCCGGCGCCGAGCGCGCTATCGTTTCGAGCGGTCGCAGCCTGCTGCCGGCCGGTATCCTCCAGGTCACGGGCGATTTTGAGCGCGGTGCCTTTATCGGGGTGCGCACCGAATCCGGCGAGGTCGCCAGAGGTCTGAGTAATTACAGCTCGGCAGGTATCTGCCGCATCCTCGGACATCGCTCCGGCAGCATCGCCGAACTGTTGGGTTACGATTACGGACCCGAGGTGATCCATCGCGACAAGATGGTGATCCTTTCTTAGGAGACAACATGAAGACTTTAACCACCAACCTGCCCGAGCTCGGCCAACGCGCGCGGGCTGCTATCCGCCAGCTGGCTGTTTCCTCCCGCCGGCAGCGCGATACAGCACTGCTCGAGATCGCCCGCCGTCTGGAAGCCTCTGGCGAGGTGCTGACGGCCAACGCCGCAGATGTCGCTCAGGGCCGGCAGGATGGCTTGTCGGCTGCCCTGCTCGATCGCCTGACCCTCACGCCCAAACGCATCGCTGCCATTGCGGCTGGCTGCCGAGATGTGGCCGCCCTGCCGGATGCCTTGGGGGAACTGATCGATGGCTCGCAGCTGCCCAATGGGCTGCGCGTCTCCCGCCGCAGGGTGCCGATCGGCGTGATCGCCGCGATCTATGAATCGCGCCCGAACGTCACGATCGAGATCTCCAGTCTGACGCTCAAGACCGGCAACGCCGTGATCCTGCGCGGCGGTAAGGAGACGCTCCGCACCAACGTGGTACTCGGTGAGCTGGTGCGCGCTGCCTGCGAGGCGGCCGGCTTGCCGGCCGACGCCGTGCAACTGATCACTGATCCTGACCGCGCCCTGGTCGAAGAGCTGCTTGGCATGGACGATGTCATCGACCTGGTGATCCCGCGCGGCGGACAGGGGCTGCAGAACCTGGTGCGCAAGTTTGCGCGCATGCCGGTGGTCTATGGTGGGATCGGGGTATGCCATCTGTTCGTCGATGCCGCCGCCGACCTGAATGCCTCGCTGAAGGTCATCCATAACGCCAAGACCCAGGCGCCCTCGGTGTGCAACGCCCTTGATACTGTGCTGGTGCACAGCGCCATCGCCGAGGCCTTTATCCCCAGGCTGGTAACAATGTTTAAAGAGTCCGGCGTTCGTATGCTCCTAGATAAGCGCTCCATGACGCTTGTGCCGGAGGCGTTGGCTGCCAATAATGAGCTCCTGGCGTCGGCTACGGCGGATGATTTCGGTCGCGAGTTCCTCTCACTGGTCTTTTCGGTGCGGGTGGTCGATTCGTTGGATGAGGCCATCGCCCACATCGCCCAATATTCGACACAGCATTCGGACGGCATCCTCACCAACGATCATGCCAACGCCGCGTGCTTTACTGCCGAGGTCGATTCGGCGGTGGTCTACGTGAACGCCTCGACGCGCTTTACCGATGGCGGGCAGCTCGGCCTGGGGGCTGAGGTGGCTATCAGCACGCAGCGCATGCACGCGCGCGGGCCACTGGGATTGCGCGAACTGACCACCTATAAATGGATTGTCGAGGGCGACTATCACGTACGCGCCTGAAAACGTTTGACAAACGCGTCTGGGCACGCCAGAATAGGAAAAAGCAACGTATACACCGAACAAGGAGGTTGGTATGGTCAGTGGTAAAAAGGAAGAGGCGTTCTTTGCGCGCAAGCTAAAGATGGGCATGGTTGGCGGCGGGCGTGATGCCTTTATCGGCTCGGTGCATCGACGCGCTGCCATGCTGGAAGGCAATGTCGAGCTGGTGGCGGGTGCATTCTCATCGACGCCCGAAAAGAGCAAGGCTTCGGGGCGCGACCTCCTGCTCGACGAAAACCGCGTCTATGCTAACTATGAAGAGATGATCAAGCGCGAATTAAAGCTGCCGGAAGGCGAGCGCGTCGATTTCGTCTCGATCGTTACCCCCAACCACGTGCATTATCCCGCGGCGATGGCGTTTGTTCAGGCTGGCTTTAATGTCGCCTGCGACAAGCCCATGGTGCACACCATCGAACAGGCCAACGATCTGGTCAAGGCCGTCAAGGCCAAAAATGTAGTCTTTGCTGTCACCTATAACTATACCGGCTACCCGATGGTCAAGCAGGCGCGCTGCATGATCGCCAACGGCGAGCTGGGCAAGATCCAAAAAGTGATTGTCGAATATCCGCAGGGTTGGCTGCTCGATCGCATCGAGGAAACCGGCAGCAAGCAGGCCGCCTGGCGCACCGACCCGGCGCGCTCTGGCATCTCGGGCTGCATCGGCGATATCGGCTCGCACTGCGAAAACCTGGTCTCGTATGTGACAGGCCTGGAGCTAGAGTCGCTGTGCGCCGACCTGACGGCGTTTGCACCCGGCCGCCAGCTGGATGACGACGGCAGTATGTTGCTGCGCTTCAAGGGCGGCGCCAAGGGCGTGCTGACCGCCTCGCAGATCTGTCCCGGCCAGGAAAACAGCCTGAAACTGCGCGTGTGGGGTACCAAGGGCGGGCTCGAGTGGACGCAGGAAGACCCGAACTATCTCCACATCCTTTCCAACAGTGCTCCCGAGCAGATTTATCGCCGCAACAACCCCTACAACTATGACATCGCCAACGCCAACGTTCGCATCCCCTCCGGCCATCCCGAGGGGTTCATCGAGGCCTTTGGCAACATCTATCGCAACTTTTGCGATACGATCCGCTGCAAGCTGCTGAATACCGAGCCGACCGAGGTTATGCTCGACTTCCCGACCGTCGAAGATGGAGCCCGCGGGGTATTCTTTATCAACAAGGCGGTCGAGAGCAGCGCTTCGGATGTTAAGTGGTACCCGGCCAAGTTCAAGTAATAAGGAGTAGATTATGTCCAGACCAGTTACTCTCTTCACCGGACAGTGGGCCGACCTGCTGCTGACCGAACTGGCGCCCAAAGCCAAGGATTTCGGCTACGATGGCCTCGAGCTGGCCTGCTGGGGCGACCATTTTGATGTCGAACAGGCCGCCAAGAGCGTCGAATACGCTCAAGGCCGCCGCGCTCTGCTCGAAAAGAACGGACTGGGGGTTTGGTCGATCAGCACGCACCTGGTTGGCCAGATGGTGTGCGATATGAACGACTTTCGCACCGACGGCTTTGCGCCGCCCGAGCTGGCCGGCAAACCCGAAGAAAAGCGCGCCTGGGCGATCGAGTTTGTGAAAAAGACCGCCAAAGCCGCCAAAAACATGGGCGTGGAGGTCGTCAACGGCTTTACCGGTTCCTCGATCTGGCACTTGCTGTATGCCTTCCCGCCCTACGATTTCAAGGTGATCGATCAGGGCTACCAGTTCTTTGCCGACAAGTGGAACCCGATCCTGGACGAGTTCAAGAAGCAGGGCGTGCGCTTTGCCCTCGAAGTGCACCCCACCGAGATCGCCTTTGATATCATCACCGCCAAGCGCGCCCTGGATGCCCTCGACAACCGCCCCGAGTTTGGCTTTAACTTTGACCCGAGCCACCTGGTGTGGCAGGGGGTCGACCCGGTGCGCTTCCTGGAAGAGTTCTCCGACCGCATCTACCACGTGCACGTAAAGGATGCGGCGGTGACGTTGGATGGCTATTCTGGCATCCTGGCTTCGCACCTCAACTTTGGCGAGGCGCATCGCGGCTGGGATTTCCGCTCACCGGGCCACGGCGATGTCGATTTCGAGTCCATCATCCGCCAGCTCAACCGCATCGGCTACACGGGGCCGCTCTCAGTCGAGTGGGAGGATTCGGGCATGGACCGCGAATATGGCGCGCGCGACGCGGCCGAGTTTGTGCGCCGCAGCGATTTCGGCGCCTCGAACCTGGCCTTTGACGCCGCTTTCAGCAAGTAGACCCGCCTGAATAAAAGACTCCCCCAAACGGGGGAGTCTTTATTTTTCTTGTGCGACGTTCAGTCGTAAGCAGGCAGATAGTCACCATGCGCGGCGATCAACTCGTCGCACATGGCGATGGTCTCGTCGATAGTGAGCTCGGCGGCGGTGTGCGGATCCAGCAGGGCTGCCTGGTAGATATAGTGCTTTTTGCGCGTCAGCGCTGCCGCAATGGTCAGTTCCTGGACGTTGACATTGGTGCGTGTGAGCGCGGCGCATTGTAGCGGCAGGTCGCCCACATAGGTAGGCGTGATGCCGTTGCGGTCGGCGACGCACATCACCTCAACACAGCAGCCCTGCGGCAGGTTGGTGATCAGCCCGGTATTGAGCACGTTTCCGCCAAAGGTCATCGGCTTGCCGGTGATAACTGCCTCCATAATGTGTGAGGCATACTCGCCGGTGCGCTTGTGTTCGAGCGGTTTGTCCGTCACCAGCTCCTCGCGCATGTGCTTCCAGCCCTCGATCTGGGCGATGCAGCGGCGCGGATATTCATCCAGCGGGATCAAAAAGCGCTCGATCAGCTCAGGTGCCCTGGATTTGATAAACCACGGCACATACTCGGAGCTGTGCTCGCTCGACTCCGTGACATAATGGCCAAACCACTTCATCAGCTCAAAGCGTACGGCGTCCTTGGGTTTGTACTCGGGCAGCTCGGCGCGCCGCTTGATCTCGGGATACAGGTCTTGTCCGTGGCGCGAGATCGAGAGCAGCCATCCCTGGTGGTTGATCCCGGCGATCTGCCACTGCAGGTCGTCGGTCGGCAGGTCGAGCATGTGGCACAGGTGCGTGGCGCAGCCCTGCACGCTGTGGCACAACCCCACCGTCTTGACGTCGGTGGCCTTCAGGATCGCGCCCGTCAGCATGCCCATCGGGTTCGAATAGTTGAGCAACAATGCCTTGGGAGCGACGCGCTCGATGATGCGGCAATAGTCGAGCATCACCGGGATCGTGCGCAAGGCGCGAAAGATGCCGCCGATCCCCAGCGTATCGCCGATGGTCTGGCGCAGCCCGAAGCGTTTTGGGATCTCGAAATCGATCACCGTGCTGGGCTCATAACCGCCCACCTGGATGGCATTGACCACAAAATCCGCCCCAGCCAAGGCTTTTTTGGCCTGATCGGCGGTGTAGGCTTCGATTGTAGCGCTGGTCCCCAAGGTGCGGTTGATGTTTTGCATCATGGCCTGCGAATCGGCCAGGCGCTGCGGGTCGAGGTCGATCAACGAGATGTGGGCATCCTGCAAGAGGGGCACGTGCAGGCTATCACCCAGTACAGCTTTGGCAAAGACGGTGCTGCCCGCACCTAAAAAAGCGATTTTAACCATCTATCTGCCTCCTTGGAGTTCGTGGCGCTATTGTAGGTGCCTTTTGAGCCTCTGGCAACTGTCCGGGCTGCTTGCCAAGCACAGTCAGCCAGTTATAATCGTTTTACCACGCTGAGGAGTGCAGGTATGACCAACCAACAAGCCCGGGGGCTGGCCGACTGGCAAGATCCGCAGATCGTCGAACGCAACAAACAGCCCGCCCATGTCACCTATGTGCCCTATCGCAGCAGTGCCGAGGCGCTCGCCAACCAGCGCGAGCAGGCTGCTGATTTCCGGCTGCTGAATGGCACCTGGCGCTTTCGCTGGGCGGCGCGCCCGGCTGATTCCCCTGATGCGTGGGCTGACACCGATCTGGGCGATACCGGCTGGGATGCCCTGGCAGTGCCGGGCAGCTGGCAGCTGCAGGGAGACTATGACGTGCCGATTTATACGAACGTCAAGTACCCCTTTCCGATCGATGACCAAAACAGTGTGCCCTCGGATGATAACCCCACCGGCTTTTTCCGTACCTCGTTTGACCTGCCGGCTGACTGGCAGGACAAACGCGTCTACCTGACCTTTGAGGGGGTCGATTCTGCTTTTCATGTGTGGGTCAACGGCCAGACAGTGGGTTATTCGCAGGATAGCCGCCTCGCCGCCGAGTTCGATATTACCGAATATCTGCAGCCCGGTGCCAATCAGCTGGCGGTGCGCGTGTATCGCTGGACCGATGGCGCCTACCTCGAGGACCAGGATTATTGGCGCCTGAGCGGCATCTACCGCGACGTCTACCTGACGGCGCGCCCCTCGCTGCACGTGCGCGATTTCTGGGCGCGCACCAGCTTTGATGCCGAGTACCGCGATGCTGAGCTCAAACTCAGCGTGGATGTGCGCAACTGCAGCAGCGCCCCGAGCGCTCCCTTCCAGCTCAGCATGAGATTGCTGGATGCTGCCGGCGCCACCGTGCTGGATGAGCAGCTTGCCAGCGGTGCGCAGGCTCCCGGCAGCACCTGCCAACCCTACGAGGGCCAGTGGCAAGTCAAGGAACCGCTGCATTGGTCGGCCGAAGAGCCCAACCTGTATACCCTGTTGGTGATCCTGGCGGATGCGGACGGCCGCGAGGTCGAGGTGCTGCGCAGCCGCGTCGGCTTCCGCCAGGTCGACTGGCGCGATGGCACCTTGCGCATCAACGGTCAGGTGCTGACGATCAAGGGCGTCAACCGCCACGAGCACGAGCCGGTCGCCGGGCATGCCATTGGGATCGATTCGATGATCGCAGATATCGTGTTGATGAAGGAAAACAACATCAACGCGGTGCGCACCAGCCACTATCCCAACGACCCGCTCTGGTATGACTTGTGCGACGAATACGGCATCTATCTCTACGACGAGGCTAACGTCGAATCGCACGGCGTGTGGGATCGCCTCGCCAAAGATCCAATCTGGAAGGAAGCCTTTATGCAGCGCGCCATCCGCATGGTGGAGCGCGACAAGAATCATCCCAGTGTGATCGTCTGGTCGCTGGGCAACGAGTCTGGCTTTGGCCCCAACCACGAGGCTATGTCCGAGTGGATCCACCAGCGCGACGAGACGCGACCGGTGGCTTACCACCCGGCTGAGGATCACCCCTGCATCGACATCCTCGGGCCGATGTACCCGCGTATCAGCCGCCTGGTGGATATGGCGAGTGACGGACGCGAAACGCGCCCCATCATCATGTGCGAGTATTCGCACGCCATGGGCAATTCGAACGGCTCACTGGCCGACTATTGGCAGGCGATCAACCGCTACCAGCGCCTGCAGGGCGGGTTTATCTGGGATTGGGTCGACCAGGGCTTGTTGCGACAAGAGGATGATGGACGTATCTGGTATGCATACGGCGGCGACTATGGCGACCAGCCCAACGACCTGAACTTTTGCTGCAACGGCTTGATCAACCCCGACCGGCTGCCGCATCCGGCCCTCTATGAATACAAAAAGCTGCTGCAGCCGGTCAAGGTCGAGGCGCTCGACCTGGCGCGCGGGTGGCTGCGCATCACCAACCTGGCGATGTTTACCAACCTGAACCGGCTTTCCGGCTCGTGGGAAGTTACCATCGACGAGGGCGTGGTCGAGCGCGGCGATCTCGGCCGCCTGGACGTGCCCGCGGGCAAATCCATCTGGCTGGAGCTCGGATATACCCTGCCCGAGGTGCGCGCGGGCGGCGGCGCATGGCTGCGCTTGAGCTTTGTGCAGGCCGAGAGCACCGCGGCGATCCCGGCAGGCCACGAGCTGGCTTGGGAACAGTTCACCCTGCCCATCAGTGTGGCCGCCCCGCAGCCCGAGGCACTGGCTGACTTGCCGGCGATCGGCATCGATGGCACGACTGCGCGCGGCGATGGCTGGGAGCTGTGCATGGGTGAAGATGGCTTTATCGCCAGCTGGCGTGTAAATGGGCGCGATCTGCTCGCGCGCGGCCCGCGGCTGGCAGCCTGGCGTGCCCCCACCGATAACGACAATACCACCTGGGGTGAGCATCGTGCTGCCAGGCAGTGGCACGAGGCTGGCCTGGACAAGCTGGTTGAGCGGGCTATCGAGGTTGCCCCGTCGCAGCGGACCGACCATAGCCTGGCATGTCAGGTGCGCACGCGTGCCAAAGGGCCCGCAGGGTTGGGCTTTACCAATACCTATCTCTATACCATCTATGGCAGCGGCGAGCTGGCGATCGAGGTGCGCGTCGTTCCGGATGCCGGCCTTCCGCCGCTCGCACGCGTGGGCTTGCGTTTGGAGCTGCCTGCCGATTATGAGCAGGTCACCTGGCGCGGCCTCGGGCCTTATGAGACCTATATCGACCGTCAGGCGGCTGCCTGGCAGGGCGTCTTTAGCGATACCGCTGATGGCATGTACTTTCCATACGTCAAACCGCAAGAGACTGGCAACCGCACAGCGGTGCGCTGGGTAGCCCTCAGCGACGATTCCGGCGCGGGGCTCCTGTGCGCGGGGCAACCCGAGCTGCAATTCAGTGCCCTGCATCACGCCCCCGAAGACCTGGCAGCAGCAGCGCACTGGCATGAGCTGGTGTGCCGCAAGGAAGTGATCCTGCATCTTGACCACCAGCACGCCGGGCTGGGCACCGCCTCGTGCGGACCCGGCACACTGCCGCAATACCGTATCTGGCCACGCGAGTTCCGCTGGCGCGTGTGGCTGCAGCCGCTCGCGGCAGGCAGCGATGTGGTGGTTGCCGGCGCGCGCCTTAGTCATTTGGAGTATAAATGATGAACACACAAAAGCTGCAATTCAGTCGCCAGTTGCCAATCAAGCGGCGCTGCGAGGTGCTGGTAGCGGGCGGAGGGCCGGCTGGTGTGGCAGCCGCCCTGGCCGCCAAACGCAGCGGTGCGGATGTTTACCTGATCGAGGGTGCCTCCTGTCTGGGCGGCATGGGCACCCTGGGGCTGGTGCCCTGCTTTATGCAGTTCGGCGATGGCGTGAACTTTTTGGCAGATGGCATCGGTCGTGAGGTGCACGACCGCCTGTGGCACGCTGGCGGTGCCGGCCCCGATGACCGCCTGGATGAGCGTTATGGCCACCTGGCGATCCAAGCCGAAGTGCTCAAGGTCGTTTATGACGACCTGCTGATCGAGGCAGATGTGCCATTCAGCCTGATGACCCAGCTGGTAGCCGTCGAACAGCAGGCCGGCCAGGTTTCGACAGTGATCTGCGCAGCCAAGAGCGGCATGTATGCCATACAGGCGGATGTGTACATCGACTGCACCGGCGATGGCGACTTAAGTGCATGGGCGGGTGCGCCGTTCGAAAAGGGCGACGAGCAAGGTAACATGATGCCCGGCACACTCTGCAGCTTGTGGGCGGATGTCGACTGGCAGGCCGTGCGCAAATCCGGTGAACTCGATGATGACTTTTTGCCGGCGGCCTTTGAGGCCGGCATCTTTAGTGTGCAAGATCGCCACCTGCCCGGTATGTTTCGGGTGGGGGAGCATCTGGCGGGCGGCAATGTCGGGCATGCCTTTGGTGTCGATGCCACCGACGAGGATTCGCTCACGCGCGCCCTGGTGCAGGGCCGTAAGACGGTGCGGGAATACGAGGCTTTTTACAAGCGCTTCCTGACAGGCTATGGGCAGATGCAGCTGGCCGCCACCGGAAGTTTGATGGGAATCCGAGAATCGCGCCGCATCATGGGTGATTATGTGCTAGACTTGTATGACTTTAAGAATCGCGCCGTGTTCGATGACGAGATCGGGCGCTATTGCTATCCCGTGGATATCCATGCTGCCCAACCGTCCGACGAGTCCTTTGCTAACTTTATGCGCGAATTTACCGAGCTGCGCTATCAGCCTGGCGAGAGTTATGGCATTCCTTACCGCTCGCTGCTGCCGCGAGGTCTGCGTAACGTGCTGGTGGCAGGGCGCTGTGTCTCTAGCGACCGTTACATCCAGGGGTCGCTGCGGGTGATGCCGGGCTGCTATGTGACGGGCCAGGCGGTCGGCGCGGCTGCTGCGCTGTCGCTGGCTCACGCGGGCGAGGTGCGTGCGATATCGACCGCGGCACTGCAATCTCGCCTGCTCGAATTAGGGGCTTATTTGCCGAATGCTCGAGGGTAAAACGATGCAAGCGAACGCCGATGGAATTCACGCAATGGTCCCGCCCGAACAGATGACCCCTGCGGCCCGCAAGCTGCGCGCAACTTATGCGCTCACCCCGAGCTTGCCGCTCTTTAAGCGCGAGTTTGGCTACTATAGCCTGGATGCCTGGTGCGAGCAGGGCATGCCTCAAGACGTGCCCTATAGCGAGCTCTTTGATTACGACCCGTTCGGTGACCACTATCTGGGGCAGTGCGGTTGGTGTGAGGCAGCCCTCAGCCCAGTGTTTGAGACCAGGGTGCTGGAAGACCGTGGCGACTATGAGCTGGTGCAGGATTTCGCCGGCCGCCATGTGCTCTTTTTCAAAGGTCGCCGCGATGGCTTTATGCCCGAATATGTCGACCACCCCGTCAAGGATATGGCCACCTTTCAGGAGCTCATCCAGCCGCGTATGAACCCATCCTCGCCCGAGCGTTATGCCGATCTCGACACCCGTATGCAGCAGGCGCGCCAGGCCGCCGCACAGGGCCTGATGATCGGCCAGAATATCATCGGCGGATACATGTACCTGCGCAGCCTGATCGGCCCCGGAGACCTGTTATATGCCTTTTACGACATGCCCGAGGTTATCCACGCCTGCATGCAGGCCTGGCTGGAGTTGGCCGATACTATTACCGCGCGCCATCAGCAGCATGTGACGCTCGATGAAGTCTATTTTGGTGAGGATATCTGCTATAACAGCGGATCGCTGATTTCGAACGAGATGATCCGCACCTTTCTGATGCCCTACTACCAGCAGCTGCTCACCAACATCAAAGCACGCCAGATCGACAAGCAGCGCCACCTCTATTTCCATCTGGATACCGACGGCTATGCGCCAGCGGTGATCCCGATCTATCGCGAGATGGGCATGGATGTGATGAGCCCCTTTGAGGTCGCCGCCGGCTGTGATGTCGTCGCGCTGAGCCGGCAGTATCCCGACCTGGTGATGTTTGGCGGCATCGACAAGCGCGTGCTGGCGCAAGGGCGCGCGGCGATCGACCAGTTTCTTGAATATACCATCCCGCCCATGCGAGAGCGCGGCGGTTATATTCCCACCTGCGATCACGGTGTCCCGGCCGAAGTTCCCTATGACGATTACCTATACTATCGCCGCCGCTGCGTCGAGTTGGGCGGCTAACGACAAGGAGCAGCATGAAGCGCTTGAATCAACCATTCCTGGGGGCTGCCTACTATCCCGAAGACTGGCCGGCTGAGCAGGTCGATGGTGATATCGCCCTGATGCTGCGCGCCGGTATGAAGGTGATGCGCATCGGTGAATTCGCCTGGAGCCGCATGGAGCCCGAAGAGGGCAGCTACGACTGGGCTTGGCTGCACCGCGTGGTCAACAAGCTGGGCAAAGCCGGGATTGCCGTGATCATGTGCACGCCAACCTGCACCCCGCCGGCCTGGCTCTCCCAAAAGCACCCCGAGATCTTGGCCGTCAACGACCAGGGCATTCCCGCCCAGCATGGCGCGCGCCGGCATGCCTGTCCTACCAACCCGATATATCGCAAGTATGTGCGCCGCATTGTCTCGCGAATGGGCAAAGAGTTTGGGCGCGACGCCAACATCATCGGCTGGCAAATCGATAACGAGCTCTATCCTTACGGCAAACGCGGCTGCTGCTGCGCCCATTGTCAGGATACCTACCGCAACCAACTGCGCAAACAGTTTGGCAGCGTGGCGGCCCTCAACCAGGCCTGGGGCACCAACTTGTGGAGCCAGACATATAATGACTTCAGCCAAGTGCCGTTGCCGCCGCGCGCCGATACCTGGCATCATCCTTCGCTGCTGACCTCCTGGATGCAGTTTCAGTCGCGTGCATATGTCGACTTTTCCAACTATCAGGCCGACATCCTCCACAAATACACGCGCAAGCCGGTCGGCACCGACATGATGCCCTATGGGGCGCTGAACTATTACGATGTCCACCGCAAGCTTGATATCGTGCAGTTCAATCACTATAACAGCATGGAAAACCTGTGGGAATCGTCCTTCTGGATGGACCTGTGCCGTTCGCTCAAGGAGCGGCCCTTTTGGAATACCGAGACAGCTACCTGCTGGAACGGTTCGACCATGGCCAACGGGGTGAAAAAACCGGGCTTTAACCGCGTAAACTCGTGGATGCCGATCGCCCTGGGGGGCGAAGCCAACCTGTATTGGCTGTGGCGCGCCCACTGGTCGGGCCAGGAGCTGATGCATGGCTCGGTGGTCTCGAGCTGCGGCAGGCCGCTGCACATCTTTGATGAGGTGCGCGAGGTCGCCAATGGCTTCAGTCAGGCGGGCGAGTTCCTTTCGAGCACCCGGCCTAGCAACTCTGGTCTGGCGCTGCACTTTTCCGGGTTGGCTTACAGTATGTTTGAGTTCCAGCCGATGGTCGCCGGATTTAACTATCTGGAAAAACTAAAAAACAGCATCTACCGCCCATTGATCCGCGCCCAGTTCCGCCCGGATGTGATCGACCCGGCCGCTGACCTGGATGCCTATCGCCTGCTGCTTTCACCGTTCCTGCCGACCCTGGAAGAGGCCAAGTTCGCCGACAAGGTGCTTGAATGGGTGCGCGCCGGCGGCACCTGGGTGGTCGGGCCGCTTTCGGATATCCGCACGCGCGAGGCGTGCAAGTATACTCACGCACCGTACGGCCATCTGGAAGCCTGGACCAAGATCGTGTGCCGTTACGAGCTGCCCGGCGCTCCGGCCGATTATCAGGTGCGCTGGAACGAGGGCTCGTCTGCGCTCGGTTCGGTTTGGTATGATGGCCTGGAGCCGCGCGGTGCTGAAGTGCTGGCGCTCTATGCCGATGGGCCTCTGGCAGGTCTGGCCGCCGCGGTGCGCCAGCGCATTGGGCAGGGGCAGATCGTGGTGTTGGGCACCCTTCCGCGCGAACAGGAGCTGGTCAACCTGATCGGCACCCTGGGCCGCGAGGTCGACATTCTGCCCTACGCGGGGGCATCTCCCAACCTGCTGGTGGTGCCGCGCAGCGGTGAGAATGCCGCGGGCCTGGTAGCAATTGAGCTGGAAAACCAGCCCGCCCGCTTACCGCTGGAACGCCTTGCGGTCGACTTGCTCAGTGGTGAGCTGTGCAGCGGCGAGGTCGCGATGCCGCCCTATAGCGTGCGCGTGTTGCAGTACGACCTGCAGCCGTTCACCAACGAATGAACCCGACGCGCGAACGGCTCATCCTGGGATTGATCGTTCTGGCGTACCTCGCCTTGGGGGTGCTGTTCGCGTTTTCGTCCCCGCCGTTCGAGGTCTCTGACGAGCTGCGCCACTTTGCATTCGTCGAGCACCTGGCACGCGGCAGTCGCTTGCCCGTCCAGCGTGCCGGTGCTGATGCCCTTTGGGAACAGGAGGGCAGCCAGCCACCGCTCTATTACTACCTGGCTAGCCGGGTGGTGCGCGCCTTTGATACCCGCGATTTCGAGCAGCTTGTGCGCCTCAACCCGCATGCGCGCATCGGCATCCCGCTGGCGGCGGATAACAAAAACATGGTGGTACATCCGCCTGCCGGGTACACCACTTCGGGTACACTGAACGCCCTCCATGTGCTGCGCGTGTTTGGGGTGCTGCTTGGGGCCGGTACGCTCTATGCCGCTTATCGTGCCGTGCGCCTGGTGATTACCAATCGCCCCTGGTTGCGGCTGGCAGTGGTGGGGTTGATCGCCTTTAACCCGATGTTCCTCTTTATCAGTGCCTCCGTCAACAACGACAACCTGCTCAACTTATGGGCAGCGCTCGCCTTTTGGCTGAGCCTGCGCCTGATTACCCGCAGTATCAGCTGGCGCTGGTTGCCGGCTGTGGGTGTGCTTTTGGGCCTGGCGGCACTCACCAAACTATCCGGTTTGACCCTGGCGCCGTTGGTGTGGCTGGCCGTGCTTTTGGGGGAGCTGTTGCGTGGTTCACACGTCGGGTGGCGTGCGCGTATCCGGCAGGTGATCTGGCCGGCAGTGCGCGCTGGCTTGTTGTTGGCTGTTCCGGTGATGCTGATCGGTGGCTGGTGGTACTGGCGCAACTGGCAGCTGTATGGCGACCCCACCGGCCTAAACGCCATGCTGTCGATCGTGGGCGGACGCACCATTCCGGTGACGAGCCTGGCTGACCTGATCGGCGAGTTTCGCGGCCTGCGCTACAGTTACTGGGGCCTCTTTGGCGCGGTCAATATCCTGATGCAGCCAACTATCGTCTACCGCCTGCTCGACCTGCTGAGCGTGGCGGCAGGCGCGAGTCTGGTGTGGCAGCTGGCGGTGCGTTGGCGCCGGGGCTTGAATTTGCGCGCCTGGCAGGGGCTCTTTGCACTGGTGTGGATCATCGCCTATGCCGTCTCGCTCCTGCGCTGGGCTAGCCTGACGATGGCTTCTCAGGGGCGCCTGCTCTTTGGCGCCCTGCCGGCTGCCAGCCTGCTGTTGATGCTGGGCTTGGGAGGCATCCCGGTGCGTCCCCTGCAGCGCGTCTTGCCGGGCGTGCTGCTGGGCGTCTTGCTGGCGCTGGCAGTGAGCTCGCCCTGGGTAATCCGCGCAGAATACCGTCCCGCACCGCTCATTACCCGCGATCAGATCCCGGCCGATGCACAAGCCTATGGCACTGAATATGCCGGCATGATGCGCCTGCTGGCCACACAACTGGGCGTACGCAGCGTATCGCCCGGCGAGAGTGTGCCGATCGACCTGTATTGGGAGGTGTTGGCGCCCATGCCTCGCGATTATTCGATCTATCTGCATGCGGCCGGTGAGGGGCAAGTGACCCTGGGGCAGTATGACAGCTACCCAGGCGGCGGTACCCGTCCGACCAGTTCGCTGGCTGCGGGCGATATCCTGCACGACCGTTACTGGCTGCCGATTTCGGCCACCCTTGAGCAGCCTATCGCCGCTTGGATCAGCGTTGGCTTGTACGACCTGGAGACCATGGATAAGCTGCCGGTGGTCGATCCAGCCGGGCAGGCGGTTGGCTGGCCGGTGATCGGGCGCGTGCGCATCGCCGTACCCACCTCACCGCCGCAGCCGCAGGCGGAACTCAACGCCAACCTCAACAATGCTGTCGAGCTGGTGGGCCTCGATCTGCCAGCCGAAACGGTTGAAGCGGGAGGCCTGCTGCCCTTTACACTGTATTGGCACGTACTGCGCGAGCTGCCCGATGACCTGACCCTTTTTGTACACCTGGTGGATACCGAGGGCGCCAATCACGGCTCGGGGGATGCCCCGCCGCTCTCGGGCGCGTATCCTACCTCGTTCTGGGCGCCTGGCGACTGGCTGCGCGATCCGCACACCTGCCAGATTGAGGCAGAGGCTGCGCCCGGCGAGTATTGGCTGGTAGTGGGCCTTTACAATGCGATAACGGGCGAACGCCTGAGCGTCGTCAATCAGGCCGGTGAGCGTAAGGGAGATTCGATCCGTCTGGCACGCATCACGGTGCGCTAAAGATCACTCGATGCGCAGCCAACCCAGTACCAGGTGGTTTTCTCCATCACCAAAGAGCAGATTCTCACCGCCGGCAGCCGGGTAAGCGCCCACATCCAGGCGGTAACCGCCGCGCGCAGCAGCCGGGTCGATCTGCAGCTGCACCGTGTTCGCCACAATCCTGCCGGCGACCCATGTGCTGGTCGGAGCGGTGTTATCCTGCGGCTGGCCATGCCATTGGGCGATCACCCCATTGCTGGCGTCCAGCAGCTGGGTAAAGAACACGTAATCCTGCGCGATTGGCGCTCGTGAGCGCCAGTAGAGCGTGATGCTCAGGCTGTCGCCGGGGGCATAACGGTCGCTTCCCAGAGTAAAGCCCAGCAGGTCAAGGTCGTCGCCCAGGGTTATCTGCATGGGATTGGCGATGCCATCCACCCCCGGCCCGGAGATCGATACCATCATAGCCAGTGACTGCACCTCGCCAATTGTGGCACCATCCCGCACGGTCTTTAAGCGGCGGCTGTCGCTGTGGCGCTGATACAGCCCCGCGATCAGCTCCAGCTGGCTGGGGTTGAGCGTATCCGCGGGTAGGAAGATATCATAGCGCTGCGCATAGATTTCGCCGGGCTGCCATTGGCGCGTGTCCAGCAGAGCATCACCCAACAGCTTGTCGCGCTGCGCCACCACCTGGCCGCCGGCATCGACCAGCTGCACATAGGCCGAGAGCGGCTCACGTTCGGGGCGTTCCAGCTGCCAGTAGAGTGTTACCGAGACGATCCCGCCCGGTGCTGCAGATGATGCGGCAAGTTCATAGCCCAGCAACCTGACGCGCCCTTCGTAGCTGGTGCCGACCGCCTGCATACTGGCAGGCAGCTGGGTTTCGCTGAGGGCGGCGGGTGCGCGATAGGCCGGCGCGATCACCCCGCTGGGTACCCAGATAGCCAGCCCCAGCAACAACAGTACGGCAGCAGCTTGCGGCAGATGCCGCCAACGTCCGGGAAGCAGCTGTTCGAGGCCATAAGCGGTAGCCAGAGCCAGGGCGTTAGCTGCCGGAAAGAGCAACCGCCCCTGTGAGGCGGGCGTGATCATCGTCCAGCGGACCAGGCCGGCAAACACCGCCGCCGGCCAAACCAACCCGACCGCGATCAACAGCCAGTTGCGAGCACCCCGTCTGCCTTGGCCAACCAGGTTACGCGCCACGGCCAACCCCAGTCCAAGGGCGGCTACGATGACGATTGCCAGCGTGAGGGTATAGTACCATTCTGGTGCGACCAGGTTCATCCAGCCAAACACGCCCCAAAACGACCGACTAAAGCCCTGAGATTCGGCGCTGAGCTCGAGCAGTGAGATAGCCGGCATGCGTGGGCCGATCGTGGCCACAAAGGCATTCAGCCCCAGCGGGTCGCCATACAGCTGCCAGTTACGCCAGTACCACCATCCGGCAATCACCAGCGCGCTGCCTGCCAGCAGCAGACCGCGCAAGAGAAAACACGCCAGGCTGCGCTTGTGCCAGGCGCACCACCCCAGCACGATGATAGCCGGCGCCGCCAGCGCCAGGGTGCTGATCTTGCTGAGAGCCCCCAGACCCAGCAGCACCCCCACCGCGAGCCATCCTGCGATGGTTTCGCGGCGCACCAGGCGTGCCAGCGCGAGCAGCGTCAGGCTGGCGATCAGAGTTGCCAGGTTATCGTTGGAAACCGAGGCCGAAATAAACAGGAACATCGGGTTAAAGGCCAAGAGCCCCGCTGCGGCTGCGGCGCGCAGGGGATGTGTGGGCCAGATCGTCCGGCCGATCGCCCAGACCGCGCTCACCGAGCCGGCTGCCAGCAGGAGCGAAAACCAGCGTGCCAGATGGATGGCCAGCGCCGCACCGGACCAGGGCCAGGCTTCTTCAGGAGTGTGGATAAAGGCGCTGGTATTGCCGTCGGGGCGGTAGGTACCGAGTTCGGCGTGCTGGTTGGGCACCATCAGGTCATGGTAATTCGCCGGCAGCAGCTGGCGCGTGAGCTGGGAGGCCAGCCAGTAATAGAGCGGCGGCTGTCCGCCCTCCTGGGCCCAGCTGCCCGGCGCGGCAGGATCCAGCACCGGCAGGTTTTTGCACTCCGCCAGATGCTGGATAAAGGCATAGTGCCACACCTCATCAGGTGCCTCGAAAATGGGCGTGGCGATGCTATAATACAGCCCCAGGGCGACGAAAAGCGCCAGAATAATGCCAAACAGCCCGTTGGCGGTAGCGACGGGCGTCAGGTATTGCTGGTTCTTTGGTTTGGTTGTATCGGGCTGCATGGCTTGACCGGTTCGAGCACGGATGCCTATAATAGGATACTACAATAGTACGCATCCACCCTTTTGTACAACCGAGTCGGGAGAGCCGATGGAATATCTTAGCTTTGATTTACGCCTGACCGACTGGAACCCCGCGACCTACCTGGGCATGGCCGAGGTGCTGGCTTCACCGGTGGGCGAATCAGAACGCTACCGCTTTAACCTGCCGGCTGATATCCTGCAAGCCGCCAGCCAGGCGCCGCGCCAACGGCCGGTCGCTGCTCAGTTGGGCAACGCGCTGTTCAAGTCCGTCTTTCAGCGCGAAGCTCAGACGCTGTGGTATGAATCGTACCAGGTAGCGCGCGAGCGCGGACGCGGCCTGCGTCTGCGCCTGCACATCGATGCCTGGGAGCTGGCGCGCCTGGCCTGGGAGCTCCTGTACGATTCGCGCAAGAGCAACTTTTTGGTGTTTGACCCGGCCATCTCGCTGGTGCGCTATCTGCGGCTGCATGCCGGCCCGCCCACGCTGCGTCAGCGCGGCTCGCTGTCGATCCTGGTGGTGGCGGCTAACCCGCAAGACCAGGTGCAGCTCAACTGGCAGCACGAGATCGAGGTGCTTAAAGAGTCGCTGAGCGAGCTGACCCAGGCAAGCCAGGCACGCGTCAATGTGGTCGAACACACCACTTACGAGCGCTTGCTGACGGCCCTGCAGGAGCACAACCCCGATGTGGTGCACTATGTTGGGCACGGCCACTATAATCGCGAGCTGCAGCAGGGCGCCCTGGTGCTGGAGGACGACCAGGGGCATACCTCGCTCCTGAAGGCCGGCGAGATGTCGCACATGTTTGGTCGCTACGGCGTCAACCTGGTGGTGCTGAACGCCTGTGACACCGCCAACGGAGCCTGGGCGGGCTTGGCACCCTCCTTGGTGCGTGCCGAGATCCCCGCCGTTGTGGCGATGCAGTGGCCGGTAGAAGATGCCGCCGCCACGCGTTTTTGTCGCTTCTTTTACCGCGCCCTGGCGATGGGCCGCACTATCGACGAATGCATGGCCGAGGGCCGCCTGGGTGCGGGCGCGGCCGGCGTCGAACCGAGTGATTGGCTGGCGCCGGTGCTTTTCTTACGTTCCCAAAACGGCCGGTTATGGAGCGAAGACCCCGTCCGCACTGTGCGCTCGGGGACTAACGACCGCGGCGCGCTGGCGGATCCAGCTCCGCAGGATGAACCCTTTACCACACGCGGCCCGCTGACAAGCGCTTTTGGCGCCAATATGCTGGTCAACCGTCCCGAGTTGCGCCGCGTGCTGCGCCTGGCGTCGCAGCCTTCGGTGACGCAATACATCGCCATCCTGAGCGCCCGCCAGACTGGCAAGACCACCCTGCTCCTCAACCTGATGGAGCGCCTGCGTCCGCGCTATAACCCGGTGTTTGTCGATCTCTCGGTGCTGCGCGCGCAGGATACCAAGGCCTGCTTCCGCTACCTGGCGTTTCGCCTGACGAGTGAATTCCGCGAGCACCTGCAGGACGAGGCCGATCAGCCCGCCGAGCTGTTGGAAACCACCGCCGAATTTGTCGCTTTTCTGCAGCGCCTGGCGCTGTGGGTGCCGGATACGCGCATCATCGTGCTGCTCGACGAGGTGGGCGCGCTCAGCCCAGAAGTATCCGACGGCTTTTTCAGCGCGCTGCGTGCTGTCTTTATCCAAGGACGCAGTATGTCGCCCGAGCTGAGCAAGTACCTGTTTGTGTTCAGCGGGGCGGTTGATCTGTATGCCCTCACCTTTGGGCATCAGTCGCCGCTCAATATCTGCGAAAAGGTCTACCTGCGCGATTTTGACCGCGATAGCGTCAATCGCCTGATCGACCAGTTTAAACACCATCAGGTGGCCGTGGATGCCGGAGCGCGCGATGCGATCTATCAGCTCGCGCATGGACACCCCTATTTAACGATGCAGATGTGCGCCAAACTGCTGGAGAGCGGAGCGAGCGAGATCGGCACCGAGCAGGTTGAGGCGGCGGCTCAGCAGATGCTGCTGGATGACGACAACATCCATCATGTGCTGCACGAGCTCTCCCGCCGTCCGCTGCAGCGCCGCCGTATGCAGGCTATCACCATGGAAGGCCGGCGCATGCCCTTTACGCGCAACGACCCGGTGCTGGCGTCTCTGGAGATGATCGGCGTGCTCGCGCCCACACAGCCGGCCAGCTTGCGCAATGAGCTGTATGCGCGTGCCCTGCGCGACTTCTACGCCCAGCAGCAAGAGGACGACGAGACAGCGTCGGCCGATATCCGCGAATCGCTGGCCATGCCCGACGACGTGGCGCGCGAGATGTTTGCTCGGCTGCGCAACCTGCGCTGGCAGGCGCTGGGTTCGCGCGGCTACTATCAGGCTGACACCGCTTGGGAGGCCTTTGCTGCTGCCTTTTTTGCGGCAGTGCCCGCTTTTACCGTGGTGCCCGAGGTGAACTCCGACCAGGAGCGCCTCGACCTGGTGTTTACCATCGAGCCGAATGTTCCCGACGATTCGTTCTGGCTGAATTATATGCCGGCTGTGCTGGTGAGCCGCAGGTCGAGTGCACACACAGAGGTACAGTGGCCGATCGAGGTGGTGCGCCAGGCTCAACTGCGCGGCATCAAGCTGGCCTTTGTAATCCTGAGCACCCCGGCCGAAAAGGCGCATCCGCCCTTTACGGCCATGCGCTATGAAGGCGTTCTGGTGGTACCGTTGCCGGATTCAAAAATCGCCGAGCTACTGGAATCCAGAGGTTCGATCGAGACCTTTTTGCGCGACCAGGTGCGCGCTGCGCAGGAGACGCAATGAGCATTAAGGTGTTTATAGAGACCGACATGGAGGGCGTGGCCGGCATCCTCGACCATGACGACTGGTGTCAGCCGGCTGGCGGCCAATACCGCGGACGCTACTATGATCTGGGGCGCGCCTTTTTGACGCGCGAGGTCAATGCCGCCATCGATGGCTTGTTCGAGGCTGGCGCGGATGAGGTGGTCGTCTCGGACGGCCATGGTGCTGGCGGCATCAACCCGGCGCTGCTGGATCGGCGCGCCTGGCTGCTGCGCAGCTCGGTAGGCGGCTGGCCCGGCGGCCTGGATCGGAGCTTTAGCGCGGTCATCTGGATCGGCCAGCACGCCAAAGCCGGCACACAGCTGGCCCATCTGGCGCATACCCAATGGTTCAACTACCTCGACCAAACCATCAACAACGTCAGCATCGGCGAGCTGGGTGAAATGGCGCTGTGTGCCGGAGAGCTGGGCGTGCCGTGCATTTATGCCTCGGGGGATATGGCGCTGGTGCGCGAGGCGCAGGCGCTCATCCCCGGCATCATCACTACCGCTGTCAAACACGGCCTCAACCCCGATCACGGCGCCCTGCTGACTACCGAGCAGTACATGCGCGCCAACCTCTCGGCCATCCATCGCCAGCCCGAAAAGGCGCGCGAGATGATCTATGAGGGCGCGCGGGCTGCCCTGACCAAGCTCAAGGCCCAGCCGCAGGGCTGGGGGTTGGCAACCCTGCAGCCGCCTTATGAGCGTGTCACGCGCTTTCGCCCCGACAAGCCCGGCGACCCGTACCGTATCGACATCGCCCGGCACGCTACCAGCGTGATCGGGGTGATGAACGCTGCCTGGCGCCCCGAACCCTACCAGCCCTGAGAGCACTAAAAGCAAAGAGGCCGGCTGTTATGCCGGCCTCTTTATATAGAAAGCTCAGGCGAGCAGGCGCTCCAGCTCGCTGGTCAGGCGGTCGAACTCGCTTAGGGCTTCCGCCACGGGCTCTGGGGTGGTGAGGTCGACCCCGGCGTCTTTGAGTAGCTCGAGCGGGTATTTGCTGCTGCCGCTGCGCAAAAAGGCAAAATAGCGCTCTGCAGTGTGCGGCTCGTTTGCCAACAACCCGCCCGAGATGGCTATGGCGCTGGCGATGCCAGCGGCATACTTGTAGACATAAAAGTTGTAGAAAAAGTGGTCGACCCTGGCCCATTCCCAGGCGATCGGCGCATCTTCTTCGTCAAAAGCCACCCCAGGGCCAAAGTAGAGTTTGACCAGGTTGTAATAAGTCTCGTCCAGCGAATCAACGGTGAGCGGCTGGCCCGCCTCGGCCTGCTCGTGGATCAGTTTTTCGAACTCGGAAAACATGGTCTGGCGATACAGGGTGCCGCGCAGGGTATCGAGTTGGCGGTCGATCAGATATGCTTTCACCGCCTTGTCGCTGTTTTGCTCGAGCAGGTAATGGGTCAGCAGGTTTTCGTTGGTGGTCGAAGCCACCTCAGCTACCAGAATGCGATAGTCGGCCGTCTGATAGGGCTGGGCGTTATGCGAGAGGTAGGTGTGCATCGAGTGCCCCAGCTCGTGTGCCAGGGTCGAGACCGAATTAAGCGTGCCGGTATAGTTCATCAGGATATAGGGCCACGAGTCATAGCACCCCGATGAATAAGCCCCCGAGCGCTTGCCGGCGTTCTCATAGCGGTCGACCCAGCCGCCCAGCAGCCCCTTGCGTGCCTGGTCGGTGTATTCCGCGCCCAAAGGCGCCAGAGCCTTGAGCACGAGCTCGACTGCCTCGTCATAGCTGTAATTCAGATCGACAGAATCTACCGCCGGTACATAGGCATCGTATAGGTGCAGCGGGTCGAGCCCGAGCAGCTTTTTGCGCACTTCAATATAGCGGTAAAAAGCCGGCAGAGCGTTATGCACCGCCTCGATCAGGCTGTTGTAGACCGCCGGCTGGACATTATCATTAAACAGCGCCGCCTCGAGTGCCGACCCAAAACCGCGCAGCTGCGCCAGTACAGTGTGTGATTTGACAGCGCCCTCCAGAGTGGCGGCGATGGTGGCGCGGTTGCCGCGGTATTCGCGGTAATAGCCGTCAAAGGCGGCGCGGCGCACAGCACGATCCTTGTTTTCGAGGGCTTTGACAAAGGTGGCATGTGTGAGCTGGACCGGTTCTTGCCCCTCGATGTTCACTTCGGGCAGACGGGCTGCCAGATCAACGTTCTTGAGCACCGAGTAGATGTTCGAAAGCGCCCCCAACGGCTCTGCCAGCATCGCCAGGATGCGCTCTTCGGGTTGCGAGAGGGTGTAGGGCTTTCCGCGCAGCTGCTCCTCCAGCCAGATGCGGTAGGGAACCAGACGCGCGTGGCTCATCCAGCCTTGCATGGTCTCGTCCGGGATTGTCAATAACTCGGGGGCCAGGTAGGCGCTCGCGGCCATCAGACGAATATAGCTGGAGCGCGCACGCTCCTGCATAGCTTGGCAGGTGCTGTTGCCCTGGTCCTCGTCATGGCGCAGATGCGAATAGACATAGATCTTTTCGAGTGCACGGTTGGCAGCCATATAGGTCTCGATGGCATCGGCCAGCACCTCAGCGCTCTCACCCAGGCGCCCCTGGAAAGCGGCTATTTTGTCGGGCCAGCCGGCTGCGGCCTGCAGGTCTGTCTCCCAGGCGGCATCCGATGAGTAAAAAACCGAGAGGTTCCAGCGATCTGCCGGATCGATTTCGCTGCGCGGTACTAGTGCCATTACGTGTATTTCCTGATTCGATGATGTGATTGTACAGGATTTGTTCAGCCCTTGCGTAATCGCCGGATGTTGTCGACTGTCAGGCGCCAGTAGAGCGCCGGGTCGAGCTCGCCGGCAGGGTTGAGCCAGCGGTCAGCGTCGGTCACTGCGGACGTGTCAGCTGTCCACACAGCGGTGTTCTCGAGATAGTCGTTAAAGGTCACCACCATCACAATCGCCGGAAGCGAGTTGCCCAGCACGGTATCCCAGCAGCGCTGGTAAAAGCGGCCTGCCTGGCGTTCGACATAGGGCGGTTCGGCGCGCGTATAGTGGCCCCAACCCGGCGAGACCACCTCCACCTCGGGGTGCAGCACCGTGCCGCTGGCGTAAATGTTCCAGCCATAGGTGCCGGCGCGTACGTCACTGGCATAGCGTATGCTAAAGCGCTCGCCATAGGTTTTATCGCCCTCATAAGCTGCCCAATGACGCGGGTTCGCCTCCGGGTCGCCCCAGTAGACCAGCAGCGGCTTGCCGTTGAGCTGGTAGCAGGTATCCTCCCCGCCATAGGCCGGATTGGTGACAAAGGTCTCCCAGACTTCCTGAGCCTCGCGCTCCATGCACAAGCCCACCGGGTCGGATTGGTAAACGCCATAGTGCGCGCCGGCGGCGATGGCGTAGCGGATCTTCCAGGGGTTGCCAGCGTTCCAGAGCGCCAGACGCTCGCACACCGCGCGCGCCTTGTCGACAAAGGGCTGCATTGTCAGACGGTAGCCGCCCAACCCACCCGGGGTTACCTCAAAGAGGATGAAATCGATTTGTGCTGCGGCTAGCTGGGCGAGATGATAGTCGATTACCGCTGCATCGTCGGCGCGATAGGTGCGGTAATCGTCGGGCGTATCCGAGCACAGCGGGCGGTAGTAGGTGGGCACGTAGCCCATACCGCCTACGTTATCCCAGTTATCGTCGTAATAGGTGCAATACCAGGTGCCCACGTCGGTGGTGGCGGGGCGATTGCCGTTCGTCAGGATAGATGGGTCGGCGCGCTGCATGATAGCCCTCCTCAAACCCAGCTCAGGTGATAAAGGCCGGTCTGTTTTCCCTCCAGGTGAACCTCGAACGCTTCCGCAGCGCGAGCGATCACCTTATCCGTCAGCAGGTCGGTCACATCGGCGCGCTGCGGCAGGCGGATGGTGCGCGTGCCGCTATAGTCAGCGCTCACCCCGATGAACGAGCGGTTGGCATACACCACATCGCCGGCGTCGTTATAGATGTGTACGCCAGCACGTTTGGCTAGTTCGCGCAGCAGGTCGCTGGGCAGACAGGGGGCAGCGGAGTAGACCGAACACCAGCCTGTCATTTGGCGCACCACAAGGCCTGGTTTTCCGAGGCCAGCCAGTTCGCCCCAGGTTTCGGCGGCCGGCTCGTCGGCATAGAACACAGGGCCGATCGGTTTTTGTACGCCATAGCGCGCGAAAGCCAGCGGGCTGCCGGTGTCCGGAATGACCTCGATCGGCATGGCCTCCTCAATGCTGGCCAGGCGGATGCCCGTCAGCTCGGCGGAGGCCTCCAGCGAGTAGCGCTCATCGGCGATCACCCCCGGTGCATAGATCCATACCAGCGTGTTGCCTGCACGCTGCAGTTTGGCGCGGATCAGCTCGCGTTTGCGCGCCGTCGTGGCAAAGCTTGTTAACATAAACCATACCTTGCACTCGTCGCCGCTGAGCAGCTCAAGGTCATCGATGTGGTAGAGTGCGTACGGCGCACCGCTGCGCCCCAGCTCGGGCATCTGGCGGATCACCAGCTGCTCAGGCAGTTCGCTATCCACCTGAGCATAGGTTACAGCGTCTTCATCATAGAGCACGCCGATTTGGGCGACCGAGCGGCGGTCCCAGCTCAGGCTGGCCTGGCCGATGCGCCGGTGATGCGCGATCTCGCCCAGTAGCTCGGGGTCGCTGAACCAGGGCTCGGTAGTGAGGTTGAACCACCACATGCACACCCCGTTGGCGAGCACATTGGCCAGCTCGCGGCGCTGCACGGCGATGGTATCGGCCATGGTATAGGTCTTGCCCCAGCCGTGGGCAGTGGCCACACAGGTGCGATAGTCGTTTTCGTCGAACCAGGTTTTGCCGTGCAGCTTGATCGAATCGGTCAGCGACATGAACATGCTATAGCCGCCCGCGCCCAGGTTGCGCGCCGAATAGTTGCTGGGGCTGCAGACAAAGTCGATATCGGGCGACGCCAGGATCTGCTTGAGCCCCAGATGCCCGCAGTTCTGCCAGCGAAAATCGCGCGCTGCCAGCTGCATCAGGTAACCATAAAAGACGCCGCACAAGGCGCTCCGTTCGGTGGTCTCGGTAATCACCTTGGCTAGGCCGCAGATCGTGTCGGCTGTCATCCACGAATGATACAAGAGGTAATCGATCACGCACATCTCGCGCTGCGGGTCGCGCAGGAAGCCTCTTGAGGTGTGTAGGCGCTCGGCCTTGGTGGGGATAGTGACGCGCTCGAAATCGATCTTTGGGTCAGCCCAGGCCTCCCGCAGGCGCGCCGTGTCGTTGCCGTATTTCTCACGCAGCCAATCCTTGAAGCGCACCAGGCTCGGGCTGGAGAAATCGGCATACATGCCGTCGTTAGCGCCCCAGTACATCCATTCCTCGGTGGTGCCGCTGGCCAGGTGGTAGCCGATGACATGCTCGGCATAAGGGGCTGCCTGGATGTGGCGGATATAGGAGCGCAGCGTCTCGGCGGTATCCTGGCGCCACACTTCAGAGGCCCAGCTGGGCACGCGCTTTTGGTTGCGCTCGTAATAAGGCACCGGTACGCCCTGGCCGTCATCCACCAGCACCAGCTGGTCGGGGTGGCGCATATCCCACCAGCGCGGCGAGTTGAGGTAGATGCGCGGGAAAATGCGCGCCTTTGGATCGGCCGCCACGATCTGCTCCATCAGGCGGTCGACATGCGTGTATTCATAGTTATCAGGCCCCAGCCATACCTGGGGAGCCATTGGTTCCCAAAGGTGCTGGCAGGAGGTGCTGGGCGCCGAATAGAGGTGCACGCCTGCCTCGGCAAACTCGCGCATCTGCTGGCTGCGCGGCCAATAAGTCATAAACGCCAAGCCCGGGTCAGGCTGACCGTCGAAATGGATAGTCGGGACGCCGCCATGCATGGCCAATTGTGCGTGGACGCGCTGTGCGTGGGTTGTCATCGTCCAGCTCCTGTGGATAGTGGCGATATCATAGCCGATTGCCGCGTGTGAGTCAACGTCCGCAGCACTGGACAAATGCCCCAACGGCGATATGATACCTCCAGGAGCACAACAGGAGGCGTCATGAGCAAGCTCAAGACGGGTATCATCGGGTTAGGGATTCTGGGAAACGAACATGCCGACTATCTGGCCAAGCGCCCCGAGGTCGAGGTGGTGGCGGTGGCCGACCTGCGCAGCGAAGCTGCCGAACAGGCCGCTAAACGCATTGGCTGCCAGGCCTATACCAGCTATGAGGCGATGCTGGCCGAACACAAGCTCGATCTGGCGGTGGTCGCTACTCCGGATCCCTTGCACGCTGCCCCCACGCTCGCATGTCTCGCGGCGAGGGTGCCCAATATCCTGCAGGAAAAGCCCTTTGCCACCACCATGGCGGATGCCGAGGCGCTCTACGAGGCTATTCAGCGCCAGCGCGCGCGTTTTTTCATCAACTTTGCCAACCGCACTTCACCGCTGGATATCGCCACGCGTTATACCATCCAGTCGGGCCTGCTGGGGCAGGTGGTCTATGGTGAATCCAGGCTGGATGACAACATCTCAGTGCCGACCAAGATGTGGGGCGCGCGCACGCGCGAGTGGGCAGCCGGCTCGTCGACGGCCTACTTTTTGTTGAGCCACGTGGTTGACCTGCTGCGTTTTTATTTCACCCCCGCCGAAGTACGCGAGGTGTATGCCATCAAGCAGCAGCAGGTGCTGGGCTATACCCCCGACCTCTATGACGCCTATTTAACCTTTGATAACGGCCTAAAAGTGCGCGTCAAGGCTGAGTGGATCAAGCACATCGATGACCTGGTCGAATTTTACATGTGTTTTTCAGGCTCTGACGGCACCCTGATCTATAACAAGCGCGGCGCTTTTAACTGCACGCCGGGCTGGCGCGCTAACCTGCACAAGGATCTGCCGGCAGCCGAACTACTCACCCATCAGCAGGAACTGGCTAAGCTGGGAGCCAACGTGACAGCGCGCATGCAGTGGATGGATCCTGCAGCCGGCGCTCTGAAAGCCGGCACCAGCATGCTGCTGCCGGCCCTCGAGTTCGACGGCTTGGGTTATAGTGAATGGATGGCACTCGACGGGCTGTTCATCGACGCCATCCTCCAGGATACCCTTATGCCCAGCACCTGGCAGGGCCTGGGGCCGCTGCCCAACCAAGAAGACGGCATGCGTCAGACGGTGGTGGTGGACGCGATCGTCACCTCTGCCGAGACCAACCGCGTCATCAGCCTTTAGGAGAGCATATGCCAACAGTAAGCGACAAACTGTGGCTGTGGGGCCATCCGGCCGGCAGCTATACCGGCATCTGGAACCTGGGCGGCAACTCTGCCATCTCCGTGGCTGCTGCTGCTGCCTATATGGGGCTGCGTAACGTCATCTTGGTGGCCTTTGGTGGCAAACCCGAGCCGCCGCTCCTGCCGCATGCTCAGGAGCTCAAGCACCTCGATAAGCTGGTTTGGTCAATCGTAGGGGATTCGTCATCCAAGCGCAACGACCAGCAGACCGATTTGGACGAAGTGGTCGCGCTCGTGCCCGACATACCCCCTTTGGCGGGCGCCATCATGGACGACTTTTTCCACAAGCCCAACGAATCGGGCGCCGTCAGTCGCTATAGCGGCGAGGAGATCGCCGGCTTTGCGGATGCCCTGCATCGCGCCAACCGGCCGTTGGACCTGTGGGTAGTGCTGTATGCCCACGACCTGGATCTGGATGTGGCGCCGATCCTGGCAGAGTGCGACGTGGTGACCTTCTGGACCTGGACAGCCCCCGAATTGGCCGACTTGGAGCGCAACATGGCGCGCGTTCGTGAGCTGGCGCCGGGCAAGCGCATCGTGCAGGGCTGCTATATGTGGGACTTTGGCACCAACCAGGAGATCCCCCAGCCAGCCCTGGAGCGCCAGTTCGAGACCGGTCTAGAGTGGCTCAAGGCCGGCGTCACCGACGGCATGATTCTGCTTGCGTCGTGCATTTGCGACCTAGGTATCCCTGGCGTCGAATGGGCACGGCAATGGGTAGCGCGGGTGGGCTCACAGCCGCTGCCGTAGCGTAGAGCTAAAACCAGCCGTTCGCGAGGACGGCTGGTTTTGTTTTGGGCGTTCTAGTAACGTCGTCCTTCGTCGACCATCGCCAGGTAGGCATCCAACGGGATATAGTTGGCCACGCTGTTGCCAGTCCCCAGGCAGTAGCCCCCGCCGGGCTGGCACACATCCAGCGTGCGGCGCACCCGTTCGTGGATAGCCGCCTCATCGGCGCGGCATAAAAAGTCGACATCGATACCGCCCAGCAGGGCGATCTGCTGGCCATATCCGGTTTTCAGCTCGATGACGTCCTCGATAGTATCCTCATACGAGTGTTTGCCATCGATGCGCACATCCTCGATCAGGTCGGGCATGATCTCGTTGAGGTTGCCGCAGGCGTGCAGTATGTAGGGGTGCCCGGCAGCGTGTGCCATCTCGGCTATCAGCTTGTGGCCGGGCAGCACAAATTCGCGCAGGTCGTCAGGGCTGATCAGCGTGCCGGTCTTGTGGCCCATATCATCGCTGCCCCACACTACCCCCACGCGCTTGAACTGTAGTGCCACCTCGAGTACCGTGCGATAGAGATCGACTAGGCGATTGCTGATCTCCCTGACCAGGTCGCGGGCATCGTATAGCGCATAACAGAGAGTCTCATAGCCCATCAGCCAGTTGAGGTATTCTGCAAAGTGGGCAAAACCGCCGCTGATCACCAGGCACATATCATCCGGCAGATTGCGCTCGTACCACTCGAGTGTGGTGGTATTGATCGAGCTTGGGTCCGGCCATGGAAAGGCCTCGTATTCCTCCCAGCTGGTAATGGGCCCGCGATGCTCGTCAAGATAGTTGCGGCCGCCCCCGCGCGCCAGATCGGCTGTATCGGGGGTCTGGTTCCATACAAAGGTAAAGTCGAGGCCGCTGATGGCTGCGCGCACATAGTCATACCCCAGAAAGCGCTGGATGCGGATCTGGCGCTTTTCGGCGAAAAAGGGATCGGCACGGTCGAGCCCCTCTTCCAGGTCAAAGCGCTCACAGACGGCGGTTTGCACTTCGGGATCCAGAAACAGCTCGATGTGGTGGACGCGCTCTGGGGTGCCCTGGCGCAGGATGGTGCGCACAAAGGCGGGCCAATCGGGTTTAACCGGCACCGAAAATGGCTTGCTCATGCTGGGCTCCTCGATCAGGCGTTGGTATACGAGCCGTCGGCGCGATGGATACGCCCCGTCTCGTGAAAGCGAAACGACATGCTGGCTGCTTTCTCCTCATTGAACGAGACCCCCAGGCCGGGCCCTTCGGGCACGCGGTAAAAGGCGCCCTCCTGCACTGGCTGCTCGGGAAAGAGCTCGGGGTCGTCAAAGCCGAGGTGCTCGGTGGGCGAGTTGCGCACCTCCAGCCACGAAAAGTTGGCGCAAGCCGCTGCCACGTGCAGGCTGGCGGCTGTGCAGATCGGCCCCAGCGGGTTGTGTGGCATCAAATCGATATAATGGGCCTCGGCCCAGCCGGCCACCTTCATGGCTTCGGTGATTCCGCCCACATTACTGACATCAAGGCGCACATAGTTGGTGATGCCGCGCTCGATAAAGGGCAAAAAGGCCCACTTGCTCGAGAACTCTTCGCCGATCGCCAGCGGCACGTCCGTCATGCTGCGCAGGGATTCGTAAGCCTCTGGGCTTTCGGCACGGATCGGCTCTTCCAAAAAATCGAGTGTGCCAGACGGCATGCGCTGGCAAAAACTGGCGGTCTCTGCCACGCTCAGACGGTGGTGATAGTCGATCCCCAGTACCGGCTCGCTGCCAAAGGTCTCGCGCACCTTGACGAGCCACTTGGCCGTCTCGGCGATCGATTCGCGCGGCTCAAAACGTCCAGGGTCTTCGGGGTGCGGACGGTGATATATTCCAGTGCGGATGCAGTTCCAGCCCTTGTCGAGCAGCAACGCCACGTCATCCAGCAGCCTGGGGCCGACCGGTGCTGAGGTAGTGGCAAAGCAGGGCACCAGATCACGCTGTTTACCGCCCAGCAGCTGATAGACTGGCACACCCAGAGCCTTGCCGGCGATGTCGTAGAGGGCGATGTCGATGGCTGCGATGGCCGAGGTGAGCACCCTTCCGCCCTCAAAGTACTGCGATCGATACATCTCCTGCCAGAGCGCGCCGCGCTGCATTGGGTCGCGCCCCAGCAAAAACTCGCGATAGTGCCTGACCGCTCCCTGCACCGCCAGTTCGCGGCTCGAGAGACCGCCCTCGCCCCAGCCCACCAAGCCCTCGTCGGTCTCGACCTTGACGATCATCTGGTTGCGCGTACCCACCCAAATCGGGTAGGTTTTGATATCGGAGATCTTCATGCCCGCCCTCCCGTGTTCGATGCCTGCAGTGTAATCAGCAATAGCCCGATGGGCAACCGATTTTTGCCAAACGCGGTAGTTAGCATATCCTAGGATGAACCATCGGGAGGTTGCGGCGTGTATCGAGTATCCGTGCGGCGCCATTTTGATGCGGCTCATTGGCTGCGCTGTTACCAGGGCAAGTGCGAAAACGTGCACGGCCACCGCTGGGAGGTGATCGTGACGATCGCCTCAGCCGAGCTCGACAGCGAAGGGATGGCGTTCGATTTCACACTCCTAAAAAAGGAGCTCGACAAGGTCTTAGATCGCTTTGACCATCATAGCCTCAACGAAGTGCTGCCCTTTGACCTAGTTAACCCCAGCGCCGAGAACATTGCCCGCGACGTGTATACCCGTCTGGCTGCCGCGCTGCCGTGTACGCATATTGCCGAGGTTCAGGTGTATGAATCGCCGGATGCTTGGGCGACTTTTATCCCCGACTAGACGTCTCTTGATCCGATAATCCCTGCAACTCTGCCAGGCGGCGTTTGGTTATCGCCGATGGGCGTGTTATCATTTTGTGTTATCTTGTGGAGGTCCGTGCGCCAGATGGCTAAACAAGTCAAACCAACTACCACAGAGTTTGACGAGTGGTTGGGTGAAGAAACTGAAGTAACGACCGAGGAATTCGAGATCGAAGAATTCCCCGTGATCCCCTTACGCGATACGGTGGTGTATCCGCGCATGGTTGCGCCGCTCTTTGTGGGGCGAGAAAAGTCGGTCAAGGCGATCGAGGCCGCCATGGCCAACAACCAGCGCCTGGTGACGCTCGCTCAGCTCGACCAGGAGCTCGAAGATCCTGACAGCAAAGAGCTTTACACCACCGGCACCGAGGTGCTGATCGGCCGCACCCTGCGCATGCCGGATGGCACCACCTCGATCTGGGTGCAGGGGCAGCGCCGAGTGCGCGTGCAGCGCTTTACCCAGGTCAATCCTTATCTGGCGGTGGAGGTGACCCCCATCCGCGAATCGGCCGAGGATGGCCTGGCCACCGAGGCGCTGATACGCGCGGTGCTGGCGCTCTTTGAAAAGGTGGTGCAGAACAACCGCAACATCCCGGACGACGCCTATGTAGCGGCACTTAACGCCGATGAACCCAGCTGGCTGGCTGACCTGGTGGCCTCCATCATCGATCTGCCGATCGAAAAGCGCCAGGAACTGCTGGAGACCCCCGATGTTACCATCCGCCTGCAAAAGCTGAGCGTGATCCTGGCCGGCGAGCTGGATGTGCTCGAGCTGCAAAATAAGATTAGCTCACAGGTGCAGTCCGAGGTTGACCGTACCCAGCGCGAGTATTACCTGCGCGAACAGATGCGCGTGATCCAAAACGAGCTGGGCGAGAACGACCCGTTTTTGCAGGACGTCAAAGAGCTGAGCGAACGGCTATCCAAGCTCTCGCTCTCGGATGATGTGCGCGCGCGTGCCGAAAAGGAGCTCAACCGCCTGAACGGGCTGCCCTCAGCATCGCCCGAGGTGGGCGTGATCCGCACCTATATCGACTGGATCCTGACGCTGCCCTGGAACGCGCCCACCGAAGACAAGCTCGATATCACCGAGGCAGCCAAGGTGCTGGATGCCACCCACTACGGCTTGCCCAAGGCCAAGGAACGCATCCTGGAGCACCTGGCGGTGCGCAAGCTGGCTGCCGACAAGATGAAGAATCCGATCCTGTGCTTTGTCGGCCCGCCCGGCACCGGCAAGACCTCGCTGGGCAAGTCGATTGCTCAGGCGCTCGGACGCAAGTTTGTCCGCGTAAGTTTGGGCGGCATCCGCGACGAGGCCGAGATTCGCGGGCATCGCCGTACCTATATCGGCGCCATGCCGGGGCGCATCATTCAGACGATGCGCAACGCCGGCTCGAGCAACCCGGTGTTCATGCTCGATGAGATCGACAAGGTCGGCTCGGACTTTCGCGGCGACCCTTCGGCAGCCCTGCTTGAAGTGCTCGACCCGGAGCAGAACTATGCCTTTTCCGACCACTACCTTGAGCTGCCTTACGACCTTTCCAGGGTGATGTTTATCACCACTGCCAACATGCTCGACCCGATCCCGCCGGCCTTGCTCGACCGCATGGAAGTGATCGAGTTCCTCGGCTATGTGGAAGAGGACAAGATCAAGATCGCGCGCCAGTTCCTGATCCCGCATCAGCTGGAACAAAACGGCGTGACCGAACTGCACTTTGCCGATAGTGCCCTGAACGGGTTGATCCGCGAGTACACCCAGGAGGCGGGTGTCCGCAACCTGGAGCGCGAGATCGCCAACATTTGCCGCAAGGTGGCGCGCCGCATCGCAGAGGGCAAGCCGGCTCCCAAGCAGGTTGTGCGGCGCTCGCTCGTCAAGTACCTCGGCCCCCCGCACTATATGGAGACTGAGACCGACAAGCAGGATCAGGTGGGAGTAGCCACCGGCCTGGCATGGACCGAGTCGGGCGGTGATACGCTCCTGATCGAGGTTACCATCCTGAACGGCAAGGGCAACCTGCTGCTGACGGGGCAGCTGGGCGAGGTGATGCAGGAATCCGCCCAGGCGGCGCTTTCGTATGCGCGCTCTCGGGTCGACGAGCTGGGGATCGGCAATCTCGACTTTGACAAGATCGATATCCATATTCACGTGCCCGAAGGCGCGGTTCCCAAGGACGGCCCCTCGGCGGGTATCACCATTGCCACAGCGCTGATCTCGGTGTTGACGGGGCGCGCAGTGCATCATAATGTGGCTATGACCGGTGAGATTACCCTGCGCGGGAAGGTGTTGCCGATCGGCGGCCTGCGTGAAAAGCTTCTGGCCGCGCGGCGGGCGGGCATCGATACTCTGCTGATCCCGCTTCGCAACAAGCCCGACTTGATCGAAGTGCCCAAGAAGATGCAAAAGGGCATGCGCTTTGTCTTTATCCAGCACATGGATGACGTGCTGCCGGTCGCCCTGGCCGACAAGCCCGTGGCGGCGCCCAAACCGCGCCGCAGCCGATCCAAGAAAGCTGAAGAGGTCAAGCCCGAGGAGGACTGACGAGCGCCAGGTAGGCTGGGTTCTCAGACAAGGTTCGCAACAGCTCTTCGAGCGCAGCAGGCCAGCCTTCCCGCATCGCCAGCCAGATGCGTCCGCCGCGTGCTGTCACGCCATCGAACTGGCTGCTGAGTTTGCGCGCCAGGCTGGACAGCAGGGTTTGCGGCAGCGCCATGGCGATCTGCTGGTCTTCGACCGAGATGGTGTTGATGCCGCACTGCGCCGCCAGGCTGCGGATGCGCAGGATGTATAGCAGGTTGGCCACTGGCTCTGGCAGGCTGCCGTAACGGTCGGTCACCTCGTGTTCCAGCGCCTCGATCTCTTCCAGGCTCTCGGCGCGCGCCAGGCGCCGATAAAAGCGCAGCCGCAGGGTGTTATCCGCCAGATAGCTGGGCGGCACATAAGCCGAAAGGGGCAGGTCGATGGTCGGCCCCACCTCGAGCGTCAGCAAATGAGTCGACAATCTGCGTTGAGCCCGCCGGATCGCCTCGACGCTGTCTCCGCTGCTCTCCTTTAGCTCCTGCACGGCGCTCTGCAGCAATCGCACGTACAGGTCATAGCCGATCGCGGCGATGTGCCCGTGCTGCTCGGCCCCTAGCACCTCGCCGGCACCGCGGATCTCCATATCCTGCATAGCCACACGAAAGCCCGCCCCCAGTTCGGTAGCCTCCTGGATGGTCTGCAGCCTGCGCCGCGCGATCTCGCTGAGCGGCAAGGTGCCGTCGTAAAACAGATAGGCATAGGCACGGTTGGTGCCGCGCCCCACGCGTCCGCGCAGCTGGTAGAGCTGTGCCAGGCCAAAAGTGTCGGCGTGGTCGATGATGATGGTGTTGACGTTGGGGATATCCAACCCACTTTCGATAATGGTGGTGCACACCAACACATTGGCCTCGCCGTTGGCAAACCCCAGCATCACCTGAGCCAGTTCGTTTTCGGCCATCTGGCCGTGCCCCACGACAAAGGAGGCCTCCGGCACCAGCTCCTGGAGCTGATCAGCTACGGCATAGATGCCCTGCACGCGGTTGTGCACGTAAAACACCTGTCCGCCGCGATCCAGCTCGCGCAGGATCGCCTTGCGCACCAGGGCCGGGTCGTAGGCCGAGACGGTGGTGCGCACCGGCAGACGGTCTTCGGGGGGGGTGTCGATCAGGCTCATATCGCGCGCGCCCGAGAGTGCCAGATAGAGCGTGCGCGGGATAGGCGTGGCGGTGAGGGTCAGCACATCGACCTCGCTGCGCATCTTTTTGAGGGTCTCCTTGTGGCTGACCCCAAAACGCTGCTCTTCGTCGATCACCAGCAGCCCCAGATTGCGAAAGGCAACATCCCCCGAAAGCAGGCGATGCGTGCCGATAACGATATCGAGGAAGCCTTCGGCGAGTTTACGCACGATTTCGTCCTGCTCGGCAGGTGAGCGAAAACGCGAGAGCATCTCGACGGTGACAGGGAAAGCGCGCAGGCGGCGCCGGAAGGTATAAAAGTGCTGCTGCGCCAGCACGGTGGTGGGTACCAGCACGGCCACCTGCTTGCCGTCCATTACGGCCTTGAAGGCTGCCCGCAAGGCCACCTCCGTCTTGCCGTAGCCGACATCACCGCACAGCAGGCGGTCCATCGGACGGCTTGACTCCATATCGGCCTTGATGTCGCTCAGCGCACGGAGCTGGTCGGGCGTCTCTTCGTAGGGAAAGGAGCTCTCTAGCTCACGCTGCCAGGGAGTGTCTTCGCCAAAGGCATGCCCGGGGACGATGGCGCGGGTGGCATACAACTCGAGCAGCTCCATGGCGATGTCGCGCACTGCGCGCTGGGCGCGCTGGCGGGCGGCCTCCCAGTCGTGCGAGCTCAAGCGCTGCAAAGTAGGCTCTTTATCGTCGGGGCCGATGTAACGGCCCACCCGCTCGGCCTGATGTACCGGCACAAACAGACGGTCGCCGGCGGCATATTCAAGCTCGAGGTATTCGCGCTCCAGGCCGCCCATGCTCTTGTGCACCAGCCCATGAAAGCGGGCTACGCCGTGCTCGAGGTGCACCACATAGTCGCCGGGGCGCAGATCGGAATAAAAAGTGTCGGGCGAGATGGTGCGTTCAAGTTGAGTGCGGCGCCGCGGAGGGCGAACCCAGCCAAAGATCTCGGCATCTGTCAGCAGTACCAGTGCGCCCGGCGTGTAGGCCACCCCTTCGCTGAGGATGCCATCCATCAGTAGCACGCCATGCTCGGGCAGCACTTCGGGCACGGCTTCCACCCGTTGGGGAGCGAGCTCCTGTTCGCGCAAGAGGTCTTCCAGGCGCTCGGATTGGCGTGTAACGATCACCACGCGCTGGCTGCGGGCCAGTTCGGCGATATCCGCCAGGGCAAAGCGCAGCTGGCCGGCGAACTGCGGCACGGCGATAAAACTGCGTTCACCCAGGATCGGCAGCGCCTCAGTCTCGCCATAGCCCAGGTCGTACGTGCGGTGTTCCTCGAGCTGGGCGGTCAGCTGGCGCCATTCAAAGTAGGGTTTGGGCCAGCCCTCGGGAAGCTCACCCTCGGCGAGCATATCGGTCTGCAGCGCGCGAGCCTGTTCCTCGAGGACCAGGGCAGCGTTGCGGCACGCTGCCAGGTCATCCGCCAGTACCAGGCTGGATTCCGGCAGCAGTCCCAGGATATTGCCGGGCTGCGGATACAGCATCGGCAGAAAACGTACCAGTCCGCTCGGATTACGGCTTTCCTGCAGAGCGGTGATCTCTTCGCGCAGGCGCTGACGCTGGCTGGGCTGCATGCCGGAGAGATCCAGGCGCTCAAGTGTCTGAGCAGCCGTCGGGCCATATTGCGGCAATGCCTCGCTGGCGGGGGTGATGCTCGGGAGGATGGCTGTCTCGCCCGAGCGCTGTGATACCGGGTCGAACCAGCGCAGTGTGTCGATCTCATCGCCCCAAAAGTCGATGCGCAGCGGCTGGGTATGCTGCGGGCTGTAGAGGTCGACAATTGAGCCGCGGTGGCTAAAAGTGCCCGGTGATTCGACCACTGGAGCATACTCGTAACCCAGCCGCACGAGTTGCTCGAGCAGATCACGCGGCATCAGTCGTTGGCCGGGCTCAAGGATACGCATCGCGCGCCGAAAGGCGCTCGCCGGCACGCTGCGCGGCATCAGCGCCCACACGCTGCTCACCAGCACAGTCGGCTGAGCGGGTTCGGAATGCGTATATTCGGCCACCTGTGCCAACACACCGGCGCGCTGGCACTGGGTGTCACGATCCCATGGAGCGGCATCATAAAAGAGCACATCGGGCGGCGGAAGATACAGGATGCTGCTTTCAGGGACTAACCAGCTGGCTAGTTGGGTGGCCAACGCGCGGGCCGTATCAGGCGTGGGCGAGATGACCACTAATAAGCCTTGCCAGTCGCGCTGCAGTGCGCCGATGACCCACGGGCGGGCGGCCTCTAGGATGCCCAGCGCGCCCGGTTGTTGGGCGTGTGCGCGCAGCTGTGCGGTCAGTGCCTGGTAATGTGCGTCCTCGCACAGCAGGTTGACCAGCCTGGCAAGGTCCATCTTATCCCTCCCGCGAGGGATCCGGCGGGTTCTCGGGAACGGGGCACAGATCGAGGCTGTTGTAGCGGTTCATCGCTGCGGCAGTGCCCTCGGTCAGGCACAAGCGCACAAGCGGGTCGATATAGGAGAGTATCTCGCGGATGATGGCTTCTTCATCGGCACTAAACCCGCTCAGCACGTGGTCGACGGCATCGCCGCGTGGCCGGCTGACGCCGATGCGCACACGGATAAAGCCCTGCGTGCCAATCGACTGGATAATCGAATGGATACCGCGGTGCCCACCGCTGGAGCCATCCGCACGGATGCGCACCCGCCCGATCGGCAGGTCGATGTCGTCATAGATCACCAGCAGGCGTTCTGCGGGCACCTTGAACCAGCGTAGCGCCTGTTGCACGGCCAGTCCCGACTCGTTCATAAAGGTCTGGGGCTTGAGCATCACCACGCGTTCGTTTCCCAGTCGGCCTTCACCCATCAGGGCCTGAAAGCGCTTGCGGCTGACCGAGATGCCATACTGGGCGGCCAGCTGGTCGAGGGCGCGGAAGCCGACATTGTGGCGAGTGCGGACGTAACGCTCGCCGGGGTTGCCCAAGCCAACCAGCAACCACGGGGGGATGCGCCCAGATTGGTTTTTATCCATACTATGACCAGTTCACAGCACGCCGGATGGCGGCTAGATCAGCTTGCGTAAGCCGAACAGGATCCCCAATACGACAAAAATCACGGCCATAGCTCCGGCGCCGATCAGAAAGGCTTGTTTCCAGCCATCGGTATCGAGCTGCAGGGTATTATTGGGGGTCACGCGGATTGGCGTGGGCGTCGGTGTCGCAAAACTGGCGCCTTCGGCAGGCGCCACCACGTCGAGGGTTGCAGCCGCCTCAGGGTCGGTACCATCGCTGTTAGAGGGCGGTTCGCTGGTTGGCACAGGCACAGCCGTTTCGTTGGGTGTGGGAGTGCCGTCTACAGTCGGCTGCGCTCCGGACGTCTCGAGTAACTCGTCGGGATTGGCAGTCGTCTCAGGGGTGGCTTCCGACGGCGAGGTTGGATCGCCAGGAGGCGTATCGTTCACTACCGTGATTGAACGAGCATAGGCTTCGTCATAGTTGCCGTCGGTCTTGACAGCGCGCACACGCAGGCTATAGACGCCTGAAGCCAGGCGAGTGGTATCCCAGGTTTCGAGTTGGCCGTTGATCACCGCGCTGTTGTGGGTACCGCCGATGGGTGTCCATGCGCTGGGGCTGGCGCCGCTGCCAAACTCTACCAGGTAAAAGGAAAAGTCGCTGGTCGAGGCAGAGCCCCAGACGCTGACCACTCCGCTGACCTCGGAGTTGGAGCCTGGCGACGTGATGCTTACTTCGGGCGCCTGAGCCGCCGCGCGGGCAACTGGGAGCAGAACTAGAATGGCAAACACCATCAAGCACAAGCCTGAGGTAATGTGTTTGCGCATGTATCTCCTTACTGGTACGAGTTCCAGCGCCAGTGTACCATAAAGCGTGTTGCTGACCAATTATTCTTTGACATGAGTGGTTGAAGCGCTAAACTTGGCTGTGTTGGCTAGGGTTGTGTAACCTGAAGCGTGTAGAGGGGTTATCGTTGTCAGAGCAAAATCAAGCGCTGGAACAGCTTGATGATCATGAGTTGGTTGAGCACTCACGCACCGATTCATCTGTCTTTGGCGTGTTGTATGAGCGGCACGTTAGCCGCATCTATAACTATGTCTTTCATCGGGTTGGGAATGTACACGATGCTGAAGATCTGACATCGCGCGTGTTTTACAGCGCCTACTCACATCTGGCATCGTATCGCGAGCAAGGAGTGCCTTTTACAGCGTGGCTGTACCGCATCGCGCATAATTTGTTAGCGAACTGGCACCGTGATCGCTCGCGCCGGCCGGTGATTTCGCTGGACGACATTATCCTCAGCAGCCCAGCGCACGAGCATCCTGAGCCAATGGCAGAGCAGCACGAATCTGCCCGGCAACTGAACGCTGCGATCAGGAACCTGGATGCTGAACGCCGCGAGCTGGTTTTTTTAAAGGCCACCGGCGAGTTCTCGAACGCCGAGATCGGGAAAATCTTGGGCAAGAGTGAGGGGGCGATCAAGTCGCTCTATCACCGTACGCTGTTGGCGTTACGCAAAGAACTCGAAAACAAGGGGTTCGAGCGATGAGCAGGGGTACTGCCATAAATCTCAGGCGTAACTGGCGCACATTATTGGACAAGGCGCTCTACGGCAACCAGGATATCTCTGATGATGAGCTGGAAGCCCTTGAATCTGCGATCGCCGCAGCGTTACAGCCGGTTGAACCGCAGGCAACCTTCCGCGAAGGGCTCAGGCAAAATCTCGAGGTCGCCCGTCTGCGCAAGGATCGCGGTGTATGCATTGATCCGGTCTGCGAGGCACGCTCCGGCGTCAGGCTGGGTGTCGCTTTTGGGTTGCTCGGCTTGCTGGTCGGCACCTTGATCTACCTGTGCCTGCGCTCTCCCCGAACGAAACCCGCTGAATCCTCTAATAAAAACTCTGTTTGATGTTGAACGCTTTGCAGATGGCGCGCATCTGCTCGTCGGTCAACCCCTCACCGGCTTCGCCGTTTACCAGATTCA
This sequence comes from Chloroflexota bacterium, assembly GCA_012729455.1. Classification (GTDB taxonomy): domain Bacteria; phylum Chloroflexota; class Anaerolineae; order UBA1429; family UBA1429; genus JAAYDC01. The sequence continues at coordinate 175,556 of JAAYDC010000006.1, read as the reverse complement.
TGTATTCGTATTTGGCAGCCGTTTCGGCATATTCGATGCGGTCGCTAGCGCGCTTGACCGACATATCCGAGCGAGCCATGGCACCATGTTTACCCCACAGCACCACGCGGTGCTCGCGCAGCTTGGCCAGGGTGTGACCCATCAACTCGGCAGAGCCCGGGATGCAAAACGGGATATAGCCAATCCCTTCGGGCAGGTTGATGATCAGTTCGGGCTGCCAGTGCAGCAGGTGGCGGTTGAGGTAGGATTCATCCTGGTAGCGCGGCACGTGCGAAAGATACGTCAGGTGTGGCGGCTGTGCGTGGATCACAGCGTGAAAGTTGGTGCCGGTTGAGGTGATCTGGTCATGATGTACGGCCAGATGCGAGTTGAGTTCGCTGGTCAGCCGTTCAAACAGGCAGTTGGGCGCTGTAAAGAGCTGTGCCGTTTTACCGCCCGGGTTGATCACCAGAGCGCCGAGGTTAGCCGGCGGGTCGTAATGGATCTCACGCAACCTGCGTCCCGAGCCGGTGATCAGAAAGAGCGAGCCGACCAGGTCGGGCAGTGGGCTGGGGAGCTCGAGCTCGCGCTGCACCGGGAATTTGCGGCGCGGATCTAGCGGCCAGCCAATATATACCGAGATGTTCCCGGCAGCGCCCTCTGAGGCGTCGATTTCCGAGATGCGGCGCCCGGCTTCGCCCATCAACTCCATAATTTCAGATAATCCAGGATACGGGGCTTGGACGGGCATGGTTTCCTCCTTTAGTGCAACATCTGACATGCTTATACCACGGCACCCCGTCCTTGGCAAGCGCTTGGCATGGCTTTGACAAACAGGGGTCGTTCGATATGCTTAACTCAACTACGTAAGGAGCCATATATGACGCGAAAGTGGAGTATCCTGCTGTTAGCCGCCTTATTTGCGATGATGGCCCTGGTCAGCCCCGCTGCACCGGCCAGTGCGCAAGGCCCGAACCTCTTGCAGAATCCCGGTATGGAGGCGCCCTTTGCCGCTTCATTGCCGGGTAAAGAAAACTGCCTGATCGCGGTGCCCTGGTTGGCCTGGTTCGTCGAGGGCAATGCCGAACAGACTGCGGCTGGTTACTTGCTGGCGCCCGAATACAAGATGGCTACCTGGGCCGATTACCCCGGCAACCGCGTGCGCAGCGGATCACTCTCGCAGCAATACTTTCACAGCTTTGGCAATTTTCAGGCGGGCATCTACCAGGTGGTCAATGGTGTCAAAGCTGGCCAGCGACTGCGCTTTACAATTTGGGCGCTGACCTGGTCGTGCGACGATGAATCCAAGGGCAACTGTGCTGGCGCCACCTCGGGCGATCCTTCGCCCATGCACCTGCGCATCGGCATCGACCCGGATGGCGGCACCGACCCCTTTGCCCCCGAGATCGTCTGGTCCAGCGAGATCAACGCCTACGATGCCTGGCATCCCTTGGCGGTCGAGGCGACCGCGGCTGCCAGTACGGTGACAGTGTTTGTGTATTCGTATCCGGATTACCGCAGTCAGGATAACAACGTTTACCTGGATGATGCCGAACTGGTAGTAGTTGCTCCGCCGGCTACAGATACGCCCGAGCCAACCCTCACCTCAGAAGTGACGGAAACACCGAACGTTACCGAAACGCCTGCCGCCTCGGCGACGCCCGAGCCCAGCCAGACCCCGCAGGAGACAGCGTCATCGACGCCGACGCCCGCCGCTACCAAGACGGAACCGGCCTCGGCGGCGCCAGCTAATACATCCGAGCCGACCGCGCAGCCCCCTGAAGCCCAGGCAACCGCCGCACCGCAGCTAACAACCGCGGACGAGCACGCCTCAAGCTCTCAGAACAGGTGGGTGATCCCGGTGGTGGCAGTAGCCAGCTTGGTGGCGGTTGCTGTTTATGCTTACTCACGCGGAGGGGTGCGACGCAGACGCAGACGCTACTAGGCACCAATTTTAAGCGCGTTCGCTTGGCGAGGGTTCTGCGGGACCCTTGCTTTTGGCTGATGGTAGTCGTGTTGTTGGGTGTGGCATTGCGGCTGCACCGCCTGGGTGAGCCGGTGCTGCGTTGGGATGAGGGCTGGAGTCTGGCACATGCCAGCCTGCCCTGGCGCGACCTTGTGCGCATCGGCATGCAGGAATGGCACCCGCCGCTGTATATCGCCCTGCTCAAACTTTGGCGCGCGGCCGGCAACTCGGCCTGGTGGCTGCGTCTGCTCTCGGTGCTCTTTAGCCTGACAGGTATCCCGCTTGTCTACCTGCTGGGACGCGACTGGTCTGGTGACCGCCGCGTGGGGCTGATGAGCGCGTTCTTTATGGCGGTTTACCCGCTGGTGATCTATTACGCCCAGGTAACGCGGATGTATGCGCTGGCAGCTACCAGCCTGGTGCTGACCGCGTGGTGTCTGGAGCGCGCCGTGGCACTGCCAAGCTGGCGGCGCTGGATTGCGCTGGTGGCGGCTGCACTGACAGCCTTGTATACTTTCTATCTTTCGGCCTGGGCGTTGCTGGGGCTGTGGATCTATGGCATGCTGCGCTATCCAAAGCGCGCCCTCGGTTTGTTGGCCGCCGGAGTTGCTCTGCTGGCGGGTTACCTGCCCTGGTTATGGCTGAGCTTTAAAACGGTGAGCGGCTGGCTGGGTGAGGTGAGTTTGTTTGGACCGGGTGCCTGGCAGGAAACACTGGCCAACATTCCACCGGCTCTGCAGGGTTTGGCTTTCACCTATGCCGCGCGCCCGTATGTCTGGCTGGCGTTGGTGGTGATCGTCGTTGCTGGGCTGATAGCAGGTCTCTATCGCCGTGCCAGGACGCGCCTGCTGATCCTGCCTATCACCGTGCTGGTGATAGGGGTGTTGGGGGTGGCATTCAGTGCGCGCATCTATTGGTTTGCGGTGCGTCACCTGATGCCCATTGTTCCCTTTTTGGGGCTGCTGATCGCCTGGGCGCTGGTGCAGCTAGGCCGAATATGGAAACCGCTCCGGCTGGTGGCTATTATCACCTGTGTGTGGCTCTACTGGCCGGCCAGCAGCGCATTTGTGTATGAAAAAACGCTCGAAGTGACCGGTCCGTTCGACCCGGCTGCTGATTATACCTACCTGCACGAACGCGCGACCGCCAGCGACCTGGTCTTTTTCAACGTGCTGGCACGTGCCGGCTGGTACGAAAATCATCGCAATACCGCCGAGGATGCCCCCTGGTCGTACGCGCTCAGCTGGGACCCGATCATCGAGCCGATCGAGGTGGTGGCGGAGCGCATCCAATGCCAGGCTCATCCGCAGCAGCGCCTCTGGTTCGCACAATACCAGGGCAGTTACGGCTCCAATGCCCCGCAGGTTGCCTGGCTGGCGCAGCACCTCTATCCGGCGGGCGAAGAGTGGCTCGGTGATGAGATGCTCTACCTGCGTTACTGCCTGCCAGGGGAGCTTGGGGCATCGGTCAATCCACAGTCAAGTTTTGGCCAGCTTTTGCGCCTGGACCAAGCACGCTGGAACGCCCGCTTGCGCGCTGACCAGGCCTTGGCGGTCGAACTAGCCTGGCGGGAGGAGAGGGCGCTGCCCGAGACCACCAAGGTATTTGTGCATCTCGTTGACGAGCAGGGACACCTGATTGCCCAGCACGATGGGCCTGTGCCAGCCAGCACGCCGAGTGGGGACGTCCTCATTGATCGGCATGCCCTCTTTATGCCGCGCGGATTGCTGGCGGTTGGCACGCGTCTGGAGCTCTGGGTGGGCTGCTATGACGCTGTCTCGGGCGAGCGTCTGACTCTCCCAGATGGACAGGACCATCTGGTGCTCGCTACCCTCACCATCGAATAAGCCGGCGTGGTTGCCGGCTGTGCGTATCCCGGGTAAGATAACGATCACGATAGCGTAAGGAGCCAACATGGGAAACATCGCCTCAAAGCTGCCCAATCCGCCAAACAAATACCGTCCAATCCCCTTCTGGTCGTGGAATGAGCGCCTCAACGAGGCCGAAACCCGCCGCCAGATCGACGAGATGGAAAAAGCCGGCATCGGCGGTTACTTTATGCATGCCCGCGGCGGTCTGCAGACGCCCTATATGCAGCAGGAATGGATGGACAACATCCGCGCCGGCATCGAAGAAGCCCGCGAGCGTGGTATGGGCGCCTGGGCTTATGACGAGAACGGCTGGCCGAGCGGGTTCGGAAATGGGATTATTAACGGCCGCGGCGAGGTCTGGCAGCAAAAGTATCTGCGCTATGAGGTCGTTGAGAAAAACACCGAGGGTGAGGATGGCCGCACCATCGCCAACGTTACCCTCGGAGATGGGCGTATTCTGCACTTTTATTACGACGTCAACCCCTTTTACGTCGATACCCTCGACCGTGCCGTGACGGCTGCTTTTTTGGAAGAGATCTACCAGCCCTACTATGAACTCTTCCAGAATGACATGGGGCGTGCCATGCCGGGCTTTTTCACCGACGAGCCGCAGGTTTCGCGCAACGGCATCCCCTGGTCGCTGATGATGATCGACGAGTACCGTAAAACCTTTGATGAAGACTTGGTGCCAGCCCTGCCGGGATTGTTCCTGGAGGTTGAAGGCTACCAGCGTACGCGCCATCGCTTCTGGTGGCTGGTGCAAGAGCTCTTTGTGATGAACTTTACCCAGCAGATCTATGACTGGTGTGAGGCGCACGGAGCCCAGTTGACGGGGCACATGGTGCTGGAAGAGACCCTTCATAGCCAGATCACCTCAAATGCCGCGGTGATGCCGCATTACGAGTTCTTCCACATGCCTGGCATGGACTGGCTGGGGCGTAGCATCAATCCGATCACCACTCCCCTGCAGGTTGCGTCGGTATCGCACCAGTTGGGGCGCCGCCAGATCCTCAGCGAAACCTTTGCGCTCACCGGTTGGAACGTGACCTTTGAAGAGCTAAAATGGATGTTTGACTGGCAGTGTGTACGCGGTGTAACAAGCCTCTGCCAGCACCTGCAGGGCTATTCGCTGCGCGGCATCCGCAAGCGCGACTATCCGCCCTCGTTCTTTTACCACGAGCCGTGGTGGCCCGATTTCCGCCACTTTACCGACATGGTCTCGCGCCTGGGCATGCTCCTAGCTAAAGGCGACGTGCGCTATGACGTGCTGATGCTTCATCCGCAGCAGAGCGCCTGGCTGCATTACGACAATGAGGAAAACCCAGGCCTCAAAGAGCTCTCGCAGAGCTTTATGGCGGTCGGCCAGGCCCTCGAAGCCGAACACGTGCTCTTTCACTATGGCGATGAGCGCATCCTGCGCCGTCATGGCCTGGTAGAGGGCGCCAAGCTAGTTGTGGGCACGCAGAGCTATAGCACGGTGGTGGTGCCGCCCATCGAGACCCTCGAACCAAGCACGGTTGCACTGCTGAGCGCCTTTGCCGATGGCGGCGGTCAGATCATCTGGGTGGAGCAGTTGCCTACCATGGTGAATGCCGAACCTTCGGAGGCACTAAAGGCACTGACGGCGCACGGCAAGCGGGTGGATTTGACCGACCTGAACGCCGCGCTGGCCTCGCTGCGGGTAGTGTCGATCGCTACGGCAGACGGCGTAGAGATCGCCCCGATCACGTATACCAAGCGCTGCGTCGGCGATTTCAATGATCAAGGCGCCGCAGTAATCTACTTTTTCGCCAATGCCGATACCGAGCACGACTATGCCGCGCGCATTAGGATGCAGGGCGGTAGCGCAGTGCGCATCGTGCTGGAAGACGGCACGTTGGAACCGATCACCTGGCACACCGAAGGCGACCAGCTGGTGATCGAGCATACCTTCCCGCGGCGTGGGTCGTTGTGCGTGGCGGTGTTTACCTCTGCAGCGGCTGCCCCATCGGCAGAAAAAGCCAAACCGCTGCAAGCTCTGCCGGCCGACCTCTTTGCCGGCAAGTGGCAGCTCGAGCTGCTCGATCCGAACTCGCTGACTCTGGATTACTGCGATATCTGGTTCGATGGCGAGCTGATTGCTGAACACGAATCTGTCAGCGTGGTGCAGGGGCGCGCTCTGGCCCTTGGCCGTCCAGTCGAGATCAAGCTGCGCTATCAGGTGCAGGTGGCTGAGGGCTTTACCCCTCCCGGCGACCTGTGGCTGGTGGTGGAACAGCCCGAGAAACTGCGTGTGAGCATCAACGACAAGGCTATCTCACAGCGCGAAGAGGGCTTTTACCGCGATAGTGCCTTCCGCAAGCTCAACATCAGTGGCTTGCTGCAGCCCGGCGTCAACGAGATCGTGCTCGAGACCCGCTTTGAACAAAGTGCCAAAGTTTACGAGAACCTGAAGCGTGCGCAGGTCTTTGAGGCCGAAAAGAACAAGCTGACCTATGACAGCGAGATCGAGGCCAGCTATCTGGTGGGCAACTTTGCCGTAGCCACACCCGGCAACTTTGAACGCCTAAAGCTGAATGCCTGGCGTTACACGGGCGACCTGGTACTCGCGCCGCTGCCCGAGAGCGCCGAGATAACCGACCTGACCATCCAGGGCTTGCCCTTCTTCAACGGTAAAGTGCGCCTGACCAAGACGGTGAATCTGGCAGCCAACGAGCTTGCCGCACGCGCGTTTTGCTACAGCGAGCAGCGCGCCCAGATCACCAAGTTGTGCGTCAACGGCCAGTCGGTCAAGACCTGGCTGTGGCGTCCCTACTGCGCCGACGTGAGCGCGTATCTCAAGGAAGGTGAAAACAGCTTTAGCATCACTCTGACGAGTGGGCTGCGTAACCTGTTGGGGCCGCACCATCTCGAGCAGGGCGAGAGCTATGTCGTGCATCCCGGCCTGTTCTTCAAGGAGCCCAACATCTGGGGTTACAGCGCCTGGAACGAGGGCTACTGCGTGATGCCCTTTGGTCTCGAGCTGGAGCCTCAGCCGTGACCAGCCTGGCGCACCTCCAGATGATCCTGGAACGCACCCAGCCGCTGCGCTGGCCGCGCGGCGAGCGTCTGCCGCTCTTTTTGTGGCAGCTGCAGGGCACGCCGGATCTTTCCGACACCGCCCTGGCCGACGCCCTGCGCGAGCTGGATCGTCGCGGCATCGCCATGCTGGCCAGGTGGACCACTGGCGATGAGCGCGACGAGAGCCTGGCGCAGGCGTTGAGACTGGGGCGCATCCAGCAGGAGCTGGGGTTGCTGGTGGGCGCCAACTGCATCGCCCCGCTGTATAGTTTCTTCGATGGCTCACCTGCGACGGCGCATGTTGATGACCAGAGACAGTCCTTTTTCGACGACTCGTTCGGCAAGGTGCCGATGGGCTGCCCCTTTGGCATCGAGCAGCGCTATGGAGCGATCCGTTCGCAGGTCGAATTCTACGCCGATGCCTATCAGCGCGCCGGCTTGCAGCTCGGGTTTGTATACTCCGACTGGGAAGTCGACGGTCCGCTCGAGTGGAACGACGCCTGGGAGCACAGCAAGCGATGCTCGCGCTGCCGCGCACAGCTGCCGCAGATCGAGGATTTCACCAGCTTTCAGCACACCCTGCGCACGCTGCGCGGAGAGATGCAACGGCAGGTCTATGCGCAGCCGCTCCTGAGCCGCTGGCCGCAGGCGCTGGTGGGCAACTATGCGGTCTATCCACACAATGGCTGGCGTTACTGGTACGATTATTTCGAGCGTTTTAAACCCAGCCTGCCGCACGCTTTTGATGCGCGTGAGCCGGCGCGGCCTTGGGCAGACGAGTTCAGCGGAACTGGCTACAGCTTTGCCATGCCGGTGATGTATACCTGGTACCGCACCTACGACTGGTACGACTATACGACGGACTACCGCTGGTTCTACAATATGCTCAAGGTAGCCTCAAATGCCGGCCAGAGCGCCCCCAGGGGCCTGCCGATCATCAGCTTTGTGCACCATAATGTGACGGATCCGCCCGCTGAGGGCTTGGGGCACGTGCAACCGATGTCCGAGGCGGCTTATCGTGAGCTATTGTGGCATGCCCTGTTGCGCGGACACGACGCCTTTTTCTCGTGGTGCCCGGATGACGAGGCAGCCCACGAGGCGCCTCTCTTGCATGAGACGTGGGCCGAGTCGCTCGAATATGCCGAGTTCCTGACAGGTGGCGTGCCGGTAACCTTTGATGTACCGCGGCGCGAGGGCGCCGTGCTATCGGCGCTGCGTCTGGGCGATCGCCTGCTGGTGCGCCGCAGCGATTTCGCGGGCTCTGAAGGGCAGCGCGCCTGGCTGGAGCTCGACGGCCGCAGGATCGAGGTGACCGACGGCTCCGGTTGCCGCATTGTATCCATTGACAAGTGAGCGCGCCGGCTTTATACTGCGATAAGTACATGGAGGCAGACGAATGACGACCAGCCAGATCTAACCAGCAGCACTTGCCCATGGTCGGATCTGTTTGCGATCGTTATATGGACATCAACGCCGCGGGCTGTGCCTGCGGCGTTTTCTATTTCTGCGAGGAGTCATAAGGATGATCAAACTGGTTTTGTTCGATTGCGGTGGTGTGGTAATGAAAGCCGATGATGCGCACATCAAGGCGCGCTGGGCGGCCAAATATGGGCTCACGACCGAAGAACTGCGCCGGATCCTCTGGGAGAGTGAAGGCTGCCGGCTCTCCGAGATCGGCGAGATCAGTGATCATGCCTACTGGGAGAGCCTCGCAAGTCAGTTTCCGCTGGCAACCCCGCAGGAGCTGCAGGTGATGCGCGCCGAGCTCTGGGGCGCCTTTGCGGTGAATCCGAGAGTGCTTGCCTGGGTCGATCGCATGCGCGCACACTATCGCGTGGCACTCCTCAGTAACGCTTCAGATGTGATCGCGCCCCTTCTGGAGCAGCACGGACTGACCGCGCATCTGGACGCCATCTACATCTCATGCGATCTGGGCGTGACCAAGCCGGATGCCGGCATATTTCTCAAGGTGCTGCGCACCGAAGGGGTCGCGGCGCACGAAGCGCTCTTTATCGATGACCGTGCCGAAAGTGTCGCGGCGGCTGCCGCGCAGGGCATGCACATCCTGTGGTATGTCGGCGAAGACGAACTCGACCGCCAGCTGCAGGTTTACCTGCCAACCGAGCAACCTGCCTCCAGCATGCAAGAAGGTGAACATGCTGCACCTGTCTGATATCACCAAAAGCTATGGCGGCCGGCTGCTGTTCAAGCAGGCCAGCACCGTGATCAACGCCGGCGAACGTGTCGGCCTTGTCGGGCCCAACGGTTCCGGCAAGACCACCCTCATCCGCATCATCCTGGGCGAAGAGTCATCCGATAGCGGTGCAGTGCGCTGGGACGTGCCCATGAGTGCGGTCGGTTATTTGCCGCAAGCACTCGACTTGCCGGCAGATGCCACGCTACGGGCCTACCTGGGCGGTGAGCGCCATGATGACGACGCCTTGGCTGCCGAATTGGAGCGCCTGGCCGAACAGCTCACCCGGGCGCAGCTGGATAACCGCGAGGCAGTCGAAGCAGCCTATCATGAGGTGCTGGAGCGCCTCTCGAGCGCCGACCAGAGCGTGCAGGAGCACGAACTCAAAGAGATCCTGGCAGGCCTCAACCTGGATAGCCTGGCTCTCGACCAGCCGGTGGCGATTCTCTCCGGCGGGCAAAAGACGCGCCTCGGCCTGGCGCAGCTTTTGCTTTCTCGGCCGGCGTTTCTCATCCTGGACGAACCCACCAACCACCTCGATATCAGCGGTTTGCAGTGGCTGGAGCGCTACCTCAGCCGCTCGCGCGCCGGCATGCTGATCGTCTCGCACGACCGCACTTTTTTGGATCAGGTTGTCAACCGCATCCTAGAAATCGACCCCCAAAAACAGACGATGACGAATTATGCGGGCAACTATAGCGACTATACCGCCGCCAAAGAGACCGAACGCGTGAAATATGCCCAAGCCTACCGCGAGCAGGAGGTGCGCATTGCCGGGCTGCAGAGCACCGTGCGCGGCTTGGAGGGCCAGGCGCGTAAGATCGAGGGCGAGACGATCGACTTTTACTGGCGTAAGCGTGCCCTCAAGGTGGCGCGTGCTGCGGTAGTGCACCGCAAGCGCATCGAGCGCATGTTGAACTCGGAAGACCACTTGGAAAAACCGCAACAAAGCTACGATATAAAGCTCGAGTTCGCCGAAACGCCTGAATCTGGCCAGGATGTGCTCATTCTGCAGGATCTCGGCAAGCGCTTTGGCGACCTGGTACTGTTTAAAGACGTTTACCTAACCCTGCGTCGCCAGGAACGCATCGTCCTACTGGGGCCCAACGGCACCGGCAAAACCACCCTCCTGCGCATCATCATGGGTCTCGAGCCGCCCAGCCAGGGCAGTGTACGCCTGGGGAGTAATGTCAAGGTCGGTTACCTTTCGCAAAGCCAGGATACTATTGATGCCGCCCTGTCCCCCTACGACCTGGTGCGCGCCAATGCTGCGCTGGACGAATCACAAGCGCGCACTTTTCTGCACTATTTCCTTTTCAAGGGCGACGAGGTTTTCACGCCCTCGGGCAGCCTGAGTTACGGTGAGCGTGCCCGCCTGGCGTTGGGGATACTCGTCTTGCAGCGCTGCAACCTGCTCTTGCTGGATGAGCCCATTAATCACCTCGATATCCCCTCGCGCGAGCGTTTTGAGCACGCCCTGGCTGGTTTCAGCGGTACAGTGTTGGCAGTGGTGCACGACCGCTATTTTGCGCAGCGCTATGCCAGCGCGGTTTGGACAATCGAGGACACCTCCATCCAGCGCCTGCCAGATTACGAGAGCTACCTGCGCATACTGCGTTGAACGCGACCTTTGGTCAGGTGAGGTGTTTTGGCATACAATGAATCATCATAACCTCAGGACGTGTTATGGCGCCGAACTATCCCGCTAACCCGTATGCACACTTTGTGCCTGATCCAGCTTATCATCCCTCGGCAGGCAAACGCTTTAGCCAGGGGCTGATGTATGCCTTCCTGGGCACCACCGGCGCGATCGTACTGGCAGTCCTCGCCAGCATTGCCATCTATATCTTTTATGCCCGCGACCTGCCTTCTCCCCAGGAGCTTCACCAGCGCGTGGTCCGATTCCAGAGCACGCGCATCTATGACCGCAACGGCATCCTCTTGTATGATGTATTCGACCCGGAGGGCGGCCGCAGAACCCTCGTCAAGTATGACCAGATCTCACCATGGGTGATAAAGGCCGTCGTCGCTACCGAAGACCGCACCTTTTTCAGCAACCCCGGCTTTAGCATCCCCAGTATTTTGCGTGCTATCTACCAGAATCTGCGGGCTAGGCGCACCGTCTCGGGCGCCAGCACCATCACCCAGCAGCTGGTCAAGAACGTGTTCCTGTCGACCGAACAGAGCATGTCACGCAAGATCAGAGAAGCCATCCTGGCGGGTGAAATCACGCGCCGTTACAGTAAAGAGGAAATCCTCGAGGCTTACCTCAATGAGGTTTACTTTGGCAATCTGGCCTACGGTATCAATGCCGCTGCTGAATCGTATTACAGTAAAAAGGCCTCCGACCTGACACTGGCGGAGTCGGCCCTGATCGCCGGCTTGTTGCAGTCGCCCGCCATGTATGACCCCTGCCTGTATCCGGATGCCGCGCTTGAACGGCGCCGTGTAGTGCTCGACCTAATGGTGACCGCCGAATACATCACCCAGGCCGAGGCAGATGCCGCCGCTGCTGAGCCGCTGGGCATCATCCAGCAGACGACCTCGATCCAGGCGCCGCACCTGGTGATGTATGTGCGCGAGCTGATCGAGGCCCAGTATGGCACCGAGGCGCTTTATAAAGGCGGTCTGCAGGTCTATACCACGCTCGATCTCGGACTACAGCGCGAGGCCGAACGCATCGTTGCTGAGCGTGTCGCGGTTCTGGCCGATTACCACGTGACCAACGGTTCGTTGGTGGCAATCGACCCGCGTAACGGCGATGTGCTCGCCATGGTGGGCAGCGCCGATTTTAACAACGCCGAGATCAGCGGGCAGGTCAACATTGCGCGCAGCATGCGCCAGCCCGGTTCAACCATCAAGCCCTTTACCTTTCTGGCGGCCTTTGAAAAGGGTTGGACGCCCGCCACCATGCTGATGGACGTGGAGCAGGATTTCCCCGACGGAGCCAACGAGCCCTTCCACCCAACCAATGTCGATATGAAAGAGCTGGGACCGATCTCGCTGCGTGTGGCGCTCGCTACCTCGCGCAACATCCCGGCTGTATACACGCTGCAACAGGTGGGCATACCGGCGTTGATCGAGATGATGTTCCGCTTTGGTGTCGACACCCTCACTGCTGATTACTATGGTCTCTCGCTTACTCTGGGCGGCGGCGAGGTCAGTCTGCTGCAGATGACTGCTGCCTACGCTGGGTTGGCCAACGAAGGCCGACTGGTGACACCGCGCACGGTTTTGCGCATCGAATCGGTGGATGGTCAAGTGCTGATTCCTGACCAACCCTTCGACCAGCCGCAGGTGGTCGATAACCGCCTGGCGTATCTGATCACCGATATCCTCTCGGATAACGAAGCGCGCAGCATCGTCTTTGGTGTAGATAACCCGCTGGTGCTCGGTTTCCCGGCTGCAGCCAAGACCGGTACTACCAACGATTACCGCGATGGCTACACCATCGGCTACACTCCCGATCTGGTCACCGGCGTGTGGGTGGGCAATGCCGATTACTCGGAGATGAAGGGCGTGGGCGGTTCGTTCGGTGCCGGCCCCATCTGGCACGATTTTATGCTAATCGCCTTGGCCAACAGCGACCACCCGGACTTCCAGCGCCCGGAGGGTATCGTCGAGCTCGAGGTCTGTGCCCTTTCGGGCATGCTGCGCAACCCGGATTGCCCATCTGGCAAAACCGAGCTCTTTGCTGTAGATTACCTTCCCAAAGAGCCTTGTACGGTGCATGTGCGTCAGCACATTTGCACGGTTTCGAACAAGTTGGCAAACACCTACTGTCCGCTCGAGACGGTCCAAGACCAGCCGGTGGAGGATTACGGTCCCCAATGGGATGACTGGCTGGCTGCCAATGGCAATCCTGTGCCGGGTCGCGAAACCTGCGATATCCACACTGCCCCCAGTAATGTCGAAATTTCGGCGCCGTCGCTGCCGCTTTCGGGGATAGCCCAGATTCGTGGCTCTACCCAGGTAGATGGGTTTGACTATTACATAGTCGAATATGGCGAGGGCACTGATCCGATCGGCTGGGGCACCCTCACAGGCCAGCAGCACCAGATGGTGGTGAGTGGCGTGCTGATGCGGTGGGATACCCGCACGCTGCCCGATGGCGTCTACACCCTGCGCGTGGTGGTGCACGACCAGACCGGCCATACCTATGAGGCGCGGGTGATCGTCGAGATCCTCAACAACCAGCCGACGCCTACTCCCGAGAAGCCGACGTTAAAGCCCGAAGAAAAACCGAGTCATACACCCAAGCCAACCAAGGAAACTCCCACACCGGCGCCGCCAACGGTGACACCCGAGCCGGATGAAACGGCGACCTCTGTACCGCCTCCGCCTACCGAGCCGCCAACTTCCACCGCTACGACCGAGCCGGCGCCGACGCTTCCTCCTGAACCTGAACCTGCGACGGAAACGCCCGTCCCATAAGATAGAAGGGGGGTGCACCAGCACCCCCCTTTTCGTTCTGGGTAAAAGGCTAGTTGGGCAGGTAGCCCCACGGGCAAACCTGCCTGCCGTTGACGATCACCTCAAAGTGCAGGTGCGGTCCGGTAGATTTACCGGTTGAGCCCATCCAGCCGATCAGTTGGCCCCTGGAAACCGATTCACCCGCCGAGACGTTAAAGCCCGAAAGGTGGGCATAACGCGTCTTGATGCCGTTACCATGGTCGATGATCAGGTACCAGCCATAGCTATAGGTGAGCGTCTCGAGGGTCGAGACATAGCCCGAATCTGCTGCATAGATCGGCGTGCCCGAGGCGTTATAGATGTCCAGTGCCACGTGATACGAGTAGCAGTCCTGCGAGATGCCCCCGGAGGTTGGCCAATCCAGATACCCCGTGGCTTGCTTTGGCGCAGGCGGATCGGCTGGCTCTTTTGCCGCTGGTGGGATTGCCGTGGGTTGGGTCTTGGGTGCGGCGGTCGGCCTGGGTAGCGGTGTGTTGGTCGGCCGCGGTGTCGGCACAGGGGTTGGCGCGATGCCGCCCGGGATCACCAGGTCCTGGCCAGGTGTCAGAATATGATCCGGCCCGATGTTGTTGCTGGCGAACGAGGCAATCACCTCGGGCGAGACCTGGAACAGGGCGGCAATTGCTTCCAGCGATTCACCTGCACCCACAGTATATACCGCGCCATCCACCGGCGGGATGCGCACTTCCTGGTCGATCGCCAGGGCGTCAGGATAGGCCATGATCTCGGGGTTGGAATACATGATCGTCTCGGGTTTTAACCCAAAACGGGTGGCGATCGTATCGATCACATCTCCGGGTTGGGCGCGATAGATCAGTACCTGGGTGCGCACCGAGCGGTCTGCGCTGGCAAGTTGCACAATGCCCTGCAGGTTGCGTGCAGTATATGGCAGTGCAGCCTGCTGCAGGTGGTGTTGTTCGGGCGAGGTGCTGCTGAAACGCACCCGTAGCATGGGTTGCTCGACACCGTTTTCGACCACCAGCGCGCCGATGGTGGTGCCTACGGCGGTCGCACCGACCGGCTGTGGCAGCGAAAAGCTGCCTGCCAACACCAGCAAGGCAACGATGGTGAGGTGTCCAGTGGCACGCGTGATCGTCGAGCGGTCGGCATTGTATAGAAAACGACGCGCACGCTGCAGCCATGCGCTAAGACTATCCTTATACAAAGGATCCATTAGAACACGCTACCTCAAAGCTACATATCCTTGTTGAGCGTTGCCAGGAACTCTTCGTTCGATCTGGTCTTGGCCAGACGCTCTAATATAGGCTCGGTAGCCTCCAGCCCCCCGATCGTATCGATCATGCGGCGCAGGGTCCAAACCTTGTTCATCACCAATGGCGGCAGCATCAGCTCTTCGCGGCGGGTGCCAGAGCGCTGGATATCAATAGCCGGGAAAAAGCGCCGTTCGGCCAGGCGGCGGTTGAGGTGCAGCTCCATGTTGCCGGTGCCCTTGAACTCTTCATAGATGATGTCATCCATGCGGCTGCCGGTATCTACCAGGCAGGTAGCGATGATCGTCAGGCTGCCGGCCTCTTCGAGTTTGCGAGCAGCCCCGAAAAAGTGCTTGGGCGGATGCACGGCCGCCGGATCGATACCGCCCGAGAGCGTGCGCCCGCTGGGGGGCACCACCAGGTTATAGGCGCGCGAAAGCCGCGTGATGCTATCAAGCAGGATGACCACATCCTTGCCTACCTCGACCAGGCGTTTGGCGCGCTCGAGTGCCATCTCGGCCACGCGGGTGTGATTGTTGACGGGCTCATCAAAAGTCGAACTGACCACCTCAGCCTCGACAGAGCGGTCCATGTCGGTGACCTCTTCGGGGCGCTCACCGATCAGACACACCATCAGGTGCACATCGTCATAGTTGCTCGAGATGCCGTTGGCGATCTGTTTCAGGATAGTGGTCTTGCCGGCCTTGGGCGGCGAGACGATCAGCCCGCGTTGGCCACGGCCGATGGGCGCCAGCAGGTCTATCAGGCGCGTTGAAAAGATGTCGCGGTTAGTCTCGAGCTTGAACTGCTGAAACGGAAAGATAGGGGTCAGTTTCTCGTAAACCGGGCGCGTCTTGGCGTGTTCTGGGTCCAGGCCGTTGATCGCCTCAACCCGCAGGAGCGAAAAGTATTTTTCCGATTCCTTGGGCGGACGCACCTGGCCGATCACCATGTCGCCGGTGCGCAGGCTAAAGCGCCGGATCTGCGACTGGGAGACATACACATCATCCGGCCCTGGGATGAGGTGGTCGCTGCGTAAAAAGCCGATGCCGTCCTGCACCACCTCCAGCACGCCGCCACCAAAGATCAGCCCCTGTTCTTCAGCCTGCGAACGCAGCAGACGCAAGATCAGGTCTTGTTTTTTCAGACGGCTGTAGGCTGTGATGTCGCGCTGCTTGGCAATATCGCGCAGGGCGCTCAGGGTCATCGCTTCGAGTTCATTGATGTTCACTGACTGTACTCCGGTGCATATGGTGGTTGTTAAGCATGCCGCGAGACCCAGGCGCACGAGTGAGAGGGCGCTGGCATGAGGAAGTTGCTTTTTCGTTCAGAACCATGCAAATAAGGCGTGATCAGTCACCCTGTTGCATTGATAGAGCATGTTTTGGGCTTTGCCGGCCCGGGCGTCTGGATTCCTCCAGCTCCTCTGACCGACGGTTGAGGCGGCTTGCGAACAGCACCTAAGTACTATAGCATACAGCAACCGATTCGTCAACTGCTGGGAGCTATCGTATGCATGCAACCCTTATAGGCTTGGATATCGGCGGCACCAAAACCGCGGTCATAGAAGGCACTCTGGATGGCGTGATACTTTCGCGGCGTCAGACTGCTACCCAACCCGAGCTGGGTTTTGATGCGAGCTTTGAGACGATCTGCGCTCTGACGGCTCAGGCGCTCGAAGCAGCTGCCAGCGCCGGGCGGAAGGTGCGTGCCCTCTCGGTATCGATCGGGGGACCGCTCGATATCGACCGCGGGATCATCTACTCGCCGCCCAACCTGCCGGGTTGGGATGCCATTCCCCTGCGTGATTTGCTCGCGGAGCGCTTTGGACTGGACGTCTTTATAGAGCACGACGGCAATGCCGGAGCCATCGCTGAGTGGCGCTTTGGTGCCGGCGTCGGGGTCTCGAACCTGGTGTTCCTCACCATGGGCACGGGTCTGGGGGCCGGCATTATCCTGGACGGACGCGTGCATCGCGGTGCCAGCGATCTGGCCGGCGAAGTCGGTCACATGCGTATTGCTGCCAGCGGCCCGCTGGTGTATGGAAAGCGCGGCTCCTGGGAGGGCTATTGTGCCGGGTCAGCCTTTGCGCGCATGGCAGCCAGGATATATCCGGCGCGCTGGGGTGCGGGCGTCACCACCCCGGAAGTGGTGGCTCTGGCCCTGGCCGGCGATGCCGATGCCGTGGCCGTCACGGCACGTATTGGGTTCTACCTGGGGCGCGGGCTGGCAGTGCTGGCCGATATCCTCAACCCCGAGATGTTTGTGATCGGCAGCATGGGCGTGCGCCTGGGCGAGCTACTGCTTGAGCCCGCCCGCCGCGAACTGGCGCGTGAAGCATTGCCAGGCACGAGTGCCATTTGCCAGGTGGTGCCGGCGGCTCTGGGCGAACAGATCGGAGACATGGCCGCGCTGTGCGCGGCGATCGAGGCCTTGCGCGATAGCTAGGCCTCTGGCCACCACAGCGCGAACCACTGCAACGGTTCGTTGGTGATGTTGCGCAGCGCGTGGTAAGCCCCGCTTGGAATCACTACCAGATCGCCGGCGCTGACGGCGGCGGTTTCATCTCCTACCGTAATTTCGCCCTCGCCCAGGTGGATAAAGTAAGCCTCTACAGTAGGATGGGCATGTCCCTCGAGGGCGCCCTCAGCTTCCACATAGCCCCAGGCGTGCGAAAAGGGCGCCGGCATGCCCTCGGGAAGCACCGGCGCCGCCAGGATAGTGTTATTGTGGGCCAAGATGGCGGTAGCCTTGTCAAAACGTGCGATCTGCATGGCAGCTCCTCTCAATGCGTTTTGGCTATTCTAGCACAACTGTTGAAATATCGTTGCGATTTGCCTGCTGTAGGCGCAGGAATATACTAGTGCGAGGAGGAGGCCCGTGTGTCCATATGGCCCGCTCATCCCCGAGCCTGGGCGCCCGTATCCGCTGGGTGCGGCTGTCGATGCCGACGGCGTCAACTTTTCGATCTTTAGCGCCAATGCTACTTCTGTTGAGCTTCTCTTGTTCGACAGCGACGATTCGCCGCCCAGCCACACCTTTGTGCTCGATCCGCTGGTTAATAAAACCTACTACTATTGGCATATCTTTATCCCTGGTATTGGCATCGGTCAGCGCTATGCCTACCGCGTAGATGGCCCCTATCGGCCCGAGGAGGGCATGCGTTTTGACCGCAGCAAGGTGCTTCTCGACCCGTACGCGCGCGGGGTCTCTTACGGCGACAACTGGTCGCGCGCTGCTGCCGGCAGCAGCGGTGATAACGCCATCCAGGCGCTCAAGGCGGTGGTGACCAACGGCGAAACCTACGACTGGCAGCGGGATACGCCCCTGCGTCGTCCGCTCAGCCAGACCGTGATTTATGAGATGCACTTGCGCGGCTTTACCGCCGATCCATCCTCCGGCGTAAAGGCTCCCGGCACATTCAGCGGCATGCAGGAAAAGATCGCCTATCTGCAGGAGCTCGGTGTTACCGCCGTCGAACTGATGCCGATCACCCAATACGACGAGCAAGAGGTCAACAGGCGCAACCCGCTCACCGGCAAGCCTTTGCGCAACTACTGGGGATATGCGCCGATCGCCTTTTTTGCTCCCCACCTTGGGTATTCTGCCAGCGGCGATCCACTCGCCGTGCAAAACGAGCTGCGCGACCTGGTGCGTGCCCTGCATCAGGCCGGCATCGAAGTGATCCTGGATGTGGTCTATAACCATACCGCCGAGAACGACCACAAGGGGCCTACGATCAGCTTCCGCGGGCTTGAAAACATCGCCTACTATATGCTGGCTCAAGACCCGCGCTACTATCGCAACTTTTCGGGCACCGGCAACACTGTTGATACGAACCACTCAGTGGTGCGCCGCCTGATACTGGATTGCCTGCGCTACTGGGTGAGTGAGTTTCACATCGATGGCTTTCGCTTTGACCTGGCCTCGGTGTTTTCGCGCGGGCAGGATGGCGAGCCGATCTCAGACGCGCCGATCCTGTGGGAAATCGAGTCGGACCCGGTGCTGGCCGGCACCAAGCTGATCGCCGAGGCGTGGGATGCCTCGGGGTTATACCAGCTGGGGTCATTTACCGGCGACCGCTGGGCAGAATGGAACGGCCGCTTTCGCGACGATGTGCGCCGTTTCATCCGCGGCGACGAAGATACCGTGCGCGACTTGGCCTGGCGCCTGAGCGGTAGTTTTGATATTTTCCGTTCCAAGCCAAGCTACGTCTCTTACCGCAGCATCAACTATATCACCTGCCACGACGGCTTTACCCTGCACGACCTCGTCAGTTACGAGAAAAAGCACAATCTGGCCAACGGCGAGGGCAACCGGGATGGCGCCGATGCCAACTATTCGTGGAACTGCGGAGTAGAGGGCCCGACAACGGACCCCAATATCCTGGCATTGCGCAGCTGCCAGATGCGCAATCTGCTGACGATCCTCTTTATGGCGCGCGGTACGCCCATGTTGTTGGGGGGCGACGAGTTCGCCCGCAGCCAAGGCGGCAACAACAATGCCTACTGCCAAGATAACCCCGTCAGCTGGTACGACTGGCGCCTGATGGAAAGCAACGCCGGCTTGCTGCGCTTTGTGCGTGAGCTGATCGCCCTGCGCCTGCGGCATGCCACCCTTACTGCCAGTTACCAACTCGGTTCACGCCGTTACGAAGAGATGCTGCACAAAAGGTTGACTTATCATGGGGTTCAGCTTGGACAGCCCGACTGGGGCACCAAGTCGCACAGTCTGGCGGTGCATTACCATGGCGTGGCGGGCGATGGCAACTTTTACCTGATAGTTAACGCCTACCATGACGAACTTACTTTTGCGCTGCCGGTCGATATCAGCTGGCGCCGCCTGATCGACACGGCCCAGGATTCTCCCGATGACTTTTATGGCGAAGAGGAAGCGCCCTGGGTAAGCGGTACACAGATACGTGTGGGAGCTCACAGCACGGTAGTGCTGTATGCTCCGCCGCGGTGCTAGAAATCGTTACGCGGTTTGAGGGTGCCTACCACTGGCAGGTTGCGGTAGTGCCCCTGCGAGTCCAGGCCGTAGCCCACGACCCACAGATCCGGTAGCTCAAAGCCCTGATAGGCAATCGGCACGTTGGCAAGCCGGCGGTAAGGCCGGTCGAATAACACGCATACCTTGATACTGGCGGGTTGGCGTGTCTGCAGAGTGCGCAGCAAATAGTTCAGGCTCAGGCCGGTATCGATGACATCCTCGACAAAGAGCACGTGCCGGCCGGTGATCGAATTATCCAGGTCTTTGGTGATCTGCACACTACCGCTGCCCGCCCCCGACTGGTACTGGCTGATCGCCATGAAATCCACCGTCAGCGGGATGGTCAGCTCTCTCAGCAAGTCAGCGATGAAAATCACAACGCCGTTGAGCACCCCCACCACCACTGGGTTGAGGTCGGCATAATCGCGCGAAATCTGCGCGCCTAGCTCAGCGATGCGCGCGTGCAGGGTAGCTTCGTCGTAGAGGATCTGCTGTAACTCGTCGCGGATGGACATTGGCGCTTACTCGTCTTGGGGGCTGAGGGCGCTCTTGCCCACAAGGCTGGCCTCGTGGCCGCTCAGGCCAAAGCGCTGCATAAAGCCCATATAGTCGGCACGGTCCCACAGACGGATATTGATCTCGGGGTAAAGCTCGCGCATGCGCCTGATCTTGCGGTGCTTGACCTTCATCAGTTTGGCACGCAGGGTCGTCAACTCGACATAAAGATCCTGCTCGACCAGGTAAAAATCGGGCGAAAAGGCTTCCAGCAGGTTGCCCTGCTCATCCCAATAGATCGGAAAAGTGGTCGGCTCATAGCGCCAGGCGACACCGAAAAAGTCGAGTACCTGGGCGAACTCTGCTTCGCTGGGGTGGCTAAAACTGATAGCCTCGCGCGGAACGGCGGGGTTGCGGATCGGTTTCGGGCGGTTGTCAGACGATGCGTCGGTTTCCATAAAGCCCCTTGCTGCGTGCCAGTATAAAGGCACGCTTTGCGCTTGTCAATGCGCGTTGTTGACAGCGAGCCCCGCGTTCGCTATACCTACAGCATTACCAGCCAGGAGTGGCTCATGAGTGCAACACCAGCACTGCGCAGAACGCCTTTCGAATCCGGCACCCGCATCGAGGTGCTCGTCGAAGACAAGGTTGCCAGCTCCGTACTCGTCTACGACCGCCTGGTGCGCATCGGCGGCAAGCTTTTTACCTGCGGCGGGATCGGCGACGTCTCGACGCGCCGCGAGCATCGCCAGCATGGCTATGCCCGCATGATGATGCAGGACGCGGTGGCCTATATGCAGGAGAAACAGTTCCACTTTTCGGCGCTGTTTGGGATCCCCAATTTTTACCCCAAGTTCGGTTATGTGGTGGCGCTGCCGGGCATTGAATCCTCGGTGCCGTTGCGCGATGCAGAGTTTGCCCAGGCGCGCTACAGTGTGCGCGAGTTGGAGCCAGCTGATCATCCACGGGTGGCCGAAATATATGAGCAGATGACCGCCGAGCGCACCTTTAGCTGCGCGCGTGACCCGAAAACCTGGTCCGGCTTTCGCATCGGCGGCAACTGGAGCGACCGCATTGGCGCCTTTGTGGTGCTGGATGGCGACAAGATCATCGGGTATGCCAGCTACGAGCTCAACCCCGGACATCATGCTCTTGGCGAGATAGGTTATAGCACGCCGAATGCCTGGAGCACTATCCTGGCCGAAGGCACGCGCCAGGCCCTGGAAAAGCGTGTTGAGTTCCTGGTGTTACATGCCCCCGCTGATGACCCCTTCCTGCATTACGCGCGCCGTTATGGCTGCAGCACATCGCTCAACTATGCACGCAACTCGGGCGGCATGGCACGCCTGATCGACCAGTCGACTGTGCTCAAGGCTCTGCGGCCGGTGTTCAAACGCCGTCTGGAATCCTCCGGCAGCGCTTGGCGCGGTACGCTGCTCTTTAAAACTGATCTGGGTGCCACCTCTGTCAAGCTTGGCGAGGGCACCACCACCACTCTGGAGCTGCCGCAAACCCTGCTCACGCAGTGGCTGCTGGGCTACCGCGAGATCGCCGAGTCGCTCTTTGAGAGCGATGTCATCGTGCCCGATGAACTCATAGAGGTGCTGCAGGCGATCTTCCCGTTCGGCTATCCGTACATCTATGCGACTGACCGCTTTTAGCCTATTGATAAAGGAGGGCTCATGGCAGACAAGATCATCGGTGTGTTGACAGCTGGCGGCGATTGCCCCGGCTTGAATGCCGCCATCCGCGCCGTCGGCAAGGCCGCGTATTCCAAGGGCATGCAGGTGATCGGCTTTTTAGATGGCTTTCGCGGCTTGGTCGAAAACCGTACTGTGCGTCTTGATAACTCTAATCTCTCCAGCATCCTGACGATGGGCGGCACCATACTGGGCACCAGCCGCGATAAACCGCACCGCATGCCGGTGGCTGGTGTGGGCGAGATGGATATGAGCGCCGTGGCGATCGAGAACTACCAGCGCCTGCATCTGGATACCCTGGTGTGCCTGGGCGGCGGCGGCACGCTCAAGAACGCCAACCGCCTCTCCAAGGCGGGCTTGGAGATCATCAACCTGCCCAAGACGATCGACGGCGATGTGGCCGGAACCGACCTGACGATCGGCTTTGACACGGCCTTGGGTATCGCTACCGAGGGCATCGACCGCCTGCACACCACTGCTGATGCCCATCAGCGTGTCATTGTGGTCGAGATCATGGGCCACAACGCCGGCTGGCTTACCCTGGGGGCCGGCATCGCCGGTGGTGCCGATGTGATACTGATCCCCGAGATCCCCTATACCTTTGAATATGTGGTGGAGGCGATCGCCAACCGCTCGCGGCACGGCAAGCGCTTTAGTATTGTGGCGGTGGCTGAAGGGGCTCTATCCGCCGCCGAAAGCGAAGCTGCCGGCGCAGAACCCGAGTCCGATACCGAGGAAGATGGCGACAGCAGTTTTGCCGCCAGCAGAAACATCAAGCTGACCACTGCGATCGAAAAGGCCACTGGTCTGGAATGCCGTTTTACCTCGCTGGGACACCTGCAGCGCGGAGGCACCCCAACCGCCACCGACCGCCTGTTGGCCACTCGCCTGGGAACCTATGCTGTCGACCTAGTGATGGAGGGTGTGACCGGGGTGATGGTGGCAGCCAAGGGCGACGAGTGTGTACCCGTCAAGCTTAACTCGGTGGCTGGCAAGCTGCGCCTTGTACCGCCTGACCACCCGTGGGTCAAGTCGGCGCGCTCGATCGGCGTCAGCATGGGCGACGGGCCTATTCGCTGAGCATCTGTACGGTTGCAATGGAGGGGCTATGTCACAAACGCTGACAGACGAATGCCTGCTGGAACGCCTGGAGGCGTTACGCGCCGAAAAACTGGCCCAAACGTGCGCCAAGCAAGAGTTGATCGGCGCGATGGACCATGACGATTGGGCGCTGATCCTGCCGCCCGAAGCATCCCGCAAGGTGGTGAAGGCAATGGGCCCTTCGGGGCTGCCAATCACCGATGTGCTGGTGGATGGCTTTGAGCCCGCCCCCAACCACCCCAACGGCGCCTTTTATGGCGCACGTGCCTGCGGCGAAAACTTTGGCGCCCTGATGCGCCAGCACCCGCCCTATGTCGACCCGCGCAGCTCGCTGGCGGGCGGCTACATGGTCAACTTTGGCTCGTACCGCAAGAGCGGATGGAAGCCCGAGAACGATTACTCGCATCTGCACGAGCGCCAAAAACGCTACCAGCTCATCACGGGGATTGGCGCGGGGCAGCACTTTTGCCAGGATCTCACCATCGGCCTGGAGCAGGGCTGGGGCGGTATCCTCGCGCGCATCACGCACTATCGCAGAGTCAATCCCTCGTCCGCCGAGTTCTATGATGGCCTGGAGGCGGTCGTCATCGGCCTGCAGGATTGGATCACCCGCACCGCCGAACATGCCGAGGCGCTGGCAGTGTCCGAGCCCGATGAGCTTCTGGCTCAGAACCTGCGCGAGATGGCTGGCATCAACCGCAAGCTGGTGAGTGAACCGCCCAGCACCTTTCGCGAGGCCTGTCAGTGGATCCTGTGGTTCCAGATTACCGCGCGGATGTACAACGGCTCGGGGTCGCTCGGACGGCTCGACTATATACTGCAGCCCTTTTACGACCGTGATGTGATCGCCGGGCACCTCAATGATGAACAGGCTATTTTTCATCTGGCGTGCCTCTTGCTGCGCGATACCTCCTATATCCAACTGGGTGGTCCCGACGAAACCGGGCGCGACGTGTCCAGTCCGCTTTCCTACCTGGTGCTGGAGGCTGCCCATCGCCTGCGTATCCCCGCCAACGTGGCGGTGGCTGTCGGCGAGCATGGCGACGATGGCCTGCTCAGACGCGGTATCGAGGTGCTCTTTAGCGACCGCACGGGCATACCAAAGTTCGTCAATGTCGAGCGCATCGCCGAGGATTTTGCGCGCAATGGTATCCCGATCGAGATAGCACGCCAACGTGCTTATGCCGGCTGCCACTGGTTCGCCCTGCCTGGGCGCGAATACACCATCAACGATTGTGTCAAGATCAACCTGGCGGCCGTCTTTGATGTAGCCCTGCGCGATATGCTCGCGCGTGAGCCCAACCCCAGCCTCGACGCCCTTTGGGCGGCCTATCGCGATCACCTGGAGTGCGCAGTGGCGACCATCGCCGAGGGGCTGGACATGCACATGGCGCACCAGCACGAGACCTTTCCCGAGCTGGTGATCGACCTGTTATGCCACGGCACGATCGAGCGCGGTCTGGATGCCTCTTATGGCGGTGTCGAGTACGTCAATCTCGGAGTTGACGCCGCCGCCCTGGCCACTGTGGCCGATTCGTTCGCCGCCATCGACCAGCGTATCGAGCGCGAAGGTCGGATAACCTGGCAGCAACTCCTGGCCGATCTCGATAGCGACTGGGGGCTCCCCGAGGGCGAACGTCACCGCCTGATGATGCGCAGCATCCCGCGCTATGGCACTGGCGGTTCTCTGGCGGATGACTGGGCAGTGCGCGTCTCGCAGCTCTTTTCCGAGCTGATCAAGGCCAAGCCTACACCGCAAGGCTTTAACATGATTCCGGGCATCTTTTCATGGGCCAACACCATCCCGATGGGCGCCGCTCTGGGGGCCACCCCCAACGGGCGTCACAAAGGCGCACCCATATCGCACGGCGCCAATCCCGACCCGGGTTTCCGTCAGGATGGTGCCCCCAGTGCCATGGCCACCGCCATCGCCGCGGTGCAGCCCGCCTGGGGCAACTCGGCGCCGATGCAGATCGAGCTGGATCCGGCCCTGGCGCGCGACGAGGGCGGTGTGGAGCGGGTGGCCGAACTGATCGCCACCCACATGCGCCTGGGTGGCACGCAGGTCAACATCAACATCATGGATAAGGAAGAAGTGCTGCAGGCCCATATGGCGCCTGAGAAATACCCCGACCTAGTGGTGCGCGTGACGGGCTTTTCGGCTTACTTTGCCAGCCTCTCGCCCAAATTCCGCCAGCTGGTGGTCGACCGCATCATCGCCGAGTAACTCGTAAACAAAAACACGGCAGCGCAACAGCTGCCGTGTTTGTTCTGCCGTGCTCAGCTCTTGGAGTTCACCATGCCGGCCAGCTGGGGCAGGATCTCGGTGATATCATAGCTCTGCCAGGGCGCCTCGCCGGGGATGCCGGCGTTAAAGATGGCAAAACCGATCACATACGGGTCGCGCCGCAGCTCGTTATCGTACCACGAGAGCTGTTCGAGGTACCCCGCCACGGCAGAAGGGGTGGCTGCGCCGGCGTTATCCATCAGGGTAAAACTGCGCCAGCCCTGGCGGTTCATGCTGTCCTGGCCGAGCACCCCGCCGTCGATGCCCGCCTCGGTGATCACCAGCGGGATCACCAGATCCGCCGGTTGCAGCAAGACGTCGTACCAGTAGCGGTAGCGCAATGTCAGTGCGCCGGCACCCTCCAAAGTAGGTGTGCCTGGGATGGCAGCGTTTATACCGTCGCGCATGGTGGGCGCAGAATACTCGTGCAGTGAAAAGACCCCGCCATACTGTTTGGCGGCCGCAACTGCCGGTAAAAAGGCATGGTACAGGCTGGCCTCGGGCACGCCGACCGAAAAGTTGCCGATAGCGGTCTTGAGCCCCAGGTCGGCCATCAGACGCACGCGCTCAGCCTCAAAGGCGGCGTACCAGTTCATCTCCTTGATGGTGGTGATGACCGGCTCGTTCCAGCCCAGCCAATAGTCCACGCCCGTGGCGGCGCGGTAACGCTCAGTGTATTGGGCAACAAAGCGCCGGGCTACCACTTTGGGGTCGCCCGTCATCGCCTGATTGCCCTCGGTAAGGCGGCCCAAGGTGATGGTGCTGGGCGAAACCTGCTTGACCTCACGCAGCCAGTCGAGGTCATCCAGCGCCACGATCACCGCCGGCTGAGCGGTGCGCACAAATTCCATCACGGCTGGGTCGCCATTGCGCGAGACGTGCAGGCCGGCCTTGCTGCGTCCCTGAGCAGTCGCGACGGTGAGCGGTGGCAGCGCCAGCTGCGACTGTACCTCCTCGGGCAGGAGCACTTCCCAAATGGTACTGTTGCCGGCTGGCGAGCAATCCATCAATACGCTCAGCAGGTTGCTGGTGATGGCCACCTCGAGCTGGTGACAGCCCTCCTCGATCGGCCCCTCGTCGTACTTGAACACCACGCTGGCCGATTGCTCGGGACCCAGCTCGGGTGCCAGCCATAGGCGCATGCGTTCGGCCAGGTCAGGATCAGGATGCAGGTAACGGTCGCGCATCTGCAGGGATTTGATCGTCCAGGGGGAGAGGTTACTGATCGTCAGCACATAATAGTGCGGGTTGTGCGGCAGGCTGGTCGCCTGGATGAGGATTTTGGCATCCGGCGAGACCGGGTCGAGCGGGTTGACCACCACGATACGGTTATCGAGGTAATCAAGCTCAGGCCGGGCTGCTTGAACGTGCATGGGCAAGCTCAAGGCAACCACCAGCGCTATCACGATCAATACTAAACGGAAAAGACGCCCCACGCGTTCCCCCCGACTACGCAACCGTACTATTGTACTGCATTTGGGCCGCCGCGCAATATCCCATTCGAGCGGACGGCTGCATTTTCCGCCAGCAGCGCATCGATCAGGTGCAGCACATATTCCTTGGCGGCCGGGTCGTGCTGGCTGGGTCCGATGCAGCTGGGGCAGCCATTGGCACACTGACAGCGCACCGTCAGTTCGCGCGCTCCGCGCAGCACATTCGGAAACACCGTTATAGTAGCCTGCGAGAGGCCTGCGCCGCCCGGGGCGACATCAAAGACAAAGAGGGTCGGTTTGCCTGTTTGGGGGGCTTTGAGGTCGGTCGAGATACCCAGGTCGGAAGGATCGCACATCAGATACAAGGGCAGCAGGTTGGTCACCAGCCTGCCCAGGCTTGACAGGGTGCTGGCGACGGCAGTGCTCTGTTCGGCCAGGCGGTGGCAGCTCGGGCACAGGGTGGCCAGGTTGGCGAGTTGGTTAGCTACCAGATCGGCGCGGTTCTGACCGGGCTGGTAGCCAAAATCGCGAAAAGGGGTAATGTGGTGTACCTGATGCTGCAGCCCGGGGCGCTCTGGGGCACCGCATACTGTGCAGCGGTAGCCATCTCGCTGGCGCGCCAGGTCGCGCTGTGCCAGCCAGCTCGGGCCGCGATCGTCGATCGCGCTGCCCTGCCACCAGCCATCCGCAGCAAGATGCGCGACCAGCTCGGGATCGGGGCACATCCAAAAGGCGGTGGTTTCGGTGACCTGTTCGGGCAAATCGACGCTGCCCCAGGAGATCGTCTCCTGGGTGCGCATCAGGATACGCCGATAGCCTGTCACGCGCTCGCGCACCCTGACATCGCCCCACGCCAGAGTATGCTCAGGATAGGCGCGCTCTTCGTGTTGTGCGAGGATATCGACCTGTGAGCTGCGCACTGCGCGGGTGTAATAGTCGACCTCGACGGCGTGCACGTGCGCGGTGGCATCTTTCCAGGCGAGGTTATCGACCAAATATTGCTGGCCGTTGTGGAGGTAAATGGCGCCGGTATGCACCATGAACTGTGCGCTGGGCCGGTCGACCCAGCCGATCGTCGCGCCGACACCGTCGCGATAAACGACCACGTTAATGTTGGTCGGGTCGACCGAGCGCAGCGAGAAACTGGCCGGAAAGTCAGCACTGACCCAGCGCCAGGTCTCGCCGGCGGGTGCCAGCTCGTTGCGAGTCGCCAGTTCGCTCATCAGCGCCTCGGTGTTGTCGCCCGCCAGCATCTCGCTGCGGCGCACCGGCAGCTCATAAGCCGCACAGCGCAGGTGGTTCAGCAGGATATGGCGGTTATCGGGCGCCACCAGCCCCAGTTCGGGCGACGAGCCCGTCAGGAAGGCTGGATGGGTGGCAATGTACTGGTCGAGCGGGTCGGCTGAGGCTACCAGAAAGCCGGCGCTGGGCTTGCTGCCGCGCCCGGCGCGCCCAAACTGCTGCCAGGTGCTGGCGATTGTGCCGGGGTAGCCCACTAGCACGGCGGCGTCCAGCCCGCCGATGTCGATGCCCAGCTCGAGTGCGTTGGTAGCAACCACACAACGCGCCTCGCCCGAACGGATATCGGCTTCGATCTGGCGGCGCTCGTGGGGCAGGTACCCGCCGCGGTAACCGCGGATGCGCTGCGGGTCGCGTCCGGCGTCCAGAGCATCTTGCCGAAGGTGGCTTAACAGCAGCTCGCTGGCGGGCCGCGTGATGGTGAATGCCACGGTCTGCACATCCTGATCGAGCAGGGTGTTGACGATGCTGCGCGCCTCCTGCAAGGCAGAACGGCGCAGCCCCAGGTCGGGGTTGATGATCGGCGGGTTCACCACCACCAACTGGCGCTGACCGCGCGGCGCCCCGTTGTGATCCAGCAAGGTGACAGGCCGGCCGACCAGCTCGGCGCATAACTCGTCGGGGTTGGCGATGGTGGCCGACGCGCAGATGAACTGCGGTTCTGAGCCGTAGAAACGGCAGATGCGTAGCAACCTTCGCAGCACATTGGCAACATGGCTGCCAAACACACCGCGGTAGGCATGCACCTCGTCGATGATGATATAGCGCAGCCGCGAGAGCAGCTCGCGCCAGGCATAATGGTTGGGCAGGATGCCCGTGTGTAGCATATCAGGGTTGGTAGATACCAGGCGCGCGTTGCGCCGGATGGCGCTGCGGTCGGCAGTAGGAGTGTCGCCATCAAAGGTGGCTGCCAGTTTGGACAGCTCCAGCATCGGCAGGATGCGCTGCATCCACTGCAGCTGGTCATAAGCCAGCGCCTTGGTGGGGAAGAGATACAGCGTACGATGCTGCGGACTGGTGAGCAGGTCGTTCAGCACCGGCACGTGGTAACATAACGACTTGCCCGAGGCGGTGGGCGTCACCACCACAATATCCTTGCCCGCCAATACCTGCTCAGCTGCTTCAGCTTGGTGGGTATAAGGCCGACTGATGCCCAGTTCAGCCAGAGCACGTGTCAGACGCGGGGCAAGTTCCGCAGGCCAACGGCCGAATTCCGGCGCGCTGGGCTGCACCTCGAGCCAGGCGGTGACATTGGCCAGCCAGCCCGGGTCGCTGCGTAAAGCGGCCAGAGCGCTGCGCAGAGGGTCTTCCGAGGCGCGCAGGCGGCTAGCCATCATGCTCTTGATCAATCAACGCGCGTATGCCGTCTTCGTCCAGGATCGGCGTTCCGAGCTTTTTCGCGGCTGTGGATTTCGAGGCGCCGGGGTCGCTGCCCATCACCAGGTAGGTGGTATTTTTGCTGACCGACCCGGTGACTTTACCGCCATACTGCTGCACCAATGCCGAGGCTGCCTCGCGCGAAAGGGATGGCAGGGTGCCGGTGATCACAAAGGTCATGCCAGCCAGGGGTTGCGGGTTGTCGGCAGAGGCGGGAGCGTCGGCGGTGCGCAGGCCGGCAGCGCGCAGCTCATCCAGCAGCTGCTGATGGTAGGGGCGTGCCATATAGTCGCAGATGCTCTCGGCGATCGTCGGCCCGATGCCGGGAATCTGCTGCAGCTCGCCCAGGTCGACCGCCTGCAGGGCTTCCAGCGAGCCAAAATGATCCGCCAGGACCTTTGCCAGTGTGCTGCCCACGCCGTGGATGCCCAACGCGGTGATCAGCCGCCACAGCGGGCGCTCCTTGCTCTCCGCAATCGCCGCCAGCAGGTTATCGGCCCACTTGGTGCCCGCTTTGCGCAGCTTGATCAGCTCATCACGCCGCAGGAGATACAGGTCGGAAATGCTGCGCACTAGTCCAGCATGATACAGCTCGCTGGCAACGCGCTTGCCCAGCCCTTCGATATCCATGGCGTCGCGCGAGGCCCAGTATTCCAGGTGCCGCACGATCTGCGCCGGGCATAGCGCATTCACACAATAGAGCGCCACTTCGCCGCTATCACGCCACAGCTCCTGATGGCAGGCCGGACAGGTTTTGGGCATCTCATAGGGCAGCTCTTTGCCAGTGCGCAGCGCCACCACCGGACCGAGCACATGCGGGATCACATCGCCGGCCCGTTCGATCACTACCATATCGCCGGCGCGGATATCCTTGCGCGCCAGGTCGTCAAAGTTGTGCAAAGAGGCCTGGCGGATGGTCGCCCCGCCGATCACCACCGGTTCGAGGTTGGCATACGGGGTGATCACCCCCGTGCGGCCGACGTTGATGGCGATCTCGAGCAAGCGTGTGGTCGCCTCACGCGAGGGGAATTTGTACGCCACTGCCCAACGCGGAGCATTACCGATGATCCCGAGGCGTTCCTGCAGGCCAATATCGTTGATTTTGATCACGATACCGTCGGCATCATAGTTGAGCGTGTCGCGCTGAGACATCCAGCTCTCGGCGTAGGCGAGCACCTCATCCAGGCTGCCCAGCAGGCGGATATCCGGGTTGACGGCAAAACCCAGCGTCTTTAAGAGTGCGAGCGTCTCCCACTGGCTGTGCAGGTCGGCACCCTCGACCACACCGATGCCATAGACAAACAGCCGCAGGGGGCGGGTGGCCGTCACGCGCGGGTCGAGCTGGCGCACCGAACCGGCTGCGGCATTGCGCGGGTTGGCCAACTGCGCCTCGCCGCGTTCGGCACGCTCGGCGTTATAGCGCTCAAAGAGGTCGCGCGGCATATAGATTTCGCCGCGCACTTCGATCAGCGCAGGGGCTGGCTGGCCGCCCGAGATGGGAATCCGCAGCGGGATGTTGCGGATGGTGCGTACGTTGGCGGTGATGTCTTCACCCACCACACCATCGCCGCGCGTGGCGGCGCGCTCGAGCAAGCCCTCGCGGTAGGTGAGTGCCACAGCCAGACCGTCGATCTTGGGCTCTGCCACGAACTCGAGCTCGGTATCGGATGGTAAAAGACGCCGGGCGCGCGCCAGCCAGTCGCTGACTTCCTGGTTGCTGGTGGCATCCGCCAGGCTGGTCATCGGGTGGGTGTGCACGACCTTTTCAAACTGGGGCAGCGGCTCTGCACCGACCCGCTGGGTGGGAGAATCGGGCATCACCAGCGCGGGGTTATCGGCCTCGAGCTGGCGCAGCTCGTGCATCAGGGCGTCGTACTCGGCATCGCTCACGGCCGGGTCGTCGAGGGTGTTGTAGCGGTAGCTGTAATAGTTGAGCAGTTCGCGCAGTTTTGCAGCCCGTGCGGCCAGGTCGGTTGACATATACTTATCCCCTGAAATAACTAGCCGGGCTGGAGCACGCTCCTGCCCGGCCAAGGGTGCCAGAGATAAACTAGGGCTGAGCCTGGAGGAACTCGTCGACTACCCAGCCGACTGTTCCACTGGCGTCTTTTACCTGATACCAGGTAAAGCCGTCACCGGCTTGCGGACCGCCGACTACATCCACGAGCGCCCCATCAGCAAGGGTCTTGACGCGCGTCTGGCTGGTGCCAGGCCCAGCACGCATATTCAGGCCAGCACCGCCGGTGTTGACGACTTTGGCCTTGGCGCCGATTGCCAACTGGGCTGGTGCAGCGGTGGGCTGCACCTCAGGGGTGGATGCCCCTTCTGGCGTGGGCGTGTGGGTCTCTAGCGGCACGACTTCTTTGGTGCCCGATTCGGCCGGCGGCAGGGTCGGCTGCAGGGTCGGCCCCTGCGTGCCCTGCGGGCTAACGACGCGCTCGGTGGGCTTGGGGGTGGCGGAGGTTGGTCCGTTACCTTCGGGGCCTAGGATCGCCCACCAGAAGCCGGCTACCACGATGATAACTAGGATCGGGACGACAATCCAGATCCACTTTGGCCACAAACTGGTCACAGAAGAGTTACGTCCGGTATAACGTTTGCCCGGATCATTTGCCATCGCAGCGCCTCCTACAGTATGCGGTCGTCTCGCCCATTATAAAACGCGGTCGGGAGCTTGTCAACGCCCGTCTACTTGCGTTTGGCAGGCAGATGCAGCGCGCGATCCATGGCTGCCAGGGCAGCCTCGTGTATGCTTTCGCCCAGCGTCGGGTGGGCATGAATGGTGTGCTCGATCTCGTCGAGGGTCGCCTCAAGCTCGATCGCTATCCCGCCGGCTACGATCAGGTCGCTGGCGTGCGGGCCGACAATGTGCATGCCCAGCAGGGCCTTGTGCTTGGCTTCTGCCACCACTTTAACAAATCCATCTGTATCGCCATAGGCCACGGCTTTGCCGTTATTGGCCAGGCCAAAGCGGCCGATCAGCACCTCATAACCGGCGGCGCGTGCCTGCTCTTCCGTCATACCCACGCCGGCGGCTTCCGGCAGGGTAAAGATGCAGGAGGGCACCGTGCGGTAATCCATGCGTGCGGGATGCCCCAGAGCGTCCTCGGCGGCTACCACACCCTGATGCGAGGCCACATGCGCCAGCATGGGGCCCTCGGCCGCCACATCGCCGATGGCATAAACGTGCGGTACGGCGGTGCGCATGCGGTCATCCACGCCAATGCCCTTGCGGGTGGCGTTCAGGCCGATTACCTCCAGGCCGATGTCCTCGATATTGGGGGATCTGCCGATCGCCGAAAGCACCTTGTCAGCCTTGATCTGGCGCTCACCCTCGGCGGTGGATACTACCACCGTCGCGCCCGAATCGTCATGGTTGACGGACGTGACGCGCGCACCGGTGAGAATCTCGACCCCGCGGTTGCCCAGGCTCCAGGCCAGGCCTTCGCCGATCGATTGATCCATGAGTGGCGCCAGACGCGGCTGCATTTCCACCACAGTTACCTGCACGCCCAGCTCCGTCATGAGAGAAGCGTACTCCAGGCCGATCGCGCCGCCGCCGATCACACACAGGCTGGCGGGCAGCTTGTCGAGCGACATGATGCCCGAGTGATCGAGCACGTTGGGGCCATCCAATCCGGGGATAGGCACCTTCATGGTGCGCGAGCCGGTGGCGATGATCACGTTATCCGCCTCGACATGCTCGCTGCCCTCGGCGGTCTTTACTTCCAGCACCGTCGGGCGTAGAAAAGAGGCTGTTCCCATCACGACTTGTACGCCAGCACGCTCAAGTAGTTTGGTTACCCCGCCAGTCATCTGGGCAATGATCTTGGCCTTGCGGGTTTGCATGGCCGGCCAATCGACCTCGGGCGCACCGACGACCACGCCATAGGCGGCCGCCTCACGCACGGTGGCAAAGACCTCTGCGTTGCGCAACAGCGCCTTGGTGGGGATGCAGCCCTCGTTCAGGCACACTCCGCCGACCCACTGTTTTTCAATGCACACCACTTTGGCGCCCAGTTGGGCTGCCCGTAAAGCGGCCACATAACCGCCTGGACCTGTACCGATCACTGCCAAATCTGCTCGAATCGTCATGATGCCTCCCATTCAATTAATCGAACCCCGGCAAGCAGAGCGCCAGCTGCGCAGCAGCGTACCGCATGGTGCGGCTGGCGTCTACCAACCAAGGTCCGTCGGTATGCAATACAAACTCTCCCTCATCGCCCGCGCGCAGGACCTGTTCGCGTTCGCCATCCAGCGCCAGCATCAGCGGGCGTCGCTCGGGCAGGCGGATCGCCTCCCCCTCGCGCAGCCACCTGGCACCCGCGATGCCTACCCTTCCGATCAGGCCGGGGCCGAAGGCTGCCATCACGCTCGTTTCCGCCGTCGGGTCGATCTCTAGCACCAGCGCGCGCGGATCATCCGTTGCCAACTGATGCACCATGGCGGCAATGGCTGAGATGCCGATGTTGGCAGGGTCAGCACGGGTGACAAGCACTTGCAGCATATCGGAGACGTCCCAGATGGCGCGTGCACCGGTAAACTGCCCGTGCAGCACGGCGATGTCGACCAGAGCACGGTCGGCCTCGCTGCCATTGCGGCGGAACTCGAGCCACTTGTGTCGCCGCGCGCCCTCAGCCAGCGGCACCTGGCCGGTGGCAATGTAGCCGGACGCTAGTCCGGCGATGGTGCCCTCGACAAACTCGGGCAGCACGTTGTTGGTGCCCGTTGATACTGCCAGGAGCGGCACTTTTCCGCAACCCTTGGAGACGGCTCGCACCGTACCGTCTCCACCCAGTACGATCATACACCCGACTCCCATACCCCGCAAAAGATTGGCTGCCAGAGCGCTGTCTTCTGAGCGCGAGGTCACCGGCATGTCAAGTGGTTCCAGGCTGGGCAGCGGGATCCTTATATGCCCCAGACCCTCGCTGGCGCGCTGCACCATCTGGTGCGAATCAGGCATATAGACCACGCGCTTGATACCCGCACGCCCCAGCCCCACCAGCGCGCGCCGCAGGATGTTGACCTTGCCCTGGTTATCGACGGTGGTGGCAAAGGCTACCAGCCGGCGGATATCTTTGCCCGATGACGGATTGGCGATGATGCCGACCGTATCGATGCTGACGCTCATATATGCCGTTCGCGCATAAAGGCTTCCAGCATTGTCCGGGTGGGTAAAGACGGCTGAGCCCCCAAACGTGTGACTGCCAGCGCACCACAGCAGCCGGCGACGGTCATGGCGCGCTCGAGGGGTTGACCTTCCGTCAGCGCCCAGGCCAGACCGCCGATGTAGGCATCGCCGGCGGCGGTGGAATCCACCGCCTCGACCGGCACCGCCGGGATGTGCTGGCTGATGCCGTTGGCAACTACGACGGCGCCCTGCACACCCAGTGTGACAATCACAACCAGGACACCCCAACCAGCCAGTTTGTGCGCCGCCTGGGCGGCCAGTGCGGGGTTATCGACAGATTGCTCTGCCAGGCAGGCCGCCTCCTGTTCGTTGACGACCAGGTAGTCCAGCCCGCGGAAGTATGCCGGCGCTTCAGCGCGCGCCGGCGCGGCGTTCAGGAGCACTGGGATGCCGCGGGCCTGGGCGGCGTGGATCACCTGCCAGGTGGTATCCATGCGGATCTCGAACTGCGCCACCAGCAGGCGGATCGGTGCAAGCTGATCCAGGCTGGCGAGGGCGGCATCGGGCGCCACTTCTCCGTTCGCGCCCGGTACCACAATCATGGTGTTGCGCCCGCCCGGCTCGACCATGACCAATGCAATGCCGGTGGAGACCCCTTCTGTACGCTGCAGGGCTGAGGTGTCGATGCCCTCCTGTGCCATGGTGTCGGCCAGTTGCGCGCCAAAGGCATCACCGCCTACCGCGCCAACCATGCCGACTGGCACACCCAGCCTGGCGGCTGCCACCGCCTGGTTGGCTCCTTTGCCGCCCAGGAAGGTGGCAAAGGAGCGTCCAAAGATGGTTTCACCGCTGAGAGGCACGCGCTCGCTGCCGACCACCAGGTCCATATTGAGGCTGCCGAGTACAAGCACACGGTTGCGGGTTTGCATCGCTTAGTCGTCCAGCATGTCTTCGGGCAAGCCCAGCGGCAACGCGCTGGGTCGCTCAAAGGTACTCTCGACCGTCAGGTATTCTGCCCGGGCTGAGGAGGTGAGAAAGCCTTCCATCAACTCGAGTACATGGTAGCTCTGCGCTCCGGTGGCGCGGTGCGGTCGGCCCGAGCGGATCGCATGCGCCAAATCCGCCACGCCAATACCCCACTTGGTGCGACCATCGGCATGTCCGTGGCTGAGGGACACTTCGCTGAACTCGCGCTCGCCGGCTTTAGCCAGTCTGACAGGCCCGCCCAGCGAGTTGGGATCGGGCACAGCCAGGGTACCCTCGGTGCCATAGATTTCGATGCGCGGCAGCACCGATGCCCAGGTGGCAAAGGTGGTGATGATCGTGCCGATCGCGCCAGAGCTAAAGGTAAAGGTGCCGGCGACGTGATCGGGAGTGTTGACAATGATTTGTTCACCGTGCTTGGGTTGACTGGTGATGGTGCGCGGTGAGATCTGGATACCCGCCGTACCGGCCACCCTTGCTACCGGCCCCAGCAGGGTGGTGAGCGCGGTGAGATAGTAGGGACCCATATCAAACATGGGTCCGGCGCCGGGCTGGTAATAGTATGCCGGATCCGGATGCCAGCTCTCGTGTCCGTGCGATATCATAAAGGCAGAAGCGGCCACTGGCCGGCCGATCACGCCGTCGTCGATCAGTTTGCGACAGGTCTGCAATCCTGCGCCCAAAAAGGTGCCAGGTGCACAGCCGACCCTTACACCCTTGGCTTGCGCGGCAGCCAGGATTTCTGCGCCTTCGGCGCGGCTCACCGCCAGCGGTTTTTCGGTATAGACGTGCTTGCCCGCTGCAATGGCCGCCAAGCTGACCTCGCGGTGAGATTGAGGTGTAGTGAGGTTCACGACGATCTCGATCTCGTCCATCGCCAACAACTCGGCGACGCTGACGGCGTTCGGCACGCCAAACTCGCTGCAGCGTGCCTCGGCGCGCGACAGGTCGATATCGGCCAGGGCGACGCACTCGAGGATCTTGAAGGCTTGCACGGTGCGCAGGTAGGCGGCACTGATGTTGCCGCAACCGATGATCCCGATCTTGACTGGGCGCATGTGGTTGGCTCCTATCGTTTAGTCGTCCAAAACCGATTCTGCCAGGCCCAACGGCAAGGCTTTGGGTTGTTCAATGGTGCTAGTGATTTGCGCGTACTGGACGTCGCGCGAGCTATCCAAAAAGGCCTGCATCAGGTCGAGCACATGGTAGCCCTGGGCGCCTGACGCGCGGTGCGCGCGCCCCGAGCGTAGCGCGTGCGCCATATCCGCCACGCCGATGCCCCACATCTGGCGACTGTCGGCATGTCCGTGGGTAAGGGGGATC
The DNA here is from genome assembly GCA_012729455.1 of Chloroflexota bacterium. Classification (GTDB taxonomy): domain Bacteria; phylum Chloroflexota; class Anaerolineae; order UBA1429; family UBA1429; genus JAAYDC01. The sequence continues at coordinate 138,698 of JAAYDC010000006.1, read as the reverse complement.
TCGGTGAACTCGCTCTCGCCGGCTTTGGCCAGTTTAACAGGTCCGCCCAGCGAGTTCGGGTCGGGAAGCGATAGCGTGCCGTCAGTGCCATAGATCTCGATGCGCGGCAGGCTGGCAGCCCACACGGCGGTGCTGGTGATGATCGTGCCGATCACTCCAGAGGCAAAGGTAAAGGTGCCGGTGACATGATCGGGCGTCCGCACGATGATCTGCTCGCCATATTTGGGCTTGCTGGTGATGGTGCGCGGCGAGATCTGGATGCCGGCACTGCCCGCTACGCGCGTAATCGGCCCCAGCAGGGTGGTGAGAGCCGTCAGATAATAGGGACCCATATCAAACATGGGGCCGGCGCCGATCTGGTAGAGAAAAGCCGGGTCGGGATGCCAATGCTCGGCACCGTGCGACATCATAAAGGCCGCCGCAGCCACCGGCCGGCCAATGGCGCCGTCGTCGAGCAGCTTGCGGCAGGTCTGCAGGCCGCCGCCAATAAAGGTACCTGGCGCGCAGCCCACCCTGACGCCCTTGGCTTTGGCGGCGTCCAGGATCTTGGCGCCGTCTTCGCGGATGATCGCCAGTGGCTTTTCGGTATATACGTGCTTGCCCGCCTCGATGATGGCCATCGAGACCTCAAAGTGCGCGGCCGGGATCGTCAGGTTGACGACCAGCTCGATCTCGGGGTCAGCCAGCAGCTCTTCGGTAGTGCAGGCTTTGGGCACACCAAACTCTTCGGCACGTGCCCGGGCGCGTTCCAAGTCGAGATCTGCCAGCGCTACGCATTCGAGGATGTCAAAAGTCTGAACCGTACGCAGATAGGCAGAGCTGATGTTGCCGCAACCAATAATCCCGATCTTGACCGTCTTCATCACAGGCTCCTCTCGGTGGTTTCTGGGCATAAGCTAACGCGCGCACGGTCGCTTGTCAAGCCATTTGACGCGTGCTTGATTAGGGACTAGATTGCCCAGAACTGCCACAGGAGACCAACCATGTCACCCAGTCAATCAGCCCCGTCATGCTCCCAGGTGCCGACTTTTCACAGCCTCGGCGTGCGCCCGTTGATCAACTGTCGCGGCACCTATACGATCATTTCCGGCTCGCGTGCCCTGCCAGAAGTGGTGGAAGCCATGTGTCTGGCCACCGACCACCATGTGCACATGGACGAGCTCAATGAGGCCGTTGGTGAGCGCCTGCACGTCCTGACCGGCGCCGAATGGGGTTATGTCGCCAACGGTTGTGCGGCCGCTTTGTGCGAGCTCACCTGCGCTGCCATGGCCGGCGGCGATCCGGAACGCATGGTCAGGCTGCCCGATAATGCCGGCATGCCAAAGCACGTCATCATGCAGCGCGGGCATCGTAATGACTATGACCGCGCCGTGCGCCTGGCGGGCGCCGATATCATCGAGTTCGAGACCCTCGCCCAGCTGCGCGCCTGTTTTAGCCCGCTCACAGCACTGGTGCTGGTCACCGGCAACCGGGCCCATTTGGGTGCTGTTTCGGTGGCGGAGATGATCGCCGAGGCGCGTGCGCACGGCGTGATCAGCGTGGTGGATGCCGCCGCCGAGCGCCCCGACCTGCCCAATATCTATTTACAGTTGGGCGCCGACGCGGTGGTCTATTCGGGCGGCAAGTGTCTGCGCGGGCCGCAGGCTTCCGGGCTGGTGCTGGGAAACAAAGCCCTGCTGCAGACCGCTCTGCTCAACAGCGCCCCGCATCACGGCCTGGCGCGTCCGATGAAGGCTGGCAAGGAAGAGATCATGGGCTTGCTGGCGGCGATAGAAGCCTGGGTGGCTGGGCGCGACCATACTGCCGAGTGGCACGCCTGGGAAAGCTGGCTGGCAGAGATCGCCGCCGCGCTCTCTGACCTGCCGACCCTCACCACTGCCCTCGAGCAGCCCGGGGTCGCCAATGTGGCTCCCATGCTGGCGATTCGTTGGAATGCAGGTGCCCTGGCCAGCCCGGCTGCCGTCGAACGCGCGCTGTGGGAGGGCGAGCCGCGCATCGCGCTGCACCGCCGCCCCGATGGTCTTGCGGTGATGCCCTACATGATGGAACCCGGCGATGCAGCCATCGCTGCCGTGAGGTTGCGCGAGGTGCTCAGTACGCTTCAACCGGCTGCTGAGAGGGTTCCAGAGGCGCCGCATATCGATTGCAGCGGTAGTTGGCAGCTGCAGATCAATTATGTACGCGGCGAGGGGCGTTATGCGCTCGCCCTCGATCAGGCCGGCAGCTCGTTGCAGGGCACTCTCACCAGCGTGTATGCAACAGTACCGGTGAACGGCACTGTGGAGGGGAGCGAGGTGCACTTTAGTGCACGGCTGGGATACCAGGCTTCGCAGGTGACCTATTGTTTCAAGGGCCGTCTTGAGCGCGGTGAATTGGCCGGCAGCGTTGCTCTGGGTGAATATGGTACTGCCGTCTGGCGTGCAGTGCGCGGTGAGGCGGTTGCGCTGGAGACGGCAGAGAGCTAGAATCGAGCCAAACCGGGCGAGGAGTTATGAGCGATGACCGAGGGCTATACGGCACTTTGGAGCTATGCGTGGGACCTGATGGCTGGCGGGGTTGACATCACCCTGGAGCGCATCGCCACTACGGGCGTCAAGGGCGTCAGCCTGGCCACCAGTTATCACGCCGGCATGGTGATGTTGCCGCACAACCCGCAGCAAAAGGTGCGCTTTCTCGAAGATGGCAGCCTTTACTTTAGGCCCGACCCACAGCTCTTTGGGCAGCTCGAGATCCAGCCAAGAGTGAGTGCGCTCACCGAGCAGTTCGATCCGCTGGAAGACATATGCTTTGGCGCAAAACGGCAGGGGCTGGAGGTGACCTCGTGGACAGTATGCTGCCACAACAGCTATCTGGGCAGTCTGCACCCCGAGCTGACCATCCATAATGCCTTTGGCGATCCCTATCTGTTCGCCCTCTGCCCCAGCCAGCCGGCGGTGCAGGCCTACCTCGAGGCGTTGCTGGCCAACCTGAGCCAGTATCCGCTGCGCACGCTGCAGCTGGAATCGTACGACTATATGGGGTTCTACCACGGTTACCACCACGAAAAGGTGCAGCTTGAGCTGGGCGCAGCTGCTGCAATGTTGATGGGCATCTGCTTTTGCGATGCCTGTCGCCAGGCAGCGACCGAGCGTGGGATGGATCCCGTTGCCCTGCAGGAGGCAGTGGCTGCCTGGCTGGTGCACTCCTTTGAAAGCGAAGTGGATGACCCCAGCGAGGCCACGCACGAGGTGTTGGGTGCGCTGGTGCCTGGCATGGCCGCTTACCTGGCGATGCGCGACGAGTTGACGATCAAGTCGCTCAAAGGCCTGATCGCGGCCAGTTCAGTGCCGCTCAACCTGCTGGGCGTCAAGCCGCAAGTGCTGACAGCCGTGCAAGGGCAGATTGCCGAGATCACTACCTGTGCCTATGTGGGTTCTGCTGAAGAAGTCACCCAAGCCACTAGTGCGGCGCGTAAGCTGGCCGGCGATACGCACGAGGTTGGTGTCGGGCTCGAGATATCGCCCAAGTTTACACCCACGGCTGCCAATATGGCCGAAAAGGTATCGGCGGCGCGCCAGGCAGGCGCCGATAACCTTTATTTTTACAACTATGGGCTGGTGCCGATGCGCAGCCTGGGCTGGTTGCGCATGGCTTTGCGCGGCTGAAAGGAGCATGATGAGCAATTATGACCTGTTAATCCGGGGCGGCCAGGTCTATGACAGCATGCAGGGCCTCTTGCAGCCTGCTGATGTAGCCGTAAAGGGTGGCACGATCGTCGCCATCGGGCCGAATCTGGGGGGCTCTGCCGAGCGTGTGATCGACGCGCATGGCCACATGGTGTGCCCCGGCCTGATCGACATGCACACACATCTCGGCTTTGAGCTGCACACGCATGTGATCGATGCTGACGACTTTTGCCCGGCTGCCGGCGTGACCACCGCTGTCGATATGGGTTCGGCGGGGGCGTTCACCCTCGCCTGGTACCGCGAGCGGGCGGTTAATCGTTCCAAGACGCGCCTGTACGAGTTCATCAACATCGCCTCGCTGGGCACCATTGCCATTCACACCCCCTACTATGTCGATAACTATGGCAAGTATGTCGATGAATTCGAAACCGCGCGTCTGATTGATGCCAACCGCGACCTGGTGCGCGGCATCAAGGTCTTTATGGCGGGTAGCATGACGGGCGAGTGGGCGCTGCCGGCCCTGCGCGCGGCGCGGCGCGTCGCCGACCGCACCGGCGTGCCGATCGCAGTGCACATTTCTGATCCCGAACCGCAACTGCCGCCCATCCTTGAGCTGCTGGGTAAGGGCGATATCGTCACACACTGCTTTACCGGGCACGGGCAAAAGATAATTGACAATGCCGGCCGCCTGCTGCCCGAGGTACTGCAGGCACGTGCGCGTGGGGTGAGGTTTGACATCGGCCACGGTGCCGGCAGTTTCAGCTTTGCGACGGCGCGCGCTGCCCTGGCACAGGGCTTTTTACCGGATTCGATCAGCACTGACCTGTACCACGCCAACATTGACGGTCCGGTGTGGGATCTGCCCACCACCCTCTCCAAACTGTTAGCACTCGGCATGCCGCTCGAGCAGGTGCTGCGCGCCGCCACCTGGGCGCCCGCCGTCAACCTGCAGCAGCCCGATCTGGGCTATCTGCGCGTAGGCGGTATGGCGGATATCTGCATGCTGACCCTGGAAGAGGGTAATTTCACACTCGCCGACGTTGCCGGCGAGCAGGTTTCCTGCCGCCAGCGGCTGCGCAACGACCTGACAATCCGTAATGGCCAAATCCTGTACACAAGAGGAGCATGATGAACATCAAAATCACGTCGATCGACCGGCAGTGGGTGAATGTACCATTCAAGGAACGCCATGCGCGCCACCTGACGCGCGAAAACCCGGATTGGGGGGTGTTCGAGATCCTGCGGGTGCACAGTGATGCCGGTTTGGTAGGTTATGGCGAGACGATGGTCTATTATACTTGGGGGCGTGTACCGCAAGAGCAATGCGACCGCGTGATCGGCCACTCGCCTTTTGAGTTCCTGTGGGATGACAAACTCGGTTGCGGTCTGCAGATGGCGCTCTTTGACCTAGCTGGCAAGGCCGCCGGTGTGCCCATATACAAGCTGCTGGGCACCAAAGTGCGCGACTGGTGCCCCGTCTCGTGGTGGACCAACTGCATGTCGCTGGACGACTGGAAGGCCGAGATGCGCGAGGCCGTCTCGCTGGGTTATATGAGCGCCAAGCTCAAGGCGCGCCCCTGGCGTGATTTTGTCGGCGATGTCGAGGCTCTCGCGGGGATCGTGCCGGATGACTTTCGTTTTGACGCCGACTTTAACTCGTTCCTGCGTGATGTCTCGACCGCTACACCGGTGCTCCGCGAGCTCGAGTTGAACCCCAAGGTCAATCTGTTCGAAACGCCTATCCCGCAATATGATGTCGAGGGCAACGTCGAGCTGCGCCGCAAGATCAGCCGGCCGATCGCCATGCACTATGGCTCGCCGCCTATTCAGACGGCTATCGAGGCGCGTGTCTGCGATGGCTTTGTCGTGTCGGGCGGTTCAATGGCGGTGAGAAGGCAATCCGAGCTGGCTGCCCAATTCAACAAGCCCTTTTTCCTGCAGTTGGTCGGCACCGGTCTGACGACTGCGCTGATGAATCACTGGGGCGCAGTGGCCAGCCATGCCACTTGGCCGGCAATCTCGTGCAACGAGATCTATACCGACGACCTGATCATGGAGCGCCTGGAACCGCATCAGGGCTATATGCGCGTGCCCGAAGCACCGGGCCTGGGGGTCGAGGTCGACGAAGAAGCCATCGTGCGCTATGCCGTCAAAGAGGGCTTTGCCCCCGAACCGCCACGCAACCTGTACAAGGTCAGTTGGGCGTGCGGCCAGCAGGTGATCTATCCGCAGGGGCATCGCGGGGCGTGGGTCGATTTCGAGCTGGGCAACCAGCCGCTCTTTCACAAAGGTGTGCGCTTGGATATCGTGCCGGATGACGGCTCGCCCGAGTGGGCCGACCTGCGGCGCCGCTGCGATATTGCGCCCGTGCGCCTGAGCTAGGAGGATGCCATGCACGAGTTGAACGACGTGCTGTGGGCGATGCAGACGCGTGACGCCTTTAGTGATCTGGCCAAACGCGGGGCGGTAGTGATCGTGCCGATCGCCTCGACCGAGCAGCACGGTCTGCACCTTCCGGTAGATACCGACGTGCGCACCGTAGAATATGTCACCCGCCAGGCGGCCATGCGCGCAGAGGTGCCTGTGCTAGTGGCACCTACCATCGGCTACGGCATGTCGCCGCATCATATGAAGTATGGCGGGACGATCACCCTGCGCGTCGAGACGATCCTGTACGTCCTGCAGGATATCTGTAATTCGCTGATTGTCAATGGGTTCGAGCGCATCCTGATTGTCAGCGGGCATGGCGGCAATGGCCAGACGATCGGCGCTGCTGCCCAGGAGCTGAAATACACGCGCAACCGCGAGATCCGTGCCTGTTGCTGGTTCGACCTGATCCCCGAAACCTGGCAAACGGTGCCCGAGGGTCCCTCAAAGAATATTGGCCACTCGGGCGAGGCCGAGACCTCGGCGATCCTGGTGCTGACGCCCGACCTGGTGCGCAGCGATCGGCTGCAGCTGGTCGAGGGCATCACCGACGATCCGCGCCGTGGCACGGCTGCCAAGGGTGAGCGCATCCTGGAGGATGCCGTGCAGGCGATGATCGCGCTCTTGCACGAGATGCACGCCGCTCCTGGGCAGGATGCCCCCGGCATCGTGACGACAAAAGCACACTAGAGTGTCCCTGGTGCCATGCTGATGGCTAACAGGAGGGAATATGGCTAATCATGAGATTTGGGAACACCAGGGCATGGTAGTTGATTTCCTGGTTTCCGAAGATGTGATGAACCTGTTAACCGTCAATACCAGCCGCAAGCTCTCTGAGCGCACACCCGGGGCGGCGTATCCGCCCTTTGTGGTGTCGCTGGCCGGCCAGGCTAGCGGCTTTATGCCAGCCACCGTCGGCGGGTACTCGCCACTATCTGAGCAGATGAAGCTCGAGTACAAGGCCGAAGAATTCGGCAACCTGATGCTGCGCTACACCCATCCACCTACGGGCCTGGCCGTGTTGGTAGAGCTGCATACCGTGAACGGCTCGGCTGTGGTGGTGCAGAACACTATCGCCATCAATGAGGGCGATGCCCCCCTCACGCTCACCCAACTCAGCAGCGCCCTGCTGCAGGGGGTGGCCTCTGATGGCTTGCTGGCCTGGAATGACGCCAACAAGCTGCGCGTGCATTATTGCCGACAGGCCTGGCAGGGCGAAGGCCAATGGCGCAGTGCCGGCATCGAAGAACTGGGGGTGTACCGCACCTCGGTACACCCTTGCAGTACAGCCTTTCACCTGCAATCGATCGGCTCCTGGAGCACTGCCTCTTACCTGCCGATGGCAGTGATCGAGGATCTCGAGACCGGCAAGGTGTGGTATTGGCAAATCGAGACATCCTCCAGCTGGCATATGGAAGTCGGCTACCGTGCCGCCTGGAGTGGTGACGCCGGCGGCCTGTTCGTGGTGGTGGATGGTGCCAGTGAGCGCAACACCGGCTGGAGCCTGACCCTGGCACCCGGCGAACGCTTTGCCGCACCGCGGGTGGCGTGGGGCTGCTGTGAGGGCGGCTTTGAGCAAGCCGTTGCGCAGCTGACCAAGTACCGGCGCAGCGAGCTCAAGATCCTGCCCGAGGGCTATCAAGCCCTGCCGGTGATGTTTAACGACTATATGAACTGCTTGTGGGGAGACCCCGCCAGCGAGCGCCTCATCCCGCTGATCGACACCGCCGCCGAGATGGGTGTGGAGGGTTTTTGTATCGACGCGGGCTGGTTTGCGCCGCGATCTGGCAGCTGGGGCAATGGCCTTGGGGACTGGCGGCCGTCTGCCGACCGCTTTGGCGAGGACGGCCTGCAAGGAGTGATCGATTATATCGCCAGTCAAGGGCTGGTGCCGGGCGTCTGGCTAGAGATGGAGGTCTGCGGCGAAGACTCGGCTCTGGGCAAGATGCCCGATAGTTGGTTTTTACTCAACCACGGCGAGCGCATCGGCGGCGGCTCGCGCTGGTTCCTGAATTTTGCCAATCTGGAGGTGTGCGCCTACCTGATGGGCGTGATCGATCGCCTGGTTGCCATGGGGGTGGGCTATTTCAAGAACGATTATAACGCCTGTATCGGCGCGGCAGTGGCCAACGTCAGCGGCGGCGGTGCGCAGGGGTTGCTTGAACACAGCCAGGCGTTTTATCAATTTATTGATGCCGTGCGCGCCCGTCACCCGAGCCTGATCATCGAGAACTGCGCCTCGGGGGCGATGCGTAGCGACTATGCGGCCCTGGCGCACCTGCATCTGCAGAGCTCCAGCGACCAGGAGATCTATACCCTCTATCCTTCGGTGATCGCCGGGTCGTTGGCGGGCATCTTGCCCGAGCAGCTGGGTGTGTGGGCTTATCCCTGGCCGCTGTTGTTCCTTGAGCGCGACACACCCGAGCTTGTCACCTCGGATGACTATCGCGCGCGCATGGCGGATGGCGAGCAAACCGTCTTTAACATGGTCAATGGCATGTGCGGTAACCTGTACCTCTCCGGGCGGATTGATGCGGCTGATGAGTTCAACCGGCACCTGATCCGCGAGGGGGTCAGCTGCTATAAAGACGAGCGCGATTTTATCGCCGCTTCGTACCCCGCCTGGCCGGATGGCATGACGCGCTTTATGGATCAAGAGGGCTGGGTGAGCCTGGCTCTGGTGAACCAGGATGAGTCGCGCGCCCTGCTGATGGTTTGGCGCCTCTCGAGCGCCCAAGCCCAGCACGCCGTGCGCTTGCCGGAAGGGTGCGGCCGCCAGCCTAAAATCCAGCAGCTGTACCCGTGGAAGCGCATGGTCGCACCGCACATCTGGAACGCCGCTGCGCGCACGCTGACGGTCGAGTTAAGCCAGCCCAATAGCGCTCGGGTCTTTGAGGTGCAGTGCATCTAGAGCTTGATGGCGGTACGCTCGCCGGGCTGGTAGTTGGGCATCAGCACGTGCCAGGCAGGTATCCGGGTGGTGCACACGCACCACCACCGGGCTGTAGTTCCGCACCAGGGGCATGTAGACGCTATGGACGGCTTACGGTTGGGCGGTACGCTCATCAGAGGATCTGTCCGCCATGGCGCCTGTTGGGACACCCTTGTAAAGACTTGACCCTGCCCCCGTCTGTGGTATCATGCACCCAACGACGCTGCTCAGGAGGAGTAAGCGGTTACGCGCTGGTAGAGAAGGGGAGCCATTGGCTGCAAGCCCCCGCAGTGCTCACCGCTGAAGGTCGCCTGGAAGTCGGCTGGCTGAAGATGTAGGCCAGCCCGGTAACGCCCGTTACAGCGCTCAAGCGCAGGCCAGCTGCCCGGCCTGAAGCGAGGTGGTACCGCGGAGGCTCACCCTTCGTCCTCGATGGACGCAGGGTGTTTTTTTATTCAGGGATGGCTGTATCTGACCAGCCGCAAGGAGTTCTAGATGACGCTCGCACCATTGCTCGCCGAAATGTCAGCGACTTACAACCCCGAGATTGAGGCGCCTTTGTACGCCTGGTGGGAGGCGCAGGGTTACTTCAAGCCGCGCATCGACCCGGCCGTTAGGCCCTTTGTGATCTCGATGCCGCCGCCCAACGTCACCGGCATCCTGCATCTGGGGCACGCCCTCACCTCTGCTGTGGAGGACGCCCTCATCCGTCAGCACCGCATGACGGGCCAACCCACTCTGTGGGTGCCAGGCACCGACCATGCCGGCATCGCCACCCAGGCGGTAGTGGAGCGCGAGCTGGCCAAAGAGGGCCTTTCCCGCCATGACCTGGGCCGTGAGAAGTTTGTGGAGCGCGTCTGGGAGTGGAAAGAGGTCTACCATGCCTGCATCTCTGAACAGCAGCGCCGCCTGGGCATCTCCTGCGACTGGGATCGTGAGCGCTTTACCATGGACGAGGGCCTCTCCCGTGCCGTACGCGAGGCCTTTGTGCGCCTGTACGACAAGGGCTTGATTTACCGCGGCGCCTATTTGGTCAACTGGTGTCCGCGCTGCACGACTGCCATCTCTGACCTCGAGGTGGAATACGAGGATGAAGCCTCAAATCTCTGGTACGTGCGCTATTGGACTGCCGACCGTTCTTCGAGCATCACCGTCGCCACTACCCGCCCCGAGACCATCCTGGGCGATACCGCTGTGGCGGTCCATCCGGATGACCCGCGCTACCGGGACCTGATCGGACGTGAGGTGCTGCTGCCTGTGGTAGGTCGGCCGATCCCGATCATTGCCGATGAGGTGGTCGAACGCGAGTTCGGCACCGGTGCCGTCAAGGTGACCCCTGGGCACGATCCGACGGACTATGAGATCGGCAAGCGCCACAATCTGCCCACCATCAACGTCCTGACGGACCTGGGTGCCATGTCGGAAGCTGCGGGTCCTTATGGTGGCCTGGATCGCTTCGAGTGCCGCAAGCGCCTCGTGGCCGATATCCAGGACCTGGGCGACCTGGTGAAAATCGAGGATTACACCCACTCGGTGGGCCACTGCCAGCGCTGCCACACCATCGTGGAACCGCGCATCTCTACCCAGTGGTTCGTGCGCATGCAGCCCCTGGCCGAGCCGGCCATCACCGCGGTCAAGGAAGAACGCATCAAGATCGTTCCCGAGCGCTTTACCAAGACCTATTTCGACTGGCTGGAGAACATCCGCGACTGGTGCATCTCGCGCCAGCTGTGGTGGGGACACCGCATCCCCGTCTGGTACTGCGATGACTGCGGCCAGCAGATGTGCCTTCGCACCGATCCTAGCACCTGCACCCACTGCGGCAGCACGGACATCCGCCAGGACGAAGATGTGCTCGATACCTGGTTTTCGTCGGGCTTGTGGCCCTTTTCCACCCTTGGCTGGCCCGATAACACGCCCGATCTGAATTACTTTTATCCCACCTCAGTGCTCGAGACGGGCTATGACATCCTCTTTTTCTGGGTGGTGCGCATGATTACCCTCGGCCTGGAGATGACCGGCCAGGTACCCTTTGATGCGGTTTACCTGCACGGCCTGATCCGCAACGAGGAAGGCAAAAAGATCAGCAAGTCGCTGCCTGATGCCTGGAAGTATGATCCGCTTTATATCATCGAGCAGTACGGCCAGGATGCCCTGCGCTTTTCGCTCCTGACCGGCTCGACCCCCGGCAACGACATGAAGCTGGCAATCTCCAGGGTGGAGGCCAACCGCAACTTTTGCAATAAAATCTGGCAGGCGGCGCGCTTTATCCTGATGAGCCTGGGCGACAATCCCGGGCGTTATACCGCCCCCGAGCGGCTGGATCCCTCGCCCGAGATGAACCTGGCTGATCGCTGGATGCTGACGCGTTACCATCGCCTGGTGGGTGAGAGTGAGCGCCTGTTGGCAGCTTACCAGCTGGGCGAGGCCGGCCGCCAGCTCTATGAGATCCTGTGGAGCGAATTCTGCGACTGGTACATCGAGATGTGCAAGCCGCGCCTGCGTGCAGGAGGCCAGTCGGTCGACTCCGCCCGGCGCGTGCTGGTGTATGTGTTTGAGGGGCTGATGCGCCTGCTGCACCCCTATATGCCGTTCGTGACGGAAGCGATCTGGCAATACCTTCCGCATCAGGGCGATACCATCATGCTGGCTCCCTGGCCGCAGCCGGCTGGCCTGGATGATAACGCCGAGGCGCAGGTCACGACACTGATGGAGCTGGTGCGCGGCATCCGTAATGCGCGCGCCGAGTATAAGGTTGAGCCAATGCGCAGAGTAAAGGCAGTATTTGCCGCGGGCGCCAGTATTGCTATGCTTGAACAAGAGAGCGATATCCTGGCGACCTTGGCCAGGCTGGACCCAGACCGTCTCGAGATCGTGCGCTCATTGGAAACCAAGCCAGCAAAGGCCTATACTCTGATCGTCGGTGATGTCGAGGCATACTTGCCGTTGGCAGACCTGATTGATCTGGAGCGCGAGCTGGCCAGAATTGATGAAGAAACCCGCCAACAGGAAAAGGAACTGGAGCGCGCTCAGCAGTTGCTGGCGAACCAGGGGTTCCTGGCCAGGGCACCACGGGCAGTGGTGGATAAAGAACGCGACAAGGTAGCGGTTATTACCGCCCGGCTAGTGAAACTCGGCGAGTTACGCGCAGCCATACAGGATTAGGAGGTATCATGCGCAAAAGTTGGTATCTGGCGGCTGGAGTGCTCCTGGGTGGGCTTATAGGTTGGGTTACCGGCATCTTTACGGCCGATCGTTCGGGGCGCGAGACCATTCGGCGTATCTCTGACAAGGCTCATGACCTGACCGACCGCGTCACCGCGCCGCTGCGTCGTGACACAGGCTCTATCTATGAAGCCAACGATGCTGAAGAGATTGTGATCCCTGACCAGGTACTGTCTCAGACGCGGTTAGATGGTGACCTGGTCGATTCGACTCTAATCGGTGAACAAGCAGAAAGGAAGGATGACATAGCACTCGGAGATGATCTGAAAAAAGCCTGGAAAAAGACCATTGATTTCGTCAACGATGTGGCGGACGATGCCAAAGATATGCTGGATGATGATAACGAACCCAAGTGCGAGGCCGACTGTGCCGGAGATAATGCAAAAGGCAAGACCGATGATTCGGCCGAGGCTGCTGGCGACACTGGCGGGTGTGTGGATGACAAGGTCAATGACGTCGATGACGCAGTCGACTGCCCAGATAACTGCGCGCAGGAGCATTGCGACGACGCTGGTGCCCAAGAGGAAGAAAAAGAGGTCACCGACGACGATAGGGAGATCAAATCCTAGAATACAAGCACCTAGGTAATGCACCGTTCGGAGGGTTGTTAACACCTCGATCAGGCAGCTGACAAAACATCCCCCTCCAGCTGGAGGGGGATGTTTTACTATCATTCCCTATTCGGTCTTGGTGGCTCCGCGGGCTTTTCTGCGACGGGCGACTGCGCGGATGATCAGGAACAGGATCACGAACGGCAGCGCCAGGATAATCAGGATCGGGAGGACCGTGATAACCAGCGAGACAACAACATCATAGATGTTCTGCAGCGAGGTGACGAGGCGCTTGAGCGACTCATTCACCGATACCATCGGGTTCCACTTGCCTTCTTCGATCACTACCGGCGGTTTGGCAACAGACTGCAGCGCAACATCGACGGTTGCCAACGAGCTGAGCTGCGACAGGTACTGCTGGCGCCCCTTGATCTTTTCGATCTCGTTACGCACTGAGGTGATCTCGCGATAGATCGTGAGGATGTCGTCGGCCTTGTAGGTTTTGGTATAGATCTCGTCCAGCACCTTCAGGAGCTGTTGTTCGGTGGCCTCCAAGTTGCGCAGACGCGAAGTCAGGTCGACATATTCCTGCGAGACATCGTCGGTGGTGACTATCTCACTTTCAATCGTCACGGCTTTGGCGCGGATCGAATTGAGCAAGAGGTCCAGATTCTCGGCCGGCACGCGCAGGGTAACGGTCGCCAGTACGCGGTCGCCCTCTTTCCAGAGCTTGGAATCGGATACATAGCCCTTGTACTGGGCGATCGAATTCATGATCTCGACCGAAGTGGCTTGTACATCCTTGACCGTCATGGTTAGCGAGACGTTGCGGATGATCATCCGCATGCTGGTTTCCAGTGCCGCCTGATCGGTGTAGGGGCTGTCCGGGTCGATCGGTCTGGTACTGTCTTCCACCGCGACGTTCTGAGGCGCCTCCTCCGGAGAAGCTGCATCCCTGTCGACAGCGCCTGCAGGGGCACGTTCCTCGCGTAAGGGGGCTCTTGCCGGTGCACAGCCTACGATCAGGAACAGAGCCAGCAGCAGAACTGCTATGTGGACCAGGCGTCGATGCTTCATGTTCGTTCCTCCTTGGTTGATAATCCTATTACGCTTGAACTGTCCAGATGGTTCCTGTTTAGATGCCATATTCCAGGCGATCGATATTGCGCCCAAACAGCTTGCGTGAGCGCATCAGTGTCTGGGTAGCGCCGATGTCGTAGGCCACGCGGCGATGCTCGACCGTCTCGGCGGAGGTATCCAGCACCAGGTAGCTGGCGCGCGGGTCGGCGTCGCGCGGCTGGCCAACGCTGCCGGGGTTGATGAGGCTGCGCCCCTCGGCATAGCTAAAAGGTTCTCCTTCAGGGAGCTGCAGTCCTATACAGTTTCTGCCGGCGTGTTGTTGCCAGTATGCTACTGGGACATGCGAGTGCCCGACCAGGCATAACCTGGTGCTGAAAGCCGCCATGTTTTCCATGGCAATATCGGCACGCACCACATATTCCCAGATCGGCGCACGCGGACTGCCGTGTGCCAGGGTCACTCCTTCCAGCTCAAGCACCTCGTCGAGCTCGCCCAGGTAAGCCATGTCACTGGCAGAGAGCTGTTCACGCGTCCACAGTGCGGCTTTGGCGGCCTGCTTGTTAAAGACGTCCAGGCTGATCTTGCCGATCGCGCCCCAATCGTGGTTGCCAGGGATGCGCTGGTGTTCGTACTCGCTCAGACGCGCAATGCACTCGCATGGCTGCGGTCCATAGCCGACGATATCGCCCAACGACCAGATCTGATCGTAGGCGGGCGCGTCCGCCAGAACCGCATCCAGGGCGGACAGGTTGGAGTGAATGTCGCTTACGACTAAAACGCGCATGGTTTGTCCTGCAGAACCTCGCTTTTATCTTACACCATCAGCAGGGCTGTTTCAATAGGCCTTTGACGATGGCAGTTCGCTGGAGTACAGGGCGATATGTTGTAACATTAGCGGGTTAGTTGGATCTGGTCGCATGTGAAAGGAACTGTGCATGTCACCAGCGCCTTGCCGTTAACGCTTGCTTTGGATTATGATAACGACGCTCGTCGGCGAGCCGGCGTTTCAGCCGAGGGAATGAGCATTTTACAGGAGGCGACTTGTGCGTCCAGTGATCGTAGTGCATGGCGGAGCTGGGGATATCCTCGATGAGTTGGTTAAGGGGCATCTGACGGGTGTGCGGGTTGCGGCGGACTTGGGATACCGCATTCTCACGCAGGGCGGCAGTGCTGAGGATGCTGTCGAGGCGGCTATCCGTTCGATGGAAGACGACGAGACTTTTGATGCCGGTCGCGGCTCGTTTCTGAATCAGGATGGAGATGTCGAGCTGGATGCTTCCTTTATGGAGGGTGCTCAACTTCAGGCGGGCGCGGTGGCAGGGGTGCGTGATATCGCCAACCCGATTTCGCTGGCGCGCCTGGTGATGGATAGCCCCCTGGTGTTTCTGGTGGGTGAAGGAGCCTCGCGTTTTGCGGAATCCCACGGCATGTCGCGTTGCACGCCAGCTCGCTTGCTGGTGCCGCGCGAGCTGGCTTATTGGGAGTTGAAGCGCAAAGCCCGCCTGGGCGATACGGTGGGGGCGGTGGCGCTGGATTGTACGGGCCATCTGGCAGCCGGCACATCGACGGGCGGCCGGCCTATGAAGGTGCCCGGGAGGGTGGGCGACGTGCCCTGCATTGGGGCAGGTTTGTACGCCGACGACACGCTGGGCGCTACCAGCTCGACCGGCGCGGGCGAAGAGATCATGCGGGTGGTAATGGCCAAGTACGCGGTCGACCGACTGGAAGGCGGCCGTCATCCGCAGCAGGCCGCGGATGACACGATCCGTTATCTGCAGACCAAAGTGAATGGCAGCGGCGGTTTGATCCTGCTGGATCGCCAGGGGCGTTTTGGAGTGAGCATGAACACCCGGCGCATGTCGCGCGCTTGGCGTTCTGATGCATTATCGGGCGAGGCCATCGAGCCCTGACGCGCAGCCGTCATACGTTGGCGGCAGCGACTAACCCAGCGCCGGCGGCTGAACGGCAGGCAAAGATGCGCGCGTTGAGACCGGTACTCTCTTTGTAGGCTGCTGGCAGGTATTGGTCAAAGTCCAATGCCTGGGCGTTTTCTACAATCGCGAGAATGCAGCCTCCCCAGCCAGCCCCTGTCAGACGAGCCCCCAGGCAGCCCGGGAAAGCGCACGCCAAGCTGACCAGCGTGTCGATTTCTGGGGTGCTGATATCGTAATCCTGGCTGGCGCTGGCGTGGGCGGCATCCACCAGCTGGCCGACGCGCACCATATCGCCCGCTCTAAGGGCTTGGACGCATTCGAGCACGCGGCGGTTCTCGGTGATCACGTGGCGGCAGCGTTGGCGTACCAAAAAGGTGTTGGTCTGCGGGCTGAGCCCGGCATCGAGCACTTTTTCGGGGTCGATGCCGCGCGCCAGCAGTTCCCCGCTCGTGATCGCCTCAGGCAAGAGCGGCTCGAGTATCTCCCAGGGGATTGTGCCAACATCGCGCAGGTGCGTGATGCCGGGGTAATGGGCCTGCAGCAACCTTACACCGATGCGCCCTTCGGCGACGCGCCGGTTAAAGTAGGGGCCGGTGTTGCGATGCGCCAAACCCGATTCCACCACCATCAGCTGGTGGCCTTCCGGGAGAGGCACATGCTCGTAACAGTAGCGGCCCTCGGCGTCGGGGCGACAATCCAGGAAGAGAGCTTGGTTGCGCGCGCCCAGCACCGAACTAAAGTGATCCATAATGCCGCCGCGCGTTCCAACATACCATTCGGCCTGGCTGCAGGCTTCGGCCAGCGCCACGCCCGATAGCTCGATACCATTACGTTCAGCCAGGGCAAGCATCAACGCGACGGTCAGCGCAGAGGAAGAAGACAGACCCGCCCCGCGCGGGATACCCAGCGGAGCACGGCCCTCGACCAGTACATCGATACCGAGTAACTGGCGTGCACTGGCACGCTGCAGCCACTGCGCGGCGCCCTGCGCATAGTTGGTCCAGTCGCCGGTGGGCGCTGGCGGGATCTCGGCGGATATGCCGAACTGCCGCTCTCCAAAGGCTGCCTCGGGGCTGGTCAGCCGGACCAGTGCGTCCTGACGCGCACGGCACAGCACCAACACGTCCTTATCGAGCGCAACCGGCATGACAAAGCCGTGGTTATAGTCAGTATGTTCGCCGATCAGGTTCAACCGTCCGGGGGCGTGGAAAACCCGTACCTCGCCGGGGCCATAGTGATCCGCAAAGGCTCTCAGGGCTCGCTGGTAGCGCTCGCTCTGGCGTGCGACCAGGTCTGGTTCGGGGGAATAAACGCTCGCGAGGGCCTGTTCGAGGGCGGTGGTATTCATCGGTTCCTCTCAGTGAAACTGGCCGCTGGCTAATACCAGTCCGGCCTCGGTATCGTAGACGGCGATGGTATTGGCAGAGCCCAGCACCATGCCGTTGGGCAGTTTGAACTGGAGCATCTCGTTGTCGTAAGCGCGCTCGAGTTTGGCAACGATCAATACGGGTGCATCGGGCTTATCCGCCATGATCAGGCGTAAATCGGCAGGGGCTTTGCCGTCATAGGTAAAGCTTACTATAATCAACGTCTGAAGGCCGGCCACAATCGCCTTGCCGGTGATGGCATCAGAACCTGCCAACGTGGCAGTGTTGCCCACCAAGGTAAAGGTTTCGGCTGAAGCACCGCCTTCTTCAGTGGGGACAGCGTTTTCCTCTGAGGGCGCCTCGGGCGCGGCTTCGCCCATGGAGGCTGGCGCATTGGTTGGGGAGATGGCGGTCGGCGTGGCAGCTTGGGTGCAGCCGACCAAGCTTAGCACGAGCAACAGTATGACGAGCACCCTGCGTGTCATCGATCTCCCAACAGCATATGGATTGGTCACGTTGCATTATAAGGTGCGAGCGTGCTTGTTTCAAAAGTAGGCGTATCATGTCTGTGGAGAACAACATGCCGGAAGAAGAACTCGAGCTGACGATCCTGCTGCCGACGTATAACGAAGAAGAGGCGATCTGCCCGGTGATGGATGGCATCCTCGAGGTCATGCAAGGGCTGAGCGTCAGCTATGAGATCCTGGTGCTCAACGATGGCAGCACCGACCGAACCTGCGCGCTGCTGGAGAACTATCCGCAGGTCAGGATCGAATCGCACGAGCGAAATCGCGGCAACGGCGCCGCGCGCACCACGGGGGTCAAGGCGGCACGCGGTAAATGGGTGCTGATGATCGACGCCGATGGGACTTATCCGGCTGATGCGATCCCGCAGATGCTTGAAGAGGCCAAAAGCGCCGATATGGTGATCGGTGCACGCACGACCGAAAAGGGTACCCTCAGGCTGCTGCGTTCCGGCGCCAAAGGGTTTATCCGCGCGCTGGCCTCCTATATGACGCAGACGAACATCCCCGACCTGAACTCGGGCATGCGCATTATCCGCAAGGAACTGATCCCGCAGTTCTTTTCGATCCTGCCGACCACGCATTCGTGGGTCAGCACCATCACGATGGCGTTTCTCTCTTCAGGGTATCGTGTCAAATGGATGCCGATCGACTATTTCAAGCGTATTGGCCGCTCGACCTTTCATCCGGTGCGCGACACTTATAACTATCTGACGCTGGTGGTGCGCACGATCATGTACTTTAACCCGCTCAGGGCGTTTATCCCGATCAGCATATTCATGTTTGTGCTGGGTTTCGGCAAGGCGATCTATGACATCTTTACCTATAACTGGCACTTTGCGCCCTCGACGGTGATGATCGTGATGACCTGGATCCAGGTGACTGCGATGGGCCTGCTGGCCGACCTGATCGTGCGGCGGAGCCGTACATGAGAGTATGCTGGTTCACCTCATCCTATCCGCGCTGGGAGGGGGATGGGGCGGGCATCTATGTCTACTCGCTGGCCAAACACCTGGCAGCGCTGGGATATGAGCTTGAGGTGATCGCCCCGTGGGATCAGGCGCTCAAGCCGATCGATACGGGCGCGGTGCGCGTGCACCGTTATCGCTATGCTCCTACAGATGCGTTGCATCTCATGGGGCACGGACGCTCACTGCAGGCAGACCGCCGGCTTAAAGCAACTGTGCCGTTTTTGGTGCCATCTTATGTGCGAAATGCTCTCGCGCTTGCCAGACAACTGCATTCTGTAAAGCCCTTTGCGTTAATTCATGGACACTGGAGCGTGCCAGGAGGATTCATCGCCGCTCTGGAGGCCAAGCGTACTCGGCTGCCATACCTGATCACGCTGCATGGCTCTGATGCATTCCTCACATCAAACAACAGGTTGTATGCGAGCGCGGCAGGACGGGCTTTCCAACATGCCAGCTTTGTGACAGCTGTTAGCCAGCATCTGCTGGACCGCTCACGCGCAGCTGGCCTGGGGCCTTCCAAGATGGTTGTGACCCCATGTGGCGTCGATACAGAGCGCTTTGGTAGCGGCGATGGACGGGCAATGCGTCAACGGCTGGGGATTGATCCGCAGGCCAAGGTGATAGGGGCAGTTGGCCGCCTGGTTTACAAAAAGGGCTTTACCCATCTGGTTAGCGCCATGAGCGAGGTAGTCGGAAGGCTCCCAGATGCGTATTGTGTTATCGCCGGTGAGGGCGACCTTGTAACCGAGCTGAGTGCTCAAATTGAAAAGCTGGGTTTGGCAAGCCGGGTGAGGTTGGCGGGACATGTATCATGGCACGAGCTGCCCGATTTCTATGCCATGTGCGATGTGGTGGCGATTCCCTCTGTGGTCGACATAACGGGCAATGTCGATGGCTTGCCCAACGTGATGCTCGAAGCACTGGCTTCAACACGGCCTGTAGTTGGTTCCAACATCCCTGGGATCGACCAACTCATGCGGGATTCAGGCGGGGGATTGTTGGTGGAGCCCGGCTCACCTGCAGCGTTAGCAGACGCGCTGGTTGAGCTGCTGGAGAACCCCGCGCGGTGTGCGGCGCTTGGCGTATCCGGACGTGCGACAATGACGGCGAGGTATACCTGGCAGACGATCGCCCAGCAATTTGCTGGATTGTACGAACGAGCGGCGAGGCAGGGAGCCTGATGCACGACCCTCTGCAAGATGCAGCATCACGACGCACAAAGGCGCAGAAAATCCTAGCCGTATTTGATAAAGTCGCTTCCACTCCCTTGCTAGCTTCGGTCTGTGTCGATGTTGGCAGCGCGTATGGCCTCATTACTAAAGAGCTGGCGAAAGCCTTCCGGCTTACCATCGGAGTAGAATACAGTAACGACGTCTTTAAGCAGTCGTGCGGTCTGAACAATGATCTGCTTCTGCTGGTGCAGGCTGATGGGCGCGCGTTGCCGTTGCCCGATGACTCTGTCCAGTATGCTGTGTGTGCGCAAGTTTATGAGCATGTACCGCAGCACGAGCGCATGATGCAGGAGATTTGGCGGGTACTCGTGCCCGGCGGTATCTGCTTTTTCAGCGGTCCTAATCGGCTGTTCCCTTACGAATTTCATTGGAAGCTACCGTTTATACACTGGCTGCCATTGCCCGTTGCCAGACGCCTTGCAGAGCGAATCCGTCGTAAGGAGATGGATTCCCTCTACCTGCACAGTTATACTAGCCTGCGCCGTCTGGTGAGGCAGTTTCAAGTGCATGACTATACTGCACAGATGATCAAGGACCCAGAGAGTTATGCGTTAGGTGGGACGTTGGCGAGGTGGCGCTGGATGCGCAGTTTGCCGTTATGGCTGTTAGCCGGGTTGGTACTAGTGGCGCCCAACTTTAACTGGGTGCTGGTAAAGCCCGTCGAGACGCGGGGATGAAGATCGCTATCGATGCTGTGGGTATCGATGCCACCGGCGGGGGGCGTTCGGCCACGCTCAACTTGCTCGAACGCCTGGTGGAGCTGGGAGCAGAGCACCAGTATCTCATCATCCTCAGCGTACCAGAACCCAGTTTGCAGGCATCTAATGTAAAACAGCTGATCGCTCCCACCAAAGGACGCATGCAGGTACGGCTGTGGGCGCAGATAACCTGGCGGAATCTGTTTATCAGGGAAAAGGTTGATCTTGTTCACCATATCAAGTGCCAGGCGTTATGGGGTAGTCCCTGTCCATCCATAGTAACAGTATATGATCTTACAGTTTTGGCTCATCCAGAGTTTTTTCCCCGAGTGGATGTGCTGTATTGGCAATCGTATCAACGTCTTGTTCTGCCGCGCGCCGACCATGTGATCGCCATTTCCCACATGACAGCACGTGACCTCCGGCATTTTTACGGGATACCCGAAAAGAAGCTTTCCGTGATTTATCCGCGTATTTCTTCAGCATTCCGCCCGCCGGATGCCGAAGCGATTGCTCGGGTACGGTCCAAGTACCAGTTGCCAGAGCACTATTTGTTGCATGTGGGCTCAATATCGCCCAAAAAGAATCTGGCGGTCCTGGTGCAAGCTTATCGGGAGCTTAAATCAAGCGGCCGATATGCCGGTGATCTGGTTTTAGTTGGGCGCAATTATAGCAGTTCAGCTGATCCTGCCCTGGCGGAGCTCTTGGCAGGAGCTAATGACATACCCGTTCACATGACTGGAGCAGTACCCCAGGAGGACCTGTCTGCTATCATGGGTGCCGCTGACTGTTTTGTGTTCCCGTCGCTGCACGAAGGGTTTGGAATGGTGAGTGTAGAAGCGATGGCGTGCGGTACCCCGGTAGTCGCTGCTCACGGCGATGCCATCGCAGAGGCAACCGGCGATGCGGGTGTGCTAGTCGACGACCCAACCAATCCCGAAGCCTTTGCGACCGCGGTTTACCAGATTACCAGCAACCCAACATATCGACAGATATTGATCGGCAGGGGGCTTGATCAAGCCAAGCGGTATAATACTGACCAGCCCGTCTACGAGACGCTAGGATTATATGAACGTCTGGTAAGACGAGTAGTGTAAGAGGAAAAGAATGCCCATTACGGAACAAGATGTCAGCCAGGATTACGATGCCAAGTATTCACAAGATGGCATACGTAACTCGGAGACGTATTACCGGTGGATTATCAGCCTGTTAGAGCCGCACCCGGGAAAGCGTCTGCTCGATATCGCCTGCGGCATGGGGGATCTGCTTCTGGCAGCTACTCGCCAAAAACTGGCTAGTTTTGGTGTTGACATCTCCATAATAGCCTTGAACACAGCCAGATCACACGCCCCTGATGCCCGATATGCGCTGTGTGATGCCGAGTCATTGGCATTTCCTGATCAGTCCTTTGACTATGTTACCATGCTGGGCAGTTTGGAGCACCTGTTTTCGCCCGGAACCGGCTTACTCGAAATTCGTAGGGTGCTCAAGCGGGATGGGAAAGCACTCATTCTGGTACCGAATGCTTACTACTTGCCAGATCTTGTCTGGCAGGTAGGCCATCATGGCATTGGACCAAACCACAAGCAGATGGTCGAACGCTTTGCCGCTGTGAATGAATGGCGTGGTTACATCGAAACAGCAGGTTTACGGGTTCAAAAGGTCAAGCGGTATAACTTGATGCTTCCTCGCTCCAAGGACGATTGGGCTTGGTATCGAAAACGACCGAGACGCTTTCTGCATCTATTGGCCCGGCCTTTTATCCCGTTTAATTTTGCACACAGCTTTCTATATCTATGCACAAAGGCCCATATCGTAGGTTTGGCACCAACTCCTCCGGAATGGCCAGCTCCTCCCAGGCTCGTGGATCTCGTAATCCAGTAAGGGGGGGCTTACAGTGGACCATAGTGAGCACCCCCATCAACGACTGACTTTATATGAGCGCTTTCAGCGAATACGCTCAAGTCGGTGGGGACGTATTCTATTTGGACTGGCAGCATTTCTAGTGGTTATGCTCTCTGGCTATTACCTTTATATGCGGGGTGCTTCTGCCGCAGAACAGCTTAAAAGCGCGAGCCAGCAGATAGCTGTACCTATCGTGTTATACGCCTTGTTGGTTATGGTTATCTGTCAGTTATTTGGCGGGATGATCTGGTACCAAATGCTCAAGAGTACCTGTCAAAAACCGGCTATGGTTGACTCAATCTCGGACTACCTGTACGCGAACATGGCGGGGTATGTTCCGGGTTACGGGTGGAAATGGGTTGGCAAGGCGGCCTTAACCTCACGCCATGGGATTCCAGTCAGAGCGGCGTCATGGACAGCTGCACTAGAGTTCATAGGTCTTGCGATTACGCGCATCTCGATAGCAGCCATGGTAATATCCCCAGAGCTTTGGGGTAGGCTGACCGCACAAGCGCCTCTAGGTTTATTATGGGTAGTCAGGTTTATATGCCTGTCTATGTTGGTCGCAACGCCCTTTATTATCCGGTTATTAACAACACGAATCACCAATGACCATCGTAAAACATGGTGCCGCATCAACATCGGACAGTATTATCTTGCCGAGTTGATGATGTGCCTTGCCTGGTTATTTGTGGGTTTTGGATACTCCCTGGGTTTACGAGCTCTGCAGCCGCTTAACATACAGCAGTGGATTGCTGGCATATTTGCAAATACGACGGCTTATCTGGTTTCACTGGTAACCTTTATCGTGCCAGCTGGCATAGGCGTGCGGGAGACGGTAGCCGTATATTCTATGTCAGGCATCGTAGAGGAGTCGACAGTATTGCTCGGTGCCTTACTGGGACGCCTCATATTGATTGGTTCAGAGCTACTCGGATTTCTCTTAGCTGCCGGGTATGCCGCAGCAAC
Source organism: Chloroflexota bacterium (assembly GCA_012729455.1). GTDB lineage: Bacteria > Chloroflexota > Anaerolineae > UBA1429 > UBA1429 > JAAYDC01. The sequence goes on along the minus strand of JAAYDC010000006.1, from coordinate 115,218 downwards.
TCGGATGCGCAAACATAATAAGCAATAAGGATGCTTTGATAGGGCGGGGCTTTACATCTCGTGAGGATTCACGCGCCGCATCGCCTTTGCCAGTAGCCTTTCCCATACATAGCGGTTAAAGGGGAAGAAACGACTCGCAGGAGCTCCCCGTTTCTCTAGGCATGTTCCGCAGGTGGGATTATCCGAATAATCGTGCTTGGTTAATTGTTCTCTGAGTTTTCGTGCGGCAGGGCTATCCCAAATCTCCTGGAGGGTTTGAGAATTCAGGTCACCCAAGACCAACTTGCCGTCGTAGTCATTACAACAGGGAATCACTCTGCCATCCCAAAGGATCACCACATTGAGCCAGGGATGCTTGCAACTGTATTGTAGTGCCTGCGCAGCTTTATCATATACACCGAGAGACGTGATATTTGGTTGGGAGCCATCCCAGGTGTTGAATTCTTTGACAACAACTCTATCGATACCCGGCTTGGTCCATAGCTCGATAAAGCAGTCGATCTGATCGTTGGTTTTACGCATTCTGATAATAGCTATCTGCACGATGATAGGTGATTTACGTGCCAGCTTTAGATCAAGAAAGCGGTTGATATTACTCACAGCCTGGTCATAATCTGCGCGCGGACCCCGAATCGAACGATATGTCTCGGCATCGGTACCATCCAGGGAGATGTGGATAAGGTCCAAACCGCTGTCTAACAGCTTAATGGCTAACTCCTGATCGATGCAGTATGGGTTTGTAGAAAGGCGAGTCTTGACTCTTTTGGACTTGGCATAAGAGATTAAATCGGCAGCCTGCGGGTGCAATAATGGGTCACCCATGTGATGCAACCAAACCCATTCAGTGTACCCTTTTGACTCGTCAATGACACGTTGGAACAGCTCGGGGGAAATGAAACCCACACGCCTGGACATTGCACTACGCGGACACATCTCGCAGTCCATCATACAGGCATTGGTTAACTCGATTGCCAGGATGTCGGGGTATCCGCAGCCAGCCACTTTTCGTTTAAAGTAGGCGTCACCTTTGCGGTACAGGTTGAACAGCTGTCTAAGGTTCATATCTTTCCCCCAGTGTCTCGGCTGGTACCGACTACATGTGAGTGCCATTATACATCGATGCGCATTCTATTCGATAAATCACCCATATGGGTGATAGACTATTACCAGATCTATCGGTAAAATAAAGTGACGAATTACTGAAAGCTATGGAGGCGATACATGCGTAAGATCGTGGCGATCTTGGGTCTCGTACTGTTGTTGGTCGCCAGTATGTTGATGGGCTCTACCGGTGTGCTGGGTGGCCCCCCTGCTGGGACTTGGGTGTCGGGCATTCAAATTCAAAACCCGAATACTGAAACGGCAACTGTTGAGATGACCTTTTATTGGGCTGCGGGGACGGCAAACGCAGGCCAAGCCATAGTATGCCCGACAGAACCGTTTACGATCGCCGGTGGTTTGTCAAGGACCTTCTTTGTGCCAAGCCACCTTACATGTGTGCCCGTTAACTTTGTTGGGTCTGTCGTGTTGACCTCAGATTACCCAGTAGTAGCCATCATTAATACCCAAAAAACGCCAGTGGGCAACAACGATCCATCACGTATGGCATCGGCATTGGGTGAAAACATCCCGGCGACCAAAGTTTACGTCCCGATGTTACGTAAGGACTTTTATAACCGGAACACGTATGTAGCCGTACAAAACACAGAGGCTACTACCGCCACGGTCTATTTTAACTACTATAGCGATAAAGGACAGGCACTGCCGGCAGCGCGCGAAGTGGTTACGGTGCCGGCATATTCGACCAAGATCTTTTATCAGAACGACAACGCCAACCTGCCCTTGTCTTTGAACGGTTTTAACGGGTCTGGTGTCATTACCTCAACCGTCCGCTTGGCTGTTGTCGTAAACCAGGCAAATGCGGGTACTACTGCGGGTAACTCTGGCTTTGAGAGCTACAACGGTGCCACAAGTGGTGCAACCACCATCTACATGCCCAAGATGGATGTCAACTACTATACTTATTATCAGAGCGGGTTCCAAGTCCAGAATATTGGAGAGGAACCGGCCTACATGACGGCCACCTATACGTTCGGAAACCAGGTGTTCACAAAGGCTTCGCCAAAAATCGAACCGGGTTCTGCGTGGGTCGTCTTCCTGGCGAACTCTCCAGTATCAGGTATCCCGGCTGGATTCTCTGGGACAGGCGCAGCGGTTATCGAATCGACACAACCCGTCGTTGGTGTTGTCAACGAAACCAATGATGCCGTCGGGCACTCGTATATCACCTCTGCATTTACGCAGGAAAGCGCTACTGATACCGTAGTGTTCCCAAAATTCGACAGCCTTTTTTACGGGCAATACAATAGTGGCATCACCATTCAAAACTTGGGTACCACGACGACCACAGTAACGGTCGTGTTTTCGAACCAGCTTACCCAAGTTGACACGCAGGTTGTCAGTGGTGATATCGCTCCTGGTGCATCGAAATCGTGGTACGGTCCATCCGTGGTACCTGCTCTGGGCACCCAGTTTACAGGGTCTGTCGTCGTATTTAGTAACAACGGGCAAAAGATTGCCGGTATTCATACAGAGTTCAATACAACTCTGCTTGGTGATACCTTTACCGCGTACAACGGCATCAACAATTAACCTCATCCTCCAACACAAACGAGGCGCTGGATCATCCAGCGCCTCGTTGCTATTCCATCGGCCTTAAACCGGCAGGGCGTCCTTGGCGCCGACCTCCTGGCGAATCAGCCTGAAGCTGACCGCCCCGAGCCCCACCGTCAGCCACAGCAGGCTGGTGGCGTGCGGGAACACCAGGTTAAAGAGGTAATGGTCAAAGATGCCTCCGACCATACCGCCCAGGACGGCGCACACCGTCCCCAGCGCGATCGGTTCAAGCTCGCTGCCGCGCATCTGGCGCAAGGGCAGCGTCAGGAATCGAATAAAAAAGGCCACCAACGTCACCAGGAAGGCGAGCAGCCCGGTGATGCCCGTTTCGGAGGCGATCAGCATATATACGTTGGATACGCCCAGATACAGGTCGCGGTCGGGGGTACCGCCAAAGCCCACCCCAAACCAGGGGTAGCGCTCGATCAGGCGCAGGGCGTCCTTGTACTCGCCCATACGCATCTGAGTCGCCAGGTCGCGCCGCTGCAGCCCCGAGATAAAGTGCCGCAGATAGGTCTGCGCCGGCGGCAGCAGCAGCAAGATCACTCCGGCAGCCATCACCCACAGCGCCTTGCGCGGGTAACGGATCGCTAGGCACAGCATGGCGGCGGCGGTGCCGACGAACGACCCGCGCGAGTACGTCAGGATCAGGCAGATCCCAAGGATGACGGTGCACAGGTAAGCCATCCAACGCGGGATGATTGGGCGGTCGGCCATTGCCTGGCTGGCAGCCATACTGATGATAAAGATCACCAGGCCGCCCAGTACGTTGGGGTCCACCGAGGTAGATGTGGCGCGCAGGGCAAGCTCGGGATTATCCTCGATGTAGCGCAGCACGCCGGGCCCAGCCGGGTAGCGCACATAACGCAGCAGCGAGAGCAGGCGGATCGCCAGGTTGGTGGGCATGAAATAGAGCGCGATACCGACCAGGGCCGCCAGGGTGCCGGCCAGCAGCAGAATGCGCACGATCAGCTTGAGTTGTGCTTTATCGTGGATGGTGTTGATCACCAGGACAAAGAGCAACAGGCCGAGGATGATCTCTGCAAAGTGACGCAGCAGGTTCGAGGTCAGGCGGGCGTTGCTCAGGCCCAGAACAAAGGAAGCGATCGCCAACCCGACAAAGATCAAGAGCGGCAGGGTCGGCGGATCGGTATAGAACTCGGTCTCGCGGTGTGTGGCGATGCGCGATATCCAGGTAAAATACAGGGTGATCAGCACGACATCTAAAAAGGTCGGCGAGAAGCCGATGTCGATAGGGATCACGGCAAAGGGCAGCAGGCAGATAATCCCGATCAGGGCGATCAAGCCGACCTGGGTGCTGCGTAGCATCAGGTAGCCGCCAGCCAGGGCGATCAGAACAGCGCTGCCATAGATAAAGCCGAGACCGCCGATCACGATCCCGACCGGCAGCGCGGCGGCGACTGCCAGGAATATGATCGTCAGCACGCGCAGGGCGACCGAGCCGCGCAGGCCTTTGCGGATAAGCGTTACAGCTGCCACATCCAGAGGTTGATTCATGGCGGTGATTCTAGCATGCTGGCCTGCGTTGGGCAAGTGTTGACGGCTGAACAGGGGCGTGGTATTGTGCTGTTGTGGGGGTGGAAGAGTCCTGGTGGGCTCCGCGGTCTTCAAAATCGTTGAGGGGTACTGCACAAGTGGCCCTGGTGGGTTCGACTCCCATCCACTCCCGCCTGCTTTCTTTGACAGCCCGGTCATAAGCCCTATAATGTCGGGGTGTTACGCCCCAATCGTCTAGAGGCCTAGGACACAGCCCTTTCAAGGCTGCGACCGGGATTCGAATTCCCGTTGGGGCACAAAACAGATAAATACCGCGCCAGAGCGCAGCAAACCGGCAATAGCTATAACTGCCGGTTTTGTTTTTCTGACGCAGCACTATGCCATTGTGCGTCGATAATGATTCAGCCGCTGCTATCCTGTGCAACGCCTGCAGGTTACGAGATCCCCAGAAAATCGCGGCAGCGTGCGAGGTACGGCTGGCTGCACTGGTAAAACTGGTATATAGAAATCCCGCGCGATAACCCCAATACGGTGGTTTGAACGCGTTGATAAAAGTACTGCAGCACAGTCCGTACTTCGTTGGCATCGTTGACGTGCTCATGGCGCATCAGAATGCCGTAATCCTGTTTGTAACGACGCCGGAACTCCAGTCCGGTGGTTAGCTTCCAGCCCAGGGTCCACAGAAAGGTGCCTTCACTGGGGATAGCAGAGCGCAGCGAGCCATTTTCGGTAAGCAGCAGTCCCGTCCTGGCAACCACTTGAGGTAGATCGCAGATATGCTCGAATGCTGCAATCGCGGTGATGCGGTCGTAGCGCGCTTCCGTCGGCACCTCACTGATGTCGTTATAAATATGCCGCACGCGACCCAGTTCGGGCGAATCCTGGTAGAAAAAAGCAGCCGGCTCGATGATATCATAGATAGTCGAATGAGGCTCAAACTTGAGCTGGTTGAGGTTGCCCGCACCGATTTCCAGGGTTGCCCCCATCTCCTCACGTTTGACACGTACGTCGGCTGCCACCTGCCGATGCATCCATCTCTCAAGACGCTGAGACAGTGATGCAGCCGCGGTGCGCCCTGAGCGGTTAGATGCATAGTGGCTTTCGTAGATTGCCGCGATCTCTTTAGGCAGTACGGATCGTTTTTTAGGATAGTTCTCAAACATTCACAGCTCTTTTATAGTAGCTGAGCAGCGCGTTGTGGGGCGATGTGACGGCACTTTTATTTATCGATGGTTACGGCCGAGACGTCATCGGCCTCAGAATCGGTTTTATCAAGAGTATCTGGCACCTCACCCTCGTGCTCACATGGCGTATTGGCTTGCTGGATAGCTATCGAGCGGGCAAGGGTCGTCAGCCGCGCTTCGAGCTCGCGCGTTTTCGAGTAAAAGAGCAGGCTGGCAAAGGCAGCCATCACGAAACCAATGTACAGCATGAGGTCGGTTCCGCGGCCAACACCAACCATATTGGCGATTCTGGTCGTCAGGCCGGGGAATAAGATCAACACAAACGCGGCGGTGATCGCAAGAGTCACGACAAGCTTGTCTCGGGCGCGAGACCGTAAACGTGCAAAATAGAAAAGCAGCAATACAGAAACGGCAAGCAGCAGTACCTGGATAATTGTCACTGGAGAAACCTCCGCATGACCAGATCAAACACGATATCAAAAGCCGTGATACCGCGTTGTCCTTTGGTTCTGGAGTAAGTGGTATAGCGCACCGTGGTGGGGCATTCCGCGAACCGCAATCCGCAGCGCTTGATGATGGTGAGGATCTCGGAGGCGTGTGCCGAACGGTTTTCGTGGATTACCAGGCTTTTAGCTGCCTCTGCTGTAAAGGCGCGAAAGCCGTTGTGTGCATCGCTGAGGTGCAGGCCGGTGAAGAGCCAATTGAACCAGACCGCAGCACTCAGCAGCAAGCGCCGTTGCCAGGGAATCTCGTTGGCATCAGCAGCGCGCAGGAAGCGAGAGCCCAGCACGATATCGGCACTGCCCTCTATGAGAGGAGCTAGCAGGTTTGGGATATCGTGGGGGTTATGCTGACCGTCGGCATCAAAGTGGACGATATAGCGCGCCCCCTGTTTCAGCGCGAATTCGGCCCCCGTCTGCAATGCAGCACCCTGTCCGAGGTTGATGGGGTGGCGCAGGGAATACACAGGAAGACGTTTAAGAATGTTCCAGGAGTCGTCGGTTGAGCCGTCGTCGACCACTATGACCTTGAAGTGCTGAGCAATTAATGGTGCAAGGGTTTCGGCGATGACACGCCCTTCGTTATAAGCAGCGACAACGATAAAGACAGTTTGAGTTGGTGAAGGCAGAGATTCGTTGGTTTCGGCTACCATTTATATTCCCGCTACTGAGTAACAGTGATGGTACCCAGGGAGACTTGAGAGGTACCGACAGCATCGATGGTTAACCGCTCCATCGTCTGTGAATCATAAATCCCAACAATGATCTCGTACTGGCCGGGCTCCAGATCGGGCGGTACCTGGATATGCAGGAAATCTGCGATCTGGTAACCTGGGTACCAACCGCTGGTAGGGTCACGCCCATTTACTGGCGAGCTGTCTTTCTGAGCCACCATGGTCCCATTGGCGTCTAGGAGATGCGCAAAGATGGAATAGTCGATCGCAACAGGTTGCAGGCATTCCCAATACAGGCGCAGCTCAATCGTATGACCTGCACGCACCCGGTGGGGCATACTGTACGAACACAACCGGATGACCGAGGCGAAATCGATATTGAGCCGCCGCGCGCTATCAGCCCGCGCTGAACTGAACAGGATGGCGTTGGTGGCGATCAAGAACACCGCCAACAGGCTGATTAACCAAGTCGGGGCCCGCTGTGCCATGGCAGTCGGCTGAACAGGGATGTCGTCAAGGCGGCGGGAACGGCGGAATGCATATAAAACATACGCAACCAATCCCAGCGGAATCAAGCCAAGCAGCGTTAGCCATCCATTGTTGTTGTAACGCGCGATATACCACCACCAGGCATCTACTAAATGAAAGAAATGCGCACTGTAAAAATAGGTGACGGATAGCCCACACCAAGTGTTGGTATCGGACAGCACGAGGTCAGGGCCTTTGACGCTATGTTTTGTGGTGAGCAACCAGTCGACATAAACTTTGCCGGGCTCTCCCTGATAAGGAGGCAATACCTCGGTAGCGGGAGCAAACCAGTTGATGCTCCAGTTACGCACCAACGAGATGACATTGCGCAGGTTGAACACAATCGGCGAATCAACCGGGCTATAGTAGCGCAGGATATGGGGTGTACCTGTGCCGATATAGGTGCGTGGGTCAGTTATCACTGCTGGCGCCTGAACCAGCAGAAACCAGACGGCCGCTACTACCGCCAGAGATATCCGCCATCCACGGCGACGCCACAACGTCGGCAACAGAGCCCCTAACGGCAGCACCAGATATGGTTCGATCGGCACGAGGTAACGCGGCCCCCAAGCGGTGTCTCCATGCCAGTAACTGAGCGATGCGTAAAACAGCAGGTTGCTGACGATCGCGAGCAGGAAAACGACCGCTTCGTTGCGATGCGAGCGCATCAGATAGATAAAGGCGGGTATTGAAAGGACAGCGGGCAAGGAGTAAAGGAAAATGCTTTTTCCGGTGCTCAGCAGTAAACCGTGCAAGCCGACAAGTATGCTCGAATCAAAGAGATTGAAGGCCGATCCGTAACCGGTTAAAAGCGGGTGGCCAAAGCGGATTGTATTATACAGCAGCATAGTGCCAACAGGCAAGGCGAACCCGATTCCCATGTAGAGTACCTGGCGTATAAACCTTGCGTTACGCGCTCTTTTGTTCGGGTTGGCGCGGTACTCGCTGAGCATCAACAGGATAAAATACAACAGGATGGCCGGCGCAAAGACCGCTGAGGCGACTTTGGTAAGAATCGCCATGCCATAGCCAAGTCCACTCAGCAATAACCAGGACATCGATTTTGATGATGTGTACGCCTTTAACGCATAAAAAGATAGCAGGATACAGAGGGTTTGGGGCGGCTCGGAAAAGGTGTACTTGCTGTATGGCCACGCCATGGTAAAGAAGCCATATACCAGAGCCAAACACATGGCGAGCTTGCGGTTGGAAAAAAGCTGCAGTGCAAAGAGGTAGATGAGCACACAACTGGCAGCGGTCAAGAGACTGTTGGGCAGTGAGGTCGCCAGGCGCGTATAGTAGTTAACATCCAACGGGTCAGCCTTGCTCGTCACGAGCCTCGCCAGGGCATATGCGGGCAGGTTGAGGATCGAGGGCGCCAAGCCAGTGGGTGAAAAGATGCGGCCGTCGATTCCCGCTCTCGTCAAGGAGACCGTGGCTTCACGGGAGTTAGGGATCCCCAGCGAAGTACGCGTCACGATCGACTCGGTGACACGAAAAATGTTTTCTTCGTCGGGGGAGTAAAAGTGCCCGCCCGTTGTGAACAGGTAGATGCCCAAGAATAGCAAGAGTATCCCGGTTGTGGGGCGCATTGCGAGGATTTTGTTCTTGTTCATCAGGGCGGAGGATACATGCGGGTGGGAGCGGCGTCAAGCCGGAGGGTTTGCCAACACTGACAAGCAGTTTTACAATAACCAAGCGCATTTCCTACACCAGGAAATCTGAATGCCGGTTTTTTGTAGCTTGCGCGGTTGGCGTGAACTTGGCAATACGATTCGGCAATGGCCGCGGAAGAGACAGGCGCAGCGGAATAGTTATACATTACAACCGAGTGCTGGACCCGGAGTGCGATATGCCTAAAGAAGCGCAAGCACGCATCAAGATCAACAAGCTGCTGGCGGATGCTGGCTGGCGGTTTTTTGACGATGCTTCCGGCCCCGCTAATGTGCGGCTCGAGTCGCACATCAAGCTAACACGCAGAAAGATCGACAGCATGGGGGACGACTTTGAACAGGTAACCCATGGATTTGTCGACTTTTTACTGCTGGGCGAAAACGGACGGCCGCTGCTGGTGCTGGAAGCCAAAGCTGAAAACAAGGATCCCCTTATTGGCAAGGAGCAGGCGCGCACCTATGCGTATAACCAAAACTGCCGCTTTGTGATCCTCTCGAACGGCAACCTGCACTACTTTTGGGATCTTGAGAGCGGCAACCCGCATCTCATAACCTCCTTCCCGCGCCAGGAATCCGTTACCAGTTATGCACAAAGACGCTCAAACCCCAGGCGCCTCTATGAAGAGGTGGTTGCCAACGACTATATCGCCCTGACACAGCTTCCGACCTATGCCTCTGAAGCGGGCTGGAAAAACGAACTCGAGCGCGAAGACTTTATACGTGCCAACCGGCTGCGCTTTCTGCGCAAATACCAGCTGCAAGCCATAGAAGCCCTGCAGGCGGCCGCCAAAGCAGGCCAGGATCGCTACCTGTTTGAGATGGCCACCGGCACCGGCAAGACCCTGACTGCCGCAGCGGTCATCAAGCTGTTCCTGCGCACCGGCAACGCGCGGCGGGTACTCTTTCTGGTGGATCGCCTTGAGCTCGAAAGCCAGGCTTATAAGGCCTTTCGCGATCTGCTCGCAAACGACTACCAGACCGTTATCTACAAGGAAAACCGCGACGACTGGCGCCGTGCAGAGATCGTTGTCAGCACGGTGCAATCGTTGCTGTTCAACAACAAGTATCAGGGCCTCTTTAGCCCCACCGATTTCGACCTGGTGATCTCGGATGAAGCGCACCGCTCGATCGGCGGCAACGCGCGCGCTGTGTTTGACTATTTCATTGGCTACAAGCTCGGGCTCACGGCTACGCCCAAGGATTATCTCAAGCACTATGACCAGACCCCCGGCCGTAACGACCCGCGCGAAACCGAGCGCCGCCTGCTGCTGGATACCTACCGCACCTTTGGCTGCGAGAGCGGACAGCCCACCTTTCGCTATTCGCTGCAGGATGGCGTCCGCGATGGCTACCTGATCAATCCCCTGGTGGTAGACGCCCGCACCGAGATCACCACCAAGCTGCTTTCGGATCGCGGGCTGCTGGTGGATTTCATCGATGAAGAGGGCCGGGAGGCGGGGGGCGTCTTTACCCAGACCAGTTTCGAAAAGCGTTTCTTTTCCGAGGCGACCAACCGGCTCTTTTGCAAGCTCTTTCTGCAGAACGCCCTGCGCGATCCAGTCTCTGGCGAGATGGGCAAGTCGATTATCTTTGCCGTCAGCCAGCACCATGCTTCAAAGCTCGTGCAGATCCTCAACGAGTTCGGTGACCAGATGTACCCCGGCAAATACCGTTCTGATTTTGCCGTGCAGGTCACCTCGCTGATACCCGATGCCCAGCAGATGAGCATCAACTTTGCCAACAACAACCTGATGGGCTCGGGCAACTTTAATCGGGATTACCTCACCAGCAAGGCGCGCATCTGTGTGACGGTGGGGATGATGACCACCGGCTACGACTGCACCGATCTCTTAAACCTGGGGCTCTTTCGGCCGATCTTTTCGCCCACCGATTTCATCCAGATCAAGGGGCGCGGCACACGCAAGCATACCTTTACCGATCAGCTGCGCGATGAAGAACTCGGGGAACAGATCGAAGAGCCGGAAAAGACCGCCTACAAGCTCTTTGATTTCTTTGCCACCTGCGAATACTTTGAAGAAGACTATCAGTATGATGCCGTGCTCGAGCTGCCCAAAACTCAGGGGCGCGAGGATTTCACCGTCGATGCCGCTTTGGCAGAAGACGAGGCGCAGGAGCAGCCCGGCGCGCCTAAAAAGACCGTCTCAACCTATGAATACCTGGGGGGTGACGCCCTGCTGACCATGGAGGTAGAGCAGATTGAGCACCCCGGCATGAAGATCGACCGCATGTTCTTTCAGCAGTTCGAAGAGGCCGTCAAGGCCGACCCGATCATCGTGGAGGGCGTCGAGCAGGGGCAGTGGGAGAGGGTCAAGGACTATATGCGGCGCGAAGTGCTCAACAAGCCCGAGGCCTATTATACGCTTGACAAGCTGCGCAGGGCCGCCGGCGTCGACCGCCGCCTCGACCTGCGCGAGATCCTCGAGCACATCTTTGGCATGATCCCGCGCTTTAAAACGCGCGCCGAGCTGCTGGACGAGGAATTTAGCAAGTTCGTGGCCGATATCAAACCCACCGAGGCTCAGGCGATCCCTGCCATTCGCGCCTACTTTAACGCCTATCTGACCTCGAAAGAGGTCCAGCGCATTGTGGATGCCGGCACCTTTGCCGAGTTTGCCACCAACCCCGTCTTCAGTATGAACGACTTTGGCGCCGTGCCGGCCAAATACCGCAAGCTGGTGCCCGAATACATCAAGGATTACGTCTCACTGAACACCTTTATCCATTAAGGAGCATGCATGGATAGCCAAACGCGCCGCCGCATCGACAGTGCCCGCGACGTGCTGGTGGGCAAGGTGCCCGACCCGAAATCGCAGGTCGAGCAGATCACCCTCGCCCTGCTTTACAAGTTCATGGACGACATGGATGTTCAGGCTGAAGAGTGGGGCGGACAGCGCACCTTTTTCGCCGGCGATTTTGCGCAATACCGGTGGCCGAACCTGGTGCGCGGCAGGCTGGGCGGGCACGAGACCCTCAACCTGTATGCCGAAGCGATCGAACGCATGCCCGAGAACCCGGGCATCCCGCCGCTCTTTCGCAGCATGTTCCGCAACGCCTACCTGCCCTACCGCGACCCCGTGACGCTGCGCCTCTTCTTGAACGTCATCGACGAGTTTCGTTACGATCACTCTGAAGACCTGGGCGACGCTTACGAATATCTGCTATCGATCCTCAGTTCGCAGGGTGATGCCGGGCAGTTTCGTACGCGCCGGCACGTCATCGATTTCATGGTCGAGGTGGTCAACCCGCTCAAGAACGAGTCCATACTCGACCCGGCCTGCGGCACGGCCGGCTTTCTCATCTCGGCGTACAAGCACATCCTGCGCGCCAACACCGATGCCGACGGCCGCGTGAGGCTGACGGGGCCGGAGCGCGAACGGCTGTCCAACAATATCAGAGGCTATGACATCTCGCCCGATATGGTGCGGCTCTCGCTGGCCAACATGTATCTGCACGGCTTTCAGAACCCGCAGATCGTCGAATACGACACGCTGTCTTCCGAAGAGCGTTGGAACGAGCACGCCGATGTGATCCTGGCCAACCCGCCTTTTATGACGCCCAAGGGCGGCATCCGCCCGCACAGGCGCTTTCAGTTCGAATCCAGCCGCAGCGAAGTGCTCTTTGTCGACTATATGGCCACCCACCTGACGAGCGACGGGCGCGCCGGCATCATCGTACCCGAGGGGATCATCTTTCAATCCAGCAAAGCCTACAAGCGCCTGCGCAGGATGCTGGTGGACGAGGCTTACCTGCTGGCGGTGGTGTCACTGCCGGCGGGCGTCTTTAACCCCTATTCGGGGGTCAAGACCAGCATCCTCTTTCTGGATCGCCAGGCGGCGCGCCGCACCGACCAGGTGCTGTTTATCAAGATCAGCAACGACGGCTACGACCTGGGTGCGCAGCGCCGCGAGATCGAAGGCAGCGAGCTGCCCTGGGCGGCAGGGGTGCTGCAGCGTTGGCGAGAGGCTGCCCTGAGCGGGCGGACGCTGGAACTGGAAGAAGAGGACGAGGCGCGGGCGTTGTTGGTACCGAAAGCCAGACTGGCAGAGCAAGAGTATAACTTGACTGCAGAGAGGTATAGGACCGATTCAAGGGCGTATAAAAATACATATATGATGGTAAGTATCGAATCAATTCTTAACCATGTGAAGTATCCAGAAAAGGTATTGAAATCTAGCTATAACAAATCTGGTAGATACCCTATTATAGATCAATCCAGCCAATTCATCGCTGGATACACAGATGATCCCGAGCCTCTATTCAAAGTAGATAAGCCAGTTATCTGCTTTGGAGACCACACTCGAGTGGTAAAATACGTTGACTTTAGTTTTGTATTAGGAGCGGATGGTGTAAAAATCCTGTCACCTAATGAGACAGTGGACACAAAATATCTATATTATTTACTAGAGTGTTTAGAAATTACGAATCTCGGATATAGTCGGCACTATAAGGTACTAAAAGAAATCCGCATCCCCCTGCCCCCGCTCGATGTCCAACGCGAGATCGTGGCCGAGGTCGAGGGCTACCAGCGCGTGATCGACGGCGCCCGCCAGGTGGTGGAGAGCTGGCAGCCGCGCATCGCCGTGGATCCGGCGTGGCCGGTAGTCAAGTTGGGGGACTACAGCGAGCTTATTCGTGGAGTAACTTATAGAAAAAGTGACGAAGTGAACGCAGGTGGGGTCAAGGTCTTGCGCGCCAACAACATAGTTGTAGGCGAAAACCGACTAGACCTTTCTGACATAAAGCTAGTATCGGAGACAGTAGGTTTCTCATCCACCAAAAAACTACGCCGGAATGACATTTTTATTTGCTTAGCAAGCGGGAGTAAAGACCACATTGGTAAGGTGGCTTTCATACCAAGCGATACCGAATACTACTTTGGTGGTTTTATGGGTGCTGTCCGGGTAGCGTCGCCGAACCTATCAGCAAAGTACCTCTTTTATCAACTAGGCGATAAGCTTTTCAACGATTATCTGCAAAATCAGATCGCAGGCGCAAATATCAATAACCTTAGTGCAAGTATATTGATGGACTATCAGATTCCCCTTCCCCCACTCCCCGAGCAGCAGCGCATCATCGCCGAAATCGAGCGCGAGCGCGCCGCGGTGGATGCCAACCGCGAGCTGATCACCCTGATGGAAGCGCGCATCAGGGCCGTCATCGACCGCGTCTGGGGCGAATAAACCGTGCACGGCCAGCTGGCCGCGCACGGTTCGTCAATCCTCTAACCCTCGGAGCGCCTGGCGCGCTCGGTCGAGACCCACACGGCCGCCTGGTCGTGCGGGGCGCCATCGAGATAGAGCCTGGCCTTGAAACACCAGGTGGTCTCGCCGCTGAGTTCCTGCGGGGCATAACGCACCTCGACGCGCCGCGTGCCGTTGGCCGGCACCTCCAGCGCCAGCCGGCGCGCGCTACCCAGTTCCTCGCCATCGCGCAGCACCCGCTCGATGCGCCAGCCGGCGGTCTCGTCCAGCTGCAGGGCAGCTTTGGCGGGGGCATCGGTATAGTTGTGCACCAGGAAGGCGACCTCTTCCGCCTCGCCGGCGCGGATCTGCAGGGCGTTCTTTTGCTCCTGAGCATCGATCCGGCCCGGACGTGGCTCGTTGGGGCGTGCCTGCGCCTGCAGCCAGATGTAGCGCTCGCGTGCCAGCCCCTTAACCGACGCTTTATAATGCAGCATGGGCGGCGGCGGTGTGAGCGTCAGGCGCGCAGGATCGATCCCGCGCACATAAACCGGGCAGAGCGAGAGCTTTACATGGTGTGTAGCGCCCGAGCAGGCCTCGATCTGGCGCCCCAGAGCATCCACCAGATACGCGCCTGCCGAAACCGGCAGGTCAAAGGCGCCGTCCGCGGCCATCCAGTCCTCGCCCTCCGCCAGCACCGGGTTGGGCGCGCCCCAGCCATCCGAGATGCGCATGTTCTTGGTCGACCACGCCATCGCGGTGTATTCGCCCGGCAGGCGTTCGAACACCACCAGGTAGCGCTCGTCGTCGATCAGGTATCCTGCCAGCTTGGCCCGGCCAATCTGGCGGATCAGTGTGCCCAGCGCCAGCACGGCCGGCATGGGGCTCAGGTCGACCCTTTGGATGCCCCATACCGCTGCGCCCGCTTCCAGGAATTCCTGCAGGTAAAAGTAAAAGAAGCGCTCGATGCCGGACGCCAACCCGCTGGCGAACGCGCGCAGCATATACACCACCTGGATGCGTTCCGCCAGAGTATAGGTGCCGTCAGGATCGGGGATTGAGCGCTTGCCCATCTCGGTCATCCAGATCGGGCGCTGCATACCCACATCGGCCATCAGGTCGCGGTTTTCCTGGATCATGGCAAACTGGTCTTCGGGCTTGCCGTATGAATGCTGGTTAAAGATGTCGATGTAGGGGCCGGGGCCATTGGCCAGCCAGCGCTGCCAAAAGGTCGGACCGGCGCAGCGCGAGGCACCCAGCACGCCGATGGTCGGGTCGGCATCCTTGAACCCCAGCGCGCCGGCTTTGCTGATGGCCGCCAGATCCCAGGGGTGGCCGGCAAAGAAAAAGATGTCGGGCTCGTTCCACAGTTCCCAGTAGCGGATGGCATGCCCCATCTCGCGCGCCGCACGGGCGCAAAACTCGTACACTTTGCGCATGTCGTTGGGCGGATATTCGCCAAAACTGAGCTCCTCGCTGTTGGGATCCATGGCCCAGCTTGGCACACCCGAAAGCATCTGGTAAACGTCGATGCCGCCTGCTTTCTGCGCTTCTGCCGCAACCTTGTACTTGCCCCATTCCATTTTGTCGGGCGAGGGCTGCGCGTGTTGCCAGGTAAAGCGGTCGCGCAGGTTGCGCAAACCGAGCTTGCTGCAGGTTGCCACCTGTTCGGCAAGGCGCTGGGGGTCGGACTCTTCACTGCTGGAAGCCAGGCCGTGCGTAAAGGGATGTGAGATGCCCGCATCCAGGGCGATCGGCGAATCCTGTGCCGGCGTGAAATCGAGCGCTCCCAGGCAGCCGAACGACCGGGTGAGCGCGACATCGGCCAACCCCCGGGTGGATGCCACCACATGCAGCTCGTAATAGCCAGGTCCCAGGACGGGCAGCTCCAGCTCGGCATCACCAGCCCCGCCGTTCAGCGCGATCACCATGCTCGATTCCTGCAGAACGCGCAGCTCGTAGTCGGTCAGCTTGTAACGCAGCTCACAACGCTCGGCGCTGGCGGGTGCGGCAGAGAGGCTGATGCGATACAGCACCGGCTTGTCGGCATCATACAGCGCTCCGGGCACGGTTGCCTTGCAGCTGAATGCAATGCTCGGGCGCAGCTCGGCGGCATCGATCACAAAGCTGCCCTGTACACCGGTGAAATCGGGCCAGCTATCCGGCCGCACGCGAAAGGCCGAGCGCGCGTAGTGTGCCTGGTCGGGAGCCACTGCGTTGATCACCAGCGGGGTATAGTCGTGCCTGGCAAAGGTGTGGACACTGGAAACCTCAGCGAACGGCTTTTTGTCGGCATCCAGCCAGATGAGGTATGCCCGTCCGTGGCAGCGCTCGGATTCGGCGCGGTTCAGGATGGTCAGCTGGTAGGCGCGCCCTGATTCGACTTCCCAGATGCGCTCCTCGCTGGCCTCGACCACCCCCTCCCTGCTGACGGTTACCCGGCAGGCATCCCCGCCCTGCGGGCCCCTGCCGGCTTCGAGCGCCGCATAGGGCGCCAGATCCTGCGCTGCGCCGCTGATCGTCCAGCGGATGTCTTTACCAGTTATCTGCATGATGATTCCTCCGGAGTTGTGATATACGCTGATGGTAGCCGATATCAGGCGCATCCGGCAAGTGCGGCAATGGCTGCCCTAAAATAATAGGTATTATTCGTGTAGAATATGAGATGTTACTTGACTTTAAATCGCTGAAATATACGAGGCGCGACATCTGGATACGAGCCGAATCATTGTGATACTGAAGGAGCAATCTTACGCGAAGCGTGATCACTGATCGCTCGCGTGGAATCAAATACGTCCTGAGAGGTGTAAATCAAATGCATAAAGTAACGGTTTTCGGCAGCTTTGTTGTCGACCTGATGGCGAGAACTCCTTATCTTCCGGCTCCTGGCGAAACTGTTAAGGGGTCGCTGTTTCGGCAGGGACCTGGCGGCAAGGGCTTTAACCAGGGCATTGCGGCACACAAGGCCGGTGCCGATGTTAACATGGTCACCAAGATTGGCCGTGATTCCATGGCGATGATTGCCACGGACGCCATGGATGCCGTCGGCATGCCCAAAGAT
Source organism: Chloroflexota bacterium (assembly GCA_012729455.1). GTDB lineage: Bacteria > Chloroflexota > Anaerolineae > UBA1429 > UBA1429 > JAAYDC01. Next base: position 98,203 of record JAAYDC010000006.1, on the reverse strand, counting down.
CATCTGTGCCGCTCTGATACAGATGCCACCGGCATTGCGTTGATCATGGTCGATGAAAACACCAGCCAGAACAAGATCGTGATCGTGCCCGGTGCCTGCGCGACCATCAACGACGCGGATATCACGGAGGCCACCGACTGTATTGTGGAGAGCAAGTACCTGCTGCTGCAGCTGGAGGTCAACCAGGACGCCAATGAAAAGGTAGCCAGGATCGCCAAGCAGCACGGTGTGAAGGTGATCGTGAATACAGCGCCCTATCAGGACATTATGAGCGATGAATTCCTGAACGGCTGCTGGCTGGTCACGCCCAACGAAGTAGAAGCCGAGGCCATGACCGGCATCGTAATCGATGGTATCGAATCGGCGGACCGTGCGGCTGAGGTCATCCGCAGCAAGGGTGTCAGTCAGGTGCTGATTACCCTGGGCGGCCGCGGTGTCTATGTGAATATGGACGGCGTGTCAGAGATCGTGCCGGCTTATCGTGTGCGTGCGATCGATACCACTGGCGCCGGCGACGCTTTTAACGGCGGTCTGCTGTGCGCGCTGGCGGAGAACAAGTCCCTGCCGGAGGCGGCACGCTTTGCGAATGCGGTGGCAGCCATATCTGTTACCCGTCTTGGCACCACGCCGGCAATGCCGGCGCGCAGCGAGGTAGATGAGTTCATCAGGGCTCATAACGAATGAGCTCGAGATAAAGCCTGCGTGATGCTCAAGTACAAGCTGCGATGATCGCAGCCGATCACGCGCGCCTCCATCCGGCAGGTGAGGCGGGAGCCGCGTATTGCCTTGCTGGACGCAGGTGCCTGCCGATGCTATCCTTGTGCCGTCAGATATCGTTACGCGTGCGCCCGTTTCGCACGGGCACAAAAAAAGGAGCGCTCCGAGATGACATTTGTATACATTGGCACCTATACCGACCCGCAGCAGCCCGCAGAGAGCCAGGGGATCCGTAGTTATGCGATGGATGCCGCATCCGGCACGCTGAGCGAGGTTGCGATTGAGCCCAGCTGCAACAACCCCTCCTTTGTGGCGGTGTGCCGCGAGACTGGCTGCCTGTATGCCGGGGCTGAAGAGGGCGACTCTGCGGCGGTTTACGCCTACCGGATTGACCCCGCCAGCGGCAGGCTGATTCTGCTCAACAGCCAGCCCTCGATCGGCTCGGCCCTGTGCCATGTGTGCGTCGATCGCAGCGGAAAGCTGCTCTTTGCCGCGCACTATCTCTCGGGCAATATCGCCGTCTTTCCGCTCAACCCGGATGGCAGTCTGGGCAGCCTGCGCTACAACTACCAGCACGAGGGGCACAGCATCGATGCCCAGCGCCAGGAGGGACCGCACGCCCATTCGGTGACGCTCTCGCCCGATGAGCGTTTCGCCTATGCCGCCGATCTCGGCACCGATGAGCTGGTCGTGTACCGCGTGGATACTGCCAATGCCAGCGTTACGCTCAACGCGGACCTGTCCTCTGTGGCAGTGGATGCCGGAGAGGGTCCGCGCCACATGGCGTTTCATCCCAACGGGAGTTACGTGTATCTGGCGACCGAGATGGGCTGCAGCGTGATCGCCTATCGTTACAAGGCGGCGACTGGCGCGCTGACGCCGATTCAAAAGCTCGGCACGCTGCCAGATGATTTTACGGGGCGCAGTTATGTGGCGGATATCCACGTCAGCCCAGACGGCAGGCATGTGTATGTCTCCAACCGTGGACACGACAGCCTGGCGGTTTATGCCGTCGACGCGCAGACTGGCATGCTGAGCCATGCCGACTGGTTCCCGTCGGGCGGCAAATGGCCGCGGGGGTTCAACATCACGCCCAACGGGCGCTACCTGATCAGCGCCAATCAGCAGAGCCATAACATGGTGGTCTACGAGAGATCTCCCGAGACGGGCGCCCTCGGGCGCGCGGTGCAGGAGCTTGCCATCTCGCAGCCGGTCTGCGTGGCGTTTTACGAGTAGGCTCAAAAGTGGGCGGGTAACTAAACCGCTGCAAACGGTCATACGGTATTGTGTTTCTGGAGTTGTTGTAGGTAACTTTTGAGAGCTGGCAGACTCAATACTGGGAATGAGAAGGATGATATGAGCAATGTGATGAAAAAGGCACTGGTGACGGGTGCCAGCCGAGGGATTGGCAGCGGCATCGCGCTGTGTCTGGCGGCGGAAGGTTACGACCTCGCCATCTCCTATGCTACCGAGAGACAGGGCGCCGACGCGCTGGCGGCCCGCATTATGTCGGGATACGGCCGGAAATGCAGTGTGTTTCAAGCGAACCTGCTGGAAGAGGGCTCGAGTGAGGCCCTGGTGGAGCAAGCCATTCAGGCTTTGGGCGGGCTCGACCTGCTGGTGAGCAATGCCGGTGTCGTGCTGATGGACAGCATCCAGAGCATGCCGCTTGAGCATATCGATACCCTCATCCGCCTCGACTTTCGCAACTATCTGCTGCTGGCACAGGCGGCAGCACGCTATATGATCGATAATCAGGTTGCCGGCAACATCATCAGCATTACCTCATCGCGCGCCGAACGCGCCTACCCCGGCGACGCTGTTTATGGCGGTATCAAGGCGGCTATCGAGCGCGCTACCGAGTCGATGGCACTCGACCTGGCGCCCTACGGCATCCGCGTCAACTGCGTGGCACCGGGCGCGATCCGCATTCGCACCAACGAAGAACTGGCGGCTCAAAAGTTCGGCCCAGCCGATATGTGGGACAAGCTGGGCGAGCGCATCCCGCTCGGACGCTCAGGGCTGCCGGAGGATATCGGCAATGCAGTGGTGTTCCTGGCATCACCCAGGGCGTCTTACATCACCGGGGTTACGCTGCGCGTGGATGGCGGCTTGATCTTGCCGGGCATGCCGGAAGTGATCGACCCGGATAATACCCGGGTTGCCTGGGGTTATACCGGCAAGCCGTAAATCAAAGGCTGCTCATATGGCGCTCTCGGCGGGCGCGCTCTGCCGCCCAGCCAGTGCCAAAAACAAGAGCCCCAGCAGTACACCCGCACTGCCCATGCGAAAGACCGCCGCAGAACCGGCTGCGTCATAGACAAAGCCTCCCAGCAGGTTCCCCAGCACGCCTGCCAAGGCACCGGCAAAGCCATAGCCGCTCTGCGCCGTGGTGCGAAAACCTGGCAGTGCCAGCGAATCGGCATAGGTAACGCCGGCTGAGAGTATCAGCGAAAAGGACGGCCCGTGCAGGAGCTGGATCGGCAGGATCCAGCTGGCCGTCTGAATGAGTGATACTAAAAGGAGCCGCAGGCTCGACACGGCCATCGCCACGATGAGCATGCGCCGTGCCCCCCATCTGGCTAACCAGCGGCTGGCCAGGAAGAACACAATGATCTCTGAGAAGGAGCCAACTGCCAGCGCCAGCCCCATCAGTGAGCGATCTCCGCCATGATCCTGCAGGTGCAGGAACAAAAAGCCCGAGCTGGAGTGTGAACCGAGGCCCGAAATGAAGAGGGCTCCCAGAAAGACGATCCAGGCGCGCTGGCGAAACAGGTCGCGGATGCCATGCCAGAAAGGCGCCTTGGTGGCCGGGCGTGAACTGGGCAGGTTCAACGCCGTTGCCAGAGTGAACAGGTTCAGCACGACGTAAGCATAGAATCCCCACTGCAGGCCCATCTGCTCGGTGAGCTGGCCGATGACAGGCGCTGCCAGGCCCCAGCCAACTGCGCCCCACAGGCGTTGGCGGCTGAACAGGTCTTTGCGATCCCCCAGGACCACCATTACCGAGCTATCTGCCAGGGCGGTGACCGGCGCATGTACAAAGGCATACACCGCCACAATGAACACCATCGGGGCGAATTCGTGCACCAGCGAGATCGCAAAGCCCGCCACGGTGGTGGCCAGGATTGCCCCGCCTAACACTAGGCGGTGCTTGTTGTAGCGGTCGGCAATGGCTGACCATACCGGCCCGCTCACCAACCCAACAAAGGTTGTAACGGCCGAGAGCGTGCCGATCGCCCGCCCCGAAAAGCCCAGCGAGCGGTAGTAGACCGAAAGGTAAGGGGTCAGGGCTGCCAGGGCAGCATAGTAGAAAAAGTAATAGAGTTTAGGTTCCAGAAAGCGAAACGGGCGTTGTGCCTCAGACATCCACGAGCTCCAGAGTTGACCGTGCCGGTATAACCGAACGAGAGAAGGTTGTCAAAACGAGTTTGAAACGAAATCGGATAACTTGTCTGAATAATGTTAGGGAACGCTAAAAAACACAGTATGATAACCCCTACTTTATAGTCGGAATATTATCCTCTCAGCCTATGTCTTTGCAGCCTGCTGGACGCTCCCATGCGATGCTGTTAAGCTGGTGCCAGAGTTACTACCGTCGAGTTGATCGTTCAGAAAGGAAGGCTATCCATGGATACGCGTCTATCCGAGGTCCTGGCCGGTAAAACCGGCAGTTACATTCTGCCCTTTTTCTGGCAGCATGGCGAAAGCGAGGCGATCCTGCGCGAGTATATGGCGGCAATTCACGCCTCAGGCATCAACGAGGTGTGCGTCGAGAGCCGGCCGCACCCCGATTTCCACGGCCCGCAATGGTGGCACGACATGGACATCATCATGGACGAGGCGCGCCAGCGCGGCATGCGCGTGTGGGTGCTGGACGATTCGCACTTTCCCACCGGCTATGCCAATGGCGCCTTCAAGACGGCCGCCCCCGAGCTGTGCATCCAGTTTCTGAGCTTTAACATGGTGGATGTGGTCGGACCGACTCCGCAGGTGCAGCTGGATATCGAGCGCATGAGCCACGTGCCGCCCGAGAACCCCATGATGCGCGCCATGCCGCGGCGTTACGAAAAACGGGTCTTTGACGATGACCAGCGCATCGCCGTGGTGGCGTACCGCATCGCCGAGGGCGACAAACTGAGCGAGGCGATCGACCTGACGGACAAGGTCGTGGATGGCCAGATCCTGTGGGATGTGCCGGCGGGTTATTGGCGCGTCTTTGTGGCTTATCTGACGCGTAATGCCGGCACCGTCAATACGGTGATGAACATCATCGATCGCGACAGCGTGCGCGTGCTGATCGACGCCGTCTATGAGCAGGAATGGGAGCATTACCAGGCAGATTTCGGCAAGACCTTTGCCGGCTTTTTCTCGGACGAGCCCTGTTTCCACAACGCGCCGGGTTTTGGGCGCGATACGCGCATCGGCCGGGTCGAGAATCCGCTGCCATGGAACAAGGATGTGCCCGCTATGCTGGCTGAACGCCTCGGCGCGGACTGGGCGCTGCAGCTGCCCTACCTGTGGCAGACGGCCGAGGATGCCGACCGCTCGGCGCGTGTGCGGCATGCCTATATGGATACGATTACCCTATTGGTGCGGGACAACTTTTCGAACCAGCTTGGCGAGTGGTGCGCGGCGCACGGCGTCGAATATATCGGGCACGCGGTGGAAGATAACAACAGCTCGAGCCACCTCGGATCGTCGCTGGGGCACCAGTTCCGCGCCGTCGACGGCATGCATATGGCTGGCATCGACGAAGTGATCTGGCAGATCATGTACGGCGGTGAGAATTCGCTGCACCGCGGCGGGCACTTTGTGAATGCCGACGGCAACTTTTACCACTTTGTGTTGAGCAAGCTATCCAGCTCGCACGCCCATATTAACCCCAAGAAAAAGGGCCGCGCGCTGTGCGAGATCTGGGGTGCCTCGGGCTGGAGCCTGGGAGTGCGCGGCATGATGTATACTGCCAACCACCTTATGGTGCGCGGGGTCAACAACTATACCCCGCACGCTTTTGATCCCGAGCCATTCCCTGCCCAGGATGGTCCCCCGCACTTTTACGCGCACGGCGAGAACCCGCAGTACCGCCACTTTGGACAGCTGATGCGCTATATGCAGCGCGTCTGCCACCTGATCAACGGCGGCCTGCACATTGCGCCGGTGGCGGTCTTGTATAACGGCGAGGCGGATTGGGTGGGCGACGTAATGTACGAGCAGTTCCCGGCGCGCCGCCTGACGGAGGGGCAGATCGATTTTGACATCATCCCCGGAGACATATTGGCCGAGGACCAGCATACCCTGAACAATGGCCTGCATGTCAACGGCGAGACTTTTCGTGCGCTGGTAATCCCCAGGGCGGAATATACCACCGACAAGGTAGCGCAGTTTGTGAAGAAAGCCAGCCAGATGGGCTTGCCGGTGCTGTTCGTGGATGCCAAACCGACCAAGCTGGCCGACCGCGACGTCCCGCTCGGTGAGCTGCCCGGCGAGGTGGTGGGCTTGGAGGAGCTGGTGCCGCGCCTGCGCGAGTTGGGCATCTGCGAGATACGCATCTCGCCGGCTTTCAAAGACCTGGTGTATTATCATTACCGGCGCGATACGGACCTCTACCTCTTTGCCAATGAGGCTACCGCAGATGTCTTTGACGGCTGGGTCACGATCCCTCAGAGCGGACCAGTCAGCCTGTACGACCCGTGGGCCAACGTGATGCGCCCGCTCGAGCAGTCCACCAGCGCTGACGGCACGCGCTTTCACCTGACGATCTCGCCCTACGAGCTAGCCGTCGTAGTGGTGGGTGAGGTCACACAAGAGCTGGTGGCCAAACCTGTCAAACAGGGTGAGGGCACGCTGCTGGCGGGCTGGCAGGTCTCATCGGCAGAGAGCAAGGCTTATCCGCACTTTACCCCAGCCTATCAGGTCGACGTGCTCGAGAGCTATGCCGCACACGATCCGGATTTCAGCGGCTTTTTGGCCTACGAGACCGAGTTCGATGCCGCCGCCGGCACCCTGCTCGAGATTGGCGAGGCATACGAGGGCGTCGAGGTGTGGTGCAACGGCCAGTACGCCGGCATGCGCATCACCCCGCCCTATCTGTTTGATCTTGGGAACCTGGCGCAGCCAGGGATGAACAAGCTGCGCATCGAGGTGGCTACCACTTTGGATCGCAAGGTGCGCAAGATCGGCGTGCAGAACCGCTTCTGGATGGACCAGCCCGCCATCGACCCGACGGGCATCGTCGGTGAAGTGCGGGTGTACCAGGCCAGGTAGGGCGTTCGGCAACAAGAACCGCTCCAGACCCACGCCGCAGGTCTGGAGCGGGAAAATCTATAACTGTTAGCTAGTCGAGGCGTCGGCAGGGAGCATAAAGGCTGACGTGTTCTGATGTGCCGGCATACAACTCGCCGTCTTTGGGGCAATCGGTTTCAATCAGCCAGTCGACTGTGTAAGCTCTTCGGTGGAGGTACCGTCAGGCGCCGGCGGCCCGTGCAGTGATATCATCCTGCCGATAATGGTTGCACCGGCAAAAGACCGTACGACAAAGCTTGTCAAACAGCAGCCAGTATTAACCTTCCCGCACCTCCAGCGTCTCCAGATCCACATCCACCCACACCGCTGAGTCGTGGTCGCCGCCCGGCACCTCGATGTAGCGAAATTCTGCATTCCCCGCCAGCGCCGCCGCCACCGCACGGGCTTCCTCTACCGGGATGAGCGTATCCGCCTCGCCATGCGTCAGCACGGTCGGCACCGTGATGCGGTCGGCGTGTGCCAGCACCGAGTGGGCTTGATACAAGGCTGGCGCCTCGTCAGGGGTGCCTCCGTATGCCGCACGCACCGTCTCGGCGAGGGTATCCAGGATGGGCGCCCCGCCGCGCGCCAGGAAGGCATACCAGCGTGCAAGGTCGCAGGCCCCCAGCGTGATGATGCCCTGCACGTCGTCCGGGTAGAGCAGGCCATAGATCAACGCGCTGATCGCCCCGCCGGAGCCGCCCAGCAGCGTGATCTGGTTCAAGCCCAGTTCGCGGCGTGCCCACCCCAGTAGCGCGTGGGTATCCGCCGCGGTTGCCGGGTTCATGTACGAGGTACCGCGCACATTAAGCGCCAGCAGGGGGTGGCTCCCCGCCAGCACACGCTCAAGCCAAAAGGCCCGCACATCCGCGCGGGTGTAGATCTGATCGCCCTGGCTGAGGGCGCCGTGCAGGAAAACCACCGTACGCCGTTGGGGATTGCCCGGGGTATGGTAAAACCAGTCGGCTGCTCCATCACAGTCGCTGATAAACCGTATATGTTCGGTGCCTGGCGGAAAGCCGTCTCCTGAGGCGGCTTCTCGTATGATCTGCTGCATGATCTCCTCTCTCTAGCTTTCGGTCAGTTGCCATCTGGGGGCGGCCAGACGGGCGCGATACTCATCGGGCAAGCCCTCTTCTGCCAGGATAAACAGGTGGTTGCAGGCTCGCGAGCAGGCTACATACAGCAGCTTGTTAAGATCCTGAAAGTCGCGCGTGCTGAGGCCTACCACGATCACTACCGCGCTCTCCAGCCCCTTGAACTTGTAGATCGAGCGCACACGGATCTCGCCGGGCTTGAGCGAGCCGCTCAGGTTAAATCGGTTATTCCCCAGGATCTTCCAGCTCGCCATGGGACTATTTTCTGCACTGCGCGGCGTCAGTATGGTGATATTACCTGCCGGCACCAGTTCGGCCACCAGCAGCCGATTGAGCAGCCCCCGCAACTGGGATTTTAGCTGGACCTCGTTCTGGTAGTATTGGATTTCGGGCACACGCCCGGCCGGCCCCACCGAACGCGGCATGCGCTCTGCGTGGTAAAAGGGTAAAAACGCCTGGTGGATCGCCTGAGTGTTGCGCAGATTATCGGTGAGCGACAAGGCCGCCTGTCGCAGCTCGCTGGGGATCGCGCCGGCACGCGGATAAAGCGTCTGATTGTCGTCATAAAAGACGTACAGGATACCGGTATCCGGCTCGCACAGCAGAGCCTGCAGGCTGGTCCACGCCAGCAAATCCAGGTCCTGGCCTTCATCTACCACGATAGCATCGAACTGCGGGCCGATCACCTCGATCGCCTCCATCAGGCGCTCTGGCAGCTCGTCATAGAACCTGGCTGCCTCATCATCGCTCGGTTCCTGCAGCGCCATGCCGGCCTGCCGGCAATAATCAGCTGCCAAATGGTGGAAATGGTCGATCACGATCTCACTCGGCAGACCGAGACTGCGGAAATACTCTGCCATATGCACGTTAAAACAGGTCAGCAGCACACGAAAGCCCTGGGCGTGCAGCCGGCGGGCCTGCTCGATGGCCAAGGTGGTCTTGCCCGAGCCGGCGCAGCCCGAAACAGCCACACGCCGCTGGTAAGTGAGGATATCCAGCAGGCGGAACTGGTTATCCGTGAGCTCTAGCATCTCCTGAGCTTCGTGGCTGATATCGGCCGAGAGCAGGCGCCTGATTTCGCGCGACGGGCTCAGCACATCGATCAGCGCAGTGATGCCGGCGCTGCCAAGGACATCGCTTCGATCATCGGCGAAGGCGCGGTAGATACGCTCGATGGCGGCCGGCAGGTCGGCCATGTCGGCACGATCCAGGATGATCTCGCGCGGTGCGTCCATGCGCAGATCGCCGCGAACGGTGACATCCGGGAAGGCTACCGCGTGTCCCAGGCTGATAAAGCGGTCGCGCCAAAAGGGCGCTTCCTTGAGCTTGCTCAACAGGCTGTATTTGTTATTCTGTGCCTGCGCAAAGGGGTCTTTGATCGGGTTGCCGTTGCTGCTCCACTGGTCGAGCGCGCCGTCGTAGCCGATGCTGCCGCCCTTGACCTCGATCACCAGCAAGCCTTTGTCCGGGTGTGCTACCACAAAGTCGGCTTCGCCGTCGCGAGTACCGCTGTATCCGTCGCGCAGCAGCCAGCGCACGCTGTGGAATACGCAATAGTCGTTGGGCAATGTGTCGGCCAGAGCCTCGTACAGCTGGCGCTCGGCATAACTATTTGTTTCGGGGCTGAGGCGTTGCGGATAAATGCGTGCCACGAGCGATCCTCCCTGCGCGCAAGACCGTCTGGCTCCATTATACGACATTCGCGCCGCCAGTGCGCCCGTTCGATCCGCCCTGAGAATTGCGGAGTGGTCATTTTCGTGGGTTCGGGGTAATATGTGATCCTAGTACGCAGCATCTCATAGGGCGAGGGGATCGTGGTCAACGGCATCGTTACCAATATTCAGCGTTTTTCAATTCACGATGGCCCGGGCATCCGCACGACCGTCTTTTTCAAGGGCTGCAACCTGCGTTGCTTTTGGTGCCACAATCCCGAGACGCTCGAACCCAAACGCCAGCTGCAGATTTTCCCGAACCGCTGCATCGGCTGCGGCGCCTGCTTTGAGCGCTGCCCGAACGCAGCTCACGAGCAGTTGCTCGACGGGCGCGCCTATCATCGCGAGCGCTGCGAGGCCTGCGGGCGCTGTGCTGAGACTTGTTATGCTGAAGCGCTGGTCATCGCCGGCGAGGTCAAGACGGCTCAGGAAGTCGTTGACGAGGTGCTGCGCGACAAGCCCTTTTACGAGACTTCACAGGGCGGCATCACTCTTTCGGGCGGCGAACCCCTGCTGCAGTTCGACTTTGCTCACGAGATCCTGCGATTGAGCCGCGAACAGGGTCTGCATACTGCCATCGAGACGGCGCTGCATTTCCCATGGGCCCGCGTCGAGGCGATTTTAGACGTCACCGACCTCGTGATGGCGGACGTCAAACTGATGGACGACGCCCGCCACCGCGAATGCACTGGTGTCTCGAACGAGCGCATCCTGGCGAACCTGCGCTCCCTGGCTGCGCAGGGCAAACCACTGATCATCCGTACCCCGCTGGTGCCGGGCGTTAACGATACTCCCGAGGAGATCAGCGCTATTGCGCACTTTGCGGCCGAGTTGCCCAACCTGCTTTATTACGAGCTGCTAGCGTTTCATCCGATGGCATCCGGTAAGTACGATAGCCTGGGCATGGATTACCGTGCCCGTGAGATCAAACGTCCCGCTAAAGAGCTGATGGATGAGCTGACTGAGATTGCCGCTCAGGCGGGCATTCAGGTCAAGCACAGCTGAGAGGAGATATGGGGATATGACGGAACGCATCGAGCGGTTACGCGCCGCATTTCTGGAACAGGGCTCGGTCCACAGCAGCGAGCCAGAGCTGTTGTGGGGACGCTCGTGGCTTGCGACCACGCGCGAGCCCTGGCCGCTGGTGCGGCGTGCTCAGGCGACCGCCGCGGTGCTAACCGGCCTGACGCCCGAGATTGGCGACGACGAGCTCCTGGTGGGCAAGTTCCCCAGCCGCAAGCTCACGGATGCCGAACAAGAAGAGTTGACCCATTGGCAAAAAGATGCCTCCCGCGCTGCCTCGCCCGTCCTGGGGCAAAGGGCGCATATGGCGATCGACTATGAGCTCTTGCTGCGCCACGGGTTAGTAGGCATCCGCGAACGCATCGCCGTCTTCCGCAGCCGCCTCAACCTGACGGTGCCCTCCGAGCTCGAAAAGGATGCCTTTTACCGCGCCTGTTTGATCGCCCTGGACGGCCTCTCGACGTTTTCGGAGCGTTATGCGGTGCATGCCGAAGAGTTGGCAGCGCGTGCCGATTCCAGGCGCGCCATGGAGCTATACGAGATCGCCAACATTTGCCGGCGCGTGCCAGAGCACCCGGCGACCAGCTTTTACGAGGCGATGCAGGCCATCCATCTGGTGACCTTTGCGCTGTGCGCCAGCCAGATGATGCTGCTCTTCCAGCTGGGGCGCCCCGACCGTTACCTGCTCCCCTATTACGAGCGTGATTTGAAGAACGGCACCATCGACGAGGCCGGCGCGCAGGAACTGATCGACTGCCTGTGCATGCTCTTTAACGTCTATACACCGCGCAGCCTGGCGGTGGGTTTCATGGTGGGCGGGCGCGATGGCAGCGGTAAGGATATCTGCAACGATCTGACGCGCCTCTTTTTGCGTTCCATCCGCCATACGCGTCTGGCATATCCGGGCATCGGCCTGTGCTGGACGCCCGAGATGCCTGAGGATATTAAACAGCTGGCCAGCGAGCTCTTGTCCGAGGGGCTCAGCCACCCGGCCATCTTTAACGATGAGGTCATCACACAGGGGATGCTCGAGGCCGGTTTGCCGCCCGCCGAAGCCTGCCTTTACCAGCACAGCACCTGCGTCGAGATGACGCCGGTTGCCTCCTCCAATGTCTATGTTGCAAGCCCCTACATAAACCTTCTGGAGCCCCTGCACGACCTGTTGGGCATTGCCCCGCTGGCGCGCGGAGCTGGGGCAGCGCAAACCCAGGGGCTTACCAGCCAGCCGGCCGACTACCCGGATTTCGAGAGCCTGCTGGCAGCCTACGAGGCGCAGCTCTCCGAGCTCCTGCTGCATGGCGTGATCGGTGAAAACACCAACCAGATGACGCGTTATTATCATGGCGGATGGCCGCTGCTCTCGTGCTTTGTCAATGACTGCTTGGCACGCGGATTGGATATCGACCGCGGCGGCGCCCGCCACAATTGGATCGAGCCCTCCTTTGTGGGGCTCGCCAACCTGGTGGATACCCTGGCTGTGATCCGCAAGTTTGTCTACGACGAGCCGCGCATCAGCCTGAGCGAACTGGCCGAGGTGCTGGCCAGCAACTATGCCGGACGCGAAGACCTGCGGCTGATGTTCCTCAACCAGGTACCCAAGTACGGCAACGACGACGATTCGGTCGACCAGCTGGCGGTGCGCGTGACCGAGCGCATTAGGGCCGAGTGCGCACGCTACCGCACCTTTTTGGGGGACGACTACCATCCCGGGCTGTTTTGCTGGATTATGCACGAACGCCTTGGCGAGGTGACGGCTGCCTCAGCCGATGGCCGCTTGGCCGCCCAAGCCCTGGGCGACGGCTCGGGCCCTGCTCAGGGGCGTGAACGGCTGGGGCCGACTGCAGCGGTGCTCTCGTCGACCAAATGGGACCACACCCCCATGTTGGGCGGCATCGCCGTGAACCTCAAATTCGCTCGCACTGGCCAGCGCGACACTTTTGCGCAAAGTCTGTGCAACCTGGTGGATACCTTTATCCAGCGCGGCGGTTTTGAGATCCAGGTCAATGTGGTCGATAAAGAGGTCCTTTTGGCTGCCCAATCGCACCCCGAACAATATCGCGACTTGGTGGTGCGCATCGGCGGCTACAGCGACTATTTCGTCGGGCTCTCGCCGCGCATGCAGGAAGAAATTATCCTTCGCACCGAACACGAATCGCTTTAGGAGTACTCGCATGTCAAATGACTATCTGGCCGAGTTGTTTTCAGTACAAGACAAAGTGATTGCCATCACCGGCGGAGGAGGCATCCTGTGCGGTGCCATGGCTGACGCGCTTGCCAGAGCAGGCGCACGTATCCTGGTGATGGACTATAACCCAGCCAAGGCGCAGGCAGTCGTCGATCGCATTACCCAGGCAGGCGGCCAGGCCATGGCACTCGAGGTCAACTGTCTGGATAAAGCCAATGTCGAGGCAGCCCTTGCGCGCGCCCTTGAGGCTTATGGCTGCGTCGATGCGCTGATTAACGGTGCCGGCGGCAACCGCAAAGAAGCCACTACCAGCGCGGAGCTGCCCTTTTTCGATCTGCCGCTCGACACCTTTATGAGCGTCTTTGATCTCAACTTTAAAACGGCCTTGATTTGCTGTCAGGTTTTTGGCAAGCATATGGCCGAACGCGGCGAGGGCTCGATTATCAACATCGCCTCGATTAACGCCATCAAACCCCTCACCAACATCCCGGCTTATTCAGCTGCCAAGGCAGCCGTGCGCAACTTTACCGAATGGCTGGCGGTGCACATCTCGCATAACTATTCGCCGCGCATCCGCGTTAACGCCATTGCCCCCGGTTTTTATCTTACCGAGCAGAACCGCTACCTGATGACCGTCGAAGGCACTGGCGAGCTTACAGCGCGCGGGCAGTCGGTGGTCGGGCATACCCCCATGCACCGTCTGGGCGATCCGCAGGAGCTGCTCAGCACCATATTCTGGCTGCTTGCGCCCGGATCCGCCTTTGTGCACGGCACTACCACAGTAGTGGATGGCGGCTTTGCGGCGTTCAGCGGTGTATAGCACAAGGGGGCATGCATGAGCTTGACACAGTTTTCTGCCCATCTGACTGAGTTGCAGGCTGAACACCCCTTTTTCGTGGGGATTGACTCGGATGGCTGCGTGTTTGATACTATGGAGATCAAGCACAAGGAATGCTTTATTCCCAACATCATCAACTATTGGGAGTTGCAGTCCGTATCAAAGTACGCGCGCGAGGCGGCCGAGTTCGTCAACCTCTACAGCAAGTGGCGCGGCGTAAATCGCTGGCCGGCGCTGGTCAAGGTGCTTGACCTCTTGCGCGAGCGCCCCGAGGTGCAGGCGCGCAACGCGGTGGTGCATCCGCTTACCGATGTCAGGGCCTTTATCGCCGAGGGGGGTGGGCTCAGCAACGACTTTCTGGCCAGCTATCTTCGCGAGCACCCCAGTATCGAGCTGGAACGCGCCTTGGCCTGGAGCAAGGCTGTCAACGCCACCATCGCCGATATGGTGCACGGAGTGCCGCCCTTCCCGCTGGTGCGCGAATCACTCAGCACCCTGCACGAGCGCGCCGATATTGTTGTGGTGTCGCAGACGCCTCTCGAGGCGCTGCGCCGCGAATGGCAGGAACACAGCCTGGATGGCCTGGTTCGGGTGATCGCCGGCCAGGAGATGGGCACCAAGTCTGAACATATCCGCCTGAGCTCGCAGGGCCGTTACGCACCCGAGCATGTATTGATGATCGGCGATGCGCCCGGCGACCTGAAAGCCGCGCGCGATAACCAGGCCCTCTTTTTTCCCATCAACCCCGGCCATGAAGAACAGTCGTGGGAGCGCTTTTACCAGGAGGGTTTGCCGCGCTTTCTGGCACTCGATTATGCCGGCAGCTATGAGGCCGAGTTGGTCAGCGAGTTTGAACGTCTTTTGCCCGAGGTTCCTCCATGGAGAAAGGCAGGGTAATGATGGTGATTGGCAAAGGTTGCACCGCTCGGTTTCTGACGGATGATGAGGTGCGGCAGGTCTTTAGCGAGGCTTTTGCCGCCACACCATTAAAGGGCAAGCGGGTGCTCTTTATCGTGCCGGATGGCACGCGCAGTCTGCCGCTGCCGCTCTGTTTTCGCATCATCACCGATGAGCTCTTGGGAGTGGCGTCCAAGCTGGATTTTCTGATCGCCACAGGCACGCACATCCCCATGACGGGCGAGGTGCTGGAGCGCCATTTTGGCTTTAGCTCCGAAGAGCGTGCCGGCCGTTATGCCGAAGTGGGCATCTACAACCACGACTGGCAGCACGGCCTGATGGATATCGGCACCATCCGTGCCGAGCAGGTGGCCGAGATCTCCGACGGACGTATGCATGAGCCTATCAACGTGCAGATCAATGCCCGCGTCAGGGATTACGACTATCTGATCGTGCTGGGGCCGGTTTTCCCGCACGAGGTGGTCGGCTTTTCGGGCGGCAACAAGTACTTTTTCCCGGGCATCAGTGGCGGCAACATGATCGACCAGACCCACTGGCTCTCCGCGCTGATCACCTGCCACGCCATAATCGGCAACCAGCATACGGCGGTGCGCCGTATGCTTGATCAGGCTGCCACCATGATCCCCACCGAGCGGCGCTGCTTTAGCCTGGTGGTCAAAGGTCATCATGACCTTGCGGGCGTCTTTTACGGCACGCCCGAAGAATCACAAGCCAAGGCCGCCGAGCTTTCGGCGCTGTGGAACGTGGTGTGGGTTGATAAACCCTTTAACAAGGTGATCTCGGTGATGCCGAAACTGTACGACGACCTGTGGACCGGCTCCAAGGGCATGTACAAGGTCGAGCCGGCGGTGGCGGATGGCGGCACCGTGGTGATCTATGCACCACATATTACCGAAGTATCCTACGTGCATGGCAAGGTGCTCGATCATGTGGGCTACCATGTGCGCGACTACTTCCTTAGCAACTGGGATAAGGTGGCCAACGAGCCGCAGGCGGTTCTGGCACATGCCTGCCACGTAAAGGGTGACGGCACTTATACGGATGGCGTCGAGCATCCGCGCGTGAACGTGGTGCTGGCGACGGGCATCCCGCGAGAACGTTGTGAGCGTATTAACCTGGGTTATCTCGACCCCAATAGCTTTAACCCAGCTGATCTGGCCGGCAAAGAAGACGAGGGTATCCTGGTGGTACCTCGCGCCGGCGAACTGCTTTATAAACTCAAGGGCTCCTAGGAGGTACTTATGGCAAGCCAAATCGGTTTGATCGGCCTGGCTGTAATGGGCCAGAACCTGGTCTTGAACATGGAGCGCAACGGTTACCACGTGGCGGTATACAACCGTACCACCAGCGTAACGGAAGATTTTATTGCTGAGCATCCCGGCAAAAAGCTGACTGGCTGCGCTACCCTTGAAGAGCTGGCGGCTGCCCTGGAGCGCCCGCGCCGGGTGATGCTGATGGTCAAGGCAGGAGCGCCGGTTGATGCGGTAATCGACCAGCTCGTGCCGGTGCTCGAACCCGGCGACCTGATTATCGACGGCGGCAACTCGTTTTACCAGGATACCGAACGGCGCGCCGCCGCGCTCGAAAAGGCCGGCTTGCGCTATATCGGCACGGGCGTCTCGGGCGGTGAGGAGGGTGCCCTGCGGGGGCCAGCTATCATGCCTGGCGGCCAGCCCGATGCCTACCCGCTCGTGCAGCAGATCTTTGAGTCCATCGCCGCCAAGGTGGATGGCGAACCATGTGTCACCTACATCGGCCCACGCGGAGCGGGGCACTATGTCAAAATGGTGCACAACGGCATTGAGTATGGCGATATGCAGCTGATCGCCGAATCGTACGATATCCTGCATCGTGCCCTGAACCTTTCGGCGTCCGAACTGCACAGCATTTTCAGCGAGTGGAACCAGGCCGAGCTGCAGTCGTATCTGATCGAGATCACCGCCGATATCCTGGCTGTATCGGATGTCGAGACGGGCGTACCGCTCGTGGATGTGATCCTCGACGAAGCCCAGCAAAAAGGCACTGGCAAGTGGACCTCGCAGAGCGCCCTGGATCTGGGCGCCCCCACACCTACAATCAACGCAGCCGTCGAATCGCGCATTATCTCGGCATACAAGGCCGAACGCGTGGCAGCCAGCAAGGTGCTGCCGGGTCCGCAAGCTGCCTATGAGGGCGACCGTCAGACGTTGATCAGCCAGGTGCGCGCGGCGCTGTACGCGGCCAAGATCTGCTCGTACGCGCAGGGCATGAGCCTGCTGCACGCAGCCTCGGATGAGTTTGGTTATAACCTGGACTATGGGCGCATCGCCGCCATCTGGCGTGGCGGCTGCATCATCCGGGCGCGTTTCCTCAACGACATTACCGCGGCCTATAAGTGCGACCCCAAGCTCACCAACCTGATGCTGGATCCCTTCTTCCGCCAGGCGATGATCGAGCGCGTGCCGGCCCTGCGTGAGGTAGTCACGGTGGCGGTGCGGCTGGGTATTCCCTGTCTGGCGCTCAGCTCGGCGCTGGCTTATTACGATGCCTATCGCAGCGAGCGCCTGCCTGCCAACATGACCCAGGCGCAGCGCGATTACTTTGGCGCGCACACCTACCGCCGCACCGACCGTGAGGGATCCTTCCACACCGATTGGGTGGGTCTGCAAGGGGGCAGCCACGATGGCGGCGCGTAATGTGCTGGTAGCGCAATCGGGCGGGCCCTCGCCGGTGATCAACGCCTCGTTGCGCGGCATCATCGAGGGTTGCCGTGCCAGCCGCGCCTTTGGCAAGCTATATGCCGCAGCCAACGGCGTCGAGGGTCTTCTGCGCGAAGAACTGCTTGATCTCAGCGCTGCCCTAGCGCGCGAGGTGGAATTGCTTTCAGCCACGCCGGCTGCCGGGGTGATCGGCACCTGCCGCTACAAGTTACGCTCGGCCAACCAGCAGGATTTCGAGCGCGTCATTGCCGTGCTGCAAGCCCATGAAGTGGGCTATCTGTTTTACATCGGCGGTAACGACTCGATGGACACCGCCAACAAGATTGCCGACCTGGCGCACCAGCGCGGGCCCGACCTGGTGGCAGTGGGTGTACCCAAGACGATCGATAACGACCTGGGCGACCAGGCGTTCCAACTGCTGGATCACTCGCCCGGTTACGGCAGCTGTGCGCGCTACTGGGCGCTGACGGTGCAGCAGGCCGATCAGGAAAACCGCGGTTCGTTCCCAGCCGACCCGGTGCTGGTGCTGCAAGCCATGGGACGCCGGATTGGCTTTATCCCGGCGGCGGCTCGGCTCGCAGATCCGCAGCGCGAGTTACCGATGTTGCTGCTGCTGCCCGAAAGCAGCTATACGCTGCCCGAGCTCGCCGACCTGATCAATGACACCCTGCGGCGCGCTGGGCGCGCCATAGTGGTGCTGAGCGAAGGGCTTGATCTGGGCTCACTGGGAGAACGTCAGGATGCCTTTGGGCATACCCAGTTCTCGTCGAGTGCCAGCACCGCTGCACAGCTGCTGGTCAACTATCTCAACCAGGCAGGGCTGGCAGCGCGCGGCTCGGCGCGCGCCAATATCCCTGGCACGCAGCAGCGCCACGATATCGTGTATGCCTCGACCGTCGACCTGGCGGAGGCGCGTGCCGTCGGGCAGCAGGCCGCGGGGTTGGCTGCGCAACACATATCCGGCAAGATGGCCAGCCTGGTGCGCACATCCGATGCGCCCTATACGGTGCGCTATACCAGCGTGCCGCTGGGCGAGATGGCCAACTCTGAACGCACCTTTCCAAAGGAATGGATCGACCGCGACCATTGTGACGTGACGGATGACTTTATCCGCTACGCCCAGCCGTTACTGGGTGATGGCTGGCCCGAGGTCATCCTGGAGCATGGCCGGCTGCGTTTCGCCGAACTCGGCGCTCAGCAGGTGCGTCAGGTGCTCGAGGTGTATACCCCGCAGGATTACCGCAAGTAAAAACTCCCATTTCTGCAATTCGAATCCCTCAGGCGTAACCTGCCTGGGGGATTCGGTGTCTTATAGATAGCTCGTTTAAGTGAAATGGGAGTTTGTGAAATGCGTGCTTTGCTGCTGTACCCAGAGAATCCGGATACTTTTTGGAGCTTTCGTTACGCCTTGCCTTTTATCAGTAAAAAGGCCAGCTTGCCACCGCTTGGCTTGCTGACTATAGCGGCGTTGCTGCCGGAATCCTGGGAAAAGCGCCTGGTCGATTTGAACGTCGAAGAGCTCTCCGAGAGCGACCTGCAATGGTCCGACTATTGCTTTGTAAGCGCCATGGTGGTGCAGCGCGATTCAGTACGCGCCCTGATCCATCGCTGCAAGCAGGCAGGCAAAAAGGTCGTGGCGGGTGGGCCGCTTTTTCTAGGCGAGCATCAGGATTTCCCCGAAGTTGACCATTTTGTGCTCAACGAGGGCGAGATCACCCTGCCGCTCTTTTTGGCGGATCTAAAAGCCGGGAATCCTAAACCGCTCTACGAGACAAAGGAATTCGCCGATGTCACCAAGACGCCGGTACCGCTCTGGCACCTGGCCAAGCTCGATAAATACTCCGACATGTGCCTGCAATATTCACGCGGCTGCCCCTTTGCCTGCGATTTCTGCAACATCACCTCGATGCTCGGGCACCGTCCGCGCACCAAGACGGCTGCCCAGGTGATTGTGGAGCTCGATGCGCTGTACGATGCCGGCTGGACCAAAGGCGCCTTTTTTGTCGACGATAACTTTATTGGCAATAAACGCCAGCTTAAAAACGAGGTCCTGCCAGCACTGATCGAGTGGCGCAAAGATCACCCCGAAGTTGCCTTTAAAACAGAAGTGAGCATCAACCTGGTAGATGACCAGGAACTGATGGACATGATGAGCGAAGCGGGCTTTAACTCGGTGTTTGTGGGCATCGAGACCCCCGACGCTGATAGCCTGAACGAGTGCCAGAAGGCGCAAAACCTCGAGCGCGACCTGCTCGCATCCGTCAAGACCCTGCAGCGCAACGGGTTTGAGGTCGATGGCGGTTTTATCGTCGGCTTTGATAGCGACGACGAGACGATTTTCCAGCGCCAGATCGACTTTATCCAGCGTTCGGGGATTGTGACGGCCATGGTGGGTCTGCTGCAGGCCATCAACGGCACCGAGCTCTACAAGCGCCTGAAATCCGAAGGACGTCTCTTGATGAACCCGTCGGGCGATAACGTCGACGCCACGATTAACTTTATTCCTAAAATGGATCCCAAGGTACTGCACAAGGGCTATGAGCGTATCCTGGCGACCATCTATGCCCCCAAGGCTTATTACCAGCGTGTACACACCTTCCTGAGCGAGTACCGGCAGCGCGTGACCAGCAAGTTCCCGCTCAGTTGGGCTTATATCAAAGCCTTTTTCAAAGCCGTGTTTTTGATCGGTATGGGCAAAGAACGCAAGGAATTCTGGAAACTGGTATGGTGGACCCTGACACATCGCCCCAGGCTTTTTGCTCAGGCGATCACCTATGCTATCTATGGCTTTCACTTCCGCCGCATCTGCGAGAATGTGCTCGGCTCTAGCTTTGCCGCCTGACGTGTAGCGGCTGTGCAGCCGAACCGCTCCCCTGATTATGACCAGGGGAGCGGCCTTTTTTTAATCAGTTCACCCGCGTAAAGGTCACCCCGATGCATCTGGTAGCCGGCACTGAGCCGACCATCGGCTCAAACACAGCTTCCTGCAGTTTGGGATAGTTGGCGTTTTCTATCAGTTTTGGTAATCCAATGGCCAAATAGTCGTTCAGGAGCGACTGCCAGGCCGCGTTACGCAGATAAACATCAACAAATACGACCGCCTGGCCGCTATCGATGCGCGAGGTATAGCACACCGGCATGCTCTCGGTGCACTGGTACCAGTCCGAGACGCTCTTGCGCACCGTGATTACCATGCCCCAGTTTGCAGAGCCGCGCTTGGCCTCCGCCCAGGCGGTCCGCACAGCAGCCAGGGCCTCGGGGGTATTGATGAATCCAAATACCACGCGGTACTGTGCCCCGTCGGCGGCACGGAAATACATCACGTCGCTGGTGGCGGTTTCGTCATAGCGCACAATGATCTCACGCTCGCCCCATTCGCCGTTATTCACCGTCACGCGCTCGATCACCTCAGCCGACGAGCTGGGCGTGCTGTTCGGCACCCCCGGCACCGCTGTGTGGGTAACGCCGGATGCCGGCGGTGGATAGGGCTCTCCCGAACCAGATGGCTGCAAAGGCGGCCGCGGCGTAAAGGTGGCGGCCGGCACATTGCCCACGTCGGGGGCAGGGTAGGGCTCTTGCGACTCAACCGGCGGGAGGGGTGGAAGTGGGGTACGCGTCGCGATGGGCGTACCCTCGCGCGGCATCACCGGTGAGGCGTCACGCGCCAAAGTTGGCAACGGCATGGCAGTTACCCCACGGCTGGGTAGTTGCACCACCGGAGGCAGCGCCGTCGGACTGGGTGTCGCCGTGGACGTCGCGGTGGACGTGGGTAATCGCGTCGGTGTCGTGGTCGGCCAGGTAAAGGTGCCAGTGGCGGCCAGCATGGCTATATCGGATCGACCGGTCGAGCGCGCCAGGGCGATCAACTGGCCGGCTGCCAGAAGAGCTGCCGCCAGCAGGATCCCAAACACCCAGGCGGTGTGCGGCGGCCGATCTGGCCGCTGGTGAGCTCCGCCGTCATAGTGCGTCATGCGTGTTGCTCCTGCGCCTACGGGCGAAACGCGTCGATCGCGTCGGCAATGGCCGGCAGACTGGTCGGCCATGCAAAGGGCGGCACGTTCTCTGATATCTGAATCTCTAGCCGGCCGGTATGCCCGCCCGCCTCGAGGATTGCTTCGGCCTCGGCACGCACCTGCTCGTAGGGGCGCAGGTGCACCGAAGAGGGAAAGTTCACAAACAACCGCTTTTCGGGCCACATGCTGATCGCCTGCGCCACGGTGGTGTCGTTATCGGGTGCGGGGGCGAACGAATCCAGTCCGTCAACGCGGGAGGCAGCGATCATCTCCCAGAAGGGCTTGAGATCGCCATCCATGTGCACAAACACGGGGACGCCCTTGCCCTCCAGCATTTCGGCCAGCAGGTTGTATTGCGGCACACAATACTCGGCAAAGCGGCGCGGGCCGAGCGGCGGCGCGGTGATGTTATCCGGAAAGTCGATCAACTCGGTGGGCGAGTGCCGCACGATCTCGAAAATCTGCAGGGCGCGAGCCCGCAGGAGCGCCATGGTATGCTCGACGCGCTCGGGGATATCCGCAAAGTGGTAACCGAGTGTGCTGAGCCCGACCCATTGGATCCATAGCTGTTGGTAGGGGCTGCGTTCGACAGCCGTGAGGGGCAGGCCATCGTCGCCCAGATCGCTTGCATCCTTTAGATAACGCTCGTAATCGGGCGCGACGATGCCATCCTCCAGGTAAGCCCACAACTTGTCATAATCCTCAGGTTCCTCCACAAAGTGCTTGTGGATCGAGCTGGAATTATACACCGGCTCAAAGGTACGCTCTTCGTACAGGTCGCCCTTGGGGGTATGCAGTACGATGCGCTGCTGGCGCTGGCCATTGACGCGCTTTTCGATCGTCTCAAAACGGCAGTGCGGGGTGTCGACACGGTGCACCGCGCTCCAGCGCAAGAACCCGAGGCGCTCGCGCCCCAGCAGCTGCCAGGCCTGATCAGTGGGGATCACCCCCTCGTACATGATCAGCGGCACGCGGTCGAGCGGCTTACCGTGGATCACGGCCAGCAGGCGCTCGCGCATTGTTAGCTTTCGCATACCCATCCATCAGGTAGTATGACCTAGGTATGCCCGAAAGCCCGGTGGATGTCAAACCAGCCCCTTGACGCGGGCCCGGCACTGGGCTACAACAAACAAAACAACGCAGGGAGGTGGGGTAATGCCGATCCCGTCGGATTATCTGGAGCGGGTTTATGCCGGGGTGCTCGGTAAAGTCATCGGCGTGTATGTGGGCAGCCCGATCGAGGGTTGGGATTATGCGCGCATCATGCGTGAGGTGGGTGAGGTCAACGGCTATCTGCAGGAGCGCCTTGGGCGCTCGCTGATCTTGCCGGATGACGACATCTCGGGGACCTTTACCTTTGTGCGAGCTCTGCAGGATTATGGCTATCCCGCCGAGATCACCTCTCAACAGGTCGCCCAAACCTGGTTGAACTATCTGGTAGAGAACAAGTCGGTGCTGTGGTGGGGCGGAATGGGGCGCTCGACCGAGCATACCGCCTACCTGCGGCTCAGGGCCGGCATCCAGGCGCCCGAGAGCGGCTCGATCGCCTTGAACGGACCGGTGGTAGCCGAACAGATCGGCGCGCAGATTTTTATCGACGCCTGGGGGTTGGCAGCCCCCGGCGATCCGGCACGCGCGGCACAGCTGGCTTACCTGGCTGCGAGGGTCTCCCACGACGGCGAGGCCGTTTATGGCGCCCAGGTCATTGCTGCCATGGTGGCAGCCGCCTTTAACGAGCGCGATATGGGGCGTTTGCTGGATATCGGCCTGGCGCAAATCCCTGAGGACTGCCTGATCGCACGCTTAATCGCCGATATCCGTGCCTGGCACGCTGCCAATCCGGATTGGCACGCCACCCGCGCGTTGATCGAATCCCATTACGGTTATGATCGCTATGGCGGGGGCTGCCACATCATCCCCAACCACGCCCTGGTGATCATGGCACTTTTATATGGCGCCGAGAGCTTTCAGCGCGCGCTGATGATCGTCAACACCAGCGGCTGGGATACCGATTGTAACTCGGCCAACGTCGGCTGCCTGATGGGTGTGCGCCTTGGGCTGGAGGGCATCAACGCCGAGGTGGATTTCCGTACACCAGTGGCCGACCGCATCTATATCCCCACTGCCGACGGTGGCCGGGTGGTGACGGACGCGGTGCGCGAGGCGGTTGAAGTAGCCGCGGCGGGCTGCGCCCTGGCTGGGGTGCCCTTTAGTGCCTCCAAGGGCGGCGCGCGCTTTCACTTTGATCTGCCCGGGGCACTGCAGGGCTTTGCAGGGACCAATTGCCAGGTAGAGAATGTCGCCGGCCACTCTGGCACAGGCGCGCATGCGCTGGCGATTCGCTATGACCGGCTTGCGTCGCAATCGGGCGTGAGCGTAGGGCGCGAGGCCTATCCGGCGACGCGCGGCGGAGGCTACCATATAGAGGCCTCGCCCACGCTCTACAGCGGTCAGCTGCTTTGGGCAGCGGTCAGTTCAGATGCCGCCAACTGCGCCGATCTGAGCCTGGCGCTGGCAGTGCAGTATTACGATGCCAGTGAGCAGCTGGCGACCGCTCGCGGTGAGGCAGTGTGTGTCAAGCCCGGCGAGGTGCGCGAGCTCTCCTGGCGCGTGCGTGTTCCGGATGGCTGCCCGATCGCCTGGGTGGGGCTGGAACTGGCTGCCTCCGGCGATGAGGCCGGCACGCTTTACCTCGACTGGCTCACCTGGGAGGGCGCGCCTGAGGTGCGCTTTACAGCGCCCAAAGCCCAGAACGCGCGCTGGATGCAAGCCTGGGTGCTGGCCGCCGATGACTTTATACCTGGCGGTGAGCCGGAATACTGGCTCTGGCAAAACACTGGCACGGGCATGGTGATCCAGGGTCTGCGCGAATGGCGCGACTATACGATCTCGGCCTGTTTTCGCCCGCATCTGGCGCGCTCCTTTGGGCTGGCCGCCAGGGTGCAGGGATTAAAGCGCTATTATGCCCTACAGTTGGCTGCCGATGGTAACATCAGCCTGATACGCGAGCTGGATGGCACGCGCGTGCTCTATACCACTGCATTCAACTGGGAACTGTACCGCGACTATGCCCTCACGCTGCAGGTGGCCGGCAGCTGCATCAGCGCCTGGGTGGATGGTGAGCTGATCTGTGAGGTCGACGACCCCCAAGGCTTGGCCGAAGGGGCGATCGGCCTGATGGTCGAAGAAGGGCGTGTGGGTTGCGGCGAGGTATGCATTCGCCCGTAAGCATCATAAAGCGCCGCGTGGTTGCCACGCGGCGCTGACGGATTGCTTTGGACTTAGCCTTAGCCTTTGCCCCACTTGGTCAGGTTATCGATGCTGATCTTGGTACTCTCGATGCTCGGGCCCGGGCAGGTATCCTGCTCGACGATATACCAGGACAATGGCTGCGCTTCGGCGGCGGCAAAAATCGGCTTGAAATCGATGTTGCCGTTGCCGACCTCGGTAAATGTGCGCTGGTCGCCCTCGCCCTTCATGTCCTTGAGGTGCACCAGCGGGAAGCGTCCGCTGTAGGTTTTGATAAAGTCAGCCGGGTTATCGCCGCCGTACTTGACCCAATAAACGTCCACCTCAAACCCCACCGCGCTCGGGTCGGTCTCTGCCAGGAGGATGTCGATCCCGCGCAAGCCCTCGATCTTTTCGAACTCAAAGGCGTGGTTATGGTAATAAAGCGACAGGCCTTCGGCCTTTAAGGCGGCGCCATATTTGTTGAGTTTGGCGGCTACCTGGCGATAACCTTGCGCGCTGCGCAGGTCGTTGGGCAAAAAGGGCACGCCGGCGAACTTGCTGCCGATCGCCTTGCAATCCTGGATGATCTTGTCGAGATTCGCGTCGAACTGGTCGAGGCTGATGTGCATACCAGCCGGCTTGAGGCCAGTCTCAGCCAACAGATCTGCCAGTTGCTGCGGGGTAAGTCCGCCAAAACCGGCAAACTCGACGCCCTTGTAGCCCAACGCGGCGACTTTTTTGACGGTGCCCACGAAATCCTTGGCCGTTTCGTCACGGACGGTGTAGAGCTGTAGCGCGATCGGAACCTGCATCATGTGCCTCCTCAGCGAGTCATTGAACGATTTAATAAACTCCAAGCTATCCTAAACGGCCAGCAGCACGCTGTCAAGCCCTCTAGGCCGGGATCACAACCGTCTTGGTATCCTTGCCCGGAGCAGCCGCCAGAAAACCGGGCAGTTCATCCAGGCTGATGCGTTTGGTGATCAGCGGTTCCAGGTTCAGGCGGCCAGAGTCAAGCATGGCGATGGCGCGCGTATGGGTAAAGGGGTTGATGCGCGCCCCGCGGATGGTGAGCTCTTTGCGAAAAACCAGGTTGGGCTCGATAGCCGCCATGTCGCCCGGGGGCGTGACCCCGAACCATACGATGGTCGCTCCCGGGGCAGCCCATTGCAGGGCTTGCTGGGTGGTGGTGACCGAGCCGACCGCCTCGAGCACCACATCGGCCCAGCCCAGCAGGGCGTCCGATGTGT
Organism: Chloroflexota bacterium; assembly: GCA_012729455.1. Taxonomy (GTDB): domain Bacteria; phylum Chloroflexota; class Anaerolineae; order UBA1429; family UBA1429; genus JAAYDC01. Next base: position 72,235 of record JAAYDC010000006.1, on the reverse strand, counting down.
GCGGGTCGACCGTCTCGTCCACGTAACCGAGCTGTTCGGCCATGCTGCGGCGCTCTTCAATCAGATCCGAGAGTACCAGTTTACCGGCGCCGGTCAGGCGTGCCAGCTGCGCCAGAATCTGTCCGATCGCGCCGCCGCCGATAACCGCCACGCGGTCGCCCGGCTGGATGTGAGCCTGCTGGATGCCGCGCAGGCAACAAGCCAGCGGTTCGGCCAGCGAGCCCTCCAGCAGGGAGACGTGCTCGGGCAGTTTATAACATTGGGCGGTAGGCACCACGCTGTATTCGGCAAAGCCGCCGTCATAGTTCACACCTAAAGCGGTGAGGTTATCGCAAAGGTGTACCTGTCCGCGCTGGCAGGGGCGGCACACTCCGCAGGGCATGTTGGGGTCCATGGCGACGCGTTCTCCGACGCGGAAATCGGTCACATCCGGGCCGACGGCAGTGATCTCGCCAGAGTACTCGTGCCCGATGATGATCGGCGGTACTACATCAAACTCGCCATGCAGGATGTGCCGATCGGTACCGCATATCCCGCAGGCTGCCACGCGCACGAGTACCTCGCCCTTGCCGGGCTCTGGCACCTCGCGGGGTTCGATGCGGATATCACCGACGGCGTGAAAAACTGCTGCGCGCATTACGCCCCCTGTCGTTTCATGATGTTAACATTTTACATCAGGGCAGCTTTGGCTTACAATCCGCTTGTCGGTGACCAGTTACTGGCACCAAACTTGCTACAGTACCCATAAACGTCGCTTGGATCTTTAGACCGAGACGGCTATAGCGGGCAGTCAGTTGGCCTTGCTCCGTCTTGGGGCGAGGCTTTTTTCATGCCCGAGACTCTGATTCGCGCCGAAAACCTGTCTTTTAGTTATGCCCTCGAGGGCAGCGAGTCGATCAGTGCCATCAAGGAGCTCTCTTTGGAGGTGGCGGTCGGCGAGTACCTCGCGGTGGTTGGGCATAACGGCTCGGGGAAATCCACCCTGGCCAAGTGCCTGTGCGGGTTGCTGGTGCCTACCAGCGGCTCGGTGAGCGTAGCCGGTCTGGATACCCGCCAGCCGTCCAACCTGGTGGCGATACGCGCCCAGGTTGGCATGGTCTTTCAGAACCCCGATAACCAGTTCGTCTCGACCGTGGTTGAGGAAGAAGTCGCCTTTGGTGCTGAGAACCTGGGGGTACCGCTGCCCGAGCTGCGCGAACGCGTGGATGCGGCCCTGCAGGCTACCGGTCTGTTGGAACTCAGGGATGCCAAGGTGCACACTCTCTCGGCGGGGCAAAAGACGCGCCTCGCGATCGCCGATGTGCTAGTGATGCAGCCGCGCGGCATCATTCTGGATGAATCCACCGCTATGCTCGATCCGATCAACCGCCTGGCGCTGCTGAGCCTGCTGCGCGACCTGCACCAGCGGGGACTGGCGATCATCCTGGTAACCCACTATATGCACGAAGCCCTCGATGCTCAGCGCATCCTGGTGCTCAAGGACGGCCGCCAGGCGCTGGCGGGCACCCCGCGTGAGGTGTTTGCCCACGAGCCAGAGCTGCAAGCGCTCAGCCTCGAACTGCCGCTCGTTACCCAACTGGCGCTCGCCTTTGGCCGCCGCGGCTGGGATATCGGTTTGCCGCTCAATGTCGACGAGTTGCTCGCAGCTATGGGCGAGGCGCGCCGTGCCTGAGGCCGTGTGCATCAGCCGCCTGGCGCATACCTATATGGCCGACAGCCCACTGGCCCAAGTGGCCTTGCAGGATGCCAGCCTGACGCTGCCCTCTGGCAAGATCAGTGCCCTGGTGGGCGAAAATGGCGCCGGCAAGTCGACCCTGTTGCACTTTATCAACGGCCTCTTGCTGCCGCGTTCACTGGGCGTGGTGCAGGTGTTGGGCCAGGATCTGGCCGCCGCCGATCTCGACTTGGGGATGCTGCGCCAGCGTGTGGGGCTGGTGATGCAATATCCCCAGCAGCAGCTCTTTGAGCGTTTCGTCGGCGATGACATCGCTTACGGGCCGCGCCAGCTCGGGTTAACAGGTGACGTGCTGCGCGAGCGCGTCTATGGTGTGATGCGCGTTGTCGGGCTGGATCCCGAGGCGTTCAGCAATCGCCATACCTTTTCTCTATCCGGCGGAGAGATGCGCCGGGCCGCCATCGCCGGCGTGCTGGCTACTCAGCCCGAGCTGTTGATCCTCGATGAGGTCACGACCGGGCTCGATCCGCTGGGGCGCCAGCAAATGCATACCCTTCTGCGCCAGTTGGCAGTGGGTGGCACCACCGTGCTGATCGTCTCCAACGACATGGACGAAGTTTTGGCACTCGCAAGTCACGTTGTGGTGTTGAACCGAGGGCGCAGTGTGTTTGAGGGCAGTTGTCAGGCGCTCTTTAACCGCGACGACCTAGCTGCCTGGGGATTGGTGCCGCCCGCGGTGATCGCCATGCGCGACACCCTGCGCGCGGCCGGCACTCCATTGGATGACATGATCGACTCGCTGGATGATCTGGAGGAGGCTCTGTGGCAAGCCTGGAGAGCCTGAGGTCGGTCAGCATCGGCGAGTATCTGCCCACAGGCTCGGTGGTGCATCGCATTGACGCGCGCGCCAAGCTGCTGATCAGCCTGATCCTGGGGGTGGCCATCTTTGCCGCCAATGGCTATCTCGTGAACCTGGCATTGGTGCTGCTGCTGGTGGCGTTCCTCAAATTGGCACGCCTCTCGCCGCGCTTTGTGGCCAGCACCGTCAAACCAGCGCTGCCGTTAATCCTGCTGTTGACCCTCATGCAGCTCTTGTTTTACGGTGAGGGGCCGGCCGGCAGTACTGTTTATCTGCGCTGGGGGGCGCTGGTGATCTCATCGGCTGGGGTGCGCATGGTGGTCATTTCACTGCTGCGTTTTGGCGGCTTACTGGCACTCGTCAGCCTGTTAACCAACACCACCACGACCTCGGCTTTGCACCATGGCGTCGAATGGTGGCTGCGGCCGTTGACGGCCGTCGGCTTGCCCGGTCACGAGCTGGGAATGGTCATGGCGATCGCGCTGCGTTTTTTGCCAATCCTGGGCGAGGAGCTTGAGGCGATATCGCACGCCCAAGCGGCGCGCACCCTGGTGGCCGAACGCCGTTCGCGCTGGCAGTTTATCCGCCGTGCACGACGCACCGCCAACCTGATCGTACCGCTTTTTGTCAGCACCCTGCGGCATGCCGATGAGATGGCCTTTGCCATGCAGGCGCGCTGCTACCAGGGAGGACGCGGCCGCACGCAACTGAATGTGCGCCGATGGCAGGTGCTGGATACGCTATCTCTGGCTTTGGCGGTAATAATTTTGATGACGGTGTTGATTCTGCATCGTTTACCGTTACCTTAGGTACCACGGGAGGTATCATGACTGAACATGGACGCATCCGCCGCGTGATCATCGCCGGGTTATTGCTGGCTCTCACACTGTTGCTGGCATTAATACCAGGTATCGGCTTTATTCCGGTGCCGACCCCAGCCGGCAATGCCACCATCGTGCATATTCCGGCGATCATTGGCGGTATTTTGGAAGGCTCGCTGGTGGGCCTGGTGATCGGCCTCGGTTTTGGCTTTGCCAGCCTGATGCGGGCTACCATCCCAGCCTTTAAAGACCCGCTCGTGGCGATCCTGCCGAGGCTGTTTATTGGACTGGTTTCGGCATGGGTTTTTTCGGGCTTTTACCACGCCAGCAAGCGCACCCTGATGGCGGGGCTGACCATTTTGGTAGTGGTCGCGCTGGTGGTGGTAGCTCTGCTGACCGGTGCCAGCCCCGGTGCCCTGGGCTGGTTGCAGGGCCTTTCCGAAACCACCGCCGGATCGGCCGCCTTTACGTGGTGGCAGGGCGGTTTGATCGCGCTGATCATGGTTGGTCTAGCGGCTGGGCTGATGGTTTGGCTGCAGAACGAAGACCGCGGTATTGTGGCGACTGCCCTGGCGACTGCGGTTGGGTCACTCACCAACACCGTCCTGGTGCTGGGAATGGCTACACTGCGCGGGTACTTTACCGCAGGGATGTCGCTGGTGATTGCCCTGGCGCAGGGCATCCCCGAGATGATTGTTTCGGTGGTGGTCGTGGTGGCGGTTGTTGCAGCGGTGCGCCAGTTTGGGCGCCGTAAAGCGCGCTTGTAGGAGGTACGAGATGCTGCTGTGTATTGATATCGGAAACACAAATATCATGTTCGGCCTCTATCGGAACAATGAGCTGGTGGCTCACTGGCGCGTCAACTCGGACCAGGCGCGGATGCCCGACGAATATGGTCTGGTGCTGATGGCACTGATGTCGCATCAGGGTTACAGCATTCAAGATATCGGCGGTGTGGCGCTGAGCAGTGTGGTGCCGCCCCTCACCGAGACGATCTCAGAGATGCTCCTCAGCTACATCGGCCGCGAGCCGCTGGTGGTTGGCAGTGGGGTGCGTACGGGGGTGGCGATCCGCATTGACAACCCGCGCGAGGTCGGTGCTGACCGCATCATCAATGTGGCGGCGGTTTACAAGCTATATGGCGGGCCGGCCTGCATCGTGGATTTTGGCACAGCCACCACCTTTGATGCCATGTCTGCCACCGGTGACTATTTGGGCGGGGCCATCGCGCCGGGCATCCGTCTGGCAGCTGATGCGCTCTTCCGCGGCACTGCCAAGTTGCCGCGCATCGATTTCCAGCGTCCGCCCAACGCCATCGGCACCAACACGGTGGACGCGATGCGTTCTGGGATCCTGTACGGCTATGTCGGCTTGGTTGAGGGCATGGTACAGCGCTTCCGCCAGGCGCTGGGCCCAGAGATGGTGGTGGTGGCGACTGGCGGCCTGGCCGAGGTGATCGGTTGCGAGACCGAGGTGCTCAACTACATCGAACCCTGGCTGACGCTCAAAGGTCTGCGGCTGATCTATGAGTTGAATCGAGGTGCAGCATGATCCTGGAGGGTAAGCATATCGTCCTGGGTGTGACGGGCGGGATTGCCGCCTACAAGGCGGTCGAGTTGTGCAGCAGCCTGATCAAGGCCGGTGCCGAGGTGCAGGTGGTGATGACCCCCGCCGCGGTGCATTTTGTGGGGCCCCTGACCTTTCAGACCCTCACTGCCAGACCGGTCTCGATCGACACCTTTCAACTCTTGCGCGATACCGATATGGCACACATCTCACTCTCAGCCTGGGCGGATGTGCTGGTGATCGCCCCGGCTACCGCCAACACCATTGCCAAGCTGGTGCATGGGATCGCCGATAACCTGCTGTTGAGCACCGCTCTGGCCTGTCCGGCGCCGCTGGTGGTGGCGCCCGCCATGGATGCTGACATGTATGCCCACCCAAGCACCCAGGCCAACCTGCGCGTCTTGGCCGAGCGCGGGGCAACCATCGTGGGGCCGGATGAGGGGCGCCTTGCTTCGGGGCGCATCGGCCGCGGCAGGCTAGTAAACACGAGTGAACTGTTGGCGGCAATCCGCGCCACCCTCGGGCGTCAGGGAGCACTGGCTGGTACACATGTGCTGGTGACAGCGGGCGGAACGCGTGAGCCGCTCGACCCGGTGCGCCACCTTGGCAACCGTTCTTCGGGCAAGATGGGCTACGCACTGGCAGAAGCCGCGCGCGATATGGGCGCCAAGGTCACTCTGGTGCATGCCAACACTCAGTTGCCGGCGATCTGCGGCATCGAGATGCTCGCCGTCGAGACGGCTACCGAGATGCATCAGGCGGTGCTGGAGCGCGTGCCGCACACTGATCTGCTGATCATGGCAGCGGCCGTGGCTGACTATCGGCCGGTGCAGCGCGCCGAGCACAAGATCAAAAAGGATGCCGACGACCTGACGCTGCAGCTGGAACGCACTCTCGATATCCTGCAGGCTGTCGCCGACCAGCGCACCGCCAGCGGCAATCCCGGCTTTGTGGTGGGCTTTGCGGCTGAGACACAGGACCTGATCGCCAACGCGCAGGTCAAGCTGGCGAAAAAGCGCCTCGACCTGATGGTTGCCAACGATGTCTCGGGCAGCGACAGCGGCTTTGAGGTTGGCCAGAACCGCGTCATCCTGCTGCAGCCCGACGGAAAGCAAGAGGTGCTGAGCCTGATGCCCAAGAGCGAGGCGGCAGAGCACATCCTGGCACGCGTGGTCGAGCTCTGGAGGCGGGCATGACGCGCTATCCCGGGGCGATCACCGATGTGGCCGGCATCCAGGTCGGCCACTGGTCCGACCTCGAGCACCTGACGGGCTGTTCGGTGGTGCTGGCAGCGCGCGGTGCGGTGGGCGGTGTAGCAGTGCGCGGTTTTGCGCCCGGCACGCGCGAGACTGACCCGCTGCGTCCCGGAAGTCTGGTCGAGGCCGTGCATGGAGTGTTGCTTACGGGCGGCAGCGCCTTTGGGTTGGCTGCCGCCGATGGTGTGATGCGTTACCTCGAAGAGCGCCATATTGGTTATGACGCCGGCGCCGCGCTCGTGCCGATCGTGCCCGGGGCAGTTCTGTATGACCTCGAGTTGGGCTCAGCCGCGCATCGCCCCGACGCAGCCGCCGGCTACGCTGCCTGCCAGGCGGCCGGGAACGCGGTTGCGCAGGGCAATGTGGGGGCTGGCACAGGGGCGACCGTCGGCAAGCTCTATGGTATCCGCCGTGCCATGAAAGGCGGCATCGGCACCGCCAGCCTGAGCGCTGGCCGCCTGGTAGTGGGTGCGCTGGTGGCCGTCAACGCCCTGGGCGATGTCATCGATCCGGATACCGGCGCACTGCTCGCTGGCGTGCGTAAACTGCGCTCCGAACAGATGGCGGATACCTCTGCGCTGCTGCGCACCGCGATGGTGCGTCTGGCGATGCGCATGCGCAATACGGTGATCGGGGTGGTGGCGACCAATGCGCGCCTGAGTTGCGCTCAGGCCAACAACCTGGCATCCTCCGCGCACGACGGGCTGGCGCGGGCGGTGCGTCCTGCGCATACCCTCTACGATGGTGACACGCTCTTTGCGCTGGCGACCGGTGATGTCAAAACCAATGCCCTGCTGGTCAACGTCCTGGCGGCGCAGGCCGTCAGCAATGCTATCGTTAATGCCATCCTGGCGGCTGAACCTGCCGGTGGCTTGCCCTCAGCGAGCAGCCTGGCACGAGGGGCCTGAGGTCAGGGCTGGTACTTGACCAAAACCGAGTTGAGATGTTCTATTGCCCCGTCACGTGGGCTGGTGCTGTAGACCTGCACCCTGAGCACTTCGGCCTTGGTGGGCGCGCGGAAGGTAATCGTCCCGCTAAAGATGCCGTACTGGCCAAAGGGCGCGTCGACTGTCACGCTTCCGCCGCCCAGGCTCTTGCCATCTTCATCCAGCACCTTGACCGACAGGCGGTTCTCATACCCCGAGCCCCAGCCGGTTACCACCAACGGGCTCTTGACGCGAGAATTCAACACCGGGCTGGTGATCACGATGGCTTCCTGTACCACGGGCTTGGCAGGCGTCGCGGTAAAAGAGCGCGTGGGCACCCGCGTTGCCGGTGGCTGAGTGGGTATTGGGGAGGCGCTGGGTGCGGGTGTCGGCACTACCGATGGCGGCAGGTAGAGGGTCTGGCCGTGGTAGACGATTGTAGAAGTGCCCATCCCGTTAACGGCCTGAATCTGCCACACGCTCACGCCGTAACGGCGTGCTACCGACGAGAGCGTGTCTCCCACGCCGATGCGGTATGCCACGAGCGGCGCCGACAGGGGGATCTCGAGGGTTTGCCCTGTCACGATCATATCAGAGCGCAGCCCATTGGCCTGGCGCAGCTGGCTCAGGCTGATGCGATACAGCGAAGCGATATAGCTGAGCGTCTGCCCGGAGGTGACGGTGTGGGTATGCCAGACTTCGCCATCGCCGTGCGTGATGGCGGCTGGCATCAACAGCAGGGCGACCAGCACGAACAGCAGGATCGCTTTTTTCGTCATGTGCTACCTCCGCGCGCTAGTGGTAGCGCTTGCGGCCCAAGAGGCGCTGCATCACAAACAGGATCAGCAACACTGCCACAAAGGCCAGGGTTGAACCGTCAGGCTTGCCAAAGATAAGCCAGGCAGCCAGGGCAGCCAGGGCGAGAGCAATCACCACCAGGCGGCCCACGTTCGAAAGCCACACCAGCTGCCAACAAGCCATCAGGCGCTCCAGCCCTTTGAGACCAGCCTGCAGAGCGGTGCGGTATTGTTCGATGGCCTCGGCGCGCCGGCCGATCTTGGCCAACGACGCGGCATAGGCGTGGCGGGTGTGCGCATCGACTTCCGGCGAGTTGGCCACCACCGTACCGAGCACTTCGGCAGCCTTGGTGACTACCCCGCGCACCAGATAGATACGCCCGAGCGCGCTGCCGGCCCGATAAAAGTAGGGGTTCATCGCGTAGGCTTTTTCGAGATACTCGATCGACTTGTCATAATGCTTGAGGCGCGCTTCCATCAGGCCGAGGTTGGAGTAGGCCAGACAGGCGGCGTAGGGGGTTTCGTCCTCATACTCGGCCAGCTCTTTGGCGATAGCCATTGCCTCAGGTACCTTGTTCTGGTTGAGCAGCACATAGGTGCGCGCGTGCAGTTCGGAGGCCTCCAGCTGGCGGCGCTGGTTATCATCAGTGATATGCGCGACCAGTTTGCGGGCGGTTTGCAGCTCGGCAGCCGATTCAGCATACAACTTCAGGTCGGTCATGACCTGTGCGAGCGTCAGGTACGGTTCGGGGTCATCCGGGTCTAGCAGGATTGCCTGCTGCAGCCTGTCGCGCGCCTCATCCAGGTCATCCTGCAAAAAGCGCACCATCCCCTGGCAGGTATAAGCTTCAGCTCGTTCCGGCTGCATACGCGCGCAGGCTTCGGCCTGCTCATAGGCGTCATCCTCGCGGCGCATGCGGATATAGGTGCGTGCCAGTGCCAGGCGCGCTTCATAGTTGCTGGGGTCTTTGTCGACCAAAGACTGAAAGACGTCTTTGGCTTGGTCCATCCGCAGGGCGTTGTAATGCTCCCAGCCCTGTGCCATAGTGACAGTCTCGGGGGCCTGGGATTCTTGCTCCATGCAAAACCTCTTGATCAGGATAGCGCCAGTATAAGCGTGCCGCGCCCAACAGGCAAGCTGTGGGCTCTCAATCATTGACTAAAGTCCGCGGGCATGATACCATCAGGGTAGCTGCAGCAACCCCACACACCGCAACTGATTCCTCGACGCCGCACTGGCTGCAGATACGAAAGGAGTCATCATGGATATCCAGGTCAAGAGCCGCAACTTTGATGTTACAGAGCATCTGCGCACCCACATCGAGAAAAAGGTCAGCAAACTCGAGCGTTTTCTGCCCTCGATTGACGAGGCCCGGGTAGATCTCGGCACCCAAGCCACCAAGAGCACCGAAGATAGCATGATTGTGCAGCTGACGTTACGCGCCAACGGCGCGATCATGCGCGCCGAAGAGCGCAATGCCGATCTGTACACCGCCCTCGATACCGTGCTCGATAAAATAACCCGCCAGATTGAGCGCTACAAGGGACGCCATTGGCGTTCGCTGGCGCGTACAGGCAGCGGGCAGCCAGATTTTCCCGTTGACGATTCGCTGGCCGAAGAGCTGGAGCAGCAAGTGGTGCGCCGCAAGACCTTTAGGACGCGCCCCATGACACTTGAGGAAGCCATCGAGCATATGGAGCTCTTGGGGCACGACTTTTTCATCTTTTTCGATGCCACCACGCACGCCTTTAGCGTGGTGTATCGCCGCAAGGATTCCGGCTACGGCTTGCTGGTTCCCGAACTGGAATAACTTGCACAACAGGCAGAGGCATGTCCTCTGCCTGTTTTTTTATGCAGCAGCTTTGCTTGCCTTACGCACGTTATCAGCCAGCACGCGAGTGGCCACGTAGCCATAGTAATAGGCGCACAGGATGGCCAGTGCCAGGCCGCGCCAGCCGTCACGGTACCCCTGCAGCCGGATATAGCGGCGCACAAATTCGCGCGCTGGCATAGAAAGCCAGGTCCAGGGGCGCGGGCGGGCGCCCTGCTCGAAGCGAATCTGGCCTTCATAGGCAGCGTACTGGCGCTGTTTCGCAGTAAACTGCGCCAGGGTGGCATAGTTATCGTGGTCGAGTACCTCTCGCAGGTAACCATGCTCTCCGGCCACCTGCACCACCTCGTGTACCGCCTGGGCACTGTCGTAACGCGCGTCGGCCCGGCGGATCAGACGCAGCTGGTAATCCGGATACCAGCCGCCATGACGCACCACACTGCCCCAGATGCAGTTATGGCGAGGCACCCACCAGCCCGCCTCGGCGCCATCGGCTGCTACCACATGCCGGATCTCTTCGCCCAGGGCTGGCGAGGCCTGTTCGTCAGTGTCGATGAAAAAGACCCACTCACCCAAAGCCTGCTCGAGCCCCACATTGCGTTGCGCGCCGAAATTGGCAAAAGGGTGCCTGACCACGCGCGCCCCCAACCCCTCGGCGATGGCCGCGGTGCGGTCGCTGGAGCGCGTGTCGAGGATCACGACGCGCTCATCAGCCCAGGCGACGCTCTGCAGGCAATCGGCGATCTGCGACTCGTTGTCGCGTGCCAACACCACAGCGCTCAGGCGCATGTTATTTCCCTCACCTGCGCATAGGCGCCCAGCATGGCCTCCAGATCGGGGTATGAGAGCTCGCCGCTTGATTGTTGCGCCTGCGCCTGGAGAATGAGTTTATCCAGCCCAGCCCGCACGATGCGCTTTACGCGGCGTTGGTAGGTTTTATCATAATAGCGTGCAAACAGGCGAAAGCGGCTGGCCCACAGGGCGGTAAACATCTGCGGCCGGAACTGGCGGCTGCTCTGGCCGGCAAAGTGCACGATGCGCGCTTTGGGCACGCAGGCTACCTCCCAGCCAGCCAGCCTAGCGCGTTTGCACCAGTCGATCTCTTCGCAGTACATGAAATAGCCCTCGTCGAGCGCGCCCAGCTCTCGCCAGGCAGCCGTGTTTACCAGCATGGCGGCTCCCAGCGGGTGGTCGACCAAGAAAGGCTTGCCGGCCTCGTAAAGGGCGCGCGGGTAGCGGCCATTCAGGCGCGATTCGATCAGGCGGTGGTTGACCGTCCAAAAATCAAAGGCTGCCATCAACAGCGTCGGAAAGCGAAAGGCGGAATGCTGGAACGAGCCATCGCCATACTCGAGCTGAGCGCCTGCCATCGCCACGCGCGGTGCGGCGCGCATGAACGACATCAGGTATTCGAGCGCTTTAGGCTTGATCAGGGTATCCGGGTTGAGGAGCAGCAGATAGTCGGGCGCCTGATCCAGCATCTGGGCGACGGCCAGGTTGGTGCCGCGCGCGAATCCGAGATTTTCCTGACTGGCGATGAGGGTCGCCTGCGGATACGCCTCTGCGATAGCAGCCGCGCTGCCATCCGACGAGGCATTGTCGACCACCGTCACCGCCGCGTCTATGCCGGCTGCGTCCAGCTCACGATAGAGCGAGCCCAGGCATCCCAGCGTCAGCTCGCGGGTGTTGTAACTGACGATCGCGACAGCCAGGTCCATGCTAGAACCCGATAGTGATCGGCGTAGCCTCGACGCGGTCCTGCACCATCTGCACCTGTTCCTGGATCAGGCCGATCCAGTAATAGGGGGCAGCCTTGGGCGGCGCGTCATCGATTTTCAGGTGCCCAACCACCGTAACGGTCTGGCCGGGCATGAGGTACTTTTGCGGGCCGATATCGGTCTGGACGGTGGTGAGCTCTTCGTCGCTGCCCAGCTGCCAACGAAAGGTATAGCTGCGCCCAGCGCTGTTGCCCTCGAAATCGAGCCCGATGCGAAAGATGCCAGGCTCTTCGTATTGTTCGAGCGTGTTATAGTTTTCTGAGGTGGTATAGACGTAACCAGATGCCGGCCCCTTGGTACGCACCGGCACTGTGCCGATATTACGCACTGTGCAGGTAAACGTCAGCGTCCCGCCTAGGGGCACGGTGGTCGACGAAAACTGGGCGGCGCCGTTTGCGATCTCGACGCGCGGCACACCGCCGCCGGTGATGGTGATGCTATCCTCGACGCGCGCCTTGTTGCCCACGGCGTCCTCAGCCTCGACCACCAGCGTATAGGTGCCATCTGCCGGCGGGGTCGCCCCCAGGTCGATGCCGGCGTCGTAGTCGTGCTCGTGCGCACCGGCTGCCCCAAAGGCACGGATTTTATCCTCCGCCACGGGATACTTGATGCCTTCTTCATCCAGCAGGTAGACCTCGACCCGACTGGCTTCCTTGTTGAGGCTGTAGCTGATCGTGACGCGGTCGGTGATACCATCGCGGTTGGGGGTAAACTCGCGCGGAAACACGGAGAGGTTCTGAATCTCGATGTGCACAGGGTCGCCATTGGTGATCACCAGTTCGCGCTGGATCGACTCCGTCTTGCGCGCGCTGACCGCCTCGATCACCACCGTGTAGGTGCCATCCGGCAGCAGGCTGCCGTCGATGATACCGGAAAAGTAGGTGGTACGCGGACCAGCCGAGCGGCGCTTGTCGTCGCGAAAGACGTGCTTGTTGCCGGCGCTATCTACAAAGTAGATCGTCACCTGCGACTGGTCGGTGAGGGTGTACTTGATCTCGGCGATGTCATCCGAGCCATCCGCGTTGGGCGAAATCGTCGCCGGGCGGATCTCGACATCACGGATCAACGCCCCTGCCGCACAGCCTTGTGAGCTCAAGATCAGGGCAACTAGGAGCAGCGTTACAAACACGCGTTTTATCAAGGGTACCGACCTCCACGCTCTTGGCAGTTTAGGGATGTGCGCCCAATCCGTCAAGTGTCAGGCTCCCAGGTGGGCTTTGATCAGCCCGCCCAGGCGGCGGATGCCCTCGTGGATCAGCTCCGGCTGGATGCTGGCAAAGGTCAATCTCATCGTGCTGTCGCCGGCATCGGTGATGTAAAAGGGCTTGCCGGGCACAAAAGCGACCTGCTGCTCGACGGCTTTCGGCAGAAGCGGGATCGTCTCGACCTCGCCAGGCAGTTCCACCCACATGAATAACCCACCTTCCGGGCGGCTGTAATAGATACCGCTGGGGAAGTAGGCCTCGATGGCTTGCAGCATGGCTTGGCGGCGTACACGATAGGTCTCGCGGATGCGTTCGATCTGCGCGGGCATCCAGCCGCGGCGTATGAATTCGCTGGCCATTGATTGCGCAAGGGCATTGGTGTGCAAGTCGGCGCCCTGCTTGGCCATCACCAGCGGACCCGTCAGCTCACGCGGTGCTACAATCCAAGAGAGGCGCAGACCGGGCGCGAGGATCTTGGAAAATGAGCTGCAATAGATCACGCGCTGCGGCAGACCCGAGCCGCCTCTGGCGATGTCTTCTTCGGCCGCCAGCTGCGCCAGGGTCGGCAGCGGCTGCCCCTCAAAGCGCAGCACGCCGTAGGGGTCATCCTCGACGATCACCAGGTTCTGCTCGCGGGCGCGTTCAAGCAGCGCTTTGCGGCGCTCGAGAGTGGTCGTCACGCCGGTGGGGTTCTGAAAGGTCGGCAAGGCATAGTAAAACTTGGCGTCGTGCCCATCCAGTTCCTCGGGGATGGCTCCCTGATCGTCCATCGGCACGGCGCGAAAGCGCGCCCCGTAGGCCTTGAACGATTGTAATGCCCCTAAAAAGGTGGGGTTTTCCACCAGCAACGTATCCCCCTCGTTGAGCAGGATGCGCCCCAGCAGGTCGAGCGACTGCTGCGTGCCCGAGGTGATCACAATGTTTTCGGGCTGCGCAGGGATGCCCTGTGCAGTGCTCATCTTGGCGAGCTGCTCGCGCAACACCGTCAGACCGTCCGTCAGGCCATATTGCAGCGAGTCGCGCGGCGACTGCGTCAGCACCTGCTGAGCGATCTCAGCCAGCTGCGCGGTAGGGAAGAGCTCGGCCTCGGGCCATCCGCCGGCCATCGAGATCAACCCGGGCGTTTGGGCGCACTTTAAGATGTCGCGGATAGCCGAAGTGGTCATCCACTCGAGGCGCGTAGCGAAACGGTCGTTCCAGTTTACTTGCATGAGTTATCCCTCTATGGTGTATGATTTTGCGCGTTCGGCCAGGCCTGCCAAGATGATGCCGGCTATGATCAGCACCGTGCCCAGCAGGACGGTCGGCGCGGGCACTTCGTCCAGCAGGATAAAGGCCAGGGCACTAGCGCCCAGCGGCTCGCCAAGGATCGCGATGGTTACAAACAACGGGCTAAAGTATCCCAGCGCCCAATTCAGAGCGCTGTGGCCGATCAGCTGCGGGATAATCCCCAGGAGCGCCATGTAGCCATAGGTCGCAGTGGTATAGCCGAACAAGGGCAGGCCTGCCAGAAGGGTTGCCGCCAACAACAACACACCCGCGATACTGTAGCACGGCCAGATATATGCCAGGTTGCTCAACCGGCGCCGCAGGTAGCGTCCCAGCAAGAGGTGCACCGAGATCGCCATGGCGCTCACAAGGGCCATCAGGTCTCCCAGCAGCGCCTCACCGGTGACGGCCAGGTCGCCGGCTGCAATGATCACCGAGCCCGCCATCGCCAGGACAATCGCCAGCAGCTGGCGGCGCGAAAGCGCTTCGCGCAGGATCAGGCGTGAAGCCAGCCCCACAAAGATCGGATTGGTGGTGGCCAACACCACCGAGCTGGCTACGGTGGTGAGTTTGAGCGACTGGATCCACAGCACAAAATGCAGCCCCAGCGCCGCACCCGAGGCGAGCAGTGCCCAGCGTTCGCGCGCCTGTAGTCCCGCCCATTCCCTGGGGGCAATGATCAGCACCGCGGGAGAGAGCAGGATGGCAGCAGTGAGCAGCCGAACCGTGCCGATCACCAGCGCGGGTGCCTCCGCTTTGCGGATCAGGATCGCGGCCGAAGAGATCGCCAGGATGCCGGCTGCCAGAGTAGGCCAGGCCAGGCTGGGCGGTTTGTGTGGTTTGGGCGGGCTGATCGGTGTTGCGCCTGATGCGTGCATGTGCGGGATTGTAGGTCCGAGCGGTGGGCTGGTCAAACCCGCGGTTGCTTGGCAGCGCGCTTTAAGCGCGTTACACTGACGGCATCAATACAAGGAGAGCCCCATGCAAGATAAAATCCGTCAGCTGCAGGCGGTTAACCCACAGCTCCAGATTCGCCCGATCACCGACCCGGTCTATCTGCGTTATGGCCAGGTTTTAGCCGACTATGATACCCGCGAGATAGTAGCACGCGCTCAGGCGCTGGTGCCGCCCACTGACGCGGTGGTCTATGAGCCGGCTGTGCCAGCACTCGAGGTGTATGCCGAGATCAACGAACGCATCGAAAAAGAGGTCTTTGGCGGCATGCCGGTGCAGGTGGGCTGGTGTTATGGCCGCAACCTACGCATGGCTGGACTCGAGTACCACAAGGGCAGCGAGGTAAATGTGGCGCTGACCGACATGATCCTACTGCTGGGCAGCGAGCTCGACATCGTGCGCGGCGAGACGATCAGCTATCCCACCAGGCTGGCTGAGGCGTTTTTTGTGCCAGCCGGCATGGCCTTTGAGATGGCCCCCTGGTGCCTGCATTACGCCCCGCTGCAAACCACCCGAGATGGTTCGTTCGCTACGCTGGTGTATCTACCGCGCGGAACCAACTATCCGTTGCCCTATACGGTCAAACCGCAGGGCGAGAACCGCCTGCTGTATGCCGTCAACAAGTGGCTGCTGATCCATCCGGACCAGACCGAAGAGGTTGCCAAGGGGGCCTATCCCGGCCTGGATGGCGACGATATCGTGCTGGTGCCGTTGGCGTAAGCAACCGCACCGATGAGGCTGCGTAAAGGGTACATGTAGTGGAATTCGAGGACAAGCATGAGTTCTAGTGAACAAACCACGCAGGAAGAGATCAAGGTTACCGGCAACCAACTGGTTGACAAAGTCAAAGAGCTGGTCCACGAGGGCAACATCCGGCGCATCACCGTCAAGCAGGGCGACCGCACCCTTGTCGAGCTGCCGCTCACCCTGGCGGCGGCGGGCGCCATCATCGCGCCGGTACTCACCGCGGTAGGAGCGGTGGCTGCCCTGGCTACCAATTGCTCAATCCTGGTCGAGCGCGTGATTGAGCCCAGGTAACAAAACAGGGTAGGGGATGCCTGCCCTGTAAGTCAGGCTGGCGCTCGGCCCAAATCGAAGCCGAGCTCCTGAATGTGGCGTACCCAGGCCTGGTAAAGGATCTCATAGCGGCCAGTACGCTGCGTGTATTCCTCCAGGTCGAGGGCGACCGCTTCGCCCGCCTCGAGCCTGGCGAGCTTAATGGCCAGCCATTCGTGTGCAAAGTTGTAGCGCTCCAGCAGCCGGCTAAAGTGGTGCAGGGTGATGCGTATTTCTGAATACCGCGCGCGCTGCAGCCACTGCTCGCGAAAGAGCTCGACAAAGGCTGGGATCTCGCGTTCGATCGCCAACCATCCTGCCATGGCCTTCCGCAAGGCCATGGCAGCCTGCTGCGTATCCTCTGGCAACTGCGCAATGGTCTCGCGCAGAGCCCGCGATGCCGCCAGCTTGCGCCGTCAGGTTGATCAGGCGCGTGCTGTACAAGAGCTCCTCCACACTTACCTGGTCGCGCACGGTCGCATACGCCTGGCGCAGGGCTGCCTCGCAGCGCTGGGTGATGTCGATCATCTGCATAACGGTCTCGGGCGGGATCTCGTCGGCCAGCTTGCCGTTGAGCGGCTCATCCAGCAGGCTGTGGATTGTGCGGCTGCCGTTGCCGATAGCGATGTCCTGCAGGATATTGATGCGCCCGAGCGCGCGGATGGCCTCCACGACGGTTTGACCGCCGGTACCGAAAACCAGGCTGCCAAAAGCCTTGTCAAAGGCAGCATCCTCGCTCCGGCCTCCGCTCCACGATTGCTCAGCTCCATAAATATAGCCATACTAGCATTGCCCCAGCGGCTGGTAGTGGCCGCCATCGTCCCAATCGGTGTTGAGCATACCGCCGGCGCCGTGCTCGATGCCTACCCGTGCCAGGGTCTTGATATTGCCGTTCGAATTCTCGATACGCGGAAAGAGCGTGTTCCACGACGAGGTGTCCGGGCATACCCAAAAGCGGCGCTGGTGTTCGCCAAACAGTTTTGTCGAAGGGTAATCGTCGGCGGCCTCATAGTGCCAGTCGAGCAAGGTTACGTCGTCGGGCACCTCGCTCACCAGCTGGGGGTGGTGCAGCAGGATATCGCCCCACAGCTGGATCTGGAAGCCGTAGTGTGCCGCCAGCTCGCGCAGACGCAGGATGTGTCCCAGGTAAACCCTACCTAACCCCTGCGCCTCGACCACTGCGGCGCTGCGCCCTTTGCCGAGGTCATAGGTCTCGTCGCAGCCAATGTTGAGCGTGCGCGAGGTAAAGCTGGGCAGCATGTCGCCATAGAGCTCGTCCAGCAGCTGATAGCTGCCCTCATCCGCCAGCGAAAGCGACCACAGGGCGGCTGATTCGGCCAGTGGGCGATATTCGGGCAGGTTGAGGATGTGCTCGCAATGGCCGAAAGATTGCAGGTTCGGCATCAGTTCGAGATGACGGTCACGACAGTAGGCGTCCAACTCGAGGATATCCTGTGGTGTGAGCGAGCCGCAGTCCTGGCCGATGCGCGGGTGGCGCGCAAAGTGAAAGGTATGCTCGGTATAAAACTGCAGCACGTTCATCTTAAAGAGCGCCATCTAGTCGATCACCTGTTTGATGGTCGCAACGGTCGGCACTTTGCCGCGTGAAACGTCCATCATCACGCCGCGATGCTCAAGCGATGGCCAGTCGCGGATGCTCAGCACCGGCAGTTCGGCGCCAAAGGTGCGCACCAGCTGGCGCAGGGTCTGCAACGGCGTAAAACAGGCCCGTCAGGCTGCTGGCGCCGCAGCAGATGCGCCCCGGCTCGATTACCAGCAGATAGGCCTGCGGGCTCTCCAGCTCGGGGATAGCTTGGCATAGCCCCTGCGAGTCGAGCATGATCTGGTTGGTCTGTAGATTGCGCTCCGCGAGGGCTACGATCTCGAGCTCGAGGGCGCTGGCCGCCGCGATTTCCTGCTACAGCAACTCGGCTGCAACCAGGTCCGCCTGCGCATTGGGCGCCAGCAGGGCGATGCGGGTGTTCGGTTGCAGCTGAAAAACCCCTTTGCCGCGCTCGAGCTGTTTTGGCTGCGGGATCAAAGCCAGTTCACGGGTCATGTCAGCCCTCCTGTTGGGCGAGGTAAGGGATCACCAGCGGGCCTTCGGGCATCACGCACACCTTGGCATCGGCGCCGTAACGCGTCAGCAGGGCGTCGAGCGTGGTCTCGACCGAATGGGTCGGGTTGAGCAGCATGCTGCGCACGTCGGCATCGGCCAGCTCGCTGTAGACGTAAACATCCGCCTTGGCCATCACGCCAGCTTGCAGCTGCACCTGCCATTGGTCATATTCCTGAAAGCCGGGTTGCGAGAGCATGGCCTGCATGCCGGCCAGACTGCCGGCGCGCTCCACCAGCTTGCGATATTGGCCGTTATCGGGCACGCCATCGCGGCATTCGGCGGCAATGATGATCGCCCCGCCGGGTTTGACGATCTGCGCGGCAGCCGACATACCCTTGACGGATTGATAAAGGTTGATATCGGCCGGATAACCGTCGTTGGAGGTGACCACAATATCAAAGGGTTCGTCAAAGGGAGCCATCGAGGTGCGGCGCACAAACTCGATGCCGGCGCGATGCGCCTGCAGCATCTCGCCCGCAAACACTGCACAGATCTCTTTGTCGCGGTTCGAGGTCACATTGAGCAGAAAGTCGGGCTTGCTCTTCAGTGCCAGTTCGCGCATCTCAGCCGCCACCGGGTTGCCCTCTGTCACGCCCCAGGTGGCTCGCGGGTTGTTGAGGATCGCATAGCCGTGGTTGGGCATGATCGTCTCGAAACCGGCCACGCCCGGCAGCACGGCCTTGGGACCGCCGCTGAACCCGGCAAAGATGTGTGGTTGGATAAAGCCGGTGGCGATCTTGAAATCCGCCTCGTGCCAGATGCGGTTGACCAGCTGCGGATTGCCCTGCGACGAGGTGCCCAAGTTTACCAGGTTGGCAGCATCAAAGGCGTCGTGAGTCAGGATGCGGTAGCCGTGGGCGATCTCACTGCCCAGCATATGCTCCAGCTCTTGGGGGGTGTTGGCGCGGTGCGTGCCGACCGCGTTCATCAGCGTGATCTGCTCGCGCGGGATGTGCTCAAGCGCCTCGAGCAGCACCGGCAAGACGCGGTCGCTGGGCATCGGGCGGGTGATATCGCTGAACAGGATCACGATCTTTTGGCTGGGCTTTACCAACTCGCGCAGCGGGGCGGTGCCCAAGGGGTTGCGCAGCGCCTCGCGGATCGCCTGGCATTCGTCGGCCAGCCCAGGGGCCGCATGTGGCCGCAGCACGGTGGCATGGTCGGGCACCTGGACGCTCAGACGTTCCTGCCCATAGGCAAGTTCAACTCTCATGGCTCACATTCCTCTGGTAAAGGCGAGTATATCCGCATCTGGCGTGCTTGTCAGCCTAGGTCTGGTCGTGGGGTACCACCGGGATCAGCAACTCGATCTGGCCGACGCCGTCAGGCGCCTCTAAGAAGGCTTTGCCATAGTATTCCAGTTCTGGTGCGGCGGCGTGCAGGTAGCCGGAGGCCGGCAGCCACTCCTGATGGATATATGCCAGCGTCTTGCCGATCTGTGCGAGGGTGCAAGGGAAGACAGCATAGGTCTGCGCTTTCAGCTCCCAGGCCTGCATACCTTCGGGGATATCTTCGGCCTTTTCGACCCGAGATCCCGCCATATACGTCAAGCTGCCATCGGGCTGGTGGTTGCCGAACACGCCCCACGATTCGTCGCCATCAATCACATGGCGGATTTCGTCCATACGCGGCAGGTAAACGTTCTGCCACATCGCGGGGATTTCGCCGGCCTGATTATGGCCGCGATACACCGGGCCAACGACAGTAAAGGCATCCAGTGTCAACATTGACGGCTGCATCGTACCTCCAAGGAACACGCGACGATCAGGATTTCTCTGCAATAATCGGCATAACAGGTCCCAAAACCGGGATCGGTTTACTGATCATCACCTGCCACCAGGCCACCAGCGTAGCGGTGACTTCGCGCAACTGATATTGACGCATGAACTGGTAACTTTGCCGATCGGCTGCTACTCCCACCGCGTCAATGCCCAGATGGCGCGCGGTGTAGAGCGCGCGCGGCAGGTGGTAGGCTTGCGTCACCAGGATGGCCTCCTGCACCTCAAAGATATAGGCTGCACGGTAGCAGCTGTCATAGGTGCGCCGACCGGCAAAGTCCAGCACGATATCCTCGCACGGGATGCCGCGGCTGATGGCATAGTTGGCCATTGCCTGGGGTTCGTTATAGTCGATATAGCGGTTATCGCCGGTCATCAGCAGCTTGCTCACCCGTTCAGCCTGGTATAGCTCGATGGCTGTCTCTACCCGGTCCAAGAGGATCGGGCTGAGGGTGCCATCGCGCCAGACTCCCGCCCCAAAGACGATCGCCACCGGCTTAACAGGCACATTGGAGGCGCTATAGATCAGTTTGCGGTAACTGGTGGTATAGGCCACCCCCACGCCGGCTGTCAGTGCCAGCAACCCCAGCAGACCAAACAAGCCGGCTGTGCCCCAGTGTTTGGCAGCCTGGCGGGTCAACAGAGTAGATTGCTTATCATGCATGGGGTTAGAGTATCACCCTCCTCCGGTGCATGCAAATAGCGTTGCTAATACCTTGCAGTGGTGTTATGCTTACCAACACAGTGAGGTACATCATGGTCGGCCCCAACGCGCGCTTCTTTGAGGATTTCACAGTCGGCGATACCTTTGACAGCATGGCTCGCACTATCACCGAGGCCGATATCGTCGCTTTTGCTGCCCTCTCGGGCGATTACAATCCCCTGCACACTGACGCAGAGTTCGCGCGCAGCTCGCCCTTTGGGCAGCGCATCGCGCATGGTCTGTTAGTGCTCTCGATCGCCTCGGGGCTGGCAGCGCGCAACGGCTTTATCGATGGCACCGCCCAGGCTTTTACCACCCTCGACTGGCGCTTTCGTGCGCCGGTGCTGATCGGCGATACCATTCGCGTGCAGGCAACCGTGACGCGGGTGCGCGCCGTGGTGGCTATGGGCGGCGGATTGGTGTACCTGGAAATGCGCGTGCTCAACCAGCGCGACGAGGTCGTCCAGCAGGGCGAATGGTCGCTGGTGATGCGCGGACGTCCCCAGAGCTAGTGCTTGCGCTGCCGGGTGCATTCGTCCATCTTGCGGATGGTGCGAATAGTGGCGGAACGTGTCAGGCTGCGTAAACGCGCCGTCGTGTAGACCATCCAACGCCAGATGCCGCGCGCACTGCGCTGCTCACCGCCCTGGGCGGCGCTCCAGCACACTACGCCGGCTGCCCAGGTTAACCCGGCCCCAAAACCTACCATCAGCAGGTTATCGTCCGGCTGGATGCGTCCCTCGCTGTGCGCTTCGCACAGCGCGATCGGGATTGAAGCTGCCGAAGTGTTGCCATATTCCTGCAGGTTCATGGCAAAGCGCTCGATCGGCAGCTTGAGCCTTTTGGCGGCACTCTCGATGATGCGCCGGTTGGCCTGGTGCGGGATAAGCAGGTTGATCTGGTCGAGCGTCAGCCCGGCTTTACGCAGCACCTGTTCGGTGGCATTTGGCAGGATGCGCGTTGCAAAGTAGTATACTGCGCTGCCGTTCATGCGGATATAGTGCTCGCGCTGGTCGATAGTCTCCTGGCAGGCAGGTTTGGCGCTGCCGCCCGCGGGGATGTAGAGCATCTCACAACCCGAGCCATCAGCACCCAGGACGTTGGCCAGCACACCGGCGCTGCCCGTAGAGGCGCGCAGCACTACAGCGCCGGCACCATCTCCAAACAGAACGCTGGTGGAGCGGTCCTCCCAGTCTACGGTGCGCGAGAGCGTATCTGCGCCGATCACCAGCACGCGTTCGCATTCGCCCGAGGCGATGGCCTGCGACCCGGCCACCAGGGCATAGATGAACCCCGAGCAGCCGGCATTCAGATCATAGGCGCCGGCGTTGATCGCCCCGAGCGCGTTTTGCACCTGGCAGGCAGTAGAGCCAGCAGATAGTCGGGCGTGGTAGTGGCGACAATGATCAGCTCGATGCGATGCGGGTCTTCGTCGGCGGTCTGCAACGCTGCCCGAGCTGCAGCAGCCGCCATCTGCGCGGTGGTCTCGTTCTTACCAGCTATGTGGCGGCGCGAGATGCCGGTGCGCGTGCGGATCCATTCGTCCGAAGTATCCATCTGGCGCGCCAACTCGTCGTTAGTGACGACGCGGCTGGGTGCATACATTCCCCAGCCGACGACTTCAGCCATGCGCCCGGCGGACGGCCGCTTAGGCTTGGCTAAAGATAAGGCAAGCATTGTGCCCGCCAAAGCCAAACGAGTTGGAGAGCGCGTGAGCAACCTGTTGGGTGCGTGCGGTGTGCGGCACGTAATCCAGGTCGCACTTTTCGTCAGGATGATCTAGGTTGATGGTCGGCGGCAGGATGCCCTCCTGCAGCGACTTGACGGTAAAGACGGCCTCAAGCGCGCCGGCAGCTCCCAGCAGGTGCCCGGTCATTGACTTGGTCGAACTGACCGCCAGCCGGTAGGCGTGCGCCCCAAACACTTCCTTGATCGCCAACGTCTCGGTGGTGTCGTTGAGCGGCGTACTGGTGCCGTGCGCGTTGATGTAGCCGATATCCTGCGGCTGCAAGTTGGCTGATTGGAGAGCGATACGCATACATTCGATCGCCCCGCGCGCCTCCGGGTCGGGCGCGACGATGTGGTAGGCATCGTCGGTGCAGCCATAGCCGCTCACCTCGGCGTAGATGGTCGCGCCGCGCGCCAGGGCATGCTCACGCTCCTCAAGTACCAGTACAGCAGCGCCTTCGGCCATCACAAAGCCGTCGCGGTCCTTGT
The DNA here is from genome assembly GCA_012729455.1 of Chloroflexota bacterium. Taxonomy (GTDB): domain Bacteria; phylum Chloroflexota; class Anaerolineae; order UBA1429; family UBA1429; genus JAAYDC01. The sequence continues at coordinate 49,424 of JAAYDC010000006.1, read as the reverse complement.
CAAAGGGGCGCGAGGCGTGCTCGGGATCGTCGTTGCGCTCGGAGAGGGTGCGCATGATCGAAAACACCGAGACAGCCAGCGGGATGATGCATGCCTCCGCCCCGCCAGCCAGGGCGGCGTCGCAGGCATTGCGGCGGATCATTTCATAGGCTTCACCGATCGCGTTGGTACCGCTTGCACACGCCGAGACGATCGCCATGTTGGGGCCGCGCAGTTTCAGATCGAGCGCCACGCTGCTGGCGGCACTATCCACCAGGATCATCGAGGCGCCAAAGGGGCTCACCCGCGAGGGGCCGCGGTCGTGCAGCGTCAGCATTTGTTCGGATTGCGTGGTCATGCCACCTACCCCCGAGCCGATGATCACGGCGGTGCGCGCGCTTGTCGCGACATCAGCTGGCAGGCCGGCGTCACGGTAGGCTTCGCGCGCTGCTACGATCGCATACTGCATATAGGGGTCGAGGCGGCGCACTTCCCGGGCGTCAAAATGCTCGAGCGGGTTGAACGACAGTAGCTGCGCAGCAATGCGCGAGCCATAGCCCGTGGTATCAAAACGGGTAATAGGTTGGACAGCGCTGCGTCCGCTGCAGACGCTCTCCCAGGCTGAGGCAGCTGTGAGCCCGACCGGGCTGACCGCACCTAAACCCGTCACGACGACGCGTCTCGTCATGGTACAATCTCCGTGTTGAGTGGTTATATAATTTAACACTGGCTCATCTGGATAGTTACACCTGTGCCAGAGGCTGACATTTCGCAACCAGTGCCAGGCGGATGTGTTATTACTTATAATTTGCGATCGGAGGCTCGAGATGCTGCAAACACCCCTTACCAAGCTGCTCAAGATTCCCCACCCGATCCTGCAAGGCGGGATGGCGTGGGTGGCTACCTGGGAACTGGCCGCAGCGGTTTCCAACGCCGGGAGCTTGGGGATAATCGGCGCCGGCAGCGCGCCGGCATCCTTTGTGCGCGAGCAGATCACACAACTGCGGCGGGCGACCGACAAGCCCTTTGGTGTGAACGTGCCGCTCTTTAACTCGTTCGCCGATGAAGTCATCGCGGTATGTATCGAGGAGCGCATCAGTGTCATGACCACTGGCGCCGGCAACCCGGTGCCCTACATCGAACCGCTCAAGAGCGCCGGTATTATCGTCATTCCGGTGGTGGCATCCACAGCCCTGGCGCGCCGTCTGGAGCGTTCGGGAGCAGATGCGCTCATCGCTGAAGGTGAGGAATCCGGCGGACACATCGGCACGGTATCGACCCTCGCGCTGGTACCACAGGTGGTCGATACGGTCTCGATCCCGGTCATCGCTGCGGGCGGTATTGCCGACGGGCGCGGGCTGGCGGCTGCCCTGGCGCTCGGTGCAGCCGGTGTGCAGATGGGCACGCGCTTTATCGCCACCGACGAGTGCATTGCGCATCCGCTCTATAAAGAGGCGATCGTCAAGGCCAACGAACGCTCTACCATGGTGACGGGCTATTCGTTGGGGCACCCGGTGCGCTCCTTGCGCAACCAGTGCAGCATTGGCTTTGAAGAACTCGAACGGCGCGGCACCAGCGAGGAAGAGGTGATCGCCTTTGGCACCGGGCGCCTGCGCGCCGCGGTGATCGATGGCGACGTTATCAACGGTTCACTGATGGCAGGCCAAAGCGCTGGCATGGTACATGATATTGTCAGCGCGCAGACGGTGATAGAGCGCACGGTCGCTCAGGCACAGGCGCTGCTAGCCACCGCCCCCCAATACGTCGTGGAGGCCTGAGCGTGCCGCAAGCAGTAATTTTTACCGGCCAGGGTTCGCAGTTTGTGGGCATGGGGGCGGATCTGGCGGAGCACTCCAGCGCCGCGCGCGCGATTCTGGCGGAGGCTGAAGCGGTGATGCCCGGCATTACCAACCAGTGCTTGAACGGGCCTGTCGAGGCGCTTAACGATACCGCCAACACCCAACCGGCCATCTATGTCGTCGAGATGGCCCTCTGGCACGCCCTGGCTGAACGTTATACCGTGCGTTTGTGCGACATCGCGCTGATGGCGGGCCACAGCCTGGGCGAATACAGCGCCCTGGCAGCGGCCGGCGTGTTTGGCTTTTCCGATGGCCTGCGCCTGGTGATGGCGCGTGGACAGGCGATGCGTGCAGCCGGCCAGCAGGAACCGGGCGGCATGCTGGTGGTGCTGGGGCTGGAAGATGCCGCGGCCGATGCCCTGGTGGAAGACTTGCGCGCTATAGGCCAGCAGGTCTGGGCAGCCAACTATAACGCCCCCGGACAGGTGGTGATGGCCGGTTCAGCCGCCGGATTGGCGGCTCTGCAACCCAGAGCTCTTGAGCTCGGAGCCAAGCGCTGCATCCCTTTGGCGGTAAGTGTGGCTTGCCATACGCCGCTGATGGCATCCGCCGCAGAGGGACTGGCTGAGGCGATGGAGTCGGTAACGTTTCGAGAGGCGCAGGTGCCGGTGGTCTGCAATGCCGATGCCACCCCCTTGTGTGAGCCTGATGCCATCCGCGATGCCTTAATCCGCCAGCTGAGCTCTCCGGTGCGCTGGGTCGAGTCGGTTTTAGCTATGCACGCGTGCGGGGTGACGGCCATGCTTGAGCTGGGGCCCAAGGCTGTGTTGGCTGGCCTGGTGCAGCGCATTACCCGCGAGATATCCGTCACCAGCCTGAGTGACTATAATGCGCTCACGACAATCACCTGGGAGGATTGATGAACGACCTCACTGGTAAAGTAGCGCTCGTAACCGGTGCCTCGCGCGGGATCGGGCGCGCCATCGCCCTCGAGTTGGGCCAGCGCGGCTGCGACGTGGTGATCAATTATCACAGCAATATCGCATCTGCTCAGGAGACCGCCGCACAGATCGCAGCTCCTTCGCGTACGCTCGTGCATCAGGCGGATGTGAGCATCGCCCAGGAGGCCAGCGGCCTGGTCGAGGCAGCTCTGGCGGCTTTTGGGCGTGTCGACATCCTGGTCAACAACGCCGGCATCACCCTCGATGGGCTATCCATGCGCATGCCCGAAGAAGACTGGGATCAGGTGCTGGCTACCAACTTAAAGAGCGCCTTTAACTGTGCCAAGGCTGTGCAGCGCAGCATGCTGCGCCAGCGCTGGGGGCGCATCATCAGCATCGGGTCGGTGGCGGGCCTGATGGGTAACGCCGGGCAGGCCAACTATTCGGCCGCCAAAGCCGGGCTGGTAGGCCTCACCAAAGCGCTGGCGCGTGAGCTGGCGCCGCGGGGCATCACCGTCAACCTTGTGGCGCCCGGATTCATCGCCACCGATATGACGGCCTCGTTAGGCGAAGAGATACTTGCCAAGGTGCAGGCTCTCATCCCTCTGCAGCGCCTCGGCAAGCCCGACGAAGTCGCGCGCCTGGTGGGCTACCTGGCATCCGACGCGGCGGCCTACATCACTGGCCAGGTGATCGCCCTGGATGGCGGCATGAGCATGTAGCACGCCGGCGGCAGGCTTGTCGGATCGCCGGCGCTGTGCTACACTCTCGCGACCTCAACGAGTATTGCCAACCCATGGATCTCTTTGCAAATCTCAACCCGCCCCAGGCTGAAGCGGTGCGTGCCACCGAAGGCCCTGTGCTGGTGGTGGCCGGGCCTGGTTCGGGCAAGACGCGTGTCCTCATCCACCGTATCGCCTACCTGGTGCAAGAGCGCGGCATCTTTCCCTATCACATCCTGGCGGTAACATTTACCAACAAGGCGGCGCGCGAAATGCTGGCGCGTCTGGAGGCTCTGTTGGGCTCGGATGCCAAAGGCCTCACGATCGGCACCTTTCACGCTTTCTGTGCGCGCGTCTTGCGGCGCGAGGCCGAGGTGTTGGGCCTGAGCCGGTCGTTTGTGATCTTTGATGAGGATGACCAGCGCCAGCTGATCAACCGCATCATCAAAGCGATGAACCTGAACCCGTCGCTCTTTAAACCTGCTGGTGTGCTCTCAACAATCTCAAATGCCAAGAACGAGATGGTCACCCCGGTAGAGTTTGCCCCATCCAGCGCCTGGCACGCCGAAATACAACGTGTCTATACTGCCTACGAGGCTGAAAAGCGCGCCAACGGCGCGTTGGATTTCGACGACCTGCTGCTGGAGGTCGAGCTCTTGTTCCACAGCCATCCCGAGATCCTGCAGCAATATCAGCAGCGCTACCGCTATCTGCTAGTGGACGAGTTCCAGGATACCAACAAGGCGCAATACAATATCGTGCGCCAGCTGGCCGGCGAGCAGAGCAATCTGTTCGTGGTGGGCGACGAAGACCAGTCGATCTATTCCTGGCGCGGAGCCGATTACCATAATATCCTGCGTTTTCGAGCCGACTACCCAGCCTCCAGGGTCATCATGCTTGAGCAGAACTATCGTTCTACCGGCAAAATCCTTGCGGCTGCCCAAGCAGTGGTCGATCGCAATCAGCAGCGCACCGTTAAAAAGCTGTGGACCCAGAACAGCTCTGGGCATCCCGTCCAGCTGTTGGAGGCCTATGACGAGAACGAAGAGGCACGCTTTGTTGTCGATGAATTGCTGCGCCTCAAGCGCAGTGGGGCGGTGCGCCTCGAGCAGTGTGCGGTGATGTTTCGCACCAACGCCCAGTCGCGCCCGATCGAAGATGCACTGGTGTGCAGTGCCACGCCCTACTGCCTGGTGGGCGGTACGCGCTACTATCGCCGCCGCGAGGTCAAGGATGTGCTCGCCTATCTGCGGCTGGTGCACAACCCCGACGACCAGGTCAGCTTGGAGCGCATTATCAACGTGCCCACGCGGCAAATCGGCAACAAAACCCTGCAGGATCTGGTGGCCTGGGCAGAGTCGATCAGCCGTTCCCCCGGGCAGGCGTTGCTCAAGCTGGGCCAGGCTGAGGACCAGGTGGCGGTGCTCAACGCCAGCGCCATCCGCGGGCGGCAGGCTGTCCAACTGGCACGCTTTGGCGAGCTATTGGCCGGCTGGGTCGAAGCCAAAGCGAACCTCCCGCTGGTCGAGCTGCTGCATCGCATCCTGGCGGAAACACATTACCTCGAAAGCCTCGACGATGGCACCGATGAGGGCAACGAACGCATCGCCAACGTGCGCGAGCTTGATTCGGTGGCAAGCCGCTATGATACGTTCAGCCCGCAGGAGGCGTTGGCGGCCTTTCTGGAGGATGTCGCCCTGGTAGCCGATACCGACGAGCTGGATGGGAGCGGCGATGCCGTCACACTGCTTTCACTGCACGCCGCCAAGGGGCTCGAGTATGACACTGTCTTTATCGTGGGGATGGAAGAAGGCCTCTGTCCGCACGCGCGTTCGCTGGATGACCCCGAAGCGGTGGAAGAAGAGCGGCGCCTGTGCTATGTGGGCATGACGCGCGCCAAGCGACGGCTATATCTGCTGCGGGCATTTCGGCGCACCCAGTTTGGCGCGTCGTCGCTGCGCGACCCGTCGCGCTTTTTACTGGATGTCCCCACGGCGCTTTGTGAGGGCAATACCCTGCGCCAGGCGCTGCCATCCCAGGCTACTCGCCGGCCGAGCATGAATCGCGAGAGCCGCCAGGAGCTTTATGCCGCGCGCCGCCAAAGCATCGATCGCTACCGCCAGCCCGCGCGAGAGCCTGCTAGGCCGGAGCGTCCGCGCCCGGCACGTCCGCGAGAGATCCTGATCGAGGATGCCTACCCTGAGCCATCCGCGCAGCCGCAGCGTCAGGCCAGCTTTCATGTGGGCGACAAGGTCCGCCATAGCGTCTTTGGCCGCGGCACGGTGCTGAACAGCCGTGTGGTCGCCGACGATGAAGAGGTCAGTGTGGTATTCGAAAGTGCCGGCCTAAAGCGCCTGATGGCCAGCTTTGCCAAGCTCGAGCCGGCCTAGCAGCGGACTGCCGTTCGACTAAAACGGCAGCACCAGCTTGATTAACAGGTTAAAGACCAGGATGGCGGCCCAGCCTACGATTACGGCAATGATCGCCTTTTCGGTGGCTAGCTGGTAACCCTCACGGATGGCAAAGACACCGGCAACCAGCACGCCGATCCATGCCAGGCTGGCAACCAGGCTGCCCAGGCAACCCAGCAACCCCGCCAACACCAATATCATCGGCAAGGTAGCATAGCCCAGCAGCCTAGCAACCTGCCAGAACTCGGCGTTTACACCATACAGGTTGGTGAGCAAAAGGGTGGTAAACCAGCTCCAGCCCAACCAACTGATGACGATCCCCGAGAGGATAGTAAACACAATGCTGAGGGCGTTACTGCCATTTATAAGCGCTACCAGGCCCGCCAGCACTGATGTGACCACGACAATCAGCAATGCTTCGACATTGGCAGATTCGTCACGACGCAGCTCGCTGAAAACCTCGAGGTCCTTGCGCAGGAGGCGCTTGAGCCTGTTTAGGATGTTGGTAAACACCATAGTTCGCTCCCCGTAGTAACTCGCGCGGCGTTATCTGCATGCTATACGTCAAAACCCGCGCCAAGTAGCGGTTTGGCGCGGATATCCCTTGATGTTACAATCCCGATAATCGGTCCAGAAGGTGCAGTTTAGAGCAGGTGGCCTTTACTATTCTCTTGCCTGTGGCAGTGCCACTTTTAATGGCGCTGATCGATTGTTTGGTCAAGCACCAGGGACGCCCCTGGGTCTGGGCGGTGCATATGACTGGCGTCCTCGTGCTGATGGTAGGGCTGCTATTCCTGCCGCGCTATGCCCCGTCAGGATACACCATTACGCTGGGGCTGCCTGGACTCTTACCGCTGCCACCGCTCAGTTTCAGTTACTCGAGCACCGGCCTGGCGGTGGCGCAGGCTTATTCTTTTGCCTGGCTGCTGTGGCTGACGGGTACAGGCCATTCGCAAACCGGTTCGCAGTGTCATTGGCGCGAGCTGGTTTTGCTGGCTTTGGTAAACGGCAGTTGCTTGGCGAGCAACCTGATGACGGTTACCATGATGTGGTTCCTGCTCTCATTGGTGGCGATCGCGGCAGAGATGCTATCCAACCCCGACATACAGGAATCCCACGCGGTTTGGATTGTGACACTGCACCTGTTGCCTGTGGTGCTGATTAGTGTGGTCAACTCGAGCGCCATAGTGCACAGTGGGTTGAACACGCTGCCAGAGCTGGTCAGCGCCCCCATATTGGTGCTGTTGCTGGTCGTTGCGTCCATCATCCGCATGGCGCCCTTTCCGTTACTGGGTTGGCGTGAGCGCCCCTGGCTGGTACAGGCCGCCCTGGTGTGTGCCGGCAGTGCCGTCTGGCTGCGTATGGCAACCTATAGCACCCTCACCCTGCCAGGCTGGGCTTGGTTAGGGCCGATGCTGGCAGCCAGCGCCTTGCTGGCGGGCATCGCGGCCGTCTTAGGCCGTGACCTGGAAAGCCGCTTAAAGCTGATCTACCTGAGCCTGATAAGCTTGGCGCCGTTAGGGGCGCTGGTTGAACCGATGCTGGGGGTAGGGCTTTCAGTGCTGGGCTTGCAACTGATTCTGATCGCCCCGGCGATCCTGATGATCTCCGCTGCAGGTTATACCCGTCGCCAGCGGAGGCTGGTAGCGTTGGCAAAAATCGGGGCGCTGCTGATCGTGATGGGTGCGCCCGCCGCGCTCAGCCTGGTGTTGCGCTGGCAGCTGCAGATTCTGATCAGCAGTCGTTACATCCTGGTGGTGGTGCTGCTCGCGATTACCTATGTCGAGACTACTCTGGCCGCTTGGCAGTGTTTCTCCCAACTGCGCCTGTCTGGCAGGACCCGGCGCCCAGCCGGTGACATGCATCGCGTGCTCGCCCATGTGACTGTCGTATTGGCATTGTTGGCTGTGGCATGGCTGTTTGCACTGGGAATCCACCCCGGCACCCTGAACCTGATCCTGGCACTGCCCCTCACCATGCCCACCATACGGAGTCTTTTTGCTGGCGGTATCTCTACCTGGATCTATCCGCTGGTGACGACCATCGTGATCCCACTGGCAGGCGCCTTTTTTGTCTTTAGCCTGTGCAGTCAAAATGGTCGTCCATTGCGCGAGTCATCTGGCAACCTGGGGCTGCTCAGCTTTGATTGGCTCTATGGGCTGGTTCAGCGCTTTGCGACTGCCGGCGCTAAAATGGTGGGCAATTTTGTTTTTGCGATCGAAACGCGTTACCTGCTGTCATGGATTGTGTTGTGGTCGATAGCCCTGGTTGCGCTGTTGCTGGTGGGCTAGCATGAACAATACCCTGATAGCATTATTCGAGAAACTGCAAAGCTTTTCTCCACAATCGACCGCTATCTTGATCGTGATCACCGCTGTGATCCTGATGCTCACCAGCGATGTGCGGCGCGCCGTGGTCGCGCTGCTGGTTCAGTATACTTTGTTGGCGATCCTGATCGGTCCGCGCGTATATGGTCCCCTTACGATCCTGCGCATCGGCATCGGTATCGCTATCTGTGCCATCCTGCTGGTGACGATCCGGCACGCGCGCGTGTATGCCGCCTCGACCCTGGCTGCCCAACGGAGCTCACTGGCCGTCATCTTGTACCGGATCCTCACGCTGGTATTTAGCGCGTTAGCCGTCTATGCGGTGTGGCAGGCTAACCTCTTGCATCTCTCGCCTGCCGACGGTTTGGTGACCTATGCACTGATCCTGTCGGGCATCTTTTTGGCAGCTACCGGCAATGAGCCGCTTCGCCTGGGAATCGGTATCCTCATGGCGATCAGCGGGTTTGCCACCGCGACTGTCCTGCTGGAGCAGGGACTGCTGGTGATTGGCCTATGGGGGGTGATCGAGTTGCTCAGCGCCCTGGCGATCGCTGCCAGCATCGAATCCTGGGCAGACGCGCAGCAAAAGGCGAGCGTGCGGTGACTTTTTTGCTGTTGATGGCGCTCTCCGTCGCCGGCGTAGTCATGGTGGTCGTCCTGCGGCGTTGGCAGACCGTGGTGGTGGGGCTGGTGACCGCGATTTTAGTGGCTATGGCGGTGATCGCCGGCAGCGTCTCGGAACCGGCCTACTCCTATTTTATGGGCCGCTTGATCGAGTTCCGCCCAATCTATGGCCGTATACTCGCTTTCTGTTATGTGTGTACGACAGCCGTCACTGTGTCCGGGCTGCGTTCATACTATAACCCCACCGGGTACGCCTCTACCATGGCGTTCACTGCGCTTATCACCGCGGCGATCAGTGTGCAGGATGGCATCCTCGGGGCGCTCCTGTTGGGCGCCGCGCTGGTGTTGGTGGTATTTGTGATGGCTTCGCCCTCGCGTGACGACCAGATGGCCAGTCTGCAGGTGCTTTCTGTGCTGATACTGATCGGCCCGCTGCTGCTCCTGGCTGTATGGGCGCTACAGAGCCGCTCGCTTAACCCGAATGATCTCTCGTACTTGCAGCTTGGTGTTATCAGCCTGATTCTGACATTCGCTCTGGGCATGGGGGCATTTCCATTCGGCTTTTGGTTCCCGCCGATCGTGCGTAAAGGCAACCCCATCGCGGTTGTGCTGGTGTATATCGCCATGGTGGCCCTGGTGATGCGCCTGGCGGCTATCCTGCCGCAGCTGCTGTGGCCGCAGGGCCAACTGCTGGTAGCCAACCTTTTGTTGCGGGCAGGGCTCATCACTGTCATTGCCGGCAGTCTCCTGGCGCTCTTAAAGTCCAGCCTTGACGGCATCTTTGCTTACAGCGTGCTCTCGACATTGGGTATTACCATGCTGGGACTGGGCATCGGCACTGATATCTCGATTCGCGCGGCCTTGCTCCACCTTATCTATACGGGCATCGCTCTGACGGGCGGCAGCATCGGCCTGGCAGTGCTGCGGCGCTACTATGGTGGTACCCTGCTCACGCAGATTTCGGGTGCCAGGCAGCGCTTTCCGCTGGCGGTAATGGGGCTCTTTTTATGCGGCCTCTCACTGTCCGGCTTGCCGCTGACGGCCGGTTTTATAACGCGCTTTACCATCTTTAGCGAGATCGATACTGCCCACCTGGGGATGACCATAGCGGTGGCAGCAGCGGGCATCGGACCAGCTGTGGGATGGTTCCGTTTTGCGCTGGCGGTGCGCGGCAGCAGTGTGCGCGCGCCGATGAACTGGCTGTTGCTGCCGGCTGTGTTGTGTGTGATGATGGGGGGTACCCTGGTGTTTATTGACACCTTCCCCAGCCTGCTCGAGGCCCTCGACCCGCAATTTCCGCTCATGCTGGAAGACTTCCGTCTGCTGCTGGTGCCTTAGCACCGCCGGAGCATTTGACACACCCCTGCCTGGTTTTATAATAGTCACGTTCTGACAGCCTTCGGGGCAGGGTGAGGTTAGTACCAACTCCCTACCGGCGGTGATGCACCTTCCAGTGCCAGCCCGCAAGCCAGCTTTGGCAGATCCGGTGCGAATCCGGAGCCGACGGTACAGTCCGGATGAAAGAAGGTGAACGGCCGTCTCGTTCGGCACCCCGCGGCTGATGCTCGAGGGGTGTTTTTTATGCCAAACAAAGATGCGCAGCAACCTAACCGTGCCAACTATGAACGTTGGCTCGAACTGGCTGCGCTGCTGACGATCATCGCGCTGGTGCTGGGTGCCTGGGAGCTGCTGGTGCTGGCGCGCAACTATCCCGTCTTTTTGCTGCCCTCGCCCAGCCAGGTGTGGCAGCGCTTTGTGCGCGCTGCCGCCGAAGGACTGCTCTGGCGCCATCTGGCGGTGACGCTTTACGAGATCCTGGGAGGCTTGCTGCTGGGGCTCAGTTTCGCCTTTAGTTTGGGGTATTTGCTGGCTAAATCGGCGCGCCTCGAGCGCCTGTTGGCACCCTTTCTGGTTGCCACACAAGCCATCCCGATTGTGGCGCTGGCTCCGCTCCTGGTGATCTGGTTCGGGGCTGGCAGCCTCTCCAAGATCCTGGTGTGCGCATTGACACTCTTTTTCCCGGTGCTGATCAACACCATCGTCGGCATCCGCGGGGTTGAGCGCGACCTGCGCGAGCTGATGAGCGCCCTGCGTGCCGACCGTTGGACTACCTTTCGTCTGCTGGAGCTGCCGGCTTCGCTGCCGGTGCTCTTTGGAGGATTAAAGATCGGTGTCACCCTATCGGTGATCGGCGCGGTGGTGGGCGAGTTTGTTGGCTCCGACCGCGGGCTGGGCTTTCTCGTCAACCTGGCGCGCGGACTTTTTGATACCCCGCTGATGTTTGTAGCCCTCTTTATCCTGATGAGCCTGGCGCTGTCGCTCTATGGCGTTGTCAGCCTGCTGGAGCGCTATTTTGTACGCTGGCGCCAACCGGGCGCCTGAGAGGAGACCGCATGCGACGTTTTTGGAATCTTGTAATCCTGTTGGTGATCATCGGCGTGCTGACCGCCTGTCAGCCAGCCGCACCGACACCTGTCCCGGAGCCGTCGGCGCGGGTTGTTAAAATCGCGATGGGTTTTATCCCCAACGTACAGTTCACGCCCTTTTACGTTGCGATCGAACGCGGCTATTTCGCCGACGAAGGCCTCGTAGTAGAACTCGACTATGGCATGGAGACCGATCTGCTGCAGCAGGTCGGCAGCGGTGCTCTGGAATTCGCGGTTGCCAGCGGTGACCAGGTGATCATCGCCCGCGCCAGCGGCATGCCGGTGCGTTATGTGGCCAACTGGTATCGGCGCTTTCCGGTGTGCATTGTCTCGCTGGCCGAGGCGGGTATCACCTCACCCAGTGCATTGGCGGGCAAGACGGTCGGCACCCCCGCCATGCAGGGTGCCAGCTATATCGGCTGGGAGGCTTTTGTGCGCGAAAACAACCTCGTGGCGGACGCCGTCAAGCTGCAGGTCATCGGCTACACCCAGTTAGCCAGCCTGGTGGAGGGGCGTGTCGACGCCGCCATCTGCTATGCCATGAATGAGCCAGTGCAGCTCGAGGCGCAAGGAGAAGCGATCGATGTGCTTTACCTCGACCAATACACCGCGCTGGTCTCGAACGGCATTATCACCAGCGACAAGCTGATCGCCGACGACCCCGAGCTGGTCGCCAGAGTGGTGCGCGCCTTTACGCGCGGTTTGGCAGATACTATCGCCGACCCGCAGGCTGCCATGCTGGCCACCCGCCGCGCGATCCCTGAAATGGATGACGAGGCCGCGATCCTGCAGATGGCCGTGCTGCAGGAGTGTATCAACTTTTGGCAGGGAACTCCATTAGGCTCAAGCGACCCGCAAGCCTGGCAGGAATCAGTCACCTTGCTGCAGGATCTGGGTATGCTTAGCGCACCGCTGGATCCTGAGCAGCTTTATACGAACCAGTTTGTGCCACAGCCATGAGCGAACCACTCTTGTGCGCCCAACAGGTGCAGATGACCTTTCCGGAAGAGTCAGCTCCCTTTGAGGCGCTGGCGCGTGCCGATATGTGCCTGTATCCGCAGGAGATCATTTGCATCATCGGGCCGTCAGGGTGCGGTAAATCGACCCTGCTGCGCATCCTGGGGGGGCTGTTACAGCCCACTGGCGGCCGTGTTATCCTGCGCGGCTCTGTCATTACAGCTCCGCAGCGCGAGATCGGTTTTGTCTTCCAGCGCCCCGCCCTGATGCCCTGGCGCACAGTACTGGCCAACATTATGCTGCCGCTCGAAGTAGCCGGCGTACCGCGCAGGGAGGCACAGGAACGTGCCCGCGCGCAACTGCATTTGGTTGGGCTGGATGACTTTGCGCACGCCTACCCGGCTGAGCTTTCGGGCGGGATGAGCCAGCGCGTCGCTGTGGCGCGCGCCATGGTCAACGATCCGTCGATCCTGCTGCTGGACGAGCCCTTTGCGGCGCTGGACGCCCTCACGCGCGAACGCATGGATGCAGAGCTGCTCAAACTAGTGCAGCGCCAGCACAAATCGGTGGTGATGGTGACCCACAATATCCAGGAAGCCGTGCTGCTTTCGGACCGCGTGCTGACGATGAGCGCTCGTCCAGGGGTGCTCAAGAACGAAGTGCGTATTGATCTGCCGCGTCCGCGGCACATTGAACAGCAGCATTCGCTGCGCTTTCAGGAGCTGGCGGCGGAATTGCGCAGCTCGCTCAGCGCCTAGACAGCGCTTTCGGGCTCGGGGGTGGGGGTGTTGTGGCGCGGGTCGATCATAAACCAGCGCAGCATCACATATACGACTGCATACAGCACCAGGCTGAGCACAAAGGTGGGGCGCATGCCGACGGTATCCACCAGCCAGCCCCCGATCAGCGGCGATAGCAGGATCGGCAGAGTCAGCAGAGTGTCCGAGAGGGCGGTATAGGTCGGCAGCTCGGTGGCCGAGAACTCCATAGGCAGGTTGGATGCAGCGATACCCATGCCGGCTCCACCCGCGTTAGTCACCAGGTAGAGCAAATAGAACCATTCGGGGGCGGGCGCAGCTATCAGGATCACCATGGCGAACATGGACGTCAGGGTGCCGAGCTGGAGCAGCCACTTGTAACCGAGCCGGTCCGCTACGCGCCCCAGGAGCGGTGCGGCGATGGTCTGGCTGATCAAGGCAACCATTGTCAGGTCGGCTGCAAACGAATCACTCACTTCAAAGCGCTGGCGCGCATATACCATGGTAAAGACACCCGCCATGCCCGCCAAAACCAGCAACACACGGATTGTCAGATAGCACCGAAAATTGCGGTTGCCGCGTAGCACCGAGGGTAGCCTCGACCAATAATCGCGCGCAGAACGGCTTTCCACCGTCGGCGGCGTAGCTGGTTCGCGGTTCAGGCTCAGCCCGATATAAGAGCAGATCTGAAACACAAAGCATAGCATAAAACAGATGCCGTACGAGGTCGGGTAAGGGTAGTTGGCCAAGATCTGGCGCGAGACTGCTGCTCCAGCTACACCGAGCAACCCGCCGACTCCCGCACTGACGCCAAAGAGCATCCCGCGCTGTTCGCGGTGCACCACCTTGGCGATCATCCCGCGCCAGGCCGGCGCGCAGATGCCGCCCGCCAGCGCGGCAATCGCCAAACCGAGGATCAGCACCGTATAGGCCAGCCAGTTGGGTACCTGCGGCCACAACAGCAGCATCAGGCCAATCACCCCATAGGGGAGGCGCTCCAGTGTGCTGATCGGCAGGATAAAGGGCAGGTAGCGCGAGAGGTGCTCAGCCTTGTTGGCGAAAAAGAGCTGCGGCAGGCTCGACGATACCCCCTGGATCGAGGTCACCAAGCCGATCAGCACGGCCACACTCGTCAGCCGGCTAATATAGACCGTCAGCACAGTCGAGGCAAAGATGAACGACATCGCCAGACTAAAGAACGTGAGGTCCAGAAAGTTGGCGATCAGGTTGCGCCGTTCATAGCGCGCCAGATAGGCGGTGACTTCGGGCGAATAACTAGACATAACAATCTATCCAAACAGCCGGCTGGCGTAGTCTTAACCTTTTTGTTCGATCTTGGCCCACGTATCGCGCAGCGCTACGGTGCGGTTGAGCACCAACTGGCCGGGGCGCGAATCGCGATCGACGGTGAAATAGCCCTGGCGCTCGAGCTGGTAATGAGCCCCAACCGGCGCATCGCCGAGGCTGGGCTCGACCTGGGCCTGCACCACCTCGAGTGAGCTGGGGTTGAGCTGCTCCGACAGGCTTTGGCTGGCATCAGCGGTCGGGTCGGCTACGCTAAAGAGCCGGTCGAACAACCTTACTTCAGCTCCTATAGCGTGGCGTTCCGAGACCCAGTGCAGGGTGGCCTTGACCTTGCGGCCATCGGGAGAATCGCCGCCGCGCGTGGCTGGGTCATAGGTACAGTGCAGCACAGTCACCTCGCCGGTGGCGGGGTCCGTCTCATAGCTGTTGCAGGTAATAAAGTAGGCATAGCGCAGCCGCACCTCGCGGCCAGGCGCCAGCCTGAAATACTTGGGCGGGGGGTCAATACGAAAGTCGTCCTGTTCGATGTACAGCTCGCGGCTAAAGGGCACCGCGCGCGTGCCGGCGGAAGGGTCTTCGGGGTTGTTGATCGCCTGCAGCTCCTCGACCTGGTCCTCGGGATAGTTATCGATGATCACCTTGAGCGGGCGCAGCACGCCCATCACCCGCGGGGCGATCTTGTTCAGGTCGGTGCGCACGCAGTATTCCAGAAGCGAGAAATCCACCATGCTGTTGGCTTTGGCCACGCCGATGCGGGCGTTAAAGTCGCGGATCGACTCGGGGGTATAACCCAAACGGCGCATGCCGGCTAACGTGGGCATGCGCGGGTCGTCCCAGCCGCTCACCGTGCCATCTTCGACCAGGCGGCGCAGCAGGCGTTTGCTCATCACCACATGCGTGAGGTTCAGGCGCGCAAACTCGATCTGCTGTGGACGATGCGGCACCGACAGGGCTTCCAGGAACCAGTCATAGAGAGGACGGTTATTTTCAAACTCGAGCGTGCAGAACGAGTGTGTGATGCCCTCCAGCGCGTCCGACAGGCAGTGCGCAAAGTCGTACATCGGGTAGATGCACCACTCGGTGCCTGTGCGGTGATGCGGTGTGTAGAGGATGCGATAGATAACCGGGTCGCGCATTACCATATTGGGGCTGGCCATGTCGATCTTGGCGCGCAGCACGCGGTTGCCTTCGGGAAACTCGCCGGCTTTCATGCGGCGAAAGAGATCCAGGTTTTCGGCGATGCTGCGCTCGCGCCAGGGGCTGTTGTGCCCCGGCTCGGTGAGGGTGCCGCGATACTCGCGCATCTCGTCGGGGCTCAGGTCGCACACAAATGCTTTGCCCAGTTGGATGAGCTGCTCGGCGCACTCGTACAAACGGCCGAAATAGCTGGAGGCATAATAGAGCCGATCGTCCCAGTCAAAGCCCAGCCAGCGGATATCCTCCTGGATACTATCGACGTATTCGACCTCTTCCTTGGTTGGGTTTGTGTCGTCAAAGCGCAGGTTGCACAGGCCGCCATATTCGGCGGCGATCCCGAAATCGAGCGTGATGGCCTTGGAGTGGCCGATATGCAGGTAACCGTTGGGTTCGGGCGGGAAGCGCGTGTGCACGCGCCCGTCGTTAATCCCCTGCTGGACGTCCTGGTTGACGATCGTACGGATAAAGTCGAGCGGCGCCGCCTCTTCGGCAGCCGGCATGGTGGTCGATTCGTCAGCCATCACATCCCTCCTGAGCGTTGCAGTACCGCAAACTATACATCGCCTGGGCGATTTAACCAACTGCCCGCGCTGCGCTCAGTTCAACAGGTCGTCCGAGCGGCTGGCTGAGGCGGCATCCAGAAACAGATGGGCATGTGCCTGGCGCCGCAGGATAGTGGCCGGACACGCCGGGCTGATCGGCTCCGTCAGCGTACGGCGCACGATCTCGGCTTTGCGCGCCTCTGGAACAATCGCCAGCACCATACGCGCGCTCAGGAGGGCCGGCACGGTCAGGGTGAGGGCCTGCTTGGGCACGGCATCCAGGCTGGCAAAATGGCCTTCGCCCACCTGCTGCTGGCGGCAGACCTGGTCGAGGGTGACAATGTGCACCAGAGCATCCGTCGTGAAATCGGCCGGCGGGTCGTTAAAGGCCAGGTGACCGTTCTCGCCGATGCCCAGCACACACACATCCGCCGGATAGGTACGCAGGAGCTCGCTGTAGCGCGCGATCTCAGCAGCTGGATCAGCTACATCGCCGCGGATGCCATAGAACGCCTTGAGCGGTACGCGGTCGGCCAGTTCGCGGCGCATATAGCCCTGGAAGGAGGCCGAATGGTGCTCGTCCAGTCCAAGGTATTCGTCCATATGCAGCACGCGCACCGCTCCCCAGGGCAGGTCGCGCTCGCGCAGCACCGTATAGAGGGGCAGCTGGGAGTTGCCCGTAGCCATGATCAGGTTGCAGCTGCCGCGCTCAGCCACAACGCTCTGGATGGCATCCGTGAGCATATCAGCCGCCAGAGCACCCAGCTCGGCAGGTGACTCACAGCGGTAGACGCGCAGCTGGTCGATCGTCGCCGTCGGTTCAGGGGAGTAAGCCATGTTGTAACTCCTTGCCAGATAATCGTGCCTGTCGTATTGTAGCGGTGAATACCGGCTGGGTACAGCGCGCCGATTTGTGTTAAAATAAGGTTAACGTATCCCGTGGTGACTCGTCAAGGAGATATCATCATGGTTGAGAGTGCGATCACGCGGCGCAAGTTTATGCAGTTGGCGGCCGGAGCCGCAGCCAGTCTGCTCCTAGGCTCCTGTAACCGCCCGCTCTTTAGCGATAGCCCGGCGATCATCACCCCGCGTGCAGCCGAGTTCACCGGCGAGTTTTCGTTTTATGCTGCACAGTACATCCCCACCTCGGCGCGCGGCATGGGCGAGCCGGTGCGCGAGGCCATGAAAACCCTGGCGGATAAGTGGGTTGACCTGCATCCCGAGGTCGAGTTCAGCTTTATCCTCGAGCCGCCGCGCATGACCTTTGAGACCTGGATCTCTACCCAGATCCTGATGGGCACCGGCCCCGACACCTTTCTGACATCACTGCCTTTTCTGAATAGTCTGGCGGCTAACCGCGGCAGTGTTGTGCTCAACGACTACCTGGATAGCCCCAACCCCTACCATAAAGAGGCGGAGCGTTGGGGGGCGTCTTTTAGCGACTCGTATTTCAAGCAGACGGGATCGCATGGTGTGCTGTGCGGTGTACCAATTGATCGCAACGCCACCGGCCTGTATGCCAATATAGACCTTTTCGCCGAGGCGGGTATCGACCTGGATGGCAGCCTGGACGCCAAAGCCAACGCCCCGGCCGATTGGCAGACCCTGCTGGATTGGATCACCAGCCTGAGATCCGTCTCATCGGTGCCCTTTAGTATGGCAGCCAGCGTGCTGGATCGCTGGCTGCCCGGTATCCTGGTCGACCAGCTGCTGGCTGGGCTGACGTCGCGATTTGATGTGCTGAACTATCACGACGCAGGTGATGTACCCCTTCAGGAGGAGATGATCAGCGTCGAAGAGATCGTCATGCAGATCACCTGCCAGGGATGGGAACCCTTTAGCGAGCCAGCCGTCAAAGCGTTGTACGACGTCATCACCGCCTTTTTTGACTACCTGCCGCCGGGAGCCGCCAGCAGCCTGGCCGGCACCAGCCCGCAGGAGTTTATTGAGGGCAAGACTGCCATGGTGTGGGATTCGAATGCCCTGGCGCTCGGCCTTGAGGGCGCCAAGGTGCCCTTTGAGTGGACCAGCCTGTGGTTCCCGCCGGTTACGCGCGCGACTTCGTCTTTTGCTCCCGATCCGCCCATCGCGCCCAGGGATATCGGCGGGATCGTCAATGCTGCAGGAATCAACCACATCAGTGTCGAACGCGGGCTCACTCAGACCAGCCTGGACTGGCTGATGTTTATCACTGCGCCGGAAAACAACGCCGCCTATGTCAACGAAGTGCCCGCGCTGCTGCCGGCGGTGCGCGGGGCTGAGTTGTTGCCGTCCTTTGGCAAGCTCTGGAACGGCCGTCTGCGCGGTATGGAGGATCCTCTGCACACCTGGCAGGTGCCCTATATGTGGCTGGGCGATGTCAGCGAGTACGCCTCGGAAGTTCAACGGTACCTGGCAGAGTATTACGCGGGTTTTGGCGGCTATGATATCCTGGCCAGCAAATCCGACGCGCTGATCACTCGTCTGGGGCACGAAGTCGTCAAGACTCGTGCACACCAGTATTCTGAGGGGGGCGATTGGGACCTGACCCACTGGCCGTGCGATCCGGTCAAGTAGGGCTAGCCGCTATCAGCCTGTGCGGGTACGCTATGTTTGGTCGTATCCAGGAGCTTGACAAGCTCGCGCGATTGTGCTATGTTTGGTCTATTCCAGTAGTGGAAGTATCCATGAACAGCAGCCTGAACCGCCGAATTACGCTCGTCCTTTTTGGGCTCCTCATTACGAGGAGCTAGAGGTGTTGGGCAAGGCATAAACAGGCAATATAACTCGGAACTATGAGCCTCACCCAACCGGTGAGGCTCTTTTTATGAATCGCATATCTGGCAGGCGCGACGAAGCCAATGCCGCACAAGGGATCGTGCGCGTTGGCTATTTTTATCTGTGGGAGAAAGCATGAAGAGCGACATCGTTAAAAAGGGCATCAACCGCACGCCGCATCGATCGCTACTGTGGGCTCTCGGCGCTACCGACCGCGAGATGGAGCAGCCCTTTGTGGGAGTGATCAGCTCTTTTTCCGAGATCGTGCCCGGGCACATGCACCTGCGCCAGATCAACGAGGCCGTCAAGGCCGGTGTGCGCATGGCGGGCGGCACACCCTTTGAGAGCAACGTGATCGCCGTCTGTGATGGCATCGCCATGGGCCACCAGGGCATGAAGTACTCGCTTTCGTCGCGCGAGTTGATCGCCGATTCGGTCGAGACGGTAGTACGCTCGCACGCTTACGATGCCATGGTGCTGATCCCCTCCTGCGATAAAGTTGTGCCCGGCATGTTGATGGCTGCTGCTAGGCTGGACATCCCCGCCGTAGTGGTGACGGGCGGGCCGATGCTGGCCGGGCGCTTGGGCGACCAGCGCCTCGACCTCAACAGTGCCTTTACCGCCGTGGGAGCTTTCACCGCCGGAGAGATCAGCGAGCGCTACGCCAAGCGCATCGAACAGGCCTGCTGCCCGGGGTGCGGGTCATGCGCGGGTATGTTTACCGCCAACACGATGGGTTGCCTAAGCGAGGCACTCGGCATGGCACTGCCCGGCAACGGCGCAACTCCAGCCGTCAGCTCGCGGCGCCTGGCCCTGGCCAAAGAGGCCGGCATGGCTGTGATAACGCTGCTGGAAAAGGGCATCACTGCGCGCCAGATCTTCAATGCCCAGGGCTTTGCCAATGCCTTTGCCTGCGATATGGCGATGGGCGGCTCGACCAACTCGGTGCTGCACCTGCTGGCGATCGCCCATGAGGCGGGGCTGGATATCAACCTGCCCGATCTGAACACCTACTCGGAGCGCACCCCGCACCTGGTCAAGTTATCGCCAGCGGGCGACCAATACCTCGAAGACCTCTACTATTCCGGCGGCATCAGCGCTATCCTGCACGAGCTCTTGGGGGCTGGCCTGCTCGATGGCACAGCTCTCAGTGTTACCGGCCAGAGCGTGGCCGAGAACCTCGACCCGGATTCGCGCTGGGCGCCCGATTACAACCTGGTGGACCGTAATGTCGTGCGCAGCGTGCAGGATCCCTACTCCAAGACGGGCGGTTTGGCGATCCTGTTTGGCAACCTGGCCCCCGAAGGCGCAGTCGTGAAAAAGGCCGCTGTGGCGCCGGCCATGATGCAGCACATCGGCCCGGCCCGGGTCTATGATGTCGAAGAAGAGGCTACCCGTGCGATCATGGCCGGCGAATTCAAGCCCGGCGATGTGATCGTGATCCGTTATGAGGGCCCCAAGGGCGGCCCGGGCATGCGCGAGATGCTCACCCCTACCTCGCTGCTTTCGGGCATGAAGATGGACGACAAGGTCGCACTGCTGACCGACGGGCGCTTTTCGGGCGCCACGCGCGGTGCTGCCATCGGACACATCTCGCCCGAAGCGGCTGCCCGCGGGCCGCTGGCGGCCCTGCGCGATGGCGACATGATCAGTATCGATATCCCTAACCACAGCCTCTCGGTGGCACTCTCGCCCGAGGAAATGCGTGCACGCCTCGAGGCCTTGCCCGCCTTTGAGCCGCGGGTGCGCAGCGGATACCTGCGGCGTTATGCCCAGGCGGTGACTTCGGCCAGCACTGGCGCTGTGCTGAGCGAATAACGCGAGTTTATGTTGGTCTTTAGGAGGACAGCGTTATGAAGTTGAACGGTGCCCAGATTTTGTGGGAGTGTTTGATGCGCGAGGGCGTCGATGTCTTTTTCGGCATCACTGGCGGTACCGTCATGCCCCTTTATCACGAACTGTCCAACTACTCGATCCGCTCGATCACCATGCGCCACGAACAGGCTGCTGCGCATGCCGCAGATGGTTATGCGCGCGCGACCGGCAAGGTGGGGGTGTGCCTGGCGACCTCGGGCCCCGGTGCGACCAACCTGGTGACGGGCATCGCCAACGCCCAGATGGATTCCTCTTCGGTGGTGGCTATCACCGGCCAGGTGGCCTCGGGTGTGCTGGGCACCGACTTTTTCCAGGAAGTCGACATCACCGGCATTACCATGCCGATTACAAAGCACAACTATCTCGTCACCTCTGTTAACGATCTGGCCCAGGCGGTGCGCGAAGCCTTTCATCTGGCGAGCACCGGCCGGCCTGGAGCGGTACTTTTAGATATTTCAAAAGACGCCCAGCAGGGCGTGACTGAGTTTGCCTATCCCGAAAGCGTCAACCTGCCGGGCTACAAACCGCACGTGCACGGCAACGCCCGCCAGATCCGCCAGGCTGCCGAGATGATCAACCATGCCCACCGACCCTTGGTGATCGCCGGGCGCGGGGTGATCATTGCCAACGCCTTTGACGAGCTGCTCGCCCTTGTGGAACAGGCTCAGCTGCCGGTGGTGACCAGCCTGCTGGGTAAGAGCGGCCTGCCCGAGACCCATCCGCTATGCCTAGGGATGGGCGGCATGCACGGCGAATCCTACGCCAACCTGGCGATGCAAAACGCCGACCTGATCATCGGCATTGGCTCACGCTTTGACGACCGCCTGACCAGCTCGGCTGAGACATTTGCGCCGAATGCCAAAATTATCCATGTCGATATCGACCCGGCTGAGATCGGCAAGCGCGTGCGGGTCGACCTGCCGGTGGTGGGCGATGCCCGAAATGTGCTGCGCGAACTGGTAAAGATGGTGCACAAGGCTGACCACACCAGCTGGCTCGAGCAGATCCGTGAGTGGCGCGAAGAGACGCGCACCCACGATATCCTGCAGAACGAGTGCGACGGCTTGCAGCCGCAATACGTGATCAACCAGTTGTGGGAAGTTACCAAGGGCCACGCTCTGATGGTCAGCGATGTAGGCCAGAACCAGATGTGGGAGGCGCAATACTACCGCCACCTGCGTCCGGGAGGACTGATCACCTCAGGCGGTCTGGGCACGATGGGCTTTGGCTTGCCGGCGGCGATCGGCGCAGCGGTGGGCTGCCCGCAGGAAAACGTCTGGCTGGTGGCCGGCGATGGCGGGTTCCAGATGACGCTGCAGGAGATGGCCACCATCATGCAGGAAGGCATCCCCATAAAGATGGCGATCCTCAACAATGGCTTCTTGGGGATGGTGCGTCAATGGCAAGAGCTCTTTTACCAGGGTAACTATACGGGTACACCTATCCTGGGGCCCGATTTTGCCAAGTTGGCTGAGGCCTACGGCGTGCGCGGCATGACGGTGGTCAACAGCTCCGATGTGCGTGCTGCCATCGAGCAGGCTAACGCCTACCCTGGGCCGGTGCTGATCGACTTTCGCGTTGAACGCGAACAGAACGTCTTCCCGATCGTGCCGGTGGGCCAGCCGATCGATAATATGATTCGCCGCCCGATCCGCAAAGCATGATCTGAGGAGGGCTACCATGAGTGCAGTTGATCCGAACAAAGAGTCGACCCGGCGCACGCTGGTAGGGCTCATGGAAGACAAACCCGGCGTGCTCTCGCACGTCACCAACCTGTTTCGCCGACGCAACTATAACATCGAGAGCTTGTCGGTGGGCCACAGCGAAATTCCCGGCATCTCGCGCATGACGGTGGTGGTCAATGGCGACGATGCGGTGGTCGAGCAGGTCATCAAGCAGCTCTACAAGATCGTGAATGTGCTCAAGGTTACCGATATCGACGACCCGACAGCCGTCATGCGTGAGCTGGCTCTTATCAAGGTGCACGCCGCGCCAGCCGCGCGCGCCGAAATCAAGCAGCTGGTGGATATCTTTCGCGCCAGCATCATCGACGTGGCACTCGAGTCGCTCACCATCGAGATATCGGGCACGGAGGACAAGGTCGATTCATTGATCGCCATGGTGCGGCCATATGGCATCAAAGAGTTAACCCGCACAGGACGCATCGCCATGGCGCGTGGCAACACCACCACGAGCGTGAACAAGCAGATCAATAACTAGGTCACAGACTAATCGCACAATATCAAGGGAGGCATCGCAGGAATGACAACTATCTATTACGACAAGGACGCTGATCTCGGACTGTTGCAGGGCAAAAAGATCGCTATTCTGGGCTATGGCAGCCAGGGGCACGCTCACGCACTCAACCTCAAGGATAGCGGTTGCGACGTGCGCGTGGGCCTGTATGCGGGCAGCAAGTCGTGGGAAGCGGCTGCCAAGGCGGGTTTGCGGGTGCTCAATGTCGCTGATGCTACCGCCGAAGCCGACATGATCATGGTGTTGGTGCCCGATATGGTCCAGCCCGACCTGTACCGCGAGTCGGTGGCTCCCAACCTCACCAGCGGCAAGATGCTGATGTTTGCGCACGGTTTTGCCATCCACTATGGCACCATCGTGCCGCCCGAGGATGTGGACGTGATCATGGTGGCGCCCAAGGCGCCGGGACATCGCGTGCGCGAGATCTTTCCGCAGGGATGGGGCGTGCCGGGGCTACTGGCGATCTACCAGGACGCCTCCGGCAAGGCCAAGCAGCTCGGTCTGGCGTATGCCAAAGGCATCGGCTGCACCCGTGCGGGTGTGATCGAAACCACCTTTGAAGAAGAGACCGAGACCGACCTCTTTGGCGAGCAGGCCGTGTTGTGCGGCGGCGTTTCGGCGCTGATCAAAGCCGGCTTTGATACCCTCGTCGAGGCTGGTTACCAGCCAGAGATCGCCTACTTTGAGTGCTGCAACGAGCTCAAGCTGATTGTCGACCTGATTTACCAGGGCGGGCTCTCTTACATGCGCTACTCGGTCAGCGATACCGCCGAGCATGGCGACTATACCGGCGGACCGCGCATTGTCACGGATGCCACCCGCGCCGAGATGAAAAAGCTGCTGGCAGAGATCCAGGACGGCACTTATGCGCGCAACTGGATCCTGGAAAACCAGGCTGGCCGTCCGAGCTTTAATATGACGCGCCGCCGCGAGCGCAACTCGCTGCTCGAGCAGGTGGGCGCCAAGCTGCGCGGCATGATGACGTGGCTGCAGGCTAAATAAGTTGTTTTCTCGCTGGGCGGGTTGCCAACCGGTGTCCGCCCAGGAAATGGAGTCATTCTTGATGACGAGTGGTGTAAGCGTCCTCGATACGACCTTGCGCGACGGCGCGCAGCGTGAAGGCATTTCGTTCTCGGTGCAAGACAAGCTGTGCATTGCTGACCGCTTGGACGATCTGGGTATTACCTATATCGAGGGCGGTTGGCCGGGCGCCAACCCCAAAGACAGCGCCTTTTTCGCGAATGCAATAAGCCTGAATCTGCGCCACGCGCGCCTGGTGGCTTTTGGGGCTACTCGCAAGGCCAGGATGAGCGTCGTAGAGGATGCCGGCATTCGTGCCTTGTTGCAGGCCGAGACCCCCGCCATCTCGGTGGTGGGCAAGTCGTGGCTGTGGCAGGTGCTCGAGATGCTGGGTGTTTCGCGCGCCGAAAACCTGGATATGATTGCCGAGACGGTCGCTTACTTAAAGGCCGCCGGCCGCGAAGTGCTCTTTGATGCTGAGCACTTTTTCGATGGTTACAAGCAGGATCCCGCCTATGCCATGCAGACCCTCGCCGCGGCTGCGCAGGCGGGCGCAGATTTCCTGGTGCTGTGTGATACCAACGGCGGTACCCTGCCCAGCCAGGTTACCGAGGTGGTTCAGGCGGTGCGTATGGCGCTCCCTGAGAGCGCCGTCGGCATCCACGCTCATAACGATACGGGTGTGGCGATCGCCAATACATTGTTGGCGGTAGAAGCCGGCGCGGTGCACGTACAGGGCACCATCAACGGCTATGGCGAGCGCTGCGGCAACGCCGATCTGTGCAGCGTAATCCCCAATCTCGAGCTCAAGATGAGCCGCCCGGTGCTGCCGGCCGGCCATCTGGTTGGGCTGGCGGATGTCTCGCGCTTTGTCAGCGAGACGGCCAACCTGAACCCAGACGAGCATGCCCCCTATGTGGGCACTTCGGCGTTTACCCACAAGGCTGGGCTGCACGCCAGCGCCATGCGCAAAGATGGCTCGAGCTACCAGCATGTGGTCCCCGAAGATGTCGGCAACCGCACACGAGTACTCGTCTCTGAGCTGGCGGGGCGCAGCAATGTGGCAGCCAAGGTCAAGGAACTGGGCTTATCGGCCGGTACCCCCGCCGAGGAACAGGCGCTGATCGTCAAGCTCAAGGAGATGGAGAACCGCGGATACCAATATGAGGGGGCCGACGGCTCGTTTGAGCTCCTGGTGCGCCGCAGCCGGCCGGGCTATCAGGCGCCTTTTGAAGTGCTGGATTTCATGGTGGTGGTGGAAAAGCGCGCTGCTAACGAAATCCTGGCCGAGGCGACCGTCAAGGCACGGGTGGGAGACCAGGTGATTCACACCGCCGCGGATGGCATGGGCCCCGTTAACGCCCTGGATACCGCCATGCGCAAGGCGATTGAGCCGTTTTTCCCGCAGTTAAAGGGCTATCACCTATCGGATTTCAAGGTGCGTATTGTCGATCAGAAAGCCGCTTCGGCAGCGCTCACCAGGGTGCTGGTAGAATCGGGCAACGGCGAATCGAACTGGACGACCGTGGGCTGCTCGGTCAACATCATCGAAGCCAGCTTTCACGCGCTGATCGATTCCCTCGAACTGCCGCTGTTGCGCTGTTCGAGCGCCAAGGCCGAAGCGGTAGACGAGCTGGCAATCCCGCAGGCAGCTGGCCGGTAACCGGCAAAAACAATCTCGAACGGAGGAAATCAGGTGGAAAAGGTCATTATCTTTGATACGACCCTACGCGATGGCGAACAATCGCCCGGGGCGACGCTACACACCGCTGAAAAGCTCGAGATTGCCAAGCAGCTTGCGCGCTTGGGCGTGGACGTGATTGAAGCAGGCTTTCCGGCCTCGTCGCCTGGTGACCTCGACGCGGTGCAGCGGGTGGCGCGTGAGGTTAAAGGCCCGGTTATTTGCGGTCTGGCGCGCTGTGTCGAGCGCGACATCCGCACCGCATGGGAAGCTGTGTGTGATGCCGAGCGCAGCCGCATCCACACCTTTATCGCCACTTCGGATATCCACCTGCAGTACAAGCTGCGCCAGACGCGCGAACAGGTGCTGGTTTCCATACGCGAGATGGTGGGATTGGCGAGTTCGTTGTGCGCCGATATCGAGTTTTCGCCCGAAGACGCTGGCCGCTCCGATCCAGAATTCCTGTATGCCGTGCTCGAGACCGCCATCGCAGCAGGTGCTACCACCCTCAACATCCCTGATACAGTCGGGTATGTCACCCCCGACGAGTTCTACGAGCTGATCGCCGGCATCCGCAGCCATGTGCCCGGCATCGAGGGCGTCGTCATTTCGACACACTGTCATAACGACCTGGGACTAGCGGTAGCCAACTCGCTGGCGGGGGTGCGGGCCGGGGCGCGCCAGGTCGAGTGCACCATCAATGGCCTTGGAGAACGCGCCGGCAACGCCGCGCTGGAAGAGATCGTAATGGCGATCAAAACCCGTCCGCAGTATTATCAGGTCGAGACGGGCATTAACACCACTCAGCTCTTTCCAACCAGCCGCATGGTTTCAAGATTTACCGGCCTGGCAGTACAGAGCAACAAGGCGATTGTGGGTGCCAACGCTTTTGCCCACGAAGCCGGTATCCATCAGGATGGCATCCTGAAAAACCGCCTGACCTATGAGATCATGGATGCCCGCACCGTCGGTGTGCCCGAAAGCTCGCTGGTACTGGGCAAACACTCGGGGCGGCACGCCTTTGCCGACCGGCTTGAACAGATGGGTTATACCCTGGATACTGACCAGCTCAACCGAGCTTTTGCGCGTTTTAAAGAGCTGGCCGACAAGAAAAAGTATGTGGCAGAGGCTGATATCGACGCCCTGATCTCGGATGAGGTCTACCAGCCGCAAGAGATCTATGGCCTCGAACAGCTGCAGATTGTCTCGGGCGACCGCGCCATCGCCACGGCCACTGTCTGCTTAAAGGACATGAATGGCCAGCTGCTGACGGATTCGGCGCATGGCACTGGCCCGGTGGATGCCGTCTACAAGGCAATCAACCGCATCGTGGGCGTGCCCAACGAGCTGACCGAGTTCGTCGTCAAGGCTGTGACAGAGGGTATCGACGCGGTGGGCGAGGTCACGATACGCATCGAGGCTAAAGAAGATGCCGCAGCAGATGCAGCCACGAATCCGCAGACAGGTCGGAGCAGGCACGTCTATTCGGGCCACGGCGCTTCCACCGATATCCTGGTGGCCAGCGGTAAAGCCTATCTCTCGGCGCTCAACAAGCTGCTGGCGATCCGCCAGGCGGGCAATAATACGCATCAAGGAAAGACACCAGCATGAAAGCGATGACAATAGCAGAGAAAATTCTAGCCTCCCACGCGGGGCGCGATACTGTCAAGCCGGGCGAGTTGATCGACGTGTCCGTCGACCTGGTGCTGGCCAACGATATTACAGCACCGCTGGCGATCCGCGAGTTCGGCAAACTGGGGGTCGACCGCGTGTTTGATTGCGAGCGCATCGTCCTGGTGCCGGATCACTTTACTCCTAACAAAGATATCCAGTCGGCCGAGCAGGCCAAGCTGGTGCGCGAGTTTGCGCGGCGTTACGGCATCCGCTGGTATTTTGAGGTCGGGCGCATGGGCATCGAACATGCCCTCTTGCCCGAGCAGGGTCTGGTTGGCCCGGGTGACGTGGTGGTGGGTGCCGATTCGCACACCTGCACCTATGGTGCATTGGGCGCCTTTGCCACTGGCATGGGCTCGACCGACATTGCCGTGGCGATGGCCACCGGGCGCATCTGGATGAAGGTGCCTGAATCGCTGCGCTTTGAGCTGAGCGGCCAGCTGCAGCCGTGGGTAAGCGGCAAGGATCTGATCCTCTATATCATCGGTATGATCGGGGTCGAAGGGGCGCGCTACGAGGCGATAGAGTTCATCGGCGATGCCGTCGCCTGCCTGGGCATGGATAGCCGCCTGACGGTCTCGAACATGGCGATCGAAGCCGGCGCCAAGGCGGGTATCTTTGGCGTGGATGACGTTACGCGCACCTATATCAACGGCCGCCTGAAGCGCACGCATCGCGAGTTCACCTCGGATGCCGGCGCAACCTACCGCGCGAGCTATCAGATCGACGTCTCGACCATCGAGCCGCAAGTAGCCTTCCCGCATCTGCCCAGTAATGCCAAACCGATCAGTCAGGTGGGCGAGGTGCCGATCGACCAGGTAGTGATCGGCTCGTGCACCAACGGCCGCTGGGACGACCTGGTAGAGGCTGCCAACGTGCTGCGCGGCCGCACTGTCAGCCCCAACTTGCGCTGCATCATCATTCCGGGCACTCAGGATATCCATTTGCGTGCCATGCGCGAGGGTCTCGCCGAGGTCTTTGTCGAGGCGGGGGCCGTCTTTAGCACCCCCACCTGCGGGCCCTGCCTGGGCGGGCATATGGGCATCTTGGCGGCCGGCGAACGCTGTGTCTCGACCACTAACCGCAACTTTGTGGGCCGCATGGGTCACACCACCAGTAAAGTCTACTTGGCCAACCCGGCTGTGGCGGCAGCAACCGCCGTGCTCGGGCGCATCGCTGGCCCGCGGGAGCTGGGGCTGTGAGGGAACTGCGCGCTTGGTTCCGCTGCATCCGCGGTTGTGAGGGCGAGTATCCGCTCGAACAGGTGCTCTACCACTGCCCCAAGTGCGGGGGCTTGCTCGAGGTCGCCCACGACCTGAACGCCCTCAAAGAGCGCTCTGCTGCAGAGTGGAAGCAGCTCTTTGACGCGCGCATGCATACCAACGAGTGGCCCTTTGGTAGCGGGGTGTGGGGCAAAAAGGAATGGGTTTGCCCGGGCATCGCCGATGACAACATCATCTCAATGTACGAAGGCCATACCAACCTGTTTTGGGCGCAGCGCCTGGGTGCCGATATCGGCGTGGAGGATCTGTGGGTCAAGCTGTGCGGCAACAGCCACACCGGTTCGTTCAAAGACCTGGGTATGACAGTGCTGGTGAGCGTCGTCAAGCAGATGGTCGCGAATGGTGCCGATATCCGCGCGATCGCCTGTGCTTCCACCGGCGATACGTCCGCCGCGCTGGCGGCCTATTGCGCCGCCGCCGGCATCCAGGCGATCGTCTTTTTGCCGCGCAACAAGGTGTCGACAGCCCAGCTGATCCAGCCGATCGCCAATGGGGCGCTAGTGCTGGCTCTGGATACCGATTTCGATGGCTGTATGGCGATCGTCCAGCAAGTCACGCGTGACCAGACCATCTACCTGGCCAACTCGATGAACTCGCTGCGCATCGAGGGGCAAAAGACGGTGGGCATCGAGATCGTGCAGCAGTTCGACTGGCAGGTTCCGGATTGGATCATCATGCCGGCCGGCAACCTCGGCAACATTACCGCCCTGGGCAATGGCCTCCTGATGCTCGATGAACTGGGGCTGATCGATCGGCTGCCGCGCCTAGCGGCGGCGCAGGCCGAGCATGCCAATCCATTTTACCGCAGTTACCAGAGAGGGTTCGCCTCACAAGAGCGCGTCATTGCACAGACCACGCTGGCAAGCGCTATCCAGATCGGCAACCCGGTCAGTTATGAGCGCGCCGTCAAGGTGATCCAGCGCTTTGATGGTGTGGTCGAGCAGGCCAGTGAATCGGAACTGGCTGAGGCTGCCGCGCGAGCCGACCTGACGGGTATGTATTGCTGCCCGCACACCGGTGTGGCGCTGGCTGCGCTCTTTAAACTCGTCGCGCGCGGCGAGATCAAGTCCAGCGATCGCGTGGTGGTGGTCTCGACCGCCCAGGGGCTGAAATTCACGTCGTTCAAGACCGGCTACCACGAGGGGACCCTCGCCGAGGTAGCTGGAGAGTATCGCAACATGCCGATCGAGCTCCGGGCCGATGCTGACGCCGTTAACCAGGCGATCGCGGCCAGGCTATCAGGCAAGTAACAAGGAGACGTTTATGACGATCTCGGGCAAGGGTTGGAAGTATGGCGACAACGTCGATACAGATGCGATCATCCCGGCACGCTATCTGAATACCTCAGACGAAACCGAGCTGGCCAAGCATTGCATGGAGGATATCGATGCTGGCTTTGCCAGGGCAGTCAAGCCCGGCGATATCATTGCGGCGGGCAACAACTTTGGCTGCGGGTCGTCGCGCGAGCACGCACCCCTGGCGATCAAAGCCAGCGGGGTCGCCTGCGTAGTCGCCGCCAGTTTCGCGCGCATCTTTTACCGCAATGCGCTCAACATCGGCCTGCCGATCCTGGAATGCCCCGAGGCTGCTGCGGATGCCCTGGCTGGCCACACCCTGGAGGTCGACCTGGCAGCTGGCATGATCCGCAACCTCTCCACCGGTAATAGCTACCATGCAGCACCCTATCCGCCCTTTATGCTGGAGCTGATCGAAGCTGGCGGGTTGGTGCCATACACACGCCAGCAGCTCGCGGAGCACGGCTGAAATGCGCGTTGCCTATCAGGGGGAACCGGGCGCCTACAGTGAGGCAGCCGCTTTTGCATTCGAGGGCCACGACATCATCACTGTGCCGGTGACGACCTTTGACGGCGTCGAATCGGGCGCCTGCGACCGCGCTGTGGTGCCGGTTGAGAACTCGCTGGCGGGCAGTATCCACCGCAACTATGACCTCCTGCTGACGCATAAGCTGTATATCATCGGTGAACACAACCACCGTGTGTCGCATTGTCTGATCGTCAATCCAGGTGTGCGCCTCGAGGATGTGCGGCGCATCTATTCGCATCCGCAAGCCCTGGCGCAGTGCGAGGGCTCACTGCGTGCCTTGGGCAGCCAGGTGCAGGTGATCGCTAGCCAGGATACCGCAGGCTCGGCGCGCATCCTGCGAGACGAAGGCTGGCGCGATGTGGCTGCGTTAGCCAGCGAACACGCTGCCGAGTTGTACGGCCTCGAGATCCTGTGGCGCGGGATGGAGGACGATTCCAGCAACTATACCCGCTTCCTTAGTCTGGCACGTGAGCCGCTGCCGCTGGAGATGTTGCCGGAGCCGGCCGAGTGCAAGACTTCGATCGCCTTTGCCGGGCAAAATGAGCCGGGCTTGCTATATCGCTGCCTGAGCGCCTTTGCGCTGCGCAACGTCGACCTGTGCAAGATCGAGTCGCGCCCGTTGCGCAGTGTTCCCTGGCAATATATCTTTTACATTGACTTTGCCGGGCATGTCGGCGAGCTGCGCTGCCAGCGCGCCCTCGATCACCTCGGCGAGATGACGATGCTCTATCGCATGTTTGGTTCGTATCCGCGCTCGGCTGACAACCTGAAAACCCGCGCCTGAAGGAGGTCTTGTGCAAGCACATATAGCAGTATTGGCCGGAGATGGCATCGGCCCGGATGTGGTGGCGGAAGCCATCCGAGTACTTGAGGCAGTGGAGGCCCACTACGGCCACCAGCTGCTCTTTACGCGCGCCCTGGTGGGCGGGGCAGCCATCGATGCCGTGGGCACGCCCTTGCCCGAAGACACCCTCACGCTGTGCCGCAAGGCCGACGCGGTGCTCTTTGGCGCGGTGGGCGGCCCCAAGTGGGATGACCCTACCAAGCCGATTCGTCCCGAGCAAGGTCTGTTGGGGCTACGCAAGGGTCTGGGGTTGTACGCCAACTTGCGCCCTGTACGTGTCAACCCGCTCCTCATGGGTGCCTCGACGATTAAACCCAAAGTGCTCTCAGGCACTGACCTGGTGGTGGTGCGTGAACTCACCGGCGGCATCTACTTTGGAGTGCGCGGCCGCGGCGATAACAACACCTCGGCCTATGACACAATGACCTATACCACCCACGAGATCGAGCGCGTGATGCGCGCCGCCTTTGAGTTGGCACGCATGCGCCGCAAGCATGTCACCTCTGTCGACAAGGCCAATGTGCTGGAATGCTCGCGGTTGTGGCGTGAGGTCGCCACGCGTGTGGCGCGCGACT
Source organism: Chloroflexota bacterium (assembly GCA_012729455.1). Taxonomy (GTDB): domain Bacteria; phylum Chloroflexota; class Anaerolineae; order UBA1429; family UBA1429; genus JAAYDC01. The sequence goes on along the minus strand of JAAYDC010000006.1, from coordinate 17,647 downwards.
ATCCGGATGTCCAGTTCGAAAACCTGCTGGTGGATGCCTGTGCCATGCACCTGATTCGCCGCCCGAGCAGTTTTGATGTGATCGTCACCGAGAACATGTTTGGCGATATTCTCACCGACGAAGCCTCGATGTTGGCCGGCTCAATGGGCATGCTGCCCTCGGCTTCGCTGGGCGAAGGCAAGCGGGGCTTGTATGAGCCCATCCATGGCTCGGCGCCCGATATCGCCGGGCAAGGCATTGCTAACCCGCTGGCGGCAATCCTCTCGGCAGCGCTCCTGCTGCGGTATTCGTTAGGCTTGGAAGACGAGGCGGCCGCGGTCGAGCAGGCCGTCGATCAGGTGCTCGAGGCAGGCTACCGCACTGCCGACCTGGTGACCGACCAGACTACCCGTGTAACAACCCGCGAAATGGGCGAACATGTTGCCGCCCTTGTCACGCGTGGCTGATATCAGTTCTCAAGGAGTAAGCGATCATGGCATTTCAGGCAGATTACATTTGGATGGACGGCGAGTTTGTGCTGTGGGCAGACGCGCAAGTACATGTGCTCTCGCATGCGCTGCATTATGGCACCAGTGTGTTTGAGGGTATCCGCTGTTACGAGACTCCGGCAGGCCCGGCGGTTTTCAGCCTGGATGCCCACACCCAGCGACTGCTGAACTCGTGCAAGGTGTACCGCATGGAGCTGCCCTATACCAAAGAGCAGGTCAATCGTGCCATCGCTGATACCATCCTAAAGAACAAGCTGCCCAGTTGTTATATCCGGCCGCTCGCTTTCCGCGGCTTTGGCCAGTTGGGCGTTGAGCCGCGGACTTGCCCAGTCAACTTTATCATCGCTGCCTGGTCGTGGGGCCAATACTTGGGTGAAGAAGCCATCGAGCAGGGCGTGGATGTGGGCGTCTCTTCATGGCGGCGCTCTGCCCCTGATACAACCCCTTCTGGCGCAAAGGCCGGCGGAAACTATCTCAACTCGACGCTGATCAAGATGGAAGCCATTGAGAATGGTTATGCCGAAGGGATCGCCCTGGATTACAGCGGTAATGTGGCTGAAGGCAGCGGCGAGAACATCTTTATGGTCAAAGACGGGGCGCTCTATACCCCGCCGCTGAGCTGTGCGATCCTGCCGGGTATAACGCGCAGCTGTGTGATGACCCTGGCGCGCGATCTGGGCCTCAACGTGCAAGAGGTCGTCATCCCGCGCGAGCAGCTTTACCTGGCTGACGAGCTCTTTTTTGCCGGCACGGCTGCTGAGTTGACCCCGATCCGCTCGGTCGACCGCATCACGGTGGGTGCTGGGCACCGCGGGCCTATCACCACGCAGCTGCAGCAGGCCTTTTTTGAGATCGCCTCGGGTCAGGTGCCCGATCGCTTTGGCTGGCTGACACTCGTCAAGTAGGATGCCTGCTATGCGTAAACCGTCGGTCTGGCCGGCAGCAGTTGCAGCCGTGGTCGCTGCAGCATTAGGGGGCTAACTGACTTCCGTTCGTATCGCTGCAAATAAAAAACGGTGAGGGTTTTGCCCTCACCGTTTTTGTTCCTAGAACCACGCTGGCGCTTGATCGGATGGCTTGCAGTGCATCGCCAACACACGGTTAATCGCTTCAGCCAGGGTAGCGCACGATTCGGGCGAGAGCCACTGATTGAGCGAGACTGACACCATGCGCTCAAAGAGGTCCACCGAGACGGGGCAGTCGGACTTGTCATAACGTGCCCTGCCGCCGCGCTGCAGGTAGATCGGGCACTGGAAGGGGCAGTTATCCTCGGTGGGTCCACGCATCTCGGTGATCGGGTACATATATGCCGAGAGGTGCCAGTCGGGCGGGGAGCCGGCCGGTCGGCAATAAGACTCGATGCCCGCCGCCTGCATATCCGCCACAATCGCCCGGCTGATCTCGGCTGTTTCCGGGAAAAAGCGCAGCACATAGCCCACTTCGCCATCGGCATCGTTGAGCTTTTGCGGTGTGATATTTTCAAAGCGCTGCAGGCGTTCCATTACATGGCGCTTGACGGCGTTAAAGCGGTTGCGGATCGCCACGACCTTGCCAATCTGCACTGTATCAACCGCCGCCTCAAGCTCTGACAGGCGATAGTTGGTGCCGTTAAAGAGTTCGCCATCCCAGCGCGGGGGTGCATAGCGATCTGGGCGCCATAACCCGCCGCATTCGGATAGCTGGTTGGCGCGCGCCCACAGGCTCTCGTCGTTGGTGAGCAGCAAGCCTGCCTCACCGCCGCCCACAATCTTGTAGGCTGAGATCGAAAAGATGCCAATATCGCCGATCGTGCCGGTTAGCTGCCCGCGATAGGTGGCTCCGCATGATTGCGCGGTGTCTTCGATCACCTTCAGGTTGTGGCGCCGGGCGATCTCCATGATCGGCCCCATATCAGCCACACTGCCCATCACATGGGTGGGGGCGATCGCCACGGTGCGCGGGGTGATCAGGGCTTCGATTTTGGTCGGGTCCATTCCCAGCGATTCGTCGACATCGCAAAACACCGGGATGCCGTTGGATTGCACCACTGCCGCGGGAGTGGCGTAAAAACCGATTGCCGGGCAGATGACTTCCTTGCCGGCCGAAACACCTGCGGCGATAAAGGCGCTGTGCAGCGCAGCCGTGCCCGAAGAGAGCCCCAGGGCATACTTGACCCCAAAAACCTCGCGCGCACGCCGTTGAAAGGCCTGTACGCAGGATTCCTTGAGTCCCGAGTAATAGTTGGCCAGATAGGGCCCACGCCCCATGCTCTCGCGGCGTGCGATGGCCTCCATATCGGCCAGCGCCGCGTCGCTGAAGCCGAAACGGCGCGCCAGCGCCATAAACTCTTCAACGCCGACCTTGGGTTCTCCGTGTGCCGCGTCCTCGCTGACGGCTTTCATTGAGTCCTGCAGGCTCTTTGAGATGGCTTGTTTTTGGTCTGACATACATGCCTCCTGTTGGGTAGTTATCAAACAGCGCTGACTTCCAGCCCCTCGACATCAAAGATGACGTTGAGGCTGGTAAAGCGCTGCGGAACACGTACGAAATCGAGATAGTCCGACATTTTTTCGGCGCAGTTGACGCTGTTGTGCGCCAAGACCAGTGCCCCCTGCGGCATCTGTGCCAACCCGGCCTGCAGGATATCCAGGTAGATGCCCTTGCTGCGCGCATCGGTGCCGTTGGCATCCAGGTACAAGAGCTCGATGGGTTTATCAAAGGCACCTACTACCTGCACGGCATCGCCCGCTACGATGTACGCCACACCGGTTTCGTCAAAGGCGCGTACGTTGCGTTCCGCACGTGCCGCCTCGTCCAGCTTGATTTCGATGCCGACCAGGTTGTCAGCCTGATATACCGCGTCCGGACCCACCCCCGTGCCGGCGTTCGAAATGAAGGTATTTCCGCAAAAAATACCGGCGGCTAACATGTTGCGCGGTTGCCGGATGGCGTTCAGTGCCCAGAGCAGGCACTGCATGCGCGGGGTGATGGCCGTCCAAGGGATCTCAAAGCGCTCGATCACCGCCTGGCGAAATGTCTCAAAGCGTGCGCGATCGTATCGAGTATGAGGAATAATCTGCAGCTCTGCGAGGCGCGCCAGTACCTTGTCGACTATGGCGATCTCTTCTTCGGGTGCCTCGAGTGCTTGAAACGGGTTATGATAATCTATGCGGTACTGTTCCCAGTCGGCCGCCACAAACTGGTGGGGCATGCTGCTCCAATTGTTAAGATTATGGCTACCATACTCGCTTTGCGCAGACAGGTCAAAGGAGCTGCGCTTGCGCAAAGCTCATCCGAGGGTACAATGCTCACAGGCTAGATGCGTGGGGAGGATGCCATGTCAGCGTACCATATAACCGTTGGCGATGCTTATTGCCGCTACGATGCGGAACAACAGGTGTGGTCGTTTGGTACTGGTCTGATCGAACAGCAGCTGCAACTGCAGGATGGCAGGCTGCGATGTATCAGCCTTCTTAACAAGAGTACTCACAACAACCTGGTTGATCGTGCTGATTCGGACGAGTTTTACTTTACCCTGGGCAGCCGCGAATACTCGGGACTCACCGGCGGATACCGCCTGGTCAGCCAGCAGGTTGAGCCCCTGCCAACCCCCAAGGCTTCGCCAGGGATCGATACGGGCATCCGTTTAAACCTGGTGATTGCAAACGATCAAGTTGAGGTAGCCCTTAACTATACCGTATTCGCCAGCACGCCGCGTACCCAGTTGGGTATGATCCTGAAAACCTGGAAGGTCACCAACCTTGGCCGCGCAGCGGCCGATTTGGACATGATCAGCCTGCAGCAGCTGCGCATGGCGCCCGAGTGGATCAACCGCTTTAGTATCTGCTACTGGCAGGGCGGCGGTGCGGATGCCGGCACCAACGAGATGCGCATTGAGCCGCCTTATAGGAGGCTGGGGCGAACCTTCCATTCCATGGTGGGTATGCCTGGCTACCGCATCGACGACATCTGGAGCGGTTCAGCCAGCTATCACCCTTATTTCGTACTGCACGACCACGAGCATCTCGAGGGCTTGTTTATTGGCCACAACTATCTGGGTCCCTGGTCGACCCAGATGATGAACGCGCAGCAACCCATCCTGGAGGGCCAGGATCGTACCAAGATCCGTACCTGCTACTATCTGAACACCCAGCTCGAACACCATCGTGAGCCGCTCGCGCCCGGCGCCAGCTTTGAAACGCCCAATAGCTTTGTGGGCGTCTATTCGGGCGATCTCGACAGTGCTGCCGAGCAGCTGCACGATTGGCAGGCAACGTTCAAGTGGGATTACACTCGCGAGCAGTATCTGTGGGGTTCGCGCATCTATAATAACAACTGGAACAACCCGGAACATCGCAACGACTTGGCCAAGCGCCGCGAGGACATGTGGCAGATCGCCAACCTGTGCCGCACGATCGGTGCCAATGTCGCTCACGAAGACGACTTCTGGTTCGACGAGCGCGGCCGCGGCGACTGGGAGGGCATCGAGTGGGGCGAGCTGGTAACCTATCTGAAACGCTCGGGGATCCATTTTAAACTGTGGATGCCGCCGCAGCACTTTGACCCGGATACGACACTCGATCGCGCACATCCCGAGTGGCAGCCACTTACGCTCAACCCGCGTGCCATTACGCCGTGGTATGGCCACGGCCTCTGCAGTGCCTGTCAGGAGGCGCATGATTATATGCGCACGTTTATCCTGGAGCGCCAAAAGCGCTACGGCAGCTATATCCATCGCTTCGATGGCTGGGTCCAGAGCCCCTGCTTTAGCACCAGCCACGATCATCCTGCCGGGCAGCCCTTTGTGGCGCAATACCGCCACTTTTTGGCGATGATACGTGAATGCAAAGATGCCGATCCCAACCTCGGCTTTGAGGGCTGTAACTCGGGAGGTGAGTGGTGCGATTGGGACAAGCTTGAGCTTCTGGAGGATAACCAGCACTCGGATGGCGGCGGCCCGGACGATTTCTACTACCTCTCGTATTTCTGGACGCCAGCCAAGCAGTTTGGCATGGCGGGCGGCGGTCATCGCATCGATGAGGGCTGGATCACGCGCCAGCGCGAGACAACCCTCTTTGAGCGCTACCTGGTCTCAAAGGGTGTGGTGGGACGTTATATGCGCCTCTACCATCCGCAGGCCGAAGGCGCGCCCGACGTACATACTTTTATCCAGATAATGGATGGCTCGCGCAGCCGCGGGATGATCCGCCCCGACCAGGCATGTGCTCAGGTGACGGTGTTCCCCAAGCGGTTGCAGCCCGAGATGGAGTACACCGTGTCGATCCCCAAGTTGGGCAGCCGATACACGGCACTGGGCAAAGTGCTGATGCATGAAGGCATCACCTATGCACCGAAAGGCTCGGACGACCGCATCCTGCTCAACCTGACGGATTACCCCGGTGCGGGTACCATCCAGATGGCGCCCAGCGCGCCCTTCCTGATAGTCAAGGAAGAGGAAACCATCTGGGGGCATAATGGCATCTCGCTGGAATGGTCGCCCAGCGTTACCCAGGGCCTGCTGGCGGGCTATGAGGTCTGGCGCGACAGCCAGCTGGTCGATTTCGTAGCCATCGGCACCTATTACTTTGATTGCGCACCAGAGGCGTCAGCATCCGCGACTTACAAGATCGTGGCTGTGGACGCGGATGGCAACCGCTCAATCTAGTAGGGGATCACCCGGCAGTTGGCTGGCATAGGCGCCGGCGCGCATTTGCTCGCGCCAGTCGGCGGATTGTTCAGCCAGTCCGGGCGTCGAGGCAGGGGTAGCGGCGAGGGCATCCAGCAGGGCTGCTACCTGGCGCGGACTCCCGCCGATCAGTTGCACGCTAACCGAGCGTGTACTGGCATGTAGCTGGTGGAGCAGCCAGTCGACCAGGCGCATCTTTTGCGTATAATCCGCGCAGCCGGACAAGTGCTGCACATAGTGTTCCCAGATGTGCATGGTGCTGCCGCCGTGCAGGCGTTTGCCCAGCATGGAGCGCGCATAGTCGGCCGATAGCACCGACCATCCGCAGGTGCACACCAAGGGCTCGCTGAGCACCAGCTGTGCTGTATGGGCGCCCCGCAGCGCGGACAAGTTACCTCGCCGGCATAGGCGCGTGTGGCCTGCAGAATGCTCTGGCAGCGAGCATACAAGGCATAAGCCACCTCATCGAGCAGTTCGCTATCGCGGATGCCTTGCGCATCCAACTGGTAAAGGCGCCAGATAACGGCGCGTGGTACGCGTCCGGCCCAACGCACCAGTGCCAGGTCCGAGCCTTGTGTTGTCACTTTACATACTTTCTCTGCTGGATTACACTATGTTCAGCTGTGCGGAGCTATTATCGCGCACGGTGAGTGGCCGTCAATCGAGCAGTGGTTTTAGGCAGGCAAACGCGTGAAGACCACGATCACACGCCTTGGACTGGTGCTGGTATTCCTCCTGGTGCTGGTCCCCCCAGCGGGGGCAGCGCCGTCGTTAGCGAACCTTACGCCCCTAGGCGGTATTCTGGAAGGCTGTGTCGGTGGCAACTTGCCCTCGCAGGCGCGCATCGCCCTGTGTGTGCCAGAGAACTGGAATGGCAGCCTGATCCTTTACGCACACGGATATGTCGGGCCGGGCGGTGTGCCCAAGATCCCCTTGGAGCAGCTTGAGTTGGATGGGGTGGGTTCTCCCAAACTGGTGGGCGACTTGGGCTATGCCTTTGCGGTGACGAGTTACCGGCGTAATGGCCTGGCAGTCCGTGATGGTGTAGCCGACCTGCTCGACCTGCTGGAGGCCTTTCAGCGTTATGCGGTGGAAACCGGCCGTCCGGAAGCCGATCGCGTTTATGTCGTAGGTGTCTCAGAGGGCGGGCTGATCGCCACCTTGGCGGCCGAACAGCATCCCGATGTGTTCTCGGGGGCGTTGGCGTGCTGCGGTCCGGTGGGCGACTTTAAGCGCCAAATGGCACTTTTTGGCGATTTCAGGGTGGTATTCGATTACTTTTATCCCGATATCCTGCTGCCCTATGGTGGCGATGCCTTTCATGTGCCGGATGAACTGGTGCGCGACGCACCACAGATCATCGCCCGCGGACGCGAGGCTCTGACTGAGCGGACCGAGATCACGCGCCAGCTGATCGATGTGACCAAGCTAATAATCGATGATCAAGACCCCGACACCATCGCCTCCTCCTTTACCGAAGTGATCGTGTATTCTCTGTACTCCACTAACGATGCTATAGAAGTGCTGGGTGGAATACCCTACAACAATACTCAGCCGTATTGGCGCTATTACGGCTCAGACGATGATATTCGTCTGAACAGAGAGATCGCGCGCTTCCAGGCGGATCCGGCAGCACTGGCGATGATGGATTCGTCGGCATTCAGCACCAATGGCCGGCTGGCTGTGCCACTTGTCACTCTGCACACCACGCGCGATCCGGTGGTGCCCTACTGGCACATGTTGCTTTATCAGCTTAAAACGCTGGGCAGCGGTTCATGGTATAACCATACCAACATTGCCATCGATCGTTACGGACATTGTTATTTTACGGCGGCAGAAGTGGTGTTTGCTTTTGGGATGCTGGTGTTCCAGGCAACCGGCACCTGGCCTCAGATTACGGATGAGACCTTGCCAACTGCTGAGCTGCGCGATGAATATGCTGCCTTGCAGCGCCGCTACCTACCCAGTCGCATCCCGGTCTTGCTTAACAGGACTCAATAGGCTTTTTGACAGGCCCACTGGGGTATGTTAGAATAGACCGCAAACCTAAAAGGCCTTAGGACTGTATAAGAAACCCATGATTTCGAGCCCCGCATCTGTGAACCTCTCCTTGTACCACTCGGCAGAGTTTCCTGGTTGGACTCAAACTGGTTAAGGGCGACCACGCGCTTGTCCCTCATCAAGCTCGGAAACGCCTCGCTTCTTTACGTGAACTCTGGCCAAGTACAAGGAAAAAAGGAAATCATGGAAAAGAAACTGTACGTCGGTAACCTCGCCTATGCCACCACCGAGAGCGAACTGCAAGAAGCCTTTGAGCGCGTCGGTGAAGTTGTCAGGGCTACTATCATCATCGACCGCGAGACCGGCCGCTCCAAGGGCTTTGGTTTTGTCGAAATGGCTGACGAAGCCGCCGCCGCTGCCGCTATCGCGCAGCTCAACGGTGTGCAGCTGGATGGCCGTGCGATCAAGGTTGCCGAAGCTCAGGCACGCCAAGACCGCGACACCCGTCCCGCTCGCCGCTGGTAAATCCAGCTAACTGATCGCGTGGCGGAGTTGTGAGGGACACCGCCCTGCGAACAAGTCAACCGACACAATGCCTCTGCCCAAAGCTTGGGCAGAGGCATTTATTTAGAATGGATGTATAATTACCCCCAACTGGGCAGATAAGAGGGCTTGGCAGACTTGGACAAGCACGGCTCGCGCATCCACCTGATGGATCTGGTGATCCTCATTCCGGCACTCATCCTGGCACTTGTCATGGTGACAGACGCGGGTACCTTGGCTTGGAACAACTTTAACCTGCGTACCTCGGTGCGCGAGGGCGCGCGTTATGCCTCGCACTTTCCGAGTCTGGAAAGCGAAATCAAATCCGCGGCAGTCAACAAGGCGCGCACCCGCGGGCTCGACCTCGAGCCCGACATGGTAGAGGTGATCGGCCTGGAAGCCGCCCCCGGCAAGCTCATCACGGTGACAGCCCACTATCCAACTCGGATCACCATGCTGCGCCTGATCGGCCGGCGTGAAATTACACTCTCGGCAACCTCTGCGGTAAAGGTGCTCAAACTCGCTGAATAACCCGCACCGGTGGTCCACGCCTGCCTGAACGGATTGACGCCACTCACAATAACCGGCTATGATCCTCTCAGCATCTTGTCAATGAGGGAGTGATGATGAGCGACTACGTCCCCGTGCCGATTCATCTGCCGCTGGAACTGAGCTGTAAAGCGTTCACCTATCGCATCAACTCGCTAGGCCAAAACCTGGCCTTTATTGATACCGCCAGTGGTATCGATTATCTCGATCATCAGCGTGCCACATATTGCGCCAGTCTGCTTTTAGGTGGCATTGACTACCAGCCCAGCCAGGTAGCGCTGCAAGGCAGCAGCCTGGTGATCACGTTTGGTGCTTCAGAGCGCCAGGTAACGCTGCAGCTCGGTCAACACGAGAGTTATCTCACTCTGCGGGTGCTGCGCGCGCCTGCCGAGACCGAACGGCTGCAGTTTTGTAATATCCCGCTCAAGCTAAAGGGGAACGTTGCCGAGCCCTTTGGCGCATGTGCCTATGCCCTCAATCTGTTCACGCAGGTGACCGAGCTGCCCACCGTACAGCATCATCTGCAGGCAGCCTGCTACCGGCAGTTTGGCGTGGAAGGCGCCGAGATCGCCCTGATCGCCGGTGAGCCGAAAGCTCTGCTGCCGGTGTTTCGCCAGGCGGCTGCGGCGGCCAGTGACCTGATCTCGCTGCGCAACGCGGGCGCCTGGGCACAGGGCGTGCCCTTTAACCATGGCTCGTTCCTGTTCAACTTTGGCACCCTCACCGAGGAAACCGTCGACGAGTGGATTGCAACCGTCAAGCAGCTGGGCTTTAACCAGATCGATAACCACGGCGGCACCAAGTTCTTTAAATTCGGATCGCTCGAGCTCAACCGAGACAAGTGGCCAGAAGGATGGACGACCTACAAGCGCATCGTCAAAAAGCTGCACGATGCCGGCATTGATTCGATCCTGCACACCTATTCGTTCTTTGTCGACCGCGAGTCCGAGTTCGTCACGCCGGTCCCCAGCCCTTATCTGGACGCCTTCCGTACCTTTACCCTCAGCCAGCCGGTCGGTGCTGATGATACGACCATCTATGTCAACGAGCCCACTACCGGCATGAACACTATTACCGGCTTTATGGAGGCCAACTCGATATACCTGCATATCGGTGATGAGATGGTTACCTTTGGCGGTGTCACCCAGGAAGCGCCCTATGCCTTTACCGATTGCACACGCGGTGCTCTGGGCACTCAGGCAGCCGCACATGCCGGAGGGGTGCTTGCCAAGCATATCAAGGAATACTATGGCGGGTTCCTGCCGATTTGCGACTCGCCGCTGTTTGAAGAGATCGCCCGCCGCCACGCTGAGGTGGCTGATAATTGTGAGTTCGATGGCTTTTACTTTGATGCCATCGACGCGGCGCACCTGTTTGAAGGCAAGGAATTTGGTTGGTATTGGGGGCAGCGCTTTGTCTACCGCGTGTATGCTCACCTGAAACGGCGCGTCAGCATGGAGATGAGCGCCATGTGGCACCAGATGTGGAACCTGCGTTCGCGTTACCGCGCGTGGGACTTCCCAGTGCGCGGCTACAAGCGCTTTTTGGATATCCATCTGGAAGAAATCACTGCCAGCCTGCAGCTGCCCTTGCACCTGGGCTGGTGGAATTTCCACACAGCCAAGTACCCACAGATCGAAGTGCACGGCATGGACGTGATGGATTACCTGGGGTGCAAGATGGTGGGGCACAACGCGGGCTTGGCGATCAATACGGCTGTCAGCCAGGAAGCCCTGCAGGCGACCCCGCTATACGGCAAACTGGTTGAACGCCTGCGCTTTTATGAAGACTTGCGCCATGCCGGCAAGGTGCCCGAATCGGTACGTGCACGCCTGCGGGAGCCCGGCAAGGAGTTTATCATCCGGCAAAATGAAGGCGCAGCCCAGTTTTACCCGGCTGAGCGCGCCCTGCACAAGGTCACGGATGGGGAGCCCTGGAGCACCAGCTGGACGTTTGCGAATCCCTATCCCGAGCAGCCTTTGCAGCTTGAGATTGAGGCTCTCATGGCGGTGGATCGTAAGTCAGGGGGCATCACCCTGGAAAATTGGCAGACGCCTGACCAGGCTGCAGTCGCAGCCGCTGACGGCATGACGTTGGCGATCCAACCCGCCGGCGAGGCGACGCCGGATGGCACCGCAGCCGTGTGCCTGGATGCCCGCAACCGTGGGGTCAGCGAGGCCAACGCGGCCTGGGCGCGTTATGAGCGCCTGTATGACCCGTGGCTGGATCTCTCCGAACGTCAGGCGTTAGGGGTGTGGGTGCAGGGTGATGGCAGCGGTACGCTGCTCAACCTGAGGCTCGAGACGCCGCATCACATCGCTATGGGCGCCATCGCCGAGCATTACGTGGATATCGACTTTACTGGCTGGCGCTTTGTGGTGCTCGCCGAGGTCGATTCAGGACGCTGGAGCGACTATCGCTGGGGTGATCGCAGCAACTACTACAGCGCCTACCGCGAGACGATCGATTTCGGTGTGATCTCGCGCCTGAGCGTGTGGGTAAACGGAATAGAGCCGGGCAAGTCAGCAGCGATCGGGCTGGGGCCGATCACCGCGCTTCCTTTGGTGGAGGCTGAGATCCACGAACCGCACCTGCAGCTCAACGATGTGGGCGTAACCCTGCCTGTTACCCTGGCGAGCGGCGACCTGCTTGCGCTGGATGCCGACGGGCACATCACCGTGACGGACTGGCTGGGCGCGGACAAGCAACAGGTCCAGCTGGAATCACCGCTTATCGCAGCGAATGGCAGCAACCAGGTTTCGCTGCGCGCTCAGACCACCCAAGCCCAGACCGCCAGAGCCAAGGTCACGTGCATCACAATGGGTGAGCAGCTCGTGTAAGGACGAGCCGCTGATGGTTTGACACAGGCGACTCAAACCCTATAATAGCGGGTGCTGGCGGCGTAGCTCAGTGGTAGAGCAGGGGACTCATAAGCCCTTGGTCACTAGTTCAAATCTAGTCGCCGCCACAGGCCTCTGATTACGGCCAAAGGAACCAGCGTCCTTTGGTCGTTTTTGATTCCCCGACCAAGGGACTTTTCCTCGTCCCGACCAAGGTACTCCCTCCAGTGGCTCCTGCCGCATTCCTGCCTATCTTTTGCCAATCGCCAGAAGAAAGGGGTGCTACTGTGAGGACACAAGAGATACTGCGGAGGGAACGCATGGAAACCACCATCCCCACCCTGATTGATCTATTTGCGGCCACCAAACAGACCGAGAATAAGAGCAAGGCGACAGTTGCCTGGTACCGGCAACGCTTGGGCAACTTTAGTCGCTATCTGGGCGACTCTCCTGCCCTGCCGGAGATGACCATCCATTCGGTGCGGGCCTTCATCGCCTCGCTCCAAGAACGCACTAGCCGCTATGAGACCCATCCCCTTGTTCCTCCCAAAGAGGGCGGTCTGTCTGCTTTTTACATCCATAGCCACGTCCGAGCTTTAAAGGCCTTTGCCAACTGGCTTTATGACGAGGGTTTTACCCGTCAGAACCTCCTAACCAAGCTCAAGCGGCCCTCCCTGCCCAAACCCGTCATCAATATCCTGACCGATGAGGAGATAGACCGGCTGTTTGCCGCCATCAACCCCAACACCTTCCTGGGTATGCGGCTGATGTGTATTTTGCTTCTCTTCCTCGATACCGGCATGAGAGCGGCGGAACTGCTGGGAATCACCATGGAGGCTATTGATTGGTCTTCAAACACTATCAGGATATGGGGTAAGGGTCGGAAGGAAAGGATCGTCTCTTTCGACCCTCAGACCAAAAAGTACCTCCTCCGCTATGTTCAAGCCTTCCGACCCGAACCGCAGGGCAACCATCAGGAGCTATTCCTGTCCATCGAGGGTGTACCCCTGACTTACAACGCCCTGTCGCACCTGATCAAGCGAGCGGGAGAGCAGGTGGATATTCCCCGTCTCCACGCCCATCTGCTGCGTCATACCTTTGCCGTCAAGTACCTGATGTTGGGTGGCGATATCATCACCCTCAAACTCATTCTGGGGCATACGGATATCATTACAACATCCGTTTACTTGCACCTTTCTCAGAGTCATGTCCAGATTCAGCAACATAGATTTTCACCTGTCAGGAGTCTCAATCTAAGCAAGTTGCGCCGAAAGAAGACGTAAACTCCTTCTTCTAGCATGGTCTGCTTTACTGTGGCAGGAAGCGCATAGGAGAGTTAAGTTGGGCACGTCATTGTTCTTGGTTTCGCTCATACATCCATTTCCATCAATATGGTGTATGTCCAGCCTGACGCCTTTACCATGTGCTCCACAGAGGGCACAGGCATTATTGTACTTGCGGAACAGAAAGGTAACGAGCGTAATGCTCATTCCCGATCTTTTCGCCCTAGCCTGAAGACTCTTCTTGAAGGCGTTCTTCTTATTGTTTTTTCGGTGGTATTCCAGGCGGTATTCCTTGTTTTGTTCCTCCCATTTGCGACATCTTAATAGCACTTTTTCGCGGTTGGCGGCACTACGTCGACACCACCTCTTGCGATATTCGGCCTGATATTTGCGAAACCTTGCTAGACGCTTTGGATTTGATCTGATTAACTCATATTGTCTATTCAGCCTGTATTGATGGTAACAGTCGTCGCACATTTGAACCTTTGTGTGAGTCGCCTCTTTGGTACATGTTTTACACTGCATAGAGAATGATACCATATGTAGTTTCACTTTGTTACACTCAGCTGTACCTCCACCTGGCTCAGAGCCACGTCAAGATACAGCACGAGCGCTTTTCGCCGGTGGCTAGGCTCAAGATCGGTAATCGTCGGGGTCGGCAGGGTGGCATCAAGGCCGAAAAGAGGGATAGGCCCATGCCGGCCAGGGTCAGCGACGCTTGAGGGTTTTATGGGCAGTCTGGTGAAGCTCGATGAGGTGATGGGTGCGGTTGTGGACGGAGCGGCGGACAGGAACGAGGTTGGAGAGAGCGTCAACATCAAAGTCCTGCCAGAGATCGGGGTCGTTCTTCAGGTCACTTCTCTGGACGATGTGATGGACACTGACATTTCCCTGACCTTCTTTAAAGGCGCCGTCGTAACCGTAGAGCCTCAACACCCGCTCACGGTTGGATTTGTACCGCCAGCGTTCGCTCACTCATCGACTGAACCAGTATCCTTGCTGGCAAACTTGGAGACCACGTTGCCAAGTACATACTCAGCCCCGATGACTCCGACGAAGGCCAAAAAGTCCTGAGCGGCGACTTTATCAGTCAGCACCAGGACGAAAGCCAAGACCGTTGCTAGAACAGCAAACAGAAACTTGCGACTTAAAAGATCGTTTATTCTTTCCATGGTAGTTTTTGAATGAATAACTTGAGTAGTTCCCAGGCAGTGAGCTTATCGGCCTTCTGGTCGAGGGCGTCTTCGTAGCGTCTCTTGTAGGCTGTCCGCTCCTTGGTCATGGCCTCAAGCTCTTCCTCGAGCGTTGAAACTCTGCGGTTAGCAAGGGTGAGGCTCCTCTGCCAATCAGCCTCGGATTTCTCCTTCTCCACAAGTTTTTCGGCTAGTTCGTCCACTTGGACACGGAGAATATCCACCGCTTTTTTTAGATCACTCACTTCCCTGCGGACTTCGTCGAGTTCCCTTTCCCGATCAGGCAGTACATCGGCGGCTCCCACCGCATGGCGGGCGGCTCCTTCTAAATTGGTATGGTCGGTGCGCTTCTGGTAGTCACCAATTACCTCTAAGGTGCGTTGTTCATCTGGTGTCATATCTTGTTTAGCTAAATCAATAATGCGGTTGATGTCCAGGGTGCCAGGGCATTGGGTGGCGGCCACTTCGTTATGACCGATGATGTGTTGTCGGTCTAAGGGGATGGCGTAACGGCCACAGATCTCCCGCAGGAGTTGGGCGGAGGTCTGATAGGTAGCTTCAGAGGCGTTCTTGGTGGTGGTAGCGTCGTGCTCAATGCCGATACTGCGCTGGTTTACTGGGTAGTTGCCGGCGTGCCAGGCCACGTGTTCCTCTTTGACCCACTGCCAGACTTTGTTGTCAGAAATACCGTAGTGGGCGGAGGACTTGGCCTCGGGGTTCTGAAAGCGGGCGTTGGCCGATTCGAGGGTACCAATACCGAACCAATGAAGGACGACGGTATCGATGGCCTTTCGATCCTTGGAGTAGTTGGGCGATCCCTTCCAAGTCGGAGTCATGTTATAGGCGGTTGCCGATCGACCTGAGCCAGTTGATGATCCAGACAAAGACGGGGGCTAGAATCGCGCCCAGGCTCCGATTGGTCAAGTACTCCAACAGGCCGATTATCAGAATCCAGACAATCAGGCTCATAGGAGCTGGTCGAGTAAACCTTTAAGCATTAGGAGCGCTCCGGGCAGTCCCAGAAGTAGGGCCAGGGGAATAGCTCCAGAGAGGGAGGAGGCCAGGGCGAAGAGGACGAGGACACCTCCGGTGACGATGTAATGTGTTCCTGTCATAGTGTTGTTTTTAAACTTATAACGGTCATTCCCTTGTTAGGATGATTATAGACCAGAGGAGAAGCCAGCTTGCGAGAAGCAGCCCAATGGCTATTCCCTCAAGCAGTCGTCTCATAATCTACTGATCAGCACCTTGTCGATTAACTGGTAAACGAAAGAAGCAATAGCACCGGCTCCGGCGGCATAGCCCAAGGAGCGGTTCTTAAAGTCCCAAAGCTCACTGACTCTCTGCTTGAGGGTCTGGTATTCCTTGTCGTCGTTGACCTTGCCGCAGAGGATGGTCTTAAGTTCGGCGATATCCAGGCTCATCTGACGCTGACGCTCATCAATCCTGATTAGAAGCTCTTTTTGAGTGATGGTGAGTTTAGAGTCATTGGTCATGTCAGGTCTTGATGATGTAATTCAGGGTGATGTAGGGCTGTAGGTTGTTGTGCGGTACGTTCCAACCATTAGGGCTTGTTGATCCGTAGGTTCGAAGGTTGTCGATCGTATCTGTGACGCCTTTTAGAACCGAAGCATTCATTGTGAACTGCGCCCCGCCACCGGTAGGGTTATCTATATTCAGATTGACACTATGGTTATGCGATGGCATTTCATTCACAGTCAGCGTGTGGGTTTTCGCCCCGCCCGTCTTCCCCAAGGTGTTGAACTCCTCGTCTGCGGATTTGCCAACAGGTACCCTACCTCCGAGATTGGGGAGGCCGAATGTAGTTGACCCATCCCCTTCCCCATAGGTGGTGCCGATGACCTCAAAAAGCCTGGCATATTCGGTTCGGCTGGCATCCGAACCATCACAGAGCAGCCAATTTGTGGGAGCTGCTGATCCGGCAAACGGCACAACCATGCCGGCTGGTACAGCTTCTATAACTGCGTCGTTGAGATTGTTGATGTGGCTCTTCGAAATAGGAAAGGCAATGGCACAACCGTTATCGTGGTTCTTGGGCGATGAGTCTTCCTGACCCCGTTGCACCCCTTGAAGCTCTTTAGAAACTTCGTTGATTGAGGTGTAGGTGATCCATTCGGCCCTAGTGATATCCAAGGGTTCTTGATAGGTGAGGAGGGCGATACCTGGTTTGGAGGTATCAATCCCATCAATCGAGGAGAGGACTATACCTTCGGTGTCGGAATCGTTTAGACCTCCGACTTTGGACAGGGTGGTGGTTACATATTGGTGGGCATAAAACAACATCTTGCCCAAGTCTAGCAAGGGCAAGAGGCAAAGGTTTAGGGGATCAGCGGCAGAACCATCCGTGCTGCTGTGTAGATGAGCAGAATGCCGTAGGGAATCCCAATGGCGACTGGCACCCATCCTTCGACGTGGGATAGGGGGTAATAGAGCTTCTTGTCCTTCCCCTGCCCCAACAGGTCCCACTCGCATTCATAACACTGGAACGGTAGTTGCTTCTCAATGTCATGAATGACCTTAAACTTGCCAGAGTTCAACTGCTTGTAGGATCGGATGTTGATACCCCAGACAATACAGAGTAATAGCCCGATTGCCGAGGCTACAATTAGAGTCGGGTCTTGGATATTGGCGAACCACTCCTTTTCGAAGGCAAGAGCGATCAGAGCCAAAAGCCCCGTCAGCAGAGTTACATAGAATTTGTTTGTGTCCACTCTCCTAGCGCTAGTTCGGTCAGCCATCTCCACGTACAGTTTGTACTGCTCCACCAAAGCATCAGACGGCTTCTCTGGCCCCGCTTCGGTCATAGAGCATACTCCCTGATCGCGTCTATTATGGATTTACTGCTCCACCCCACCAAGATGTCTGCATTCTGGGACACCACACTGGAAACGTTCGTCTGTGCCCAAGGCTTTACGCCAACAATGGGTTTGGCGAAATCTGTCTTGGAGATTTGGATCTCTTTGTTGATCCACTTACTGTAGGTGGAATAGACACCAGCCATAATAAGGACAATATGGCAGGGTCGAATCTGTTCTTTAATCGCCTCATACAGAGCAGCCTGATT
>JAAYDC010000005.1 GCA_012729455.1 Chloroflexota bacterium | reverse complement strand
CGGCGCCGATGGTGCGCTGCCAGAACTGGTTCGAAAGCCGCTGCAGGGGCTCGCTATGCGTTGACACGCTCGAGCGCGCCCTTGTGGCTGGTTGATGCGGCTCGCGTTTGGGTTCGCGTTTGAGACGGCGTAAGCGTATATCAGCTATGGTGGCTACCCCCCTTTTGTAGTTGCGTTTGCTTCGACATGGAACATGCCGGCTTCGACAAGCCTGCCCAGCTTTTGGAATTCACGGCGCGCCGACCAGAGCAAATGCTCCCTGGTCACCACACCGCCATCGCTGGCGGCCAGGAAAGCGGCCCCTTGAACGACGTTATCGATGCTGCCGCCCGTGAGTTTGATGCGCGCCAGTTCCTCGAGGCGTACATCCTCCGCCAGCGGCATGGCGGGAGGCATCAGGCGCTGCCAGATGCGCCGGCGCGCTTCAATATCAGGGGCCGGGAACTCGACCACATCGTTCAGACGGCGCTGGAAGGCCTCATCGAGGTTCTGGCGCAAGTTGCTGGTGAGGATCACTACGCCGTCGTACTGCTCGATCTTTTGCAGCAGGTAGCTGACCTCGATGTTGGCATAGCGGTCGTGCGCGTCGTGGGCCTCGGAGCGCTTGCCGAATAGCGCGTCGGCCTCGTCAAACAACAGGATGGCGTTCGAATCGCGCGCGCTCTCAAATATCTGCTCAAGATTCTTTTCGGTCTCGCCGATATACTTGCTGACGATCGCCGAGAGGTTGATGCGGAAGAGGTCGAGTGAGAGCTGGCGGGCGATCACCTGAGCAGCCATGGTCTTGCCGGTACCGGAAGGCCCGGCAAAGAGTACCGAGAGCCCGCGTCCGCCATCAGCGCGCTGACGCACCTGCCAGCGGTCGTAGACGATATGGCGATAGGCGTAAACGTTACACAGCTCGCGCAGGTGTGCGAGGGTGTCTTCCGGCAGGATCAGGTCATCCCAGCTGTGGCTGGATTGCACCTGGTGAGCTAGGCTTCCTAATTGGGTGCGCGAGGCGTAGCGCGCCGCCTGAGAGAGGTCATCGGCCGTTACACGCGGAGAGAGCGGATCGCGCTGCCAGGCGCCCTGGCGCGCCATGCGGCTGGCCTGCACGATCTGTGCCTGGCTAAGGCGATAATGTCCGCTGAGGGCATCCAGGTCGACATCCGGCGCAAAGACGGTGCCCGCGAGCTCGCGCTGCCAGGCTTCCATACGCAGCGCATGGCTGAACGCCACCGGCGCCACCACCGCCACCCGCAGGTCGCTGACTGGCCAGGGCATCGCTTCGGGCTGGTTACCGCACCAGGCGACATGCAGGGGTGCCTGGTCGAGGGTCTGCGCCCACTCGCGGAGGAGTGCGGAGTCCGCATCGGGTGCCAGCCGCGCCGTGTCGATAACCAGCAACGCACGCGTCAGCAGGGCATCGCGGCGTGCCACGGCCGGAGTGCAATCGGCCGGCGACTCGAGCAGTGTCATATCCCAGCTGAATGCCAAAGCCTCCAGCAGGGCGCGTGCATCGTTGGGCGGCATCGGCAGATGCAGCCACAACCCATCATCATGCGGCAGGTCCACAATGCTGGAGAGCATCTGCTGACTGCTGCCGGAGAGGAGCGGTGGCTGTGATAGCCGGCGATAGCCCTCCAGACGTTCAAACCCGCCCAGCAGCACCTCTGCCAGACCGGGCTCGACACGTACGGCGCGCTGCAGCAGGGGCAACTCGGCAGAGCCGGGGGAATACTCGAGCAGGTGGTTGGCAAAAAGCGGAGCTGTGCGCAGAAAGGCGCTGCGGTATTGCAGGCGTTGGGCAGCATTATTGCATAAAAGGTCGAGCAGCAAGCCAACCGTTGGGTCGCTGGCGCGGATATCATCCTGCAGGTAGCCGAACACACGCCCGTAGCGCACATCCAAGGCAGCGAGCAGGCCGACCAGCAGCGCATCGGCCTCAAACGCGTTCAGACCAAAGGCGGCGATAAACGCCTGCCAATCGTCCTCGGGTAACGCACCACCGGCAGGTTCAGGCTCAATCTGAGGCAGGCGCGGAGCACCTAGCGGCTGGGCGATTAATTCGGCAAACTCGGCAGCATCGATAAAGAGGCCACGCAGGTTGGCAACATCGACGGGCAGCTGCCTGGCGAGGGTTTCAGAAGTGCGTCGAACGTGCCGGTCGACCCGCTGCAGAGCGGGCCAAACCCAGGAACATGAAATTGGGCCGTAACACGCCACGGTGGGCACAGACGCCTCCGATGGATCGCTTGCGGACCTATCCCCCCAACTACAAACCGAGATGCTGTGAGGTGGTCGACCTAAACCAGTACTGAGGCAGAAACGCACATCGAGACACTCAAACCCGGAAACCAGAGACTGTTTATAGTATAAAACGCGCTCAAGCGCTTGTCAACGGGGTACGAAAAAAAGCCACCGTGAAGCTGGTGCAAAATGGTTAAACTGAGAGCAATACTGGCCAGTCGAATGGTAAATGAACGTGGTAACCGAGTTTTAGATCATCGTCTAGCCAGCATTCTCAGCTTGGCTTCATTCAGATCGACTCCGCGCAGGTCTAAGTCGCCCAGATCCAGCCCATGCAGCTTGAGCCCATGTAAATCGCAGCCTTCAAGGTTGGCACCTTTGAGGTTGCATCCCTCGAGGTCTGCACTGCGCAGGTTCGTTCCTGCCAGGTTAGCCCCTGTCAACACACAGGTACTCAAATGCACGTCTTTCCAGTCGGCACCGCTCAGGTTAGCACCGTGCAAGTCGCATCGGCCTACCACAGATTGGCTTAGCCCGGCACCAGATAGGTTCGCCCCGCGCATGTCTACCTCAAACCAATCTGTTTTACGGAGATTCGCGCCTGATAAGTTCGCCTCGCGCAGGTCAACTGTCCGCCAGTGCGCATCTTTCAGGTTTGCAGCTGAAAGATTTGCGATACGGAAATCAGAATGATCCACGCGCGCACCAGTCATATCGCTGCCAACCAGACAGGCTTGGCGGAAATCGCACCAAGTTTTACATCGACTAGGATAGCAACTTTAAAATTAGCATCGCGCATCTTACTACCAGTGAGGTCGGCGTCGATCCACATACCGCCACTTGGTGAGCTGCTCGTACGCCGATAGCCTTTATCATCTGCGTCATTAAAAGCGGAACCCGCGTTTATGGGATCGCCCAAGCGACCAGGCATGTCAGCTGTATCGCTGATACTAGACGGCATTTCGTCTGCAACCTCTTCTGTCAACCTGGTGGTCGGACACCTAGTTTCCACATGATCAGCAATCTGGAGCACATCAATGCGCCGCAGAGCTTCCTCGACATCGATCTCGCCTTCCTGCAGCAGGCTCAGGATCTTCATGGTCTCGTCCATCTGGGCTCTCCTCTAGCTTTCCTGGTTCATGATCTGGTCGGCAGCGGTCTGGATATCGATCTCACCGCGGCTCAGGCGCGCGAGCACCTCTCGGCGCATAGTTTCAGCAGCAGCCGCCTCCTCATCCGGCACCGTATAGCCCAACTGGCCGATCACATCATCCAGCTGGTTACGCAGCGCCCAATACGATACACCCGACTCACGCTCCATCTCCTTCAGGTTACCGCGATAACGCACAAAATGCTCGATAAAGCTCTGGCTTTCGGTTGGCAGCCGGCTCAGACAGTTCAGACGATATTTGGCCAGTATGACCGTCTCACAGCTGGGACATTCGAGCCGCGCCACTGTCATGGGCTTGCCGCAGTTCGGACAGTTTGGGATGCGACTATGCATAGGTACCTCCATATAGGTGTTTATAACACATATTTTTGGCAATGTCAACTATTATTTTATAATAACTTAATATTCCACAATAATTTTTGTCCCTGTTCCAAAGTATCAACCAGCAACATCGCAACAGTAAACTTGAACAACTGCCAGTTCTCCTATAGAGTAGGGGATGATGTCGAACCAAAATCGTACACATAACCCCACACGCTGGGCGCTAATAATGGCCGTGTTGATCCTCCTGGCGCTGACGGTGAGCTGCCGAGAGGTCAAGCTTCCGACTGCACCGCCGGGCGCGGATACCCCTGCCGCCTCTGCTAGCGCCACGCGTGAGCGATTCGTGTTTTACCTTCCATTTGTGAATGACCAGGCCAGCCCTATCCCGAGCGCCACTGCCACACCGTCGCCCGAGCCGGCCACACCAGTGCCAGCCCAGGCACCGCCCACGCCTACCCCGACCCCTGAGTGGCCCGAACCGCTCAGCCAGCCGGGCCAGAGCAAGCTGGGCATCCATGTGCAGGTCAACAACGACCCGCGCATCATGGCCTTTATCCGCGTAGTCAAGCCACGCGTGGTGAAGGGCGTCGACGACCTGGGCTTTTTGGCCGAGGTCAAGCAGGTTTCTCCGCAAACGGTGACCATCGGGCGTTTTTCGGACGTCTCGCAGGATATGGAGGGTGACCCGGTGGAGGCTGCCAGAGCCTTTGTGGCCAAGTTCCTGTCGAGGTACCAATCCTACAGCGGGATCGACTACTGGGAGGGTATGAACGAGCCCGTCGTACGCGGCCGCATGCAATGGTACACAACCTTTGAGGTCGAACGCGTGCGCCTGATGGCGTCTTATGGGCTCAAGTGCGCGATTGGGTCGTTCTCGACGGGCGTGCCAGAGTGGGACGAATTTGAGGCGTTTTTGCCCGCCATCCGCGCCGCCCAGGCTAACGGCGGTATCCTGTCGCTGCACGAATACGACGCCCCGACGATGAACCGCTCGATCGGCGTGGCCCTGCCGGGGCGGGCGCCGGTGAGCGACCGCGGTCCTCTGACGCTGCGCTATCGCTGGTGGTATGAGGATATCCTCATCCCGCGTGGGCTGGCGATCCCACTGGTGATCACCGAACTGGGCGTGGATGGCGGAGTCTATGACCGACCCGGACCGAGCGGTGATGGCTGGCTCGACTTTGTGGATTATTGGCGTTCGCAGGGTCTTGATCCCGATGGCGTGACGGAATACCTCAATCAGCTCAGTTGGTATGACAACGAGATGCGCCGCGACAGCTACGTCCTGGGCGGGGTAATTTTTACCGCCGGGTCGGTCTCCAACATGACCAGCTTTGAGATCCGCGACCTCTTACGCCCGCTGGCATATTACCATGCCGCTCAACCCTGAATGGACTTGACACTGGATTTATTATCCGCTAGTTTACTTTGGTTATCTGAACGGCAGCTGCAATCGGGCAGCTGGACCGCCCTATTATGCGCAGCTGCGCTGCTCCCCATCAAGGAGGCAAGATGAGCGACCAAAATGAGCCAACTGCTCCCGAAGCCCTGCAACGCATTATCGATTCAGCCCGCCGACTGGGCGTGCAGGTCGATGAGTCAGCCGCCCTGCAATGGCTGACCGCCATGGCTGCCATGCAGGATCACGAGATCACTGTCGACGAGACCAGCGGTGTCTATGGCCTCAACATGGTGATGCTGGACTTTAGCCCCACCGACCTCGAGCATTTCAAGCGCATCGGCAAGATTGTCGAGTTCGACGACGAGCCCGGTGTGGTTGAGACCGCTCTGGCGCTCTCGGGCTCGGCCGCCCAGAGCAAGATCCAGACCTATCCTGGTGATGCCGACTACTTTGAGCGCGTCAACATTATCGCCCCCACCCGTGAAGAGGCGACCCGTATTTGCGCACGCATCATGCGCGAAAAGGCACTCAGCTCGCTCAAGGGCCCCGATTACCAGTTGATCGAAGTCAAGTTCGGCTCATACCCTGACGACTGCATGCGCGATGGTGCCAAGCGCTCCAAAGGCAGCCCGATCTCCTGGGGACCGAGTGAGATTGAGGCCGGGCAGATCGAGGTGGAAACACTCGAAGGCCAGCCGGCAACCGTCACTTGGGACGACGTTGCCCACGAACCGGGCTGGTGCAAGCTCGACTGGGTGGTGGCGGATAGCACGCGCGGGCAGCTCGCCAACGCTTCCAACATGCTCGATGTTACCTGGGAGGCGCCCGACGGCAAGATCGTGCCACTGGATGGCTACCTCGACCCGTACTTTCAGGAGGTTTACCTGCAGGCCGAGTCGGTGCCAATCTTTACCAAACTCTCCAAGCAGGTCTCCGGCGACGCGCTTGACCATTATGTCAAACAGTTAGAGGGTGAAATTCTCAAATACCTGAAATCGCCCAAAAACTATGGTAAAGTGGCCAAACGTATGTACAACATCTTCAGGCTGACGGGCCGTTACCACGAAGCCGTCTTTTTGCGCGAGCTCTTTGACGAGCCGACTACGATCCTTTACCAGGTCTGGTCGCTGATCCAGACCCTCGATGACTGGCTGACCGCCGGTGCCGGCATCGAAAAGAGCACCGTTATTGAACAATGCGACAAGCTGATCCTGGCGGTGATCGATGTGCTAGAGGGCGCTGAAGAGACCGAGATCGTGCGCCATCTGCTCAGATTGCGCAGCGCCCTGGAAGGTCAGCAGAGCGGTGAAGCGATGAACGCCTCGGTAACGGCCTCACGGGCTGAAGTGATCAATATCGTCAACAACTTTTTCTATGAAAAGCTGAGCGCAGTACCCGAAATTACCGCTTATATGGATTCGATCTACCCGTCCGAGCAAGAGTGACAACAGTAGAAATCCGTTACGACCCCGCCCGTATGCGCACAAGCCAGGCGCGCATGCGGGCTTTAACAGAGTTCCGCACACTCGACCGCGTGCCGGTGGTGCTGGGCGTCTATACCCGCTACCTGCTGCAGCAGCGCGGTGTGGGCTATGACGAGTACCTCTCCTCGCCGCGCGCCCATCTGATCCACCAGCTAGAGAATTACAAGTGGCTGGTCGAACACGTGCCCGAAGACCGCCTGACGGCCCCTGCCATTACCCTGCAGCCGGATTTCGAGAATATCCCCAATGCGGCTGCCTTTGGCGCGCCGGTCGGCTACCAGGACGACCAGCCGCCGTGTGTGATGCTCTGCATTGCCAGCATCGACGAAATGGAGGACTGGCCCGAGGCGAGTCCGCAGGATGGCATCTGGGGGCGCAGCATCGAATGGGTGCGTGAATGGCACAAGCTGCTTGAGGATGAGGTCGAGGTGCGCCTGAACGGAGAGCGCATCCCGGTGCATGCCACGACAGGTATGTATGGCCTGGGGCCTTTTTCGACAGCTGTTGACCTGGTCGGTACCGACTGGTACGCCTGGCTGTACGAAGCCCCCGACGCCTGCCAACGCTTTTTGGGCAAGATCACGCGCGCTATGCAGCGCATGGAAGCCTATTGCCACGAAACGCTCGACCCCTCACGCCGGGGCGGCATTGCCCTGGCGGAAGATTCGGCGCAGATCATCTCGGTGGAGCAGTTTGTGGCTCCCTGGTGCCATGCGCTCTATGATGCCTTTCCGGGGGTGCGGGTCATGCACATGTGCGGCTCCAGCGCGCATCTGCTGGGAACCTTACGCGATAATCTGCGCATCACTCATTTTTCGGGCTTTGGTTCTGTGGTCCCGCCGGAGGTGGCCGCCAGAGAGTTGGGCGGGCGCGTCCAGCTGCTAGGCAACGTCGATTGCTGGCTGCTGCAGGAAGGCCCGGCGGATGCCATCCACGACGCCGCTCAGCATTGCCTAGCGCCCCTGGCACCCTATGGTGGTTATACCCTGTCGGACGGCTGCAACATTACACCGGACACCCCGCTTGATCATCTGCAACTGATGATGGAAGCAGCCGAAGCCTACGGCGCACCGAGCGTCAGCTGACACTCGCCTGAAAGGAATCGTCATGGACAAACTATATGTCGTCCCACACACTCATTACGACGCGGTGGTGTTCAAAACGCGCGCCGAGTACCTCGAGATGGGGCTGCCGATCATCCTGCGCGCTTTGAAGGCACTGGAAGAGGACCCGCGCTACCGCTTTGTGCTAGACCAGACCTGCTATATCAAGCCCTTCCTGGAGCGCTACCCGGAACAAGAGGCTCTCCTGCGCCGCATGCTGGCTGAGGGGCGCATGCAGATCACCTGCGGGATGGACACCATGGCGGATGTCAACATCCCCAGCGGCGAGTCGTTCGTGCGTCAGGTGCTTTATGGCAAAGGCTATGCGCGCGAGCGCCTGGGGCTGGATATCACCGTCGGTTGGGCTTTGGATACCTTTGGGCATCACCCCCAGATGCCGCAGCTGCTGCAGCTTGCCGGCTTTAACAGTTACTTTTTCGCGCGCGGGGTGCCCTGGCCAGCTCCCAAACAGGCCGAATTCTGGTGGGAGGGTATCGACGGCACGCGCTTCCTGGCACTGTGGCTGCCCTACAGTTATGGCTTTGTCTTTGGGTCACCTGGCAATCTGACCGAGTTCAGCCAGTTTATACACGGTCGTTATGACAAGCTCAAGGCGATTTCTGCCAGTGACTGCCTGCTAGGAATGGCTGGCGTGGACCTGGGCGAGCCTGAGCCGCACGTGAGCGAGCTGGCTGAGCAGTTCAACGCCCAGCCCGATGCGCCGTTCCGCATCATAGTAGCCTCGCCCGACGAGTTTCTGACAGCTCTGAAGGAAGCCACCGACGGCGGCAACACCCTGCAGGTGCTCAAGGCGGACCTCAACCCGATCTTTCAGGGCGGTTATTCCAGCCGAATCCAGGTCAAGCAGGCCAACCGTGCCAGCGAGGTCCTCTTTGGCACCGTCGAGGCGCTCGACGCCATCTCGGCGTGCCTTGGGCTGCCCTCCGATAGCGCCGCGCTGTGGCGTGCCTGGGAACCGGTGCTCTTTAACCAGTTCCACGATTGCATTTGCGGGGTGCAGGTCGACAAGGTCTTTGAGGATACTATGGCCAGCTATGCCTACGCTCAGCGCCTGGCCAGTGATTTACGCCAAGAGCGCCTGGAAGCGCTGGCAGGCAGGATCGACACACAGGGCAACGGCATTGCCGTGGTCGTGTGGAACACCCTGGGCTTTACGCGTGATGACGTGGTCGAGACGAGTGTTTCCTTTACAGAGGATGGTGTCCACAGCCTTGTAGCAATTGCTCCGGATGGCAGCCGTACACCGGTACAGATCCTGGACGCGCAGCGTCATCCGCGCGGCGGGATTCTGCAGGCCAACGTACTGTTTATCGCTCGTGAGGTGCCTGCCCTGGGCTGGAGTGTTTACCATCTGGTGCCCACAGATACGCTCACCGGCGAGGCAGAGGTGTGGGCGAGCGCGAGCGAGCAGAGCGCTTTCAGTACCGCCAACGACACCAGCATGCCGCGCGAGCACGGCGCGCTTGAAAACGCTTACTATCGCCTCGAGTTCGACTTGTGGAGCGGTGCCATGACCGGCCTGCTGGATAAGCGCAGCGGCTGGCAGGCCCTGCGCGCGCCCGGCAACGTGGTGGCGCGCGAGCACGATGGCGGCGACTTTTGGCAGTTAGGCGGCGCGCTCAAGGCTGGCATGGCAGTGGCAGGCGTCCAACGCCAGCCGCCCCCTGCCGAGGGTACGGCGGTGTACTCGCACCATACCGTAGGAGACGGCCAGGTACGTGCCGGCGCCGTGATGGCCGAGTTCAACATCAGTCACCCTTATGACAGCGGTTGGATCCGCTTACGCGTCCGGCTGTATGCCGGGTTACCCCGCATTGATTGCTTTACCGAACTAACTAATCGGGAAGAGTTTGTGCGCTACCGCGTGCTCTTCCCCACCACACTGCCCGAGGGACGCATCACGCACGAGATCCCCTTTGGGGCCCTTGAGCGGCCTTCTCAAGAGCTGCCGGCGCAAAACTGGATGGATTACAGCGCCGGGACGCACGGCCTGAGCCTCTTGAACCGCGGGCTGCCTGGCAACAACACCGACGAGGGCACTCTGATGCTCTCGCTCTTGCGCGCCTCGCAGCTGGTGGCGTATGGATTTTCGGGCGGCTATGAACCTGGGGTTGGCTCGGCCTCCGGGCAGGACCTCAAGACGATCGGCTTTCACTATGCCCTGCTGCCGCATGCCGGCGACTGGCGCACAGCCGGCAGCCCCCAGCAGGGGCAGGCACTCAATACACCGCTCCTGGCGCATAAATCAACCAGCCATCCCGGCGACCTGCCGGCATGCTGGAGCCTGGCGGAAGTAAACGCCGACAACGTGCTGCTTTCGGCCTGCAAGCTCTCTGCCGACGGGCATTTGATCCTGCGCCTGTACGAGTGCCACGGACAGCCAGCCGCCTGCCAGCTGCGGATGGGATTGCCGGTACAGAGCATCGAGCGCGCCGACCTGCTGGAAGCCCCCATCGAGGCGCTCCCGGTCGAGGCAAGCACCGTCTGGCTGCAGCTGCGCCCGTTCGAGATTATCACCCTGCGCATTAGTTTGTCTGACTAACGTTCCTTTGCTCATTTGGTTGTTGCAGTTTTTTATTGTTAGTGTTATGATGAGATAGCACTTGGAGTTTGGGTGTCCTCGAAAAGCGAGAAAGACGAGAATTGGCCAAACACGCTACTGTCGAGCCAAGCGAACATTTGAACTGGAGACAGAGGTTAGCCTACGGCGCGGCTGACTTTAGCTTTAGCACCACCTCTACGATGGTGAGTGTTTACCTGCTGATCTTTTTGACCGATGTGGTCGGCTTGCGTCCAGCATTGGCCGGCCTCGTGATCTTTATTTCGCGCCAGTGGGATTGGATCAACGACCCGATCGTCGGGCACCTGTCAGATTCGACACATACGCGTTTCGGCCGGCGCAGGCCATTTCTTCTGTATGGCGCCATCCCCTTTGGGGTGCTCTTTGTGCTCCTCTGGTGGAACGCGCCGATCGCCAACCCGACCCTCAAAGCCGTCTTTTACGCTGCCGTGCTGGTGGCATACGACACGGCTGCCACCCTCACCTATATGCCCTACTTTGCGCTGACTCCCGAGCTCACGCACGATTATGACGAGCGAACCACCCTGACGGCCTTTCGTATGGGCTTTTCGATCTTTGGGAGCCTGGTAGCGTTCACTCTGCCGACCGTGTTGGTGCCCACCTACACTCCCGAGCACGCTGACTCTATCTTTAAAACCGGCGTGGTGTTTGCGGTGGTGGGCATCTTTTTACTGCTGGTGACCTTTTTCGGCACACGCGAACGCAGTGATATCCCCATTGAAAAGCACCCCAAGCTGCTGAGCTCGTTTTCCGCTGTGTTCTCCAACCGCCCCTTTTTAGTGAGCATGGGCATCCACCTGTTCACCTGGTGCGCCGTGGACGTGCTTTCGGGGGTAATGCTCTACTACCTGCGTTACTATCTGCGGCGCCCGGAGATCAGCAACCTGGTGTTCGGCACGCTCTTTGCGACTGCCCTGCTGTTTTTACCCTTCTGGACGATGTTTTCCAAGCGCAAGAACAAGCGCCTCGCGTATATCATCGGCATTGGCTTCTGGATGCTGGTGCAGCTGTGGATCATGATACTGCCAACGGATACGCCGGTGCTCACCTTTATCATGATGGCGTTTTTAGCGGGGATTGGTGTTTCGGCCGCTCATGTGCTGCCATGGTCGATCATCCCGGATGCCATCGAGTGGGACGAGCTACGCACCGGCCAACGCCGTGAGGGAGCTTATTATTCGATCGTGATGATGGCACAAAAAGCGATCAGCGGGGTAGTGCTCCTGCTGATCGGCGTGGTGTTGGAGTGGAGCGGGTATGTCGCTAACCAACCCATGCAGCCGGCCAATGCTCTTCTGGCGATCCGCCTATTCACCGGCTTGGGACCGGCTTTGCTCCTGTTGTGCGGGATAATTTTTGCGGCACTCTACCCGATCAGCCGCGAAGAGCACCAAAAACTCCGCGCGCAGCTCAAGGCACGCCAAAACACAAACGACACGATCTAGCCAGCCTCAACCCCGCGCACCTCGATCAACGGCAGGTAGCCGCGAAATAATTCAGCCACCGTCAGCAGCGCCCCATCCGAGAGCGCCTCGCGCTCGCGCCATTCTGGGATGACCCCCTCTACGGCACGAAAGGGCTGTAGATACCAGCGTTCTTCGGGCTGCACCGCCTCGGCGATCGCTCCCAGTTCGGCCTTCCCCAGACCTGGGCATACCGTGGTGCGCAATTCGTAGGGCACACCGCTGGCACGCAGCACCGCGAGGGTGTGGATCACCTTGGCGCTGACGTCATATCCGCCGGAAACCTGGGCATAACGCGCATCAAGAGGGGCTTTGAGGTCGAGGGCAATATAGTTGAGCTGTTTGGCCTGGATCAGGTTCTGCAGGCGCTTTGGCCAGGTGCCGTTGGTATCCAGCTTGATATCAAAGCCCAGCGCGCGGATTGCTCCGATCAGGTCAGGCAGCTGAGGATGCATCAGCGGTTCGCCGCCGGTAATGCAAATTCCCTGGAGCTTGTCACGGCGAGTCGCCAGCCAGCTCAACAGGCTGGCGACAGTGAGGCTTTCTGTCACGGCGTCGGCGTCGATCATCCAACGGTTGTAACAAAAACCGCAGTTCAGGTTGCAACCAGCCACAAAGAGGGTGGCTGCAACCCGACCGGGATAATCCAGCAGGCTGACGCGCTGTATACCGGCGATCTTCACGCCTGTTCGGATGGCTCCGAAGCCACCTCAAAGGTGCGGCGCTGCTCAAACTCTGCGACCTTGCCGCGGTTCCATTGCTTGACGGGCCGTAGATAGCCCACTACCCGCGAGTAAACCTCGCAGGATTCCTCGGGCTGGCACACCGGGCAGGTAAAGTGTTCGCCTGCCAGGTAGCCGTGAGTCGGGCAGACCGAAAAGGTGGGCGTGAGCGTAAAGTAGGGCAGCTTGTAGCCGTTGGCGATCGACTTGACCAGCGCCTTGGTGGATTCGATCGAGGGCAGTTTTTCACCCAGGAAGACGTGCACCACCGTACCGCCGGTGTATTTGGTCTGCAGTTCATCCTGCCACTCGAGCGCCTCAAAGATGTCGTCGGTGGCGTCCACTGGCAGTTGGGTCGAGTTGGTATAATAGGGCTCAGCGCCGGGCGTGCCGGTGGTGGCTGAAATGATATCCGGATAGCGCGCACGGTCCAGGAGCGCAAAGCGATAGCTGGTGCCCTCAGCCGGCGTGGCTTCGAGGTTAAACATGTCGCCGGTCTCAGCCTGATAGGTCAGCAGCCGGTCGCGCATGAAATCGAGCAGCTTGGCGGTAAAAGCCTGGCCGCGCGCAGTCGTCAGATCAACACCCATAAAGTTGAGCAGAGCCTCGTTCATGCCGTTAAGGCCGATGGTGCTAAAGTGGTTCGTCCAGTACTTGCCCATTCGCTGGCGGATATCCGACAGGTAATGACGCGAGTAGGGATACAAGCCGCCCTCGGTAAAGCGCTCAATCACTCCGCGCTTGATCACCAAGCTCTCTTTGGCAATATCCATCAGGTCGGAAACGCGCCGGAAAAAGTCCTCTTCTGAGTTAGCCAGGTAGCCGATGCGCGTCAGGTTGAGCGTCACCACACCGACGCTGCCGGTGAGCGGATTGGCCCCGAACAGGCCGCCACCGCGGCTGCGCAGCTCGCGGTTATCAAGGCGCAGACGGCAGCACATCGAACGCACATCTTCCGGGTCCATATCCGAGTTCACAAAGTTGGCAAAGTAGGGAATGCCGTACTTGGCCGTCATCTGCCAGACAGCGTCGATATTGTGGTTATCCCAGTCAAAGTCGCGCGTGATGTTATAGGTCGGGATCGGGAAGGTAAAGACGCGCCCCTTGGCGTCGCCCTCCAGCATTAACTCGGCAAAGGTGCGGTTAAAGAGGTCCATCTCGGCCTGGAATTCGCCATAGGTGGCTTCCTGCAGCTCGCCCCCGATGATGACGTGCTCGTTGGCCAAGGTCGAGGGCACCGTCAGATCCATCGTCAGGTTGGTAAAGGGCGTCTGAAAGCCCACGCGGGTGGGCACGTTCATGTTAAAGATAAACTCCTGCAGCGCCTGCCGCACATCTTTGGGAGAGAGGTTGTCGTATCTGATAAAGGGCGCCAGGTAAGTGTCAAAGCATGAAAAGGCCACAGCGCCGGCCGATTCGCCCTGGATGGTATAGAAAAAGTTGACGATCTGCCCCAGCGCCGAGCGAAAATGCTTGGGCGGTTTGCAGTCGACCTTGCCCGTCACTCCGCCGAAACCGCGCAACAAGAGGTCGCGCAGGTCCCAGCCGCAGCAATAGACAGCCAGGATGTACAGATCGTGCAGGTGCAGGTCGCCATTGATGTGCGCGTCGCGGATGTGCGGCGGGTAAAGGCGGTTGAGCCAATAGGCGCTGTTGACCGCCGTAAAGATGTGGTTATTGAGGCCCTGCAGCGAAAAGCCCATGTTGGAGTTTTCGTTCACGCGCCAGTCGAGGTGGTCGAGGTAGCCATCCACCAGCTCGTTGGCGTCGATCAGCGCGCGGATATCGCGCAGCTTGTTGTGCAGGTCACGGTAAAGGATATAAGCCTTGGCCGTGCGGGCATGCCCATGCTTGATGAGCATGCGCTCGACCATGTCCTGGATATCTTCAACACCGGGGATGCCCTCGCGCCCGTATAGCTTGCCGAGCTCGTCCACGATGTGGTTTGAGATAAAGACGGCGCGGTCATAGTCTTCCCCACCCACCGCCTGCGCGGCCTTGAACACCGCGTTGGTGATCTTGGTCTGATCAAACGACACAACGCGGCCATCGCGCTTACGAACTAGACGTGGGGTAGACTCTAACATAGCGATCCTCCGTAAACACTGTTTAACAACGACTGACTTGATGTTACCTCTCAGTAAAGGTGAAAAAGCGGCCAGATTCGTCGTTGTTATCCGGCCACACGAGCCACTATAACACACCTCTCAAATAAATGCAATAGTTTTTGCGTCGAGTTTTAAAAACTCGAGATAATACTATATACAGTGTCCATTAAAGCATTTATGCCCACCTATTGTGTTATATAGCATGACCGTTGCAGTGAGCTTCTTTCAGGCCTTTTGGCTACTATAATTGCAATTATTCTTGCAATTTCACTGACTCCCGGTCTCCGGCTTGCCAGCCAGTTATCCACAGGTTATCCACGGGGAACTTTTGGACTTCTACTGCTGCGTGCCTATAATAAGCTGGTTCTGACCGCTAATCACCGGACGATTCATGCGGCGATCACGCTCCCGAGAGCGTCGCCGTTTTTTTGTGCCTCGGAGGTACGATGTTTACGAAACTGAATCAGATGCGCAATATCGGCATCATTGCTCACATCGATGCGGGCAAGACCAGCACGACCGAGCGGATCCTCTTCCAGACCGGTATGCTGCACCGCTCAGGCAGCGTAGATGCCGGCAATACCGTTACTGACTTTATGCCCCAG
This sequence comes from Chloroflexota bacterium, assembly GCA_012729455.1. GTDB lineage: Bacteria > Chloroflexota > Anaerolineae > UBA1429 > UBA1429 > JAAYDC01. The sequence goes on along the minus strand of JAAYDC010000005.1, from coordinate 59,241 downwards.
GAACGCGAACGCGGCATCACTATTCAATCGGCGGCGATCACCTGCGCCTGGAAGGATCACCAGATCAACCTGATCGACACACCCGGTCACATCGATTTCACCGCCGAGGTGCAGCGCTCGCTGCGTGTGCTGGATGGCGGCGTGGTGGTGTTTGACGGCGTCTCGGGCGTCGAACCGCAATCCGAGACGGTCTGGCACCAGGCCAACCGTTACGGCGTACCGCGTATCTGCTTTGTCAACAAGCTTGACCGCATGGGAGCCAGCCTGGATAACACCGTCGGGATGATTCGCGACCGGTTGAAGGCACATCCCATCGTGCTGCAGATGCCGATCGGCAGCGAATCCAACCTGCGCGGTATGATCGACCTGATCGAGATGCGCGCGCTCATCGACCAGGGTAACCAGTCAGTACAGCAAGAGATCCCTGCCGAGTTGCGCGACGAAGCGCGCGCGCGCCGCGAGCGCATGATCGAGGCGCTGGCGGATGCCGACGACGAGATTGCTACGCTCTACCTCGAGGGCGAAAAGATCGCCCCGGAAACGATCCGTCAGGCTCTCAGGCGTGCCACGCTCAGCAACCAAGCCACACCGGTACTGTGCGGCTCGGCCTTTCGCGGCATCGCCATCATCCCCCTGCTGGATGCCGTCATTGCTTACCTGCCCTCGCCACTGGACATCCCGCCCATCGTTGGCAAAGTACCCTGGGAAGAGACCGAAGTGGTCTGCCATACCAGCATGGACGAACCCTTTACGGCGCTGATTTTCAAGATCAGCACCGACCCCTATGTCGGCCGCCTGGCGTTTTTCCGGGTTTATTCGGGCGTACTGCGCAGCGGTGATACCGTGCTGAATGCCTCGGTCAACCGTTCCGAACGCATCGGCCGGTTGGTACGCATGCACGCCGACCACCGCGAGGATATCGTAGAGATCGGTGCCGGCGATATCGGTGCGATCCTGGGGCTCAAGAACGCGCGCACGGGCCAGACGATCTGTGCGACGTCGCACCCGGTGGTGCTGGAGGAAATCGGCTTCCCCACGCCGGTCATCAACATCGCCATCGCGCCCGCCAAGCGCGCCGACCAGGATCGCCTCTCGTTGGCCTTGCAGCGCCTGTCTGAGGAGGACCCCACCCTGCTGGTGCGCACCGATGAACGCACCGAGGAGACGATCCTCTCCGGTATGGGCGAGCTGCATCTGGACGTGGTCATCGACCGCCTGCGGCGCGAGTTCCGTGTGGAAGTGGCAGCCGGTGAGCCCAAGGTGGCTTATTGCGAGTCGATCACGCGCAGCGCGCGCGCAGAAGGCCGGCACGTCAAGCAAACCGGCGGACATGGGCAGTTCGCGGTAGCCGAGATCGAGCTCGAGCCGCTACCGCGCAACAGCGGGTTTGTCTTTGAGAACAAGATCACCGGCGGCGCGATCCCCAAAGAGTTCATCCCGGCGGTCGAGGCTGGCATCATCGAGGCCATGAAGGCCGGTGTGGTGGCCAAGCAGCCGGTGGTGGATGTTAAAGCCACGTTGGTGGACGGCAAGTTCCACGAGGTGGATTCGTCTGAGCGCGCCTTTGAAGCAGCCGGCATGCTGGCGTTTCGCGCAGCAATGAGCCGCGGTGCGCCGATTCTGCTGGAGCCGGTCATGTCAGTTGAGGCAACTGCCCCACAGGAATACACCGGCGACATGATCAATGACCTGTCGTCGCGCGCGGCCGTCATCCAGGGCATTGAGCTGCGCAGCGCCGGCCAGCAGAGTATCCTGGCCAATATACCGCTGGCCAAAATGTTTGGCTATGCCACTTCGCTGCGTTCTGCTACTCAGGGGCGCGGAAACTTTACCATGCAGTTTTCGCACTACCAGCAGGTCTCGGAAGAAACCCGCTTGGCACTGGAAAAGCGTTCGGCTTAGAGCACCATCTGATCAGCCGGCGTATAGGGGCTGGAGCGCTCGTCCCAGGGCTGCCCGCACATGGCGCTGATCACTGCCCATTCGCCGGCCGTCAGGTTGCCGGCGTGATGGTAGAGGCAGTGCTGCAGGCCCACTTCTGAGGCAGCTGTCAGGATCTGCGAAAGCATGCCGGGGGTGATCGGGTCGCCATCGTGCGGCATGCGCCCGGCATCCATCCAGGGAACGATGCGCGCCGGATCATCCACCGCCGCCAGCGCCATGCGCGTCTCGCGCTTGACCACTACTTCCATGAAATCAGCAGTCAGCGCCGATTCCAGGTCCTCACGCTTGCTCACGCCCGGCAGGCGCAGACCAAAGAGTGACTCGACCACGTCAAAGGCCTCGGCGTCGCTCAGCGAGGGGTTCCAGCTGGTGAGCACCCCCACATAGCGTCCCACCGTGCCGATCAGCCCGTCAAAGCCGCGATGCCAGAAATAGTGCTTGGGCAGCAGGATATCCATGAACTCGGCCAGCCTGGTCATGTCATAGCCGCACAACGGCGCGAACGAGGCGGTGCGCGGTCCGCAGCCCACAATGGCCTTGGGCAGCTCGGAAGCAATCCCCTCGCGCACCACCCTGTAAAAGTGGGTGAGCGAATCGATGCGATACGAACACCAATCCTCAAAGTCACGGTCATGCCCTAACAGGGCTGGCATCCCGAACATACCGCCAGCTGCCGCCGATGCCACCCGCTGCGGAGTAAGGGCATGCAAGCGCTGGTACAGGCGATCTTTGGCAGCTACCAGGGCATCATAGTCATAGCCCAACGCTCGGCAGGAGGGCGCCACCTCGGGCGGCAGGTTGTCAAAGATCAGCGAACGGCGATTGTAAAAGCTCTCGTCGATCTCATAACCCCATTCGGGGCCATCCATGACCGCGCCATCCACCATTGGAAAGTGCGCCAGGGTGTCGACCATGCGCGCCGTCATGGCGGCCTGGCTGAGCGGGTCGGTGATCAGAGGACCGCTGCCGCCGGGGCCCGCACCGGTGCCAGCCTGAAAGATGAGCACCGTCCAACCGCGATCTTTAGCATTGATCAACATGCGTTCGAGGGCTTGGCGCCGTTCGGGCAGTTTGTTAGTCGGCGCTGGGGGGGCCTTGACTCCAAAGCGCTGATAGACGGCTGGGTCTGGGTCGTACACGGTGGTGGGCGGCATGGCACCCTCTACATAGCGCGTCCCGCTGATCGGCAAGAGGCGAGCGGCCTCGAAAGAGAGCGGTCCCACCACCAGACCCGTCACCCCACCCTCTTCCCAGGCATCAAAGATGCTGGGATAGTCATCCAGCACCAGCTCAAGCTCGCGCATCACGTCCATCCAGATATGCATGCTACCCTCCGTATAGACTGTGCAGCCAGTTATTTGCTACCCCCCCTAAAGACGCGTTGGATCGCCTCCAGATAGCCCATCCCATGGCGTGTATCGGGCTCAAGGTAAGAGCCCTCTGTCCACTCGTTCCAGGCGTTCAAGGTCAGGATCGCTGGTTTCGTGCCGCTCTTTTCCAGAAACTCCCTAGCACGCCGCAGCGCTGATTCAAAAGCCTGCGGGGTGTTGCCCTCCAGCAAAGCCATAAAGGGGTAGCCGCGCAGTTCAAAGCGGTCGCTGGGCAAGGTGCGCGGGCTCGAATCCCACCCCATGGTGACGTTGGGAAAGTAGGGCACCTGATAGCACGAGGTAAAATCGGCCCAGTCCTGTACTGAGCGCTCGGCGATGTCGCTGTATGAGGTGGTTGGGAAGCTATCCAGGGCTTGATGATGGATCCACACATACGAGGTGACGCTATCGGCTCCCAATTGGTCGACCACTTGGTTCACATCCTCGATTTTTGTCTCGTTTTGCAGGATTTTCATGCCCCACACCACGATATTGAGGTGGATGTCGCCCAGGCCAAGGCCGCAGACACGCTCGCGCCAGGCATCCAGCACCCGGCGGGTGGCAGCCAAGCCCCCGCAGGTATTGACCAGGCTCATAACCTCGTAAATCGAAAAGTAGAGCTCACCATCGACGTGCCAGTAGGTATCCTGGCTAAAGTATTGCTCGGTGATATAGTCGAGCGCCGCTTGCAGAGCCGGCATAGAGATCTGCCCGGGCTCCAGCAAGGGCGCCTGGCCAAACGCCTTGGCCGGATGGATGTTGAGCCAGTCGTGGTTGGCCCACATGAGGCTAAAGGGCAGCCGCGCGCGGTTGGATGCGCGCAGGTAGCCCTCCTCGAGGGCGCGGTTGAGAAAGGGCCCCTCCTCGTACCAGTACCAATCCCAGATCCAGGCATCCAAGCCATGGTCAGCCGCTGCATCGATCTTGCGCTCCTGCTCTGCAGGGTCGGCCTCGTCGCCCATGCCCCATAAGGGCACCTTTGGCTGATCGTGCCCGTCGAAGCGCGGTTCGGCGCGGCTAACAAGGTCCCACTCCGTCCAGCCAGCACCGTGCCAGCGGTCGTTACGCGGATCAGCGTGGTATTGCGGAAAGTAATAGGCGGCGACTTGAATGCGGTCGGACATGCGGATACCTCCAAAGGTGCTAGATGCGGTTCCAGGCGTCATGACCGTCTCGCAGACGGTTATCCGGGTTAATAAACGCCTGATAGCCAGCCACTCCCACCGGCCCATAGCTGGGCAGATGCTGGTTTGCCACCGGTGAATGGTAGAGCGATTGGGTGATCCAGCCGATGCCGCGGTCTTTCAGGCACTGCAGGGTATACTGCATGATGGCGACATGAGCGCCATCCACCAGCGACCCCCACACCGTCTCGGTGGCGAGCAGCTCTTTGCCGGAGTCGTTGGCGACCTGCAGGCACTCGTCCACGGTCATCTCAAAGCGCGCCTGGCTGGCGCCGGGCTGGCCATGCTGATAGTAGGGTTGAAAAGCGAGCAGATCGCACAGGGAACTCGTAAGACGCAGAGCCTGAGGATCGAGCTCGTTGCTGATGGTGAGAGGTTGTTCGGCGTCCAGGCGGCGCACAAAATCGGCCAGCCAGCTCAGCCAGGCCATCTCTCCCTGCAGCAAAGGCGAGTCATAGTCGTCGATATATGGCCCGAAAGGGGTATTGCACAGGTCCCAGGCATAGATGCGCGAGTCGCGACGATGCTGGCCGATCACCTCGGAGAGGTAACGGCGCATGATGCCTTCGATGCCGACGGCGCCGCGCTCGACGGAGATTTCCGGATCGAACGAGCGCTTGATGGCGCCATACCTGCTTTGGTCGGGTATGATCTGCTCGAGGTAGATGCCGCCCAGGTCGAGGCTCGGGTCGTGCAGTCGGTTAAAGAGCACCGGTATCACGCGGATCTGGTAATGGTCAAAGACGTTCAGACCGGCCTCAAAGTTGGCCAGGAAACGCCCGGGCATACGCATAAACGCCTCGTGCGAGAGCCACCAGCGCACCATATTCCAGCCAGGGAAGAAGATCTTGCCCTGAGCTACCTCGACCGCCAGCTTGCCATAATCAAAATGCAACCACAGCTCCTGCAAGCTGGAGCCCCATGAGCCGTAATAGTTAAAGCCGCGTACTTCAGAACTCTTCATCAAGCCTCCCTCGCGAGTAATGCCTCAAACACCGCATCATAGCGCGGCGCCATGATCGACCAGTCGTATTGTGCCGCAACCTCACGCAGCGAAGTCGCGCGTGTCTGAGCCAGGTTGTCGATGGCAGCCGCCAGCAGATCGACCAGGCCCTCCGGCGAATCGTACAGGCAGCGTCCTGCCATCTCGGCGGGGATAAACTGCGGATAGCTCAGACGGTCGGGCAATACCGGCAGACATCCGCAATAGAGCGCTTCGACGATCGCCGCACCAAAAAAGTCGTGCAGGGCAGTACTGACGACGATATCGCTCTGCCACAGCCAGCGGGCATAGTCGGCACGCGCATCCAGGTAGCCAAACTGGACGATGCGCTTGCCCAGGCGTGCCTGCGCCTCGGTAAACTCTGGCGGGATTGAGACAAAAGCCTCACCGAGGAGCGCCAGGGTAAAGTCATAGCCCCGCTCCTGCAGGCGGTACAGGGCTTGCAGAAAGAGCTCAGGTGCCTTGTCATACTCCCAACGGTGGTTCCACAGGATGCACGCCGGCCCCTTGCGCTCCCCGCGCAGACGGTAGGCATCCAAAGGCTCCAGATCGAGCCCCAGCGGCAGCGTCATCGAACGCACCTGCAAGAGGTCGACGCTGGGCAGCTCGTTGTAATCCGGAAAGTGCTTGAGCAAACGCGGCAGCTCGTCGAACCAGGAGGCGCGGTGGAAATCCGAGTTAAAGCACACCAGCTCGGAAGAGAGCATGGAGGCATAATTGATAAACCCGTAATGCAGGTCGCGCTTTTCGCCTGGGCGCATGGGGTAGGTCAGCTGGTTTTCGTGCATATAGAGCACCGCCGGCAGGTGCGCGGTGCGCCGGCGAGTAAGGGCGCGAAAGGTCGAGAGGTCGAGCATATCGCTGGCCAACAGCAGATCGGCAGAGATGTCCTGATCCAGATAGCGGCGCGCCAGGGTGACAGCCCCTCCGTGCATGCGCCACTTCCAAAAGCGGCCATCCAGCGTAAGCGGGATGACCTCGTGGCGACTATAAGCCGCATAGCCGCGCAGCCAGTCACCGTGTGAGCCGGTATCGTAAGGTTCGAGCAGGCAGATTCGCATCCCAAGCCCCCTATCAATCGTATCATATCTATACCAACACCGGTTGACAAGCGTTTTTAACAGGCTAAACTGACCCAGTTTGAATGGGAGGAACTCATGCGCGTCTTGGTCACAGGGGCTTCGGGACACTTGGGCTGTAACCTCGTGCGCCATCTGCTGGATGAAGGCCATCAGGTGCGCGTGCTGATTCATCTCAGCGACCTGGGCCTGGAGGGGTTACCGATCGAGCGCGTGCGCGGCGATGTCCGCCACCTGGATTCTCTGGTCAAGGCGATGGATGGCATCGAAGTGGTGTTTAACTGCGCCGGTTTTATCTCGATCCTGCGTAGCGAAAAAGAACAGCTGAATGCCGTTAACGTGGGCGGAGTGCGCAACGTGGTCGAGGCCAGCGCTCGGGCGGGAATCCGCCGGCTGGTGCATTTTTCGTCGATCCACGCCATCCAGCAGGAGCCCTTTGAAAAAACTCTGGATGAGTCGCGTCCTTTGGTTGAGGACCCCCGGCGTCCGCCCTATGACCTCAGCAAGGCCGATGGCGAGCGTATCGTCAAGGAAGCCGTGGCGCGCGGCCAGGATTGCGTGATCGTCAACCCGACGGGCGTGATCGGACCGCACGACTACCGCCCCTCGTACTTTGGTCAGGTGCTGCTGGATCTGTGCAACCGGCGCATGCCGGCTCTGGTGCGAGCCGGCTTTGACTGGGTCGATGTACGCGATGTGGCGCAGGGTGCCATCGCCGCCGCCACACTGGCCGATACCGGCGACATCTTTTTGCTTTCGGGGCACTGGCACAGCATACGCTATATCGCCGAGCTGGTGCAATCCACTACTGGTGTGCCCACCCCCACTGTCGAGCTGCCGATGTGGCTGGCGGGGCTGGCAGCCCCCTTTACTACCGCCTGGGCCAAGCTCAAACACAAGCGCGCCGTACTTACCGAGGTCTCGCTGGAGGCGCTGCGCTCCAACCGTAAGATCTCACACGCCTATGCCACCCAAAAGCTGGGCTTTCAGTCACGCTCGTTTGAAGAGACGATCGTCGACACGCTTTACTGGTTTGCGCGCCAGGGGATGGTTGAACCGTTTGACAACTAGGGCAGAGGATGGTATCATGCCCCCAGTGTGGAGGCGTGGTGTAGTGGCCTAACACGTCGGCCTGTCAAGCCGAAGATCGCGGGTCCGAATCCCGTCGCTTCCGCCAAATGAGCCCGCAGAGTGATCTGCGGGCTCTTGCTTTACCCATGGAACGATAGGTCAGCACCTCGATTGCGCAACATGCTCAGGGATGCGCGCTGGAAAAATGTAACCACTCAGCGCGCTTCCCCTCTATCAACGAATTGAGCAACAAGGCAGGCCGCCCCAAAGCGGCTACAGCCGTGCGCCAGACACAAGCCCGCAGGGTTACCTGCGGACTTTGCATGTACGCCTATGCCCAGGGATCTTCCTGCACCGGTTTGCGAATATCGGCCAGGAGCAACTGCTCCCACAAAAACCAGCGTCCACTGGAGGGCTGCAGGCGCAGTGTGACAGGACGAGGGCTATCGGCCCCGCCTGAACGCAGGTAGAGCTTTATATAGCCCTGCTCCTGATTATCATAGCTGTAGGGGTTATCTTCCACCACCACCCGTAGCGGCTCGCTGGGTTGGTAGTTGTTGGTAGGTGTTGCCCCTACGAGGTATGAGCGCGGTACATACTCTTTGCCGGTCAACCGATCAGCGATGAACTGTTTGTCATAGTTGCTGAGCGGTTTGGGGCCATTCAGATAGTCCAGCATCGCCAGAGCATCCTCCCGGCTGTCTGGATAACGGCAGAAAGCTGCCACAGCCAGAGCAGCCGCGTAGTACGCTTCGCTCAGGCTGGCTTCGAGCAGCTGCTGCAACTCGGCCAGGTTCTGCGGAAGGCTGGTAAATGTGACCTGCCACGAACGGTTTGCCATGTTAGACTCCTCATGAACTAGTCTGCTGGTACGATTGTCAGGCTCTCGATGATCTGCAATACATCATCAGAACAGACACGCTCGAGGCTTTCAGACGAACGCACCTTTATAGAGACGCCATAGTTGCCCTCTAATCTGGCATCCATAAGGTCAATGTATACATCCATCAAGGGCCCCTCCCAGTCACCGTCAAAGATGACTATGCGTGCCGGGTAACCTCCTATGGCCATCTCGTACGAGATATAGTCGTCCTGATCCTTCAGGCTGTTATAATACACTGTCTTGATCTCCCAAGCGTCCGGGTCGGTCTCCATCACCAGGCTCAGCTCAACCGACTTGTCACGGGCTTCAAGCATCGCCTTATTTGAGCGTGAACGGAGGCCCCTCCAGGGTCAGGTACCCCTCAGCCAGTGCGTCGGTGTATAGGTCATAGCTGGGCGGCAGATATTCATCATCTTCGATCTCTTCGCTCCATACCTCTCCGAACGGCCGCAGATAAAGAAACAGGTCGATTTGGTTGGTATCGTCGGTTGGGTCGATGTAGGTATCGAACACCACCAGCCGATTGTCCTCGTTGGTCGGTAATGGCATTAAATACCAGAATTTTGGGTTGATGGGCATATCCCACAGCATGCCTTCCTCAACCTCAAGGTGTTCGTCGTCGCCCTTGACATAGGCTTCGATGAACGGCTCATTAGCATTTTCTCGGTAGACTAACATGCGGTCGGTGGGCAAGCCGTTGATCTCGATAACCACGAATACATCAAAGATCCTCTCGTCACTATCCAAATAGCTGTCAGCGGGCCTGGTGGCGATAAAACCGTACCACAAGCCATTCCATCGCTCTCCATCACCTGCAGTCGGGCGCGGCGCGGTATCTCCACTGTCAGCCTCAAAGGGCAGCTTGGCAATGCGTACCAAGAGCGTCGTACTGCCATCATTGTCATCAAAGAGCTCGAGCTGGTTGCCATGCAGGCGCGCCTCGAGGTCGCCCGAAGACGTCATGAGCGTCCAAGTGGTAGCGTTTACCTGCTCCCAGGTTGCCTGTTCGCTGGATCCGTCATCAGCGAGCGCATAGGCAGTCTGGTCATCACGCACATCCAGCACCATGACCGGCATACCCAGTTCCGCCATCTCATCGGCGCTCAAGGTGCCTTCCTCGCTGCTGATTTCCTCAACCTGCCAATAGCCAACAAACGGATTGGTGACCGCGGTCGGCTTGACGGGTCGCACCGCTGTAGGCGTTAGCTCGGGTTTTGGCAGGATCATGGAGCACCCAGCCGTGAGCACGACAAGGGCGATGAGGAGCAGGATTGCTTTGGTGCGTGTCACATTCAACCTCCCAGCAGGTGCATTATACGTCTCAGCAGCTGACCGCTTTCCCCCATGACCAGCTAGCAGGATTGAAACCACGTATATATAGAGACGCAGACAATTGTAAATAACTAAATAACGGAATATCCAGTGTCTTTAACAGATATGTTAATGCTTATCTTTAACAACCAAGGTTTAAAACGGCTTACAAACATCAAAACTGATATCACATCACGTCCAGGAATGGACATAGTGGATAGTTAGCCCTATCCGTTCCATCAGCAAACTCCCTAACCGATTATAACAGCTTGTATGATCTCGTCAATGCTTTTACCCACCATAGTAGGACACAGCCATCTGGTTCAAGTCCAAGCTACCTACCTCCTACGCAGTTGGCACATTGCGACTGGGTGCATGGTCGGATACAATGATCCCACATCACAGTGAGGTGCCAACAATGAGCCGCGTTACAATCGACTATCGCAAGGTTACCGGTCCGGTCAAGCCGATGCATTGCATCAACAACGGCCCTATCTGGGAGACGCAGGAGATCCTCTTCCCCAAGCTCAAAGAAGCCGGCATCCCCTATGCCCGCTTGCACGACACAGGTTACCCGTTTGGCAGCTCGGTATTTGTGGATATCGAATGCATCTTTCGCGATTTCGATGCTGATCCCGACGACCCCGCCGCTTACGACTTTGCCTTTACCGACTGGTTGCTGTCGACCCTGATCAAGAACGGCACCCAACCATTTTACCGCCTAGGCGCCTCGATCGAGAACTCGAACCGCATCAAGGCCTACCACATCTTCCCGCCCAAGGATAACCTAAAGTGGGCGCACATCTGCGAGGGCATTATCCGCCACTATAACGAGGGCTGGGCGGATGGGTTCGAGCACGGCATCACCTATTGGGAGATCTGGAACGAACCCGAAAACTCGCCGAACGTGGACGAAAACCCGATGTGGAAAGGCACCAAAGAGCAGTATTTTGCGCTCTACGAGACCACTGCCAACCACCTGAAGGCGCGCTTCCCCAACATCAAAGTGGGTGGATATGCCAGCTGCGGTTTTTACGCCGTGCTCAAGAAGGGACTGGGCGAGAGCCCCATCTCAGCCCGCACCCAGTATTTTGTCGACTACTTTCACGAGTTTTTGGATTATATCAAGTCGCCGGCGCACGCCAGTCCGCTCGACTTTTTCTCGTGGCACAGCTATGGCAACATCACCGAGACGCGCCAGTACGCCGCCTTTGTGCGCCAGACGCTTGATGAGCATGGCTTCCCGCACACCGAAAGCATCCTCAACGAATGGAACCCGGGCATCCAGTATCGCGGCACCCTGCGCGACAGTGCCAATATCCTGGGGATGATCTGTGCCATGCAGAACGATGCCGTCGATATGCTGATGTATTACGACGGACAAATTAACACGACCTATGGCGGTCTGTGGGATCCGGTCAAGCTCCAGCCGTTCAAGGCTTACTACAGCCTGAAGGCGTTCAACGTGCTCTATACGTTGGGCCAGGCGGTTGCCGCAAGCGCCGAGGATGATGAGCTCTACACCTGCGCTGCCAGCGGTGACGGCCGACAGGCCAGTCTGCTCGTCAACACCAGCGACGAACCCAAAGAGGTCGAGATCCGCTTCGAGGGTTTGGGGTGTGACAACCTCACCACCCAACTGGTGCTGGACGAAACCCACAATCTGGAGCAGGCCGCCCAGTTCAGGGGCCTCAGCGAGATCACGCTGACATTGGCGCCCTACGCCACGGTGCTGTTTGAATCGCGTTAAGACCGTTGCACCTCATCAACAACAAGGAGGTTGTGGATGGCAACGATCGTCGAGATCGATGGGATTAAGTTCCTTATAAACGGCCGCCCGACTTATGAGGGCATAACCTGGCGCGGCCACCCCATGGATGGCTTGCTGCTCAGCAGCCGTATGGTGCAGGCCATCTATGATGACACCAACCCCGGCACGCGCACCAGTTGGGCTTACCCCGATAGCGGCCAGTGGGATCCCGAACGCAACACCGACGACTTTTGTGCTGCCCTGCCGCTCTACTGCCGGCATGGCCTGCTGGCCGTAACGGTAGGCTTACAGGGCGGCGCGGTCTTTACTGACCGCGTCTATAAAAATTATGTCAATTCCGCCTTTACCCCACAGGGAGAGCTGGTGGATGCCTACCAGCGGCGCATGCAACGCGTGCTGGCAGCCGCTAATGCCGCCGGCATGGTGGTAATCGTCAACTATTTCTACTGGCGCCAGGCTGCGCGCATGGAGGGCAACCGCGCCATCGAGCGCGCCACACTCAACGCCACCCAGTGGCTTCTGGATACCGGCTACCGCAACATCCTGCTGGATATCGTCAATGACGCCAACACCTGGCCTGAAGGTCCCACCCTGCTGCAGCCCAACAACGTGCATCATCTGATCGAGGTGGCCAACAGCGTCACCTCGCGCGGGCGCAGGCTGTTGGCATCGGTCTCGACCATCGGCGGGCCGACCCTGCCGACCCCGGCCTGGCAGGCAGCCGAGGATTTTCACCTGCCGCATGGTAACGGCCTGGATGCCACTCAGCTGGCACAAAAACTGCACGCGCTCAAGCATACCGACATATACCGGCGCCATCCCAAGCCGATCGTGGTTAACGAAGACTCGATCTTTATCAACAACCTCGAGGCAGCCGTCGTCGAAGGCTGCTCGTGGGGCTTTTACTGCCAGGGATACGGCAGCCACTATCGCGACCGCATGGACTGGACCACGCACGCGCGCGAAGACACCTATGAGGCGCTCTCAGCGCTACCAGACGGTGCCCGTCAACCTGGGGCATTAATACTGAAGACTAGCGTGCCTTTTTTAACAAGTCGCCGAAATGACCGGCTCACCCGCCGTTGCCTAGCTGATGCAGTGCTAAAAACGCCGGCGTAGAATAATCCACGCCGGCGTTTGTTGAACCCTGACCAGGCTCAGTGCCCGTAGCCACCTTCGCAGCAGCATTGCGGCGTGATAACCAGCGCCAGATGCACCGCCACGCGCTCGAGCTCAATAGCCAGCTCGCCCGCATCCCAGCACCAGTGTATGCCGGCCTTCTCAAAGGCACACTCAACCTCGGCCGGTTGCGGCATGCGCAGGCGCACAGCGACGGCTCCGCTGGGCTGCTCGACCTTGTTGAGCAGGTGGATCTGCAGCGCGCCCTCTTTTTTGCGCAGCACCACATCGATACTGGCGGGAGCGTCAACCACCACATCCAGGCGCGGCGCCAGCGCGCTGATAATCTCGCCCACCACGCTGCGCAGCATCGGGCGACGGTCGCTATCATAGAGTTTAAACAGGTCGCCCGGCACATAGGCGACCTTGCCGGCGCCATACCCCTGCACAGTGGCAGCCGCATACGGTGTTGCGCGGTCATCCAGCAAGGGGCTCTCGAGTAAAGGCGAAAGGGTGCGCGCAGTCGTCGCTTTCACATGGCGCCAGCTGGCGCTCCACACGGCGATGCTCTGACCGCCAGCCGCCAGGTAGTAGACCTTGTCATCGACCTGGCCGTATGCCTCAACCCCTAAAAAGTCAGCGCCAAGGCGCTCGACCATGCCAGCCCCGCTCACCAGCAGCCTCCCGCCGTAGCGCACATAGGCGCGCAGGGCGTCGGCCATGGCATCCGAAAGGCGCACCTGCTCAGGCACCACCACCAGCTGATACTGGTCAATGATCGGGATCAGCGCCCACTCGTCGAGGATGTCGGTGCACAACGACTGATCCAGCAGGTTATAGAGCGCCCCGCGCAACGGGCTAATGTCGTAGCTAAAGAGGTCCTTGACGGGCTGCGAGCGCAGGTGAACTTCCGAGTTGAGCACCACCGCCTGACGCACCGGATCGCTGCCTACCACCATGGCGCGCCGCGGGGCAAGGAATTCGCCCAGCTGACCGAGCAGCCCCATACGCCATGGAACCAGGCGCGCATCGCGCAGCGGCGAGGGGTTCTCATAGACCTGCAGGTTGCCGTTTTGGCAGATGGTCTGCACGCCCTGGCGCTGCAGCTCACCGAGGGTGCGCCAGTTGTAGGGGTTGGGCTTGCTATGATCAGCCCGTAAAAACGGCTGGCGGTCAAATGCCCAGATCATCACATCCCACGGCATATCGCGCGTGCTCATAAAGCGCGCTTCCTGGCGCACATCGTCAAGATCGCGCCAGACGTCAGAGGAAAGCCAGTCGGTCTTTAAACGCGGCTCACCCGGATCGCGCAGCGACCCGGCATAGTCGCAGGTAAAGAGCACCTCGGGGTACACGGCATGCACCGCTTCGATGTAATGGTTGGTGAACGCCACTACACTATCATGCTGAAAGTTAACCCAGGCAGGCCAGCTGGGGTCGTTCACATCCACGGTCGGTTTGTTGCCAGTGGCCTCGAAATAAGCTTTGGTGCAGGCATCGCAGTAGCAAAACTGAAAGGCCCAGCTTTCGCCATCCACCCAAAAGCCGTCGACGCCGTACATTTCAATGGCTTCGAGCATCTGCGGGATCACCAGCTCATCGACATAGCCGCTGCGAGGGCACAGACGCTTGGTCTCGCCATCCACCAGCCTCAGGTCGGCGCGCCACTCGGAGTGCTGTTCCCAGGCGGCGCCATCCCACAGCGACATGTAGTGGGCATGCAGCGGAGTGCCAAGCTGGCGGGTAGCGTCGCGCCAGGTACGCAGCGCATCGCCCACCAAGCCGGGTGCCACAGAGGCGCTCTTGACCTGGCTGCGCCAGCTGGTGAGCCCGGCGCCGCCCTTGCAGTCGGTCTGCACCCATTGCGGATTCATCAGGCGCAGGGTTGCCGCCAGTTCGCGCGGATCGTCATGCGCGCCCAGGTCGGTATCATTGGGGTTGGCGTGCAGGTCATAATGCAGGCCATACCAGATGTCATCACCATACCATCTGCCAGGCATTTTACGCTCCTTTCGGATTATCCTTTGGCTTGCTGCAACAGGTTGCGGCAGGCATCCGCAAAGATGCCCACGTCGACACCCAGCGAGATATACTGCACGCCCGCGCCCACCCAGCGCTTGGCCGCCTCGGGGTTGCCCGCAAAGGTTCCGGCGAACTTACCGGCTGCGCGGATCGCCTTTACGGCCTTTTCCATGCCCTGCACCACGCGTGGGTCATTGACTTGCCCGGGAATGCCAAAAGACTGCGACAGATCGTAGGGCCCTAAAAAGATCACGTCGATGTTGGGTACCGTGACGATCTCTTCCAGGTTGGCGAGACCGCGCTGCCCCTCGATGTGGATGATAACAATCTGTTCTTTGTTGAGGCGGTCGGTGATGCCCTGCTGACCATGCACCACATAATCGCCGGCACGGGTATAGAACGAGATACCGCGCATGCCCAGAGGCTGGTATTTAGCGGCCCGCACGACAGCCTCGGCATCGGCGCGCGTCTCGATCTGCGGCACCTGCACACCGGCTGAGCCGATATCCAGGGCGCGCTGGATCTGCGGGGCGTCGTTTTTGCGCACGCGCACGATCGGCGCAAGTCCACCACACTGCCCAGCACGGCACAGATCCTCGGCGGTTTCGACCTCGAGGGGGCCGTGCTCCATGTCGATGATGGCATAATCAAAGCCGGTCATGCCGACTATCTCGATAAAAGACCCATAACTGCAGTTCATAAAGGGTCCGTAGACCACCTGGCCGTTCTGCAACTTTTCCTTCAAGGCGTTCTTAACCATTTGGCGCTCCTTGCTCGTTTGCGGCTACTCTAGACGCAAGCGAGGCTGCCGTCAACTGCTTGTGCAGATGGGGTGCATCTCGTAAGATGAGACCAACACCCCGAGGAGGTTGGCGATGCGCATCTTTATCATCACCGATATAGAAGGCACCAGCGGTGTGTGGCGCTGGGAACAGGGCGACCGCAACTCGCCATGGTACCTGCAGGCGGTGCGCCTAGCGACCGCCGAGTTGCTGGCCTGCCTGGACGGCATCCGCGAGGTGGCGGCGGACGCGCACATCTGCATCTGGGATGCCCATGGCTCCGGCTCGATCGATTTCGAGCAGGTGCCAAGCGGTTGTGAACTGCTTAATGCCGTGTCGGTACCGCTGCCCGAGCTGTTTGGCGAGGGCTGGGATGCGCTCTTTTTTGTCGGGCAGCATTCCAAGGCGGGCACCGCGCGCGGGGTGCTGGCACACACCTATTCATCCTCTACCATCGAGCGTTTTGCGATCAACGGCCTCGAGATGGGCGAATTCGGCTGCCGGGCCGCCCTGGCGGGCAGCTATGATATCCCGACGGCGTTTATCAGCGGCGATGAGGCGGCCGTGGCCGAAGCGCGCGCTCTGGTGCCGAATATCTATGGCGCGCCCGTCAAAGTGGGCTTGGGGCCACAGCTGGCACGCCACCTGGCCCCTCCGGACGCCTGCGCCCTGATCCGCGAGAACGCCGCCGCGGCCACCCGTGGCTATGGCTCGGTCTCTCCCATGCGTTTGGGAGAAGGGCCCTACACCCAGGAAATACGCGTCTCGTTAAAGATGGAACCGGTTCACCTGCTGGGACGAAGCTTTACCCAGCTGGACTTACAAAATTATGTAAAGACGTCCGACTCGCTGGCCGACCTGTGGATATAGTAAGGAGCATAACATGAACACACCGATCTCTATTCACCCCAATAACCCCAAGTTGTTTTTATTTCGCGGCAAACCGCTCGTGCTGCTGACGGCTACCGAGCATTACGGCGCGGTACTGAACCGGCCTTTCAACATCGCGCGCTACCTGGCAGATGCCGCCGCCAACAACATGACCCTGACACGCCTGTTTATGCTCTTTCGTGAGCAGCAAGGTTCGATTAACCCTGTCTCGACTTGCAAGCCCGAGAGCACCGACTATATCTCGCCCTTTTACCGTGGCTGCGAGGGTCTGGCAGCTGACAGGCTCCCCCGGTACGACCTCGACCGCTGGAACCCCGAGTTTTTTCAACGCCTGCACACCTTTCTGGGGCTGGCCAGCGAATATGGCATCATCGTTGAGGTGACGCTCTTATCCAACACCTATCTCGAAAGCGGCTGGTCGCTCAACCCGCTCTACCACCAGAACAACATCAACGGCCTGCCGCAGATCCCCTGGCCGGAATACATGAGCCTGCGCCACCCCAGGCTGGTCGAGTATCAGCTCAAGCACGTGGCCAAGATCGTGCAAGAGGTCAACCGCTACGACAATGTGATCATCGAGGTATGCAACGAACCGGGCGGGTTCCGGCAGCACGCCAGCTACCCCACCCCTGACGAAGTGGATACCTGGCAAACGCGCATCATCGAGGTCATACGTGAGACTGAAAGCGCTCTGCCCAACAAGCACCTCATCGCCGGGCAGGAAGCCTTTACCTATGACCCCTTCCGGCAGACCTCGGACAAGTCCTTTCGGCAGATGGGCTTTGATGTCGTCAACATGCATCCCCTGCCGGGCACGATCTATGACGGCATCGAATATCACCAGGGCAACTTTATGTCGGCTGAGATGAACCTGGCAGCCGTACGCGACTATGCCCTGGCGACCTATAACGAGCCCAAGCCGCTCAACTATGACGAAGACAACTGCGCTTCGCGCTTTCGCGACCTGATGGGCTGGACGATCCACCGTAAGCGCGCCTGGGTGACCCTGCTTTCGGGCGGGCACTATGACATGATCGATTTCTCGATCCAGCCCTACCTGGAAACCGGCACGCCCGAATCGAGCCGCTACCTGCGCACCTGGTTTGGTAACCTGTCGCGCTTTATGCATTGCCTCGACCTGGTAAACTCCCGTCCGATCGAGCAGCTGCTCCTGGAACAGCCCGAGCATACTCTGACGCTCTGCTATGGTATCGCCGGGAGCGACCTGGTGATTTACCTGGCGGATGCGCGCGAGCGTGACGCGGGGGTGGGCTCGCCCATATCAGGCAGCGTCAGGCTGCCGCTCGAACCCGGCGACTATCGCGTGTTTTGCTACTCGCCCGTCACGGGCATGAGCTCTCCGGGGGTGTGGATCACAGCCGGCGAGACTCCTGTCGACCTGGCAGTGCCCGAATTCGAGCACGACATTGTGCTGCGCATTGTGCGCAAGCACCAGCCGCACTCACTACCAGTCGATGAGCGGGACGCTGGCCAGGTCGATCTGAAAGTCGGCATCTTCGTCCAGCCAGCTGGTGGCGGCGGCGTCAGTCGGGTCGACAACGCGCTCACACAAAGTTCGATAGTTGCAGCTGGCGCATAATGCCAGTTCGTCGGTGCGCACAAAATGGGCCTCGTCGGCACTGGCGATGCGCGCCATCAGCTCGGTAAGTTCGGCTTTATCAGCGGCGTAAGCATGCGGCGAATATCCTACCGTGGCGGTAGATTCAGGGAAATTCGCGAACCAGTAGAGCATTTCGAGCTGCTGCGGGTCAACCGGCGTCCCGCCGGTGACGAGACCGCCCAGCTCGGTCAGCACGCACAGATAAATGCGCGTCTGGAGACGGGTGCGCAGTGCTGCGGGGCGCGGAACATGCTGGAGCGTCTTCCAATCCACCACCACCGCGCGGCCGCCGCGCTCAAGGGCTACCAGGTCGTAGCGCGCATACAGGCGCTGTTCGCCAAAGCGGCACACCAACGGCAGCTCTGGCACGCGCAACTCATCGGGGAGCGTGCCCCAGTCGAACCCCAGCCAGGCCTGCCACCACTCTGCAAGCCGCGGGTCATCGCCGGTCGGTACGATACGCTCAGGCGGCACGCCCCGCAGCACGCGCTCGATCCAGCGGTGCAGCGTCACTCCGCGCTGCAGCGCGAGCTGGTAATCGGGCGGCAGACCGCGTTCCGGCAGGGGCCAGGGCTGGTCCTCTACATAGCGCAGCCAAAAGCGACGCGGGCAACGCTGGTAGGTGCTCAGGCTGTGCTGGCTGAACAGGAATTCCGGCGGCAGGCGCTTCATGGGGTATCCTTGTTGAATAAGGCCAGCAGTGCCGCGGGCGCGCCCACCGGCGTGCGCTGGTTGTTGTGGGTGTATGAGAGCCAGAGGTGGCGCTGCGCACGCGTGATGGCGACGTACAGCAGGCGCAGCCGCTCGGCGATGTTGGCGCTCTGACTCTCTCGAATAATCGCCGCAGGGTCCTGCACGAGCGGATCACTCCCTGTAAGCTGTGCCAGGATGTCGCCAGCCTCCTGATCGGGCATGCGTCCGGGCATAAAGTAGGGCTCGGAGCGAAAGCGGCTCTCGTAACGATCGGGGAATTCCAGGTCGTCAATGCTGAGCAGATAGACCACATCCCACTCCAGACCCTTGGCTTTGTGCATGGTGGTAACGGCGATGCGCCCAGGCTGCGGCTCGTAGCCGATGTCACTATAACCGACTTCACCCAGCCCGCTTTTGTTGTTGGCAATGCCCGATAACTCACTGGAGAACTCTGCTATACGCCAGGCAGGGTTGGCCTGCCACAGGCTGCGCAGGCGGTTAGCCAGCAGCTGGGCGATGGCCAGCTCGTTTTCGGCACTGAAGAGGTCCTGCGCGATGGTCAGCAGCAACTGGTCGGGCGGCAGAATACTCGCACGCAGCCAGCGCGATCCCAGCTCGATATAGCGCGCCAGCAGGGCTTGCTCCTCCTCCGTCGGCTGGGTATCGGCGGGCAGACGCGTGTACCAAGCTTCGATCTGCGCGGCGAAAAAGACCTCTTCGGGATCACCACTGTTGAGCAGGGTGGTAATCGTGCGCTCACGCACCGTCGCAAGCTCTGCCCCTAACACACCGCTGTTCAACAAACATTTGAACAGCCTGGTTTGTCCGGATCGGTTGGGACTACTGATAAAGTGAAACACAGTATGCAGCACTCTGGCTACCTGGCGGGTCTGCGGTGTCGACTTTAACAGGTCGTCGACGTTCAGCTTGGGATTTTTCTCAAATTTTCGCATCACCATCTCACCAAGCTTATTGGTGGGGCACAGGATCGCCTGCGAGTAGAGCTGGTTGTACCGCACAAAACGAGCCGCCAACTCGACGGTTTGTGCGACTTCGTCCTCCTGGTTGTTCAAGGGCTCAGCCAGGCGCACCACGCCGCCTACCGCAGGCGGATTGGGTTGCGGGTCGCCCTCGGCGGTGGGTTGGATCATCTGCGGTTCAAAGGCCATCTGGCGGATATCTTCCAGCGGATAACTGGTGCTTACCCACGCGACCAAGCGGTTAGCCAGATCGATGACGGGCTGCGCGCTGCGCCCGGAGGTGGGCATCGTGCGCACACTCACCTCGGGATCAGCCAAAAAGCGCCGGAAATAGCGCGGATCAGCGCTGGTAAAGGTAGAGTTGATCGACTGGTTGGGATCGCCCATGCGCACCCAATTACCGCCCGGCCAGCTCAGGCGTCTCAGGATGTCTTCCTGCAGAGGGCTCGAGTCCTGCGCCTCGTCTTCGAGGATAAAAGGCCATCTTTCGCGCAAGCCGGCGAGCAGGCTGGCATCCTGATCGAGCGAATCGATGGCGCGCCAGATCAGGTCGTCGAAATCCAGCGCGTTTTGCGTCCCCAGGTAGCTCTGGTAGAGGGCATACAGCTGGATTCCCATCAACGCAAAGGAGTTATCGATCCCGCGCCGCTTGGCAGTGAGGGCGGCTTGCTCTGGAGTTAGGCGCAGGTGCTTGCATGCTTTGACGGCGTTGGTGCCGATCCTGATCGTCACTCTGCGCCAATTCTCGCGCACGCTTTGGCTTCCAAGCTGTTCCGGCGCGAGGTAGCTCTCCCATAATGCCTGGTGGGACGAGATCCAGGTATTGACGGCGTGTCCCATCAAACGTTCGCTGTCGGCGCCATCAACGATCGCAAAGGTATCCTCGACGCCAGCCACATCGTTGCGGTAGCGCAGGATATCGGCACCGAGCCGATGCAACGTACACACGCGGTAGCCAACAGCCGGTAAACCCTGGCTTTGCAAGATTGCCTTGATACGCCGCGAGATGTTATCGACCGCCGAGTTCAACACGGTAACAACCAGCACCTGGCCACGGCTGGGCACGTGCCCCTCGGCGATCAGGCGTGCGGCCAAGAGCGCCAGAGTAAGGGTTTTGCCGGCGCCTGGCACGGCTGCCACACCCATCAAACCGCCACGGTAATCCAGAATCGCCTGTTGATGGGGCCGCAGACGGTAGCCGTAAAGGGATTCCGTCATGTCCGGCCCCCGGTATCCAGCAGCGCCACCTGCAGCACACGCTCGAGCATGCCGGTTTGCTCTTCGCCCGAGATCGCCAACTCGCTACTGGCCAGGTAGACGCCATCGCTGCAGCGCGCCGCCAAGCCCGTCAGCACGCGCCCCAGGCTCTCGTGGCGCACGCGATCTTCATCGGCGTTATACCAGATGCGCCCGGGTTCCCAATTGCGCGATAGCACGAATGGGTGTGTGAGCGGCTGGTTGGGGCGGTTCCACCAGCCATCCGCGCGCAGGTCGATCCAGTACTGGCAGCGCGAGATCAAGCCGCGTGTCAGATAGGCAAAGGCCGGTGCCAGGATCACTGCGTTATCGCTAGGCTCGGGCCGATCGCTGGTGTATTCGGCACTGGCCAGGCCACCCAGCACAAAGGCGGTATAAGCGGCTGCCACCGCTGAAGTTTCGGCGGGGCCGGTCTGGTGCGGTGCGAGTGCCTGGCGGAACTTGAGCGCCGATTCGACCAACCGGCCATAACTACGTGCCAGGTCTGTGCGCAGGTAGAGGCCGAAGCCGTTAAGCGAGAGCACGTCGCCAAAGAGCGTACTGAGGAATTGGTCGAGCGGTTGCGGCTCCTGGGCAGCGCTTTGTGCCAGCCAGGCGCGCAGCAGTTCGTAGCGCTCGCGCACCTGGTAGCCGAGGCGATCCCACAGGCTGCGCGATTTACCGTCAGCAGGCGGCGGTGTACTGCTCAGGTCGATGAGAGCGGTATCCTTGGCAGACCAGGCTGCCTGTGCCAGCAACATAGCGCGCAACGGATCGAGCCCGGTGATTGTCACCGCCAGCGCTTCGGCAAGGTCGTTAATGGGTAGCTGCCCCAGCAGCGGGTAACCGGCACGGAACCAGTCTGGGTTCGCCAGGCGCGCCAGGGTCAGCGCGGCGCGCACCACCACATCGTCGCGTAATAGCGCGGCCGGGCGCAGCAGCTGCAACCCGACGCCCTGCTTTAGCAGCTCTTCGGAAAGCGAAAAGCGCGTCACTTCGTTCACATAGGGGGCGATGACGGCGATTTGTCCGGCCGGCATGCCCTCAGCGACGATCTGGGCGGCGCTACGGGCTATCTGTTTGATCATGCCAGCCCAGTAACGCTCCGAGATCCGCCCGAGGATGGCTGTGCGCGGTTCGGCGGGCGCTACATCGAGAGATTCGAGGTCAAGCGCGACACGGGCACGGTTGACGAGGGCCATCATCGCCGGATTGACGTTTGGCAGCAGCGGCAACTGGAAAGTGCGCGGCAGGCTCTGCCCCAGGGCGATGGCAGCCTCGCGTTCGGCTCCCAAAAAGACACGATAACCGGCGTGGTCATCGCTGGCCAGGACGGCGCTCTGACAGCGCGGCAGCAGCCAGGCAATATAGTCGAGCGCCACCGGCACATTCTCTTCCAGGTTATCCACCAGGAGGTGCTGCAGCTGCTGCTCCTGTTGGGCGGTATAGGTGTTGAGATGGCGCACAAACTCGGTAAAGAGCAGCACTGTAAGCGAAAGATCCAGGAGCGACTCGCGCAGACAGTGGGCGCGAAAGCGCAGAGCACACTCCTGAGCCTGTTGGTACGCGCCATAGCGGCGCTCCGAGCCAGCCCAAGCCAAAATAAGCCGCTCGGCGATCTCATGCGGAGGGAAACCGACCAAGGCGCTCTTGTTGAGGTTATCGATCAACTGGGTATAGAGGCGCTCGCGGCGTACCCGTAGCTCGCTGAAATAACCGCTCTCGTCGATCAGCGGCTGCACCACCTGCGCCATGTGGTGCTGGGTGGTCTCGACTGTGAGGAAGACGGGCTCGCGTTCGGGTTGCGCAAAGCCGGCGCTAGGGGCGATAAGCGGCCAATAGAGCGCCACAGCACGCTGACACAACCCATAGAATGTCGTGATAGTGACTCCGCCGGCAGCCTGAAGGTCGCTTTGTGCCAGGGCGCTCTCATAAACTCGGCGCTGGGTGCGGTCGCTCACCAGCACAGTTATCTGGTCAGGACGGGTGCCACCCGCCACACGCTCACGCATGATCTCAACCAGAACGGCCGTTTTACCGCTGCCGGGCAAGCCGTGCAGCCAGATACGGCTGTCGTGCGCTCGAGCCGCCTCTATGACGGCCAGCTGGTCGCGTGTAAAGCTTGCGGAAGGCGTGGTCGTAACTCCTTAAAGAAAGAGCCGTGCCAACGCGGCACGGCTCTATACAGGCTCGTGAGCAGGCTGAATCAGCCTGTTAGAAAGTGCACTTGGAAACGCCCCAGGTGCCGTTCACTTTTTCGAGAAACACCTGGGTGGTGCGGGTGGTATCACGCGTCTGGCTGCCGCAACGGTAAGCGTAGCCAACGATCCACAAAACACGCTCGGTGATCCCTTTGGCTTTGTCGGCATCGGTAACGGGCGGAACCCGCAGGTTCGCTCCAGGAGCCCCCACCTGGACGCTCTCGGGTGCTGTGGTGCACTTCTTTTGGCGGTCGTTCAGAATGGTGCTCTCAACGGCCTCCTTGGTCACATATCCAAAGCCCTCGATAGGCACGGTGAGCGCCATGGCTGCATCTGCGTCGCGCGTTACAAAGACTGCTGTGGTGAACTCGTGTGCAATGCGTTTGGTCTCTTCCCGTTCGGGGTCAGATTTGGCACAACCGACTGCTGTCAATACGACGGCGAACACTAGAACAATGATCCCAAGCATGCGACCGACTTTGGACATAAAAGTTGCCTCCGGTGGAAAGATTTAACCCAGCACCGACGATACATCTATAATAACGGAAGTTTATCCGCTGTCAAGAACTAAACGCGTCGGGGCTGCCTTGCTTTGTGTTGTGCCAACTGGCACAAACACTGCCAGTGTATATACTGGAGTTGTCATCCAGACTGTATGGGAACAAGCATGGAAATAACCTGGTACGGGCTGTCGTGTTTCAGGCTCAAAAGCCGCGGGGTAACGGTGATCACCGACCCTTACAACCCCGAGAGTGGGCTGCGTGTGCCGCGCCAGGCCGCCAGCGTCATCACCGTCAGCCACGCCCACGACGACCACTGCTGTACCTCCGCCCTGCGCGCCGGCGCCTATATTGTCAGCGGCCCGGGTATCTATGAGGTGCAGGGGGCTTTTGTAATCGGTATCTCTACCTTTCACGATAAATCAGAGGGCGCTGAACGCGGACGCAACACCGCCTATCGCATCGAGTTGGAGAACCTGAGTATCTGCCACTTGGGGGATATCGGGAACCTGCCCAACCAGGAGCAGATCGAGCTCCTCACGGGGGCTGACGTGCTGATGCTGCCGGTGGGCGGCAGGTCGACTATCTCGGCCGCCGACGCCGCCGAGACCGTCAGCCTGCTTGAGCCGCGCATCGTCATCCCGATGCACTATAAAATACCTGGGCTGTTTTTTGATCTCGACACTCCGACACGCTTTATCAAAGCGCTGGGGGTCGAAAGCACCGAGAAACTCGAGACCCTCACCGTCACGCGCAGCGAGCTGGGCAGCGATCCGCCCGAACAGGTGCGCGTGGTTTTACTGGAGCCGAAACAATGAGCAGTTGGCGGCGCCTGCACCCCTCCCGCCTGCGCGAGCGTTACAGCCGTTGGGTGAACCTGGGGCTGAGCGCCGATCAGGCGACAGCCGTCTGGGAGCGCGCACCGATCGAGTTGGCCGGTCGCGAGCTGACGCGTGACCTGGCGCTGACGGTTGCGTCGGCAGCCTCGAGCAGCGGTGCCGAGGCCTATATCTCGTCCGCTTCGCCCGAGTTGAGCGGCCAGAACCTGCTATTGCGCGGCTCACATGCGACGCTGTACAGCCTGGCGCAGCACCTGCGCGGCAGAGCCGTCCCCGAGCTTGAGCAGGCTGGGCAAGCCATCCAGGCAGCACTGGCGAGCCAGGCCACCCCGGAATCCAGCGCCATGATGCTGCGCGGCAAAGAGTGGCGCTGGGGTGAACGCACCTATGTGATGGGCATCTTCAATATGACGCCCGACTCGTTTTCAGGCGATGGTGAACTGCGGCCATCTGCCGAACCGCGTGACGTGCTGGAAGAAGCCCTGATCCACGCCCTGCGGATGGTCGAACAGGGTGCCGACATCATCGATATCGGCGGCGAATCGACCCGCCCGGGGCACCAGCCGGTGGATGCCGAAACAGAAGCCGCGCGTATCCTGCCGATCATCCGTGAACTGCGCACGCGCAGCGATATACCGATCTCGGTAGATACCTGGAAGGCGGATGTCGCGCAGGCCGCTCTGGATGCCGGTGCTGATGTGATCAACGACATCACCGCCTTGACGGGCGATGAAAAGATGGCCGACATGGTCGCCATGCGCGAGGCACCGGTGGTTCTGATGCACCGTTTTGTCAGCAAGGCTGCCAGCGGCGACGGCACGCGCCTGGGCGGGCAGTATCGCAACGACGAACCTATGACGCCCGTGCAGCTGGATCGTATGGTGGATGCGGTCTGCAGCGGCCTGGAAGAACACGTTGCGTACGCGCTGCACAGCGGTATCCCGCGTGAACGCATCATCATCGACCCGGGCATCGGATTTGGCAAAGCGCGTGAGCAAAACCTCTACCTGGTCAACCACCTGGACGAGCTGCAGAGCTTGAAGCTGCCAATCCTCCTGGCCGCTTCGCGCAAGGCCTTTATCGGCTATACCCTGGACCTGCCGCCGTCGGAGCGCCTGCAGGGCACCGCTGCGGCGGTCTGCACGGGCATCCTGCGTGGGGCGGACATTGTGCGCGTGCACGACGTCGAACAGATCAAGCGCATCACACGCATGACCGACGCACTGGTGCGCTGGTAACGCAAGGAGGCGAGATGCGGGTTTACATTGGCTTGGGCAGCAATGTCGGCCAACGCGCCGAACAAATCCAGGAATCGCTCGAGCGCATGGGTGCGCATGGCATCGTTGTAACGGCGGTCTCGCCGATGTATGAGACCGAGCCGTGGGGTGTGGGCAACCAACCGCGCTTTATCAACGGCGTGTGTCAAGCTGAGACAGAACTCCCACCCGACGCGCTGCTGCAGGCCGTCAAAGCCGTGGAGCAGGAGCTGGGCCGCCAGCCGGGCGTGCGCTGGGGACCGCGCATTATCGACCTGGATATCCTGCTATATGGCGACCTGACGATGCACACCGGCATGCTGACGATCCCGCATCCCGGGATGCTGTGGCGCGCCAGTGTGCTGGTACCGATGGTTGATCTGGCGTCCGACCTGAGCCATCCGCTGACGGGCCGCACGATGCGCGAACACCTAGACGACCTCGGTCCCGTGCCGGATGTAGCCCTCTACCCGCCGGGTCTGCCACCGCGCAACTCCTAAACTGCGCAGCCCTTGCGCTGCTCCAGCAGCCAACGGTAAAGCTCGGGGTCGGCATAAGTTTGGGTCCACGAGTCGTGGTCAGCCTCGGGATACACCGTCAGTTTGGCATTGCCGCCCGCCTTTTGCAACCTCTCGACCAGAATGCTCGACTCTCTGAGCGGCACGACGTTATCCTTTGCGCCATGAAAAGCCCACACCGGCGTACCCGCTAGGCTGACCACCCGTTCGGGGAAGCCGAATAACCACGATCCCCCGCCACAAATCGGCACCATCGCCGCCCACATCTCCGGACGTGCACTGCCCAGCGCCCAGCTGCCATAGCCGCCCATTGAAAGGCCCGTCAGGTAGCGCCGTGAGGGATCCACTGGCTGATCACGCTCGACCTCACCCACCAGCGCGGCCAGCTCATCGACTAGGAGCGGCCAGCTGGTGCCCTCCGGACATTGCGGTGAAATGGTGATAAACGGGAATGCAGGGTTGGCTTCAACCACCTTGGGGATGCCGTGGATCTTTACTTTTTGCAGGTCGTTGCCGCGTTCGCCGGCACCGTGCAGAAACAATATCAGGGGCAGCCTCTCACTGATGGGGTTGGGCGGTACATGCAGCAGGTATCCGAGGTGAGCCGTGCGCCTGATTTCGTGGCTGAACTGATGTGCCGTCTGCGCCATGCTATCCTCCTAAATGTAAAAAACCAGCCAGACGATGTGTCTGGCTGGTGTGTGCTGGCGTTACTTGGCTGCCGGCACCGTCACGTGCCCGCCGGGCAAGAGAACATCGAGGTTATCGGCGTCCACATCAAAGATGGCGGATGCCACCGGAATCTCGACGGGGCTATCTTTGAGCACCTTGCCATCCACACGATACTGACCTGTCAGGGCGTCGCACTCGACCACGCCGTACTTGTCTTTGGTGATCCAGTGGAACTGAAAGGCATAGATTGGGCGGAAATAGAGCTCCAGGGCCTCGATACCGACCCCCTCGCCGAGGATGTCATCGGCTTCGACGGTGCGCACCATCTCACCGATCGCCTCGCGCAGCAGGGCCGAAGCGTGGATGGCTGGCGCCTGGATGATCGCTCCCACCGGCGCAAAGCTGGCAATATCCACCGGCTCGATCAGTTTGGCAGGATAGCGCGTATAGGCAGCCAGGTTGGCAGAGCGCTTGCCGGTGATGCCATCCACATAAAGCTCGTTGCGTCCCTGTTCCTCGCAGTGTTCGATACCGCTTAGGGTCACCTGGCCGGCCTCGACGGGGAATTCCTCGCCCAGGATCTTGACCGTGCGCACTTCTTCGCCCTTGGGGGCCATGCGATACTGGCGTTCGCGCTGATAAACGGACTTGAACATCACCGTAACATGCCAGAACGGCTCATAGCGCAGCTCTTTGTAGGCCATCTGAAAGTCTTCGTCGCGCGGCTTCTGAAAGAGGCTGGTCATCTTGCTCAGGGTGCCGAATGAATCCAGCTTCATTCCCCAGGCACGCCCCTCGGCCAGATCCATGCTCAGCTGTTCGGTCAACGCAAAAGCTTTGAGATCCGCCATTTGCCATTCCATGCCAATCTCCTTTCAAGCACCTTGCCCAGATACCGTTGTTGGGGCTATTATCCAATATACTTTATTACTATATCACAAGCGCCGACGCTCTTCAAGAACAATCCGGCAGGAGGGCACGATGAAATCATCCAGCGTGTATTACCCCGAGTTGCGCGAATATGTGGCTGGTATCAGCCTAGTAGATTGCCACGACCACTCCTGCGTGGTCGGCCCCAAGGTCGAAGATGCCATCCAGTTCCTGGTGGGCGGCTATTTTGAGTCTGACCTGCAGTCGGCCAGCTCGCCCAAAGCGGTGCGCGCCGTGCTGGATGCCAAACGCCCCCTGGCAGAACGCTGGCCCGAGTTCGAGGCGATCTGGCGCCGTACCTGCCACACCGGCTATGCTCAGGTGGTACGGCGCGTGCTTCAGCACTTTTTCGGGCAGAGCGAGATGAGCCTGGCTGCGCTGGAACACGTGCAGGCCAACTTGCCGAATATCGGCGACCCGGCGATGTTCGACGGTATCCTGGAGGAAGCCAAAATCGCTGCCCGGCTGGAGGATTGCTGGGCGGATGCGAACGCTGTGCTGGCGGGCACTTATCAGCTCTCGCCGCGCGGCCGGTTGATCATCTCGCTGGTGGCACCGCATAGCGTACGCGACTTCAACGCCGTTCAGAGCGTCATGGCACCGCTCGGGCGCCACGTGACGACCCTCGACGAATACCTGGAGGGCTGCTGCGAGCTCTTTACGGCTTTCAAGAACTATGGCGCCGTAGCCTTTAAAGACCAATCCGCCTACACCCGCACGCTGGCCTACCAGAACCCCACGCGCGCCGAGGCCGAGGCTGCCTTTAACTGGATCATGGCTGATCCGCGGCGCGTGCTGAGCTATCCGGAGGGCTCGCAGCCCCTGGATGACTATCTTTTCCACTGCTTTATGCGTATGGCGCGCGACCTCGACCTGCCCGTGCAGATCCACACCGGCCACATGGCCGGCATCCGCAACGATATTGTCAAGACCAACGCCATCTGGCTGACCAGCCTGATTGAACTGCACCAGGAAACACGCTTTGACCTGTTCCACGCCAACTGGCCGTACGCCGGCGAGCTGCTTTACCTGGGCAAAAACTATCCCAACGTGACGCTCGATTTTTGCTGGGCCAACATCATCGACCCGATCTATTGCCAACAGCTTTTCAAGCAGGCGCTCTCGTCGGTGCCGCACGCCAAGGTGCACGGTTATGGGTCGGATTATTTCGGCGGCGGGATCGCTTCAGCCTGGGCGCATGCCGACATCACACGCGACAACATCGCCATTGCGCTGGCGGAGATGGTGGCAGACGAGTACATGAGCCTGGACGAGGCCAAAGAGGTGGCTTACGGCTGGATGTATAGCAACGCTAATGCATTCTTCCGGCTGGGTTTGCCCGACTAGTCGGCGCCCTGGATCAGCAGCACATATTCGCCCTTGGCGGATATTTGCTGAATCGCCGCTGCCAGCTCATCGAGGGTAGCGCGCTCGACGCGCTCGTAGAACTTGGTCAGGTCGTTGCACAGCGCCGCCGGACGCGCGCCGAACACAGCGGCAGCATCCTGCAGTGACGCGGCGATGCGGTGTGAGGATTCGTAATAGATCAGGGTATAGAGGCTGTTCAGGTCGCCAGCGAAAAAGCGCCGGCGTGCAGCGGAGCGGTTGGGCGGGAATCCGCGAAAGGTAAAGCTGTGGGCGGGCAGCCCGGAAAGCACCAGTGCCATGATCAGCGCGCTGGCGCCTGGCACCATCGTCACGCCGATGCCAGCGGCATGTGCGGCGCGTACCAGCGAGTAGCCGGGGTCCGAGATTCCCGGCGTACCGGCATTGCTCACCAGCGCCACCTTTAGCCCCTGCCGCAGTAACCCCACCACCCGCGCTGCTGCCGCCGCTTCGTTGTGGGCATGAAAGGCCAGCTGCGGCTTGCTGATGCCATAGTGCTTGAGCAGGTGGCCGGTTTTACGGGTATCTTCGCTGGCAACCCAATCGACCTCACGCAGCGTTTCGATAGCCCGCAGCGAGATATCGCCCAGGTTGCCGATGGGGGTCGCGACCAGGTATAGCAATACCGGCGATTCAGGTATGTTCATGCCCACTGCCCTGTTTCACCGGCATAAGGAGCGTAATGAGTTCAGCGAGTGCGCATGGCGGCCAGTCGGCGCACATGCAGGCGCTCTTCGGCCACCACCCGACTGACCAGGTCGCGGTTGGCGGGCTGCACCATGTCGCGCAGGGTGTAGAAAAAGAGCAGCGTCTCCTGTTCAAAGGCGATGGCGCGATCAATCATCTCGGCTACCGTGGCTCCCTCGGGAATGGAGCGGATGGCTGAGCCGTCGCTGTAGAGGCTCTGCTCGATCGTAGCGTTGATATAGTCGAGCGCTTCCTGCCATTCAGCGAGTTCCTGGTCGGCAGTGACGATGCTACTGCCCATGATCTCAAAGATGATCTTGTGATGAGCTTCTTCTTCAGCCAGATAGGTGAACAGTTCGACCGCCTCAGGGGTTGAGGCGCTCTGGATCGCCTCGCGGTAGAAGGCCTCTCCCTTCACCTCAGTCTGGATCGCCATATCGATTACGTCAGCACCAGTTAGCAAGATGCCCACTAGGTTCCTTTCGTGTGCTGTGTTATTTCAGCAGGTACTTAATCAATCCTGGGATACACCCCATCCCGGGCACGGCCTCGCCGGGAGGCTCGGGCAGCTCGGGTTCGGGCATGGGCGAAGGGGTTGGGTTGCCCACCAGCGGACCGACCGCTGCCCAGGCATCCACCAGTCCCTTGCCCTGCGCGTTGGGGGCAAAACTCAGATCACGTGCGGACGACATCAGGCGTTCTTTGATCTCGGACGGCTTGAGCGTTGGCGAAGCCTGCAGCATCAGGGCACACAGGCCGGCGGCATGCGGTGTGGCCATCGAAGTGCCCGAGGCACTGGTATAGTAAGCGTTAACCGGCGTGCCCATCGAAGTGCCTTGGGCGCGCGCCGAGATGATATCGACGCCCGGAAATGTGATATCAGGCTTGACACGGCCATCGGCAGTCGGCCCGCGCGACGAAAACTCGGCGATGCGGTCGAGATCGCTGGAGGCGCCCACAGTAATGATACTTGGGGCTGCTGCCGGCGAGCCGATGCTGTAGCTCATCGGACCTTCGTTGCCGGCTGCCGAGACAATCACGACTCCGCGCTGGATGGCGGCCTCGCACAGCTCACTGAGCGGGTCGTTACCATCCGACGAGCACGCCTCGCCTAATGATAGGCTGATCACCTGCGCGCCCTGATCCACCGCCCACTCGACGCCTTCCATTACGTCCGACATCATGCCGCTACCGTCGTTGCGCAGCACTTTGGCGATCAGCAGCGACGCTCTAGGCGCCACTCCGCGGTACTTGCCCTTGCTGGCAGCGCCCGACCCGGCGGCAATGCCGGCACAATGCGTGCCGTGACCGCAGCCATCCTGCACAGTTTCGCCGGTGATATCGTGTGTGTTGAGGATGCGCCCCTGGAAATCGGGGTGCGACTGGTCGATGCCGGTATCGACGATGGCGATGCGGACACCATCTCCATAGAGGTGCTGCTGCCAGACATACGGCACGCGGATGTGCGGCACGGAATAGTCGACAAAGACGTGCACCGGCATATCCTGGTAGATGCGCACCACATCCGGGTTGGCAGCCAATATACGGATCGCCTCCGGGGTCGCATCCAGCTGGCTAAAGGGCCCGAGGCGATAGCGCCGGCCAAAGCGTACACCCGGCATATACTCGGTGTAGCGCATCACGCGCTGGGAAACACTGTAGTGCAGGATCACCGGGATCTGAGTATGTTCGTCAGGCGCCCGCTCAATGCTGCGCATCAGGGTCTTGACAATCTTGTTCTCGGGCGGCTCCAAGCTACCTCCCAAATGCTCTGACGGGTTTGTTGCTGTCGACACGCACCAGCCATCCAGCGCGCGTGAGCCTGAGTGCTTCGGCACCGCTGCAGCGAATCTGCAGCGAATTGGTCAGCTTGAACTGGCGTTTGACGTCAATACCGGCGGCACGCAGATCGGCGGTGCGCTCAGCCAGGTCGCCCTCGACGCGGATAATCAGGTCGTATGAATCATCCGGATTGGTGCGCAGCGCCTGGCGCAGATCAGCAGCAATTTTGGTCATCGCGGTGGTACCTCAACATACCCAGCGATCCCATCATACTTCCGGTAGCTGCTGGAGTCAAGCTGAATGGCAAAGCTTCTCCTATCTACTACTGCCAAACAAGAGAAACTCGCTCATTTCGTGGGGCACAGAGTTTGGCAGCCCTTGAAGTGCGTCAATGGCTGGGCTAGAATGATAATTATCCAGCATCCAGGAGGAAACCGCATGCTGACCTCTCGCGAACGTGTGCAGAAAGCCCTTAATCACCAGCAACCTGACCGTACTCCGCTCGATTTGGGCGCTACCGCCGTCACTGGCATCTCGGCATCGGCCCTTTACCGGCTGCGTGAGATGCTGGGGCTCGAGAAACACCCGGTTTACGTGCACGAACCCTACCAGATGCTGGGCAAGGTCGAAGAAGACCTGCTGGATGCCCTGGATATGGATGTGATCGGCTTGGGAGATGATTCAACCATGTTCGGCTTCCCGGCAAGCGACTGGAGGCCCTTTACCCTCAACGATGGCACCCCTATCATGGTCGGCAGGGGGTTCAACACCAAACGCACACCACTCCCTCGGCAGTGATGCCCGCCGGCGGTTTTTACCACGATTCAATCGAACGCCAGGCACCTTATGCCCCCGAATCGCTCGATCCAGAAGTGTGGGTCGATGAGATGTACCATGTCTTCCGTGAGGATGAGCTGCGCCTACTGGAAGGTCGCGCCAGGACGCTCTATGAGGGCACCACGCGTGCCATTATTGGCAACTTTCCGGGGGCGGGCTTTGGCGATATCGCCCACGTGCCCGCGCCGGCGGTGGCGCATCCGCGCGGTAGCCGAATGGTATATGGCGACAGCGCTTTACCCGGAATACATCCACGGCATCTTTGAGCGCCAATGTGAGATCGCGCCGCGCAACCTGGCACTCTACAAAGAGGCAGTCGGCGACCGCATCGACATCATATTCATCAGCGGAACTGACTTTGGCGTGCAGGATCGGTCATTTATCTCGGTGGATGCCTATCGCACGCTCTACAAGCCCTACCACAAACGCATCAACGACTGGGTGCACGCTAACACCAACTGGAAGACCTTTTATCATTCGTGCGGGGCGATCACCGCTTACCTCGATGATATGGTAGAGGCTGGCGTTGACATCATAAACCCGGTACAGATCAGCGCCGCGGGGATGGATCCGGCCGATCTGAAGGCTCGGTGGGGCGACCAACTGGTCTTTTGGGGCGGTGGGGTCGATACGCAGCAGGTGCTGCCCTTTGGCAGGCCGGACGAGGTGGCAGCCAACGTGGCGGGAAACATCGCCGTGCTGGACGATGGCGGTGGGATGGTGATCAGCGCGGCACACAATATCCAGGCCCTCATCCCCGCTGAGAACCTGCGTGCGCTGGCGAATGCCTGGATTACACGCGGCTGAACGCAAACAGGGCACCGCCCACACGGGGGTGCCCTGTACACTAGGCGGTCCGGAACCTACTTACGACGCTGCCACCGCATCTTTTTCAGGTTCTTGCGGTACTTGTGGCGCGCAATCTTTTTGCGGCGCTTTTTGATAACGCTGCCCATTCAGGTTCCTCCTCTCCACGGATATCCACGTTGCCAGAGAGCTATTATAGGCGGCATCCGCAGCTTTGGCAAACCATCCTTATCACCAGCTGATGATAATGCTTCTTGCACCTCCGGCGTCATACGTTATAATCGATTAATCAGCTTATATGGGAGCTCAGCGTGTCATCTCTGCCGCCTAAAGCCAACCCTTCCGCCGCCGTCGCGCAGGCGTTGCTTGAAGAAGGCATTCGCCTGGCAAAGGCCGGGCGTCACGAGAGCGCGCGTGCCGCCTTTCAACAGGTGATCCACGCCGCTCCCGAGACGGAAGACGCCTGGCTGTGGATGTCGTGGATCGCTGCTGACAAGAAAGAGTCCCTCCGGTTGCTTCGCGAGGCACAGCGTTACTTTCCGAACAGCACGCGTGTGCGTGCCGCTCTGGATGCCATCGACGAGCCGCCCCCTCCGCCGCTCAAACAGCGTGTGGCGCCGCAGATGGTGATGAAACGCGCCATCGAACCGGTCAAGGCTGTTAAACGCTCGAGTGCCGGCGTGGGCTCCGCCCTGGCACGCTTATTCGAAAAGACCCGCAACTTTGTGCAAGGCTGGCGCTTGACAGCGCTCTCGGTGAGCCTGATCGCACTTGCCAGTATTCTGCTGATCCTGTGGTTATCTGGCGCGTTTTCGAGCGCGCGTCCAACGCGCGTCGAAGCCCTGGTGCTGCCTACGCGCTTACCCGCCAGTGACAGCCAGCCAGATCCCGCGCAGGCTCTGCAGGAGCATCTGGCACGCGCCGAGACGCTGCTTGCCGGGCAGGATTGGGATAGCGCCATTGCCGAACTCGAACTGGCACGCATCGCCGCGCCGGATGACATGACGGCGCGCCAGGCATTGGCGCGCGCCTATTTGGGCCGTGGCCAGGTGGCGTTGGCGGCCAACCGCCTCGAGGAAGCCCAGGCTTCCTTTGATGAGGCTATCCGCCTGGATGCTGGCAATGCAGAGGTGCACGAGGCTCGCCGTGCTCTGGCGCTCTACCTGCGCGGCAAACAGGCCTTTGAGCTGCAAGACTGGCGCGAAGTGGTTTATTCGCTCAGCCGTGTGCGCAAGATCAGCAGCAATTACCGCGATGCGGATGCCATGCTGGTGGAGGGCTATCTCGGCCTTGCCAAGCTCGAACAGGCCGACATGTGCTGGACGCAGGCGCATGATGCCCTGCAGGCCGCCCTGGAGATCGACCCAAGCTATGCGGCAGCCCAGCAGGTGATGATCGAGGTCAACGACGCCATCACTCCGCCACGGCGCGTCGAGGTCTCCCTAAGCGAGCATCTCGTGCGGGCCTATGAGAACCACGCCGTCATCCGCACTATGCCGATGTGTGCCGGTAAACCTGGCTCTCCTACCCGTACCGGCCGATTCGAGGTGCTCGACAAGCTGCCGATGGCGCTGGCCTCGCAGTGGGGGGGGCTGCAGATGCCCTGGTGGATCGGCTTGTACTATACCAACGACGATCCG
Source organism: Chloroflexota bacterium (assembly GCA_012729455.1). Taxonomy (GTDB): domain Bacteria; phylum Chloroflexota; class Anaerolineae; order UBA1429; family UBA1429; genus JAAYDC01. The sequence goes on along the minus strand of JAAYDC010000005.1, from coordinate 24,226 downwards.
ATCAACGGCATCGAAAACGGCTTTCACGCTCTGCCCTTTCGCAACGATCGACAGGTTATGTGGGCCAATTCTTTGGGCAGTGCTTGCTCATATGGCTGCATCGTGATGGATACTCCGGATGCCAACTGGCTTTTTGACTGGGTCGACGTCGGCACCGTAGTGTTAATCCTTGAATAACAACAGAGAGAGAAGTATGACTAACCAACTAAATTCGGCAACTGAGTCGACCAACCCCAACACCGGCTGGCTGGATGAGGAACTGCGCCGTCAGCGTGCTACCATCAGCGAGCTGCAGGAGCTGGTCGATAAACAGCAGATCACCATAGCCGACCAGGTGCAGCGTATCGTCGTGCTCGAAGACCGTCTGGCCAAGACACAGGCCGGGCTGACGCATATCGCCGAGGTCGAGGAGTCACTGCGCTACACGCGCGACCAGATGAGCGTGAGCCTGGCTGAAATCCGCCAGGAGCGCCAAAAGAGCGAGGCGGATTTTATCCGCAACCGCCAGGCCGAACGCGAGCAGGATCTGCGTGTGATCCAGGAGCTGCAGGGTGAGATGCTGCGCTTTGAGCCGCTCGAGCAGAGCCTAGCTGCCCGCCAGACCGAGGATCGTCGCCTCAACGAGCTGATCATGCGCGCCACCCAGCAGATTGAGGAACTCGTCAAGCGCGACACCTCGCGCGAAGACAGGTTCAAGCAGGTCACCGACCACAACGAACAGATGATGGTGCAGGTTGCTCAACTCGAAGGCGACCTTGAAGCCGCCAACAAGCTGCGCCAGGAGCTGCAGGCGCGCACACTGCTGCTAGAGACCAGCACTTCTCGTATCGAGCAGCAGATTAACGAGTTGCAGACGGTACGTGCCGAGGTCAACCGTAAGCAGGATGAGATGCTCGAGACCCAGCGCCGCAACGACCGTGACCGCTCGCAGGTGATCGCCGAGTCATCGCGCCGGCTGGAGGGCTTTGCCCACCAGCTAGAGCAGTGGGCTGAACAGCTGCGCTACTTTACCGACCAGCATGAACGCAACCGGCGTGTCTTGCGCGATGTGCAAGAGATCGCCCAGCAGGTCAGCCAGCAGCAGGACCAGTTGCGTCAGGCACAACGTCTGGGCGAAGAACAGCTACGCCGCGAGTTCCGCGAATGGCGCTCCGAGTGGGACCGCCGTTGGGCGCAGGAAAGCGACCGCCGTGAAAAGGCCAGCGCAGCGCAGGACGAGATCGACGTGGCCCTCGGTCAGCGCCTGACCGAGCTTGAGCAGTTCAAGCAAGATACCCTGAATGATACCAACGAGATAATCGAACACATCAAGTCGTTACAAGCCAACTTTTCCAATGAGCTCACCCAGGTGCGGCGCGCCCAGCTGCTCTCGATGAAGCAGCAAGCCAAGGTCTTTCAGGAGCTAGTAGCCAACATGCACGGCATGCTGGGTGAAGAGGTCGGCTAAGCATGTTTGTGATCGGCACGGCCGGGCATGTCGATCATGGTAAATCGACTCTGGTGCAGGCGCTGACGGGCATCAATCCCGACCGCCTGCGTGAAGAACAAGAGCGCCAGATGACGCTCGACCTGGGTTTTGCCTGGTTCACTCTCCCGAGTGGACGCCAAGTCAGCATTGTGGATGTGCCCGGCCATGAGGATTTCATCCATAACATGCTGGCGGGCATCGGCGGGATTGACCTGGCCATGCTGGTAGTGGCCGCCGATGAGGCCGTTATGCCGCAGACGCGCGAGCACCTCGCCATCCTGGATCTGCTGCAAATCCGCCAAGGGGTGGTAGCGCTCACTAAAGCCGACCTGGTGGCCGACCCCGACTGGCTGGCCCTCGTCCAGGAGGAGGTGCGCGAGGCGCTCCAACCGACCAGCCTTGCCAACGCAGAGATCATCCCCGTCTCGGCTATCAAGGGCACAGGCTTGGACGCGCTAAAAAATGAGCTCGACCGTATGCTGGATATGACCGAACCGCGTGTTGATGTAGGCCGCGCGCGGCTGCCGATCGATCGTGCCTTTAGCATCACTGGTTTTGGCACCGTGGTCACCGGCACCCTGCTCGATGGCCGCCTGCAAGTCGGTGACGAGATCGAGTTGGTGCCCGGTACCCTGCGTTCGCGCATCCGCAACCTGCAAACCCACAAAACCAAAGAGCAGTCCGCCCTACCCGGCACGCGTGTGGCAGCTAACCTGGCCAACCTCGAGCCCAGCCAGATCAGCCGCGGCCAGGTGCTTGCCAGGCCCGGTTGGCTGAAAGCGACCAAGCTGGTGGATGCCCGCCTGAGGTTGCTGGCCGATGCGCCGGCACCGCTTGAGCACAACGACGAGCTCGAGTTCCACAGCGGTACCAGCCAGGTTACCTGCCACGTGAGGTTGCTTAACGATGAGGTGATTCCGCCGGGCGGTGAGGGTTGGGTCCAATTGCGGCTGGATCGTCCGGTCGCGCTTATGCGCGCCGACCGCTACATCCTCCGTTCGGCAGCTCACAACCGCACCCTGGCGGGCGGCAGCATCGTGCAGCCCCACCCTGCGCGCCGTTATCGGCGTTTTGATGCTCAGGTGATTGCCCATCTCGAGGCTCTGCTGCGCGGCACGCCGGAAGACCTGCTGCTGCAGGCTTTGCAGCGCGCCTGGATCGGCGATGCCAAAACGCTCTCTCAGCTAAGCGGGTTAGATGCCGGCGACATCGAGCAAACCCTGGCCAGTCTGGTGAGCGATGGTCAGGTCGTAGCGCTTGCCGGAGGCGACACGCCTGTCGTGCGCCCCAACCAGCCTTTTATGACCATCGGCGGCTGGCACCAGCTGGCAGATTCCCTCTTGACATTGTTGAGTGAGCAGGAACGCAGCGCGCCGCTTTCCTGGGGCGTGCCGCGCGAAGAGGTCACCAACCGGCTCAAGCTGCCGGCCGCCTACCGCAACCAGGTGCTGGAATTTGCCGTTTCTCAGGGGCTGATCGTGGTGGAAAGCAACCTGGTGCGCCAGAGTAGTTGGCGCCCGACCCTCTCTCCTGTAAACGAGATGGTTGCCCGCCGGGTGATGCAGGCTTTTGAGGCTGCCGGTAGCACCCCGCCCAGTACCAGTGAGATGGAAGCAATCGCCTCGCCCGAACTGCTCGCTTACCTGATCCACGATGGCCAGCTGGTGCGCATCGGCGATAATGTGCTGTTCAGCGCCGCGGGCTACCACGAGATGACCGAACGGTTGGTTGCCCACCTGCGCGAGCACACCAACCTGGCGGCTTCTGAGGCGCGCGACCTCCTAGGGACCAGCCGCAAATATGCGCTGGCACTGCTGGAGGATCTCGACAGCCGCGGCATCACCAAACGCCTCGGCGATGTGCGGGTGCTGCGGCAGCGTTAAGGGCTACCAGCGTTCGCGGTGAACGAGCTGCTCGACCTTTTTACGCAGGCGCGGACGCTTGGCATCCGCCGGGTAACCCAGCGGGGTCATCACCAGCGCTTCGACGCCCTCGGGCAAGCCCAGCACTTCTTTGGCGGCCTCTTTATCAAAGGCACCGATCCAGCAGGTACCCAGGCCTTCGGCTGTCGCGGCCAGCACCAGATGGTCAAAGGCAATCGCGAGGTCGACATCGGCATAGTTGTGGCCATCCTGACGCACCCAGGCCTTCTCAGGGATGGTGCAGCCCACCAGCACATAGGGTGGCTGGCTGGCAAACCAGTCGGCGCGATAGATGCGCTTGAGTTCCTGCTCGCGGCCCTCTGTCTTGACGACGATCAGCGCGATCGGCTGGCGGTTGGCGGCCGTAGGCGCCGCTGTAAAGGCCTCCAAAATGCGCTCGAGTTTGTTGGGTTCGATGTCTCGATCTTTATAAGCGCGTACACTATAGCGCTCGGTGATGACCTGACTATACTCCACAATATGCCTCCACTATCGTTTGAGTATTTTGTATCACATCGACAGGGATAAAACAAACCATGCGCATTACCATGCTCGGGACTGGCACCTCGCACGGCGTGCCGACCATCGACTGTATGCGGCAGGGCTACCGCAACTGCCCGCAGCAGGTCTGTTTAAAGGCAGTGGATAACCCGCGCCATCGCCGCACGCGCAGCTCGATTTTGGTGGTTAACGACGGCCATACCCTGCTGATCGACACTTCGCAGGATTTCAGAACTCAGATGCTGGCTACCGAGGTGACGCATATCGATGCGGTGCTCTATACCCACGGCCATGCTGATCATATCTACGGACTGCCGGATATCCGCTCGTACACCTGGCCTGGTGACCCGCCGTTGCCGATTTATGGCTCCAGCGAAACCCTGGGGGCGCTGCGCGAGACCTTTCAATATGTCTTCAGCCCGCCTGAATACGTCGGCGGCGGTATTCCACGCCTTACACCACACCTGGTTGAAGCGCCCTTTGAGCTGGCGGGCTTCCCGGTTGTGCCCATCCCGGTTGAGCATGGCAACCTGCAGGGATGCCAGGGCTATCGGCTTGGATCGGTGGCTTACCTGCCCGATGTGCACCACATCGGTGCAGCGTCGCTACAATTGCTCAAGGGACTGGACCTGCTGATCATTAACTGTCTGCGGTCGCGCCCACACTCCAGCCACCTTTCGCTGGAGGAAAGCCTGCGTTATGTCGAGCTGATAGCGCCGCGCTGGGCGCTCTTTACCCACATGACGCACGACATCGACTATCAGCTGATAGATCCCAGCCTGCCGCCACAGGTACGCTGTGCCTACGACGGACAGGTGATTGAGCTATAGTTCAGCAACTGCATCGGGCTCAACGGCGTCGGGTTTGGTAACGGGCTGCGCGCCGAGTTGCCCCAACCCGCCGCGCCACACCAGCACCCCGAAGAGGATCGCAGCTAGGCCGCGTCCAGCCGCCGAAACCACCAGGTTGATGGAAAACCCATAATTCGAGTATATCCAGCCAGCCGGCAAAGGCCCCAGCACCAGCGCCAAGCTCACCATCGTGTTATAGGCTGCGAAATAGCGCGAACGCTGTTCCACGGGTGAGAGCAGCAGCAGCAAGGGGGTCGCTGCTACGCGCGAGCCCGACCAGGCAAACTCGGCCAGGCACTGGATGATTCCGATATGTACCGGCGTACGGCCCGCCAGCCACATCAGCGGGATGATCGGGATCATCGCCATCGAGACGAGCATCAGTTTAACGGGCCCGTAACGATCGACCAGACCGCCGGCGAAGCGCACCAGGATGGCTGCCACCACCGCTGCAATCGTCAGGATGTAGGTGATGGTCGTGACGGAAAACCCCAGCGTCTGTACCTGGTGGACGTTAAAGTATGGTCCAGCCAGCATTATGCCAAAGTTCCACACAAAACTGACCAAACAAAAGTAAAAAAAGCGCCGATCGCGTCCCAAAACTGTAAAACTGCCCAAAAGTGCGTCGCGGATGCCGTGCGACTCGACCTCGAGTGAGGTGGGCTCCTTGATGCGCCCATAAAAGTAGGTGGCGACCATGCCCGTCAGGCCAGCCAACAGCCACACCATCTGATAGCCGCCGACGCTCCCAAGCGACTGTACGATAATGCCAGCCAGCGGTACCACTCCCAGGCGCGCGATGAACGAGAGCGTCAGTGTGGCGCCCAGGAAGCGCCCGCGCAGCGACAACGGCACGATATCGCCCAAGAGAGAGTTCCAGGCCGGCATGCCCAGCGAGGTCGCAAACGACTGCAACGAATACAGCACGATAAAGATCGTTACCATGGGCGCGCCGTTCAGGATGAACGGTAAACCAGCCAGTATGAAAAAGATGATGCGAAATCCCCAGGCAGAGCCCAGCATCACCCATAGTTTGCGCTTGCGGGTACGCTCGACCAGCCACGTCCCCACCAGCGGCCCCAACAGCATTGCAGCGGAAGTAGCCGACGAGATCAGGCCGATCTGAAAATCTTTAGCACCCAGCTGGAGTAAAAAGAGGTTGACAAAATCGCCATAGAAGGCGACGCTGATACAGGCAAAGAGGCTATCCCACCACAACCAGCGCATATTGCGGCGCTGGTCGGGTGAGGCGCCTTCGATCGGATACGGTTGTACAAACTCGTCACGCACACGCCGTTTCAGGCGCTCCCAGTTCGTCACCACCCCACTATGACCTTGAGCGTGGCTCAGGCGAGTTTGGCCTGGATGCGTGCGACAGATGCGGCCGGCAGCTCGAGCTCGATCGCATCACCCACCGGTGTTACAGCCAAAGCCCGCGGTTTGACGGCATCCGGCGCATCAAAGCTGTTGTAGGCGTGGATATCACCCGACGCCAACACCTGAGCACCCTCAACTATCAGCTCTCCGCCCACACAATTGAGAGCCACCGTGCAGCCAGCCTCAGCGGAAGCGTTCACCAGGCTGATGGTGAGCATATCGCCCTTCAGCGATGCCGATCCGCTCAGCTGCGCCAACTCGGCGTCCTCGCCCTGTTTGTTGCAGTAGCTGATCATGTCGCCCTCGCAAACCAGCCGCAGCGCCTGTCCGCCCTGATGCGCCTGATACAGGTCATAGACGTGGTAAGTGGGCGTAGTAAGCATGCGCGGCCCATCTGTCAAGATCATAGACTGCAGCACGTTGATCATCTGAGCGATGTTGGACATCACGACTTTGTCGGCGTGCCGGTTAAAGGTATCCAGCGTCTGCGCAGCGATGAGCGCGTCGCGCATCGTGTTCTGCTGCCAAAGGTGCGCGCGATGGTGAGCCTCATCGGTAGGATGCCAGGCACCCCACTCGTCAATGATCAAGCCGATCTTGCGCTGCGGGTCGTAGGCATCCATAGCCGCGCGCTGGATAGTGACCACCTTTTCGATCTCGGCGCCGGCCGCCAGCAATTGGTACCACTGGTCGGTAGTGTATTCGATGGCGTTGCCGGCGGTGCCGCAGTAATAGTGCACCCCAAATCCGTGCAGCCGGGGTACCCCGGGAAAGGGCGTGCGCGTGTACTTTTCAAAAAAGCTGCGCGTCCAGCTGGTATCGGAGCCATAGGCGCCGCAGGCAATCAGCGTCAGCGGTACCTTGCCGATATCCTGTAGAAAAGTGGCAAAGCGCTTGTACTCGACGGCATAATCTCCGCCCTCGAACGATCCGCCCGCAGCCCAGTTCTCGTTGCCGACCCCCCAGTAGCGTACGCCAAAGGGCTCGGGCGAACCATTAGCGGCACGTGTGCGCGTCAGGGTGGTATCACCGCCATAATTGCAGTATTCGACCCATTCGCGCAGCTCACGCGGCGACCCGGAACCGACGTTGCCGCACAGGTAAGGTTGTGCGCCGATCATACGGCAAAAGGTGATGAACTCGTGGGTGCCGAACTGGTTGGGTTCGACGGCATCCCACCACAGGTTCAGCCTGGTGGGGCGACGATCGCGCGGACCGATGCCATCTTGCCAGTGATAGTCGTCGGCAAAGTTACCGCCCGGCCAGCGCAGCACCGGCGGATGGATGCGCCTGAGGGCGTTGACCACATCCAGACGGATGCCCGCCTGGTTGGGAATAGCCGAATCCTCCCCCACCCAGATGCCCTCGTAGATACAGGTGCCGAGGTGCTCGCTGAAATGGCCGTACAGGTTGGGGTTGATCGTGCCAATCCGGTCAGCCGGGACTACCGTTACACGCTGAGTCATAGCGCACTCCTTTACCTATTGACGTACTGTACCTGCTATGTTATACTCATTTCGCGGTAAGCACAATGCAGCGGCTGCCGCTAGTTGGCAAGGAGGCGCCATCGAGATAAACCCCGCGCGTACTACTACACAGAGGAGACAGCTGGGGACGGTTTTGGCTCAAGCCCGGAAAACCGCGCCGACCGAACAGTTCTGCCCCACCTGGATCCGCCCACACAACATCATTTTTCATCGTAGACAAGGAGAATAATGGCTGGAGTAACTTATGACCATGTCACCAAGCGCTTTGGTGATGTCATCGCGGTAAACGACCTCACCATCGACATCGCTGATAAGGAATTCCTCGTCTTTGTTGGCCCTTCCGGTTGTGGTAAAACCACCAGCCTGCGTCTGCTGGCCGGCCTGGAAGAGATCACTGAAGGCAACATCTTTATCGGCGACCGCCTGGTCAATGATGTCGCCCCGAAAGACCGCGACATCGCCATGGTGTTCCAGAGCTATGCCCTTTACCCGCACATGAGCGTGTTCGATAACATGGCGTTCGGCCTGAAGCTGCGCAAGACGCCCAAGGCCGAAGTGGCCCGCCGCGTGCGCGAAGGCGCCGCCATGCTGGGCATCGAGGAACTGCTCGACCGCAAGCCCAAGCAGCTCTCTGGTGGGCAGAGGCAGCGTGTGGCCCTTGGCCGCGCCATCGTGCGCGAGCCGTCCGTCTTCCTGATGGACGAGCCGCTCTCGAACCTAGACGCCAAGCTGCGTGTTGCTACCCGCGCCGAGCTCTCGCGTATGCATCAGCGCCTCGAGACCACCTTTATCTATGTAACGCACGACCAGGTCGAGGCTATGACCATGGGCACGCGCATCACGGTGATGCGCGACGGTATTCTGCAGCAGATCGATTCGCCGCATACGCTTTACACGCGTCCGGCCAACATCTTTGTGGCAGGCTTTATCGGCAGCCCGGCCATGAACTTTTTCGATGTCACCGTCACGGGCAACCGCGAAGATCTGGCCCTGGATGGCGGCTCGTTCCGCATCCCGTTAGCCGGCTCGCAGCATGTTGACGCCCTCGAACCGCATACCGGCAAACAGGTTGTGCTGGGTGTGCGCCCCGAGGATATCCACGACGCGCACTTTGCACCTCCGGGCATCCGCCCCGCCTCGGTTACCGCCAAGGTGGATGTGACCGAGCTCATGGGTAACGAGGTTTACCTTTACCTGATCTCGGGCAACAAGAACTTTATCGCCCGCGTCGACCCGCGCACGACAGCCCGCGTCGGCCAGGAAGTCGAGGTGCTCTTTAACCTCGATAACATGCACGTGTTTGACCGCGACACCGAGTTGGCAATCCGATAAGCGTTTCTGATCACACAAGGCCACATCGCAGGATGTGGCCTTGTTGTTAGGTGGCAGTATGTCAGCATACGAAATCATCCATACCCGTGTGGCGCGCGGCCATATCCGCCACGCCCTCTTTGATTTCGACGGCACCCTATCGCTGATCCGCGAGGGCTGGCAGCAGGTGATGGCCCCGCTGATGCTAGAGGTGCTGCAGGAGACCCCGCAGCACGAGCCCGCCGAGGCGATGCAGGCGCTCGTGACAGCCTTCATCGACCGCACCACCGGTATCCAGACCATCTACCAGATGATGGGCCTGGCCGATCTGGTGCGCGAGCGCGGCGGGATACCCCTCAAAGCTGCCGAGTACAAGGCCGAGTACCTGGCGCGCCTGCATCGCCACATCGCAGCCCGGCTGGATGGCCTGCGCAGCGACGCCATTGCGCGCAGCACCTATATCGTACCGGGCGCGGAGGCCTTTCTGCAGGCTCTGAGCCAACAGGTGACCTGCTACGTCGCCAGCGGTACAGACGTTGCCAACGTGCGCGAAGAGGCAGCCTTGTTGGGACTGGACCGCTGGATAGCAGGCGGCATCTTTGGGGCGCTCGATAACCTAGAAGCCTACTCCAAGGAAAAGGTGATCGGCGACATCCTCAGCCAGCACCAACTTGCCGGCGAGAGCCTGGTAACCTTTGGCGACGGTTATGTCGAGATCGAGAACACCGCTGCGGTGGGCGGGATTGCCGTAGGAGTTGCGACCAACGAGCGCTCGCCGGGGAGGATCGATACCTGGAAGCGCGAACGCCTGATCGCCGCCGGTGCTCAGGTGATCGTGGCGGATTTCAGCGCCTGGCCAGCTCTGGCCGAATACCTCGGCTTATTCCAGCTCTGAGGGCTCTTCAACTGCCGTTTCATCGAGCGCATCATCGTCATTGGCAGTCAGCCCAAGGATCTCAGCCACCTCTGGCGCAAAGGGCACCCAGCTGAGGTCGCTAGCATCCAGCTCGGAATCTTGCTTGGGGTGATGCACCTGGTAAGTGCGGAAACGGTTCTGCAGTTCCACCGCCAATGCTTCGGCGACTTCCTCGCGCGTCTCGCCGGGAGCCAGTATCGCAAAGAGCCCCACCAGCGTCAGCTTACCCTCCTGGCGCTCGGGGCCCAACACCGCCATGCCCACCGCACGGCCAGCCTCATCGCAGGCGATGATGGCCTCGCACCATGGCTTGTCAAGGGAGGGCAGATAGGCTGCGCTGATCTCTTCAGCCGTAGCCGGCAGCTGGCAGCCCGGCTGCCCCTTGCCAGCCTCGGCAAAGATGCTCACCAGCTTTTCGACATCCTGCGCCAGGCAAGTGCGTACTACCACCACTGCGTTGGCAGTGCGCGTCAGGCGGTCGCCTTCCAACCTCACCCAGGCGAATTTACGCTGCAGGATGGTGGGATAGTATTTAGCTAGCACGTCATAGCCCACCTGCTGACCCCAGCGGTGGTAGACGCGCGGATCGATATACGATTTCAGGCTGGTGGAGAGGTTCCATGTACGTTTTTGTTGCGCCACCGCCATCTGCGCTTTAATCTTGCCAACTGCCAAATCCGCCTTGGCGCTGCGCTCGCTGAGCTTGTTGATCTTGTTGCTCAGACGATCGATGGATTTGCTGAGGCGCGCCGCCGCCTTTTCATCCGGCTCCGGTTGTGCCGTGAGCATCTGTTTGGCAGCCTGGCGCTCCTGGCGGGCATCCTGTAACGCGGTCCTCACCGTCTCTCGGCGCGCTTCAGCCTTGGCCAGACGCTCGTCGTATCTCTTACGCGCTGTAGCCCAGTTCACGCCCGCCTTGCGGGTATGGTTACATAGCACAGCAGCCTGCAGGTTGGCTTCCGAGACGGCCTGCCATTTTGCATATTCGGGACTCTGTTCCTTGACCTGCGAAGCCGTCAGCGAATCCCATACCGCGTTGGTAGCGTGAAAGGTACGGAACACCTTGGCCGAAAGGCCGGGCATGATCGCCGAAAGATACTGGTTGACGCTGGAGCTGCCAATATCGGGAAATATTTGCGGCAGATCACGCGCGGTCGTGTTGCCTTGGCTGGAGGGACGTGCCTCCGCCACCAGCTGCTCGAGGTTAGCGCGCACCAAGGGGGGCAGTTTGATCTTTTTGCGCCACTCGACGGAGTCTTTGCCCAAAAAGTGAAACGCTACCACGCTGCCCGACATAAATCGTAAGTGCTCGGGGCGCAATGTGGTGGCACCCACCGTATCTGCCTCGTCGGGATCCTTTTCGTCACCCACACGCAGACACAGCGCGTCGATCAGGTAGCAGGCGGTGGCGATCATGCGCGTGCGTGGACGTTCGTCGGCCATATCCTGCAGAATGGCGGCGCGCACTCGCTCGATGGCATCCTGCAGACGAGTGGCTTTGTCGAATTTGGCCGCCTCGTGCACCTGCTTGACGGGTGTGGTATCAGCCAGCCAGACGTACTTGACCTTGTTGGAGAGCTTGTCCAGCCAACGCGCCACCCACATCGAATCGGGCACCCACACGCATTCCTTCCAGTCGCCCTCGGGCATGGGCGCATCGGGGCTGAGGTTCAGGCTGATATCAGATTGCTGCGCGCCCTGCTTCCAGCGTCCGCGCAGGGGGTGCTGTCCGCGCCCCATAAACAACCCCGACGGTTCGGCCATATAGTTGCCCAACTCGACCCGCAAACCGTCGACGATGGCATATCCATAGGCCTGCTTTAGTTCTTCACGCGCCGCCTTGCGCTCCTGCGCCTGCGCTTTGCGCTCTTCGGGGCTTTGGCGCTTTTTACGCGCCTGTTCCTTGCGCAGCACCTCTACATAGGCGCTGAAATCGAGGTCGCTGATGGAGAGGGGCTCGTCGATGCCCAGGATCGGCAGGAAATCGCTCAGAAAGTTGGCCTGGAATACCGGATCATCCACATAAGGGGTGTCCACTTTTTGCGCCCACGCCATGGCCATCTCTTCCTGTTGGGGGTTGAGGGCCATGGGGGTGCCCCGCACACCGAGTGTCAGGCCCAGCGGTTGGGGCGGCTGTGGGACTATAATACCGTTGTGGATCAGTTGGTGCATTTAACTCAGCCTTGGGTAATATCCTGAAAGCAGCGGGATATTCTAGCCCAGGCTGCCAGTGCGGACAAATACGCCCTGCTCGCGCGATTTGGTCAGCGCTCAGGAGGCGGCGTTGATGCGCCGCAGAATAACAGTACGGTTCTGGAAGAGCTGGCGGTTGAGGGTCGTCTCATAATGGAAGGGCTGGTTGGGCCACGGCCACACGTCAAACACCAGCAGGCGCCCTTCTTCATCCAGCACAGGCGCGACCCACTGCACGTGTTCGCCCAGCACCTGGCCGATCTCGTTGGTGGGCGGCAGGCCGCCGTCGGGTCCGCGCGCCACCCAAATGACCACGCCAACCACATCCGGGTCGGTGCGGATCAGGTCGCGCAGTTCCCAGTCATCCAGGGCCTGAATCTCGACCGATACCAAATCGTCCATGCCATATTCGACCAGATACCACTTGAACATCTTGGCCAGCACAGGAGCGTGTGCGCCATAGTTGCCCCAGTTGATTTCGCCGTTATCGAAGTGGGTATAGCCGTCGATATCCCCGATCACCATGCCCTGTTCGGGGTCATCGTCACTAAAGGGGATCTCGCTCAGGATGCGGTCTTCTGTCAGGTGGATGCCAAGCGGTGCCAGCGCGATGCGGATCACAGCCGCCTCGCAGGAGAGGTAATACTTTTGAGCATACTCGGTGTGATGCTCGAGCCCCCAAGCATAAATGTGGTTGCGCAGCACCTCGGCCGGCACGCGACGGAACCAGGCGCGCGTGGCATTGTTAGTGCCCGTCGCCAGGTAGCTGCCATTAGTCGGCAGCACCAGGTCGGTGCTATCCACCGGACGCGTAGTAACCTGGACGGCCTGCGCCGGTTGGACCGTCGGCATGGCGGTGGGGGCTGTGACTTGTGCCGAAGCGCTCTTCATCTCCGGTAAGCCATAGCTGAACAGGTAATATCCAAATGTAGCGACTGCCGCAAGAAGCACAATCAGCCCGCTGATGCGCAGGATGCTGGCTGGTTTCTTTTGCCGGTCGGTATCGATGTAATCCAGCATGCTTGGACCTTAACGTGGTTGCACACTCGCGTGAGTGCGGCAAGCTTGCCGGTTGCCGGGCAGCCTGCTATGCTCTCTTTTACTTTATCATAACAGATCGGCAAACACATGGCAAACCCTGCTTTCGAGATTTGTGACCATGCTGTTTGTCCTATCCGGGAGGCCGCATGCTAACCGAGCGCGAAAACTGGCTGCGCACCGTCGAGTTTCGCTACCCCGAGTGGATCCCCTGCTACGTCGGCTTGGCGCCAATCCTCTTTAAACTTTATCGCGCCGACCTAGAAACCCTCATTTCCGAGCATCCGCGCCTCTTTCCGGGTTATGTCACGGGCCAACGCGACTATGACTGGATGCCCGCAGCCTACCACGAGGGCGAATACTATCGCGATAACTGGGGCTGTCTGTGGCACAACGTCCAGGAGGGCATTGAGGGACAGGTAGTCGAGTACCCGTTGGCCGATTGGGCCAACCTGGCTACGTGGCGTCCGCCAGATCCGCACCACTATACCGAACGCGGCACCATCGATTGGCCCTCGGTGCGCGCCAGCCTGGCGGGCCAGCGCGAACGCGGCGAACTGCGTAACGGCTACGGTGAGCGCCTGTTCGACCGCCTGTACGCCCTGCGCGGCTTTGAGAACCTGATGCTCGATTTCGCCGAACAGCGCCCCGAACTCGATCGGCTGGTGGAGATCCTTACCGAGCACGAACTGACCCTCACGCGCTTATGGCTCGAGGCTGGGGTTGATGTGATGCATTACCACACCGATATCGGCACCCAGCGTGGTCTGATGATCCACCCGGATGACTTTCGCCGCACCATCAAGCCAATGTTCGCGACCCTCTTTCAGACCTGCCGGCAGGCTGGGGTGCACGTCAGCCTGTCGTCCGACGGCAACCTGCTCTCGATCGTCGACGACCTGATCGAGTGCGGCGTCTCGCTGCACGACCCGCAGCTGCGTGCCAATACCCTCGAAGGTATCCGCCGTGCGTATCGCGGACGGCTTTGCATCAATCTCGACCTCGACCGCCAGGGCTTTCCCAGCATGCAGCCGGCCGATATGCGCGCCCAGGTGCGCCAAGCCGTCGACGAGCTGGCCCTGCCCGAGGGCGGTCTGATGCTGCTGGCGCAGTTTTACGGCAACGACATCCCCCTGAATGTGATCGCCGCCTGCATGGAGGCGATGGAAGACTATTGCCTGAGCTAAAGGAGCGCGATGAAACGACCGTTGGCGATCTATTGTGACTGGTCAATGCACGACGAACTGGGCGATGCTGTCGAGCTCGACGAGGCCATGACGCTGCGCGCTCTGGATATGCTGGCGCGCTGGCAGAGCAAGTTTGGGCTGTATTACGACTATTACCTGTTGGATGCCTTCTGGTTCGACCCAACCCAGCCCTACACGTCCTTCAAGCAGCCCAACTGGCCGGAGGGCTTTGCGCGCGCACGCGCGCGTATGGCGGAGCTGGGGATGACCCCCGGATTGTGGTACGACGTGAATAGCAGCTGGCTCAAGGTAAGTGCCTGGGAAGCGAGCTTATCCGCTAGCGGACGCGGCTACAGCCTGGCAGAGGGCCCTTATGCCACTGCACTTGAGGCGGGCTGGCGCCACGCCCTTCAGGAATGGGGGGTACGCCTCTTTAAACTCGACTTTGCCAACTTTAACCTGGCAGCAGCCGGCTCGCGGATGGCTCCCGCAGAAAACTATAACCGCTCGGTCGAGGCATTACGCGGAATCCTCACGCGCCTCCGTCGCGACTTTCCCGACCTGGTAGTGATCGCCTACAACGGCTTTGAGCGTTGGCCGGGCTTTGTCTCGACTGCCATCGGCACGCCGTCGCAAGCCGGCTTTGACCGCTCCTGGCTGGATGTGTGCGATTATCTCTATTCCGGCGACCCGCGCCCCTCCGACCTGCCGCGCACCAGCTTAAAGCGCTCGATCGATATCTTCCAAGACCATAAAGCCTGGCTGATGGCGCGCGACGGCTTTCCGCCCGAGCGCGTCGATGACCACGGCTGCATGGTGGGAAGCACCAACACTTCGTTTTACCAGGGCGCCCGCGGCTTGCAGCGCACCTACCTGGGCACATTGGCGCGCGGATCGCAGCGCGTCATTTATTACGGCGACCCAGCCCTCGCCAGCGATGAACAAGTGCGCTTTATGGCGAATGCTCAAGCGCTCTATTTCGATGCCTACCGCAGCGGTTTATGCACCATCCCCGTTGGCGGGGAGCCGGGTGTCGCACCCTGGCACGGCTTTCTGACGGGCGGCGGCGCGCACGGCCTGCTTTACCTGGTGAACGGCTCCTGTAGCAGCCAGCAGACCAGCTTGCGCCTGCCGGGCGTGAGCCGTGCGCGCGTGCTGAGCGCGGATGAAACGCTGGATGTACCGCTAGCCGTCTCGCCAGACCAGCTGCAGATTGAGCTCCTGCCCGAACAGATGGCTCTGGTGGGTTTGGGCGCCCTGGCCGACTCCGGGGCGGAGCTGGGGGTTTGCACGGGTACTCCTCAGCCGGCTGCCATGCACCTGCTGCCGTTGGTGTGGCAGGCAGAGCCGGAGGGACGCCTGGTAAGCAGCTATCGCGGTGCGTGGGAACCCGGCGAGGAGCTGGTAGTGTATGCGGCCAGCCTGGCGCACCCGCAGCATGGGCGCGCGGGGCTCGTTGGGGGGTATCTCCCCGAGCGCTTTGGCGCCGAGATGACCAAAAAGGGGGAACGACCGGCCTGCAGCCAGGCGCACGCTGAACTGGTGATCACCGTAAAGGAGGGTGCAGGCGCACTCGAACCGCTGGCTTCTGAGCCGGCCGTGCCGATCTGGGCAGGCACCAGCTGGGTGGCACGCCGTTACCAGTTAACGCCAGAGCAAGCCCAGGCAGGCATCACACTGAGTGTGCAACAGCACTTTAACCCGGAAAGGGTCATCCGCGTGCAAGCCTACCGTGTGCGTTACCTGTAAGCGTCTGCCAGCACGTATAGCAGCGTGGTAGGCGGGATGCCTAGTCGGTAAAGCTGCGCACTGCGGCGTCATAATGCAGCTGGCGGCCTTCCTCGCTGCTGAGCGCCACGACGTGTCCCTCAGCACCAGTGATAGTGAGGAGACCCGTGCCGGAAGGCGCGTCGTATTCGCTGGTAACGGACTCGGAGAGGTTATCGGCGGCGTATTCCTGCACGATCACCAGCCCCGCCAGGGTACCATCATCCAGCACCCGCGCACCCGCCCACACAAAGGTGCGCTGGCTGCCATCTGCAGCATCTACGTACCAGGCGTTGGTGATGCGGTACATCGACCCGGGGAAAGGAGGCTGGCGCTCGATGATCGCCCCATCGCCGGCCGGCACAGCGTCCGCGATCGGCAACAACCCGTCGGGCTCAGGGGTAATGCTGATCTCGCCCTCAGTCAACGGCTTGATGCCCTGCACCTCGACCCCGCCGGTCGGCACAAACTCTGCAGTCGCCGAATAGGCGATCTTGGTGGCGTTACGCGCCTCATCGTCGGGAGCGAGGGTGCTCTCGAGTTGAGGCTCTACATCGCGCTGCGAACGGATCCATAATGGCAGCGCCACGGCGACAAATAAAAAGAGCACCACTCCGGCGATGATCATTAATATGACCGACGCTGCACTTGGTTTGAATCTTGTCATAGCCCTGTTCTACTGATACTTGGCCCACTTGATATCGGTCGACCATGGGATGTCGCCGACGGTCAATGGGTCTGCGTTAATCAACTCGTACAGTTGCAGCCAACCCTGCGAAGGCGTATTGGTGGTGCAGCCCAACTGCAGGCAAGATCCGTATTGGGTCATAACCGCCGAAAAACGGATTGCCTGGCCATGCGCAGTGGCAGCATAACGCGAAACGCGGTACCACTGCTGGGCATTGGCGCCCCTCACCAGATAGATCTCGGGGATCGAATAAGCGCAGCGCACCCCCCACGACACGTACCAAATATCCTCATAAGTCCAGCCATTCGGCGGGCGGCATCTTGGGCAGGCATCAAAGGGGCAGCTGTCGCAGCTGCCAAAGTTGTAATAGACCGCCCCGCTGGCGATGGCCGAGTTAAAGCCATCCGCCCAGGCGCGCGTGTTGGCAGGGAGATTCCAGCCAGGCTCGGCGTCGATCGCGCCGGCGATCTTGATGGAAGGTTCCCACGTAGGCGGCGAAGCCACCCAGGTGTTCAGGCGGTTGACCAATTGCGCCCAGGCAACCCCATGCTCGCGTTTTACATAGTTCAGCTCGTTGTAATAGTTGGCTGAACGCACAAAGTTGCTCGTGCCGACCCCCACCGTCAGGTGTGAACCGGGGGCCTTTTTGGACATAAAACCGCGTACAAAGGCCTGGATCGCCACAAAGATCTGATCGGTGGAGCGGAACGAATAGTTGGCGTCAAAGATCGCCGTACCCCACTGGTTGTTCTCGGACCAGGGCTGGCCATAATCCAGAATCACGATGGCGCGCTGGCCGGCCGCCACTTGCTCCGATACCTGCCGCCCCAGATTGTAGTGGTAGTCATAGTCGGTATTGTGCAGATAAAACGACTCCGTATATGGCGGCGGCTCGCCGGGCGGACGCGGTGTTGCCGTCGGAGTGGGAGTCGGCGTAGGCGTTGGCTGGTTGAACACCAGCGGAAAGACCAGCGGTCGCTGGTTATAGACGAGTGGTAGGTTAACTCGCCGAGTGAACCCTTGCAGCTGGACTATGGTCGGCTCGGTCAGCACGGTAACGCTGGTACTGCTGACCGGGCTCACATCCGCCTGGATAATCCGGATCACACCGATGAGCGCGACCAGCAGGACGGCTGCTACGCCGCTCCAGCGCAGCTGTCCGACCAACCAGCCGGTAAAGCGCCGGATCAGCTCGCGCACATTACCAGCCAGTCGGTGCATGGGTATCCTTATCTGTCATTGCCAACTACCCTGCACCACCTCAGGGCGTCTCCTGCTCGCTCAGATACTGCAAAATCGCGCGTGCATAAGCCTTTGCCAGGATGTCATAGGTCGCCTCATCCGCCAGAAGCGCATTTTCGACATCACTGGTGGCAAAAAGCGGCTCATCAAGCACAGCCGGCATCTGGCTGGGCCGTGCGATGCGGTCAGAAGCGGGCCCCAGGGCGATCAGGTGCAGCTGCGGCCCGCCATCATTGATCTCCAGGTCGTCCAGGATACCCTGGTCAAAAGGCTCGTAACCGCTGGCAGTCAGGTCTTCCAACACCGCCTGATGCACCAGCTCAGCCAACCGCAGCGATTTATCAGAAAACGGACGCGCATTACAGTAATAGGTGGTAGCGCCATTATAGGTGGTGTTGATGGTACCGTCGTCATAGGTGCGCGCGTTGAGGTGAATCGAGAGCATCAAGTCGGCACCAGCCTCATTGGCAACATCCACCCTGGCCTGTGCTTCGTCGCCTATGTCATGGACGCCGTCGCCGTTCACATCCTCCCAATCCGGGTTGAGGCCATAGTCACCATCACGAATCATCACTACCTCGATGCCCTCCGCCTCCAGCAGTCGGCGCAGGCGCTGGGCGATCTTGAGCGTCACCTCAGACTCGTGGTAGTTGTAGATGCCGTCGGGATTATACGGATAGGTGCCCTCGTCGACGCCCCCGTGCCCCGGGTCGATCGCGACCACATAAGTGGCTTTGGGTGTTGGACTGCGAGTAGGCATGGGTGAAGGGGTCGGCAACCTGGTGGCTGTGGCAGTTATACTCGGTGTAGCGGTACTGGCAGGCGTATCTGTCGGCGAGACAGAAGCCTCTGTCGTGACGGGCACATCCGTCACCTCGGCGGCCACATGGTTGGGTGTGTCCCACCTCAGCGACTGCACCAATATCAGCACGATCAATACCAGACCGGCGGCAGCGATGGCTGCCATCAGCCCGATAAACGTTTTTCTTGACATATACAGACCTTTTGTTTGGATTACTCAGCCGCTACCTCGCAAGTGCTCCGGCGAGGCTAGGCTATTGCCCGGACGAACTGGCACGCCCCCATGGCCGAATCAACGCCTTGTCTTGTATACACCGAAAGCGCACCTGCCGCAAATAGCCAAGCGCCGTGCTATGCGGTTTCAGCACATAGAGTGGGCTAATCCCAGGTGATCACCCAAGCGCAAAACGCCGCCAACCCGATCGATATAGCCGCCAACGCAGCGCGCTGCCCGGCAAGCAACGGCTCCTGACGCGTGAGCAGCAGCACTGCCACAACCATGCCAGCCCCCAGGACCAACCAGAGCAGCCAAAACGGTTTACCAGGATGGCGTTGCGGCAGGTTACTCATGCGGCACCGCCGGCTGTGGCTTGCCAAAAGCCGTCTGGTCAGCACATGCCAGTGCATATTCCACCTGCCGGGCGGTCGCCGCAAGTTCGCCCGAGTTATCGATGACGACATGTGCCGCACTCAGTTTGTGGCGCAGCGCCGGTTGGGCGTTGATGCGCACCAGACTCTCCCGTTCATTCAAGCCGCGTGTCGCCAGACGCTCCAGCTGCTGCTGAGGGTGGCAGCTTACTACCCAGATCGCCTCGCAGCTGCACCCCAGGCTGGCCTCAAGCAGCTTGATCGCCTCAACACAATACCAACCCGATGGCCCCGCCTCGATCTGACGGCCGATCTCGGCCAGCACCGCCGGATGGCTGAGGTGCTCGAGTTCACTCAGGGCGGACGGGTCGCCAAAGACGATCGCTCCCAGGCGCTTGCGGTCGATGCTGTCGTCGGCAGCCAGGATGTCTGCCCCGAAATGCTCGACCACGGCATGATAGGTTGCCTTGCCCGGCAGCATCAGCTGGTGTGCCACCTTGTCAGCATCGATCAGGTATACGCCATGTTCAGTCAGCATGGCGCCAACCGTGCTCTTGCCGCTGGCGATATTGCCCGTCAGTCCGATTACATGCTTCATAAAAGCTCTCCAGCAGCGGTTTCCCACTCCTCCAGGGTGTCGGCCAGCTCAGCCTGCAGTGCCTGATAGACGCTGCCCAGCTGCTGCACCCGCGCCACATCCTGGGCCTCGCCCGCCCGTGTAATGGCGGCGTTGTGCTCTTCCAGGCTGCGCTCCAACTCGGTGATGCGGCTCTCCAGCGCGGCAATGCGCACCGACTGGTCGCGTGCGGAACGCTCGAGGCGGCGTTCCAGGCGCTTGGCTTCCAGGCGGTCGTCACGCGGTCCAGCAGATTCGGTGCCTTCACCGCGGGCAGCCGGGCGCTCTTCGCGCGCGCGGTATGCCATAAAAGCGTCATAGCCGCCCTCAAACTGGATCATCGAGCCCTGCTCAAGCCACCAGATGTGGCTGGCGAGGGCGTTTACCAAATAACGGTCGTGCGAGACGAACAGGATCGTACCGGCAAAGCCCATCAGCACCTGCTGCAGCACCTCCTGACTCGTCAAGTCGAGGTGGGTGGTAGGTTCATCCAGGATCAGCAGGTTGGCACCTTCCAGCGTCAGCTGAGCCAGCGCCAGGCGCGAGCGCTCGCCGCCCGAAAGCGCCGAGAGCGGCTTGGTCATGTCTTCTTCGGTAAAGAGAAAGCGCCCCAACAAAGAGCGCGCGCCCCCATACAAAAGGTCACTCTGCTCGAGTACGTAATCGAGCAGAGGAGTGGGCAGGTCAAGCCAGGCTTGCGACTGCGGCAGATAGCCGATCTTGACAGACGCCCCCAGGCAAAAATGCCCGTCGAGCGGCTCAAGTTGGCCCAGCAATGTGCGCAGCAGGGTAGTCTTGCCGGCCCCATTTGGGCCCAACAGGGCGATCCGCCAGCCGCGCTGCACCAGAAAGGGACCGCTGGAAAACAGCCGGCTGGTGCTGCCATCTTCGTCCTGGTAGCCCACCACGATGCCATCGCTCATCAGCACGCGATCGCCCGAGCGGATGCGCGTGCTCAGGCGCAGCCCCACGCGCGCTTCCTGGGTAGGCGCCTCGATGCGCTCGACACGCGCCAGACGCGTCTCGCGTCCGCGCGCCTGCTTGGCGAGCTGCCCGGCTTTGTTGCGGCGGATATACTCTTCGGTGCGCTCGATCATCTCCTGCTGTGCACGGTACTCGCGCAGTTGGCGCTCGCGCGCCTCGGTGCGCTGCAGCAGATAAGCGCTATAGTTGCCGTTGTAAACCGTCAGTCTTCCGCGCTCGATCTCCCAGATGTGGTTGACTACCTTGTCGAGGAAAAACCGGTCGTGCGAGACCACCAGCAAACTGCCCGACCAGCTCGCCAGGTAACTTTCCAGCCACTCCAGCGCCTGCAGGTCGAGATAGTTGGTGGGCTCATCCAGCACCAGCAGCTCAGGATCCTCCAGCAATAACCGAGCCAATAGCGCGCGCGTTACCTGGCCACCGCTCAGATGGCTGACAGGCCAGTCGTAGGTCTGCGGACCAAAACCCAAGCCCCCCAGCACCTGTTTAATGCGCGCGTCATAGCTGTAGCCGCCCTCGGCGTCAAAGCGCTGCTCGGCTTCGGCGTATTGCGCCAACAAGTCGGTGGGATCCTCAGCCACTGCCATGGCATCCGCCAGATCGTGCAGGACAGCCTGCTGGCGGATCAGTTCGTTAAAGACCTGCTCCATCTCGGCCATCAGAGTGCGCGAGCCATCCAGCACGGGTTTTTGCGGCAGATACCCGACCCGCAGCCCGCGCGCACGATGCACATTGCCGCCATCGGGCGGATCGATCCCCAGCAGGATGCGCAACAGGGTGGTCTTGCCGCTGCCGTTCGCGCCCACCAGCCCGGTCTTGTCGTGACGTGCAAGCACACAATCCAAGCCGCGAAAGACGTCTTGGGCTCCATAGTAGCGATCGAGTTGGCGGCCAACCAGGATGGACATGTATCCTCTGCTTCAATCCTTACCCTATTATAGGCTTTTCGGGGCAGAGCCCAAGGCAAGGGCTTGACATTTGGTCTATCTTGGAATTATATTTGTTATTGAAACTAACCAGTGAGAGGCCATGTCAGAAGCTGCTACCCGGCTGAGTGACTATCTGGATTTGCTCCAGCGCGCCCTCGAGGGTGCGGCCGCTGACCAGCACCTGCCGGTCAGCCGTGCCCAGCTGCAGATGCTGCTGGCCCTGGCGCGCAACCCGCAAGCCCGCCTGCAGCGCCTAGCACAGGAATTGGAGCTCTCCGCCCCCACCGTGAGTGTCGGCATTCGCCGCCTCGAAGCCCTCGGCCTGGTCGAGCGTCAGAGCGATACAACCGACCAACGCGCCATCCGTCTGCAGCTGACGGCCACCGGAGAGCAACTGTGCGAGCTGGCTCGCGATGCCTCGCGCGCGCGCGCCCAGATCCTGCTGGACCGACTGAAACCCCCTGAACAAAAGCAGCTGCTCACCCTGCTCGAGCGTGCCCTGGGGTTACCCGTTACGCGCACAACAACTGCGCCTGACCACGAGGCTCAGGCGCAGAAGAAAACCACCACGGCAGCAGAAAGCGGGCAGCTCAGCCTGTTCTCATAACCGCCGTTTACACTGCTTACAGCTCGATCTCCACGTCGCTGACGAACTCGTTCTGCACCACTTTGGCTTGCTCCAGGCTGCGCATCACCTCGCCATTGATCACCAGGTTCTTGAAGCGGATGTTGCGCACGTCATGCTCGGCGTCCCAGCCGCGCAGGTGTGTCTCGGGCACCCCCCACGCAGTCACGTTGATATCCTCAAAGCGGATGTTATCGACCTTGCCGCGCTGAGTATCCTTGGTCCAAAAGCCGGAAAACACCAGCACCTCGATGATAGGCGGGATCCAGCCAGGCCGCGCGTCATAGGCCTGGCCCTGAAATTCCTGCATCTGCGGATGGGTGAAATCGTCATCCAATTCGATGCGGATATCCTTGAACAGCATCGAATGGCAGTGTCCGCGATCGGTGTTTTGGATGTCCAGCGCCACATGCACGGTGTGGATCACGTCGACATCCGTAAAGGTCAGGTGGCTGATCTCGCTGGCGATCGTCTCGGCGCCGATCTCGAGCGCGCGCCCCCAGTCGCACCAGATCACACAGTTGCGCACCTGGATATCGGTGACCGGTTCAGCATTGCATTGCATGCCGCCCCATCCGCGCAAGCCCTTGAAGACGATCGAATCATCAAAGGTGCGCAGGAAGCTATCTTCCACCGAGCAGTGCTGGCTGTTGACGAAATCGATGCCGTCGGCGTTATAGCGCCACAGGCCGATCAGCTTGACATTGCGGATGTGCACGTTCTGGCAGCGCACCGGGATGACCGTCCACACATTCGGGTCGCGCAGGATAATGCCCTCGATGCGCACATTGTTGCAGCCCATCGGGTTGATCAGCCCATGCACCTCGTGGCGGTTGAATCTGCTGCCATCCAGGATGCCGCGCCCGCGGATGGTGATGTTATCGGCATGTGTGGCGGTGATCACGCCGTACACTACCGCGCCCTCGGCCAGATAGACCGTCTCATTAGCCTGCATGGTGATCACTCCCGGGCAGTGCACCCCCGGGCCAAAGAAGCGCACGCCGGGCGCGTCAGCCGCGGGGATATCCGTCTCGGGCGGGTTGGCAAAGAGGTGCAGGGCATTGTGGGTGCCATTCACCTCGACGGTGTATTGGCCGGGCTGCTCGATGGTGAGTGTGATGGTGTTGCCCTCGACGGCAGCTTGAACCTGATCATGCGTCGGGCGCACGCGCACCTCACGCACCGGCTTTTGGCTGGTCACTACCACGGTGGTGGGGGCGGACATATCCCAGGTAACAAAGCCGGCCAGCTCGGTCTGCTCGAGCGGACGCTGGTAGCCCGGCCATACCTGGTTAAGCGGAAAGGCCGATACCCGTGCGCGGTGCACAAAGGCGCTCTCGCCGTTAAGGGTCACCTGGTAGCCATCATAGGGCTCTTCTTCGGCAGGCCAGAGGGGTGGCACAACTTGCTGTTCTTTGGTCATGGCGGCTCTCCTTGTTGTTGTGATGGATGCGAATCGCTTCAGCTTGGTTGGGAGTATAACCCAACCCTGTTCCGGTAACCAGCGCTAGAGATCAAGCAGCAGTTTGAGCTGGCGCACGGTGTTGATAGACCGACCCTTCCAATGGTTATTGGCGTACAAGAGCACCGTCCTGGTTTGCGTGTTGAGGGTCTCGATTTTCTGCTTCCAGGGCTCGGGTTCTTCATCGGAGTAGGTATAGTCGTAGCGCTCGTAGGGTTCGTCGTGGTGGAACCACTTGGCCGCGTTACGGCCATGAAAACGCACATAAGCCGG
>JAAYDC010000004.1 GCA_012729455.1 Chloroflexota bacterium | reverse complement strand
GGTCGCGCCGATGGCCAAGGCGCTGGAAGACCTGCTGGGCGACCGCATCGACGCCGGCAGGCTGGTGGTCAAGGACGGGCATGGGCTGCCGCTCAAAAAAATCCGCATTCACGAGGCCGGCCACCCGCTGCCCGACGCACGCGGGGTCGCGGGCACTTTGCAGATTTTAAACCTGCTGGAAGGCGCCGGGGAGCGCGACCTGGTGATCTGCCTGATCTCCGGCGGCGGCTCGGCCCTGCTCAGCGCCCCTTCGGAGGGCATCGATCTGGCGGACAAGCAGGCCGCCACCAAGAGCCTGCTGGCTTGCGGCGCGACCATTCACGAGATCAACACCATCCGCAAACACCTCGAGGGCCTCAAAGGCGGACGCCTGGCAGCCCTGGCCAACGGCGCGCAGGTGCTCTGCCTGGTATTGTCCGACGTGGTCGGCAATCCGCTGGATATGATCGCCTCCGGGCCAACCGTGCCCGACCCGAGCACCTATGCGGACGCGCTCGCCATCCTCAGGCGCTACAACCTGCTGGAAGGCGCCGCACCGGTCATCCGTCAGGTGCTTGCGCGCGGCGCAGCCGGTGCGCTGCCCGAGACGCTTAAACCCGGCGACCAAGTGTTCGCGCGGGTGCACAACCAGATCATCGCCTCCAACGACCTGGCCGCTGAGGCCGCCGCTCAGGTTGCGCGTGGAGCGGGCTTTAACACCCTCCTGCTCACCACGTA
Source organism: Chloroflexota bacterium (assembly GCA_012729455.1). Lineage (GTDB taxonomy): Bacteria > Chloroflexota > Anaerolineae > UBA1429 > UBA1429 > JAAYDC01. Next base: position 37,466 of record JAAYDC010000004.1, on the reverse strand, counting down.
TCTCGAGGGCGAGGCGCGCGAGGTAGCCAAGGTGCTGGCGGCACTTGCCAAAGAATTGGTTTGCCGCGGTCAGCCGCTCGCGCGGCCGGCTTGTCTGATCCTGGGCGGTGAAACCACCGTCACACTGCGGGGCAAAGGCAAGGGCGGGCGCAATCAGGAACTGGCCCTGGCAGCCGCGTTGGCGCTGGACGGCATCGAGGGTGTCATGCTCGCTACCCTCGCCACCGATGGCGGCGACGGGCCAACCGACGCGGCTGGCGCGCTGATCGAGGGGGATACCATGGCGCGGGCGCGTGCGCTGGGGCTGGATGGGCGTGCAATGCTGGATGAGAACGACTCGTACTACTTTTTCGCGGCCCTCGGCGACCTGATGATCACCGGGCCGACCAACACCAACGTCAACGACCTGGCGCTGGTGTGCGTTTGGTGAGCTAGCTGCCCACCAACAGGGCGATGCCGGCCGCTGAGACCAGCACCAGCAGCAGCGTGGCGGTTACGTTGGTCCAGCGCTTGTTGCGCCAGCTGCCCATCAGGCGAGTATTGTTGGCGAGCTTGAGCATCAGAACCAGCGTAAAGGGCAGCAGCAGGGCGTTGGCCGCCTGCGGCACCCACATAATCGTGAATAGCGGCATCCCGGGGATCAGAACAATCAGCGCGCTGATAATAATGATGGTGGTATACAGGCGGTAAAAACTGGGCGCCTTTTCGGGGTTAGAGCTGACCCCGCGCTCCCAGCCAAAGGCTTCGCTGACGGCATAAGTGGTCGCAAGCGGCAGCACCATCGCCGAAAGCAGCGACGCCCCCAGCAGCCCCACCCCAAACAGGTACTTGGCTGCCGCGCCAGCCAGCGGCTCGAGTGCCATGGCGGCCTTTTCGGCGGAATCCACCACGATGCCGTGCGAATGCAGCACCGACGCGGTAGAGATGATCACAAAGGCGGAGACGACGTTGCCCAGGATGGCACCAAACACCACGTCGACCTTGGTATATAAATATTCCTCACGCTTGACGCCCTTATCAGCTACCGAAGCCTGCAGGTAGGCACAGCCCCACGGCGTCATGGTGGTGCCGATAGTAGCCAACACCGCCATGATGTAGGCGCGCTCGAACTGCATCGAGGGCACCACTGCGCTCCGCAAGACCTCGCCCCACGGCGGCTTGACCATGATGCCCGAGATGACATAGGCGAAAGCCGTCAGGCAAAGCACCAGCATCACCTTTTCGACGTTCTGATACGACCCGCGGTACACCAGGAACCAGACCGCCAGCGCGCCGATCGGCACGGCAATATAGCGTGAGAGGCCAAACATCTCAGCCACCGCCGCCAGACCAGCGAACTGCGCCACGGTGGTGCCGAGGTTGGCAATCACCAAGCCCACGATAAAGATTAGGGTCGTTTTGGGGCCGAATTCCTCGCGAATCAGGTCTGTCAGTCCTTTGCCCGTCACCACCCCCATACGCGCAGCCATCTCCTGCACCACCACCTCGCCCAGCGTCACCCACACGATCAGCCACAGGAAGGCATAACCATAGGATGATCCGGCCAGCGAATAGGTGGCAATGCCTGAGGCGTCGTTATCGGCGGAGGCGGTGATCAGCCCAGGGCCGAGGATGGCGGCAAAGAGCAGCAGGCGGCGAAGCAGCGGTTTAAAGCGGTTGCGCGACATGGGGACGAACCGTCTAGACCGAATCGAGTTCGGCGAGGATATCCTGAATCTCGGCACGCATCTGGTCATCAGCGGCCAGCCGGGCGGCAGATTGCAGGTCGCTGCGGGCAGCGTCGCGGTTGCCGGCACGCTTATACACCTGGGCTCTCGCCAACCACAGCTGGGCGCTGTGGGGTTGGGCACACAGGAGCTGGTCGAGATCAGCCAGGGCGGGCTCGGTGGCGCCCAGCATCGAACGCAGCATGCCGCGTGCCAGGCGCACCGAATGGTCGGCCGGGAAGAGCTCCAGAGCGCGCGAATAGTCGCTCTCGGCACCTTTCAGATCGCCGCGCTGGGCGCGTACTGCGGCGCGTTCGTGGTAAGCCTGGGCGTCTTCGGGGCGCCGGCTGATCGCCAGGTCGAGATCAGCTAGGGCATCTCCCAGGTGGCCGAGGTTGGCTAGCGCAATCCCGCGCTGCAGCAGGCTGCCGGCGTCATCCGGCCAGGCGCGCAGCACGGCGTTGAAGTCATCCAGTGCTTCCTGCCAGTGCTCTGTCTTGATCTGCGCCATACCGCGGTCATAATGGGCGGCCGCCCAATCGGGGCGCAGCTGCAGGGCGCTGTTGAAATCCGCCAGGGCACGATTCCACTGTCCGAGCGCCGCATAGGCCTCGCCGCGGGCATGGTAGAGGTCGGCATCATCCGGCCGCAGCCGCAGGGCAGAGGTATGCTCGGTAATCGCTCGGGTATAGGCTTCGTTCGTCATCGTGCACATCATCCGTGGCTCAACTGGCGCTTAGCATACTCGCATTTGGCGCAGGATGCAACTGCCAAAGCGCAAGATATCCGGTATCTGCGCCAGAAATGTACAGAGGTGATCACACAGTCACTTCCTGATAGCGATCAGCCGTTCGGCGCTGGATAAATCGCCGGCTCACCCTGCAAAAGAGGTCCGCCGCAGACGCCAGCAGCAGCTGTTGCTATTTCCAGAACGGTTGTTGGTAACCGCGTTCGTTCATGCTATCATGCTTTTATGCGAACAATCCGCAGCGGAGCCCGGAAGGGCCCTCGCATCAGCCGCCGCACGTTTCTACGTTCAGGCTTGGGCAGCCTGACGGCTTTAGCCATCGGGAGCTGGCGCTGGCCTTCTTCGGCGCGCGCCATGGAGAGCGTGCAGCTGGCCGTGTTCTATGGCATCACCACCGAAGTGATCACTGAGCGCCCCTTGGCGGGCGTGGTGATCACCGCGGGGCCCTACTCGACCGTGAGCGCCGAGGATGGCTCCTGGCGGCTGCTCGCGCCACCCGATACCGCCTGGCTGACCGTAAACCTGGCGGGTTACATCAGCATGTCGCTTACCGAGTTAAACGGCTCGCTGGAGGCCCCCTCTGAGATCGAGATCGTACTGATCCCGCTGAATCTCAGCCCCGATCTGGCGGCCGCCATCGATGCCAAATATCTCGCAGGTTCCGGCTCGGGCATCCATGCCCCAGTAGCTGGCGCCGATGCCGTGCCAGCCGTCACCCTGCCGACCCAGATCCGCGTGCTGCGCAACTTTCCGGCTGACCCCACCACCTACGACTGGATGGACCTGGAAGAATATGTGCGCGGTGTAGTGCCTTACGAGACGCCGCCCTCCTGGCACCCCGAGACCCTGCGCGCCCAAGCGATTGCTGCGCGCAGCTATGCCACTTCCGGCCCCTACCATGAAAACGCCGACGTTTGCCGCACCACCCATTGCCAGGTATATGGCAATGAACGTTATGCCACCACCGACGAGGCCGTGGCCGCCACGCGCCGTTCGGTGGTGACCTATAATGGCGCTATCGCCAACACCTTTTACTTTGGCTATTGCATCGGGCGTACGCGCTCGAGCGAAGAGGTCAACCCCAACTGGCACGTGCCCTGGTGCCGCAGCGTTCCGTGCGACCCGTGCGTGGGCAACGGCGACTATTGGGGGCAAGGCATCGGGATGTGCCACGAAGGCGCACAGGGGTATGCAAGCAGAAGCGGTTGGAACTATGCCCAGATCCTGACGCACTATTACACCGGCATCAGCATCACCCCGCCCCAGGCACTGGAGGTGCCCGTCACGATCACCTCCCCGCTTAACGGCGCCCATCTGCGCGGTGTAGTCCTCTGCACCGTCGCGCTGGAAGGTACCCCCGAGTATGTCGACTATTATGTCAACGACCAGCTCGCCGCGCATGTAACGGCGGCTCCCTGGGAGATGCGCCTCAACACTACCACCCTTGCGGATGGCTCCTATACCCTCAAGGCGGTTTCGTGGAGCGGTGTTGCCGCGTGCGAGTCGACCGTTACCATCCGGGTGGATAACACCCCGCCCTCCGGCACCGTCACCACCCCCAGCGGCTGGCTCGGCACCAATGTGGTGCCGGTGAGCCTGACGTGGAGTCCGGACGCGGTGGGAGTGCGCTTTAGCTGCAACTGGCGCTGGGAAGCCGAAGACCCCGCCATCCGGCACCACACCGGCATCATCGAGCTGGACGGGGCCGCCTCAGGAGGCAAGACCCTTACCGGGCGCGCTGGTACCGATCTGCCGGGGGATTGGTACGGGCCTTACTATTGCGGGCTGCCGTTGGCGCCGAGGTATCTCGCCTGTTTTCGCATCAAGACTCCCGCGCGCTACCCGAATGTGCCGCTGACTGGCCTGTATGTTAAGGATACCGCCGGCCAACGCCGACTGGGCGGGCGCGCTTTAACCAGCGAGGATCTCGCCGTCGACAACACGTACGAAGAGTTTGTCATCCCGTTCGACTATTCAAGCGCCAACGGCACCTGCAGCGTGCCCGGTGCGCTGGATGGCCTCGAGTTCGTCACCAATTATCTGGGGCAGCGCACCCTCTCGCTCGACTGTATTACGGTCTTTGAGCCAAACCTCAGCCTGGCACCCGTTGTTAACTATATCATGCCGGCGCAGGAGGGTGAGATTAGCCTGATAATTCGCCTGGTAGATGCCGCCGGCAACTATGCCGAGTTCTTGCGCCAGGTCACTGTGGATCTGTTCCCGCCCACTATTGCCCAGCTGGGGGCGGATGCCGCCCTGGCGCGCGATACCGTCTCGGGTCTGGATGCCAGCCGCGTATGGTGGGCCGATTCGACGGATGGCGGTGAAACCTGGAGCACCTGGAAGCCCTACAGCCCGGCGCCCTTTAGCAACGGCACCACCGAAGAGGTCAAGCTTGGACCGCCCAACGGCGCCGCCGCCGATGTGCGCTATATGGCCAGCGACCTGGCCGGCCACGTCGCCTTTACGCGCGGGGTGAACACCAACCTGCCGCTGGTCTTACGCCAGTGCTAGCGTCTGAGTGCGCGCCAGTTGCGGTAACTGGCGGCCTGCACCTCGCGCACCCGCGCTGCCACCATGCGCCGCACCAGCTCGAGCGGCAGGTCGTCCTCCAGTGGGAACTGTACCGCACCTTTTAGCGTCACATAGCCCTTGAGCTCTTCTGCAAAGGTCTCGATTATCGCCGGTGTAGGGTAAAAGCCGATGTGGTCCTTGGCGGCCGCAAAGTGCACCAGGTTGCCATGCATCACCAGGGTGGGGATGCCGTACTTGATCGCCTCCGTCGCCTCGGGCGCCTCAGTACGGATGGCCGCGCGGATCGCCTCGAGCTTTTCCTGCACCTCGGGCGGATACTGGGCGATGTAGGCGTCCACCAGGCTCTTGCCGTCAGCGTGTTGGGTCATACTGCTCCTTTACCACGGGCGGCTCGGATACCAGCCCGATGTTCTTGGGTCCTTTAAAGTCAAACACGACGCGCTCAGCGCACACCCCCTGCGTGCCATACCAATCCGCGATGGCATCCAGCAGCGCGTCGCGCCCCAGCTTGTCCGCGGCCCAAAAGTTACAGCAGGGCACCAGGATCACCGGACGCACCAAGGCAGCCTCAGCCACCGCTCGTGTCGCTTCGTCTGGATGCAAGCCCACGATCAGGTCATAGTAGAGCGCCAGCGCCGCGCTGAACTCCTCGCGCCGGCTGGGCACACCTGTCAGCACATAGCCGCGCGGATCCACCACCTCGCACTGATAATTGAAACGCTTGTTGAGGAGCCGTGTCAGCATGCCCTGCCCGCCCGCCACATCAGCGATATAACGCACACGGCGCCCATAGCGCTCGGCAATGTACTCAGCCAGCACCTCAAAACGCTCGGGAGCCCCATGGAAGCGATGTCGCGGCATGCACGCAACATATCACGCCACGCATCTGGCAGCAAATGTCCTATACAGCGCATGCGGGTTATGCTACAATCGTCGCGAAGGAGAAGCGCAATGCCCAACAACGCTATCGAGCCCATCTTGAGGGTGCCTCAGACCATCCGCTATCAGTTTCAAGGCATCCTCAAAACCCGTCTGGCTGCCAACCTCGAAAGCTGGCTCCTGAGCGCCCCGCAGGCCAACCCGGCCATGCTGGAGATGTTCCGCGACCGCGAGCACCCCCCCGGGCGCAACCTGCTGCCCTGGTCGGGCGAATTCTCCGGCAAGTACCTCACCAGCGCCGTCCTGTGCTACCGGCTGGATCGCGACGAACGGCTGCGCCGCCAGATCGACCGTTTTGTCGACGGGCTGATGTCCTGCCAGGCTCCCGACGGCTATCTGGGCCCATTTAGCGCCAGCCAGCGCCTGATCGGGCGCATTGAAGACGGCAGCTCGCCCACCTGGGATCTGTGGGGCCACTACCACAACATCCTCGGCCTTGTCCTGTGGTATCGCGAGTCGGGCTATCAGCCGGCGCTCGATACCGCCCGCCGCACCGCCGATTACATCATCGGTTTTTTCGCCAAACATTCACTGGCCGAAGCCGGCTGGCAGGAGATGAACCTGGCGATCAGCCACGGCATGGCTGTGCTCTACCAGGAGACCGGCGAGCCGCGCTACCTGGCGATGCTGCGCACGGTCGAGGAGGCCTGGCAGGGGCCCGACGCGGGCGATTACGTGCGCACCGCCCTGGCCGGAACGCCTTTTTACGCCACCCCCAAGCCGCGCTGGGAATCGCTCCACAGCGTGCAGGCCATCCGCAGCCTGTACGAGATCACGGGCGATCCGCAATACCTCAAGGCCCTGCTGCACATCTGGCAGAGCATCCGCTCGGGCGACCGCCACAACACCGGCGGGTTTTCGTCCGGCGAACAGGCCACCGGCAACCCCTACGACCCGCGCGCCATCGAGACCTGCTGCAGCGTGGCGTGGATGGCTCTCACCGCCGATGTGCTGCAGCTCACTGCCGACCCAACCGCCGCCGACGAGCTCGAGCTCTCTACCTATAACGCCGCATTGGGCGCCCAACACCCCTCTGGCAGGTGGTGGACCTATAACACGCCCATGGACGGCGTGCGTCAGGCATCTGCGCACGAGATCGTCTTTCAGGCGCGTGCTGGTTCGCCCGAGCTGAATTGCTGCTCTGTCAACGGCCCGCGATCCCTCGGCATGCTCTCCGAATGGGCGCTGCTTGAGCGCGGCAGCGACCTAGTGCTGAACTGTTTCGGTCCGCATACCCTTACCGTGCTGCGACCCACGGGCACGAGGGTTACCCTTACCACCTTTGGCGAGTATCCCCTCAAGCCCGAGGTCGAGGTGGTGGTCGAGTGCAGCAAGGTCGAGGAATTCACCCTGTACCTGCACATCCCGGGTTGGAGTGTGCACACCCGGCTGGCGATCAACTTTGATGCCCAGCCCGAGCCCGCCGCGGGCAGCTACCTGGCGATCACACGCAGCTGGGGTAGCCGCACCAGCATCAAGCTCACCTTTGACTTTACTCCGCGCTGGTGGCTGGGCGAACGCGAATGCGCTGGAACCGCCTCGCTCTATCGCGGACCGCTCCTCTTGGCATGCGACCAGCGCTACAACCGCCTGGAACTGGACAAACTGCCGCACCTCTCGCTCAGCCAGCTCACGTATGAGCCTGCAGCTTACCGAGGGGCAGCCCCCGCGCCGGACTTGATAGTGCAGGTGCGCAGCATCACCGGCCACGATCTCATCCTGTGCGATTTTGCATCCGCCGGCAGCTGCGGCACGCCCTACCGCACCTGGCTGCCCATCACCGACTAGGGAGGCACACCCATGGCCACAGTAATGACCGGTCTCGAGGCGAACCTGGCGATCTTTCGCGGCGAGGATCCGGGCAGGGTACTCTTTCAGCCGCGTTTTAATTTCTGGCATATCGTCAACAAAAAGCGCGGCACCATGCCCCCTCATCTGGCCGATATCGGCTATATAGAGCTGCACGACTATTGCCACGCCTCGGTGCGCTACTCGGGCGGGTCGTTGCGCCACAGCGTGGCGGGCGTCGAGACCGAGCGTGAGTGGCTGGATGACAAACGCCTGCGCATCACCACCCATACGCCTGTTGGCACCCTCACCGAGTTGATGCATTACGACGCCTGGAACCAGTCGTCGTTTAACACCGAGTTTCGCATCAAGACGGTTGACGACTTGAAAATCCTGGAGTGGATGCTGGCTCATGAGACCTGGGGCTGGGACGACGAGGCCTTTCAGCGCAGCCAGGCTGAGGTAGCCGGGCGCGGCGCGCCCCAGTTTTACTATCGCCGTTCGCCGTTACAGGGGCTTTTTATCGAGCATATGGGTTTCGAAGCCACCATTATGCTCATGCACGACGAGCCCAAGGCCGTCGAACACTACCTGGCAGCTGCCGCCGAAGCCGACGAAGCACTCTATGACGTGCTGTGCGCGTGCCCCGTCGAGATCCTCAACTTTGGTGAGAACATTGACGCGCACATGGATCCGCCCACCCTCTGGCGGCAGTATTTGGCGCCCTACTATACCAAACGCCTGGATCAGCTGCACGCGGCCGGCAAAAAGGCGCACATCCACATCGACGGCGCCATGAAGCCGCTCCTGAACGAGATCCGCAATGTGCCCTTTGATGGCGTCGAAGCCGCCACCCCTCTGCCGCAGGGCGATGTCACCCTCGAGCAGATCAAGGACGCTCTGGGCGACATGGTCCTGCTGGATGGTATCCCGGCGATCTACTTTATGCCCACCTTTGACGAAGACACTCTGATCGAGTGCGTCAAACGCATTGTCGATCTGTTCTATCCGCGCCTGGTGCTGGGCATCTCGGACGAGATCCCGCCGGATGGCGACATCGAGCGCGTGAGGTTGGTGGGCGAGTTGGTAAAGGACCTGGTCTAGTCGCGACAGGCAGCAGCCAGCGCGCGGTTGCGCTGGCGCTGATACAGATAAGCCGCCAGCCAGCCCAGCACCAGCGCGAGGGTGATGAACGGAACGGCGTACAGGGAAAGGTGCCAGCGCACCAACCCGGTGAATAAAGTAGCCAGCTCATCGAACACCGAGGAGGCGGAGGCAGATCCGGCGCCAATGCTGTCTCCGCTCAGCGATATGGCGATCCACAGATGGATTAAACATCCCAGGCATTTGCCGAGGAGAGCCAAAGCCCCTGCCAGCCCAGAGCTTAGTGCCGCACGCAGGCTGCTGGCACTGCGGCGCACTTCTACCAGGCTGATCAGCACCGCCATGCCGATAAAGGCGCCCAGGCCGCAGCTGTAACCCAGTACCTGGCTGAGCACGCGCAGCGTCTCAGGAGCGAGCTGGCCGGCTGCACGCAGCGCCAGCTTGCCCAGTTCGATGCACACATGGTCGAGCATGCCCAGGAGGGTGCCAATCAGGCCATACAGGAGCCAGCGCTTCATCTCACCTCGTGTATCATGGGGTGTGGAGCTGATCTGATTATAAGATACAACGCGCACTTGTAAAGCGCTGTATTTACTTGCGCGCTGTGGACCGCCTCGGCTAGAATGGGCGCATCACGCCGGCGGAGATACCTATGACGGGCAGCCTGGAGTTGTCGCAGTTCAATCCAAGGTCCGAGGCGGTGGTGGCGCAAACCCATGTGGCGCGTGCGCGCTTCCCACTGATCGACTTTCACTACCACCTCAACGCCGAAGAGCTTGCTACCGACTACCCTGCCCTGAGGCAGCTGCTGGCCGATATGGACGAGCTCAACGTGCGCTGCATCGTCAACCTCTCGGGCGGATATGGCGAAGCACTGCGCCGCAGCATCAACCTGCTCGATCGCGGCTACCCGGGGCGCTTTGTCAGCTTTGCCAACCTCGATTGGCGCTATGCGCTCAGCGATGGCTGGCTGGCAGCTCAGCTAAAGCAGTTTGAGCAGGCTGTTCACACAGGCGCGCGCGGTTTAAAGATCTTTAAAGAGCTCGGCCTGCGCTATTATGACCCCGACCGCCGGCTGATCATGCCCGACGACGAACGCCTCGCGCCCATCTGGGAGCTGGCCGGCCGTCTGAACGTGCCCGTGCTGATCCATACAGCCGACCCGGTGGCATTTTTCAGGCCGCTGGACGGCGAAAACGAGCGCTATGAAGAGCTCATCAACCATCCCGACTGGCATTTTTATGGCGAGCAGTTCCCGTCGTTCGCTGAGCTGATCGAGTCGTTGATCAGCCTGGTGAGCCGTCACCCCAATACCCAGTTCGTGGCCGCCCACGTGGGCTGCTATGCTGAAAACCTCAGCTTTGTGAGCGACATGCTTGAACGCCTGCCCAACCTGTGCGTCGACATCGCCGCCAGGCTGCCCGAGCTGGGGCGCGTGCCCTATTCCGCCAACGCCTTCTTCACGCGCCACGCCGACCGCATCCTGTTCGGCACGGATAACGACACCCCGGCCGGCTATCGCACCTTTTTCCGCTTCCTGGAAACCTCCGACGAGTATTTCAGCTACGCCCCCAACCGCCCCCATGGCGACAACGGGCGCTGGAACATCTATGGCATCACCCTGGAAGACGACATCCTGCGTAGAGTCTACTGGGCCAACGCCGCTCGTATCCTGCGGCTGGATCCCTGAGCACGGCACGCGGTATGCGCATACTGATCGTCACCCACTGCGCGTCAGAGCTGACGGGCGGGGGCATGGCACGCCTGGTGCACGACCTGGCGGGCGCTCTGGCCGCCTCGAACACCGTCATGCTCCTGCGCCCGAGCGATACAGAACGGCTGGAGCTGCCGCAGCCTGGCCAGCCGGGGCTGTACCAGCTGGCGGCGCGCGGCGAGGGCGAGCTGCGCTTGCCCGATCTGCGACCGGCTGCCTGGCGGCGTCTGCAGGATGTGCTGGCTGCCTTTCGCCCCGAGGTAATCCACGCCCAGGATTACGGCCCGTTGGCCATGCTCATGCAGGATTTCGCCAACGCGCATCGGCTGCCCTTTGTGCTCACCCTCCACCTCCTGCCCTCGCAGAGCACTACTTTTGGCTCCGCCGAGGTGCCCGAATGGTTACAGCGTATTGCTGATAGCAGACCCTTTCACCGCTTTGTGCGCAGCTATATGGAGCGCAGCACTGCCATGACGGCCCTCAACGAGGCACAGACTGCCGACCTGCGGGCATTTGGCTACCGCGGACCGCTCCATCACATCCCCAACGGGCGCGATCTGGCGTCGCTGGGCAGCCTGCCGTTGGCACCCCAGGGAGCAGCGCCCAGGCTGATCTTTGTCGGCTCCTTTGCAAAGCGCAAAAACCAGCTGGTATTGCTCGAAATGCTCGCCCATCTGAGCGCAGACTGCGAGCTCGAGTTGCTGGGCGAGACGCTGGAGCCCACCTATCTGGCTCATCTGCACGACACGGCGGCACGCCTGGGCCTGCAGGAGCGCGTGCGCATGCAGCACGTGCCGTATTCGGACATCGGCACGCATCTAAGCCGCGCGCACGTGTTTGTCTCTGCCTCAACCCTCGAGGTGCAGAGCCTGGCCGTTATCGAAGCTCTCGCGGCGGGCACACCGGTGGTGGGGCTAGCCAACGAGACGATCGACGAGCTGGTGGATGCATCTGTCGGGGTGCGCTTGGAAGCGGATGCGACACCAGAGGAGCTGGCTGAGGCGGTCGAACGCGTGCTGGCGCTCCACCGCGCAGACTATGAGGCCATATGCACGACAGCCCGCGCCCGAGTTGCCCATTGTGCCTGGCCGCAGGTGACCGCCCGCCTAGAGGCGCTCTACCGCAGCCCGGCGGCCAAGCCTCCCCCTCAGCACCGGCATCCTGCCTGGACGCCGTTTGTGCGCGCCGCGGCATGCGCCGCCTATATCTGGCCCAAAGGCTGACCCACCCGTTCGCACAAACGCAGCATAATGCGTTATACTGTTATTCTGAGGTTGCCTATGAAACTGGTAATAACACCCAATCAACGTACCCGTCTGATTGCCAGCCTGATGGAAGGATGGATTGCCCCGCACAGCCGTGTGCTGGATCTCGGCGCCGGACAAGGTTACATTTCGCGCTACCTGGCAAGCGTTGGTCACCGCGTGACGCCCGTGGATGTACGCGATACGTCCATCTTCCCCGAGTTCAAGCCGATGCTGTACGATGGAGCACACCTGCCCTTTGAAAGCGGCAGCTTTGATACCGCCATCCTGTGCACGGTGCTGCACCACACCCCCTCGCCCGAAGTCGTGCTGCGCGAGGCGGGGCGGGTGGCGAACCAGCTGGTGGTGATCGAAGACATTTTCCGCACGCGGTTCGGCAAGTTTACCGCTGCAGCCGGATGCTCGATCTCTAACTTTCAATTCACCAACCATCCGCACAGCAATCGCTCCGACGAGCAGTGGCGCGAGACTTTTGGCACCCTGGGGATGCCCCTCCTGAGGACACGCTACCAGCGCTATATCTTTGTTGTTTTGCCCTTTTTTGCAGGTGCCTATCACATCAGCTCCCGTTAAGGGTTATACAGGAGGTTTACATGGCGAATCAGTTCCGCGCAGCAGCTATCGGTGCCGGCGCCATCTCACGAGCGTCGCACATCCCCGCCCTGCAGGCGGCCGAAGGGGTCAGCCTGGTGGCCGTGTGCGATGTCAACTATCCCCGCGCGCAGGCCGTGGCGAAAGAGTTCAACATCCCGCGTGCCTACCCGGATGCCGCCACCATGCTGGCAGCCGAATCGCCCGATTTGGTCTCGATCGGCGTGCCCAATCATGTCCACCGCTCGCTGACGATCGCCGCGCTGCAGCAGGGCGCGCACGTGATGTGCGAAAAGCCGATGGCGCTGCGCTATGCCGATGCCCTGGCGATGGTCGAGGCTGCCAATGCCGCCGGCAAGGTGCTTTCTGTCGGTCATGTACTGCGCTACTATGCCCCGCTCGTGGCCATGTACGAGCGCATTACGAGCGGTTCGCTCGGAGAAGTATATTATGTCAAGGCTTCCTATATGCGCCGCTCGGGCATTCCCGGTTACGGCTCATGGTTTACCAACCAGGAGCAGGCCGGCGGCGGCTGTATGCTGGATATCGGCTGCCACATCCTCGACCTGTCGCTGTGGTTCCTGGGCCACGCAAAACCCCTTTCGGTGAGCGCCAGCCTCTTTAGCAAGTTTGGTGTGCACGGCAAGGGCTTGGGTGGCTGGGGTGCTGACCACTTCCCGCCACCCGCGCGCTGCGATGTCGAAGACCTCGCCACGATCTTTGTGCGCTTTGAAGGCGGCGCCACACTGGTACTGGATACCGCGTGGGCATCCCATAACACCGATGGCCATCGCGTGCAGGTCTATGGCACCGAGGGCGGCCTGGAGTTCAGGGACAATTACCCCGATCCATCCCAGCCCGTGCACCTCTTTAGCGAGCGCGACGGCGAGTTGATCGAAGAACCGCTGCCCTTTACACCGGTGCCGGGTGACCTGCACACCCTGCTGGTGGCGGATTGGGTGGATGCGATCCGCACTAGGCGGGAGCCGCGTATGCCTGGCCGCGAGGCCGCCGAGGTGGTGCGCATTATTGAGGCCGTTTATACCTCGGCTGCCACGGGACGTGAAGTAGTGCTATAAACTGCAATTGAGTTGTCATGTATGGACATCTCTTGCGTAATCAGCTATGAAGAGGTGTGTTAGAGCAGGTAAACTTGACAAATAGCGAGTATCTGCTACGCTATGGCCAAACTATGCTTCAGAGTTAAAGGAGCGAGCCATGGCACAGCCTATGTTAATGACGGTCAAGCAGGTAGCTGACTATCTGCAGCTCAAAGAGTCCACCATCTATGCCTGGGCGCAGGATGGCAAGATCCCGGCGATCAAAATCGGGCGCACTTGGCGTTTCCGCCAGGCCGACTTGGATACCTGGCTTTCACGCCATCTCAAGGAAGAGATCAACGAATAGCCACTCTCGGATCCCATCGAAAGCACTCCCTTGATGAAGGGGAGTGCTTTTATTTGGCTTGCTGCACGATGCAGATGAGTTGGCAAAGAGCCGTTTTTTGTCTATCATTAGGTCGTAAGTATCGATCACTCAGTGGCTCGCAGTATGGGGGCTCCACTACATATCCGTACAACCGTGGGCGGATAGCTGCCCAGGAAGAGGGGAAAGCGATGACTGGGGATGATCGCCTGCGGATTAATGAGGTAGCAGCCTACCTCCAACTTGAAGTTTCGACGATCTATATCTGGGCCCAAACGGGAATTATTCCTGCCACCAAGGTGGGTCGCAGCTGGATATTTTCCCGCCAGGAGCTCGAAAACTGGCTGACGGCTAACACAACCCAGCCGGATGCCAAAGAGAACCACTGTTCTCAAGACTAATATATCAGGAGGTTGTGCGATGAGCGCCGACGCCACCTACACCAACCCGGTCAGCAACATCTCGGATGGCAACCGCCCAATCCACCTGGGCGACCCGTTCGTGATGCGCCACGAGGGGATTTATTACCTCTATGGCACCACCGATGAGCTCGAGGGCTTTCGCTACTATACCTCGCGCGACCTGGTGCACTGGGAACAGCACGGCTGGGTATGGCGCAAAAGTCCCTATTCGTGGGCTGAGAGCCGCTTTTGGGCCCCCGAAGTCAAGTTCTATCGCGGCCGTTTTTACCTGACCTATTCGGGCAAGCTGCGCGCCTCCAAACCCGCTCGTATGCTGATGGGCATTGCCGTGGCAGATTCGCCGACCGGTCCCTTTCACGACTATCGCGCCCCCTGGTTCGACCTGGGTTATAACACCATCGATTCGCACCTGCTGATCGACGACGATATGACCCCCTACCTCTACTTTTCACAGAACGGCCATCAGGATGGCTATGACTTTGGGCGCATCTTTGGTGCGCGTCTGACCAACGACCTGGCCAAACTGGATGGTGAACCCAAGCTGCTGCTGAACGCCTCGCAGCCTTGGGAGCATGCCAACTGGCAGTATAACCGCACGAACGAGGGCCCCTTTGTGATCAAGCATGGCGGTGTTTACTATATGATGTACTCGGGCAACTCGACCTTTGAGGCCCACTATGGCATCGGCTATGCTACCGCGCGGCGCCCCTTGAACAAATGGACCAAAAACCGCGCCAACCCGATCGCCACCAGCAACCCTGAGCTGGGCGTCTCCTCGCCGGGGCATAACTCGGTGGTCGAATCGCCGGATGGCAGTGAGCTGTTTTGCGTCTACCACACCCATGCCGACCCAACCCGTATGGGCGGCGACCGGGTCGTCAACATCGACCGCCTGACGATCGACGGCCAGGGACGCTTGCGCATGCAGGGCCCCACCCGCATGCCGCAGCCGATGCCCTCGGGCGCGCCGGTCTCCGAATGATTGATCCGCACCTGGCAGAGGCGACAGGGAGGTACACGTTATGACAACTGAATTGCGCGGTCTTCGAATGATTGATCCGCACCTGGCAGAGGCGACCGCGCTGGTGACGGGCGCCAACCACGGCATCGGGCGTGCCATTGCGCTGGCATTCGCGCGGGTAGGCGTCAAGCTCTTTCTGAGCTGGCACATTGCGCCGCCGCGTTATGACGCCACCCAACACACCGCCGCGCGTGAAACTGGATCGGGCGGCGCCGCATTATACGATGCCAACCAGCAAAATCCTGGCGAGGCCGTGCTGGCCGAATTGGCCGCCATGGACGCTCAGGCTGCCGGCATGCCAGCCGACCTGGCTGACCCCGCCGCTCCCGCCGCCCTCATTGAGGCGTGCCGTGCCCAGCTGGGCGCCGCGCCCGATATCATGGTGGTCAATCACACCCATTGCGTGCTCGAGACCTTTGATCCCGCCCTGGCTGAGGTCAAGGGCGAGTTCCCGCTGGCGCTGGTGAGCGCGGAAGAGATCGACCGGCATATGCAGATTAACGCCAGGGCCTTTGCCCTGTTGGTGTGTGCCTATACGAGCGCCTACCTGGCGCGTGAAGCCAAGTGGGGGCGCATTATCGCCATCAGCACAGATGCCGCCAGCGCGCACGCGGCCAACATCTCGTACGCCGCCAGCAAGCACGCCATCGAGAGTTACGCGCGTTCGGCAGCCGCCGAGCTGGGCAAATATGGCATCACCGTCAATATTGTGGCGCCCGGCCCTATCCAGACGGGCTATATCACCCCCAAGCAGGCCGGCGACATCGCTGCCGGCACGCCTCTGGGGCGCGTAGGCGAGCCCGAGGATATTGCCGACGTGGTGGTGTTTTTGGCGTCGTGTCAGGCGCGCTGGCTGACGGGCCAGTTACTTTATGCCGGCGGCGGTTGGCGCATGCCGCAGTAGCAAGGGAGGTTTCGCATGGCCAAGAAAAAGAGTCTCCTCGACCTGATCGAGATGAAACGCCGCGGAGAGCGCGTCACCTGGCTGACGGCTTACGACGCCCCGACTGCCTCGCTGGCTGAGGCTGCCGGGCTTGACATGCTGCTGGTAGGCGATTCGCTGGGCATGTGCATGATGGGCTTGCCCGGCACGGTGCCGGTGACAATGAAAGAGTGCCTGCACCACACCCGTGCGGTGCGCACCGGCGCCCCCAACACGTTTGTGATCGGCGACATGCCCTTTCTCAGCTACCAGACCTCACGCCGAGATGCCGTGCGCAATGCCGGACGCTTTTACAAGGAAGCCGGCGCAGATGCCATCAAACTCGAGGGCGGCGTGCGTGTGGCCCCGCAAATCCGCGCCATCGCCGATGCCGGCATGGTGGTGTTCGGCCACATCGGCCTGACGCCGCAATCCTCCGGACAGCTGGGCGGCTTTAAAGCCCAGGGGCGCACCATCCCGGCGGCGCGTGCCACCCTGCAGGATGCCCTGGCAGTGCAGGAAGCCGGCGCGCACTGCCTGCTGGTTGAGGCCGTCAGCCCGGAAGTGACGGCGCTGATCCACAAGCACCTTACCATCCCGGTCTATTCGATCGGCGCGGGTGCGGCAGCCGACGGACAGCTTTTGATCGTTTCCGACATGCTGGGGATTTTCCAAGCCTTTACCCCCAGGTTCGTCAAGCGCTATGCCAACCTGGCCGACGAGATCAAGCGCGCCTTTGGCGAATATTGCGTCGAGGTGCGTAGCGGCGCCTTCCCCGGCCCTGAGCATGTCTACCGCATGGTCGAGGGCGAGGCGGAAAAGCTCGATGAGCTCGAGCGCGAGTTCTGGCCCGACTAGACCGCGCTGATCAGGCGTCCAAGAGAAACTCTTCGGGGCGCAGGGCATAACCGCGGATCTGCCCCTTTGGGGCGTCGTCGACGATATAGTTGACGATATAGATCTCGCCGTCATCCAGCTGCACCCAGCCAGTGTAACCCGTATCGCTGTGCGGCGACCGGTCGTAATCCAGCGGCAGGATGCGCGTATGCGCCCCATGACGCTCAGGCGCCAGGGCGGATGCCACATCCGAGAGGCCTGCCAGGGTATTTTGCGTCCACCAGCCCACCCAGCCCAAACCGCCCTGCATCATGCGGTAGGTGATCAGGATGCGGCCATCCGCAAGCTGCCCGGAGGTCGGGCGGTGGCAGGCCGGCAGCGGAAAAGTGATCGGCGCGCTCCAGCTCTGGCCGCGATCGCGCGAGATCGCCTTGAAGCAATCCAGCCCCAATCCCGAGTTTTCGCGCATAAAGCACACCAGCGCGTCACCGAGCTCGAGCAGCGAGGCTTCGCACAACTGCAGGCCTTTTTGGCGTGCCACGGTCACGGGCGGCTGCCAGGCAGCACCGCCATCATCGGATATCCAGGTGCGCACCGAGAGATAGTCGTCGCCATCCAGCTTATCATGGCAGGTTAACAGCCAGCGCCCGTCGGCCAGTACGCACAGGCGGTCGGGCACGATACCGCGCGCCGGCGTGGGCTCGGGGGCTGACCAGCTGGCGCCCTCGTCGTGCGAACGCATCAGCCAGATCTCGCCGCCCGCCTCATCAGCCTGGTGGATCATATCGGCCGTCACCAGCAGGGTGCCGTCCGCGAGCGTCACGATGCGCGGGCAGTTCCAATAGGGCGTGCCGTGGGTTTCGGGCGCCAGCGACACCTTGCAGCCCCAACTGCGTCCGCGGTCGTCCGAAGAGATGCTCATCAGGCGCGTCCAGCCGCGGTCGGCATGATGGGTGCACTCGGCATAGACGCACACCAGCCGGCCGCTGTGAGTCAGGGCCACATCCGGAAAGGCCTCGTAAACGCTGTCGTCGCGCGAGACGCTGAATCGCTGCATGCTGCTTGCCTCCCCTGTTTTGGGTCATTATAGCGCAGGATGGGAACTGTTGCGCGAACGCGAGCGTATGACTAGTATAGAGACATCCCGAGGAGTTCCTGACATGCGTAACACGCTTGTTTTATTATTGTTGATCCTGGCCATTGCCCTGAGCGGGTGCGGCAGTGCTGTCACGCACACACCCAAAGCCTTTCCTCCGCCGCCGACCGCCACTCCCGAGCGCGCTGCTAATGCAGATGCCACCCCGCGCGCCGACACCTGGGAGCCCCAGGCTGACGACGCCACCTTGCAGCGCGGCAATGTTTTTCTCGACCATGTCGACCTGCAGGTTCACGAGACCTACCCGCCCAAGTATTTCCTGGTGCTGGAGGGGTCGCTGCCGACCCCCTGCCATGCTCTGCGGGTGGTGATCCCGCGTCCGACGGGTAGCGGCGACCTGCCGATCGAGGTATATGCGGTGCGTGTGCGCAGCGGGATGTGCGCTCAGGTGCTCAAGCCCTTTAGTGAGACGATCCCACTCGATATGCTGCCGCCCGGCCAATATCGTGTGACACTCAATCATGCCCCCATTGGCGATATCCTGATCGAGACCGACCGCCAAAATACCCTGACCAAGGGTTGGGAACTGTACACCTGGGAAGATGATGGGCAGCTTATGTATACCCTCCTGCCGGGTACCAACCGCGCCAAGACACTGGACGAGCTGATCAGTTCTCCGCGCACCACCGCCGATCTCGAACAGCTCAAGGTAACGCTGAGCGGGTTCCCGGCGGGCGAGACGATCACCTGGATGCAGCTGGATGGCGGGCCGATGCGCTTGCCGGATGATGCCACTCAGCAGGAGCTGGCCGATTGGTGTGCCGAGCGCGGGCTGATCTTGCAGCGCACCAACCTCTAGAAAGGATTCAACGCAGGATGTTGTATCGCGAAAGCAGTTTTGCGGGTGTACGTGACTTGGCGCTCTACCGGCGTAGCTGGCTGCCAGATGGACCCGTGCGCGCCGTAATGATTGTAGTTCACGGACTGGGCGAGCACAGCGGGCGTTATGCCCTCCTCGCTGCCGAGTTGGCTAGCAATGGCATCGCCGTGCACGCCTTTGACCTGCCTGGGCACGGCAATTCGCCCGGCGAGCGCGAAGTGCCCGATTCTTTTGATGACTATACCATCTCGCTCGATCGCCTGCGCGGGGTGGTGAGCAACGAGCAGCCAGGCGTACCGCTCTTTATGTTGGGCCACAGCATGGGCGGGCTGGTCGTGGCCGACTATCTGCGCGAACACCAGTCCGGGCTGCGCGGCGCTATCCTGAGCGCGCCGGCTATCGCCAGACCGCGTAACGTCAAGCCCATCGTTGTGACTGTAGGCAAGCTGCTGGCGCGCCTCTTCCCGCGCATGGGCATCACGGGCCTGGAGCTGGAAGCCCTCTCGCGTGATCCAGCCGTGGTGGATGCCTACATAGCCGATCCGCTCGTGTTTCATGGGCGCACACCCGCGCGCCTGGCTTCAGAGATCATTCGCGTGATGGATGTGGTGAGCGCCAACCTCAGCCGCATCCAGCTGCCCATCCTGGTGCTGCAGGGCACTGCCGACCGCATTATCGACCCGGTAGGCGCTAGCAGCCTGGCGGAAAAGTGCGGCTCGCGCGACGTAACGCTCAAGCGTTACGAAGGCTTTTATCACGAGCTCTTTAACGAGCCCGAACGCGCCCAGGTGATCGGCGATCTGCTCGCATGGCTCGCCGCGCGCACGCCGGCGGTTGCAGAGCCCTCCGACATGCACTAACATGCCCTCCACAGGCTGCGCATAACCGGTGCCAGCCGCACTCGGAGGTGTCATGCCACACAACTGGGCTCTATCTGCCCCGCCCGATCCGGTCATCCAGCGCGCAGCCGATATTCTGCAGCGCATAATCAGCCAGCGCTGCGGCCAGCCGCTTAAACCTGCCGAATCGCAGGCAAACGCCTCGGTCATCCGGTTCGCGCTTGACCCATCCCTCGGCGATGAAACCTATGCCCTGCGCAATATCGCCGGCGGCCTCGAGGTGGCCGGCGGCGGTCTGCGCGGGCTGGTATATGGCGTCGGCCGGCTGCTGCGCGAGGCCAGCTATGCGCCCGGCAGCTTTACACCGGGAGTATGGCGCGGCAGCTCCAGCCCCGTTATGCCGCTCAGAGGCATCTATTTTGCGACCCACTTTCACAACTGGTATCACGAGGCGCCCCTCGAGGAGATTGAGGCGTATATTCAAGAGCTGGCGTTGTGGGGCACCAACGCCCTGGTGGTCTGGTTCGACCAGCACCACTTTGAGGGGATTGACGACCCGGCCGCGCAGGCCTTTATCCCGCGGCTCAAGGCCATGCTGCGCGCCGCCCGCGCGGTGGGCATGCAGGCGGGCTTGGGGATCATCGCCAACGAGGGTTATGCCAACTCGCCCGTTCACCTGCGCGCCGATTGGACGGCAGGCCACGACAGATATACCAGCGAGCCGCACGGGCACTATCATCGCGAGCTGTGCCCCTCCAAGCCCGGCACACTCGAGCTGCTTGAACGCGAGTTTGAGAAAAAGATGGAAGCCTTTGCCGATGTGGGGCTCGATTTTATCTGGCTGTGGCCCTACGACCAGGGATGCTGCACCTGCGGCGAGTGTGCCCCGTGGGGCGCCAACGGCTTTTTACGCTGCACCGAACCGCTAGCCAGGGCATTCAAGACACGCTACTCGCAGGGCAAAGTGATCCTCTCGACGTGGTATTTCGACCACTTTACCACCGGCGAGTGGGAGGGTCTCGATATGGCCTTTGCCAAACGCCCCGAGTGGGTCGATTACCTGCTGGCGGATGACTATGGAGAGCGCTTCCCGCCCTACCCGCTCGAGGTAGGCGTGCCTGGCGAGCTGCCCATCGTGGCGTTCCCAGAGATCTCGATGTACAGCGCCGCGCCGTGGGGCGGATGGGGCGCCAACCCGCTGCCCATGCATCTGCAAAAACTCTGGCAGCCGCTCGAGGGCGTGCTCTCGGGCGGATTTCCCTATTCCGAGGGCATTTACGAGGACCTCAACAAGGCCATCTGCGCCCAGTATTTCTGGGATCCCGACCAGCCCACCATGCTGACGGTGCGCCAGTATCTGGCATACGAGTTTGGCGCGCACGTCGTCACACCGCTGCATCAGGTCATTCTGACGCTTGAGCGCAACCTGGCGCGCAGCCTGCAGCGCAACCCCGACGGCAGTTTTTATACCAACATGGCATGCAGCGACGGCGCCGCCGAAGCTGCCGAGATCCTTCGCAACCTCGAAGCCTTGCTGCCCCCCGAACGGCGCTCATCCTGGCGCTGGCGGCTGCTCTATCTGCGGGCCCAGATCGATGCCGAGTTGGCAGCCTCTGGGGGGCAGCATACCGACGTGAGTGAGGCGGCCTTTACCGAACTTACCGAAATGTATTACGCCCACAAGGCCCTGCCGGGCTGGCTGGCGCCGCCGACGCGAGCCTCGGCAGCCATGCCCGACGTAGCGGCGACTTATTAACCACAACCAGAGGAGGAAGCCATGAGCAGCCGCTTTCGCACCCCGCTCGCAGTATCCGCCAATGGGCGCTACTTGATCTCAGATGGCGAACCCTGGCTGTGGCTGGGCGATACCGCCTGGCCTCTCTTTACCCAATATAGCGATGATAACGCCCGCGCCTACCTGCGTTCGCGCGCCGAGCTGGGCTATAGCGTTATCCAGGGGGTGCTGGCATGGGGCAACGGCACCGGATTCGAAAAGCCTCTGCCGGATGCCAACTCCTCCGGGCATCGCCCCTGGCGCGCTTCGCCCGCCGATCCCGACCCGGCTTTTTTCGAGCCGGTCGATGCGCTGGTTGCGTATGCCGCCGAGCTGGGGCTGGTGCTGGCGATGCTGCCCACCTGGGGCTACTATGTGACGGATATCGGCCTGTTTGACGGTGAAAATGCGCGTGTCTATGGGCGCTTTTTGGGCGAGCGCTACCGCGGCGCCAACAACGTGGTGTGGGTCCTGGGTGGCGACCGTGTGCCCTTCCGCAACCCGGAAGCCTACGATGGCATGGCTGAGGGCCTGCGCAAGGGATCGGGCGGCAGGCAGCTGATCACCTATCACCCCTGCGGATGGCACAGCTCGTCGCAGTTTTACCACGAACGCGACTGGCTCGATTTTAACATGATCGAGACCTGGACGGATTGGGACATGGTCTACCCCGCCGTGGCTGCCGACTATGCGCGCACACCCGTCAAGCCCATCGTGCTGGGTGAGGGCGCCTACGAGGGCGGCACCGGTTACCCCAAGGGACCGATCACACCCCTTATCTGCCGGCGTCAGGCCTGGTGGGCTTTTATGGCGGGCGGGTACTTTACCAACGGCCACGAACAGATGTGGCGCATCGACCCGGGCTGGCAGATGCTGTTTGATACCCCTTCCGCGCGCCAGATGGGCGTGCTGCGAAAGGTAGTCGAGAGCATCCGCTGGTGGCAGCGGGTGCCCGACCAGGGCCTTTTCGCCGAGGGCGTCTCCAATGGGCGCACGCTGAACGCCGCCGTCAGGGGTGAGGATTCGTCGTGGGCGCTCGCCTACCTCTCCAGTCAGTGTCAGGTGCAGGTTTACCTCAACAAGGTGTGGGTAAAGGATGTGCGCGCCACCTGGATCAACCCGCTCGATGGCACGCGCACGGAAGCCGGCACGTACGCCACGGGCAACATGCTGGGAGTCTTTCCGCGCACCACGCGGCAGTGGTTCGCCGTGCCTAACGAGTGGGAAGATGCTTTATTGTTGCTAGAGGGCATATAGATGAATACTCACGACCTCAATAACCTGCGCAACCTGGCCGGCGCGCTGGCCGAATGCGCTGCCGAACCCATCAACACTGAGCGCATTGCCGGCTGGACAGCGCTCAACGCCCTGCAGCCCGGGCGCAGCATGGTGCTGATCTACCAGGTGCCCTGGCACGAGATGAACGTTGATGACGAGCTGACCCTACGCTGCACATCTCCCGATGCGCGCGCCGTGGAGGACGAGATGCGCCGGCGGCTTTACAGCTGGCGGCACATGCCCGGCGATATGGTGATCGAGCCGGTCTGGCGTGTGCCGCGGGTGCTGCGCGACGAGGGCTTCGGACTGGATGAAAGCGTCGACATCGTGCGCACCGACGACGCCAACGATGTGGTCTCGCGCGCCTTTCATCCCCGCATTCGCGAGTATGACGACCTGGAGCTGATTCGCTTCCCGCGTGTCACTGCCGACGAACCCGCCACTATCGCACGGTATAGCGAGCTCCATGAGGCCTTTGGCGACCTTCTGAGTGTGCAGGTGGTGGGGGTCGACTATCTATCCTACGCCCCCTGGGATTGGCTGGTGCGCCTGTGGGGCGTGACGGAGGCCCTCGAGGACCTCATCGAGCGCCCCGAACTGGTGCACGCGGCCATGCAACGTCTGACGGATGCCTACCTGTACTGGCTCGACCAGCTCGAGGATCAGTGTCTGTTGGATATCTCCAACGCCTCCCTGACCGGCCAGGGCGGGCTGGGCTACTGCGACGAGCTGCCCAGCGTGCTGTATGCCGGCGGGCGCGTCACACCGGGCAATATGTGGGGCGGCGCCATGTCGCAGATCCTGGCGGCCGTCTCGCCCGCCATGCACGAAGAGTTTGCCCTGCAGTACGAGGCCAGGTTCCTCAACCGCTGCGGCCTCAGTTATTACGGCTGCTGCGACCCGCTGGATACCAAGGTCGCCATATTGCGGCGCAACCTGACGACGCTGCGCAAGGTCTCGATGAGCCCCTGGGTGGATGTAGCGCGCGGTGCCGCCGCGGTGGGGCGCGACTATGTGTTTTCCTTCAAGCCCTCCCCCGCCGTTCTGGCTGGCGACAGCTTTGACGCAGGTTATGTCAAATCCCAGCTGGCAGAGGTTCTGCACATTGCTCGCGGCTGCCGCGTCGAGCTGATCCTGAAGGATATCTCGACCGTGCGCTACCAGCCGCAGCGCCTGTGGGCGTGGGCACGCGCGGCGCAGGAGGCCGTGGCGGAAGCCGCTGGCGCCTGAATTGGCCTGTTTGCCTTTCGGCGCTAAATCTGTACTCTAGTGAGAGCGTTTAAACGCTGTCGGAGGAGTAACGTGAACGGCTCAATCGAATATGATGTACTGGTAGTGATCGTCAACTGGGGCTCGGGCAGTGATGTGGTCGCCAAGGCCCGCAAGCTGGGCGTCTCAGGGGGTACCATCATGACGGGCCGCGGCACGGCGCGCAGCCAGCTGTTGAAACTGCTGGGTATCGATGATATCAAGCGCGAGGTGGTATTGATGGCCATGCCGCGCCTGCTCGAAGATGATGTGTTTATGAAGCTGCGTGAGCATTTGAAGCTCGACCAGCGCGGTGCCGGTATCGCTTTTAGCATGCCGATCGCGCGCTTATTGGGTATGCACGTGGGCAACGAGCGGCCCGCGCTTGAAAGTGAGGAACCAGTGGCGACGTATGAGGCGATCTTTACCGTTATGGAGCGCGGTCGCTCCGAAGAAGTGATGGAAGCCGTGGCGGCCGCCGGTGCCGAGGGCGGCACGGTGATCAACGCGCGCGGCTGCGGGGTGCACGAGACCGAGAGCTTTTTCGCCATCCGCATCGAGCCCGAAAAAGAGGTGCTCCTGCTGGTGGTCGAATCGAGCAAGGTGAATGCCGTGGTGACCGCCATCGAAATGACCATGCATGTCGACAAACCCGGGCAGGGCATCCTGTTCAGTGTGCCGGTTAACCGCACCTCGGGGCTGTACCGCAACGACGCCTAGCCTGGCCTGCCAGAGGCCGACTACACGCGAGAGAGTGCCGCTTGAACATTCTGACGGAGAAAATCAAAGAAAGCCTGCTTGCGATCCTGCCTATTGCAGTGATCGTGCTGGTTTTGCATTTCGTGCTCACGCCCCTGCCGAATGTGCTCTTTATCCGCTTTCTCATTGGCACCACCATCATGATCATCGGCCTGACGATCTTTTTATTCGGTGCCGAGATCGGTGTGGTGCCGCTCGGAGAATCTCTTGGATCGGGGTTGGTGCGCAAACGCAAGCTGTGGCTGATGATCGCCGCCGGGCTGCTGCTGGGCTTTTTCATCACTATAGCGGAGCCCGACCTCTCGGTACTGGCCTCGCAGGTCAGCACCGTTACCTCCAACGCCATCACCAAACTCGAGCTGCTGGTGATCGTGTCGGGCGGGGTGGGTATCCTGCTGGCGGTGGCGCTCCTGCGCATTGTCTTTAACATATCCCTGGCCAAGCTCTTTGCTGTCCTCTACCTGCTGGGGCTGGGGTTGGCGGTCTTTTCCTCGCCCGACTATTTGGCGATCGCCTTTGACAGCTCGGGCGCTACCACCGGCTCAATGTCGGTGCCCTTTATCCTGGCGCTGGGCGCGGGTGTTTCCTCGGTGCGCGGCGGACGCACGGTTGAGGAAGACAGCTTTGGTCTGGCGGGGCTTTCGTCGTCAGGGCCGGTCTTGACGGTGCTGGCGATCAGTCTGCTGACGGGCTCGCGCGAGCTGCACGGCCACCTCGAAGTGGCTGCAGCCGCCAACCTGGGGATAGTAGAATCCTACAGCCAGGCGCTCGCCCAAGTGAGCATGGAGGTAGCCCTCACACTGCTGCCCATAGTCGTGATTCTGCTGGTGTCGCAGTTCACGCTCTTGCACCTCACGCGCCGCCAGTTCAGCCAGATCGTCAAGGGGCTGATATACACCTATATCGGCCTGGTGATGTTCCTGACGGGTGTGCACGCCGGGTTCCTGCACACCGGCATCACGATCGGCTACCTGCTGGGTGGGCTGGAATATCGCTGGGTGGTGCTGCCGATCGGCATGCTGGTGGGCATCACGATCGTTTCGGCCGAGCCGGCCGTCAATGTACTGTGCGAACAGGTGGAGACCGTCACAGGCGGCGCGGTGCGCCGCCGCATTATCTTGGTGGCGCTGGCCGCCGGTGTGGGTGTGGCTGTGGTATTCTCGATGGCGCGCATCCTGGTGCCGGCTATCCAGTTGTGGATGCTGGTCTTTCCTGTGCTGCTGAGCGCTATCGTGCTGTCGTTCTTTGTGCCGCCCCTCTTTGTGGGCATCGCTTACGATTCGGGCGGGATCGCCTCAGGCCCCATGACAGGCACCTTTATTCTGGCACTCACTCAGGGGGTAGCGCAGCGCGTCGAAACCGCCAACGTGCTCACGGACGCCTTTGGGGTGGTGGCAGCCTGCAGCCTGGCGCCGATCGTGTCAATCATGATCGTGGGCGTAATCTATCGTTCGAAAGCCCGCAAGCGCGGGCTGGACGTCGAAGGCGCTAGCGCAGCGGACGCTCCGTCGTATACACCAGACCAATAGCACCCGGCCCGACATGCAGGCCGATCACCGGGCCGATGTCGACGATCTCGGGGGTGATGCCGGTGCGCTCCGCCACCTCCTGCACGTATTCGCGCGCATCCTCGATACAGTTGATGTGATGCACCACTACCTCGCTCTTGCCGTGCGCGGCGAAATCCGCCAGCATGCTATCCAGCATGGCGTTTTGTGCAACGCGGCGAGTGCGCACCTTTTTGTGCACCTGGGTCATTCCATCCTCCACCGTCAGCACCGGCACGATCTTTAACAGATCCGCCAGCAAGGCAGCAGCTGTACCCATGCGCCCGCCCTTACGCAGATAGGTGAGCGTCTTCGGGATAAAGACAAAACGGCTGCGCAATATCATATCGCGGGCGGCCGCCTCACACTCCTCGAGCGTGCCGCCAGCCTGGGCAACACGCGCCGCGGCGATGGCTGAGAACCCCTCCTGCAAGCAGTTCGAGCGTGAATCCACCACCGCAATCTGCGCGCCGGGGTGGCTATCACGCACCATCTGCGCAATCATGCGCGCGTTCTCAAAGGTGCCGCTCATCCAAGACGAAATAAAAATACCCAGCACGGCATCGCCGGCCTCGACCGCCTCGATCATCGCGCTGCGCATCTCGCCCGCCACCGGCAGCGAAGAGGCCGGGATACCGCGCGCTTCCATCATCGGGTAAAACTGCTCGTTGGTGAGGTCTTCTTCACGGAACGACTCATTGCCCCAGGTGACCTGCAACGAAACGGTACGGATGCCATAGCGTTGGCACATCTCGGGGGTCAGATTGGCGGTAGAATCGGTCAGGATGCGAACTGCCATATAGTGGTACTCGCTTTCGGTTTAGATAGGATGCATCTTGAGACTGCGGCGTATCAATCATAAGACACAAAGCCGTGTAAAAGGTTACAAAACATTAACAATTGCTTGAGGAGTTGACGCCCAGCACCGCAAAACAGCAAAAGCCCCCTCCCGGTGAGAGAGGGGACTTACATCGCTTGCTTTGCCGTTATTCAGTTACCACCAGCTGATGGCCCACCAGTGCCGGCACGACCGTGTGTACATAGCCGTCGCGGTACTCGAACGCCGCCTCCTCGCCCTGCGGGGCGAGGTAGACCCGCGCGGGGGCTTGATCGGTGCGGAAGCGGATCGGCAGGTTATAGAGCGGGATGATATCCTCAAAGGTATCAAACTCGCTGCCGCGCCGCTCGGGGATATAGTGCAGGAGGTGCACCACGCTGCGCCCCTGATTGGGCTGGTGATGCAGCACCGCCTGCACCGTCGATGGGCCCTCCACCGCCAGCATCGGCTCGGGAATAAAGCGCCGCACGGCCGCCATAAAGAGGGCCTTGTACCACAGCGGGGCGCGCTTGCGGTAGCCTGCCAGAAGCGGGTGCGCCAGGTAGATCACATTGCCAGCCGCGTTGAGCGTTGCCGCCGGATAGCCCGCCGGGCGGCCTTCCTCGGGCGGGGTGTGCTGATGCGAGCAGAAATGGTTCCAGGCGCGGTTAAAGTAGGGCGCCCAGGCATCTGCCAGCACTCGGGTGCCGGCCAGCGCTCTGACGGCATAGCCGGTATCGTACATGACGTGCTCGGTCATGGACATGCCGGTGCCGAACGCTTCGCGCGCCGTCACATAATCCGGATGCCAAGGGGCATCGTCGATCGCCTCCACGCCGAACTCGTCCAGCGCAAAGCGCGCGCCGTCCGGCGTCAGCCCAGAGCGCCAGGTGGCGATCACCTTACCGCCCTGCGTCAGGTAGGCCTTGAGTTTGGCCGCCCAAGCCTCATCCAGGCAGACGCGGTCGGGCAAAATCAGCAGCTTGTAGGCCGACCAATCCGTCTCGAAATCCACATAATGGAACTGCTGCTGGGTCTCGAGCAGCATTCTAAGCACGCCGGCGTGCGCGCTGTCTACGCGGCTGTCTTCGCGTCCGACCGCCTCCAGGTTCACCACCGCGATCTCGGCCTGCGGCACACTGCCCGCCGTCCAGGGTTCCATGGCCTCGACCTCGGCATAGACCTTGCCGATCATCTCATAAGCCGGGCCATTCAGGCGCCCGCGCGGATGCAGCTGGTCGCCCACAGAGCAGGCCGCCCCGCAGGCCACCATCTGCATGACCTCGAACTCGAGCGCAGCCGGGCTCTTGAACGAGCCAAAGTCGCCCCAGAAGGTGTGGAACTTGCCGTTCATCCCCAGAAAGGGCTTGTCCAGGACCTGAGCGTAACGCGCCACGATCGGAAAGTGGTTGTAGCCCCACTGCCCCGAACTGGGCAGCGACTCGAGCTCCAGGTGAGTATAGGTATCCAGCACGGGCCGGTAGGTAGCAGCCACATGTCCGCTGTTGTGGAATATCGTCACATCCGGCTTGCGCGCCAGGATCCCCTGCGCAAAGCGGCGCTTGTAGCGCTCCACGACGTCGTCGGCAAAGCGGCGCCGGTCGGCGCTCGATTCCGGGTTGAGCCCGGCAGTCACCATGTCGCGTACGCAGTGGATGCACAGGCACTCGCCCTGGCTGATGATATCAAAGAAAAAACCGTCTACCTCGTCGCCAAAGAGGTCCATGACCTCCATGGTCTGATCGTAGCAATAATCGAGGTAGGGGCTGTTGAGGCACAACTTGTGCCAGCGCGCGTCGAGCGGACCGCGGTTGCCCACACGCCCCTCCAGGTTCTGTTCCTGGAACTCGGGGTGACGATCGGCCATGTACTCGTCCAGGCCGATGGTGATATAGATCGGCGCGCGCATTCCGGCGCGGTGCAGCGCCTCGATCTGGCGGCCCAGCAGGTTGGTATGCAGCCCGGGATGCACCGCCGGGAAGCGCGAGGGCTGATAGTAGATCAACCCATGGTGGCAGCGCGCAAAGACGGTGCACGAATTCACGTGCCCGCGCTGCAGGGTCTCGATAAAAGCCGCTTCATCGAAATCGGCCCCAACATCCAGGATGTGGGGGCTGGTGTGAAAGTCGAGGTGGATCTGGCGGGTGCGTAAGGTAACCACGGCGCTCCTTAATCCTGGTGTTCGTCGTTGGGTGTCATCCGATAGGATTCAGCCGAATCCTCGTCCAAGGGCTCGGCAGACGGCATAGCGTCGCCGGCGTGGTCGCCATTCTCATAAGGCGATGTACTGGAGACGTAGGGCGTCAGCAAAAGATCGCTGAAAAAGGCATAATCCAGGGTGGTAAAGCGGTCGCAGGTCTGCGAGAGCATCAGTGAGCGGCTTGAGCGCAGCGAGGCGTTCTCGACATGCTTACCAAGGTCCTTGACCTCGCGCACCACATAGGTAAAGTCGCCGTCGCCGGTGACGATGATGGCAGTATCGTAAATATCCTTGTAGGCGTACTTTAACATGTCGGTCGCCAGGTAGACGTCGATGCCCTTTTCGATGTATTGCCCGCTTGGGGTACGTTCGAGCTTGCCCAGCTGCAGCTGAAAGTAGGGGATGTTGCGCAGCGCCTTTAAAAAGGGCTGCTGCATGCGGTACAGCTCGGGGTCATCGAACTGGTCGACGGGGGCGTAATAATAATAGGTGCGCACCAGTTGGCGTTCAGGGCCGCACAGCTTGGCCGCAAAACGGCCCATATCGATGCGTCCGTTGGGGATCTCCTGACGCAGCCCCATGTAAAGGTTCGAACCATCGATAAAGATAACGACCCGTTCATCGGACATAAAACTTACCTCGGCAGTCACTGGCGATGCGCCCATCATAGGCACAACGCCGGACCTGTCAAAGCTGATTTCAGACGCCTAAGCGTTCAGGCGTCGCTTGGCCTCTTCGAGGATCGCCATGGTGGCGGTAGTGCCGATACGGTCGACCTCCAACATCCTCAGCTCGAGCACGCGGTCGAGGGTACGGACGCCGCTGGCAGCCTTGATTTTCGTCTGGGGCGGCGAATGGCGCCGCATCAACACCAGGTCATCCTCCACGGCGCCGGAGGTGCCATAGCCGGTCGAGGTTTTAACATAGTCAACCCCCGCCTCGCCGCAGATCTCACACAACTTGATGATGTGGGTGTTGTGCAGGTAGCAGTTTTCAAAGGTGACCTTGACGATCCCGCCGGCGGAATGCACCGATTGGGTGATGGTATTGACCTCGCTGATCACATAAGGCCAGTCTTCGGAGAGCACCTTGCCGATGTTGACGACCATATCGATCTCTTGCGCGCCATCGCGCAGGGCCTCGGAGGCTTCGCGCTCCTTGATAGCGATGGAATCCGAGCCATGCGGAAAGCCCACCACTGTGCCGACCTTCTGGTCCTTGCCGGCAAACAGCTCGACTGCGCGCAGCACAAAAAATGGCTTGATCGCCACTCCCGAAATATTGTAGCGCATGGCAACATGGCAGCCATGTTCCAAGTCGGTATCGGTAAGGACGGGGTTGACCAGACCGTGCACGAGCATCGAGGCGATCTGCGCATAGGTGAAATCCATGGTTGGCCTCTTTCATTTGGTGCGTTGCGACAGTGTCCGCAGCTGCTATCATTGTAACCTGTCCGCGTTAGCTGTCAACGACCAAGGTATCACTTGACAGCCCGCCGACACAGCGCTAGGGTTGCTCCAGTGGTAGGCACGCGAACATGCAGCAAGCTGGCATAACGCTATTAACTCTCGGATCAGGCGGCGCCGTGCCCCTGCCGATCTGGTTCTGCCGCTGCAGCGTCTGCCAGGCAGCACGCGCCGATGCGGCGCTGCGCCGCACACGCTCGTCGCTAGCCATCATCGACCGCCAGGTTACCCTGGTGGATGCCGGGCCCGACCTCGAGGCCCAGCTCGAGCGCGAGCAGATCGACTGGCCCGATAATATCCTCATCACCCACTGGCATTACGACCACATCGCCGGTCTGGCGGCGTTGCCCGACATGCCGCTCAGGCTGGGGTTCAAGCCCATAGAGCTGTGGCTGCCGGCCGAGGAGGCGCCTCGCTTTGAGCGTGAGCTGGCCTATGCCGCCTCGGCTTTTCGTCTGCATCCGCTGACCGCGGGCGACCGCTTTACTCTCCCGGATGCCGCCGTTCAGGTCGTCAAAACCGACCACACCGCCGCCTCCATCGGCTATGTGTTCAGCGCCTCCAGGCGCTGGGCATATCTGGGGGATGGCTGTGCCGCCCTCGACGAGCTGCGCGAGCTCGATCTGCTCTATCTCGAGGCCAGCCTGGATGATGCCGACCATCCCGCCCTGGCGGCGCGCACGCTCGAGGCTGTGGCAGCGCTGGCAGGACGCATCGGGGCACGCCGTACTGTGCTGACACACCTGTTTGGGCATCGCCTGGTCGGAGGGCAGCTGACAACAGGGTTATCTGCCGCGGAACGGCGCACCTGGGAGCTCGCCCATCCCGGCATCATCTGCGCACACGATGGGCTGCGCATCACGCTCTAGCTACTGCAGCTCAAGGAAGCCGTTCAACTCGGCATAGGCCACCCGCGGGTCGTTGCGCAGGCGCTCGACCCAGGCCTTTTCCTGGCCGCGCGGCACCTCGGCCACCCAGACCGGCATCCCGGCAGCCACCCGGCGGGAGCGGATGCCGGCGCGTGCCAGCGCAAGAGGCGCAAGAGGCGCAGCCTGCGGGGTCAGACCCGGCTCCTTCACCAGCGCATATAGCACCTCGCCGGCCACATAGGACGTTGGATGCGGGCTGGCGGCGCTCGACCACGCCTCCGCGGACAGGGGCGGATCATCAGAGGCTACGGCCGCAAGCGGCAGACGGGCCAGGGCGGCCGTCACGTCCAGGCGTCCCCAACCGGTATAGGGGTCCCACCCGGCGCCGTAACTTGGATTACCGCTGTAAACAAGGTCTCTGGCGGTGGAGGTGATCAGGTTGCGCGCCTGCACTGCGGTGAGACTGGGCTGTGCCGAGATCAGTATCGCCGCGGCGCCCGCCACATGCGGGGCTGCCATCGAGGTGCCCAACTTGAGCGCATAGTAGGGGCTGTTAGGTACCGTGCTCGAGATATTCACGCCCGGGGCGGCCAGGTCGGTGTTGGGGCCATACGAAGACCACGTCGCACGAAGGTCATTGATATCGGTGGCGGCCACCGAGAGGGTTTCGGTATAAGCGGCCGGGTAGCGCACGGTGTCGTTGTCATAGTTTCCGGCCGCCGCGATCAGCACCACGTTGTGACTATAGGCGTAGCTGATGGCTTCGTAGAGCGTATCCGAGGGCGTAGTTCCCGCCAGGGATAGGTTGATCACGCGCGCGCCGTGATCGACGGCGTAACGGATGCCCGCCGCGACTGCATCCCAGGGGCAGTTCGAGCCACACACCTTGACGGGCAGCAGCGAGACCCTGGGCGCCACGCCCACGACACCGCCATTATTGATGGCTGCCGCGATAATGCCGGATACGTGCGTGCCGTGGCCATTCAGGTCATCCACGATGGTGTTGCCGTCGACAAAGTTATAACCAGCCAGCAGGTTGGGCACAAGGTCGGGGTGCTGGGTGTATATCCCCGTATCCAGCACTGCCACCGTCACACCGCGGCCGGCACTGATGCAGCTCCAGCCGCTGGGCGCACCAACTCTGGGCATATTCCACAGCTGGGTGGTGTTTTCGTTATAGACCAGCATGCCAGTGCGCAGCGTCGCGGTATAGGTAGAGCTCCAGACGTTGGAGGGCTGACTGGCTATCCTGCCGCTCACGCGGAAATACCAGGTTCCGTCCAGTTCGGCCGGCACAGTGCACTCGCCGGCGGTGGTGATGCAGACAGTCACCGAGTTGCCAAAGTCGGCGTCCTGCGAGCGCTGCACCTCATAGCTATCGTAATAATTGGACAGGGTCTGCCAGCGGATGATATAGTCGCAACTGGTGGGTGCGTTATTTAAGGCTAGGATGGATGGCTGAGGCAGGTCAACCTTATCCAGCACCAATGGCATATACAGCTGGTAGGGACCGCCGCCCTGTGCAACTACCGGCGCATGCAGTGCCAGCACCACAGCCACCAGACAAGCCAGCCGAATCAGACGATTGATCGCACGCCGCACACAACTACTCCGTAAGGGTATGGTCGACAAACCTATACACTTTACCCTAGCGCTCAAGGTACGTCAAGTGAGAGCCAGGGTGCGCCCACCCTTGCCAGTTGCGCGCAGGCTTGTTATACTGGCGCCACCGACAACACTACAGTGAGGTAAACCATGACCAAGATCCGCGTCACCATCTGGAACGAATTCCGCCACGAAAAGTCGCACAAGGCCGTTGCCGACATGTACCCCGAGGGCATCCATGGGCAGATCGCCGCTTTCCTCGGCACCAACGCCGATATCGAGACGCGCACTGCCTGGCTCGATCAGCCCGAGAATGGTTTAACAGATGAAGTGCTCGCCAACACCGATGTGCTGATCTGGTGGGGGCACATGGCCCACGGCGATGTGCTGGATTCAGTCGTCGACCGCGTGCAGACCGCCGTGCTGGGCGGGATGGGCTTGATCTGCCTGCACTCGGCCCACTTTAGCAAGATTTTCCGCCGCATGATGGGCACCAGCTGCTCGCTCAAGTGGCGCGAGGTGGGCGAGCGCGAAAGACTGTGGGTCGTAAACCCTGGGCATCCGATCGCAGAAGGCATCGGCGAGTATTTCGAGATCCCGCACGTGGAGATGTACGGCGAGTTCTTTGATATCCCCACTCCCGATGAGCTGGTGCTGATGAGCTGGTTCCAGGGCGGCGAAGTCTTTCGCTCGTGCTGCGCCTGGTTCCGCGGTAAGGGCAAGGTGGTCTACTTCCGCCCCGGCCACGAAACGCTGCCGATCTTTTACCAGCCCGAGGTGCAGAAGATCATCACCAACGCCGTGCGTTGGGCCAAGCCGGCCGCCGGCGGACGCATGACCATGACGGCCCCCAACTACCCGGCCATCGAAAAGTTCACCGTCGACGAATAGTCGCCCTATCCCCCGGGCAGCCGCCTCGTGCGGCTGCCCGAGCTGATGCCCCCTTGAGCGACGCGACAGCGCTCGCCCCCCTCACCTGCCAGCGCTGGGAAGCCTGTCTCTCTGCACCAGATGGTCAAAAGAAGCTATGTGTGCCAAAAGCTGTGCTGATCAGAAAATAGTACAGCTCTGTATGGCTGGGGGCACATGCCGCCTCATGGAGCACAAACAGCAGTGACTCGATAAGCCCAATCTCATCCATGTCAAGATGGTTATCTATTGTTTCGGCGCCGCATACAGCTCGTCAATGCTCATGCCGAAGCGATCCAGTATTACCTTCTCCATGTAGGTAATCGGCTTGTCCCTGAAGCCGTCTCCCTTCGTCTCAAAGGCATTGTTGAACATCTGTGCCGCTATTTCAGCGTCAGGCCCAATATTGCTGTATTCGTCGGTCGCAGGGAAATAATCATAGTTTCCGCCTTGACCGTCTCGTTCGATCCGCACATTGTATTTTTCCTGGTCTACAAAGTACCAGATAAGCACACTATACCCGTTTATATTGGTATCCATGAACTGTACGTTCCAGCCCCAGCTTTCGGAACACTCACCCCACTCCGGCCTTGTGATGGCAACGTTCACATAATGCGGTTCATGCTCCTCGTATACGCCGAACGTACCCGCATCATTAAAGTCAAAGCCCATGCCGATAAGGGAGTTTTCCGAAGCAGCCGGCTGTACAGCCTCCGCTTCCCGCGGCAAGTCAAACAGCATGTCGGCGGAAACCCCAAAGGTTTCCGTCATAATGCGTTCAAAATCCCTTATGGGAGTCACCAACACGAATGGATCTACCTCATCGTATGCTTTCTCTATAAAGGCGTTGGCTCTGTCTTCACCGTATTCCACGCCCGCTTCCAAGCTCTTGACGTCAATAAAGTATCGAAAGTCACCTGGATGGCTCAAAACAAGGAATTGCTCTTTGAGAGGGTAATAGATAACTATGATCTCGTTTTCAGTCTCATAGTCCTTGCACAGCAAGACCGCGTCTACCCGTTCCTCATCGTCCATCTCGCCCCACTCCGCATGATGGACCGTTATGAACATGTCGTCCTCTTTGTAGCCTTCCACCTGCGGAGCGTTGTTGATTGGGGCAAACCCGAGCTGCCTCAATGAGGTTACGATATTAAAGTCCTTATCCTCGAGGTTTGGATAGATCGCTAAAAGGGGCGTGTAATCGCTGATAGGACATCCCGACAACTGAAGCTGCCTCAAATTGGAAAGATTAGAAAGCGGCGATACATCGTTGACCTGCGTATTGGCAATACTTAACCACCACAGCTCCGTTAAGCCGGAAAGTATACTGACATCATCGAGTGTGGAATAATCCAAAAGCAGCATTCCCAGCCTGGTCAGCTTTGCCAGCGGGGTATAGTCCTTTGCCTGGCAGTTGAAAAGCGTCAGAGACTCAATGTTCGTAAGCCCTGCAAGGGGTGTTAGATCGGATATGGGATTTCCACCCAGCGATAGCCTGGTAAGTTTTGTAAGCCCCGCAAGCGGGGATATGTCCGATATCGCGTGGAAGTGCAGTTCAAGGTTTTCGAGATTTTTAAAATTCTCCAAGCCGGAAATGTCCTTGATTTGCGTGTTCGGGACAGGATCCGGATTCCAATCAATGCTGATCTTTAATTCTGTAAGCGCCTCGGCCTCGGCTACTGTAATGTCGCCTTCGGGCTTGTTCATTGCGGCGCGTACCATTTTCTCCAATATCGGGTCTGCAAATGACACCGTTTTCTCCGGCTTCGGCGTCGGCACCGGGGTAGCGCTTGCGGTCTCAACCGCCGTCGGCACTGGGTCGGAACTTATAGGCGCGGTTTTTGAACATGTTGCCAGAGTGCAGGACAATGCGATGACCAACAGGATCACAGATAGTTTTCTCATCATTGCTCTCCGTTTTTCACAGTTACTTCAGGCGCTAAGGTGTTCGCCTGTTCAATTGCTCTGTGCGGCTCCGCAGCAGGTGCTGTGGCTTCCAATTGCGGCTGTGCAGGTTCAGCGGGTTCTGTTGCACAGGCCGCTGATAAAGCGACCATAGCGACGATGAGTTATGCTGAAATAATCCGTTTCATGTGGTCCCCCCATCAGATATTGCTTTAAAAGAACATCCCTATCCCTTTGTATCAGTCTCGCATTATATCAAAGCCTGAATCAAAAAAGGTGAACTGGCAGTTCACCTTTTTTCTATTCATACTTGATTTCAAACGGCGGACTCTCAAGGGCTTTTGCTGCGCCGCGCATCGATTCGTCAATGCTGATTGCCTGCAGATGTGGGAGAGAAAGGAGCGGCGACAAGTCTGACAACATCGACCGGCGCAGGTCGAGTTGTTCCAGATGCGAAAACCTTTCGATACCATCGAGCGATGCAAGCTGTGTCTGATGCAATAAAAGCACTCGCAGGCCCGCTATGTCGGGCAGCACAGAAAGAGAGGTGATCGGCGTCCTTCCGATATCGAGCGAGTGTAACGCAGGGTAGGAGCCAAGCGCAGACATGTCCGAGACATGCGTATCAAACAAACATACATTGTTCAGCTGCTTCATGCCGGAAAGAGCAGAGATATCCTCCACAAAGGTGCTGCGCAATGATACGGTGGTCAGATATCTGAGTTCGGACGCCGGGGAAATATCGGTGAGCGTTTGGTAATTGACATACAGCACTTCGAGGTTGGGCAGCATCCTGACATCTTCTAGCGTAGTGAGCTCCCCGCGAGGCGTGTCGCGCAGCCATCCTCCCAGCCCATCGGTGAAAGCTTCATCCGTTTTGGATACCTCGTTGCCAAAAACGTATATCTCTCGGACGGCGAGCAAGTCCTCGCCTGTAATGGGTTCAGATTCATCTTTTCCAAGCTGAACGCGCACGGCCCGTTCAATCAGAGGCTCGGCAAATTGCACTCTATCCACAATAGCGGGCGGCGAAAGGAAACCCGTATATCGGCCCACGGTAAAACCCGCACATAACGAGAAAAGAGCGAGGGCCGCTGCCCCGAAAAGTCGTGCCAAGCGTTTCTGTTTGCGGCCATCGGTCTCCAACAGTGCTTTTTTTACGGCCGCTGCATCCGCAAAGCGTTCCTCCGGCGAAAAGGCTGCGCAGCGGCGCACGATGGAGGCAAGCCGTTTGTTTGTTATTTTCGCTCTCTTTAT
>JAAYDC010000030.1 GCA_012729455.1 Chloroflexota bacterium | reverse complement strand
CTTTGAGCAGCTCTGCTACATCAAAAACAAGCAGGGGGATGTTGTTGGATACGCATTTGCAGAGTTGCTTCCCGGTGTTTTAAACACGAAACTGGTCGGTAAAAAAAACGAACAGGGCATGGATACCATTTCCATTTTTAACCTGTTCAAGCGGGTAGAGTTTTAATCCCGGCCAAATCTGCGGTTCATTTCGCGGGCATCCTGCGGCGTCTGATTCTCAAAACTCCTTCCGGGCACAACATCCTGCTGGGCGACCTGACGGGCGCGCTCCATGGTGTGATCCTGAAAGGGGTTGACGAGCCGACAGACAGCACCAGGAACAAAAGATCATCATTTCTGTTCCTGGTGCTTGATCACAGCCTTATTCAGTCTATATTTCACCCCACGCACGCTATTGTGGAGCCTATATCCTTCATACGAATGAACTGGGGACGCTCCTGCGGATGAGTATTGGGGCTGTGCAGTGTCAGCCACAGTTGACCCTGCAGATCACGGAAGAGCATTCCATGACCAGCATCCGCTAATTTCAGGGGCGGGAGATGAACAAAGTTTCCGTCGATCTCTCCGTTATCTGACATCGTCAACGCCTGCGTATAGCCGTTCTCAGAAAAACTCGACCATAGACACAGGAGTGTGCCGTTCTCCGTCCTCCATAGGAAGGGACCGTCCGTTACATAACCCTCCCGGTCAGAGCCCTTGACCAGGACGCCCCAAGATACATCCTTGGCCCGCCAGAGAACACGCGGCTCTCCGGCCGCCATTTTCAGATCCGCTGTCAGCGGCATCGCGCAGACCTCGCCATTGACAATCTGCGTCCACTCATGGCAGAAGACCATCCAGGGCTTGCCAGCCTTGTCTGCATATAACGTGCCGTCCAAGCACTCCCAATCCGCCGGGGTAACGCATTTATCGCTGTGAGGCACAAAAGGTCCCAACGGACTCTCCGACCTCAGGATGGCCGTTCCCCGGCACATGCCCTCGCCCAGGAAGGACGCGAAAAGATAGAACGCGCCATTCCATTTGTGAACCTCCGGAGCCCAGTAATCTTTCTTTGCCCAGAAGGTTCCGTCATCCTCAAAGCAAGCGACAGGATCCGACCAGTTTTCCATGTCCTCACTGACATAGACATCAAATCCGGTAGGCCTTCCAAATAAAGTCCTGCCGCATGAGCCGTAAAGATAGTACCTGCCCTCATGCACCAGCACAAAGGGATCGCGAAGGTGAATATCGTTCAGTTTCATCTCTTATTCCTCTCTGTCATCAAGTATGCATGCCACGATATTCGCCGCCCACGCGGGGGAGGGGGGGACAGGCTTCCCATCCTCCAGATGGACGCTGCAAGCGACTTTGACTAGACCTATTCAGGCAACCAGGTGCCATGTGCTCCAGTCCATTCACCAATCATACTCACAGTGTTATCTATACTCAACTCCGCCGCTGGATGAGGATCCGGCATTGCAGTATGATAGATACTATCATGGCGTACTGTTACCGCAGCTTATCCAATTGCACATTGGTGTTTGTCATGTTCACAGCAGCTAGCTGCACCGGTACTTGCCCGATATTAAAAACGGGAGGTTTTGGATGAAACAATTCGCGGATGTCGTTATCCAGGAGAAACCTGAGCTCACCATAAGCTACCGCAGCGGGCTGATGGTTTATGAGGAAGGGCTGCGGGATGGCAAATGGGTCGCGCTTTCCTATAGCGCCAGCGGTCATATGATGAGCGCGAACACTCGGCCTACACCTCCGTATATGGATATCAACCAATTTGCGCAGCCTCAGTCCTTTCGTCTGAACCTAGACGGACAGGATTTGTGTTCACATTGGCGTTGTCAGAGTGTTGAGGTCGAAAGAACCGGTGAAGGCGTCAAAGCGGTTGTTACCCTTGTGCACGAGGTCCGAAGCGTTCTAGTTCGTGTCGTTACAGCGCTACATGGCAATGCGGTGTTCGAGCGGTACATTGAGGTGGAAAACACTTCAGCCAGCCCCAGCGCGCTTGCGATGCTATCTCCGCTGTCAGGCGGATATCAGATAATGACAAAGGAGCGCAACGATTATAAAGACCAGAGCAATTTGTATCGGCTCGGTTATATGAAGGAAACCCTTTGGGGGCATGAGGGAGCGTTTTGCTGGAAGAACCTGTCCGAGGATTCTGTTTCCGTGAGCGGCCGTTTCAGGCGAGAGCGCTACCGCCACCCCATATTTGTGCTCGAGAACCTGGTGTCGGGAGAAACCCTGCTGGGACAGCTCGCCTGGACAGGGGGATATACCTTTGCCTTTGATCTGAACCGTGAGAACGCTCGCGTAGCGGCGATGTCAATGGACATCGCACTTGATGCGCCGGCACCGCTGCTGGTACTCGCGCCTGGGGAAAGATATAAAAGTCCGTCCGTTCATATCGCTCTGGTGTTTGGCGGTCTGGACGCTGCGGTCCAGGAGATGCACCGTCACATCCGGCAGAACGTCTTTCTGCCGCCCACGCGCGGCGTGACGGGTTGGGTGGAATCCGGCATTGGTCCCGAATTTGAAATGGACAGAGACTCCACCCTGGCATCATTAGAGCATGCGCACAGTTTGGGAGTTGAACTATTCTTCATAGACGCGGGATGGTACCTGCCCCCTAACACGGAAGATGAATGGTGGAACTATTGCGGAGACTGGCGATATAACAAGGATCGTTATCCGAATGGCCTCCAAGAGATCCGGGATGCTGTGAAAGAAAAGGGAATGCTGTTCGGAATGTGGATGGATGCCGAGCGTATTGGTCCCAAGAGCCAGGTATGGGCAGAGCATGAAGAATGGCGCGCGATGAACTATAACGGCAGGCGCACTCCATCGGGGCTTTTGAACCTTGCCGATCCAAAGCTCGCTGCATGGATGGAAGACCAGATTCGCTATCTGCTGGATGAGTATCAGTTGGACATGTTCCGCCTGGACCATAATGTCGGCGCACAGGACGCTGTGGCGTTTAACCAGCGGGATGGCTACCTGGAAAACACATTTGCGCGCTACTATGACAATGTCTACTCCATGTATGACCGGCTGCGCGCTGAATATCCGAACGTTGTGTTTGAGAACTGCGCAGGAGGCGGCGGGCGAACCGATCTGGGCATGACCTCCCATTTCACCCATACCTGGGTGACCGATTGGCAGATACATCCGCGGGCTTTCAGCATCACCAACGGCATGACCATGGCGCTGCCTCCTGAGAATGTCGATCGCTTGATTGGCGGCCAGAGCGCCTACCTGACAGCGGACATCACGACACTCATACGAAACCTGATCTTTGCGCGTCCGACCGTGGGATGCTTTACGCCTGCGTTTGTCAAGCCCAACCCAATACAGCATGAGATAGTACGGCACCATATTGATCTGTATAAGAGGTTTGTCCGCCCCATGCACCGCGAATCGCTGATGTTCCACCACACGCCGGATCTAAGCCAGGTGAAGGATGGTTTCGGTGTGCTGGAGATAGCGCACGAGGACGTAAGCCGAGGTATGGTAGGCGTTTTCAAAATTTCAGAAGCGGGAAAAGATGAAACGATCGTCTATCCGCGCGGCATAGCTGCGGGCAGGGACTATGTTGTGACCCTGGACAACACAGGGGAGAGCATGACGGTGTCCGGCGGAGCTTTGCTGCGGCATGGTCTGCGTATCCGCCTGAGCGGTGCGCTGACCAGTGAACTCATCCTCCTGCAAGCAACTGCGGATGCGGCCGAGTGATGTAAATGCGTTTATAGATACTGATCCTGAAATCCATTTTGCCTGGAGCGACAAAAACAGGGATGAAAACGGCTGATTGCTCAGCCGTTTTCTCTTGTATAATGTGAGATGGTAGAGCGGGGTCAGGATTACAGGTTTTCGAGTTGCATCGAGCTCGTACTGCGAGGCAGGTTTTAACCGGTTCAAGCGGACTGAGCTCTAATCCCGGCCAAATCTCTGCGTCCTATTTTGTGCGGCGAGTATCACAAGAGCGTAATGCCACTTATTCACCGGCTAGTCGCTCATTCTTTAGCTGCCTGCGGCGGGCGGCTGGTATTCTGCTTCACGCAGTGCTATCTGACGCATGCGGTAAAACACGAGTGCTGCTACAGCTTCTGATACCAGCACCAGCCCAAAGATCAGCGCGATCAAGCCGCGGTCGTATAGCCAGCCCATGGCAGCGGCGCCCACCAAAAAGGCCAGCCCATACCCGAGGTGAAAGACGCCGTAACCGGTGCCGCGCTTGTAAAAGGGCGTCAGGTCGGCGATGGCTGAGCGCATGATGGTTTCGTGTATACCCATCACCGCGCCAAAGAGCACCATGCCCAGCACCGCCAGGCCCACCGACCGCGTCAGCGCGAAAAAGGGGATCAGCGCCGTCAGCAGCGGCACGACCAAGAGCACGATCAGCCCGCCGGTCTTGTGGCCGCTGCGCGCCTTCGCACGGTCGTAATACCTGCCCACCGCCAGCGCCACCAGGGCATCCACGCCCATCGCGACGGCGTACAAAAGCGTGATGTTGGCATCCGAAAGCAGCCGGTTGGCTTTGAGGTGAAAGCCGATTAGCGCAAAGTTCACCAGACCCAGCGAGGCAAAAAAGGTAAAGGCGGTATAGAACCAAAAGAGCCGCGAGAGGCGCTCATGGCGGAATTCGCGCACCTTGACGTGCTTGATCAGCCTCTCGCGGCGGATGCGCTGCCAGGCGTAGACCAAAAAGAGCATCAGCAGGACAAAAGGCAGCAGCAACCAGCGATACCCCAGTTGATACGCT
Source organism: Chloroflexota bacterium (assembly GCA_012729455.1). Lineage (GTDB taxonomy): Bacteria > Chloroflexota > Anaerolineae > UBA1429 > UBA1429 > JAAYDC01. The sequence goes on along the minus strand of JAAYDC010000030.1, from coordinate 44,279 downwards.
CCCAGGTTGTTGGAGCCGACCAGGATAAAGGTCAGGCTAAAGATCAGCGGGCCCGAAAATGCACCCAGCTGATCGAGGGCTTCCTGCAGGCCAAAGGCAAAGCCGATCCCGACCTGGTTTTCGGCCACCGATGAGACGATCGTATCCTTGGCGGGGTTGCGCAGCGCCTTGCCGATGCGTTCCATCAGCAGGAGCACCACCAGCACGTTCCACTGCCCAGTCACGCCCATCAGCGGTACAACCAGCAGCATGCCATAGCCGACGAACAAAAACACCCAGTGACGGCCGGTCTTATCCGAAAGCACACCCGCCAGCAGGCGCAGGGCATACCCGAGGAACTCGCCAATGCCAAACACCAGCCCGATCTGCGCCGCACTGATGCTCAACAGGCTGAAATACTGGCTGTTGGCGCTGCGCGCGCCCTCATAGACCATGTCGCCCAAGAGCGAGATGATCCCAAAGATGAGGATGACGGTGACAGCCGGCGAAAAGTGGTAGCGATGAGCGGACTTCATAGCCCCTCCCACGGGTGTGCAGGATGACCTATATTACGGCAGCGTTTTCGGGCTGGCAATCCCAGCTAGTCCGTGCGCCGCAGCTCAATCAGCACCAGTTCGGGAGGATTGTTGATGCGCAGTGTGCTGCCGCCGGCTCCGCGCGAAATCACCAGCTGTGTATCTCGCTCACGGTGCAGCCCGCCAGTGTAGCGCGCCGGGATCGGCTGCCCGGGCGCCAGCAGCCCGCCGTATCCGGGGATACGCAGCACCCCGCCGTGCGCGTGTCCGGCCAGCACCAGGTCCAAGCCTGCCTGTGCATAAATCGGCATCAGTTCGGGGCGATGCGCCAGCAGCACCGTAAACGCATTCGCGGGGCACGCAGACATCTGCTCATCCAGATGCTGAGAATAGCGCGGAAACTCATAGAGATACTCGCCGTAAGCGATCGGGTCGGGCATGCCCATCAGGATGACCTGTCCGTCTCCGCGCACGAGCGTGACCTGGCGCCCATCGAGGTACTCGACGCCCAGCGACTGGCACAGCATCGTCAGCTCCCGGACGCGCCCCACGTGCATCTCGTGGTTGCCGGAGACGTAATAGGTCGGTGCGATGGCCTGCAGACCGCGCAAAACGGCCGTGACCTCATCCAGCGGCCCGGTGCGGTGATCCACCAGATCGCCCGTCACCACGATGATATCGGGCTGGGCACTGGCCGACAGCGCCAGCAGCTCGGCCGAACCCGCCCCCCAGCGGCGGTTGTGCAGGTCGGAAAGCTGCAGGATGCGGAAGCCGTCAAAGGCAGCCGGCACCCTTGGGCTCGCGACGGTGATCTGGTTGAGCCACAGGCGCTGGTTGGCCCAGCGGTTGGCCCCCGCCGCCACCATGATCACTGCCAGAATGACCAGACAAACCCTCAGCCGGCGGCGCTTCGGCGGGCGCGGAGGAGGGTTAAACGTATCAGGCGTGTAACGAGCTGGATGCATGCGGTTAGTTTAGCACCTGAGAGAGTGCACGCAATCGGCATTTTAGCTTGGAGCCGGACAGATTTCGTAAAGCTTGCCGGCGCGTATATAATCGAACAAGATTCATAACGATTTTCCGCGTTGTGAGGTTGGAAATGGTCTCTAAACTGCGCCGTTTTGGCGCCTGGTTGGCATTCTCTTTCGTCCTGACAGCGCTGTTACTGGCGAGCGCGCCGGGTGCCGCCGCACAAAAGCCGGCTATCGAGCTCTACTATTTCTACGACCCGGTGTGTTCGTCGTGCGATACGGTGCAGCGCGAGATCCTGGCGCCCCTGCAGGCCGAATATGGCGAGCGGCTGGTGATCGTTCGCATCGACATGACGGAGACGGCCAACTTTGAGATGCTGCTGGCGCTCGAGGCACAATACGGCGTGGCTTCCGGCGGCATCCCCGAGATCTTTATCGGTGACTATGCCCTCTCCGGCGAGGCCGAGATCCGCGCTGCGCTCAAGACGCGCATCGCCGAATACGCTGACCAGGGCGTCTCCCTGGCGGCGGTGACGCCGCTGCCAAGCGACAGCCCAACGGCTGCTGCCACGCCCATCGCCAGCGGCGGCGGGGTTACTACCACATCGCCGGTCAATCTGCTGCTGTTTTACTCACCCACCTGCTCACACTGCCATGAGATGATGACCGAGGTGCTGCCGCCGATCATGGCCAAATATGGCGACAAGCTGCAGGTGCGCGTGATTGATGTGACTCACGAGCCCGGCAACGACTTTTGGCACGACTTTATGACGCTGGCGGGCGTCCAGCAGGATGCCTGGTATGTACCCATGACCGTTGTGGGCGACCGCATCATGATCGGCGCCGAGTCGCCGCGCGAAAACCTAGACGGCTTGATCGACGCCTTTTTGCAGGCCGGCGAGGTGTGGCCCTATCCGCTGGCCGACCGGCTGGATAACACCTTGGCGCCCGTCTTTACCGGCGAGATCCCATCAGCCCTCAGCGACACGCCCGCTGCCGAGGTTGGCCCGGCTGCGCCAATCCATGCCGCCTACTTTTTCCAGGATGGCTGCGACGTATGCGAGCGCGCCGAACGGGACCTGGCCTATATCCAACAGAAATACCCGCAGCTAGTGCTGCGGCGCATCAACATCGCCGAGGGCGGACCGCTGAACACCTATCTATCGGAGCGTTCCGGCGTGCCCGAAGCGCGCCGCATGACGGCGCCGGCCCTGTTCATCGGCGATAGCTACCTGCTGGGCGAAGATGTGCGCGCGCCGGGCATCCAGGCCATGCTGCAGCCTTATCTCGAGAGCGGCGCGCCTGAGCCGTGGGCCGGCTACGACGAGGCCGCGGCTACCAGCTCGATCGTCGAACGCTTTCGCAGCTTTGGGTTGCTGGCCGTCATCGGCGCCGGGCTGCTGGATGGCGTCAACCCGTGCGCCTTTGCCACGATCATCTTTTTGCTCTCGTATCTGGCGGTGCGCAAACGCACCGGCAAGGCGCTCCTCATGAGCGGAGCGGCCTTTACGCTTGGCGTGTTTCTCACCTACCTCGGAGTTGGTTTTGGCCTGTTAAAGGCCCTCACCGCGCTGCCCTTTCTCAACGCCATCAGCAAGTGGCTGTATGGCGCCACCGCCCTGTTGTGCCTGGTTCTGGCGGTTGGCAGCCTGCAGGATGCCCGCAAGGCGCGCCAGGGCAAGCTCGATGATATGTCCCTCACCCTGCCCGATCGCCTGAAAAAGGTCAGCCACAAGCTGATCCGCGAGGGCACAACCTCGCGCTGGCTGATTCCGGCTTCGCTTGGGCTGGGGCTGGTGGTCTCGCTGATCGAGCTGGCCTGCACGGGACAGGTGTATCTGCCTACGATCGTGTTCGTGCTGGGTGTGCCGGAGCTGCGCACCAGAGCCGCGCTGACGTTGATCCTCTACAACCTGATGTTTATCGTTCCGTTGGTGGCCGTGTTCCTGCTGGTGTATTTCGGCACCACCTCGCAGCAGCTGCTCGCGTGGATGCGCCGTAATGCCGCGCTGGTCAAGACCATTATGGCGGGATTCTTTGTGATGATGGCGGTTTGGTTGATCTATTCCATTTTTGCCTGAGGAGGGCGCTATGCCCGAGCTGATTCCGACGCGCATTGATCTGCAGCGGTTGGTTGGTGAAGTAGAGGCGCTCGAGGCATCCTGGAAAAAGGTTCAGCCCGAGCCGGGGGCAATCCTCTTTTACGGCAGCTCGACGATGGTCTGCTGGCGGGAAGATGGCCTGCTTGAGCAGCAGATGGCGCCGCTGCGCGCCCTCAACACGGGCTTTGGCGGCTCCACTGCCGACGAAGCGCTCTACTACTATCCCCGCTTGGTATATCCCCTGCGTCCGAGCGTGCTGGTCTATTACGAGGGCGATAACGATCTGGCGCTCGGTTACAAGCCGTACGAGGTCATCTCGCTCAGTCACCGCCTGTTTGAGTGGGCGCGTGCCGACCTGCCCGGCATCCAGTTCGTGATCATCCCCGTCAAGGAATCGCCCTCGCGCCGTGAGGTGTTGGGCGAGATCCGCGCCCTCAACCAGCTATGGCGCGATTATGCCGCGCAGTTTGGCGATATCCGTCTGGTCGAGACCCCCGCCCTGACCCTGGACGAGCACTCCAATGCGCGCGGGGCATACTACCGCGAGGACGATCTGCACCTCAACCCTCTCGGCTACGTCCAGCTGGAATGTTATGTCAAGCCTGTGCTACTTGAACTAACCGGAGGTCGCCCATGAACAGCGCCAAGCGTTCGCTCTCGCCCACCGTGCGCGAGCAGCTCCTGAAATTCCAGCACACCGAGGCCACCGAGGCAGCGATCTATCGCGCCGTAGCAGCGCGCCTAAAGCCCGGACACAACCGCGAGGTGCTCGAGCGCCTGGCAGATGAAGAGACCAAGCACGAGCGCATCTGGCAGCGCTACACCGGCACCGAGGTGCAGCCCAATCAGCACCAGGTGCGCTGGTATACATTCCTGGCGCGCACCCTCGGCTTTACCTTTAGCGCCAGACTGATGGAAAACAACGAACGCAGCGCTCAGCAGGGCTATGCCCTGCTGCTGGAAGAGGTACCCGAGGCCGAAAAGGTTTTGGCCGACGAAGAGCGCCACGAGGCCGCCCTGCTCGATCTGCTGGATGAAGAAGCCCTGCGCTATGCCGGCTCGGTGGTGCTGGGGCTTAACGATGCTCTGGTAGAGCTGACCGGCGCGCTGGCCGGATTGACCTTTGCCTTTCAGGACACGCGCGTGATCGCCCTCTCCGGGCTGATCACCGGCATCGCTGCCTCGCTCTCGATGGCGGCCTCCGAGTACCTCTCTACCTCAACTGAGGCGGACGAAAAGAACCCCGGTCTGGCGGCGCTCTACACCGGCATTGCCTATGTGATCACCGTGGCACTCCTGATCCTGCCCTATTTGCTGGGGCTGCCCAAGTTCGTGGCACTGGGCATCATGCTCGTAACGGCGGTGATCATCATCGCCCTCTTTACTGCCTACTATTCGGTGGCGATGGGTATAAACTTTCGCAAGCGCTTTATGCTGATGGCTGCTGTCAGCCTGGGGGTGGCGGCACTGTCGTTTGGGATCGGCTACCTGGTGCGCATCCTGCTGGGTGTCGATATCTAGGAGGTGTTGCCGTGCACAACCCGCAATGCATGGTCTTGTTGGATAACCTGCGCGCCTGCAACGCGCTGGTGTGTGAGACGATCGGCCAGTTCACTGACGAGGCCTGGGTGCAGGTGGGGGTCAACCGCTTTCAGACGCCGGTGATGATCGCCAACCACATCGCCGAGACGCTGGCCTACTTTTTCCGTGATGACCCAGACAGCGAGTGGGATTGGGGCTGGCCCTTTCGCGACAAGTGGGAGCTGGCCGAACAGCAGCTGCCCTCGCAGCGTCAGGTGCTAGAGTTTCTGGATACCACCATGGCGCACATCACCGCCAAACTGAGCGTCATGGATGACTCGGCGCTGAGCGAGCCCTACAGTGCTGCCCAAGCAGATACTACCCGCCTGAGCCGGTATATCTATGCCATTCGCCATACCATGCACCACCACGGGGCGCTCTCGCTCCTGGCGCTGCAATCCGGCGCCCCTGACGGGCACTGGGAGTAGCTACCGCTTGAGCGAGAGCGGGATAAACACATCAAAGGCAGGTGCTGGCGCTTGCCATACCAGCTCGTAGCGGTTATGATGCCCTCAGCAACCTGGAGGGGATAACATGGCGAGAGTTGAAGTAAGTGGCAAGTCGTTCAGTGTAGATGGCAAGCTGTTTGTGCCGTGGGGCGCCAATTACTTTGTGCCGCGCACCGGCTGGGCTCCCCAGCTGTGGAAGACCTTTGACGTCAATCGCGCCGAAGCCGATTTCGCGCTGATGGAATCGGTGGGCGTGAACGTGGTGCGGGTCTTTGGCACCTGGATGAGCTTTGTCGAATCAGAAACGAAAATCAACAAAGAGGGCTTTAACAAGTTCGAAAAGATGGCCGCCATCGCCTGGAAGCACGGCATCCGGCTTCATCCCACAGGGCCCGACCACTGGGAGGGCGCGCCGGCCTTTATGCGCGGAGACGCCAACTATATTATCAGCGAGCACCTGCTGCAGGCCGCCGAGAACTATTGGCGCGAGATGAACGTGCGTTATAAAAACGACGAGCGCATCTTTGCCTGGGATATCCTCAACGAGCCCTGGGTGCGCCCTAACGATACCTTCTGGGCGGCCTGGGCGCCGATCGCCGAAGCGCACGGCTGGCCCGCCAGTCCCGACCGCCGCGACACCTTTTCCGATCCGGCGGCAGCCGTCGCCTACCAAAAGCTGTGCTGCCAATATGGCGATGCCTGGCTGGAGCGCATGACCGCCGCCATCCGCGAGGGGGGTAACAAGACCCTTGTGACGGTCGGCTTTTTGCAGTACATCTTCCCGATGAGTGGTTTTTGCGGATTTAATCCTGCCTGGGCGGCCGCCAACCACGACTTTTTGTCTTATCACTACTACCCGGGCATGATCGACCACAGCCTGCAGTATCGCCGCGCGCTCGATCGCGGGGTGCTGACGGCTGCCTATATGGCGGGCTTTGGCAAGCCGGTCTTTAACGGCGAGTTCAGCTGGGTGGGCGGCAACACCGAGCTGGCCCAGATCGGCGGCAGCCAGTTCCTGCCCAGCTCTGAAGAGCAGGGCGCCATCTGGAACCGCGACCTGGTGTGGGAAACACGCCCCTATGTGTGCGGCTGGCTCAACTGGGGCACCTTTGATGTGCCCGAAGCCCAGGATTGCACGCGCCATTCCGGCATGTTCAACGCCGATGGCGGTAAAAAGGTGTGGGGCAGCATGTTTGAATCGATGGCCCCCGCTATCAAGGCCAGCAAGCCGGCCGGACGCTTGCCGGTGCGCACCTTTGACGGCGCTGCCAACTATGACCCTGAGGTGCGCCAGAGCGAACTGGTGCGCCTCACCAATCTGCGCCGCACAGAGGGCGACTTTGTCCTCAAGCAAGCCTGAGCACGGCCGATGACTAACGAGGGGCGGTCACGCGGCCGCCCCTCGTTATATATTGCTGGTGTTTGACAAGCCAGCCCGGCTGGGATATGACAAACCCGCTTTCTTTATGTTCGCCGTGCTGTCAGTTTTAAGACCTGTCCGCCCGGGTACGCGACCAGTTCGAATCCGGCCGCATCTGGCGCCAGGTTGAGCCCCCCTTACGAAACTATCCGGCAGCTCATTAAAACGGGGTCCAGATTTGCATCTACAATGCTTTCTTATATGCTATAATATGACAAGAAGCATTCAATTGCTTCTTGTTGCGCGTCTCGAGACACGACATACGCTATAGCTTTTATTGTTATCGACCCGACGGAGAATAGTGTTTCCAGCCACATATGGGGGCGTCCGCGCGGCGATGACTGCCGAAAGCGGATGGGCACCGCCACAGATCAGCCAGCCACCTCGGCCAACACAGGATGCGAGGTCTATTGATGTCCTCGGCACCAGGCGGCTGCCATGAGACGCTCCTCACTGCGCTGGGTACCAGTGCTGCTGGCTCTTGTGGTCATCATCGCCAGTCTGCCGCTCGACCTGTGGCATAGCGCCGCCCAGGAGCTCTACAACCCTAACCCGGATACCCTCTTACTCTCCGCCAGCGACGACCTCACAAACCTTGCTGTAGCCGTCAATCGCGTCGCAGCGCCATTGCCGGATGCCCAGCTGACCCTCACGCTGCCCAGCGCAGCGCTCCTGGTCAACAGCCTGCAGCTGAGCGTGCCCGGAGGCGCACTCGCCATCACCGAAGACGCGGCCTTCTACAATGCCGAGATCGCCTCCTACCAGGCCTATCTGGCGGGAATCTCTACCGACCCAGCGGATGCCGAACGCTGGCGCATCGCGCTCAAAAGCGCCGAGGGCGTCTATACCCTCTATTTGCCGGGCGGCACCAGTTACCAGCTCGACCTGACCACCCAGCCGATCACGCCCATCGTGGGCGATTTCAGCGTGCTCGCCGAGCTGCGCGCCGGCGCCGAACAGTTCCAGTCGTCGCTGGTGGTGCCCCAGGCGACCGCCACGCCGCTGCCGCTCACATCCTCAGCCGACCCGAGTCCGAGCCCCAGCACGACCTTGCTGAATAGCACGCCGACCGCCACCATCGCCATCTCTGAGACGCTCACGGCGACGGCTGCGCTGACCGCCACCGAGACGCTCACGGCGACAGGGACGGCGACTGCCGCGGATACCGACCTGTCTTCTGTCACGCCAACTCTGTCGCTCAGCGCGTCGTCCACGCCCACCATCACCGCTCGTGAAGGCGCGATCACCGATTCCGTGCCCAAGTATACGGTTCTGGATCAGCTGAGCGTGGATGACGCGCTGCCGATGACCTATACCAACCCGTCGGCGAACCTGGATCCGATCGTGGTGACCGACGGCAGTGTGGTGGACTTGCAGGTTGTAGGGACATTCAACGCCAACTATACCGCGATCAACTGGGTGGTGGTGGCCAAATCTCACCCGAACTATAGCGAAGACATGGCCATTTTCATTTCGCGCAACGATGTCACCCTTGGGCCGCCGGGACCCTTTATCACCAGCATTGTGCCCTCCCTGGCGAGCTCCGGGCTGGTCGTTGGCCCCCTAACCACTGGTGATACCACCGTCATCGAGTATTTCGATACCTATACCACTACCGGCTGGTTTGCCGTGGGCGGGCCGGTAGCGGCCAACAGTACCCTGACCTTTACCTTTTCGACGCCCATCCTCGCCGGGCTGAGCTACCCGGCTACCTTTTACCTGGATGTCGGTACCTCCGTCAGCTGGACGCGCAACTATTGGACTTATTTTGCAGAAGGCTATTACGATATCACAGCCTATCCGGCGACCTTTGCGCGCATCAACTCAGTATTTGTCAACTCGACCATCGCCGGCGGTATAGCTACTAAAGGCAGCACCGTCACGCTCAGGCTGCCGGATGGCACCGTCTATACCACCACAGCCAGCACAGCAGATGGCAGCTTTGAGCTGAGCGGCTTGCCGCCCCAACCGGCGGGCACCGTGCTGACTTTTAAAGCCGTCAACCCCTTTGGCAGTGCCACTCAGCAGATCCAGGTGGAAGAGCCCTATATTGACCTCAACAACCTCGCCTCGTGGCGCGTGCTGCGGAACCCGCGCCAGCAATACGCCGAGGGCGATCGGCTCGATCTGAGCTTGCTGCTGGTTGAAATGACCGACATCTACGGCAATGTCAGGATCTTTGACTATGCCGCGCTGCGCGCGCTCTCCAGCGTCAGCTTTTCGCCGCCGCAAAACACGTCCCTGACGCTGAGCAATACCAGCCTGACGATCAGCAAAGCGGGCCTGCCGAATCTGGTGATCCCGCTCCAGGTTTACCCGGATATCTACCCGCCGCCGCCGCCGGTGCTCAACCCGGTGCGCGATACGGATACCGCCGTCACGGGCTATAGTGCTCCCAACGTCTACATCAACGTGGAGCTGCCGGGCAACGTGCTTGTCGCGGGTATGACAGACGCCAGCGGCTTTTTTAACATCGCCATCCCGGCCCAGGAGGCCGGCACGGTGATCTATGCCACCGCCACAGACGCACTCTACAACACCAGTGCGCCCGGCCAGACCACCGTCATCCCCAGCGCCTCGTACATTTATGGCGTGACGGCCGTCGACAGCTATTCGTGGGATCCCAGTCATAACCCCGTCAACGCCTTTTTGCCGGATACCAACGCCCAGGGAATGGTCTCTTACAACCTGGACGTGATCTCGGGTACCTGGCGTGCGCCCAGCTCCGCCCGAGCCGGCGACCAGTTTACCATGCAGCTCCCGCCAGAGTTGCTGATCCGTTACCCCGCCACGGGCTATTTTTACACCGCGGACGCGCAGATCGCCGGCACCTGGTCGGTCAACACCAGCGGAGTGGTGACCTTTACGCTCAATGCCGTCGCTGACCCCCTCTCAGAGATAACGGGCACCTTTAGCCTGAATGACATCGCCTCGGCTAACCCGGCGACGGTGCCCACCAGCGGTACGTATCCGCTGGTGTACAACACCTACTATAACGTGCGCGGGGTGACCTCTAACAACACCTATACGGATTCGGCCAGCATCACCTATTCCACGCCGCCGGCCGACATGCCCAACCGCAAATGGGTCTATACCGAGACGGATACTACCGTCGTCTGGGCGGTGGTCCTTAACGCCGACCATCTGAACATGAACCCGGTGAGACTGCGCGAATCGTATTCCGGGCAATATGGAACCTTTACCCAGGCGCAATCTGTCACCTATTATCAGGGGACGTCAAGCAACCCGGCGCCCGACATCCGGGTATATCACGCCACTGTCAGCGCGAGCGGGCTGATCACCCTTGGTCTGCTGTACGACAAGTGGTCGATCGCAAACCCCACTGCCACAGGCTATGAGGTCGTCTTCAACAACCTCAACGGCGAAACCCTGGCGGTGCTGATCACCACCAGAAAGCTGCCCGGGTTCACCTATTACGAAAACAGCGAGCAGCTCTATTACCGCTACAGCGGCACCTATTACACCAAGAATGCTTACGCTGCCAGCACTCCGCATCCGCCGGCGGCCGTGCCGGGCAGTTTTTCGTTCATCAAGCGCGGCGCAACGGACGAATCGCCGGCCCTGACGGACGCGCTTTACGAGCTGTACGCCATCAACAAGACCACCCTGATCCAACGCAGCAGCTCCAGCACCACCGGCGTGGTGGGATTTGTCAACGTGCAGCCGGGCATCTATTACCTGCGCGAGGCGGTTGCCCCCGCCGGATACCGCCTCGATCCCACCTGGTACGAGGTGATTATCGCCCAGGATGGCGCCGTCACGATCAACGGCACTGCCATCACCGACCGCTACAACGGTACCAGCTATACCATCTACAACACGCCCTCCGTCTCGCTGCAGCTCACCATCACCAAAGTCGATGAACTCGGTGTGCCTATCACCACCCAAAGCGCCAGCTTTCAGCTGCATTGCCCGACCACCAACGTCTACTACAATCAGACCCGCTCGACCGCCCTGGGCACTGGCCAGGTAACCTTTAGCAACCTGCTGGCAGGCACCTATACGCTCTACGAGACGGTCGGGCCGCCGGGTTATGTCAAGGACCTGGCCCGCCACACTCTGGTGATAACCGACGACGGAACCATGACGTTGGATGGCACCGCCGTCATCAGCAATGCAGTGAACATTGCCAACCAGACGATCTATTACCAGTTCTCGGTGGCCAAGGTCAACCAGAGCGGCACGCCTATCACCACCAGTGTCGAGTTCGAGCTCTACGACAGCTCGGACACGCTGGTCGCCACCCAGCTGACCAGCTCGGGGTTGGTGACATTCACCCAACTGCGGCCGGGTAATTACCATCTGGTGGAATCGGCAGCGCCTGAGGGTTATCTGCTCGACAGCACCCCGCGCGCGGTGGTAATCGGCGCGGATGGTTCGGTCAGTGTGGATAGCGTAGCGCTTTCGGCGCCCGCCTATCGCTATACCTTTCGCAACCTGCCCAGCCTGTCTCTTGCGGTGCGCAGTGTGCGCCAGGACCTGACCACCCTCATCACCGCCACCGCGGCCGTCTTTCAGCTCTATGACAGCGCCATGGAACCCATCGGCGAGCCGGTGACCACCACCAACGGCGTGGCAGACTTGCCGCCGATCGGCCCGGGCACCTACTATCTGCGCCAGCTGGCCGCACCGACCGGCTACAGCCTCGATGCCGCCACCTATGAGTTGACGGCTACCCAGAATGAAGCCGGCAACTATTTTTTGGTAAGCGCCCCGCTGGTGCGCTCAGTATCGGGGACAAGCGGTTATATCCTCTTTCCCAACACCCATGTGCCGCTGCCGAACACGGGCGGTGTGGGCACAGTGATCTTTACCGTGGCCGGCGTTCTGATCATGCTGCTGGCCGTGATCCTATACCTGCGACGCCGGAGGGACTCATGAGAGCGCCCTCGCCACCAGAGCACAGCCGAGGAGGTGCACCGCCATAAACGATATAACGACCCTGATGGAGCAACGACCCGTTTGGAAGCAATGCAGCAAGGAGAAACTATGAAACGCAACAAGATAATCAGAGTGATGATCGCCCTGCTGGCACTGGCCGTGCTGATTACGCCGATGAGCAGCCTGGCCTATACCAACACCGTCAACCTGCACAAACTAAAGTTTACCGATCAACTGCCGCCGCCCATCGCCAACGACGGCAAGGTGCCCACCGCGTTGCCGCCGGGCGCTTCGCCGCTTGAGGGCGCCGTATTTGCCTACTGGCTGATCCCGCTGGGGGGCTCAACCCTGCAGGAAAAATACGATGCACTGGCCTCTGAAGAGTATGCGGATTATGCCGACGTAAGGGCCGATTTCGGCACCGAGACTGGCGTGCTGAGCCCCACCAACTCCAGCGGCCTGGCGAGCATCACCCTGCCGGACGGCCTGTATATCTTTGCCGAAAAGGTAGTGCCGGCCTATATCTGGAAGGCCTCTGCGCCCTTTATCCTGAGCCTGCCGGCTGTCGACCAGAATGGCGACCTGCAGCTGACGGTGGACATCTACCCCAAGAACGTCGAAGTGCGCGGCTCGGTCGTGCTCACCAAGACGGCTGGCGACGGCATCGCCGTGTTGGAAGGTGCCCACTATTCGCTGCACATGAGAAACCCGGAAGATGGCTCCTACCCGGTTTACCCCGGCATGGGTGACCTAGTCACCAACGAGTATGGGCACATCGTCGTCAACAACCTGCCCTATGGCGACTATTACCTGGTAGAGACCATGCCGCCGGATGGCTATGCTATCCGCGAGACCCAGTTGAGCTTTAGCATCATCAGCTCTTCTATGGTGACGGATACCATGGGCGTGCTGGAAATGACAGGAACGCCGGCGGCCTTTACCCAGATCAACGCCAGCGCTCCGACTGTTGACAAGTATATCGGCGCAGCCCACCTCAAGGAAGGCTCCTATGTGATCGGCGAGACCTTTACCTGGTATGTGACCCCGGAAGTACCGCCCGACATCGCCTCGTATACCAAGTATGTCTTTTCGGATACGATCGACCCGAGATTGTCGGTGGTGCCCGGTTCATGGCGTATCTATGTGGATAACGTTGATGTCAGCAGCACCTGGGTAGTAAGCGGCCACTTGTCCGTCACCCTTCCGACCATTGCCAACGACTATACCGGCGTTTTCGAGTTCACCGCCTCCGGTCGCGAAGCCCTCTCAGGCACGACCCTGGTGTGCACCTGGTTGAACACAATCAACGAGAACGCTGTAATGGGTGAGCCTATCTACAATAATGCCTACCTTACCTATAACAACGGCTACATGGCCGAAGACGGCACGATGAGCACCCAGGTGCTGCCGTATGTGTGGACCGGCGGCTACAACTGGGTTAAGGTGGATGGCGGTGTCGATGACGTCACCCCCTTGCCCGGCGCCAAGTTCAAGATCTCGCTGGATGGCGGCACCAGCAACTACTTAAAGTGGAACCAGGACCTGATCGAGGCCAACCCCGGTGTTGCGGGGGCAGTCTCCGGGCAGGACGTGGTACTGACCTCGGACACTTCCGGAAACTTTGGCATCAGGGGTCTGGCCGGCAAGACCTATTACCTGATCGAGATCGAAGCACCTCCGGGCTATAACGCGCTCACCGCGGCGGTGCCCTTTACCGTGACCACGTCGAGTTATAGCTCGACGCTGCAAACGCGTGTACAGGTGGTCAACAACACCGGCCCGAGTATCCCGGCGACAGGCGGCATCGGCACCGCCCTGTTCACCATCGTGGGAGTCGCTCTGATGTCTTGCGCCGTCTTGCTGCGGTACAAGACCGAATAGGTACATCCTGCTGCTTCTGAACGGATACGGCAGGCAAGCGCTTTAGGCTTGCCTGCCGTCAGTTCCCCTCGAAGCCGATGATGTCACCCAGCACAACCACACCCGCCCGCGCAAAAAAGGGCACCCCGCTTTGGCCGCTTGTGCTCGTCTTTTTGGTCGGGCTGGCGGTGTTGTGCTATCCGCTGGTATCGTCTTGGTTGAACGCGCGCGCGCAATCCTATGTGGTGAACGAGTTCGAGGCTGAGTTGGCCAAGCTCTCTCACGAAGAGCTCGAACGCCAGGTGATCCTGGCGCAGAACTATAACGCACACCTTTCTGACCGCACCAGTTTGATCCGCGACCCCTTCAGCGAAACCCCGCTTCCCTCCGGCGGGGTGGCCTATGCCCAGGTGCTCTCGATCAGCGACATCATGGGGCGCGTCATTATCCCCAAAATCGACGTCGACCTGCCGATTTACCACGGCTCGAGCGACCTCGTGCTGCAGGAAGGCATTGGCCACATCGAGGGCAGCTCGATGCCGGTGGGCGGCTACAGCACGCACGCCATCCTCACCGGCCACCGCGGCCTGCCCAACTCGCGCCTGTTTCGCGATCTGGGCGAGCTGCAGATCGGCGACCTGTTTTACCTTCGCAGTGCCGCGGGCACCCTGGCGTATCAGGTCGACCAGATCCTGAGGGTGCTGCCGTACGAGATCGAGTCGCTGGTCATCATCCCCGCTCAGGATTATGTCACGCTGATCACCTGCGACCCGTATATGATCAACTCGCATCGAATCCTGGTGCGCGGACACCGCGTGGCCTACCAGGGCGAGCTGGATGAGGACAGTACTGCGCAGGCCAGTCCTACGCAGGCCAGTGCTCCGGCCTCCGGGCTGCCCACCCCGCTGCCTCCCCCCGCCGGCACCCGGCCGGAGACGACCCTGTCTGTGTGGGAGAAATACCGCGAATACTGGCTGGCGCTGGCGGTACTGGTATTGCTGATGCTGCTGGTGGCATTTGGAACGCGCCGCAAACGCAAAAAGGTGCGCGATGGCCGGTAAAGCATCGCAGCGGCGCGACCGGCTCTGGCTTTATGTGCTCATTTTTCTGGTGGGGGCGGCGGTCTTTAGCTACCCGCTGGTCGCAGATGCCGTCAACCGCCGCAGCCAGTCTTTGGTGATCAACGCTTACGAGCTCGAGCTGCAAAAGGCATCCGCCGCCGAGATCGCCGAGGCGCGCGACCTGGCACGCGCCTATAACGCGCTGCTGATCGAAT
Source organism: Chloroflexota bacterium (assembly GCA_012729455.1). GTDB lineage: Bacteria > Chloroflexota > Anaerolineae > UBA1429 > UBA1429 > JAAYDC01. Next base: position 29,203 of record JAAYDC010000030.1, on the reverse strand, counting down.
CCGGGCACGACCTCCTCGGCACGCTCGAGGAGGCCCAAAAGCCGGTGGTGGAGGGCGCCTATTACGCCGATGTGCTCAACGTGGGCGCGGCGATCGGCCACCTGGAGGTGCCGGTGCTCGAGATCGACTACCCGATCTATCACGGCACCAGCGACGAGGTGCTGCAGCACGGGATCGGGCACATCGAGCTCTCGACCCTGCCGATCGGCGGGCCCTCGACGCACGCCGTGCTGACCGGCCATCGCGGGCTGCCCAGTGCGCGGCTCCTGCGCGACCTCGACAAGGTGGTAGTCGGCGATGTGTTTTTAATTCACATTCTGGACGAGGTGCTGGCCTACGAGATCGACCAGATCAAGATCATTGTCCCGACGGATATCAGCGACCTCGAGATTGTGCCCGGCATGGATTATGTGACGCTGGTGACCTGCGACCCGTACATGATCAACACCAACCGCCTGATTGTACGCGGGCACCGCGTGGCGTATCATCCGGAGGAAAGCGACGTGCCGCTCAACCAGCCGGATCAATCCGCACTGCCAGCGCCCTCGCGCGAGATCGAACTTGAGCCGACCAACCGCATCACGTTCTGGCAGAAATTCCGCGAGTATTTCATCGCCGTGGGCGTGGGGGGGCTGCTGCTCGTGCTGGGATGGCTGTTCTATCGCCGCCGGCGCGGGCGGATCGAGGCGCGCACATGAACCAGCGTTGGCGGAGTAAGGTGCTCCCCACTGTGATCTTTATGCTGGGATGGCTGCTGGTGCTTTATCCGCAGGTCGCCCAGGTGCTCAATCAGCGCGCCCAATCGGCAGTGGTGAGCGAGCTGCAGGCCAGATTCCAGCTCGAGCAGCGCGACCTGGCGGATCTGAACGAGTTGGAGCGCATCAACACCGTAATGCTGGCGCGCGTTCAGGCGCCTGTTAACCCCGCCGATGAGTCAGGAGTCAACCCCAGGACGCCGGCCGACTCCAGTGCCCTGGAGCTGCTGAAAGCCGGCTTGCAGGGCGAGGCGATCGCCACGGTCGAACTGCCGGCAGTTGGGCTGGCACAGCCGGTCTATTACGGTGCCACGATCGCCAACCTGCGGCGCGGCGCGGCGCTCGTCGAGGGAACTTCCTTCCCCCTCGGCGGCGATAGCACGCATTGCGTGATCGCCGGACACACCGGCCACGCCGGTGCGGTGCTGTTCAACAACCTGCGTTATGCAACCGTGGGTGACGTGATCTACCTGGCGACGATCCGGGAGCGCATTGCCTACCGCGTGATTAATGTACGCGAGATCGCCCCCGACCAGGCCGAGGCATTGACGATACAACCCGGCCGCGACCTGTGCTCCCTCCTGACATGCACCTGGCGCGGCTCCCTGCAGCTCAGGCTGCTGGTGACTGGCGAACGCATCCCCCTGCCCTGACCCCGCGCGCTAAATGGCGTATCCCAGTACGCCAAACGGCGCATCAAAGCTCCTTATTGAAATGATAAACTTTCCGCAGATCAGCCGAAAAGCAGCTTGCTGCAGCGCCACATCCGGGCGTTCCCCCTCGTGCTGAGCCGTCCATATATTATTGTGTTGTGTATCGAAAAAAGAAAGGGGCTAGATGAAGCTACGCAGACTGGGTCTATCGTTATTGTTGAGTGTCACCGTCCTACTCGCCCTGGTGCTGCCCGCGGCTGCTGCCGCTACCGGCGCCACCTTTACCACGAATGCCGGCTGCACCGGCGTCAACATCAACCTGTTTGAATCGCGTGAAGCCGTCTATCTGGATGGCGGCCCCAGGGTGCCGAGCGGCTCGGGACTGGAAGATGGCGTCTACTATGTCAAGGTGACGGCTCCGGATGGCACCTTGCTGGGCACCAGCATCGCAAGCGCTAACGAAACCCCCGTCACGGTAGTCGGCGGTGAGTTCGTTCAGTGCTACCAACTGTGGTCGATCCTGATCAAAGCCTCGGACGGCACCACCGGCTACGACCTGACGCCCAACGCCGGCGGCGAGTACAAGGTGTGGGTCAGCAAGGTGGCAGATTTCCACCCCAGTTCCACCAAGACCGACAACTTTAAAGTCATTGCCGGCACGCAGCCCGCGACATTGAACGTAATCAAGTTCTACGATGCCAACGCCAACGGCATCAACGACGACAACATGCCGATCATTGACTGGAAGGTGCAGATCCAGGATGGGATCGACTATATCCGTTACACCCCGGTGAGCATCCAGGTCGCCCCGGATGACTATACCGTGACGGAATTCATGCCCATCGAGACCAACTGGCGCGCCACCACCCCCAACCCCGTCTATGTGACGGTTGCGGCCGGCGACAACAAGACGGTCGAGTTCGGCAACCTGTGCCTCGGCGCGGGCGGCGGGCTCACCAAGGGTTTCTGGACCAACAAAAACGGCGCCAAGCTGGTGGGTGCAGACGACCTGGCGATGCTGCGCGCGCTCAACCTGCGCAATGCCGACGGCAGTGCCTTTGATCCGACCTCCTTTAACCAGCTGAAAGCCTGGTTGAAGGATTCCAATGCCGTCAACATGGCTTACATGCTCTCGGCTCAACTGGCCGCCATGGAGCTGAACGTGTTCAACGACAAGGTGAATGGCGGGGCGCTGATCTATGCCCCCGGCGTGACCTCGGCCAACAGCCTGGGCTATGCCACGGTGGATGCCGTGATGGCGGAAGCCAATGCTGAGCTCGGTCTGCACGGTGTCGCCACCGCCGATACCCCCGAGTTAAAGGCCTACCAGGAAGCGTTAAAGAACGCGCTGGATAACGCCAACAACAACACCAACTTTGTGCAGGCGACCGCTTGCCCATTTACGTTCGCTGAATAAGCGTACGCGCCAACCAGGACGGCCAGGCGGAGTGATCCGCCTGGCCGTTTTTTATCCCCTTGAAGCGCGACGCACCTGCGCCGTGCAGCGCGTACGCTCAGCTTGGGCAGCTAATCCGCAAGGTTGCTGAAATAACCCTGGATCACCACCACCGGCGTGCCCTTGTCGCCCGACCCGGAGGTCAGGTCAGCCAGCGACCCCAACAGGTCTGTCAGGCGCCGCGGAGTGGTGCCCTCGGCGGCCATTACCCCCACCAGATTGGCGGGTTTGCTGGCAATGTAGGCGCGGATGGCGTCCACCAGTTCCTGGCCGTCGAGATGCTTAAAGTCATTATCCGCCAGGTATTTTAACTTGACCTCGTTGGGCACGCCTTCCAGGCCGGCGGTGTAAGCCGGAGAGACCACCGGATCGGCCAACTCCCAGATCATCGCCACCGGGTCGCGGAAGGCGCCGTCGCCATAGATCATCACCTCGACGTGCGCGCCGGTGCGCTCGCGCAACTCGGCCTGCAGCGCCTCAACCAGCGGCTGGCAATCGCGCGGGAAGAGCTTGACGCGTTCGTCATCAGCCTTGTTAGAGCCCAGCAGGCCGTAGCGTTCGTTATAGCCGGAGCCTTTGATCGGCGCGCAGAGGATATCCGCCAGGCCGTAAAGGGTCACGGCGCCGGCCTCGGCCAGGATGCGCTGCGTGCGGCGGCGGGTGTGAATATCGCAGTACAGCACATACGGGGTGTGCCGCAGGATCTGGCGCGGGTTGTTGGCGAGGATGATCTCGGCGTGTGCGCCCTCGGCCTCGATCAGCTCGCGGTAATGGGCCACGTAATCGACGCCGGTAAAAGGGTGCGGATTGACGCCGAACAGCTCTCGGTAGCGCGCCTCAGTGAGTACATCGCGCCACGGGTCGACGGGCGAATCCTCGAGTTTATCCTGGCTGACGAGGGCGTTGCCGACCTCGTCGGCCGGGTAAGAGAGCTGCAGCACCACGCGCTTGACGCCGCGGGCGATCCCGCGCAGCAGCATGGCAAAGCGGTTGCGGCTGAGGATCGGGAAAAGCACCCCCACCTCGCCCTGCGGGAAGCGCGCCGAGATATCGGCAGCAATCTGGTCGAGCGTGGCATAGTTGCCCTGAGAGCGCCCTACCACAGCCTCGGTAACGGCCACCACGTCGCGGTCGTGCAGCTGCCAGCCCTCGGCGGCGGCGGCCTGCATGATGCTGTCAGCAGCGATGCGCACCAGGTCATCTCCCTGTCGGATGATAGGAGTGCGGATGCCGCGCGCAGTGGTGCCGGTATAGCGTTCCATGGGTTATATCTCCGGATTGGATAGACTTGTTGCAGTGTACGACGCCGCACCGCCACGGGCAAATCGCCGCGTGCGTAAGGGCTATCCGCGCAGGCGGATGTATTCGGGCTGGGCGTGCTGCATCGAACGCGGCACGAGCCCGGCGGTGAGCGCCTCGATATCCTCCGCCACCAGCCGTCCGACACTGTGCAGCGCCTCGCCCTGCGCGCCGGCGCGGTGCGAGCTCAGCACCACCCCCTCGGCACGGCGGATGGGATGGTCGCGCGGGAGCGGCTCCTGCGGGAAGACGTCCACCGCGGCGCGCAGCCGGCCGGCCAGCGCCAGGTCGGTGAGGGCATCGAAATCGACCACGTGCGAGCGGCTCACCAGCACCAGCAGGGCATCGGGGCGAATAGATTCCAGGCGGCGGCGATCCAGCAAAGCCTGGTTGGAGCTCGACGGCACCGCCAGCACAAAGATCACTCTGGCATGCGCCATCAGGTCGTTGAGCGCAACGCTCTGGGCGCCCTGTGCGGCGATATAGGTATCCGTCAGCCACGGGTCGTAGGCGATCAGTTCCGGCTTAAAGGGCGCCAGCAGGGGCAGCAGGCTGTGAGCCAGCCCTCCCATGCCGATCAGGCCGATCGTCTTGCCGTAGAGGGTAAAGGGCTCGCCGATGGCGGTGCTAAAGGAAGTGTGGCTCCAGTTGGGTTCACCGGTGCGAAAGGCGCGGTCGGTAAAGGCGATCTGGCGCGCACCAGCCAGCGCCAGCCCGAGGGCCATCTCGGCCACCGCCGGGCCAAAGGCCGGTGCGCACGAGAGCACGCGGATGCCACGCCGGAAGCATTCGGCATAGTCGAGATCGGCAGGCGAGGGGAATCCGCCGCCGACCTCGAGGATCGCCCTGAGTTTGGGCCAGGCGCGCACATCGCCGTGGCGCCACGAACCGGTGATGATCAACGTGACGCGCTCGCGCAGGGTGTCATAGTCGGCCTCGGGGAATGGGTCGTTGCGTGCCCACAGCACCTCGCCGCTTGCCTGCACGCGCGCCAGGTCCTCGGGGTTAAAGATGACCTCGAGCTGACGAAAGGCCGGGTCGAGCAGGATCACATCGCGCATGGCGCACCTCCGCAGTTGGTGGACGGGGTAATGATAGCCGAATTCGGGGGAGTTGTCAGGTGGGGGACGCTTAGGGCTGGTCGTCCGAGGACTTGTCCAGCCAGCGCCGGCGATAATCGTTGCATTCAGCGAGCGGCAGGCGCGCGTCATTTTCCAGCACGTACTGCAAAGCCTCGCGCATAAGGCCATCCAGCACAGGGGTGTGCGAAAGCCCGCCGTTGATGGCGGAAAAGTCGCCATAGCCCATATCGTCGGCCAGGATCGAGATGATATTCGGCGGGATCAGGCCCTCCTTGGTTGCGTGCGGCACAGCCACTCAGCCTTCCAGATCCAGTCTTCCAGCCAGCTCCAGCGCCGGCAGGTCTCACCCGAGAGTTTTGCGGATGTGCTGTGCACCTGATCCGCCAGGCGCACCAGTTTGGCCGCCGCGTTGGCGCTCCGACGCGCACGCAGCTCGCGCGCGGAGGTGTACAGGTTGCGCCAGGCAGCCGCCATATCCGCCCCGCCATAGAGCGGATCCAGCACTTGGGTGTAAAACTGGCTCATGCTCACCGGCTGCCGTTCGGTCCAGTCGCGCCCCGCCAGCTGCCCAAAGGCCAGGTAGTTGGCCTCGTTGGGGGGTGCGACGGGCGATTCCTCGCCAAAGATACTCACGCCGTGCATGTTACCTGCCGCGGAACGCTCCACCAGGTCGGAAATAGTCTCGACCGCCCACTCGTCGCACCCGCCGCCCGACCATTGCGAGCCGGCGTGGATACGCGCAATGTTCTCGCGCACCGGCAAATAGGTGTTGGAAGGCCAACGATGGTCGGCATTGGGTCCCACCGCGCGATCCGCCACCCACTGCAGGATGGTGCCCTCCGGCAGAGTGCTCAGGAGCTCTTTTTGGCGCAGGCTCATGACCTTGTTAAAGCCGGGCTCCTCGGCGTGCATGGCGATTCCGGGGCTCGAATAGGTCTCGCAGATCACCCAGGTATCGGGGCGGATGCCCTGTGCCACACTCACCGCCTCGCCATAAGCCAGGCGCATATCCTCAACAGCAAACATGGCATCCAGATTATAGGCGCGTCGCACTCGACAATCATCACAGTGGCAGATGCTATAGTCACCCACCTCCACCTGCACCCCGCCGATGGGGAACTCGCTGTAAAGCCAGGCGAGGGCCTCGCGGAACCAGGCCAGGTTTTCGGGCTTGCTGGGGCAAGCCAGGCTCGAGTAAGGCCCGGTGCGGTACGGCTTGCCGTCCGGTCCGATGGCTGCCAGCTCGGGGTGATCGGTCAGCCAGGAGGTCAGCGAATAGGGGTGAGGCGTCAGCGGGGTATCCACCACGCTGTCATAGTCGGCGCGCGGGTCATAGTAGATGCCGCCATAGCCAAAGATGCCGACCCCTGGCAGAATCCTGACGCCGCGCTCGTTGCCATAATTCGCCAGCTCGCGCAGCTGTTCTTCACCGCCGTTATGGGCACGCAACGCCCCCCAGATGACGATGCCGTTGATGTTCTGCTTGGCACAGAAATCCACCATGCGCAGATAGTCGCTCAGGAAAGCTGCGCGCCGCTGATTGGGGCCAAAGGCGCCGCGCCCGCGCGCGAATACCGTGTGATCCCAGCCCATGCAGTAATCCCAGGTCCACAACACACGATACTTGAGAATCGGATACACCCTTGCACCCCCGATGCAACCTACTGGCATGCGCATTATATCCTCCCTCAAGCGAATGGCAATCTTGAGAGCAACCTCGAACGTGCTATAATGTCGGCAATCCATAGCATGAGGTGACCATGCGTCGAACAGCAGCCCTGTTGCTGATCCTGACCCTGCTCCTTTCCGGCTGCCAGCCCGCTGAGGTAGTGCCCTTTACCCCAACCCCCGGCAATCAGCCAACCGCGGGCGCTACCGTGCAAGTCGAGGCCGTCACCCCGGTGAACACCCCCGACCTGCCGGCACGCCAGTATTGCCCCAGCCAGTCGGAGGATGCCACTCAGGCCTACCAGGCCGGATTGGTGGCAATGAACTCGCGCGATCTGGTGTTGGCCGAGGATTCCTTCCGCAAGGCGCTCGAGGCTGATCCCGGCTACTGCGACGCGATGGATTACCTGGCGATCCTCCTGCGCTACCAAGGCAAGTACGAAGAGTCGCTCAGCTGGTCGCAGCGCTCGACCGAGCAGAACGCCAACAACCCCGAGCCCTATGATAACCTCGGCACCGTGGCGCACTATCTCGAGCGCTACGACGAAGCCGCCAGCGCTTTTGAGACTCTCATGCGGTTAAAGCCGCAGGATGGCCGCGGCCCCTATGGCCTGGCGCGCGCCGTGCTGGCTCAGGGCGACCTCGACCGCTCGCTCAGCCTCGCACAGGAGGCCGAAAAACTGTTTGCCAACGAAACGCCGCTGCACAAGCTGGATGTGATGGTGCTGCTGGGAGTGATCCACTACCGCCGCGAAGAGTACAGCGAGGCCAAGCGCTACCTTGTGCCGATCATCAAGCTCGCCAAAGAGGTGCCCTACCTGTCGTATATCCTGGGGGTCAGCTACCTCTACGATTCGCCGCCGGATGCTGCCCAGGCGCAAACCTATATCGAGCAGGCCCGCGAGGCCGGCTATACCGATATCGACCCGCAGGTAGAGACAGACCTTGCCGAGGCGCTTGATCAGTGAGCGCCCGTTTGCGTGCCCTGCTGCCCTTGTTCTTTGCGTTCTGTCTGGTTATGGCCGGCTGCGCCCAGCCGACGGCTGTGCCTACTCCGGCGCCCACGCCTGTGCCGACCACGGCACCCACCGAAAAGCCCGCCGAGGCCGCTCTGCTGTGCGCGGATGCCAAGCCCGATGCCATCAGCGCCTACCGGGAGGGCGTCGCCTTGGCAGGATCTGGCGACCAGACCGCCGCCGAGGAGCGCTTCCGCGCTGCCATCGCTGCCGACGAAACCTTTTGTGATGCTTATGACAACCTGTCGGGGCTCCTGCGCGCCCAGGATCGCCTGGACGAGGCCGTCGCGCTGCTCGAGTCCTCGCTGGCGGTCAAGCCCGATAACCCAGCCGCCCTGGCGAACCTTGGCAGGCTCTATACCATGCTGGGTAATCCGGATAAAGCCATCGATCCATACCTGAAACTCAGCGAGCTGCAGCCCGAGCGTGCCGACGGGCCCTACGGGGTCGGCGCGGCTTATTACATCATGGGTGAGTATCAGCTGGCGGCCATCAGCCTGGTGCGTGCCGAACAGATCATGGCGGCGCAGAACTCGTCGCATCTGGCCGAGGTGCGCTACCTGCTGGGGATGTCGCTCTTGGGCTCCAACCAGCCCGATAGCGCCCTGCCCTACCTGGCGCAGGCCTACCGCCAGATGCCCGACGATCCCGGGCTCAACTATGGCCTGGGGATGTGCTACCTGTACGGCAATAAAAAGGACGTGAAACTGGCCGGCGACTTTATCCGGCGCGCCCAGGAGCTGGGTATGCAGGTGCCCGAGGAGACCCTTGCTGACCTGCGCGCAGCCGAGACGCCCTGATGCGCGCGCCCTATAACGTGCTGGTGCTGCCGTATCGCCGTACACCAGAGGGCTGGGAGTTTGCCCTGCTCCTGGAGGCCGACGAGGGCAACTGGCAGGGCATCGCCGGCGGCGGCGAGGATGACGAGACCCCCGAGCAAGCCGCCCGCCGCGAAGCGCGCGAAGAGGGCGACCTGCCGGATACCTGCCCGCTCACGCGCCTGCAGGCCCTTCAGATGGTGCCAGTGTGCTATTTCGACGCCCCGCACTGGTCGCCCGACCTCTACACCATCCCGCAATACGCCTTTGGGCTGGATGCGACCGGCTGCGAACTGCAGCTCTCGTCCGAGCACCGCGAGGTCGCTTGGATGCGCATTGACCAAGCCCTCGAACGCGCCTTTTACGATTCCGACCGCGTGGCTCTGTGGGAGCTCAACCTCAGGCTGACGCAGGCCGACCCGCGCAAGGCTGCCAGGCTGCCGCGCCGATGAGCAGCACCGTGCCGGCCGGCATCACCCGCGGCGAGATTACCATGCAGCTGCGCGCCCTGGGCCTGCACGCGGGGATGGGGCTGATGGTGCACTCTTCGCTCAGCCGTCTGGGCTGGGTGGAGGGCGGCGCCGAGGCTGTCATAGGCGCCCTGCAGGACGTGCTCACCCCCGCCGGCACGCTGCTGATGCCCAGCTTTAACCACGGCGCTCCCTTTGAGCCCGGCGGCGCGGGCATTTATGATCCAAAGAGTACGCCCACCACCAATGGGCGCATCCCCGACACTTTTTGGCGCCAAGACGGGGTGCTGCGCACCCTCAACCCGACGCACGCCATCGCCGGCTGGGGTGCGCGTGCCGGCGAGCTGTTGGCCGATCATCACCGCACCAGCACTTTTGGCGCGCGTTCGCCCTACGCCCGGCTGCATGGGATGGGCGGCTGGTGCCTGCTGCTCGGCGTGGGATACCGTGCCAACACCTTTCACCACGTGGTCGAGATGCTCACGCGCGCCCCGTGCCTGGGCTATGAAACGGAGCTGTATCCCGTTCGGCTGCCTGATGGCCGGCTAACGATGCACTACACTTGGGGCTGGCGCGCCGCGCCCTGCCCGATCGACGACACTGCTGCCTACGCCCCTCTGATGCGCGAGACCGGCCAGGAACGGCGCGGCATGGTCGGCCAGGCCGAGGCGATCCTCTACCCGCTCTCGGCGGGGTATCAGGTGATCTCCAGGTGCCTCGCCGATGGTCTGGACGATACCCCGCCATGCAGGCGCTGCCCGATCCGCCCGCGCACGCACCTGTGGGGACACACTCCGCAACCCTAACCAAAGCATTACCAGCCCTTAACCGCACGAAAACGAACTGGCGCTAGAGTGGGACAGTGACCTACAGGAGGCGCTAGTGATGACCGAGGTGCTTTCGTATCAGGCTGATCTGCTGGCTTGCCCGGATTGGGAGGATTACCTCTGTACCCACGCTCGCACACCGCACGGCAGCTACAACCTGCGCCTCGCATCCGCCGCCGCGCTGCACGCCAGTGCCGCCCAGCGTCTGGCCTGGCAGCGCGCCGATAACGAATTCTTGGCGATGTGCGCCGCCCTGGCATATGGCATGCAGCTGGCGCGCGGCGATATGGCCGCCAGCGACCCATTGCGCGCATTGGCTTCTGACCCGCGCGCTTCGGTGCGCGAGGCTTCTATTACCGCTCTGCAATACCTCGGAAAGCGCTCGCACGCCCGGCTGATGCTCGAACTGCAGCATTATGTGCTCGGCAACCTCTACGAACAGATCGCAGCGGTGCAATCCGCCGCCGTGCCCAGCTTGCTGCAGCATCCCGAGCAGGCCTGCCCGGTGCTGCACCTGCTGGAGACCGTTACCGCCAGCCTGGCGCGCTCTGCCCATACCGGTACCGCCTTACATCAGACGCTGATGCAGACCCTGGCGCAGGGCTGGGCATTGGCAGCGGCGGCCCTGCCCCATGAAGGTCTGCCGATGCTGGAAGCCTGGGTGCGAGCCCCCAGCGAGGCGGTGCGAGCCGTGTTGATGGATATCCTCACCAGCGGCCCCTTGCAGCGCGCTGAGCCTGCCTGGTGCGCTGTGCAGCGCGAACAGCTGGTCGGCTGATACGTAGCGCCTTGCGGGCGCGTTAATCCTTGCTATACTGTGCCTGATCCTTTAGACCGAGGGCACAGCTATGGCCGATACATCTACTGCCGTTACCATCACGTATAAACTCGCCGCCGCGCGTGCCAAACGTCTGCCCGCCACCGGCGGCGCCGCCGTATATGACCTGCCCACCTGCGCCTATTGCGGCAAACCCGCCTTGGCCAGCTCGCATGCCGAGCTGCGCACCACCCTCACCAGTCCCGACGCGCGCGACGTCCCCGTCGAGCTGATCACCCATCGCTGCCAGGAACACATGCATGCCGGCGCTCATGCTATAGCCACCAAAAAGGCCGATCTGGCGGCCGGCACCAGCGGTCTGGTGATCGGCGCAATCCTCTACCTGCTGATCAACATGACCGGCGCGTCCAACGGCTGGGCGTTTTTCCAGCCGGGCAACATCGTGTGGGTGATCCTGGTTGGCCTGATCTTTGTAGCCGCCAGCGCCATAGTGTCAGAGGTTATCTCCCGCCGGCTGCACCGCCGCGGCCGTGCCCTGCCGCAGGCCGTTACCATGCAGCCCGAGGACGACCGGGTGATCTATCGCTTTACACGCCCCGAGCTGGCAGATGCCCTGCTGGAATTGCTCGCCGAAGAAACCATTATCATTGAATAATCAAAAGGAGCCGTACCATGAGCACCGAACTGCGTGTGACCGATCTGCGCTGTGAGGCACGTGTAAACCCGCTGGGGATCGATGCCCCCAAACCGCGCCTGAGCTGGAAGCTCGTCTCCGACGCGCGCGACGTGCTGCAGGCCAGCTACCGCGTGCAGGCTGCCTCCGACCCCGATTTTACCCAGCTGCTGTGGGATTCCGGTACCGTCGCTTGCCGCCGTTCCGTACTGGTGCCCTGGGAGGGACTGGCACTCGCCTCAAGGGCAAAGGTGTGGTGGCGCGTACAGGTCACCGACACGGCCGGCCGCAGCTCGGGCTGGAGCGAGACGGCCTGGTTCGAGCTGGGCCTGCTCGAGCCTGGCGACTGGTGCTCGCAATGGATCGCCTCACAGCCGCCGGATAATGTCGACCAGAAGCAGTCCTGCCCGATGCTGCGCACCAGCTTTACCCTCGAGTGCGCGGTGCGTTCGGCGCGGCTGTATGCCTCGGCTCTGGGCCTGTACGAGCTGTGGATCAACGGCGTTCGGGTCGGCCAGGACCTGCTCACCCCCGGCTGGACGGCCTACCAGGCGCGGGTGCAATATCAGACCTATGACGTCACGAGTTTGCTGCAGCCGGGCGCCAACGCCTTGGGCGGGCTCCTCGGGCGCGGCTGGTACGCCGGCTACTTTGGCCTGGGCGATAACCAGAACAATTACGGCAACCTGCCGGCGTTGATCGCCCAACTCGAGATCACCTGCGATGACGGCTCGGTGGTGCGCATTGTCACCGATGAGAGCTGGCGCACGGCCGCCTCGCCGATCCTGATGAGCGAGTTCTACCTGGGCGAGACCTATGACGCGCGCCTCGAGCAACCCGATTGGGCCATGCCCGGCGCCGACCTCTCCGGCTGGGGCAGGGTCTATGCAGTACCCTACGCGGGCCAGCTGATCGCTCAGGCCAACCTGCCGATCCGCGCGCAGGAGACGATCACCCCCATCGAGGTGATCAAGACCCCCGCCGGCGAGACGGTCATCGATTTCGGGCAGAACATGGTCGGTTGGGTGCGTTTCAGCGTTAACGCGCCGGCCGGCTCCTTGGTCAAGTACGACCACGCCGAGGTGCTGGATGCCGCCGGCAACTTTTACATCGAAAACATGCGCGCAGCGACCAATATGATCACCTATACCTGCCGCGGAGGCGGGCGCGAGACCTATGAACCGCGTTTTACCCATCAGGGCTGGCGCTACATCCGTTTGCTGGAATGGCCCGGCGAGCCCAACCTGGCGGATTTCGCCGGCATCGTGGTGCACTCGGACATGCCCGTGACGGGCAGCTTTGCGTGTGCCAACGAGCTGGTCAACCAGCTGCAGCACAACATCCTGTGGGGGCAAAAGGGCAACTTTGTGGATGTGCCCACCGACTGCCCGCAGCGCGACGAGCGCCTGGGCTGGACGGGCGACGCGCAGGTGTTTGCGCGCACCGCCTGCTTTAACATGGATACCCAGCTCTTTTTTGCCAAGTGGCTTGCTGATCTCGCGATCGACCAGGCCCCCAACGGCGCCGTCCCGAACGTGGTGCCGGATGTGCTCAAGAACATCTTTGGCCCGCCTGCTTCGGCCTGCGGCTGGTCAGATGCCGCCGTGATCATCCCCTGGACGACCTATCTGTGCTATGGCGATACCGCCATCCTCGAGGCGCAGTATCCTTCGATGCAGGCGCACGTCAGGCATATCCGCAGTATTGCCGAAGACGAGGTGCTGTGGAACTCGGGCGCTCACTTTGGCGACTGGCTGGCTCTGGACGCCAAAGAAGGCTCGTATTTCGGCGCAACCCCCAACGACTTTTCTGCCACCGCCTACTATGCTTACTCGGTCGAGCTTCTGGCTAAAATCGCCGCGATCCTCGGCAAGCACGAGGACGCCGAGGAGCTGCGCCACCTGCACGGGCGTATCGTGACGGCCTTTCGCAACGAATTCATTACCCCGTCGGGGCGCCTAGCCGTGCCGACGCAATCGGCGCATGTGCTGGTGCTGGCGTTCAACCTGATGGAGGAAAAGGACCGCGCGCGCGTGGCGGGGACGCTGGTCAAGATGCTCGAACAAAATAACTGGCACCTCACGACCGGCTTTTTGGGCACGCCCTACCTGTGCCGGGTGCTGAGCGAGAACGGCCGCAGCGACGTGGCCTGGAAGCTGGTGCTGCAGCAGGATTTCCCCTCCTGGCTCTACCAGATCACCATGGGCGCCACCACCATCTGGGAGCACTGGGACGGCATCCGCCCGGATGGCAGCTTCTGGAGCGCCAACATGAACTCGTTCAACCACTACTCGTACGGTTCGATCGGCGACTGGCTCTATCGCTATGCGGTGGGGCTGGAGACCTCCGAGTCGCAGCCGGCCTACCAGCACACCATCATCCGCCCGCAGCCCAACCAGGCGATGCGCTGGGCCGAGGCCTCGCACGAAACCCCCTACGGCATGCTCAGCTGCCGCTGGGAGCACGGCGACGGCACCATGACGGTCGACCTCGTAATCCCGCCCAACACCACCAGCGAGCTGTGGCTGACGGGCGCCCGGATCGAGACGCTGCGCGAAGGCGGCGTACAGCCCAAGGCGCGCCAGGATTCGGACGGCGCGGCATTGTCGCTGGGGTCGGGCACCTACCGCTTTACCTATCCGCTGGCCGAGGGCGCCCTGCCGGATGTGCCGGCTGATCTGCCCAAGCAGCCCGGTCAGTAGAAAAGACAGCTGTAAGATTAGCCGAAATTTTATGTAATCCTGGAGGTTCATAATGAAAAAGGCCTTGAATGCCTGGAGCGTCCCGAGCGAGGTTCCGTTCGATGCCATGTTCGCCAGCCTGGCAAAGGCGGGCTTTGAGGGCGTCGAGCTCAACGTCGACCGCGCGGGAGCCTCTGCGCACGCCCTTTCTCTGGCCAGTACCGCCGCCGACTATGCGGCCATCCGCGCCTCTGCCGAGCGCGCCGGGCTGGCGCTGCCGACCATCTCGACCTCGCTGTATGCCAACCAGCTTGGTTCGGACGACGCCGCCGAGATCGACGGCGCCTTGCGGGTGCTGCGCAAGCAGCTGGAGGCCGCCCAGGCGCTGGGAGCTGAGGTCGTGCTGGTGGTGCCGGGCGGGATGACCGCACAGCGTTCGTTCGCCAAGGCGCACCGCAATGTGCGCACAACGCTGCGCGAGATTGCCAGCGAGATCGAGGGCTCGGGGGTGCGCGTGGGGCTCGAGAACGTCTGGAACAGCTTTTTCGGTTCGCCGGACGACATGGCGCGTCTGATCGACGACCTCGGCTCGCCGGCCATCGGCGCCTATTTCGACGTGGGCAACGTGGCGATCTTTTCGTCGCCGGAGGATTGGATCGAGGTGCTCGGCAAGCGCATCATGGCGATCCACGTCAAGGACTTCGCGCGTGCGGGCGGCTATGGCGGCTCGTGGGCGAATCTGCTGGAGGGCACCATCCGCTGGGAGCGCGTCGTGCAGGCTCTGCAAGCGGCCGGCTTTGACGGCTATCTAACGGCCGAGCTGCCGGCGATGCCCAACACGCCCGACTTTTTGTATTCCATCACGTCTCAGGCACTCGACATCATCATCGCTTATGGAGGAGCAAAATGAAACGTGTAGCGCTTATTGGCTGCGGCGGGATCGGCAACTATCACCTCGGGCACCTCTTGCAGTTTGACGACGTAAAGGTGGCCGGCGCGTGCGACCTGATTGCCGAGCGCGCCGAGGGTGTTGCCGCCAAGACGGGCGGGCAGGCGTTTACCGATTTCCGGCGCATGTACGACACCGTCAAGCCCGACATGGTGTTTGTGTGTGTGCCGCCCACCCAGCACGGCGAGATCGAGCTCGAGAGTGTCAAGCGCGGCATCCCCATGTTTATCGAAAAGCCGATCGCCCTCGACCTCGAGCTGGCGCAAGAGATCGACGAGGCGATCACCAAGGCCGGGCTGATCACCGCAGTCGGCTTTCAGTGCCGTTACTCGAACATTGTCGAGCCGACGCTGCAGTTCACTCGCGATAACCAGATCGTTTTTGTCGAGTGCGCGCGCATCGGCGGGGTGCCGGCGGTGGAGTGGTGGCGCGTCAAGAGCCAGTCGGGCGGGCAGCTGGTCGAGCAGACCATTCATCAGCTGGATATGATCCGCTACGCCGCGGGTGAGCCCAAGTCGGTCTATTCGATGACAACGCGCGGCTTTGTCAAGGGCTGGGAGAACTATGATACCGACGACCTGACCGTCACGGCCATCACGTTCGAGAGCGGCGCGCTGGGTTCGGTCTCGTCGGGCTGCTATGCCGCTTCGGGCGCAGCCTTTGACAGCAAGATCACCTTCTCGACCCCTGATTCACGCCTCGACCATTACATCATCGACCGCGTGAATATCTACGGAGCAAAGCCGCCTGAAGCCAAGTCCGGGCTGGTGGTGCAGGGCGATGGCACCATGGCGAGCTCCAGCGATGGCCAGGTGACGATCAAAGACGACGGGCGCGCCGGCATTACCTGCGACCGCACCTTTGTCGAAGCGGTGATCTCGGGCGATGGCAGCAAGATCCGCTCGCCCTACCACGACGCGCTGAAATCGCTGGCCTTTGGCCTGGCGGCGAACGAGTCGATGGATACGAAAAAGGTCGTGGATGTGGTGCAGTTCGCCTGACGGCGAGCTATGGGGACAACGGGCGGCGAGGGATAACCTCGCCGCCCGTGATCATTTCGGGATGACGAAAGTAGCATAGCACGGAGGTCAGTGGTTCGAATCCGCTCCCCGCTACTGAGTGAGAACCAGAGTATTTCGTACTCTGGTTTTTTTGTTGGCCGCGCACACAGATAACCGCTTTTTCAACCTGATTTAAAGTTGGTATCCTATACTTAGAATAGGTGGTATAGGCCAATGCGAATACTGGTTGCGGAAGATGAAGTAGAAATTGCAAAGGCATTAAAGGTCATGCTGGAGCGCAATAGATACAGTGTGGACACCGTCCATAACGGTATCGACGCACTGGACTATATCACCACGATAGCCTACGACGCCATTGTTCTGGATATCATGATGCCGGGCATGGATGGGTTTGAGGTTTTGGCACAAGCACGTGCCAAAGGCGTGACCACACCCGTCCTGTTTCTCACCGCCAAAGGACAGCTGGAAGACCGCGTTGCGGGGCTCAATGCCGGCGCTGACGACTATCTGCCCAAGCCCTTTGCCACATCAGAGTTGATCGCCAGAGTCAAAGCTCTGACAAGACGAAGCGACACCTACACGCCTGTTATTATCAGCTTTGGAGATATAAGGCTCGATTGCAACGCTTATGAACTAAGCTGCGGCGGTGAGGTTGTTCGGCTCAACAACAAGGAGTATCAGATGATGGAGCTGTTCATGCGGCATCCCCATCAATTGTTTTCCACAGAGCATCTGATGGAGAGAATATGGGATTTGGACTCTGAAGCGGAGATCGATGTCGTATGGACATACATCGGATTTCTCCGTCGTAAGCTAAAGCAGCTCGGTGCGGGTGTCGAGATCAGGACGGTGCGCGGTGCGGGGTTTTCGTTGGAGAAATCGCTGTGTTGAAGAGGATGCGTTGGCGCTTTGTTTGGGCCGCAATGGCAGCTGTATTCATTGTCATGCTGGTTCTTGTCGCCACCATCAATTTGATAAATTATTCCATTGTGACAGCCCGCCAAGACCAGATACTTGCTATGATACTCAAACTGGAAAAGATGCCTGGAATGCCAGTCAATGGCGTTCCGTTTTCGGGTCATGGCTGGCTCGATCCGCCCTCACCGGAATTCCAGTACTCCACACGTTTTTTTGTGGTTCACTGTGATAGAAACGGCAATGTCCTGAATATACGGATGGATTTTATAGCGTCTGTGTCAGAAGAGGAAGCTTCTGAACATGCCGAGGATGTATTATCCAGAAACAGCAGCTCTGGTTATTATGGAGATTACCGCTACGTGGTGGAATATGGTGACACGGATATCAGTATCGCGTTTCTCAATTCCGCAAACGAACTCCAGTTGATCCGATATGTGCTGCTGACTTCCTCCCTGGTTGCGCTTGTGACTCTCCTGCTGATTTTTGGTTTGATCATTCTGCTTTCCAGACGCGCGGTCCTTCCGTATGTCAGGAATCTGGAGATGCAAAGGAGGTTTATCTCCGACGCCGGACATGAGATAAAAACACCGCTAACGTCTATTTCCACTAGCGCTGATGTACTTGCTCTCGAGTACGAAGGCAACGAATGGGTGAAAAATATACAAAAGCAATCCGCCAGGCTCACAAAGCTGGTCAATAATCTGGTAACCCTATCCAGCCTGGATGAGGCGACACCGTTCCCTACAAAAACCCGCTTCTCCCTGAGCGATGCAGCATGGGAGATCTCTGAGTCGTTCTCTTTTCTCGCCAAGGCAAGCGGCAAGGACTATACCCAGCGCATTGAGGATTTTCTCGAAATCACCGGAGATAAAAACGCAATCCAACAGATGATATCCATATTGCTTGATAACGCCCTGCGCTATTCCAACGCTGGCGGGCAGATACAGCTCGATGTTTATCAGAAAAAAAAGCACGTATGGATAGAGGTATTCAACACCTGCGAGCCAATCAGTCAGGAAGACATCGCACATCTGTTCGACAGGTTTTATCGGCCGGATAAATCACGCTCTAAGAATACTGGCGGTACGGGGATTGGACTTTCGATCGCAAAGGCCGCGGCTGACGGGCATGGTGGAAAAATAACGGTCAAGTGCCCCAGTAAGAATTCCGTCAAGTTTATAGTCACTCTGAGTAAAGCAACATAGACCTGTTTATTTCCGGTATCAGTACCTTGATGTCCAATTAACAACTTGATATTTGTGACCATTTGCGACACGATCGCTGGTTGCGGCGCTCAGTTATGCATCGATGATCTCGGCTAGTTTTGACTATGTTGCTATGGTATCACGCTTGCGCCCCGTCAGGCATCTTTACCCCGTCTTACGGCTGAATCCCGTAGGGTAGCGCTGTGTTGCGCAATATCTCCCACCAATTCGACAGCATCTGATTCTTCGGTCTGTACTGTGCTTCTATCACTGTTTGGCTTCCCTGACTGGGGAGTATCACCCAATGTGCTGCTGCATCAACAAAAGAACAGCAGCAGCGATATAGCCATAGTCCAAGCTCAAGGAATGGACATTCAGCTAGAATCACTCCTGTTTTTTTAACTTCGTTTTAACTCATTGATTTAGTATATGCTGGTGACTTAACAGAGAGGATAAACCTTGGTTACAAACAGACAGTATCGTACTGAACTGAAATACTCGATTGACTATGCCGATTATCTGGCGCTTCGTCAGAGACTGTGCCCCATCATGAAGAGGGACGCACACGTCAGAGACGATGGTCATTACATCATCCGCAGTATCTACTTTGACAACTTTAACGATAAAGCAATTCGGGAAAAGGTAGATGGTGTCGCCAGGCGTGAAAAGTTTCGCATTCGTTATTACAACGACGACTACTCTTACATAAAACTGGAAAAGAAAGTCAAGCTCAACAATCTGTGCGTCAAGTTGGGCGCTCCACTTACGGAAAACGAGTATCGAATGCTGCTTGGCGGCAAGCTCGACTGGATGCTCTCCCATCCGGCACCGCTCGTTCGCGAGTTCTATATCAAGATAAAGGGTTTGCAGCTGCGACCGCGCGTTCGCGTATCCTACACAAGAGAGCCCTTTATCTATGCTCCCGGAAATGTCAGAGTGACATTCGACTCAGACATCCGCACAACGCTCTGGCATAAGGAGTTTTTGGAACCGCATGTCAGCGATATCAGCGCCACTGGCACACTGGGGCAGATGATCCTCGAAGTAAAGTATGACGGCTTTCTACCAGAGATCATACAGGACCTCCTGCAGACAGAGCGCGTAAGACAACAAGCTTTCTCAAAATACCGTGCCTGCCGAAGATTCGGCTGATTATTTCATGGGAGGATATACCAATGAATTTCAATGATATCTTTAAATCCAGCTTTCTGGAGAGCGTGACCGAGTTCTCCGTGACCGATGTCCTGATAGCCATGCTCGTTTCTCTATTAATCGGGTTGTTTATCTATATCATCTATAAAAAAACCTTTTATGGTGTCATGTATTCCAACGGCTTTTCGCTTACGCTGGTTGGACTTTCTCTTGTGACCACACTTGTCATCATGGCCGTCACCTCCAACGTAGTACTCTCGCTCGGTATGGTCGGTGCACTGTCCATCGTCCGCTTTCGCGCAGCCATCAAGGAACCGATGGAGATCGTATTCCTGTTCTGGGCGCTGGCGGGCGGCATCGTAGTCGGCGCAGGCATGATTCCTCTTGCCATCATCGGCTCGGTTATCATTGGCCTGATCCTTCTCTTTTTTGCCAATCGCAAGCTTCATAATAGCCCGTACATTCTTGTGTTGAACTGCACAGATGAAGCCAGCGAGGAATCTGCTTTGAGCCTTCTGAAAAAGTCCGTGGAACACTATGTTGTCAAATCCAAGACCGTCAATGCGGCCGGCATTGAACTTACTACCGAGCTTCGTACCAAGGACGCCACCACTTCTTTCATCAACCGCATCAATGACATAGAGGGCGTGGAAAACGCAACTCTCGTCAGCTATAACGGCGAGTACATGTCCTGAATAAGGCAGCGGAGCATGATCGCAAGCAAACATATCACGAGAATCGTTGCTGTAGTCACGGCAATCACTGTCTGCCTGTGCCTTTATGCCATGGCCTTCTCGGACGATTTAATGGCCGCAGCAGGAGGCACGGGCGTCAGCATGGAATATGAGTCCGCGCTCTTTGACACTAGCGAGCCCATCAGCATTAATATCATGATGGATGATGACAAATGGAACGCCATGCTCGCAAATGCAACTTCCGAGGAATACTACCAGTGTGATGTGGAAATAAACGGCTACATGTTCTACAGCGTAGGTATTCGTCCCAAGGGCAATACCAGCCTGGCATCGATTGCAAGCGATCCAGATACGGATCGCTTCAGCCTGAAGCTGGAATTTGATCAGTTCGTGAAAGGCCAAACTTGTTTTGGTCTGGACAAGCTGGTCCTGAATAACAACTATGCAGACGCCACAAATATGAAAGAGGCGCTTATCTTTGACATGTACCAGTATCTTGGTGTAGATGCATCCCTTTATAACTATGCCAAGGTCTCAGTTAATGATGAATACTGGGGCATATATCTGGCGCTTGAAGCCGTAGAAGAAAGCTTTTTACTGCGAAACTATGGCGTGGAGAGCGGTATGCTTTACAAGCCGGACAGCATGGATATCGGCGGCAATATGCCCAAGGGCTTTGAGCCGCCTCAGCCCAGAGGGATGGCACCTCCCAGCGGCGATCCCTTTGAAGGCTCTCCTATTAGCGGCGAATCGCGCAGGCCCGATATAGCCCCTGGCTCTGAGGGCAGACCCGATATAGGAGACTTGAATGTTTCGAATATCCGCGGCGGTTTTTCCATGGGTGACCGTGGAGCGAGTCTGAGTTACATCGACGATGACCTTGATAGCTACTCTTCTATCTGGGAAAGCGAGGTTATCAGCACTTCCAGTAGCGACCACAAGCGAGTAGTGGAGGCGCTCAAAAACATCTCTGAGGGTACGAACCTGGATGAGTACATGGATGTCGACAACCTGCTCAAATACATGGCTGTCCATGTGTTCTCCGTCAATGAAGACAGTCTTTCTGGTAATATGGCGCACAACTATTACCTGTATGAATATGACGGGCAATTAAACATTCTACCGTGGGACTATAACCTTGCTCTCGGCGGTATGGGCAGCAATCAGGATGCTACAAGCACGGTAAACGATCCCATCGATGGCGCTTTCTCTGGAACCAGGTTCTTTGATACCCTGATGGAAAACGAAGAGTACAAGGCGCAGTACCACGCCTACCTCCAACAGCTTGTAGACGAGTATATTAACGGCGGCGGCTTTGATGAATTCTACTCAAGGACTCGTAGCCAGATTGACAGCCTGGTGGAAACTGACCCAACCGCGTTCTATACCTATGAAGAATACACTGCGGCGGTCGAAATGCTTTACAGAGTTGTGACGCTGCGCGGCCAGTCCATCAGTGGGCAGTTGGACGGCACAATTCCCTCAATTGCCAGCGAACAGCGCTATTCCGATGCACTTGTTGATGCTTCACCGCTTGATCTCGGCGTAATGGGCAGGATGAAGATGGGCGGTGGTTTTAACTTCGATGGCCCAAGTCCAAATTGGCCAAGTCCTTCTGACGTCGGAGCAGAAGGCGATAATAAAGTGACAGGTACTCCCAAATCTGACGCTGAAGCAGCCGTACTCCTGTTCTCGGAATCAAGAGAGGGCGATGAATCTGCAACTGATAGTGCTCAGCCAAGCAGGATGATGCCCGGGAGCTTTGATCCGTCAGCAATGGACTTGGGTTACATTGGTTCACCCTTTACTTTGACAAGGAATCTCACCACATATGGCATATGCTTTGCAGTTTTGATCATTGCGCTTCTTTTCGCAAAGCAGTATCGCAGAAAACCGTGAGTAAACAGCGAGTCAGAGGATATTGACCCGTCCGCAGTGTTTGCACCACGCGCTGCAATAGTTAGCCGGGCACCGATCTCGCAGAAACTCAGTTCGATGAATAGCAGCCCGATTCTTGAGCGGCTGGGCCGTTAACGTAAATGCTGCAACGAACTCGACCAATACCTGAGCACAGATCGCCCTACCACGACGCGCTGAAATCGCTGGCCTTTGGCCTGGCGGCGAACGAGTCGATGGATACGAAAAAGGTCGTGGATGTGGTGCAGTTCGCCTGACGGCGAGCTATGGGAACAACGGGCAGCGAGGTTATCCCTCGCCGCCCGTTCTGCGCCGCTGCCCGTCTACACCATCCGTTGATACAGCCAGATCGCCCCGCTGCGCGCCGGCATCTCGAGCGTCACGCCAGTCTCCATCAGCGCCCGGCCCGTCATCGTGCGCACCTCGCCCGTCTCAGCCTGCTCGAGCCTGTAGCCGGCATCCGCATCCAGCGCGCGCAGCCTGAGCGTGCAGCTGGCCTCGGGGGCCTCCTGCAGACGGATCGCCTGCAGCATGCCGGAGCCGTCGCACGGGTTGTGGAACTGCCAGCCCAGCCAGCGGTCGGCGCGCTTTTCGAACTCGGTCAGGGCGTAATAATCGCCCATGTGGATATAGGGCACCGCCCTGCGCCACACCGCCTGCAGCTGGTTGTGCAGCGCCACATTCAGCCCCTCGCAGCGCACGTCGATCGAGGAAAAGATCATCGGGCCCATCGCGCAATAGTAAGAGAACGGATCCACCTGGCTCTCCATGCGATGCTGCCCCGTGAGGTCCCACGAGAGGGCCGCTTCCTTGTAATAGGGCAGCCACTCGTGCAGGCGGTGCTGAAAGGCCAGCTTGACGGCGTGGTCGCCATAGCCCCAGTCGCTGTAATGCAGAGGCACGCTGCGGCGCATGGTCTCCAGGTCGTTGCGGCGCCCGCCCGACGAGCACGAGTCGATCCACAGCCCCGGATTGCGCGCCAAAAGCGCGTCCCAATAGGCGAGGTATCCCTGCACGTGCAGGTTTTCGGCCATCCCCAGCCGCGTGGGGGTGCGGTCGGCGCGCCAGTGAGGGAGCGGCGCAAAGTTGAAATCCTGGCGGTAGATGCCGATCCCGCCGCGCTGGATGATGCCCGAGACGTGCTCGATCAGCCAGTTGAGCGCCGCGGGGTTGCCCAGGTTCAGCAGGGCGTTATCGGGATCCTCTTCAGCGCGCAGGAGCCACTCGGGGTGCTCGAGCTCGAGCAGGCCGCCGGTGTGCACGCGCTCGGGCTCAAACCACACCAGCAGCTTGGCGCCCCGGCGCGCCAGGTTCTCGCTGACGGGCCGAAAGCCGCGCGGGTAGCGCTCGGGATCCTCCCGCCAGTGGCCGGTGTGCCACCACTTGCGCTCCTCGCCCAGCCAGCAGGGGTACCAGCCGGCGTCGATCCACCACACGTCATAGGTCATGCCCTTTTCGGCGTGCAGATTCTGCCACTCGAGCTGGTTGGCCTCGGTGGAGGCGGTCCATTCCTCGCCGTCGCCGGGGGCACAGCCCACCCAACAGGGCGGGATCGGCCGGCCATCCGGACGCGGCAGGATGTGCGCCAGATACCACCTGCGCCACTGGTTGACAGAGCGTTCGCGCTCGCCCTGCCATGCCAGCAGCGTGATGCGCGGGGTGATGATCGTCTCGCCCGGCTCCAGGCTGGCGGCCAGCTCCTGCTGCCCGATCCTGACGCGCGCGCCCTCGGTATGGCCGGTGAACTCGGCCTGCCACTGCCCGGGCCAGCCGATCGCGAGGGTCAGGCCGCATCCGGGGTAGATCAGGCGCATATAAGGGAAGGCTCCGTCGCACGGCCGTCCGCCGCGCGGGGCGATGGTGAGCGTCTCTTGGTGCTGGAGCGTTGTGAACTCCATCTCATAGCCGGCGGCGTCGTAATAATCGCCATTACCGTGCTCAAGCACCGCATTGTGCCCGCCAAAGGCGCCATCCAGCGCCGCGAGCTGCTCGATCAGCGCCGAGGGGGCATCGCCGTGGTTGGTGAACCTGGCCTGCCATTCGACACAGGCGAAATCCTGATACCAGGTGGCCTCCACCGTCATGCTCAAGCCCGATTCGGGGTCGAGCCCCTTCCAGATGCGCCGCTGCAGGAGCGCGTCGAGGCGTTCGTCGCGCACCTCGAGCTGCCAGCCGGCAGGGATGCCGTGCCAGGGGCGGCCATCCAGGCTAAAGGCAATCGGCAGGGCCTGCGCGTCCGTCAGCATGCCCAGCACCCAGCGGCGCAGGAGGGCCATATCCTGAGGGGTGGTGTCGGGCGAGAGGGGTACAGTGGTCATGATGCTCCTTATCGCAAACTATTTGCTCAGCCAGGCTTCCCACACAGCCTGATCGGCGGGGTCGAATTCCCAGTCGGCATAGATCGCCACGCCGTCGACGTCCTGCGGTCGGTCGGCAGCGCAGACGCCCTTTAATCCGTTGGTGAGGTTCTCGGCGGCCGGGTTGTGCGTGCGGGTGTGCTCGCGCGAGACAGAGATGCCGATCAAGAGCTCGCTTTGCGAATTCCGCAGCGCCCGCGCAATGCCGCGCACCTGGATACGCATCCACACCTGGTATAGCCAGCCGACCGGCATCAGGCTGTCGTACGACATGGTCACCAGCTGGTCGGCGCGCTCGCTCACCGCCTGGTAATAGTCGCTCGTCCAGCGCAGATTTTCGAGCGGCGGGATTGCGTTCAGCCACACGGGCACCCAATGGGGCACTGCCACGCTCACGAGCTTGTTGGGGCCCAGCTCGCTGCGCAGCTCTTCCAGCAGCTTTAGATAGCCGGCGCTGCGGTTGGGCACCGGTTCGGCATTGAGGTGCACGCCGTCATAGCCGGCGGTGCGCACCTGCTCGGCCACAAAAGCCACGATCTGCGCGCGCGTGGCAGGATCGTCCAGGTCGACCCAGCCGTGCACCCCGATCGGCCGATCGTTGGTCAGCGGCAGGCCCACCCAGGCCAGCAGCTTGGTGCGCGAATCGGCGCGGCGGAACTCGGCCACAAAGGCATCGGCATGGTCATAGCTGGGGCTAAAGGTGCCGTCCTTGCGCAGGTACGAGAGGTAGGGGTAGAGGTAGGTCAGACGACGCGCGCGCGCTCCCGAAGCCATGTGCGCGACGCTCACGCGCTCCACCGGCTGGGCGTTCCAGGATACGTCGCTCCAGGCAGCATAGCTCGTGCCGGCGCAATCGGCACGCGGCGTGCCCTGCGGGATCCAGGCCCACGCGATTATCACCACGATCGCCAACAGCACGATCCTGGCGCCCGGCCCGAAGCGCAGCGGGCGTTTCGCCAACAGTCTCTCCTCGCGAGGTCTTGGCTTCCAGTGTACGCGCAGCGCAGACGCTTGCCAAACCAAACGCCGATTTGACGCCGCCCAGCGCGGCGCGCTATACTCGCCTTTTCGCCCCAGGAGGCTCCAATGGATACCACCCCGCCGCGCGTGCCCAATCGCGCCTGGAAAGCGCTCGCGAGCTATCAGCGCGAGGAGGGCTATTACACCCTGGCGACCGAAGACACCCGCGGCGTGCCGGTGAGGCTGTTCCTCACCCCCGCCCTGCTCGAGGCCGCCGAAGAAGACCTCTACCCGCAGATCGTCAATGCCACGCGCTTTCCGGGCGTGCAGCTGGTGGTGATCACCCCGGACGTGCATCAGGGCTATGGCGTGCCGGTCGGCTGTGTGATCCTCACTTCCGGCACGATCGCGCTGGGGCCGGTGGGCTATGATATCGGCTGCGGGATGATCTCGCTGCGCTCAGAGGTTCCCGCCGAGCGCGCCACCCCCGGGGCGCGGATGGCCTTTAGCCGCGCGGTGATGAGCACGGTTGCGATGGGGGTCGGCAGCGTCAACAAGGAGCTGGGCACGCTGGAGCCGCGCGTGTTTGAGGCGCTGGTGCGCGGCGGAGCGCGCGAATATGTGCGCCGCTACGGCTCGCGCCTTGACCCGGAACGCACCGAAGGGGGCGATTTCGCGGTTGCCGACAGTTGGCAGATGCCCAAGGGCCGCGCCGACCGCGGGCGCGCCCAGCTGGGGACGCTCGGGGGCGGCAACCACTTTATCGAGCTGCAGCGCTGCGAAGAGACCCAAAGCCTGTTTGTGCAGATCCATACCGGCTCGCGCGGCTTTGGCCATGGGCTGGCGCAGCACTATTTCGAACGTGCCCGTGCCGAGAACCCCGCCATCCGCCAGCTGGATATGGGCTATTTCGCGCCCGATTCTCCCACGCGTGCCGATTACCTCTCGGCAGTGGCGGCCGGTCGCAACTTTGCCACCATCAACCGCCTGATCATCGCCGAGCAGGTCATCGCTGCCTTTGAGGATACCTTTGGCGGCAAGCTCGAGCTGATCGCCGAGATCTCGCACAACCTGGTGCAGCGCGAGACCCACCCCGAGTTCGGCAGGGTGTGGGTGCACCGCAAGGGCGCCACGCGCGCCTTCCCCGCAGGACATCCCGACCTCGCCGGCACGCAGTGGGCTGATACGGGCTACCCGATCCTGGTGCCGGGCTCCAACCGCGACTATTCCTATGTGCTGGATGCGCGCCCCAATGCATCCCGCAGCGCCTACAGCGTCAACCACGGCGCGGGTCGGCGCATGGCGCGCAAGCAGGCCCTGCGCACCCTCTCGCAGCGCGATGTCAACCAGCGCTACCGCCATGCGGGCGTGCTGGTGAACGCCGGCGCGGATGTGCCGCTGGATGAATCCGACGCGGTCTACAAGCCCGCCGGCGAGGTGCTCGAGGCCATCCTGGCGGCCGATCTGGCGGCGGTGCGCTATACCCTCTGGCCGCTGGCGAGTTTAAAGGGCGCTGACTAGCCAACGTGATCGGGTTGTGCTACAACACACCCCATAAGAGTGCTTGGGAACCCCCGCATGACTCAGGACCGCAGCGAAACGGGCGGCCGCGTGCTGTGCTGGATCGCCCTCTTGCCGGCTGTAGTGACCGCCGTGTGGTTCATCGAAAAGATGATCGCGTGGTGGACAGAGATTGTCGATCCAATCGTGCGGTCCCTCCTGTCTAAGACGACCAAACCGTCACAGCGGGGGTGGATGCTGTTATCTTTGCTGGTTCGTAGGACTGATGACGTGTTAAAGGCGCTGGTTATCCCCAGCGTCTTTCTGTTAGCGGCGGTGATGGTAGCCCCCAAGCACAAGGCCAGGATTCGTACGCTGGCAATCATCCTGCTGAGTGTTTATATGGTCGGACGGCTTGCCTTCTTTGCCCTGGCGGGTTGGGGCATTCCGTTTGTTCCGAGCTCATCCATGGAATACACGAGCCTGAACGCCATGCTGGCCGATTCGGTTATCGAGCTGTTGTGGATCTGCGGCATCGTCATCGGCTGCCTTCTCACGCGCCGTTGAGCAGCTCGTGCACGGCCGCCCTCCGGTGGCGCGGCGGCACCGGCTGCGGGCCAACAGAGACCGCGTACTGGGCATTCGTGTTCAGCTGTGCTACAACAGTGCCAATCTCTGTCAAGGAGCATCTATATGGACTACCACGCCCTCTACCGCGCCGTAACGCCGCGCTATCCGCTGGATGACCTCACCCCCGCGGGCGTCTCCGCCTGGCAAGCACGCCTGCGCCCGGCGCTGCGGGCTGCCCTCGGGCTCACGCGCATGGAGGCCGACCTGGCCAGCCATACCCCGCAAGCCGAGCTGCTGGAACGCGAGGTCTGCGAGGGATTCGTGCGCGAACGCTGGACCCTCACCACCGAGCCCGATCTGGCGCTGCCCTTTT
This sequence comes from Chloroflexota bacterium, assembly GCA_012729455.1. Taxonomy (GTDB): domain Bacteria; phylum Chloroflexota; class Anaerolineae; order UBA1429; family UBA1429; genus JAAYDC01. The sequence continues at coordinate 1,409 of JAAYDC010000030.1, read as the reverse complement.
ACCTGCTGCGCCCCGATCCGCTGCCGGCCGGCCGCCTGCCGCTGGTGCTGACCCCCCACGGCCACAACGTCCCCGGCATTTATGCCGGCGTGTACGCCGACGAAGAAGAGCGCCGTTCCGGCGTCGAGGGGCAGCGCGACATTGCCGTGCAGGCCGCCCGTCAGGGCTACCTGGCGATCGCCCCCACCGCGCGCGGCTTTGGCGAGACCCGCACACCCGCTGATATTGCCGCCGGCGCGCTGAACTCGTGCCGCACGCGCACCCTGCAGGGCCTGCTCGTGGGGCGCACCGTCATCGGCGAGAGGGTCTGGGATCTCGAACGCCTGCTGGATTGGGCGCTTGCTGAGCAGAGCGTCGACCCCGCCCGTGTGGCCATCACCGGCAACTCGGGGGGCGGCACAGCCAGCTTTTTCGCAGCCGCCTGCGACGTGCGCTACTCGGCTGCCCTGCCGGGCAGCTATTATTGCTCGCTGGCGGATAGCATCGGCAGCATCTACCACTGCGACTGCAATTATGTGCCCGACATCCTCTCTCTGGGCGAACTGGGCAGCCTGGCGGGCCTGATCGCACCCCGTTATGTCAGGTTCCTGAATGGCCGGCTCGATCCGATCTTTCCCATCGAGGCCGCCCGCGAGCAGTTTGCGCACACCCATGCGATCTATGCCGCCGCCGGTGTGCCCGAGCGCTGCAGCCTGTGGATCGGCCCGGAGGGGCACCGCTACTATAGCGCCGGCGCCTGGACCTGGCTCAGGGCGGTGTGGCGCTAGCAACACCGCCAGCTGTGCCGCGGCACAGCATCCGGCAGTTGCACAGGTGAAACAAGCAGGCCGCCCCTCATTGGGGCGGCTTTAGGTCAGTTTCATCTAGTCACCAGACGTCTTATGAATTCTTTTAGATTCTCTCCTGAAATGCTCAGCCAATAAATCGAGTTTTACCGCAAGGCGGAAAAAAGATGCTTCACGAGTTTTAATGGCCAAGTCGCTATAGTAATTTGCGAGCTCCCGTTCAGATTCACCTGTTGGGTCCACAAAATGTACGCCTAGTGAGCTACGTTTTTTGAATATGAACCTACTACATAGAGCTTCGCAAAGCTCCGTATCAAGGACAGAAGCAACTGCTCTGTTGATCCAAAATCCGGAGGGGTCTTCTGGTACATACGTAAGAACACCTCCAAGCGCAGTCATAGCTTCTACCATATAGTTGGATTCCTTACAGATCTGAATAGCAGTAGAATACCAGCTCTGAAAAGCCTCTTCGCTAAAGGTGCCATCTTCTCTAGTTCCGGGAGGAATACTCCATAGAAAGAGTAGCATACTAGCTCTCTGGGCATCTTCAACAAGCAGTCTATCATTCCTACTCGAGCTGACTGGTTCATTATCAGCACAAAACACCAGTTTTACTGTACGATG
>JAAYDC010000003.1 GCA_012729455.1 Chloroflexota bacterium | reverse complement strand
TGGCGGAGAGGGCGGGATTTGAACCCGCGAGGCTCATCGCCTACACGATTTCCAGTCGTGCGCACTCGACCGGGCTATGCGACCTCTCCGCGACAACTGCCTATTATAGGCAGTTATCGGGGCATGCCAAGATGCCTCAGTTCTGCAGGCCCTGGACGATGCGCACGTATTTGTCGATCAGATCCTGCGCGCCTGACTGTGTCGACGACTGGGCATGGATGTGAAATAGCGGTGAATCCGGGTCCGGAAGCACCAGCACCCACTCGCGGTCCGAAAGGTCGATGTGGATGCCATCGATCTGTTGTCCCAGGTGGTCCTTGTACTGCTGGTTGAGCAGGCGCATCACCGAGCCTTTGGTCTCCCACGGGCAGGCTACCTCACCGACGGCGATGTGGTATTCCGGCACCTCGGCGATCAGCGTGCTGAGCGGTTTGTTCTGCTTGGCGCGGAACTCGAGCATCTTGGCGAGCGTCATCATGCCGTCCACTACCGGCTGGAACTGCGGCCAGATAAAGCCGCCGTTGCCATCCGCCGCCATGATCACGCCTTTACGGTTGGCAGCCGTCATCAGTGCCTGCGGATCGGCTTTGGTGCGGATCACCTGCCCACCATAGCGCTGGGCAATATCTTCAAATATTGAGGGCATTGTCACCGGCACGGCGATGATGCCACCTTCCTGATACTGCAAGGCCATGGTCGCTAATGCCGCTGCCAGGCTGATCTGCGGGATCTGCCGGCCATTCTCATCCACCACAAAGATGCGTTCACCGCCTACATCCAGGCGTACGCCCAGCGCGGTATCCAGCACAGAAACGATCTTGCCCAGCCCCACCAGAGCGCGCTGAAAGTCCTCCGGCGGGATCGACATCTTGGTCTCATCCACCGCTTGGTTGAGCGCTACTGTGGCGCAGTTCAATTTGGTGAGCAGGGGCGCCAGGATCTGCGAGCTGGAGGCATTGGCAAAGTCGACCACGATGTACGGGCTCGAGTTGCGGATCGTCTCGACATCGACCACCGCCAGGAAGGCATCCGAGTAGCGCTCGGCCACATTAGCCGCATAGCTGATGGTGCCGATCTCGTTGAGGTAGACGCGCCGAAAATCCTCGCGAAAGTAGACGCTCTCGATGTTGCGTTCGGCATTCTTGGACAGATCCTGCCCGCGGCTGTCGAAAAAGCGGATGTCGACAACGCGGCTGTCATAGGGCGAGAGGCGCACATGCACACCGCCCGAGGCGTCCGAGGAGCGCGTGATGTAACGTGCCACCGGAATGGGCATTGCCAGGGTATCCAGCACGTTCACGCCGGCCGATGGCAGACCCGAGATCATACCGCGCTTGAGCATGCGCGGGGAGCGATGCTCGTCGCGGTTGATCGTAACGTTCGAGCCCAGCGGTAGCGTGGCGGCAAAGGCTGCCCCCAAGCGCGCCGCAAACTCGGGCGTCAGGTCCACGTTCACCAGGCCGGTCACGCCATAGCGCCCGAACAACACGCGCCTTCCCTGTGCGCCCCAGATGATGCTGTTCTTGACCGTCGCGCCCGCCTCGACCTCTTTATTGGGCCAGATCTTGACGCCCGGGTGGATCACGGCGTTCTCACCAATAACCGACGAATCGCCAATGATGCCGCCCTCAAACACCACCACTTTACGTTTGAGGTTGCACTGCCGCCCGACGATGGCACCGCGCAGCTCGACGCCCTCGCCGATGTAGCAATTGCGCCACACAATCGAGCGGTCGACATGCGCGTTGTTATCGATGACGGTATAATCGCGGATCACGGTGGGACCGTGGATGATCACACTGGATTTGATCTTGGTGCCCTTGCCCAAAAAGACCGGCCCGTACACCTGCGCATCCGGCGCGATTTCGACACCCTCCTCGCACCACACCCCCGGGCGGATCTGTTCGCCCAGATCGGCAGCCTGCACCTTGCGGTTGAGCAGGTCCTGCGAGGCACGCATGTATTCTGCCAGGTTTCCGACATCACACCAGTAGCCATCGGCAATATAGCCATACATTGGCTCGTTGTTAGCCATCAAAAGCGGGAAGAGGTCTTTGCTGAAATCGAACGGGTGGCCAGCTTCAAACAGGTCGAGGATCTCGGGTTCGAGCACATAAATGCCGGTGTTGACGGTATCCGAAATGACCTCACCCCAGCTGGGCTTTTCCAGGAACTGCTGGATGCGACCCTCTTCGTTGACAATGATCACGCCATATTCGAGCGGGTTGGGCACTCGATAGAGCGTCAGGGTAGCCTTGGAGCGCTTGGCTTTGTGATATTCGATCACGGCGTTGAGGTCGACATCGGTCATGGAATCGCCGCTGATCACCAAAAAGGTATCATTGAGCAAATCCTGGGCCTGCTTGACGCTGCCGGCCGTGCCAAGCGGTGTCTCTTCGACGGAATACTCGATGTACATGCCCAGATGGCTGCCGTCGCCCAGGTAATCCTGGATATCTTCGGCCATGTATTGGAGGGTGATGATTACCTCGGTGATGCCGTGACGCTTTAACAGGTCAAGGATGTGGCCAATCACCGGCTTGTTTGCCAGCGGAACCATTGGCTTGGGTCGGTTGATCGTTAAAGGACGCAAACGAGACCCAGCCCCACCAGCCATTACAACAGCTTTCATCTTTCCTCCGAATTACAACTATTCTCTTAGACGCCCAAACCTCGCAAATACGCGTGGCTAATTGCGCAACTATCAACCGCATCCTTGTCGCTGCTGTCCTGCTCATAAACCATCCAGCGCACATCCAGCTCCGGCATTGTGGCCACTACCTTGGCCAGAGGCACCACGCCAGATCCCAGCTCCACCCAACGCCGGTTATCGATATAGTCCTTCAGGTGCACATAACTGATGCGCTCACGGTTGCTCCGCAGAAACTCGACCGGGTCTAATCCGCCAATGTGCACCCAGGCCACGTCGACGCACAGGTCGGCGACAGCCGGGTCCAGCTCCTGGATGATCACCTCCATGCCGGTTTGCCCGTTATCAAGGCGGGCGAACTCGTATGCGTGGTTGTGATAGTGCACATGGTAGCCATGGCGCGCCAGGATACGCCCAATCTCGTTGACCTGCTGGGTATCCGCGCGGAACTGTTCAGACGAGGTGCCTTCCCAGCCGCCAATGCCCGAGATGCACAATTCATTTGCCTGGTAGTGATCCAGCAGGCGCATCACCACATCCGGCTCCAAGTTGAGCCCTCCGTGCAGACCCGCCACCCTGAGCTGATGTTTCTCCAGCAGCTTGACGAAGGCTTCGGGTGCTTCGGCGAACTGGTTGGAGCCGCATTCGATCGCCTCAAAGCCGGCTGCGTGCACGCCAGCCAGTACCTGATCCATCTGCGCTTCCAGATCGACTTGTGAACTAAATACGATCAGCTGGGCAGCCAATGCTGGTGTTGACATGCTACCTCCCAAGCTCGCTAAATCAGCCACAGTTTGAGCGTTACGATCTCGTGCTTGAGCATCGGCACTTCGCAGCCGCCCTCATCGGAGGCTATATCGAAACGATGCTCTTCGATGGGGGTCACCTGCTCAACCTTGTTAACCTCCCATCCCCAGCGCAGCTTGGCGGTTGCCGGTTGGCCGTGCATCTCAACCAGGCGCAGGATCACGGCACGCTCGCCGCTCTCGGCGTATTTAATAGCCGTCACCGAGACGTTGTTAGCCGAGCAGCTCAGCCAGCTCTTGCCGGGCAACAGCGCGCCCTCGTGGGCATCCGTCACGCTGGCAACCAGCGGCTGGTTGTAGGATGCCGCCTGACGTTCGCTGAGCGCCTGACGCCAGTTGCCGATGTGAGGATACAGGGCATAGCCAAAGCTCTGCAAGCCCTGATCGGGCAGGTTGTCTGGTTCATAGGAGGCTCGCACCAACGTCAGCCCCAGCGTATTGCCGTGTGCCTGGTGGCCATATTTAGCGTTGTTGAGCAGCGTCAGGCCATACTCGGCATCTGAGATATCGGCCCAGCGCTGGGCTGGTACTTCATCACCGGTGGCGGGCCGTTCCAGGGCGGCAAAGGGAATCTCAAAGGTTGCCACAGAGCTGTTGAGGCGTGGCTTGAAGGTGGCGCGCAGCATGGGGGCATCAAAGTCTTTGCCGCCGCACTCGTGCCAATCCAGTTCGGTTTCGATATCTACCCGCCGAAGACCTGTATAGAGGCAATAGCGGCTGATAATGCTCGAGTTCAGAAAGCGCTGGCGGGCCTCTATTACCAGTCGCACCGGACCCTGCTCGGTCACACGCACCTCGGCGCCGTCCAGCAGGTTGTCGATGCGGGTGATGTCGCCGATCGTCCAGGCCGACATCGAGTGCGGGCGCTCCCAATGCACCTGCAGGCGGTTGATAAAACCGCCATCATCCTTGCGCTCGACCGACGCCCAGTTGCTGGAAACATCGATCACGCGCTTGTGCTCGAGATCAAAGAACGAGTCGATCGCCCCAGAGGCGCTATTGACATGAAAGCGCAGGAAGCGGTTCTGGACCATATTCTCGCCCGTGACTGCCAGATCCGTCTCGGGGGCGTGGTCGCTCGGTTGGTAGACACGGAAGCCCAGCGCCGGCACATGCTCTGCCACAAAGATGAGATCATCACCGACGTGCTGCAGTGCGATCAGTTGGCCAGTTTCGTCGACAAGTGCAGACGCGGCCGAGTTCCAGTCCGCGGCCGGCATCCGTACCACATCGGTGCGCGCGAATGCCAGCTGGTTCCACACCACTATCCGCGCGCCAGTGCCGGAACCTGTGTTAACGGCGGCATTCAACGCCTGCAGGCTGTTGGCTTGCACCGCGGCGGCGCTATCCAGGGCGGGCTGCATGGCAATAGCCGCTTCGCGGTAGGTAGCACCTATGGCGCAGCCGCACAGGATGTCGTGGAACTGGTGGAAGAGGGTCGTGCGCCAGGCTTCGCACAGCTCGCTCAGCGGATAGGTTGTCTGGGTAAGGGTGGCTGCCATGGTGGCAAGTGTCTCGGCACTCACCAGACTGTTTTCGGCGCTGCGGTTGAGCTTTTTAGTGTCGCTGTGGCTGGTATAGCAGCCCTCAAAGACGGTATTGAGCTCGCCCATAACCACCGGCAGGTCGACAGAGTTATCACGCGTCTCGTTAAAGAAATCGATCGTGGTGCTCAACAAAGCCTGCGGTAAAAAGGGCTCTTGGGCGAGTGTCAAGGCGTGTTCGACATCGCGCGCCGTACCGCCGCCGCCATGATCGCCCACACCATACACCCAGCAGGCGTTCTTTAGCTGATATCGCTTTGCCGCATCCAGGGCGGGCATCGTTACCGAGTTGGCATCGATGGTGCCGCCATAGCCATACGGGTCGTTAAAGGTGAGTACGCGCGAGCCATCCAGGCCTTCCCACCAATAGATCGATTGTCCTTTGCCGGCGCGGCAATGATAGTAATAGTCAATCCCTACCTGGCGCAAGAGCTGCGGCAGTGTAGCGACGTGCCCAAAGGTATCGGGCTCCCAGCAGACTCTCGGAGTAACCCCTAGGATACCCTTGATATAGGGGCGCGTGTAGAGAAAGTGGCGAGCCAGGGCTTCACCGCTGGCCATGTTGAGGTCACCTTCTACCCAGGTGGTGGCTGTCACATCCCAGCGGCCTTCGTCGACACGCTGGCGGATCTGCGGCAATAACTCGGGATGGCGCTCCTGTATGGCGATGTAGACGGATGCCTGGCTCTGCGAAAAGCGGAACTCGGGGTAGCGCTGCATCAGGTTCTCGACAGCTATAAAATCGCGCCGAGTTACATCGACGGTCTCGTCATAGGTCCACAGCCAGTTCATGTCGATGTGCGAATGCGCGATCAGGTGGGTGGTGTACTTTTTCGCCTCGTCAGCCATGGGCGCCAGGCGTTCGCGCGCGAGTTCAGCGCTCTGCCACCAGGCATCCCAGTTGTTGACGTTCAGGGCGTTCAGGTCGAGCACTTGCGCGGCAGAGTCCCACGCAGCTGCCCAAGTGGGGTTGGCAGAGGGCGCCTCATGCGCCAGGTAGTGGGTAAATTGCAGCTGTGCGCGCACGATCAGCAGGCGAAAGATCACCTGCTCAAAGGTGCTGACCTCGACATTTGACGCAACGAACAAGCCAAAGCCGTCGCCTTCAAAGGCTTGCACGGCCAGATAGATTGACGTGTTTGGCTGGTAATCCTCGGCGATCACGAGCGGGATCGCGCGCGTATCGAGCCAGGAGGGCTCAGCGACGCGTTCGCTGCCATCCACAAACACACGGCTATGAATCGGGATCATCACGGGCATCTCGATGGTAGCACCGCGCGTGCTGATGCCCTGTACCGATTCGCCCACACTATAGCTGCGCCTCAGCCAGCTATCACCGGCAGCACCCGCCCAGGTAATCGGCACCTGTACGGTTTGCCAGCTGGAATCATCATAGTCAGGCCGCTCTGCCCCGGTGGCTTTACCCTGGTAGTGACGCCATTCAGCAATGCTGGAGGCTTGCCGAAATCTGGCGATTTTATCGTTGATAGCGCGCTCGATACTGGATAGCATCCCATCCTCCGCAGGATTGATGTACTCTGATGATACCCGATTATCATACGCCTGCCAACAGCAAAACACTCCAGGCGAGAGCCTGGAGTGTCGTTTTGCCGGCTGAAGATGCCGTGTTTAGCTGTTGTAGGAGTCTACAAAGGGACGCAGGTATTTGATCGCGATGCTCAGTCCTTCGTTCCAGCGCTCGTTGAGGTAGACGTTATCCTCGTGTTCGACAGCCACATCACCCTGGTAGCCGACCTCTTTGAGGGTGTCAAAGATAGCCTGCCAGTCGAGGACGCCCAGGCCTGGGATGACAAAGCGCCACCAGCTGTTGCCGTGCACACCCACATAACTGCGCTTGTCGCAATCTACCACGATATCCTTAGCGTGCATATGGTGGATACGGTCGGCAAAATCGCGGATTGCGCGGATATAGTCGATTTCTTGCCAATAAAAGTGCGAGGGGTCATACTCAAAGCCCATTGCCTGGTTGGGCACCGCCTCGATCAGCTTGGCCCATAGCTCGGGAGTGGTAGCCATATTGGTCCAGTGATAGGGTCCATGCCCCCGAACGCTGCCTGGCCAGGGCTCCAGGGCGATGCGCACGGCCTCGTCCGAGGCGATCTGGGCGATCTGCTCAAAACGTTCTTTGAAAAGCGGCAGGTTTTCGTCAAAGGTGAGGGCATTGTCGCGCCCCGTGAGGCCTGACACCACCCCGCAATCCAGTTTACGAGCCATTTGGATGGCACGCTTCCAGTAGGCCACCGCCTCGGCTACCGAGGCGGTGATGGTGCCGCCATAGATCGCCACCGAGCTGATGGCAATTTTGTTGGCATCCAGGGCATCTTTGAGGGCGGGCAGGTCGCGTTCGAGGTCATCGAAGGCGGGGCTCATCCAGCCGGCGCCGATTTCAATGGCGTCGTACTTTAATTCAACGGCGGTCTGGATCGACTTCTGCGAGAGGGGCATCAGGAAAGCGAGTTTCATGCGAGCCTCCTTTACTCATGGGTATTAGGGGCATTATAAAACCGCCTGTTGGCGTGTCAACCGCCTGGCTGGTGAAAGCCGATTGACACTCATTTTCAGTTTCGCTATAATGGCACCAATAGGAATGCTCCAACCTCGAACAAAGCGTCACTTTTGACAAGCCTTATATCCTGTCATTACACTTGCGCAGCTGTATAAATAACGTATGATCGAGACGAGTTCAAGGGCTTCATAAGTATTTGCTGATAGACACATATTCGGCTAGGCTGTTTATTACTAACACTTGCTCGAACGGCAATCGTGCAGCGGTGATCTTGAAGCTAGGGAGGAGGAAATCCTATCGGGTTTTACAGCATGCAAAGCACGTGCTATGATATTGTAACTACCAGATTCTGTCGCAAGGAGCAGAAAGTATGACAGTACTACGGGAGTTCTGGCACAAGAAGCATTTGTACTTGTTCCTTATACCTACATTCACCCTGCTGATCATCTTTTCCTACTACCCGCCGCTCTTCGCCATCTATAACTCGTTCTTTCAATGGAACGGTTTCAGCGCGCGCGTGTTTATAGGCATCACGAACTATGTGCAGCTCTTCCAGGACGCCCGCTTTGTCGGCTCAATCGGCAACCTGCTGATCCTCTTGGGTTGGAGCCTGGCGATCGGCCTTTCGGTGCCGTTGATTGTGGCAGAGTTGATCTTTAATCTCAAAAGCAGCAAGGCCAGCTATTTCTATCGCTTGATGTTTATCCTGCCGATGGTAGTGCCTGGTCTGGTGGGTACCTTTTTGTGGCGCTTTATCCTCGATCCAAACGTCGGCTTGTTGAACCTGATTCTCGAAGCGATCGGAGGCCCCGAGTGGCGCCAGCCGTGGCTAGGTGGTACTCGTACCGCGCTGATCTCGTTCATGATCATGGGCTTTCCGTGGGTGGGCGGCACGAGCGTGCTGATCTACCTGGCAGGTTTGCAAGGCATCTCGAACGAGGTAATCGACGCTGCTTCGATTGACGGTGCGGTTGGCATGACACGCTTCTTGCGCATCGACCTGCCGCTGGTGATGGGCCAGGTCAAGCTGATGCTCATCCTGGGTGTGATCGGCGGTCTGCAGGCCTTTACCAGCCAGTTGGTGCTGACAAACGGCGGGCCTGGCTATGCGACCATGATGCCGGGGCTTGTGATGTATCAGGAGGCTTTCCAGTATAACCGCATCGGCTATGCTAACGCGATCGGTGTTATCACTTTCCTGGTGATCTTGTTCTTTACGTTCCTTAACATGAAGTACGTGCGCTCAAGCGCCGAATACTACTAATCCTGGGAAAGGGGAGATAACAACGATGGCAAAGCAGAGCTTGAAATATCGTATCCAAAAGATGGATATTGGTATCAATATCATCCTGTTCATCCTCGTGCTCTTGACCTTTTACCCGTTCATGGCCATGTTGTTCATGAGCCTCAAGGATAACCCTCAGTTTATCCACGCACGCTGGGTGCCCACGCTGCCCCTTCACTTTGAGAACTATGCCTATGCCTGGAAGGCTGTCGGCCAGTTTGTGCTCAATAGCATCTTTGTGAGCTCGGTCTCGGCAATCGGTGGCGTGTTCTTTGCTGCCCTTTCGGCCTATGTGTTCGCGCGCTTCCAGTTTCCCGGTAAGACTGTCCTCTATATGTTGATCATCTCCCTGATGATGATCCCGGGCGTGCTCACGTTGGTGCCGCAGTTCCTGCTCGTGCGCGACCTTAAGCTGTTGGATACCTACTGGGTCCTGATCCTGCCCTACCTGGCAGGCGCACAGCCCTTTGGCATCATGCTCCTGCGCACCTTCTTTGAGGGTTTGCCCCACGAGCTGTTTGAATCGGCTCGCTTGGACGGCGCCAACGAGTTGAGCGTTATGCGCAACATCGCTATACCGCTCTCGATGCCGATCATTGGTACGCTGATGATCATGAACGTTACCGGCACCTGGAATGATGTGCTCTGGCCGTCGGTGACGATCTCGAATGTCAAGCTCAAGACGATTGTGTTCGGTCTATGGAGCTTCCAGTCGCAGTATTATTCCAGCTGGGGCCCGCTGAACGCGGCTTATACGATCAGCGCTATCCCGCTCATTATCATGTTCGCCTTTACCAGCCGCCTGTTTGTGCAAGGCTTGACCTCGGGCGCTCTCAAGGTCTAGCTGCCATCCTGAAATGGATGCCCTTGGCCAGGAACGCCTACGCGTTTTGGCCAAGGGCATTGTTTGTAACTGGTGTTATAACCCTTATTCGGCTGACAGTGTGTCATTGTCAAGGCCGAACTGAAAGAGCAGGGGATGAAAAAGAAACCCTTTAGCGGGATCATGCGAGCCTTCGGCCGCTTTTTCGGCATGATCTGGCTCTCGATAAAGCGCCTGACCAGCGCGCCCGAACTTACGGTCGGTATGCTGGTCGGCCTGGTTACGGTGGTTACCCTCACTTCCAGTATCCCTATGTATGTAGAGGCCGCCAACAACCAGGTGCTCACCCGCGAGCTGGGCGCTATCGGAACGACTCAGCATCCCGCCTTTAGCTTTTTAACCATCTCCAGCCGCCTGCCAGGCACTACGGTGTTGTGGTCTGATGTGCAGCGCGCTGATTATTACTATAACTATGTCGCTCCTGGCACCATGGGTTTGCCCCTCTCCGTCAACAGCCTATATGTGCGATCGGATCAGTTCAGCCTCTACGCAGTTGAGGGTTCTGACCTGGCAGTCGACCAGCGCATGGCGCTCACCCGCATGCAGACTGGATTCCTGCGAAACTATGAAGAAAAGGTGCAGGTTGTCGACGGCGCCATGCCCTCGCCGGCTGTGGAGGGTTCTCCGATTGAGGTGCTGGTCAGCGAGCTTATAGCTAACGAGTACGGCTTTAAAGTCGGCGACGAGTTTATCATCTACCGGCGTGAAGAGACTTCAGAGATCGAAACAATCCCCCGCTTTGAGGATCGCATCCGCATCGTAGGCATCTGGAAGTCGGTGGATGCCAGCGACCGCTTTTGGTTCCTGGATCCTTCGGCTTTCGACAGCATCATCCTGATGCCGGAGGCATCCTTTGCCGCACGCATCGCCTCCGACCGGCCCTATGCGGTGACTTATGCGGGCTGGTACCAGGTGTACGATGGCTCTTCGGTGCAGGCCAGCAACATCGGGCGCGTAATTACCGGCATCGCCCGCATCCGCGCGCAGATCGCCTCGTACCTGCCGCGCGCCAACTTTCCGATCTCACCTTCCTGGGCGCTGACGCGCTATATGGAAGCCGTCTCGCTGCAGACGCGCGTGCTGCTTACCTTTTCGATCCCGCTGATTCTGCTGGCACTCGGTTATGTGCTGTTTGTGACGGGGCTGTCTCTGCGTCAGCAGCGCCTGGAGATCGCCCTGCTAAAGAGCCGTGGCACTGGTACGCGCCAGGTGATCGTACTTTACCTCGTTCAGAGCCTGCTGCTGGGCGTCCTCTCGCTGGTGATTGGCCTCTTCCTGGGACGTCTGATGGCCCAGTTGATCGGACAGACACGTGGATTCCTGCAGTTTGGCAGCGGCGAACCGCTGCGCATTGTCGTGACAACCCTATCGTTGCAGCTCAGCTTTGCGGCTATCATACTGGCAACGCTCGCCAGCTTGCTGCCGGCTATGCGCTGGGCTGGGCTGACGGTAATCACATTCAAGCAGTACCTGGCACGCGCCAACGACGTTCCCTGGTGGCGCAAATTCTTTGTGGATATCCTGTTGCTGGGTCTGTCGCTCTATGGCCTTTACCTGATGCGCCAGCAGGGCTCGATGCCTTTCCTGATCGGTGGCGAGGGCGACCCGCTCCAGAACCCGCTCTTACTGATTGCGCCGACCATGTTTATCGTTTCTCTTGGGTTGGTGTTCTTGCGTGTGTTCCCCTGGGTGATGGATGTGGTCCACTGGATCAGCCGGCAGCTGCCTGGTGTGGTGGTCATGCTTTCGTTCGGGCGCCTGTCGCGCTCCTCCAGCTATAACGGTGTGCTCCTGCTGATCGTCATCACAGTGGGGCTCTCTGTCTTTACCGCCTCCCTGGCAAAGACGCTGGACATCAATGTGGCAGAACGTTCTTACTACCAGGTAGGTGCGGATGTAGTACTCGAGGAGGCTGCCATCGGCACCGAGATCGAGTCGCCCTTTGGTTCGGACCCGGTAGAGGGCGAAGAAGCCGATAACCCGGCTTATATGGGCTTGATCCTGCCCTCCAGCGATGCTACGGAGGTGCCCGGTATCCGCACAGCCTCACGGGTTGTACAGATTGCCGTGCGCGCCGATACCGGCGAGCAGGGGCGCGTGTGGGGCATCGAACGTACGACCTTCCCCAGGGTAGCCTTTTACCGGCGAGATTTTACCGACCAGAGCATGGCTTATCTGATGAACGCCTTGGCTCAGAACCAGAATGGTGCCCTTGTCAACCGCTCCTATCTGGCCGCCAAGGGGCTGGGGGTGGGTGATACCATCAGCGTGCGAGTCAATAACGAAACCAACACTCCGATCGAATTCGTGGTGGTGGGTGTGCTGGACCTCTTCCCAACGGTGTATCCGCCCACCAATCCGAACGAGTTGCAGTTCTATGTGGTGACCAACATCGGCCTGCTCGAAAACCTGCTGGGCTATCCGATGACAGGGCAACTGTGGCTCAAGGTCTCGCCCGATATCGATATCGATAACATCATCACCAACACAAAAAAGCTTGGGTACCGCCTGCTCTCGCAAACCAGTGCGTTGCAGGTGGTTCAGACCGAACAGGGCCGCCTCGAGCGCGTCGGCCTGTTTGGCTTTCTCTCGGTGGGGTTCATGATCATCTCGTTCCTGAGTATGCTGGGCCTGATGATCTATGCCTTTATCAATATGCGGCAATGGACCATCCAGTTCGGTGTATTGCGCGCCATTGGGCTTTCATCTTCGCAGCTGATCCGCCTGGTAATTCTCGAGCAGCTGGTGGTGGTGATCTCTGGAATGCTGGTGGGGGCGGCTTTTGGCATCGTAATGAGTTACCTGTTTTTACCATTTCTGCAGGTCAGTTACGCAGCCACGTTGCCGTTACCGCCGATTGTGGTGCACGTCGCCTGGGAGGGCATCTATCGCGTGTACGCCATCATTGGGGCAGCTCTGTTGATCGTAGTGGTCGGCATGATCCGGCCGCTCAGCCGCATCCGCATGTTTGAGGCGATAAAGCTGGGTGAGGCGCAGTCGCTCTAGCCGTTACAGGCTCAAGGCGGGGGGTCGTTCTGCGAGCCCCCGTTTTATTTTGCGATGAGTTGGTTGTACAATGCCAGGGTCTGGCGGGCGGTGCTTTCCCACGAAAACTCGGCGGCGCGAGCCAGGCTAGCTTGCCGCATCTGGCGCAGGAGCATACCGTCAGAGGCCACCTCACGCAGCATACTGCGCATATCCTCAACCGAATCTGGGTCGAAATAGCGCGCCGCGCTTCCGCCCACCTCGGGCAGGCTGGAGACGTTGCTGCAGCACACCGGACTGCCGCAGGCCATCGCCTCCAGCACTGGCAGACCAAAGCCCTCGTAAAGCGATGGCTGAACGCTCAGCAGGGCGCCACCATAGAGCGCGATCAGTTCTTCTTCACTGACAAAGCCTGGCCGGATGACCCGTTCGCGCTGCGGATAAGCCGCTAAAAAGGTGTGAAACGATTCGGTGAGCCAGCCTTCGTGCCCTACGATCACGAGGGCGTCGACCACGCCCTCGTTCAGGAGCGGTTCACAGGCCTGCAACAGGCGAGGCAGGTTCTTGCGCGGCTCGATCGTTCCGACTGTCAGCAGATAACGTGGCGGCAGGCTGAACTTGGCGCGGGTGCGCTCAACCTGCTCTGGGGTGGCCGGCGCAAAGTGCGGTGCGGCTGCCTCGGGGATGACGGTGATCTTTTCATCCGGCAGGTCGTAATAGTGCATCAGGTCGCGCTTGGTGCTCTGCGACACGGCAATGATATGGCTGGCGCGCCGGCAGAAGAGCGGCATGGCTGCGCGCAGATAGAGATAGTTCAGGCGCTTGTGGTACTGCGGGTAGCGTTGAAAGACCAAGTCGTGCACGGTGATTACGCTTGGCACGCGCTTGAGCGGCAACAGCAAGTGCTCGGTGGCGTGAAAGAGCGCTGCGTCAGGCAGCAGGCGATCGCAGCCGATGCCCAGCAACTGCCCCAGCAGAACCTTGGTCCTCCAGGTGCGATAGGTCTCCGGCACACCCGCCAGTAAATGGTTGGCAAAGCCATTCAGGCGGTTACCGCTATCCAGTCCGTTCTGAAAGAGGGCCAGCTGATCGCCCATTAAAGGCTGCAGAGCGAGCACCAGGTTTTCGGTATAGCGCCTCAGGCCGGCCTTTTGGTGCACGGCTGAAGAGACATCTACATATACCAGCCGCCTGGTGCCCTCTATCGACATTGTCCTCCCTTGGTGCGCCTAGAGCTTGGCTCCATCCGCCAGCTGACGGCGCGTCCACATATTGAGGATCGGATCGCGCGTCTCTTCCAGCCAGGCGAGCAGGCGCAGCCGCAGATCGGCCAGGACCTCGCGCAGGGCGCCATCCTGCGCCAGGTTGGTGAGCTCGCCCGGATCGTTGGCCATATCGTAGAGCTCGTCCTCGGCGCTCAGATTCCACACATATTTATAACGGCGGTCGCGCAGCATGCGCTGTGAATAAAGCCCAAACTGATTGCCAAAATAGGTACTGGTGATATTCGTGCGGCCTAAATCGGTGCTGCCGTCAAACGTGGGCACCAGGCTGCGGCCGACGAACTGTTGCGGCGACTCGGCTCTCGCTAGCTCGATAAAGGTAGCCGCCAGATCGATGGCGTGCGAGATAAAGGCGTCGTTGGTTGCGCCGCGTGCAGTGTGTCCGCGCCAGCGCAGAATCAGGGGCACATGCGTAACATCCTCGTACATGACATAGTGTTTATCGATCATGCCATGCCCGCCGCACAGGTCGCCGTGGTCAGCCGTAAAGATCACCAAGGTATCATCAGCCAGTCCCAGCTCGTCGAGGGCAGCCAGCACACGCCCAACTTGGGCATCGATCAAAGAAATCTGCCCCAGGTAACGCGCGACAATCGGTGCCCACTCTTTCCAGCTCCAGCTGTCGATGCCCCAGCTGCGGCGTTGCTGGGCCTGCATGTAGGGTTTGTTGGTCAGAGGATCCGGGAAGCTGGGCCAGGGCGGCACATCTGCCGGCGAAATCTGCGAACAGTACGGCTCGGGCAGGATGTTGGGCAGATGCGGTTCACTGGTATTCCACTGTAAAAAGAGCGGTTCGTCAGAGCTGCGCGCCTGGTGCTCGCGCAGCTGGTTAATGACCTGCTCAGCCCCCCAAGCCAGAGCAGTCTGCTCGGGGGTGGCGTAAGGATCTAACTCTCCCCAAAAGCCGTTGGTATGCGGCACCGGCGCGATCCCCTTTGCGGCGCGCCAGGCCGGATAAACGCTCTCGGACAGATGTGTGGAAAAGCCATGGTCTTTTGGCTTGGAAGCCGGATGCACGTCCCAGTTGCCCACGCACGTTAACCGATATCCGGCTGCATGCAGTACGGTTCCAAAGCTGACAAGATCAGCGTGTGCTGGACGAGGAGCCTCGGTGCCGTTGTTGGCGATCGCCAGATGGCGGGTAGGCCAGCAGCCGTACAACATCGAGTTGCGTGAGGGCACGCACACCGGCGCCGGCGTATAGGCGCTCGAGTAGGTGATGCCCTCGGCGATCAGATGGTCAAGCACCGGCGTTTGCACCAGGGCATGACTGTGAGCACCGATGCAATCATAACGAAACTGGTCGGTTTGGATCAGCAAGATATTGGGACGCACTATGGGCTACCTCCGAGAAGAGTAGCCGTATTGTAGGAGAAACGTCTCAGGCTGCCAAGGTACAAAAAGGGGGCGCGTTCAAACGCGCCCCCAATAGGTTGGCAGTGACTAGACAGTCGGCTGGCAATCCCAGCGGGTGAGGTCCCACGAGCCAGTATCACTGTACTGGATGGCAGCCCCACGCAGAACGGCCGGCACAGCCTCCTTAGCGGCGGTATCGGCGTTCTTCATAAAGGTATCCATGCTGCTTTCGCCCAGCAGGTAGAGGGTCATTTCGCGCTTGAAGGTGTCGGTGTACTTGGACTGATCGGCAGAGAACCAGTACATCGGCACTGGCCAGTAGTGGCCTGCGCCAGCCACCAGGCGGGTCTCACCGACGAAGAGGTTCTCGACCTCGGGCAGGCTCTTGGATTTCTTGTTGGCCGGGATAAAGGAGGGCACTTCGTTGACGATGGTCTCGTCACGTTCGGGCGTGGTGATGAACATCAGCCAGTCGACGCAGGCATCGACGTTGCCCTTTTCGATGCACTTGCGATGGATGGCATAGGCCAGCGAGCCGTAGCCGCCCACACCGATCGGCAGGATCGGCTCATCGTTGGCGAACTCGGTGGTCTCTTTGGTGAGCGGCGGGAGCCAGAAGGACGAGAACTCGAACTTGCGGCGGTCGTCCTGCATGATCGCGCCCACGCGCCAGGAGCCGTCCCAGAACATGGCCAGGGTGCCCTGGAGGTAGAGATCCCAGGCGGCCGACCACATGGTATCGGCGTTGACAAAGCCATCCGGCATGTACTGAGAGAGGTCTTTAAAGATCTCAAACATGGCACGCGTAGCGGGCTCGTCAAAGGCCTTCCAGTCGTTGCAAGTGTACTGCATAAAGACTTCTTCCTGCGAGACAAGGCCTTCCTGGAACTGCTTAGGGGTCTGCTCGTGGTAGTTGAGCTTGTCAAAGGTGGGCGTCAGCTGCCAGAAGAGCTGGTCGCCCAGGACGCCCTGCAGCCACCACTCAAGGATGTAGCCCGAGAGCGAGAAGGCAAAGTAGCCGGCATCCTTGATCTTCTTGCACCAGTCGATGAGGGTCGCCCAGTCTTTCGGCGAGCCGAGTTCGGGGACGATCTCTTTCTTCAGATCAATACCGACGGAGGTAAAGAGGTCGACGTTGCAGTAGACACCGGTCGACACCAGGTCGAGGGGGATAGCACCCCACTGGCCTTTCGGGCTAAAGGTGGTCTGGAAGGGGGACTTGAAGGTCATCTTCCAGGGGGTGGTGTCTTCGGGGGTGTACTTGTTGGGCAGCTCAAGGTAGTCGTTGAGCGGGACCACTTTACCGTCGTCCGCATAGGCGTTGCCGTTGCTCAGGTGGATCCAGAAGCAGTCGGGGCCGGTGCCGCCGATGATCTGGGTCGAGAGCCACTGGTACCAGTCGGAGCCGGAGGGGGCGCCGAGGTGGAACTTGAACTCGATGCCCGGGTTCAGGTCCATCCACTCTTTGGCGTAGATGGCCATGGCCTCACGCTTGGGGGCCTTGGGATCCGGGTTTTCCAACGCCGAGGTCGGTGTGTAGGCCTGAGCGTAGAACTCGA
>JAAYDC010000029.1 GCA_012729455.1 Chloroflexota bacterium | reverse complement strand
GGTGATAACGCCAACCTGACGATCAAGCTGATCACCCCTGTGGCGCTAGAAGTCGGTCTGCACTTTGCCATCCGCGAGGGCGGCCGCACGGTGGGCGCTGGCGTCATCACGTCGTTGATTTCGTAACAAGTCAAGAGCGTGCCTGGCGGGCAACTGCCAGGCACGCTATTTCGAGGGAGCAAGGCATGGCCAAACAGCAGAGGATCCGCATTCGCTTAAAGGCATATGATCATCGCGTTCTGGACCTCTCGGCGCGCCAGATCGTCGACGCGGCCGAGCGCACTGGCGCTGCCGTGGTTGGGCCCGTTCCGCTTCCGACGCGCATCGAAAAGTATTCGGTGGCGCGCGCTACCTTTATCGACCGCGATTCGCGCGAGCAGCTCGAGATCCGCACTCACAAGCGCCTCATCGATGTGCTCGACCCGAACGCCAAGACTGTGGATACCCTCATGCGGCTGGACCTGCCGGCTGGCGTGGATATCGAGATCAAACTCTAACAACCGCATACCATTACCAAGAGAGCTGTGGCTTAAACCCGCAGCCCTACCAGCGTAACCAGGCGCTGGTGGCTGTACCAGTAAATGGCTCTCGGAGGGATTTATGAGCACGAAACAAGCACTACTGGGCAAAAAGATCGGCATGACCCGCGTCTTTGTGGAAAGCGGCGAGGTCATCCCCGTTACGGTCATCGAAGCTGGCCCCTGCTATGTCACCCAGATCAAGACGGTCGCTAACGATGGTTATAACGCCATCCAGATCGGCTTTGGCATTGCCAAAAAGTTGACCAAGGGCGAAGCCGGGCACCTCGGCAATCTGCCTAAGGTCGCCAACCTGCGCGAAGTGCGCACCGACGATGTCGATAAATACACCCTTGGGCAAGTGATCGACGCCTCGTTGTTTTCCATCGGCGACCTGGTTGACGTGACGGGTATTTCCAAGGGCAAGGGCTTTGCCGGCGGCATCAAGCGCCATCATTTCAAACGTCAGCCAACCACTCACGGTGCCTCTGACCGCACGCGTGCGCGCGGTTCGTCAGGCGCCGGCACTACTCCGGGGCATGTCGATAAAGGGCTCAAGATGCCCGGCCAGCTCGGTGCGGTAAAGCGTACCACCCTAAACCAGGAAGTGGTGCAGGTGGATGCCGAACGCAATCTGGTGCTGGTGCGCGGGGCCGTGCCTGGTCCTACCAATGGCCTGGTCTATCTGCGCAAGGCTCACAAGACGTCGGCTGCCAAGCGCAAGCGCGTCTTGCAAGATTAATCAGCCCCGGCACAGCTGGAGCAGGAGGTAAACAATGCGAGTACCATTGCACTCGATGGCCGGGGAAACGGTCGGTGAACTGGAATTACGGGATGATGTGTTTGGCTTGCAGCCCAATATCTCGCTGATGCATCAGGCGGTGCTGCGCCAGCAGGCCAACGCGCGCTTGGGCACTCACAAGGTCAAGAACCGCGCCGAAGTGGCCGGCGGCGGCCGCAAACCCTACAAGCAAAAGGGCACCGGGCGCGCCCGTCAGGGCAGCATCCGCGCGCCGCAGTTCAGGGGCGGCGGGGTGGTCTTTGGCCCGCAGGTGCGCAGCTATAACCAAAAGATGAACCGCAAGATGCGTCGCCTGGCGCTCATGTCGGCGCTTTCGGTCAAAGTGGGCGAAGAGCAGATGACCTTTGTGCAGGATCTGACCCTGGATACCCACAAGACGCGCGCTATGAGCGAGCTGCTGGATAAACTGGGGATCGATTCCAAAGTGCTGATGATCCTGCCCGCCAGCGACGAAAATATCGAGCGTTCGGCAGCTAACCTGCCGGATGTAAAGACTGTGCTAGCCAACAACCTCTCGGTGCGCGACCTGTTGATGTACGACCGCGTGGTGATGGCTGAAGGCTCGGTGGACGTGATTTACCGCACCTATGCGGCAGACCGCATGGCCGTGGCCGAGGAGAACTAGAATGCACGTATACGAAGTGCTGCTGCGCCCGATCCTGACGGAAAAGGGCAACTACCAAGCCGAAAAGTTGCGCCAGTATACCTTTGAGGTAGACGTCAGAGCCAACAAGATCCAGGTGCGCAATGCCGTCGAGACGGCTTTCAAAGTCAAGGTACTCGATGTGTCGCTCATGAATGTGCGCGGCAAACAGCGGCGTGTCGGCCGCCGGATAGGCATGACCAAAGCCTGGAAAAAGGCGATCGTGACCCTGGCTCAGGGCGATTCGATCAGCTTTTTCGAGGGCGTCTGAGCTAGAGCGGAGAGGGAACAAGTATGGCTTTAAAACAGTTCAAACCGACCACGCCATCCCGCCGCGGGATGACCGGCAGCACCTTTGAGGAAATTACTGCCAGCAAACCCGAGCGCTCGCTGCTCGACCATGTCAAACGTCATGCCGGGCGCAACGTACGCGGCAAGATCACCGTGCGCCATCGCGGCGGCGGCTCCAAGCGCGTTTACCGCATCATCGATTTCCGGCGCGATAAACTGGGCGTGCCTGCTACGGTCAAGACGATCGAGTACGACCCGAACCGCTCGGCGCGTATTGCTTTGCTCGCCTATGCCGATGGCGAAAAGCGCTACATCCTGGCCCCCCTTGGTCTGAATGTAAACGACAAGGTCATGGCCGGGCCGGACGCCGAGCCGCGCGTGGGTAATGCGTTACCGCTCAAGAACATTCCGGTCGGCACCATTGTGCACAATGTCGAGCTCTATGCCGGGCGCGGCGGCCAGCTGGCGCGCTCCGCAGGCGTCTCGGCGCAGCTGCTGGGCCGAGAAGATGGGTATATTCAGTTGCGTCTGCCCTCGGGTGAAGTGCGCCGCGTGCGCCAGGAATGCATGGCCACCATCGGGCAGGTCGGCAACATCGAACATGGCAACATCAAGATCGGTAAAGCCGGGCGCAACCGCTGGCTGGGCTTCCGCCCGAGCGTGCGCGGAACGGTCATGACCCCGCGCGATCACCCGCACGGTGGTGGCGAGGGCAAGGCACCGGTGGGCATGCCCGGGCCCAAGACGCCCTGGGGCAAACCGACTCTGGGCGCCAAGACGCGCCGCAACAAGCAGACCGACAAGCACATTATCCGCCGCCGCGTCAAGAAATAGGCGGCTGCGTGCCAGGCGAGCCAGGAGGCAAGCATGTCAAGATCGTTGAAAAAGGGACCGTATGTACTGCCCAAGCTGTTAAAGCGCATCGAAGAGATGAACAACAAGGGCGAAAAGCGCGTGCTCAAGACCTGGTCGCGCGCCTCGACTATCTTTCCGCAGATGGTTGGGCACACGATCGCCGTGCATGACGGGCGCCGTCACATCCCGCTCTTTATTACCGAGAACATGGTGGGGCACCGTCTGGGTGAGTTCGCCCCCACGCGCTACTTCCGCAGCCATGCCGGCGGCGGACGTGCGGCTGCCAGATAATGCTGCGTCTGCACGCCGAGATGCCTGAGGAGAGAGAACATGAGTGAAGTGAGAGCTATGGCACGCTACGTCCGCATGTCGCCGCGCAAGGTCAGGCTGGTGGCCGACCTGGTGCGTGGCCAAAAGGTGCAGGATGCGCTGAATCTGCTGCAATTCACGCCCAAATACGCCGCGCGCGAGATCGCCAGTGTGATCTTGTCGGCAGCGGCCAACGCGGAAGAGAATCATGGGCTGACGCGCGACGACCTGACCGTCAAGACCGTGATGATCGACGACGGCTCTACACTGCGCCGTGGCTATGCGGCGGCTCGCGGGCGCTACAAGCCCACGTTGCATCGCAGCTCGCACATCACTGTCGTCTTATCTGACCAGGCCTGAGTAAGCACCACTCAGGCTGTTACAAGGAGGGTATCTTGGGCCGTAAGGTTAACCCGATTGGTATGAGACTCGGTTACATCAAAGACTGGGAATCCAAATGGTTCGCAGAGGGCAAGGAATATGCCATGCTGCTGACCGAAGATACCCGCATCCGCGAGTCGATCCATAAAGAGCTGGGACGCGCCGGCGTTTCGCGCATCGAGATCCAGCGCTTTCCCAAGCAGGTGGCTATCACCATCGTGACGGCCAAGCCCGGCATTGTTATCGGCCGTAAGGGCGCTACCGTCAACGCGCTCAAAGCCAAGATGGAGCAGCTGACGGGCGTGGCGGGTAAGAACCTGCGCCTGGATGTACTCGAGGTTGAGCGCCCCGAGATGGACGCCCAGCTGGTGGCCGAGACGATCGCCGAGCAGCTCGAAAAGCGCGTCTCGCAAAAGCGTGCCATGCGCCAGGCCATCCAGCGCGCCATGCGCTCGGGCGCTAAGGGCATCAAGATTGCCTGCTCGGGCCGTTTGGGCGGTTCTGAAATGGCTCGTTACGAGTGGGCCCGCGAGGGACGCGTTCCGTTGCATACATTGCGTGCCGATATTGACTATGCTGCTGCCGAATCGTTGACCACCTTTGGCCGCATCGGCATCAAGGTGTGGGTCTACCGCGGCGATGTTCTGCCGACCGCGTCTGGAACAGTTGAGCCTGTGTTGGGAGTAGATTAAGCATGTTAATGCCCAAAAGATTGAAGTACCGCAAGCAGCACCGCGGCCGCATGTACGGCAAGGCGGAGCGCGGCTCTGAACTGAACTTTGGCGATTTCGCGCTAAAGGCTACTGAGCCATCCTGGGTCAACAGCCGGCAGATCGAAGCCGCCCGCCGCGCGATCGTGCGCGAGATGAAGCGTGCCGGCCAGCTGTGGATCCGCATATTTCCCGATAAACCGGTGACGATGAAGGCCGCCGAGACGCGCATGGGTTCGGGCAAGGGCAACATCGACCATTATGTGGCGGTGGTCAAGCCCGGGCGCATCATCTTTGAGGTCAGCGGTGTCGACGAAGAAACCGCGCGCTCGGCGTTCCGTCTGGCGCAGCAAAAGCTGCCCCTCGCGACGATCGTTGTGGCGCGTGAGGTCACCGAGGCGGAGGGCGTCTGATGAGAACCGCTGAATTGCGTGCCATGAGCCGCCAGGAGATGGCTACCCGGCTCGAAGAGCTTTACCAGGAGCAGTTCAATCTGCGCTTCCAGGCTGCCACGCGGCAGCTCTCGAACCCGAACCGCCTGCGCACGGTGCGCCGCGAAATCGCGCAGATCAAGACAGTCCTGCATCAGGCGGAGGAATAGTAGAATGGAATCACAACGCAAAGTGCTCGCCGGGCGGGTAACCAGCACCAAGATGCAGAAAACGGTCGTGGTGCAGGTAGAGATCAAACGCGCACATCCGCTCTATCGCAAAATCGTGCGCAAGGTCAAGAATTTTCTGGCGCACGACGAAGAAGAGCAGTGCAAGGAAGGCGACATGGTGCGCATCCGCGAGTCGCGCCCGCTCAGCCGCCGCAAGCGCTGGACGGTGATTGAGATCGTCAAGTAGGCAAGTGCCTCGCGGCAGCCTGCAACCAAGTTCGGTGGGGTAGAAAATGATTCAACCATATACAGTGCTCAAAGTCGCCGATAACTCTGGCGCTCGTGAGATCATGTGCATCAAGGTACTCGGCGGGACACGCGCGCACTATGCTAGAGTGGGCGATGTGATCGTTGCCTCTGTCAAAGTGGCGCAGCCCAACGGCACCGTCAAGCGCAAAGAAATAGTACGCGCGGTAGTGGTACGCACCCTCAAAGAGTACGGCCGGCCGGATGGATCGTACATTCGCTTTGATGATAACGCCGCCGTGATTGTGGATGCCGAAAAGAACCCGCGCGGCACGCGCATCTTTGGGCCTGTGGCGCGCGAACTGCGCGAAAACGGCTTTATGAAGATCGTTTCGCTGGCTCCCGAGGTTCTGTAAGGCACAGTTGAGGGACGAACGATGAAAATTCGCAAAGACGATATAGTTGAAGTGATCAGCGGTAACGACAAGGGCACGCGCGCCAAGGTCAGTGTTGTCTATCCCAAAGAGGGTCGTGTGGTGGTGGCCGGCGTCAATCTGGTCAAAAAAGCTCAGCGCCCCACCTCTGATATGCGTACCCAGACGGGCATCATTGAGCGCGAGGCACCGGTGAACGTCTCCAACGTCGCACTGGTGTGTCCGCATTGCGATAAAGCTACGCGAGTAGGTTACCGTATCGCGCCGGATGGCAGCAAGGCGCGCATCTGCCGCAAATGCGGAGAGCCGATTGCCTAAATCAGCACCGGCCTGCCACCGGTGCCATGCCCTGGGAGGGTTTTGGGAATGCACAGGTTAAGAGAACAGTACCAGCAAGAGATCGTGCCCGCCATGATGGAGCGCTTTAAATACGACAACATCATGCAGGTGCCCAAGCTCGAAAAGATTGTCGTGAACATCGGCGTGGGTGAGGCACTGCAGAATGCCAAGGCTCTGGATGCCGCCGTCAGTGACCTGGCCACTATTACCGGCCAAAAGCCCGTTGTCACCAAAGCCAAAAAGTCGATCTCTTCGTTCCGCCTGCGCGAGGGCAACTCGATCGGCACGCGCGTCACGCTGCGTGGCGAGCGCATGTATTCGTTCCTCGACCGTCTGATTAACATCGCTTTGCCGCGTCGCCGCGACTTTAACGGCGTCTCGCGCAAATCCTTTGACGGGCGTGGAAACTATACCCTCGGACTGCGCGAACAGGTGCTGTTCATCGAGATCGATTACGACAAGGTGGATGCGGTGCGCGGCCTCGAAGCCACCATCGTGACCAGCGCCAAGAGCGACGAAGAGGGCAGATACCTGCTCGAGCTCTTGGGCATGCCCTTTGCCAAGTAGCCGGGAAGATAGCGGAGGAAATAACCAGTGGCCAAGACATCGATTATTGTTCGTGAAACCCGCCGCAAGTACGAAAACCGCGTGCGCAACCGTTGCTCGCGCTGTGGACGTCCGCGCGGGTTCATGCGCCGCTTTAACCTGTGCCGGATCTGCTTCCGCGAGCTGGCAATGAACGGCAAGATTCCCGGTGTGGTTAAATCGAGCTGGTAAGCCGCCTGCGGCAAGCCGTGAGGATAGGAGAGAACTGAATGAGTGCAACTGATCCCATCGCTGATATGTTGACCCGCATCCGCAATGCCGCTTTGATGCGCCATGCGACGGTCTCGATGCCCTCTTCGCGCCTGCGCCAGGCAATTGCCCAGGTGCTGGCCGACGAAGGCTATATCGGTCGTTTCGAAGTGGTTCGCGAGGGGCCCTTCCCCACGCTCAAAATCCAGCTCAAGTACACCGAGCATCGCGAATCAGTGCTCAAGGGTCTTGAGCGGGTCAGCAAACCAGGCTGCCGCATCTATACCAAAAAAGATGCCATCCCCTACGTGCGCTCAGGTTTGGGGACCCTGATCCTCTCCACCCCGCGCGGGGTGCTTTCGGGCCGCGAAGCCAGCAAGCTCGGCGTTGGCGGCGAAGTGCTCTGCAAGGTGTGGTAGCAACTGGTTGGCATAGCCGGAGGTAGTGACCGTGTCAAGAATTGGACGTTTACCGATTACGGTGCCCAGCGGGGTAACCGTGCAGCGCGAGGGCAATCGCTTTAGCATCAAAGGCCCGCGCGGCGAGCTCACGCAGGAATTCCCCGCGGTGATGGATATTTCGTACGAAGACGGGCAGCTGACTGTGCGCCGCCCGGATGACAGCAAAAACAACCGTGCCCTGCACGGCATGACGCGCGCCCTGCTGGCCAACATGGTCACCGGCGTGACGACCGGCTTTACCCGCCGACTGGAGTTTAACGGTGTTGGGTACCGCGTGGATGCCGATGGCGACAAGGCCGTGCTGCTGGTTGGGTTTTCGCACCCGGTGCGCATCACCCCGCCCGAGGGCATCAAATTCAGCTTTGAGCAAAACGGTCACATCCTGATCGTCGAAGGCAACGATAAGCAGCTGGTCGGCCATGTGGCCTCGACCATCCGCGACGTGGCGCCCCCCGAGCCCTACCTGGGCAAGGGCATCGCCTACGCGGGCGAAGTCATCCGCCGCAAGGCAGGCAAGGCCGGTAAAGGTGGTGGGAAATGAGTAAATCGAGAGCCAAGATCACACGCGAGGCCCGTCTGGCGCGTCATGCTAGGGTGCGCAAGAGCGTGGTGGGCAGCGCCGAACGGCCGCGCCTCAACGTCTTCCGCAGCCTCGAGAACACCTATGCGCAGATCATTGACGACACGCGCGGGCACACCCTGCTTTCGGCCTCGACGCTCGACAAAGAAGTACGCGGCCAGCTGGACGGCCTCAAAAAGAGCGCGGCTGCCGAAGTGGTGGGTAAAGTGCTGGCCGAACGCGCCCTGGCTCAGGGCGTGCGCCAGGTGGTCTTTGATCGCGGCGGATACCAGTATCACGGGCGTGTCAAAGCCCTCGCCGAAGCAGCCCGTAAAGCCGGCCTGGATTTTTAAGGGAGTAGTCGCATGTCAAGCAGACCAAGAAGAAACCAAGCTGAAGAAATGGATCCCGCCGGCGAGGAATTCCAGGAACGCGTCGTGCACATCAGTCGTGTGGCCAAGGTCGTTTCGGGCGGCCGCCGCTTTGGCTTTCGTGCCCTCGTGGTAGTGGGTGACGGCCAGGGACGCGTGGGGGTGGGCGTGGGCAAAGCCCGCGAGGTGCCCCAGGCTATCCGTAAGGGTTCTGATTACGCCAAAAAGTCAATGGTCTCGATCGCTATGGCGGGCAACACCATCCCGCACGAGGCCGTTGTTAAATTCGGTGCTGCCCAAGTGATGCTCAAACCGGCTTCGCCCGGTACTGGCGTCATCGCCGGCGGCGGCGTGCGCGCCATCGTCGAGGCGGCGGGCATCAAGGATATTCTGACCAAGTCATTGGGCAGCGAAAACGTCTTTAACGTGGTGATGGCCGCCTTTGTGGGCCTGCGCGATATGCAGGATATCCAGGTAGTGGCGCGCAATCGCGGCGTCGAGGTCTCAGACCTGCTGCCGGCCTGGAGGAGCGGTCCAAATGGCGAGTAAACTGCGCATTCACTATGTCAAAAGCGTCATCGGCTACAACGTGCGCCAAAAGCGCACCATTCAAGCCCTCGGTCTGCACAAACTCGGCCAGTCGGTCGAGCAGGAAGATAACCCAGTGATCCGCGGGATGGTGCGGCGCGTGCAGCACCTGGTGCGGGTGGAGGAAGTTGAATCATGAAGCTGCACGATCTGCGACAGCCGGTCGCGAAAGCCGACCGCAAGCGCATCGGCCGCGGGCATGGCTCGGGGCACGGCAAGTCGGCCGGGTTCGGTACCAAAGGCCAGGGCGCGCGTTCGGGCCGCGGCGGCAGCCTTTACTTTGAGGGCGGCCAGCTTCCGCTGGTGCGCCGTCTGCCGCACAAACGCGGCTTTCGCAACCGCAACCGTGTGCCCTATAGCGTGGTCAATGTTGGCATGCTCAACATCTTTCCGGTCGGATCCATGGTTGAGGCGATCGACCTGGTGGCGGCCGGCCTCGTGCGCGATTTCAAGCAGCCGATCAAGATCCTCGGCGATGGCGAGCTCGAGCGCGCTCTAACAGTGCGCGTCGAAGCCTGCTCGGCCGCTGCCAAGGCCAAGATCGAGGCTGCCGGCGGAACCTTTGAAGCGCCCGAAGAGTGGCTCGGCGCAGAGTGAGTTGCTAGGGTAGGGTGGAGGACTGATGCTTAAAGCAGTTGCGAACGCATTCAAGCTGCCCGATCTGCGGCGCAAGATTCTCTTTACGCTGCTGATTTTGGTGGTGTTTCGTTTTGCTTCGCACGTGCCGGTGCCGGGCGTGAACGCAGAGGCGCTGCGCGAGCTCTTTACCCGCAACCAGCTCTTTAGCCTGTTGGACATGTTCTC
Source organism: Chloroflexota bacterium (assembly GCA_012729455.1). Classification (GTDB taxonomy): domain Bacteria; phylum Chloroflexota; class Anaerolineae; order UBA1429; family UBA1429; genus JAAYDC01. The sequence goes on along the minus strand of JAAYDC010000029.1, from coordinate 133,466 downwards.
GGGCGGCGCCATGTCGAACTTTTCCGTAATGGCGATGGGCGTGTACCCGCTGATCACCGCCCAGATCGTGCTGCAGCTGCTGACGCCGGTCATCCCGGCACTGGATGCGCTCAGCAAAGAGGGCGCCGCCGGACGTGAAAAGATCAATCTGTATACCCATCTGCTGACGATCCCGCTGGCCTTTTTGCAGGCCCTCGGGCAGGCATCTGTGCTGGCTAACACCGCCACGGCGGCGGGCCCGGCACTGCCCAACTTTGGCTTTAGCGCGGGTACCTGGTTCTCGTCGCTCACGACCTTGGTCACCCTCACTGCCGGCACCATGTTTGCGGTGTGGCTGGGCGAGTTGATCGACCAGGATGGCATCGGCAACGGCCTCTCGATCATCATCTTTGGCGGTATCGTGGCCGGCATGCCGGGGCGTGTGGCGCAGTTATGGATCAGCAACAAATGGAGCGTGCTGGTCTTTGTCATCCTAACCGCCATCACCGTGGTCGGCATCGTGATCGTGCAGGAAGGCCAGCGCCGCATCCCGGTGCAGTATGCCAAGCGGGTGCGCGGCAACAAGATCTATGGCGGGCAGAGCACTCACATCCCGCTGCAGGTCAACTCGGCTGGTATGATCCCGCTGATTTTTGCCGTGTCGATCATCATGATGCCCAGCGTGATTGCCAGCTACTTTACGGCCAGCAAGGTCGTCTGGGTAGCAAAGGCAGCCGACTTTATTTCCCGGCTGTTTTCGTCCGAAAATGCCTTTTACTGGATCCTGTACTTTATCCTGGTGGTCGGGTTTACCTATTTTTACACCGACGTCATTTTCAACCAGCAAAACCTGCCCGAGACGCTCCAGCGCCAGGGCGGCTTTATCCCGGGCATCCGCCCCGGCGGGCGCACCGCGGAATACCTCTCGGGCGTGCTGCGCCGCATCACACTGGTAGGAGCCCTCTTCCTGGGGGTGGTGGCGATCTTGCCGTGGCTGGTACGCCCGCTGGTGGGCACCAACTCTATGCTGATCACGAGCACCGGTCTGCTGATCGTGGTGGGCGTGGTGCTGGATACCATGAAGCAGCTCGAGGCACAGCTGATGATGCGCCACTATGAAGGCTTTATTAAAAAGGTGCGCTAGATGATTATAGTACTGCTCGGAGCCCCCGGGGGCGGCAAAGGAACACAGGCAGAGCGCTTAAGTGAGCGGCTGGGCTTGGTGCACCTCTCCACCGGTGACCTGTTCCGCGCGGCGATCGCAAAAGGCACCGATCTGGGTTTGCGCGCCAAAGGGTATATCGATCGCGGCGAGTTGGTGCCCGACGATGTGACGATCGGTATGGTGGCGGAGCGTCTGCAGGCTCCCGATTGTGCCAAGGGCGTCATTCTGGATGGCTTCCCGCGCACCGAAACCCAGGCTTTGGCATTACAGCGCTTTTTGGATACACTACATCGCTCTGTTGATGCGGTGTTGAATCTCGAGGTCTCGGAAGCGGTGTTGATGGAGCGCCTGACAGGGCGCTGGATCTGTCGCAAATGCGGTGCGGTCTACCACAGTGTGTTCAAGCCCGAGCGCGAGCACGGTGTGTGCGATCTGGATGGCGGCGTGCTGTATCAGCGCATTGATGACGCCCCCGCAACGCAGCGCCACCGCATCGAGGTGTATCAGGCGCAGACCGCACCATTGATCGATTTCTACCGTTGTGCAGGCACCTTGGTCGAGATCGATGGCGAGGGCAGCGTCGAGCAAGTGCAGGCGCGCCTCCTGGACGCGATTCAGGGTGTGGGGCGCGGCGCGCGCTAATGGCGACTGTCACGCGCAAAAGTCACGCGCAGCTCGTTAAAATGCGCCGCGCCGGGCAGATCACGGCGCTCGCTCTGCAGGCGGTGGCACAGGCCATCCACGCGGGGGTGAGCACGGCCGAGCTGGACCGGATAGCGGAAAAGACCATTCGCGGCCTGGGAGCGGTGCCCTCCTTTAAGGGGTACCATGGCTACCCGGCTTCGATCTGTGCCTCGATCAACGACGAGATCGTGCACGGGATCCCATCGCGCCGCCAGTTGCGCGAGGGTGATATCGTCTCGATTGATGCCGGTGCGATCTGGCGCGGCTACCAGGGCGATTCTGCCATTACCGTGGCAGTGGACCAGGTCGAGCCGCGGGTGCAGGCGCTGATCCAGGCCACGCAGGATGGTCTGCACGCGGGCATCGCGGCAGTGCGCGTCGGAGCGACCCTGGGCGACGTCTCGCACGCCATCCAGGCGGTGGCGGATGCGGCCGGCTTTGGGGTGGTGCGCGAATATGGCGGCCACGGCATCGGGGCGGCCATGCACGAACCGCCGCGCATCCCCAACTGGGGAGCGCCCGGACGCGGGTTGGTGCTCGAGACCGGCATGACGCTGGCAATCGAGCCGATGTACACGATGCGGGGCTATGAGACGCGCGTCTTGAGTGATGACTGGACAGTGGTGACGGCCGATGGCAGTTGGGCGGCCCACTGGGAACATACGGTAGCAGTTACAGAGACAGGCGCCGAGATTCTGACCCTCGTTCCGGATGGGGCGGGTGCAGAGGTAGTGGAGGTTCAGGATGAAAATTAGAGCTTCGGTTAAAAAGCGCTGCGACAAGTGCAAGTTTGTGCGCCGCCGCGGTGTGCTGCGCATCATCTGCGTGAACCCGCGCCACAAGCAGCGCCAGGGCTAATCAGGGGTTTGGAGAGGAGAGAGCATGGCTCGTATTGCTGGAGTTGACCTACCGAACGACAAACGCGTCGAGATCGGCCTGACCTATATCTTTGGGATCGGCCCGGCCCGCAGCCGCGAGTTGATCAGCAAAAGCAACATCAACCCGGATACGCGCTGCCGCGATCTGTCCGAGGTCGAGGTAGCCCGTCTGCGCGAGTTGATCGATGCCGAGTACGTGGTCGAGGGCGACCTGCGCCGCGACCTCGCTATGAACATCAAGATGCTGCAGGATATCGGCTGCTACCGCGGAATCCGCCATCGCCGCGGGCTGCCCGTGCGCGGACAGCGCACGCGCACCAACGCCCGCACGCGCCGCGGCCGTGCCCGGACGGTGGCCGGCAAGAAAAAGGCTCGCGCCAAGAAGTAAGCAACCGGAGGAGATATGGGACGCAGACGAGCTGGAGCGCGTACGCCGCGCCGTGAACGCCGCAATGTGCCGAACGGGCGCGTTTATGTACAGGCAACGTTTAACAATACGATCATCACCTTTACCGACCCAACGGGCAATGTAGTCTGCTGGCGTTCGGCTGGACAGACGTTCAAGGGCTCGCGCAAGAGCACGCCCTACGCCGCTCAGGTGGCCACCGAAGGCGCCTCCCGAGCCGCTATGGATATGGGCATGCGCGAGGTCGACATCTATGTCAAGGGCCCCGGCCCGGGCCGCGAGGCTGCTTTGCGGTCGCTGCAGACGGTGGGCATGCGCGTGCGGTCGATCACCGACCAGACGCCCGTCCCGCATAACGGCTGCCGTCCGCCCAAGAAGCGCCGCATCTAGCATTTAATCGGCTCGGCGGGAGTTGATCCCGCCGGTAGCGCGGGGAAGACGCCGCGAAAGCGCCGTAAACCCGCTGTCGGCCAGATGGCAAGCGCCGGAGTGCCAACCGGTGTGAGAGCTGGCTCAAATCAAGGAGGTATGTGTGGCACGTCATATCGATTCCGTCTGCAAGCTTTGCCGCCGCGAAGGGATGAAGCTCTTTCTCAAAGGGGAGCGTTGTCTCGGCCCCAAGTGCGCCATCGAAAAGCGCGCTTACGCCCCGGGCATGCACGGCCAGAAAACCCAGTTTCGTCAGCGCAGTTCCGACTATGGCCTGCAGCTGCGCGAAAAGCAGCGCGCGCGCCGTATCTATGGCGTGCTCGAGCGCCAGTTCCGCCGTTACTTTGATATCGCCGTCGCGCAGCGCGGGCAGACCGGCTCGAACCTGCTGGCCCTGCTCGAAATGCGCATGGACAACCTGGTCTACCGCCTTGGCTTTGCCGACTCGCGTCCGCAGGCCCGTATGCTCGTGACCCATGGTCACTTTGCCGTCAATGGCCGCCGCCTGGATATCCCCTCGGCGATCCTAAAGCCCGGCGATGTGATCTCGGTGCACGAAACCAGCCGTTCGAGTGAGTATTTCAAGTCGATTGGCCAGGTCCTCGAACAACGCGAGGTTGCCGGCTGGCTCTCACTCAACGCAGAGGCTCTCTCGGGCACGCTGGTGGCCGTTCCCACCCGCGATCAGATCGATGTGCCGCTCGAGGAGCAGCTCATCGTCGAGTTCTATTCTCGCTGAGGCACTTGGCGGGCTATTTCCCGCCCCAACTACAAGGAGGGTACCCTTGCCAAGCCAGGTTTTACCCAAGATCGATTACCAGGCGAATACACAAAACTATGGTCAGTTCAACATCGGCCCCATGGCGCATGGCTATGGCACCACCATCGGCATTGCCCTGCGGCGAGTACTGATCTCGTCGCTGCCGGGCGCCGCCATTACGTCGGTGCGCGTTTCGGGAGTCGATCACGAGTTTACCGTGATCCCGGGCGCCAAAGAAGACATGATGCTCTTTATGCTCAACCTGAAAAAGGTGCGCTTGATCCTGCATGGCACTGACCCGGAACCGGTGCGCATGTTTGTCTCGGCGCGCGGCAAGTCGATCATCACCGCCGGCGATATTGAGGCGCCTTCGAACGCCGAGATCGTCAACCCCGAGCTGCAGCTGCTGACCCTCGATACCACCGATTCAAACCTCGAGTTTGAGATGGTGGCAGAGCGCGGAGTGGGCTACTCGCCGGCTGAAGAGCGCCGCAATCTGCCGATCGGGCAGATCCCGGTGGACGCCATTTTCAGCCCGGTTGTGCGCGTCTCGAACGTGGTCGAGGCCGAGCGCATCGAGCAGGTGACGGATTACGACATGCTCAAGCTGCAGATCTGGACCGACGGCACCCTGCGCCCGAGCCTGGCGCTCAAGCAGGCTGCCTCGATCCTTCAGCAGCACTTTAAGCTGATCGTCGACTTTCAGGGTGTGATGACCGAGGCGCCTATTCAGGTGCTGCGTAGCGAGGCTTCCAGCCCGTACGACGAGGTGCCCATCGAAGAGCTCGAGCTCTCCATGCGCGCCTATAACTGCCTCAAGCGCGCCAATATCGACCGCATCGGCGACATCATGATTCGCCTCGAGCGCGGCTCCGGCGAACTGCTGGCGATCCGCAACTTTGGGCGCAAGTCACTCGAAGAGCTGATCGACAGCATGAAGCAAAAAGGATTTCTCGACAGCTCGTACGAGCTGAACGACTAGCACCGGAAAGGAAGGTACGCCCGATGCGCCATCGCATGGCCGGACGCAAACTCGGCCGCAATTCTGCCCAGCGCAAAGCGCTGTTTCGCAACCTGATGACTGAACTCTTTCGCCATGGCAAGATCGAGACCACCTATGCCAAGGCGATGTCGGTGCGCTCGCAAGCCGAGAAACTGGTGACGGTGGCCAAGCGCGGAAAGGCGCTGCGCGACGCTCAATCCAGCGACCAGGCCGAGCGCCGCTTGGTGGCGGCTGTGCTTACTGACGACGCCGTGACTAAGCACCTTTTTGATGAGATCGCAGGGCGCTATATGGATCGCCCGGGCGGCTATACACGCGTCTCGCGCCTTGGCCCGCGCCTGGGCGATGCTGCCGAGATGGTGATCCTGGAACTGGTCTGAGCAGTTTAACAAGGCAGGCGAGGCGGTAGATGCCGCACTATTACGCCGTGCTGGAATATGACGGCACCGATTTCGCGGGCTTTCAGCTGCAAACCAGCGCCCGCACGGTGCAAGGGGTGATCGAGGCAGCCCTCGCCAGGCTGGCGGGTGAACCGGTGCGCATTGCCGGAGCCGGCCGCACCGATGCCGGGGTGCATGCCCGGGGGCAGGTGATCAGTTTTGATGCCGCCTGGCGCCACCCGACGAGCGAGCTGCAGCGCGCACTGAACGCGCTGTTGCCGGAGGATGTGGCAGTCCGTACGTTGGGCGAGGCACACAGCGGGTTTCATGCCCGCTACAGTGCCCTGGGGCGCACGTACCTTTACAGGATCTATACCGGTTCGCAGCGCGTGCCGCTCGAGCGCCGTTATGCCTGGCAGATCGCACGCGAGCTGGATTTGCCGGCCATGCAGGCCGCCGCCGACGGCCTGATCGGTGAAAGCGACTGTGCCGCCTTTGGGCACGATCCGCGCGGGGGCAGCTCGACTGTGCGCTGCATTCGCCAGGCTGTCTGGCAGCGCGAGGGGCAGCTGGTGAGCCTGCGGCTCAGCGCCAATGCCTTTTTGAGGGGCATGGTGCGGCGCATCGTGGGCAACCTGGTGCAGGTGGGGCTGGGTGAGCTGAGCGTGGCCGATTTCGGCGCGCTGCACCACTCGGGCGACCTGGCGCGTTCGGCAGCTCCGGCGCCGGCCTGCGGGCTGGTGTTCGAAGCAGTGCAGTATGATGTGCGACAATTCGAGAGTCCGTCTTGGTGACAAGGAGAGCAACGTGAAAACATATACAGTTAAAGCGGGTGGTATCAAACGCGAGTGGTGGGTGGTGGATGCCGCCGGCCAAAGCCTCGGGCGTCTGGCAACCCAGATCGCCACAGTGCTGCGCGGCAAGAACAAGCCCATCTATACCCCGTGGCTGGATACCGGCGATTTTGTGATTGTGATCAACGCCGATAAAGTCACCGTGACGGGCAATAAACTCGAAGACAAGCGCTATTACAGCTATTCGGGCTTTCCCGGGGGGCTGCGTTCGGTGGATATGGCCACCATGCTCAAAGCCCATCCCGAGCGCGTGCTCGAGGCGGCCGTTCGCGGCATGCTGCCCAAGAACAAGCTGGGGCGTGCCATGTTCAAGAAACTAAAGGTCTATGCCGCGCCCAACCACCCGCACGAGGCGCAGCAGCCCAAGCCCTTTGTGATTGGCAAGTAAGGAGGAGACAGGTGTCACCAGCAGAATATTTTTACGCCGTCGGCCGCCGCAAGACCTCGGTTGCGAGGGTTCGCCTGACGCCCGGTGAGGGCGCCTTTGTGGTCAACGGCAAGCCAGCCAACGAATACTTTTCGCGTGAGATCGACCTGGCACAGGCCAGCGATCCTCTGCGCGCTACCGAAAACGAGAACCGCTTTGCCGTTTCGGCCCTCGTAGTGGGCGGCGGCGTTACGGGCCAGGCCCAGGCCGTGCGCATGGCCATCGCCCGCGCGCTGGTCGTCTCCGACGAAAGCTACCGCGCGCGCCTGCGTGCCCTGGGGTACCTGACGCGCGACCCGCGCGCCAAGGAACGCAAAAAGCCCGGGCTCAAGCGTGCCCGCAAGGCTCCGCAGTACACCAAGCGCTAAAACGTTTGGGTCGCAACCTACGATCAAGGGCGAACCGTGGCGGTTCGCCCTTTTTTCGTGGGCAGCGTCAGGAGAAAAGCCGCATCAGGCCGGGCCAGTAGATCACCGCCACAACCGTGGCAGCCCACAGCAGGCAGCAGATGATCAGCGGCCAGTCGCCCAGCACGAGGTCTTCGGGCGCGCCGCCCTGGTTGCGGCTGCGTACCAGATACTGGTAGCGAAAGATCCCGTACAGCACATAGGGGATCGTTAACATCATCGCGCCATTTTCGGGCACGTTGGGGGCGGCAAAGGTATAGGTGGAATACGCCACCAGCGTGGCAGTAGTCACCAGGGAGGACATGTCGTCGATCAGCGCGGGGGTGTATTGGTCGAGGATGGCGCGGTGGTTGGCGGCGCCATCCGCCAGCAGGACCAGCTCGTGGCGGCGCTTGTTGATGGCGATAAACAGAGCCACAAAGGTCGTGCAGACGTACAGCCAGGGCGAAAAGCGCGAAACGTGCACGACCGCCGCGCCGGCTGCCACCCGCAGCACAAAGCCGGCCGCCACCGTCATCACGTCCAGGATCACCACATGTTTGAGGATGGCGTTATAAGCCAGCATCAGCACTACATACGCCGCCGCAATGGCGCCAAAGACCGGGTCGAGCCAAAAGGCCGCCGCCAACCCCAGCACCAGGATGACCACCGCGGCCGCCAGGGCAACGCGCGGGCTGAGCGCGCCCGAAGCCAGCGGGCGGAAGCGCTTCTTGGGGTGCTGGCGGTCCTTTTCGATATCGGCCAGGTCGTTGAGCAGATAGATCGCGCCCGAGATCAGGCAAAAGACTACAAAGGCCGCCAGGCTGTTGACCACCGCGCGCATATCCGCCAGGCGGCCGTCAAATACCACGCCGGCAAACACAAACACGTTCTTGGCCCACTGCTTGGGGCGCATGGCACGGATCAGCTGTTTAAACATGGTTTCCCGTCAATTCAAGTCTGTGTGTATAATATGGAGACGTCCGTCAATCGTCAATCTCGAGGTATTATGGAACTGTGGGATCTCTACGACGCCAATCATCTGCCGCTCGGCTGTCAGGCCCAGCGCGGCGAGGCTCTGCCGGATGGCGCCCTGCACCTGGTCGTCCACGTAGTGATCTTTAACCGCGCCGGCGAGCTCCTGATACAGCTCCGCCAGCCCTGGAAGGACGGCTGGCCCGGCATGTGGGATCTCTCGGCGGGCGGCAGCGCCCTGTGCGGCGAAGATTCGCGCGCCGCTGCCGAGCGCGAGGCGGCGGAAGAGCTCGGCCTGACGCTCGACCTGTCGGGCGAGCGTCCCTATTTTACGGTTCATTTCGATAATGGCTTTGAAGACTATTATCTGATCGAGCGCGAGGTCGCCCCTGAGGAGCTGCACCCGCAGCCCGAAGAGGTCGCCGAGGTGCGCTGGGCCAGCCGCGAGCAGGTGCTCGCACTGGTACGCGCAAGTTTGTGCCCTATTATTTCATCGATACCCTCTTTGGCCTGCTGGGGCAGTGCGGAGCGATCCTGCTCTCTGCGCAGTGTGCGCCCCTGGCCAGATATCTCTAAGGAGCAGCCATGCCCAAACCCATCTCGAGCCCCCCACTGACGCGCCCGATCTATCCCTGCCGGCTGGATGACCTGGTTATTCAGACCGCTCAAACCCCCGGTGCCGAGCACCGGGCCTGTCCCAGCACCGCCGAGCTCTTGCTGGCGCGACATGCCGAGCTCGCGCGCGGCGAACCCGTGCTGATCTGGCCGGCCCTGAGCGGCATCCTGGGGGTGTGGGCGGCCGGCGTGGCGGGGGGCGCCAATGTCATACTGCTCGATACCAACCTGCCTGCCATCGAGACCGCCCGCGCCACCCTCGCTGCTAACCGCACCTCGGGTGTGCGCTGTGAGGTGGCACTGCCCGAGGTTGGCGCCGGCTACCGAGCGGTGCTGATGCCCTTGCCCAAGGGGCGCGATCTGGCGCGCCTGATGCTGCTGGCAGCCGCCGAGGCGCTCGCTCCGGGCGGGAGTCTGTATCTGGCGGGGGCTAACAAAGAAGGTATCAAGTCAATCGCGGGGGATGCCGCCGAACTCTACGGTGAGGGCGAGGTGCTGGCCTTCAAGCACTCTAACCGCGTGGTGCGCTTTATCCGCCCGGCAGCCCTGCCTGAGCCGCTGCCTGAGCGTTACGCCAAACCCGGCATCGCCCGCGGCACCTGGCACCAGTTCAGCGCCGAGTTGGCGGGCGAGCCGGTCACGCTCGAGACCCGCCCGGGGGTCTTTTCGTGGCGCGAGCTGGATGACGGCACCGCGCGCCTGCTCGAGCATATGACGGTGCAGCCCTACGACCGCGCCCTCGACCTGGGGTGCGGCTACGGCGTGATTGGCCTGTGGATGGCGGCACGCGTCCCGCGCGGCTCGGTGACGCTGGTGGATAGCGACTTGCTGGCTGTCGAATCGGCGCGCCGCAACCTGGCCGCGCACGGCTACACGGATGTGCCCGTGTTCCTGGGCGACGGCCTGGAGGGCCTGCCCAACCAGCGCTACACCCTGATCGTCTCCAACCCGCCGTTTCATGCCGACCATCAGGTAAACTCAGCTACCGCTGAACGCTGGATGCGTCTGGCTTATGAACACCTCTCCCCGCGCGGGAGGCTGGTGATCGTCGCCAACCGCTTTTTACCCTACCAGCGGGTGCTCGAGGCCGTCTTTGGCAATTTCGAGGTCGTGCACGAAGACACGCGCTTCCGCGTGCTGCAGGCAGTCAAGGCCTACCGCAGCCGCGCCGAACGCGAGGGCGTGGCCGAGGCCGATGAGTGGGATGACTCTGCCGAGAACGAGGCCATCCGCGCCGCGCTGGCCAGCCTTAAAGACAAAACCCACAGGGAAAGTTAGCCCAGCAGCTCCTCGAGGCGCGTGATCACCTGCGCCAGGTAATCGTAGGCGGCCTGCATCGGTTCGGGGGCGCGCATATCCACGCCAGCCTCCAGCAGGGCATCCAGCGGATAGCGGCTGCCGCCTGCCGAGAGAAAGCCAAGGTAGCGCTCGAGCGCGCCCGGCTCGCCCGCCAGCAGCTTTTTCGAGAGCACCTGCGCCGCGGCGATGCCGGTGGCGTACTGGTACACGTAAAAGTTGGCGTACAGGTGGTGCGGAAAGTGCGCCCAGGTGATGCCGATGCGCTCGGCGTCGCCCTCCATCTCACCGCTATACCCCTGCGCAAAGTACTCTGCCAGGATGCCCGAGAGCACCTCCGCGGTGAGCGGCTCACCGCGTTCGGCGCGCTGGTGCGCCTCCAGCTCAAAGCGTGCCAGGGTCGGCATCAGGAAGAGGTATCGGTGCAGGTTCGCGATCGTCTCCAGCAGCAGGGCGATCTGCAGCTCGCGCGAAGGCTGGGAGCGCATCAACCAGTCTCGCACCAGCGCCTGGTGCGTGTTGGAGGCCACTTCAGCGGCAAAGATGGTGTACTCGCCATAGATAAAGGGCTGGGTCTGCCACGCAAGATAGGAATGCATCGAGTGGCCCAGCTCGTGCGCCAGCGTCGAGAGGCCGGCTGCGTCGGGCATATAGTTGAGCAGGATAAAGGGGTGCGTGCCGGGCACGCCCGCCGAGAAGGCTCCCGGGGTCTTGGCCGCGTTGGGGTATTTATCCACCCAGCGCTGCTCGGTTACTCCGCACCGCATAATCTTGACATAATCCTCGCCCATAGGCGCCAGACCGGCGCAGATCCATTCGAGTGCCTGCTCAAAGGGGATCTCTGGGTTGGGCGCCAGGGGGGCGGCGATATCCCACACCCCCGCGCGTCTCCCGAGCAGCTTGCCCAGCAATCGCCAAAAGCGGTGCCACACCGGCAGGTTGCGCACGTTGGCATCCAGTGTCTGGTAGTAAACCGGCTCGGGCACCGTGGTGCCGTCGAGTGCGGCCACTAGGGAGCTCGGGTAGCGCCGCGCCCTGGCGATAAAGATATCCTGCTTGATGCCGGTTGCCAGGCAGTTGGCGAGGGTGTTGCGCACGGATAGCGCGCCGTCGGCGTAGCGCTCCCAGGCGCTCTTACGCAGCACCCCATCCGGCGATTGCAACAGCGCGTCAATAGTGCCCTGTTCCACACTGTGCGCCCGTCCCTCAGAATCGACGGCATCCTCAAAGCGCAGGTCGGCATCCGTGAGGATGGCGTGCGTGCCGCGCGCGGTGCCCATCGGCGAGCCTGCCAGGCCCAGCACCTCTTCGACCTCGGTTGAGCGCACGTGACTCTGCTGGCGCTCGAGTTCGTCCAGATAATGCCCATAGTGCGCCAGTCTGGGCTCGCTGGCTACCCAGCTGCGCAGCGTCGGCAGACCCACCGCCAGAAGCTCGGGCTCTTCAAAGGAGAGCGCCGCGTCGACCTGGCTGCTCAGCTCTGCCACCCGTTCCTGGCGCGCGGCGGCGGTCTGGTCGGCGGTATCCACGGCATAGTAACCCATGGCATAGGTGCCGGCCTTGGCCAGCTCACTCAGCAGGGCCTCTTTGGCCGACATCCAATCCGCCAGCACCCCCGCGCCCTCGTGCAGCCGGCCAGCGTAGGCGGCCGCGGCCGGCAGTTCGGCGGCGATCCTGGCCAATGCCGCGTCAAAGGCGGCATCGTCGGGGTAGATGCTGGTCACATCCCAGGTGTCGGCAACGGGCACCTCGGAGCGTTGGGGCAGGGCGGCTGCGCGCATCACAGCTCCTTTTAGGCGATGTTGAGGGCTGATTCAGCCGTGCCGACGATCGAGAGCGGGTTATCCACCAGCAGCATGTTGCCCAGCTCGAGGGCGTCATCCAGGGTGAATGGGTTGCTGTTGGGATGCAGCAGACTGCGCTCGACGCGCTCGGCCAGCACCGTGGCCAGCTCGAACTTGTACATGCGGAATTTCGGCAGGATGAACTCGAGGTAGTAGGCATCCGAGAAATAGCCGATCAGCTTGCCGCCCGGCACCACATCCAGGCGCCGGCGCAGCTCGCGGGCGATCTCGCTGGGCTGGTTGGCATACCACCAGTGCCCGGAGGGGTAGACGTTGTGGCGGATCCACCCCGCTGAGGCCAGCTCCAGGCCGGTGGTATCCGTCAGAACCGCCAGCGGGAAGCGCACCTCGGGAAAGCTGTTGAACAGCCAGTCATAGCCGCGCAGCGAGCTGATCGAATCGGGCAGGTCGCTGCCCGAGGGCACCGCCTGAGCGTAAGCGGCGCGGTCGACCCCCACCATCAGGTGAAACGGCAGATTGCGCGCGCGGCAGGCTTCGGCGATGCGCCCCATGGTATAGGCTTGCCAGGCAGCGCGGTCGTCGTCCGACCAGCTGCCGCCCTCGATCAGTCGGCGCATCAGGCGCTCGGCGTCCTCGGCGGCGACTTGCCAGGTGCGCACATTAGGCGCCAGTGAAGCCGCCACATATCCCAGGCTGTACTCGCTGAACGAATCCAGTGCGATATCCAGCGCGGCGATCACATCGCAGGGCACCTCGATCGGCTGACCGAGGTAGGCGCTCATGCGCTCGCGCTCGGCAGCCTGTTCGATGCCGTTCAGGAAGGGCTCGACGCGCAGGCAGGGGGTATAGAGGCTGCGGTTGAGGCCGGAGAGGTCGTCGTCGTACGAGTTGGTCAGGTACACCCGCACGATGTTGGCCTGCTCGAGCAGCTCCCCAACCCACTCGGCACGTCCCATCACCTCGCAGGAGCGATCAAAGACCTTGCGCCAGCACTCGGGCTGCCAGTCGCTGGCCTCCAGGCCGAGAAAATCGCGCCCGATGGCCATCAGCCAATCATACTGCACAGTGTTCTTGATCAGCCTGAGCCCCTTGAAGAGCACCCTCGTGAGCGCCTCCGGGTCGCCCAGCGGCAGGGCTCCATCCTGGAACTCGGCCGAGTTGTACAGCTCAGTGTAATAGTGGTAGCTGAGGATATCGCCGATATTGCACGCATTGGGCTGGTTGAATTGCACGTGGGTGTGGATATCCACGATCGGCAGGGCGTCCAACTGGCCGAAAATCTCGGATATGAGGGCGTGGTTCATGGGGAAATATTTCCTTTCAGGTGCTCTGCCGCATTATGCGCGCCAATCGCGGCGGGCGCAAGGGCCAGCGCGTTTGACGCACCGCCGGGCGCACGCTAAACTTACTTATCACTTGGCACGGAGGCGCTATGCGAGCAGCGATTGTAGGCGGCGGGATTACCGGCATGAGCGCGGCGGATACCCTCAGCGCGCAGGGCGTCGAGGTCACCCTCTATGAGAGCGAAGCCACCCTGGGCGGCCTCGCGGCCTCGTTTCGCGTCGATGGCGTGCTGCTCGAGCGCTTTTACCACCACCTCTTTACCAGCGATACCGCCATGGTGGATGTCATCGAGCGCATGGGGCTGATCGACCGCTTTGAGTGGTTGCCCACCAATAACTCGTACTATGCCGGACGCACGTACCGCCTCTCAACACCGATCGACCTCTTGCGCTTTACGCGCATCAGCTTTTTTGAACGAATACGCCTGGGGATACTTTACCTGCGGTCAGCCTCACTGGGCGACTGGCAGCCGCTGGAGAACCTCACCGCGCGCGAATGGCTGATCAGGCAGGTCGGCGAAAACACCTATCGGGTGGTCTGGGAACCGCTCATCCGCGCCAAATTCGGCGCCTATGCCGACCAGATCTCGGCCGTGTGGATCTGGAACAAGCTCAAACTGCGCGGCAGCTCGCGCGGCAAGGGCCAGGAAGAACGCCTCGGCTACCTGCGCGGCGGGTTTGGTCAGGCGCTCGAGGCCTGGGAAGCCGAGCTGCGCCGCCGCGGGGTGCGCATCGAGCTCAATACCCCTGTCGAGCGCGTGCTCAGTGCGGACGGCCAGGCTACCGGGGTGCGCACGGCTGCCGGCGACGAGGCTTACGACCAGGTGCTCGTCACCACCGCGCCCGATGTGTTGCTCTCGATCGCCCCTGATCTGCCGGCCGATTACCGCGCGCGCCTCGGGCAGATCGACTACCTCGCCAACGTCTGCCTGACGATGCAGCTCGACCGCAAACTCTCGGATACCTACTGGCTCAACATCGGCGTGCAGGAGATGCCCTTTACCGGCATCATCGAACACACCAACATGCAGCGGTCCGAGATCTATGGTGGCGCGCATCTGGTCTATATCTCACGCTATCTGGCGCACACCGAGCCTTCATACGCCAAAAGCGCCGAGGAGCTGCTCGACGAATATCTGCCGCACCTGCAGACGATCTACCCCGGCTTTGAGCGTAGCTGGGTGAAAAACCTGTGGGACTGGCGCGCGCGTTATACCCAGCCGGTGATCGTGCGCAACTATTCGCAGCTTTTGCCGCCGCCCGAGACGCCCGTCCGCAACCTGTGGCTGGCCTGCATGGCGCAGATTTACCCGCAAGATAGAGGCATGAACTATGCCGTCGTCTCTGGACGCGAGGCCGGCGAGCGCATTCTCGAACGCCTAGGCATCACCCCCGCGCCGTAACACACCCGAGCGCCGGCGAACCCGCCGGCGCTCGCGCTTTATCCCGTAACCTGTTGCGCCCAGATGTTGTCCCCTGGGGCAACGCGGGTCGCGGTCATCCGCCGAATCAGCCAGTGCGCGAAAGATCGGCCATTTTGGCTCCCCATCCGGACGTGTTAAGATACCCTCGCCAAACGCCGATCGCGGGGCGTGTCACCCGTATTTACATATTATCCGGATTGTATCCTTTAATGCCGCATAAATGCCCTTTGCGCTTTGCCGGGTTGCTTGCCGCCATCGCGGCGTGCGCTGCCCTGTTGGGCGCCTGTCAGCCGCTGCCGGTTGAGGGACCGCTGCCGCCCCTGGATCTGCGCAACCAGCCGACGGCCACGCCCACGATTGAGCCCAGCGCAACGCCCACCGAAACTCCCTGGCCGACAGTGTACATCACCGCCGTTCCCACCCGCACACCCGAACCCTTGCGGGAAGAGATCCCTACCGTCGCCCCGGAGGCGCGTGCCTGGGCTGAGAAAGCCGGCTTGATCGAGCCTGCCCCTGCCAGCTATGACGATCTGCTGGCGGGCGGCCTGGCCGAGGGGCAGGTGTTCCTGTATGCCGATAGCGGGCGCGCCCTCACAGCCCTGGAATCCTTGGCGCGCAGCACCGAAGGGTTCAGCGCCGAGGGTATGGTGGCCGATAGCCAGGACATTGCCCTGCAGTTGGCGGATGATGCCGCCTCCGGCACGCGCGGCGCCGACCTGGTGCTCTATTCCGACCCGGGCGACGCCTGGGCGCTCACCCAGCAGGGGCGTTTGTGGACCTGGATCCCTCCCGACCAGGCTGAGGTGCTGGCCGGCGCCGAGCAGGAGGGTTTGCTCACGCATCACTGGACACCTTACCTCTGGGTGCACAACCCCAAGCTGTCCTGGCCCAGCCCCGCCAGCTGGTGGGAACTGACCGAGCCGGCCTGGCAGGCAAGGGTGGCGCTGGCTGATCCGCGGGCCTCGGCGCGCAGCCTCAACCTGCTGGTGGCGCTCAGCCAGGAGGCCGACCAGCTCGAGGCCGACTATGTGGCGCGCTATGGCGCGCCGTTAAAGCTCAGTAAGGGCTGCCCGGATGCCGCCTGCGAGTGGTTCAAGCGTATGCTGGCCAACCAGCCGGTGCTGCTGCCGGGCGAGGCCGAGGTGGCGCAGCGGGTCAACAGCGGCGAGGGAGACGTGCAGCTGGGCCTGTGCGGGCTGGATATCCTCGCGCGGGTCGGAGGCGCGCCCAGCGTATACCCGGTGACGAGCCTGGCGCCCTTCATCGGCCTGCAGGAGCGCAGCTATATCGCCGTTACCGACCGCGCCCTGCACGCCCAGGCTGCCAAACTGGCGATCCGTTGGCTGCTTGGGGATCCGCCCTGCCAGCGCGGTTGGGCCACCTGGTGTGTGGCGGGGTTTTACACCTATCACAGCGAGATTCCCGATCCTCCCGGGCTGCCCGCTTCGCGTGAGCTGCTGCCCACGTTAATCAACCTCAGCCCGAGCTATGCCTACGAGCACCACCCTGAAGTGGTCAGCTGGGCGGGGATGCTGCTGGCCGATCGTCCGCTGCAGTACTAGCCCTGGCGGTTGCCTCCAGCCACTCGAGCGCGCGTCCCTTGAACCACACGGCCGGGTTGGCTTCCAGCTCGCGCAGGGTCGCCTGTGCCATAGACGCCAGGTCGAGGCACAGGAGCGCAGCGTTCCCGAGCTGCCCGCGGCGCAGGAGCCCCAGCTCGTCGAGGCGCGCGGCCATCTGGTTGCCGTCATAAAAGGGCCACACGTCCGCATCGCTGCCGCGCACCAACTCGTCGTACTGGTAATGCTGCCACAGCTGTGCGCGGAACTGTTCGCGCACTTGATCATCGGCGATGGCCGCCAGCTTCCGCTCGACCAGCTGCGATTCGATCAGGTGCTTGTGTTCGAGTTCATATCCACGCCGATGAATGCCACCTGGCCGCCGCGGTCGATCATCTTTTGCCAGGGCGAGGAACGCGCAAAGGCGCTTGCGCCAAAGACGCGCTCGCGGCCGCCCCACGCGCCGTGCTCGCGGGTCAGCTCATAGGCCAACGGTCCTTGCGCCGCCACCGAATGGGTGGCCTGGTCGGAGCGCAGCACGCCCGGCAGATGCCTAAAGTATTCCGTCAGGTAGCCGGTATCGGAAGGCCGGTCGAGGTGCCACTCCTGATAGACCTTGGCGAAACGGCGCTGGCTGAGGGTCGGCAGCACCAGCGTGCCGTCCGCGTCCAGCACGTCGTGCAGTCCGGCGATCACCGCCTCCGCCCCGCCCAGCACGTTGCCCAGGCTGGCATAGGCCGAATGCACCAGCAGGATGCCGCCCTCACGCACCCCCAGGGCACGAAAGGCCTCCGCCACCTCGGCGCGCCCGATGTACGGCGCATAGGTGCGCGAGACCAGCCGGCGATAGTAGGCCATGCGCTCGAGCAGGGCTTCCTGCAGGCCGTCGCTGCCGGGGATGGGCAGATCGGGCAGCTCCCGCACCGCCGCGATGACCGCCTCCAGCTCGCGGATGGCGGTTTCTGCGGCCTTGCGCAGGGCCTCGGCGGCGGTGTTCTTGAGCGTGATGTTCTCGGCGCGTTCGAGGGCGCTCTGCAGGGCCGCCAGCCTGCGGTCGGGGTCGCGGGCGGGCCACAGCTCGGCGCGCATAGCGCGGTAGCTTTGCGTGCGGCGCCATTCGGTGGTGGTGAGCTCGCGCAGGGGCTCAGGTGCGGACGGTTCCTGCCACGCCGGCAGCCCCAGGCGCTCGCCCTCGGCCAGCACCTCAGCGGGGGTTGCCTCGAGCAATGCCGCCAAAACTGCCAACGGCAGACGGTTCCACTGGCGCAGCAGCACTGCCAGATGCGGGGCAATCAGATGCCGCACGTCGTCGCTCATGAGCGCTCCTTACGGCTGCAGTTTGGCGTCACACCAGGCCAGGTTGACCAGCTTTTCCGCCAGATCCTGCTGGGTATAGTAATAGTGGTTGCTGGCCTCATAGCCGATGCGCGCATCCTGCACCCTGAGGGTGATGATGCGCTGCACCACCGTGCGCTCCTCGGCGATGATGCCGCGCAGCTCGGAGCGTGCGCCTTCTTCGCCGGCCAGCCAGCGGTCGCGCGCCATCACCCAGCGTATCTGATGCCAGGTGCTCGCCAGATGGCACAAGCCGGCCTCTGCCAGGGTGGCCAAGTCATCGAACTCGGGGTTCTCGCCCAGGCGCGTCTTGAGCAAATTCACTCCCGTGCGCCAGCCATCTACCACTTTTTCCAGCTGTGCGGCAAACACCTCGCGCGGATAGATCGCGCGCCAGGTATCCAGGTCGTCATAGGGAAAGCCGATCATGGTGGCGCGCCAGCCGGTTGGCTGCATGAAAAAGGGCGCCTGCGGGCCATAGTTCATCGGCGCGGTGTACACCACACCGATGTTAAAGGGGAATTCGCGCCAGCCGGCTGAGATGGCCGCCTGGGCATGATCCGCCACCTCGCCCAGATCATCGCCCAGCCACGCCCGCATAAAGCTGTGCACATCGCCCTCGCCTGCCATCAGCTGGTTGGCCATGCGCAGCACCGGCGATGGATACCCGCCCAGGGTCCACGAAAGCTGCAGGTGCTGCACCCCCAACTCACGCAGATTGGCGACATGGCGCGCCACCTGCTCAAAGACGGGCAGCCAGGGGATCGCCGAGAGCTCCCAGGTGTTGTTGAACTGCACCTTGGCGCAGGTCTCGTGCCCGGCCTTGTGCGCCGCCTGCCACAGCTCGCGTGCCACCGGCCCCGGCCCGATCTGCGAGAGGCTGTAATCGTGCACTTCGCCCACCACGCCGGCTATCTCGGTGCGCAGGCGGTTTTCGCTGGTGCACTGCACGATCTGTCCCTCGCTCAGGAGCGCCGGAATTTTGGCCGCCCAGGTCTCGCCCCAAGCCCAGTTCCAGGCGATCGCCCGAACGTTCGGGTTGGCAGCATGTGCCCCGCGCGCCAGAAGGTTGTTGACCTCGGCCACCACCTCTTCGGGCGGCCGCGCGGCACAGTGCGGGCAGAGGCGGCCGTCGCCAGGGCGCGAGTAGCAGTTGGTGAGGTTCTCGGACATGCTGATGGTAAAGAATCCGGCCAGCTTTGGCACCGCCGCGCACAGGCTGCGCATGGCCTCTTCGAGGTAGCGTTTGGTCTCGGGCTGGCTGGTGCACATCGCCCAAAAGTCGCCCTCGCGTGTGCCGCGCAGCTCGGGGTAGCGCGCGAAAAAGGACTCGTTCATGGCGCGCGGCTCGTTGAGGTACAGGTACACGCCGATGCCATAGCGCGCGGCGCGTTCGGTGAGCTCGCGCAAGGCCTGCTGGCGCTGCTTATAGCCCGCCGAGAGGCTTGGATCAAAGGAAAATTCGGTCAGCTGATACAGGAGCCCCTGCAGCCAAACCCCCTTGACCCCGCAGCGCGTGTATTCAGCCAAAAGGCGTTCGGGGAAGGGATCCAGCTCGGGGTTCATCAGCGGGTCGCCATACAGCGCGAAATACGAATAGACCGTGCGCAGGCCCCCTGCGGCGATCTCTGCCGGCTCGGCGGCTGCGGCGGGGCGGTCACATTCCGCGGTGGGCTGCATAAAGGGCGCGATAAACGCAAAGGCGTTCTCGTCAGGGCGCTCGGGCAGCTCCTGCGCGAGCTGCGCCGCGATCTCACGCGTGCGTGCGCGCTCCGCGGGCGTCAACGCGCGGTAGAGGTTATCGCACACGGTCGGCTTGAGATAGCCCATCTTGTGCCACATAAAGTCATCCTCTTTGAGGATAAAGGCCAGCTCTTTAGCACTGATCTCGAGCATCGTCAGGATCTGCTCAAAACTGCAAAGGTGCCAGTTGTGGCGGATTATCGAGAGATACCCGCGCGTCATCCAGGTCGGGTCGGCCTCGCGCTCAGGATCCAGCCCCAGCTCAGCCGCCGCGGCGCGCACAGAGGCTTCATCGGTGGCAAGTGCCCTGGCGAGGCGCTCGGCGGGCACCAGCCCCCAGTTGCGCCAGATGATACCCTGCCAGACGCTCGGAAAGTGCTCGTAGACGAGCGCGGGACGCTCCGAGGTTTGAGGGAGTGTCTGCATCAGGCCTCCTAATAGTCGCGTGTGGCGGCGAACTCGTCCAGCATCGCCATAAAGTTGTCGTATTTGGTGCCCACCGCGATCGAGTGGGATGCCCCCAGGATAAAGCCGCCGCCCGCTTTGGCGGATTGCATGGCGGCGCATACGGCGGCGCGCACCTCGGCAGGGGTGCCATCTACCAGCAGCTCGACCGGCACGCCGCCCCACAGGGCCATGCGCCCGGCGGCAGCCTCCCGCACCCTTGCCAGATCCATATCGGCGGTTCCCTGGATCGACTGGTAGCAATCCACGCCCGCCTCGATCATCCCCTCGAGGATGCTCCAGTTGTTGCCGCAGGCGTGCTGCACCCACTGGAGGCCTGCCCGATGAGCGGCTGCCACATTGGCTGCCAGCGCCGGCTGGCAAAATCGCCACCAGGCTCTAGGCGACATAAAGGTGCCCGATTTGAACGCCCAGTCGGTGCCATCCAGCGTGCCGTCGTAGCCCGGGTTGCGCCACGCCGCCTGCGCTTTGGCTGCTGCGGCCAGCGAGCTCTGCAGGGCGCGCTCGGCCAGCTCGGGGCGTTCGGCCAGCTCCACCAGCGAGCGCTCCATATCGCCCAAAGGGGGCCACTGCGGCGCCGACGGGAAAGGCCCCAGCAGGTAGCGCTCGCCGGCAAAGGCGGCCGTCACCGCTTCTACCAGCTCGTAACAGCTCGGGTCGGGCGGGGTATAGGGCGGGTCGAGCGGAAAGTCATCTTCAGATAGCGGCCGCGTCCACTGCGCCGGATCATATACCAGCGTCAAATCCGCGGTGAGGGGCGAGTATTTCAGCACCCGGCCGTCGGCATATTCCCAGGTAGTGTCATCAAGCCGGCGGGGCGTCTCGGGATGATACCCCTTGGGCGGCACCAGCGACAGCGTCATGCTCGCGAGGTTGATGATGTCGTAGATATCCAGCTTTTGATACAGCTCGATAGTATCGGCGATCAGAGACTGCACGACCTCGTCGCGGCGGCCCTCCCAGTAGGCCTGCATGCAGCGCGCTTTGGCGCGGTGGTAGGTCGAGCGCCCCAGGATACGCTCGGCGGTATCGAAATCGATAGCGAAATCGCCGAGGGGCACCTTGTCGGGCACCCCTCCGGCGATGGCGGTACGCGCGCGTGTGCGGCTATCCATCAGCCGGAAAGCAGCACGTTCAGTGCCAGCTGCGAGGCACGCCGCGGATAGGCCCACATGTTCGTCAGGTAGACAAAGGCCAGGTCGGCCTCGGGCTCGATCCACAGATAGCAGCTGGCGGCGCTGCCGTGCCCAAAGCCGCTGCCGCGCCCCAGGGTGAATCCCGCGCCGTCGTCGGTGCCCCACGCCAGACCATACCAGGCCGGCGCGCCGTTTACATCGCGCACGTTGGCGGTGTGGCGTTTGGTCATCATGCGCGTGCCGGGGGCACTCACCAGCGCCGGCTGGCGCCCCGCCAGGGCGTTGAGGTGCGCCTGGCAATAGGCCAGCAGGTCGTAGCAGCTCGACCACAGCCCGCCGGCGCCAAAGGCGGTCGACTGCAGATACTCGAGCGCATTGGGCGCCGAGACCAGACCCTCCGTCTCCCAGGTGTGCACCGGCATCATGCGCGCTTTGACTTTGCCCGTAAAGCTGAAGGCAGTCGAGTTCATCCCCAGCGGCGCACAGATGTGCTCGCGCAGATACTCGGGGTAGGGCTGCCCGCTGATGCGCGTGATCAGCTCGCCCAAAATCCAGAATGAGCCGTTGTTGTATTCCCAGGCCGTGCCGGGCTTAAAGTTCAGCCAGGTGCTGCACTCGGCTTGGATCAGCGCGGTGGTGGTGCCGCCGCGCTTGTAGACCTCTAACCAGGCGTCTTCGCACAGCCCGGCGGTGTGGGTCAGCAAATTCCAGATGGTGATATCCTTTTTACCGTTGACGCCAAACTCGGGGATATAGGTTACCACCGGGTCGTTGAGCAAGAGCTTGCCGGCCTCGGCCAGCTGCATGAATGCCGTGCCGAAAAAGGTCTTGGTGATGCTCGCCAGGAGCCAGATCGAGTCGCCGTCGGGGTTCTCCTTGCCGTCCACCGATGGGGCTGCCTCGACAAAGAGCACCTCGTTGGTGCTGGCTGCGCCCATCACCGCGGAGGCGTTCTCGCCGCTTGCTACCGCCGCGCGCATGATCTCGACCGCGCGCTCGATTCGCGCTTGTAACTCTGCCATGTGATCCTCCTGAGTACTGGTTTAACGGATGCTGGCCAGCTGCTTGGCCTCCGGGGTGTAACCGTGCAGCTCGATGCGGTTGCCGTCGGGGTCCGTCAGCCAGGCCTGCCAGGCGTGGTCGCTGCCCATCTTGACCTCACTGACCTCGATGCCGCGCTTGCGCAGCGTCTCGACGGTGGCGTTGATGTCGTCAACCTCCAGGCACATATGCCCGAATGACTGCCCCTTGGCCGGCGCACTCAATTCGGCCGCGAAAATCTCGATAAAGTTGCGCCCGCCGGCATACAGATACTGCCCGAACCAGGTGCCATCCTCGCGGCGGAACTCGAACGCCTTGGCCATTCCTAGACCCTCGTGGTAGAACCTGACCGAACGCTCCAGATCAGCCACCCGCAGACACAGATGCGCAATACCGGTAATCATCGGCTCCTCCTCATGATCGATCGTGACCTCACACAGCAGGCGGTTGCCTGCTGCCAGCACAGCCTGATACTCTTCACGCAGCATGCCCCAGCGCTCCAGGTCATGCCAGATGCCGTCTTTGTTGATCTGCCGGCGCTGCAGCCCCTCGCGCACAAATCCCAGCCGCTCCAAAAGCCGCGACGAACGCACGTTAGCTGCATATACCGAGGCGGTCACCTTTTGGTAGCCCGCCGGCCCAAAAGCCCAGGCGAGCGCCGCCGCCGCCGCTTCGCTGGCATAGCCCTGGTGCCAATAGTCCGTGCCCAGCCAGTAGCTCAGCTCGGCGCGCTGGTGCGGTTCGTCATGGTGCAGCGAAAGGGCACCGATCAACTCGTCCGATCCGCGGATACAGATGCCCCAGCTGGCCACTTCACCCCGCAGCCAGGCGGCAGCATGCCGCGATATCCAGCGTTCGGCCTGCCCGCGCGGGTAGGGGTGCGGGATGCCGCTCGTCAGCCTGGCCACCTCTTTCTCGCCCGCCAGCTGCTCGATGCGCGCAGCATCAAGCACCTGCAGCGCGCGCAGCTGCAGACGTGGCGTCATCAGGCTTGGCAGGGTAGACATCGCACCTCGCGGGTATTGTGTGTGTTATCAGGCAGGGCGTCAAGCTGCCATTTGCACGCTGCGCGTATGCCGGCTATGTTAGAAGGCAGATTTTTCTCTGGAGGGCTTGTGCGCAGATTACTGGCTGTGTTGGTGCTCATGGCGGGCCTTCTGAGCGGCTGCAGCCGCTCGGATAACATCCGCATTGGGGTGCTCTCGATCTCTTCTGGGCCGGATGCCTATGTCGGCCAGGCATCGGACCTGGCCCTGCGCGACCGCGTCGACGAGCTCAACGCCGCCGGCGGGATCGCCGGGCGCAAGGTCGAGCTGGTGATCTATGACACGCGCGGCGAGATCACCGAGGCCGTGGCAGCCGCACACCGCCTGATCGACCAGGACCGCGTCGATGTCATCATCGGGCCCTCATGGTCGGGCGCGGCCATCCCCATTGCGGCCATCGCCGACGAGGCGCAGGTGCCGGTGATCGCTACCACCGCCTCTAACCCGCTGGTGACCGTCGACGAGGCCGGCGCGGTGCACCCTTTCATGTTCCGCGTGTGCTTTATCGATCCTTACCAGGGCTCTGCTCTGGCCGATTTTGCCTACCACGAGCTGGGCCTGCGGCGGGCCGGCTTTATCACCGATATCACCAGCCCCTATTCGGTCGGCATCCAGCAGTTCTTTAGCGAGCGCTTTCGCGCCCTGGGCGGTGAAGTGGTGGCCGAAGAAGCCTACCAGGCTAACGAGACCGAGTTCCGCCCCATGCTTACCAAGGTGGCCGCCGCCGGCGCGGATGTGCTGATGGTGCCGAGCGCCACTTACCGCGATATCGCCCTGGCTGCCAGGCAGGCCGCCGGGCTGGGCATCAATATCCAGTACCTGGGGGTGGATGGCTGGATGGCCGACGACCTGCTGGCTATGTCGGGCGCCGAGTTGGAGGGCGCCTATCTGGCGAGCGGCGTCTCGACGGAAGCGCCCCGCTTTGCCGAGTTCAACGCTGCCTTTAGCGCCAAACACGGCATCCAGCCCTCGATCTATGCCTATTACGCGCTGGATGCCCTGGCAGCCATCGAAAGCGCCTATTACGCCGCCGGCAGTTATGCCGATGGCCCCGCCCTGGCTGAGGTGCTTGCCAACCTGAAAGACACCGAGCTCTTTACCAGTATGGTGACCGTCGACCCTGCTACACACAATCCGCTCAACAAGCCGGTCGAGATCCTGCAGGTGCGTCAGGGAGCCTGGGTGCTCGTCAAGACCTATACCCCGCGCTGATTATGGATGCCGCCCTGCAGCAGCTTGTCAGCGGTTTTTCGATCGGCGCGCTGTATGGGCTGCTGGCCGTCGGCTATGCCCTGGTTTACAGCGTCTACCGCTTTACCAACTGGTCGTTCGATGCCCTGCTGGTGGGCGCCGCCTATGCCCTCTGGTATGCCCTAAACTGGGCCGGCCTGCCCTGGTGGCTGGCCGTGCCGCTGGCCCTGCTGGCGGGGGCTGTGCTCGGATGGCTGCTCGAGTTCACAGCTTACCGCCGCCTGCGCGAGCGCAGTGCGCCGCGGGTGCTGGTGCTGATCTCGGCCATGGGCGCCAACCTGATGATGATCAACCTTTTTACCCTCATCTTTGGCGGGGCGCTGCGCCGTCTGCCCGAGCTGGTGCCGGGGGGCTGGCGCATCGGCAGCGTCTCGCTCGGGCGCCTGGACGTGGCCACCGGCCTGCTGGCGTGCGCCGCTTTGGGGGCTCTGGCGTGGGTGCTGCGGCGCACGCGGGTGGGGATGGCGATCCGTGCCTCGGCATACGATCTCGAGACCGCCGCGCTGATGGGAGTGGATGCCAACCAGCTGGCCATGCTGGTGTTCGGCATGAGCGGCGTGCTGGCCGGGTTGGCGGGCATCATGGTCGGCTTGAGGTATGCCGTCTACCCCTATATGGGGCTCGTCACCCTCAAGGCTATGATCGCGGCCATCCTGGGGGGCCTTGGGTCGCTGGAAGGGGCGCTGGCGGGGGCCTTTCTGCTGGCCCTGACCGAGACGTTGATCGCCGCCACCGTCTCAACCGCCTGGCGCGACCTGCTGGCCTTTGCCGTGCTGATTGTCGTGCTGTTGGTGTTCCCGAACGGCCTGTTTGGCGCGCGCGAGGTCGCCTGATGGCCTACCTGGCGACCCTGGCGGTGCTCGGCAGTGTGGCGGTGATCGCCGCCTGCGGGTTGGCTCTGCTGGCGGCCCATGGCGGGCTCTACTCCCTTGGGCATGCCGGCCTGATGGCAGTGGGCGCCTATAC
The DNA here is from genome assembly GCA_012729455.1 of Chloroflexota bacterium. Lineage (GTDB taxonomy): Bacteria > Chloroflexota > Anaerolineae > UBA1429 > UBA1429 > JAAYDC01. Next base: position 108,115 of record JAAYDC010000029.1, on the reverse strand, counting down.
AGCGGTCTGGCTGCAGCAGCGCCTCGGCTGGGCGCTGGTGCCGTCGCTCGCGGCGGGTGCGTTGGCGGCAGCGCTTGCCAGCCTGCTGGTGGGTTATCCGGCCCTGCGCAGCCGTCTGCGGGGCGATTACTTTGCCATCACTACCCTGGCTTTTGGCGAGATCGTACGCCTGACGCTCACCAACACCCAGGTCCTTGGCGGGGCGCTGGGTAAATCGCTGGCGTCTCAGCCGGCCATCCTGCCGTTGTCTCTCGCTTCGGCAGGCTTGACGGTGGCGGGCATGCAGCTGCTGGTGCGTTCGTCCTGGGGGCTGCGCCTGAGGGCTTGCCGCATGGATGAAACCGCCGCGCGCGCGAGCGGGGTGGATGTGCTCGCCACTCAGCTGGTGGCTCTGATGATCAGCGCGGCATGCGGCGGCCTGGCGGGCGGTCTGCTGGCCGGCGAGCTCGGCTACCTGGCGCCGGCTCTTTTTGGGTTGGCGCGTTCCACGGAACTGCTGGCGGCGGTGGTGCTGGGCGGACGCGGCGCGTTATGGGGTACTGCCCTGGCCGCTCTGTCTCTCGCCGGCGTGCCCGAGCTCTTGCGCCTGGCATCCGAGTGGCGTATGGTGCTGAACGGCGCCCTGCTGTTGGGCAGCACCCTGTGGCAGCCGAAGCGCTCGCGGAGGTAAAGCATGCAAGTGTTGCTCGAAAACGCGCGTATCTATCGCACGGCGGATGATCCGCGCCCGGCCAGTGTGCTGCTGGCGGATTGCGGCCGCGTGACCTATGTAGGCGACGACCCATCCGCCTATGGCCGGCTGGGCCCCAATGCTGAACGGCGCGACCTGGGCGGGGCTACCGTGGTGCCCGGTCTGGCCGATGCGCACCTGCATCTGGCATGGATCGCCGAGGGCTTGTCAGAGGTCGATACCGAGCTGCCCGCCCTGGCCGAAGCCCTCGCTGCGGTGCGGGCGCACGCGCAGGGCCTGCCCGAGGGCGCCTGGCTGGTCGGCTACGGCTGGAACCACCATGCCTGGGGCGGGGAGTGGCCTACCGCTGCGCTGCTTGACGCGGTGAGTGCGGGGCACCCCGCCATCCTGGCAGCTAAGAGCGGACATGCCGCCTGGGTCAACACGGCGGCGCTGGCATTGGCCGGCATCACCGCCGCGACCCCCGACCCGGCCGGCGGGCAGATCGTGCGTGCCTCCGACGGCAGTCCCAATGGCATCCTGCTGGAGACGGCCGCCGAGGCGGTTTACCGTGTGATCCCGCCCACACCCCCGGCGCTGCGTCTGGCGGCTATGCGGAAGGCTTTGTCGCATCTAGCGGGGCTGGGGTTTACCTGCGTTCACGACATGGATGGCGCCAAAAGCTTTGCCGAGCTGCAGGCCCTCGACGCCGCCGGCGAGCTGCCGCTTCGCATCGTGCATCAGCTGCGCGAGCAAGAGCTGGAGGGCGCGCTGGCGATGGGCCTGCGCAGCGGTTTCGGCAGCGAACGCCTGATGATCGGCGCGCTCAAACTCTTTATGGATGGCGCCCTCGGCGCGCGCACCGCCTGGATGCTCGCTCCTTACGAGGGCGAAGCCAGCTATGCCGGCATGTCGGCAGCTGACCCGGCGGCTGTGCGCGAGGCGATTAGGCGTGCCAACGCCGGCGGGATCGCCTGTGCCGTGCATGCCATCGGCGACCGTGCTGTACGGCAGCTGCTGGATGATTTCGAGCAGGTCGGCTCGCGCGCCCTGCGTAACCGCATCGAACACCTGCAGTGCATCGATCGCGACGATTTGCCGCGCCTGGGTGCGCTCAACCTGGCGGCCTCGATGCAGCCGCTGCATGCCTCCTCCGACCGCCTGATGGCCGAGCGCCACTGGGGGGCGCGCTGTGCGGCCAGTTATGCCTGGCGAACCGTGGCGCACTCTGGTGCAGTGTTGGCGCTGGGCTCGGATTGCCCGGTCGAAACAGCCGACCCATTGCGCGGTCTCTATGCGGCGCGCACCCGCCGCAACGCGGAAGGCGAGGGCTCCTGGTATCCTGCCGAGTGCCTGAGTGCCGCCGAGGCTCTGCGCGGCTATAGCTGGGGTCCGGCATGGGCAGCCGGCCAGGAGCACTGGCTGGGCACGCTGCAGCCGGGCATGGCGGTGGATGCCACCATCCTCTCGGGCGACCCGCTCACGTGTCCGCCGGCCGAGTTGCTCGAGATGCGCGTGTTGGGCACCCTCGTGGGCGCAACGGGGTAGATCGAGGCGGCGAGACGGCGTATAATCAGGTCAGTTTAGCACGGAGGTCACGCATGATAATCGATTCACATAGCCACGCCTGGCGCATCTGGCCCTACACACCGGCCGTGCCGGATGCCGAGAGCCGCGGCGTCGTCGAGCAGCTCCTGTGGGAGATGGATCGTTGGGGGGTCGACCAGGCTGTGCTGGTGTGCGCCCAGATTGAGCACAACCTGCATAACAACGACTATGTCGCCGATGCCGTCAAACGCTACCCGAACCGTCTGGTGCAGTTTGCCGACGTGGATTGCCAATGGTCGCCCACCTACCACACTCCCGGCGCTGCCGCGCGCCTGGCAGAGGCGGCCGAGAAATACCAGCTCAAGGGCTTTACCCACTATCTCAAGGATGATTATGACTGGTTCGAATCGGCCGAGGGGCTGGCGTTCTTTAAAACGGCTGCCGAGTACAGGCTGGTCGCCTCATTAGCGCTCAACCCCGCCTGGCAGCCGGCGCTGCGCGAGCTGGCGGCGCGCTTCCCCGAGGTGCCCTTTGTCTGCCACCACATGGGGCTGGCAAGGGTCTCGCAGCCGGATACGCTCAAGGAGGTGCTGCGGTCAGCCGAGCTGCCCAACATCTATATCAAGCTATCCGGCTTTCATTACGCATCCAAGACTGCGTGGGATTACCCGCAGACCGATACCCACGCCCAGGTGCGCGCACTCTATGATGCCTTTGGTCCGCAGCGGTTGTTGTGGGGCTCGGATTACCCCGTGGTGCGCTTTTTCATGACCTATCAGCACGCCCTGGAGGCCTTTCGCACGCACTGCAGGTTTATCCCGCCGCTGGATCAGGCGCTCATCCTGGGGCTGAATCTGCAAGAGCTGTTGGAGCGTGCCGGCCGCTAGCGTATAAAGTGCCTCGGCGGGCTGGAGTTCAGCGTGATAACATCCACCACGCTTCGCATTTGGTGCGAATATACCACGAATGTGATTCCCTGCTGTCCGCCGCCCTGGTGGATACCATCCATCAGCACTATGCTGGGATTGGGCTCGTCGGTGTTGCTCGAGATGCGCACATGGCGGCCGTCCGCCAGGTCAGTATCGTAGGTGATCGGCTCATCCTCAAACTGTTCGTAGATGGTCTGCCCGCCGCGCACGATCCCAATGTACGACCAGGTCGGCGTGGCGGTCAGATTGGCTTTCACCCCCAGCTGGCTCAGCAGCCAGGGCACGTCGCCCACCAGCGCCTCTGTCATATCGAGGCGTGAGACGATCAGCACGGTGTAGTCGGGGTTGTTGACAAACTGCAGCCAGGTACCGGGATCGGTAGTGTCGCGCAGATCGACCACCCGCCTGTATGCTTCATAAAAGTCATAGTCAAGGTTCCACTCGGCTTCCAGCGCGGTGCCGCGCCGATCGGGCACGCCGGCGTCGCGCAAAAAGCGGCCCACGATGCGGGTGGCTTTTACGGCGCCTTCCTTTGAGAGATGGCTCGGGTCGAACAGGTCAACCCCTGGTTCGAGCACAAGCTCGGCCATGTTATCCGAGTCGTTGAGCTCGATAACAGGCACCCCGCGTTCCTGTCCCCACGCCATGGTAAGGTCGGAGCGGGAGGTGCTCCAGTTTTGATCCGGCATGTTGACGATCACCAGCTGGATGCCCTCGTGTGCACACAGGTCGGCGATGCGCTGCATATAGATGCCGGCAAAATCGACGATCGCTGCTCCTCCGTCATCGATGGCCATATAGCCTTCCGCCAGCTGGACTCGTCTGGCCGGCCACAGCCAGGCGCCGTGCAGGCTGCGGCGATAGATGGGATCCAGCACAAAGTCGGTTTTTGTGAGTTTGAGCCAACGCTGGTGATATCGGATAAATGGCAACAGGGTGACCTCGGGCGAGGCGTATTCGGCATAACTCCACATCTCGAGTGCCAGCTTGATCTTGGTCAGCGAGAGCGGTATGTGGTCGATCGTTGCGTAATAGGCTTCGTCGAGATAATCCAAATTGTTGATGCGCAGGAGCATGTTGCCCTCTACCACCACCGCCTTGGGATGCTGGCTCTTGAGCGCTTCTTCCAGCAAATAGTAGCTCAGGAGCGGGGCTTGGCCTGTGCCCGCCAGCAAGTGCGAGCTGATGCCATACTCGTGCCACAGGATAGCCGGCATCAACCCCGACATTGTCTTGCTGGTGCCCAGCAGCAGCACATCCACGCTATCCGCAGGCTGGGCATAGTAATCGGGCAAAGTGCGGCTGAGCGATGAATAGCCCAGGTTGTCACGCTTGATTACGGTGTGGTTGATCGTGTACAGCACCAACAGGACAACCACACTGGCCGCCAGCAGCTCGATCACCCACGCGTAGCGCCGTATGTTCATTTAAAACAACTCATAGACGAACACACTGGGGTAATCCGGCCCGTAGACCCCAAATAACACCACTACCACAATCGCAACAATGATCACTGACCACTGCGCCGCCCGTCCGCCGGCAGCAATGCGCTCGCGCAGCGCAAAACCGCGCTCCTGCAGCACGCTTACCACCCCCAGCAGGCCCAGCGCCGCCAGCAGTACCAGCGTCTCGTTGTTCGAGCCGGCCAGCGTCCACAGTGACCCGTCGGTGAGTATCCACGGGTTCCACGCCGCCTTGGTGCGCAGGAGCAGCTCCCAGGTGTGGCTCAAGTTGTCGGCGCGCGTGATATAGCGCCCCATGCAAGCCAGGGCAAAGACCGCCGTGATGCGCAGAGCCTTGGTGCTCCAGCGCTCATCGCGCAGGCCCAGGGCGTTACCCACTTTGGTCGCATATGGCCCCAGCACCAAACCCAGGATGATCAGTATCGCGTAATACAGGCCATATACCAGCCACTTCCACTCGGCGCCGTGCCAGATGCCGATCACGGCGAACACCACCAGTTCGGCCGTCATGGCCGGCAGCAGCACCCCCAGGCGTTTGAGCCCGGCACGCCGCAGCCAGCGTCCGGCGCGCGCCAGCGGCGGCCACAGCGCCAGCGGATAGTAGACATAATCACGCATCCAGGCACCCAGCGTGATGTGCCAGCGGCGCCAGTATTCGGGCACCGACTGCGCAAGATAGGGGCGCCGGAAGTTGGTCGCCAGTTGGATGCCAAACATCTCGGCCACGCCGGTGACGATATCGATGCCGCCCGAAAAGTCGCAATAGACCTGCAGAGCCGTCAGCACCATCGCCAGCGGCACATACAGCCCCTGATAAGTATCACCGTTGGAGAGGATATTTGCGACGATCAACGCGCCGCGGTCGGCGATCACCAGCTTTTTAAAGAACCCCCACAGCATCAGGCCCAGCCCGTCCTTGATGCGCTCGAAATCAAAGCGGTTGGCGGCCAGCAGCTGCGGAGCAAGTGCGTCATAACGCCCGATCGGCCCCTGCACCATCTGAGGAAAGAACCCCACAAACAGGGCATAACGCGCCAGGTTGGGCTGCGACTCGATCTTGCCCCGGTAGACGTCGATCACATAGCTGAGCGATTGAAAGGTGTAAAACGAGATCCCCAGCGGGATCAGCAGCTCGGGGACCGGAACGCGCCAGTCGCGGCCGATCGCATCAAGCAGCACATTCAGGTTGGACGCGGCAAAACCGCCGTACTTGACCGTCGCCAGCACCGCCACATTGAGCAGGATCGCCCCGGCAGAGATGCGCGCCTTGCGCTTGCGGCTGGCGGCCTGCAGCACCTTGCGCTCTCCGTCGTCAGCCAGTTGGGCATCCAGGCGGACCTGTTCGCGCCCCATCAGGCGCCCGGCCAGCCAGGTGCTAAAGGTGGTGGCAGCCAGATAGGGGGCATACTGGCTGGCGGCCAGCAGGTAAAAGCCCCAGCTGGCAATCAGCAGCACCACCCAGCGTGCCTTGCCGGGGGTGATGTAATACACCGCCAGCAGGACGGCTACCAGCACATAGAACCACAGCGAGGTCAGTGACAAGGCGTTTACCTCAGGCGCGTTCGAGGCGCTCGATCAGGGCCTGCATGGCCGCCACCGAGTTAAAATTGGCTGGCACCAGATCGTCGATGCCCACCTCAACCCCAAAGGTCTCGCGGATATCGCTCACCAGCGTGACGATATCGAACGAATCCAGCAGGCCGTCATCGATCAGGGCTTGCTCGGACTCAAAATCGACCTCGGGGCGCAGGTCTTGCAGGATATCTAACAGTTTGTCCATCTCCTACCTCTAATCCAGGATATACTGGTGTGCATAGCGTGCTACGGGCTGCAGCCCGCAACTGCCAAAGAGCCCCTGGGAGGCGCGCCTAGTGACATCAATCCAGCAGGTGGCCGTGTTGCGGCCGTGCGCCAGGGCACGTTGCTGCCAGCTCAGCAACATCAGCGTCCCGATTCCCTGCCCGCGCACATGCGGCGCCACCGTCACATGCTCTGCCAGGCTGGCGCCCGTCCCCAGGTTATAGATCATCGCCCCCACCAAAGTGCCGGCGCCGTCCACCACGGCGAGGGTCTCGACATCGCGTGCGTCGCCGGGCAGGGGGTGTGCCAGGTCGCAGGGATCCAGCTCGCTCTGCCACAGCGCGGCGATCGCCTGAGCCTGGCTGCCGTCCGCGGTTTGCAGGATGTAGCCGGCTTGAGCGACGCGCTGCTGGGCACGCACAAGACGCTCCGCAAGAGCGTCGAACTGGCGCAGATCGGCGTTATAGTGCTGGCTGGTCTTGTGATGCACCAGCCCGGCTGCGCGCATGGCGGCCAGTTCCGCCGGCGATTCGGCGACGGGCGAGCGGCCGACTAGCTCGATCAGCAGCGGTTTGCCGGGGCGCTCGGGCATGCTGGCGGGATGCTCGCTCAGCCCATAAAAGAGCCGCCAGCAAAAGGGCTGGTCGACATAAAGATACACATCCTCCTGCGCGCGGCTGTACCACAGCCACCCGGCATCGATCAGGCGCTGGGCGCTGGATGGCACCAGGTAGCAGTTGCTGCGCCGGCCGTCCTCGCGCAGATCGCGCATCAGTTCCGACCACATATTCAGGTTAGCGACTGGCTGCATGGCCGTATTCCTGCCAGATGCTGGCGCGGTCGACCTTGCCGCGTGCGTTGCGCGGCAGCGCCTCCAGCCATACCAATCGATGCGGGCGCATAAAGCCCGGCAGGCGCGCGCGGATGGCGCCATAGATGGCTTCGTCCTGGGGCTCTGCGGCGGCATACACCAGCACGATGCGGGATTCGTCGGCACGATAGACACAGCAGCTGGCTTCCACTGCCTCGAGGCTTTCGGCGGCCGCCTCGATCTCGCCCAGCTCGATGCGGTGCCCCATGTGCTTGACCTGGCTGTCTCGCCGGCCGTGGAAATAGTACAGCCCGTCCTGGCCGCGGCTGGCCAGGTCGCCGCTGCGGTAGATGCGTTCTGGCAGCGTGTGGTTGAGCGGATTCTGCACAAAGGCGCGCTCAGTGGCGGCGGGGTTGTCATAATATCCCAGCGCGACGCCCTCGCCGGCCACGCACAACTCGCCGATCTCGCCGGCGGCACAGGCCTGATCGGCTTCATCCAGCACCAGCACCCGGGCGTTCGCAAAGGGCACCCCCAGCGGCAGGGTCTCGGGCAGCGCGTCCTCGGGCACGTGATAATACAGGCAGTTGCAGGTGATCTCGGTGGGGCCGTACAGGTTGGTGTAGCATGCCTGGGGCACGTGCTCGCGCCAGTATGCCAGATGCTTGATCGGCATCACTTCACCGGAAAACAGCACGCGGCGCAAATCCGGCAGCGAACGGCCATCCAGGGCTTTCAGGGTCGCCAGGATGCTCATCGCCGAGACCGCCCAGATCAGCGTGGTGACGCGCTGCTCGCTCAGGAACGCCAGCAGCCTGACCGGCACGGAAAAGTAGCTGCGCGGGATGACGCACAGCGTCGCGCCGCACTTGATCGTGCTGTAAAGGTCCTTGACGGAGATGTCGAAATCAAAGGGCGCCTGCCCTCCGAGGACGTCATCCGCACCCAGGCCTACCACGGGCACAAATTCCTCGATAAAGCTGATCACGTTGCGGTGGCTGACGGCCACCCCCTTGGGGGTGCCGGTCGAGCCCGAGGTAAAGACCACATACAGCGGGTCGCTGGCCCGAGCGCCGGCGCTCTTCCAGAAGGGCGTCGTCGGGGGATGCGGCAAACGCCTCGTCGAGTGCGATCAACCGAGCGCGGATATCGAGCTGCTCGGCCGGCTTTAGCCCGGCCTCATCCGCCAATACCACGGCCGGCTGGGTGATGCTGAGCATCTGAGCCAGACGCACCGCGGGCAGTTTCACGTCGAGGGGCACATACGGGCAGCCCGCCGCAGTGGCGCACCAAAAGGCGGCCGGCTGCAGCGCCGAGCGCTCTGTCAGCACCGCCACGGGTGCGTTGGGCGGAGCAGCCTGCGCCACGCTGCTGCCGCCGGCACGTACCATCTCTGCCAGTGTTGCATATGTGAGGCTGCGCGCTTCGTCGAGCAGGGCGGGCTTGTTGGGGTGCAGCGCCCGCGCGGCCCACAAATACGCCAAGACGTTGCTCGTCACATCCCTCTCCCGGAAAGCTGGCTGATATTGTAGCAAGTTTAAGTGATTAGGCAACACAGCACTGCTTTGCCGTATCAGCGCTGCGCCGCGGTGGTAAGTATGATAGCGGTAAACAGATGCTTGCGCGGGCGCGGCTGGCTCGCTAAAATAACAGTGTCATATGGAGGATCTGACCATGACCAACAACCGCCAAACCCTGGATGAGCTGTTCCGCAGCTTTAATGACGAGTTGCAGGCTCAAGCTGAATCCGCCACGAGCTATACCCGCTCACCGGCCTCGATCCGCTTTACCTTTACCGACATGCCCGGCACGCTCACGCTGCGTTTTGCTAAAAATGAGATCAACAGCTCCCTGGATGACGCCGACCCGGTGACGATCGGCGTGCAAAGCACCTTTAAACTGCTGGATGACATCCTATCAGGCCGCCAAGATCCTGAAAGCGCCTATATGTCGGGCAAGCTGCGGCTGGTGGGCGATGAATACACCGCCGGGTTGTTCGTGGCCAACTATCTGCCGGCCGTCAAACGCGCCTGGCAGGTAGCACGCGGGCAAGCATAACCCTGGTTTGTTGCCGCGGAGGGGATAACCGAACGAATGAAACCACTGCGTAAACATGTGGCTCTGGCCGTCGATGGCGGCGGCATCCGCGGTCTGATTGCGGCACGCGCCCTGGCGCTGGTCGAGGCCGAGCTGGGCCAGAGCGCCAGCAGCCTCTTTCAGCTGACGGTGGGCACCTCCACCGGCGCGATTATCGCCGCTGCCCTGGGGGCCGGCCTGACGGCCGACCGCATCACCGAACTCTATCTGGAGTTGGGCAGCCGCATCTTTAAGCCGTCGCTGCGCAGCGCGCTGTGGCCGCTCACGCGTTATCGATATTCCCTCAAGCCGCTTTTTCAGGCGCTATCGGCCGAGATCGGCAACCTGCCGCTCAAAGCCCATGCCGCGCGTCCTGGCGCGCCCGTGCTGGTGCTGCCGGTGTTTGACCTGGTCGAGAACCGCTCGCGGCTTGTCAAATCCTACAAGCCCGAATATGGCGAATGGCCGCTGGCGCAGGCTGTGATTGCCTCGTGCGCCGTGCCGACCTATTTCCCGGTGGTGGGCGGGCGCTATGTCGATGGCGGGGTCGGGGCGTTTGCCAATCCCACCTATCTGGCGGCTTATGAAGCCTACTACCTGCAGGGCTGGGATCCCGCCGAGACGACCCTGATCAGCCTCGGCGCCGGGCGCACCCCGCGCCCCGCCAACGCGCCGCGCTATGGGCGTTTTCACACCTGGCAATGGGTCGAGCCGATGCTGAGCGCCTTTCTGCAATCCGCCTCCGACCAGCAGATCCACCTGGTGCAGACCTTTTTCGCCAACCTCGACCTGCGCCGCTTTGAAGTCGACCTGGACGCTCCCATCCAGATGGATGATGCCACCGCCATGGGGGCTCTCGAGGATTACGGCATCGCCATGGGGCGCAAAATCCTCAACGACCAGGTGGATGAAGCGCAGTGGTCGCCGCGCAAGCTCGCCCCTGGAACGCCCAATCCGGCCGCGCACGGTCCGCTGGAGCTGGGGATCGGCCTGCTGGGGGCTTATCTGGTGGCGCGCACCGTCAATAGCGCGGGCGAGGGGCCGGCGCCTATCCCGGATGAGCCAAGCGCCTGACCTTAGTCTCGTGGCGCATGGTCGAGACCACTTCCTGAATCTCGGGGTCCCAATACTCGAGTACCAAGATCGCGTCGTGCATGCGTCCGCCGGCGCGGCGCACCACCAGGCCCTGCAGCACCTGATGCCCGCGGTCGAACTCGACCGTTTCGCCCAGCGTCACCGCTTCGGCCGCCAGACGTGCCGCGGTGGCGGATGAGGTCGCCTCGGCCACCGAGCTGAGCACATCCTCTTCGGCGGCGATGATCCCCAGCCCCGCCGCAATGCTGGTAAAGGGGTCGCCCACCCGCACCTTGTCGCCAAATACGCGCCGCAGCATGCCCTGCACCACCGGCACCAGCGACGACCCGCCCGTCATCAGCACCGCGTCAACCGCCTCTGCTGTCACGCCGGCGCTCGCCAGCAGCTCTGCCAGGGTGCGCTCGATGCGCTCGAGGTAGCTGCCGATGGCTGCCACAAAACGTTCGCGTGCCACGATCTGCCGGATGCACAGGCCGCGCTCATCAAAGGTGAATTGGGTCTGGCGTTCGCTCGAGAGCCTGATCTTGCAGGCCTCGATCGCCTGAAAAAACTCAAAGCCCAGACCCTGCTGTGCCAGAGTGATCAGGTTGGCAACCGTCTGGCGGTCGTTAGCCTGGCGCTGCACCTCTAAAAGGCGCGCGGCATTGAGCGGGCTGGTGAGGGTCGGGATCGATTGCCAATGGCACAGCGGGTCGAGCAGCGTGAGCGGAAAGGGCAGCTGTTTTTCGGTGAGGGTCGTCTCGGCGCCAAAGTGGGCCAGGAAAAAGCGCTGCATGATGGTCGAATCAAAGTCGTCGCCGCCCACCAGCAGGCCGCTGGCCGCCAAGATCTCGGGCGCGCCCTCGCGCGGCACCTGCGCCAATGCCATATCGAGGGTGCCGCCGCCGAAATCAAAAGCCAGCGCCAGGCCGCCTTCGGGCAGCGACCCGCGCAGATGCCGCAGCGCCGCCACCGGCTCAAACTCGAGCGCGGCATATTCGAGCCCCGCCAAGCGCGCCGCCGCCAGCATGCGCTCGTGGGCGGTGCGGTCGGTCTCGGCGGCTTCATTGGGACTGGCGGATTCGTGTGCAAAGGTCACCGGCCGGCCGATCACCGCCGCGCGCACACGCTCGCCTAGATAATCTTCGGCGCGCCGGCGGATCTCGCCCAGCACCAGGGCGATCAGCTCCTCGGTGGCATAGTAGTGCCCATAAACCGTCGTGCCGGAAAGCGACCGGTCGCGCAGGCCGGTCTTTATCGACTGAAAGAGGCGCGCGGGGGCGTCGTTTTCGTCGAGGTTCTCGGCCGAGATGCTCACGCCATCCTGGTCGCTGGAGAGCGTTTCGGCGGCCTCGATATCGTGCTGGTAGACGCTGGTGAGTGCTCTGAGGTCGGTGAAATGGTAGCGCAGCGGGCTGCCGCGCATCAGTTCGAGGTAGCGGCGGATGGCGGCACGCCCCACCAGCACCTCGCCCTCGCGCGTGATGCACAAAAGCGAGGGCAGCACCGGGTTGCCCTCTTCGAGCGGGATCAACTCGACTTTTCCACCGCGCCACAGCGCTACCGAGCAGTTGGTGGTGCCGAAATCGATACCGATGGTAAGCACGCTGGCCTCCTCGTGAGTGGGTAAGCATACCCGTGTGCGTGGTCATCGTCAAACCTGGCAGCGCTTGCTTAATACGCCCATGCGCTGCACAATAGCCTAAACACCCGAACGAGGTCAGACATGGCTCAAACAACCGCCCTCTATGCCCGCCACGTCGCGCTGGGCGCCAGAATGGTCGATTTTGCCGGCTATATGCTGCCGGTTCAATACCTATCTGGGCCGGTGGCTGAGCATCACGCCGTGCGCAGCGCGGTCGGCCTGTTCGATATCGACCACATGGGCCAGGCAGCCGTCTCCGGCCCGGGAGCGCTCAGCTATCTCCAGCATCTGCTGACGGCTGATATCGCTGCCCTGGCGGAGGGCCAGGCAACCTATGCGTTTATGTGCAACCCCTCCGGCGGCACCGTTGATGACGTCTTTATCTACCGCCTGCCGGGACGTTATATGCTGGCGCTCAATGCCGCCAACCTCGCCAAAGACCTGGCCTGGATGCGCGAGGCTGTCGGCGGCTGCCAGGTGACGGTTGAGGATATCTCGCCCGGCACCTATATGCTGGCACTGCAGGGCCCCGCCGCGCAGGCCATCCTGCAGCCGCTGACTAACGCCGATCTGGCAGGCATCAAACGCCACTGCGCCATCGAGGCCGACCTAGCCGGTACGCGCACGCTGATCGGGCGTACCGGCTATACCGGCGAGGATGGCTACGAGCTGTATCTGCCGGCCGTTGCCGCCGAAACAGTGTGGGATGCCCTGCTGGATGCCGGCACACCTCAGGGGCTGCTGCCGGCCGGGCTGGCGGCGCGCGATTCGCTGCGCTTTGAGGCCTGCCTGCCGCTATATGGCCAGGAACTTGATGAGGATATCTCGCCGCTGGCAGCCGGGCTGGGCTGGGCGGTCAAGTTCGACAAGGGCGCCTTTATCGGCCGCGAGGCGCTGCTGGCTGAACAGCGCGCCGGCAGCCCAACCAAGCTGGCCGGCCTCCGGCTGACGGGCCGCGGCGTGCCGCGCCACGGGTATCCCGTGCTCGCTGATGGCGAGGTCGTTGGGCACGTCACCAGCGGCATGTACGCCCCCACCCTGGATGGCTTTTACGCCTTGGCCTATCTGCCGGCTGACAAGACCGAGCCCGGCACACCGCTGGCGATCGAGATCCGTGGTAAACTTGTCGAGGCGCAGGTGGTAAATAGACCGTTCTATTCGCGAAAAAGAGGAGTGTACGCATGACCACCAATCCTTATCAAGCCTATGCTAATTCACGTGCCCTGTGGGAGCGTGCCAGCCGTGTGATGCCCGGGGGTGTTAACGCCTCGGCGCGCTATAACGCCGCCCTCGGGCACGCCCTCTACTTTGAGCGCGGCGAGGGTGCCTACCTGTATGATCGCGACGGCCGGCGCTACATCGACCTGCTGACCTCGCACGGCGCCAGCCTGCTCGGGCATGGCCATCCGGCCGTTGTCAAGGCTGCCGAGGCCGCCCTCACGCGCGGCATCCTGGCCGCCTACGAGACCGAGCTGCAGGTGCGCACCGCCGAAAAGACCCTCGCGCTCTTCCCGGGCGCCGAGATGATGCGCTATACCTGCTCGGGCACCGAGACCACCTGGCACGCCCTACGCATTGCGCGCGCCTTTACCGGCAAGATAGGTGTGGTCAAGTTCGAGGGGCACTACCACGGCGTCAACGACACGGTCGGCTTTTCGCACTGGCCAAAAGTGGCCGAGGCGGGCGCGGCCGAGTCGCCCGTGCCGGTGGCGGATAGCGCCGGCATCCCCCCTTACGCAGCCGACTATCTGACGGTGCTGCCCTTTAACGACGCCGCCGCCCTCGAGCGCACCCTGCGCGAAAAGGCCGATACCCTGGCGGCCCTGATCATGGAGCCGGTCAACTATGATTCGTGCGGCATCTGCGCCCAGCCCGAGTTCCTGCGCTTGGTGCGCGAGCTGACGCGTGAGCTGGGCATCGTGCTGATTTTCGACGAGATCCTCTCGGGCTTTCGTGTCGGCCCGGGCGGCGCCATGGCCTCCACCGGCATCTACCCCGATATGACCTGTCTGGGCAAGGCCTATGGCGGCGGGCTGCCCCTTTCGGCCATCCTGGGCACGCGCGAGATCATGATGATGTGCACGCCAGTCGGCCCGGCCCTGCAATCGGGCACCTATAACGCCCCGCCGCTGCTGGTAGCCGGCGCCGAGGCTTTTCTGGATACGATCGCCGCGCCCGATTTCTACCCGCACCTCAACGAACTCGCCGAGCGCCTGTATGGCGGTATGCGCGAGGTTTTCGCGCGCCGCGGGATCCGCGCCTGGGTGCAGGGGGTGGGGGCGCGCTTTGGTCTGCTGTTTGGGCTCGAGCGCGAACCGCTGAATTATCGCGACATAGCCGCCCAGGATTGGGAGATGGCCCGCCGCTTTCACCTCGCCTGCTTAAAGCGCGGGGTCTATATCATGTTCAAGTCGCCGCACCATGGCTTTTCCAGCGCGCATACCCTTGCCGATATCGACCTGACGCTGGATGTGATGGACGACGCGGCGGCCGAGATCGCCCAGAAGAGATAATGCGCTACACAATGCTCCCAGCGGTTTGCAGGCCTCGCGCCTCGGCTTTGGCACCATGCGGCTGCCGATGCACACCATCGACGACAAGGAATATGTCGATACCGAGCGCGCCGAGGCCATGCTGCACCGTGCCTTTGAGCTGGGGCTCACCTATATCGATACCGGCTTTATCTATAACAACGAGGAATCCGAGTTTGTGGTCGGCTCAGCTATGCAGAGCTGGCCGTGCCGCGACGAGCTTGTGGTGACGGCCAAGTGCACCAAATTCCGCATGAGCAAACCCGGCGACCTGCGCCGCATGCTGGATCATCAGCTGTGAAAGCAGCGCCGTCAGTATTTCGACTATTACCTCTTTCACGGCGTGGGCTATGATAACTGGCGTGAGATCGATGCGCGCACCAGCTGAGTTGACGACATGGCGCGTGCCAAATCCGAGGGGCTGGTGTGCCACGTGGGGCTTTCCTTTCACGACCCGGACCCCAATACGCTCATCAAGCTGCTCGATACCGGCCTGATGGAGCTGGTGACGCTGCAGCACAACTAACTCGACCGCTCGCACGAGGCCGTCATGGCCGAGGCTCACGCGCGCGGTGTGGCGGTGGTGATGGGTCCGGTGGGCGGCTACGACGAGGGCGCGGCGGCCGAGCTGGCGCTGCGCTTTGTGCTGGCCAATCCATCGGTGGATGTGGCTATCTCGGGTATGTCGACCCGAGAGCAGGTCGAGGCCAACTGCGCCTCAGTGGATGCCGGGCCCCTTTCCGCAAGCGAGGTTGAGCTCGTTAACCGTCTGGTGGCCGAAAACAAGGCCCTGGCTGACCTGTATTGCACCGGCTGCGGCTATTGCCTGCCCTGTCCGCAGGGGAGGATGTCATAATTATGCTAACGGCGTGAAATGCAGTACTTAAAAGTGTTTCAGAGCTTCCACAAAGTGTGAAACCAATAAAGTGATATAATTAATATTCCTCACCCTACATCAGAACTATGATGAAAAAGAATTGAAGCATATAAATGATAATTAGAAAGAGGTAAGCAATGAACATTAGTTTAGATGGAATACGTATTAGAAATGCTATTTCTGCAGACTGTCAGCAACTTGCAGATTGGTGGAATGACGGAACGGTTATGGCTCATGCCGGATTTCCAAACGGGATTGGCACGACCCCGGATGAAATCGAAAGGAAAATCGCAAACGATTCTGATGAAAAAGGGCGCAGGCTAATCATTGAATTCTACGGGCGTTCTATCGGAGAAATGAGTTATCGCAATATAGGCAATAACACAGCGGAAATCGGCATCAAAATATGCGAGGCGGATTATCAGGATAAAGGACTCGGAAGGATTATTCTGAGTATGTTCATCAAAGAGCTTTTTTCCATGGGGTTTACGAAGCTTGTTTTAGATACAAACCTGAAAAATCTGAGCACAGCATGTTTACGAATTATTGGGTTTTCAGAAGATAAGGGTGAGATATGACTCTTGGAAAGATCAGCTTGAGGTGTGGCAATCTTTTGTTGATTATGAGCTGATATTAGAACATTTCCGTGATTACTCTGTCAATCGCAAGGAATAAAATCAAATGCCGGTTTGCTTGTGTCTGAACTCGCCGTCACTCCTGATGTCAAACAAATGCTACAGATTGAAAAGGTTGATTTTAAGGGGTTTTATGAATTTAAAAACAGCTAAAAACAGCGTTATATTTATGACTTCTTCTCAGGGGAGGGTGTCATAATAATGCTAAATGGGAAAAACGCAGTAACCAAAAGGGTTTCAGAGCTTCCACAAAGTACGAAATTCGAAAATTGGTATGTTGCTTAGAGTTATTTTAGGATTTTTGACCGGATTTTAGGGATAATTCTAAGCAGCACATCAATACTTCCCCTCGTTTCATAAAATTGAATACGGAACAAATTAGAGCGATTAGAAAATAAAAATCCAGTCGCTTTTTTATGCCCAAATGAGAGGAGGTATTTTATGGGCTTTGACTATTTTTATAATCGAGAAGTGAAAAGATTCCTTTTTTATCGGATTCCTCATGTGTTCTTCGAGGAACCGAAATTTAAGGCTCTATCCAATGATACCAAAATTCTATATGCACTCTTCTTTCATAGGATTACGCTTTCTCTTAAAAAAGGTTGGATTGATGAATATGGCAGAGTCTATATCATCTTCACGCTTGAGGAAATACAAGAGAAATTCGGCTGTTCCAATAAAACTGCCGTGAAGATTATAGCGGAGCTTGACGGAAATACCGGGGAGAGGATCATGCGGCAACAATGCTATCTTGGTATTTGAAATATAGAGGAAATGAAAAAAGAGCATAATTCCAACAATTGATGAATACGACAAAGGAGAACATTTATGAGTATGAAAAAAGCGGTAGCAAAAATAATCGGGATTGATTATTCATACAATCCCGATGAGAGCTATTAAAAAAGACGGATATATTGTAAGGATTGTACTAAAAGGTTTGATGGCAACTTAATCGAAGTCTTAAATCAAAAACTCATCTCAAGAAACTTGTGTAGATTTCAATGAGAAGAGAATGAGAGAAAAAACAAAGAGAGGAAAGACAGCATATAGCGAATCTTAAATGTGCTTTACATCATGCATTCAATACGGCTATAAGCTGGACGACTTCTACGACAAGACCTCAAATGCCTCTAGAGTGTCAAATTAAATATTTTAATAATTTCTGTCATTGCCAAGCAAATGTTTTATAATGGCGATAGAGGCTGGGTATTAAATTGTAATTCAGATTAAACAATCTGATTATATAAAATCGCAAAAAAATAACCGGCTGTTTCCAGCCGGTTATTTGTCAATTTGAGAAGTAGAGATTATTCTTCCATCTCAATTTCCGGATCTACTGCATTCTTACGTACGGATTCTATGCCGTTGAGGCAACCTGCCATAGCTGAGTAACCCTCACTGACTGCTACAATCTGTCCGTTTTTCGCCTTCAAACGGAAACGAAATTCGCCGCCTTTGTCCGTATAAATCTCGAATTTCGGATTTGCTTCCACTTTGAAACCGGGAACCGTCTGATCTTCAAGATTGGCTACCGGAGCATTGACGCTGACGCTGTTAATGCCATTTTTGCAAGATTCCAGAGTGTTATAAACCTCGGATGTAGCGATTACTTGGCCGTTTGTCGCTTTGAGATTAAATACGAAGCTGGAGCCATCCTTTGTGGTTTTAACCTGATACTTTCCCATAGTAATGTACCTCCCTTATCGCAAAGTCCCGTGACAACGATTTATATTATAACTGATAATACTGGTGAATGCAAATAATTAATTAAACAGTACTTTAGCAATGCTCTAGAGTTTTAAGTTACAATCTGGACTTATAAAAAAATGATTTCCAGCTCCATCTTGTGTCACTCATTTTCCTCCTGTTTATGGTATTATTTCCATTTAGTCAATAGCGTTTTTAGTATTCTTCGATTGCAAAATTAATAGGAAGGCAAGTGGCAAAGCCGTATAATATAATTAGAAAGGTATACGGATTGAAACCGCTTCAATCTTCCGATGAGATTATTTCCCGCAAGCTGAATTTAATACCGATTAGTAAATATGAGGGTTTTGGTGGAATCGATACATCCTGGGGGGGGTGACGACGAGGACAATCTCTATCTTACGGGATATTCCGGTTCCTGGCTCTTTTGTGTTGACCCCAATGGGAAAACCCTCGTCGATTTTAGTGTTATGCCAGTGGAGTATGAAGAACACGGTTTTTACTGGCCTTCATCTCTTTTTGTCGAAAGCGACGGTATGATTCATATCCGCTATTACAGCAATGATATGATTATGATAATTGATCCCGCCTTAGGGGGTGGCTATCCCGCAGGTCTTTGAGGCGGTGAACTATGAAAAGGTATATGGCATGCGCGCCCACGCCGAGGGGCTGTATGCACGCCTGACGAACGCCGGCACGAGCGCCGAGGCCTGCATTGCCTGCAGCGAGTGCCTGGAGCGCTGCCTGCAGCACATCCCCATCCCCGATCAGATGGACGAAGCCCGCACCATTTTCAGGAGCTGAGCATGCCGATTACCCTGTCCAGCGTGCGCCTGAGCGCCGTCATCGCCCTGCCCGGCGAGCCGCCTAACACCACCAACCGCTTTGACAGTGCCGGCTTTATCATCCAGGTGGTGCTGGATGGGCGTCATCGCTTTTGCACCTCTGAGCCGACCAACCTCTCGCACCCGTGCAGCGGCGGGGTAGGGCTGTGCGCCGAGTTCAAGGCCGACCAGCTGGCGCGCGAGGCGGCCATTGGCGAGCCCTTCTTAAAGCCCGGCGTGGGGATCATCACCAAAACCAGCGAGGACGATTACCTCTTTTACAAACCCTACTCCCCCGAGCGCGTCAGGGTGCGCCTTAGCCAGGGGACTAACATGCTGCTGATGAAGAGTGAGCCGCAATCCGCCGGCGGGTATGCGCTCCGGAGCGAGCGGCGCGTCGCGGTAGAGGGCACCGCCCTGAGCGTGCGCACCACCCTCGAGAACGTCGGCGATAAGGCCATCATGCTGGATGAATACAACCACAACTTTGTGACGCTCGATCAGCTGCCGCTCGGGCCGGGCTATCGCCTGGAATTCCGCGGGGTGCCGGCGCAGATGGCGCCGCTCAGCCCGGAAAAGAACGGCACCTTTAGCGTGGAGGGAGCAACCTATTCGTTCAGCGCCTATAACCCGCGGGCTGCCATGGTGCACCTCGATCTGAGCAATCGCGATGCGGCCGCGCCCTTTAGCTGGAGGCTGTCGCATGCCGATATGCCGGCCGCCGTCAGCGAGCAGGTCTCGTTCTCGCCGGCAGCGGTGGCGGTGTGGGCCGTCGATCACATCATCTCGCCTGAGGTGTTTATCCGCCTGAGCCTCGCCCCCGGCGAGCAGGCTCAGTGGGAACGGCGCTGGGAGTTTGAGGGCTAACGCGCCGAAAAGGTGATGCGCAGGCGGCGTGCGTCGATCTCGGCGAAATCCGGGTCGGCGCCCGCAAGGAACTGCGGCAGCACCAGTGTGCGTTGCCAGTTGCCCAGCCGCACAAATAGCTCGTCGCCTCGGCGCTCGAGGCGCACCTCTTCGTGCTCCAGTCCGCGCACCGCCAGCTCGAGGGTGTAGCGGCCGTCGCGCAGCTCATAGCGCACCGGCTGCTCGTCGGCCAGGCGCGCCAGCGGATCCTCGCCGCCGTACAAGCCCTCGGCCAGCGCCAGCAGGCGCTCGGCGCCCACCACTTCGCCGCGCTGCAGCGGCACCTCATAAATGCGCAGCGGCTCAAAAAGGGCGTGCACCTCGGCGCGGTAGCGCGCCTGGTCGGCCATCCAGCCGCGCAGGTATTCGTCCGTCACTTCCGGGGGATAGTAGCGGTTGACATAAACCGCGTCGCAATGCAGGCCGTAGAGGCTCAAGCTGGTGTAGGCGCGTTGGGTCTCGCGCACCGCCAGCGCCTCGGGGTTGAGCACCAGGCGCACTGAGGTGGTCTCGGCGTCGGTAAGCAGTTCCTGCAGGGCGCAGATCTCGCCGGCCAGTTCGCTCAGTTTGGCCTCGATCAGTTCTTGGCTGAACGCAGCCGGCAGTTTGCTGCGCAATGCGGGCAGCAGCAGCTTCCAGGCGCCGCGCAGTCCCTGCAGACGACGGGCATACCAGCCGGCCAGGTCGGGGGCTGCCAGCAGGCGCATGGCCGCGCCGGTGGGGGCGGAGTCGATCACTAGCGCGTCGTAAGCCGATTCGCTGTGCCACTGGCGGATGCGCGCCAGCGCCAGGATCTGATCCAACCCGGGCGGCACGGCCAGCTCGCCGGCGGCCGTCTCGGAGATGCCCTCCGCCATCAGCAGGTTCGCCAGCTGCTCCCGCACCGCGCCCCAGTAGCGCGCCAACTCGGTGCCGGAATCCACCTCGGCGGCCTCGAGGCCGCCGTCGCCGACCGCACGCGGTGTATTATTCAGAGGGGTGGCCAGCGCGTCGCCCAGCGAGTGGGCGATATCGGTGCTGACGGCCAGCACCCGTTTGCCGTCGCGTGCGCCGTACAGGGCGGTAGCGGCTGCCAGGGTGGTCTTGCCGACGCCGCCCTTGCCGGTATAGAGCAGAATACGCACTAGGCGTTCTTTAGCCGGTCTGCAATCACCGCCAGCACGCCCGGACGTGCGGCATGTGCACGCTCATAGGCCTCGACCGCGCGTAGGCTGGCGGCGTCGAGGTCGTTCAGGGCGTTGATGGCCTCATGCTCGTCCATGGCAGCATAACCCGCCACGCGCATCACCGGCACATTGACGCTGGTGGTGTCGCGCACTTTGCTTTGCGCTGGAGACGATCCGCTCGAGTAGGTGTCTTTGCCGGCACGGTAGGCCTTGAGCAGCACCCTGCGGACCCCGCGAGCGGCTAAAAGGCCCAGCCCCAGACTGGTGTAAAGCACAGCCTCGCCCATCTCGCGCAGGGGACGCGTATCGACCTTGGGCAGCTCGAGGTTTTTCCAGTCGATCGGGCGGATCTCGTGTTCGACCTGGCGCACAGTTGGAGATTTCACGCTCATTCTGGTTCGCCTTTCTGTGTACTCTGACCTATCTATTACGTATTTCACGCATTCTAGTTGCACCGGGTAGTTGGTAGGGGGCAGCCGCTATGCTAAAATAGGCCATTATGGCAGAGAATCCGCCCGACCTCAGCGACCGCGAGCTCGAGTTGCTCGAGCTGCTCGTGACGGGTGCCACCAACCAGCAGATCGCCCACCGCCTGTACATCAGCGTCAACACCGTCAAGACCCACCTGCGCAACATCTTTGGCAAACTGGGCGTCGAATCGCGCACCGAGGCCACCAACTATGCCCTGCGCCACAACCTGGTGACGGGCGCCGTGCCCGCTGCTGACACAGCCGCCCCCGCGCGCAGCACCCCCGCCGATCTGGCCGGCGTGCCCGTCTATGCCAGCCTGCTGGCCGTGGCATTGTTGATCCTCGCCATAGTCGGCGCCATGCTCTGGCCGGCTGCGCCAACGGCGCGCGGGGCGCTCGCCAACCCATTTGTAGATGAACCCGCCCCGCCATCCAGCTCGCTTTCGGTCGGCAGCAGACGCTGGCAGCGTGCCGGTAGCCTCAGCCAACCCAGGGCGCGCTTTGCCCAGGCGGTCATCAACGGCAACCTCTATCTGGTAGGGGGGCTGGAGCAGTCTGGTGCGAGCGCCGGCAGCGAGGTGTGGCTCACGAGCGAGGCGCGCTGGCAGAAACTCGCGAATAAGCCCACTCCCGTCAGCAATATTGGTGCGGCGGTGGTGGATGGCCGGCTCTATATCCCCGGCGGGATGACGGCCGACAACCTGCCCAGCGATGTGCACGAGGTCTATGACCCGGCTGCCGATCGCTGGCAGAGTGCTGCGCCGCTGCCGCAGCCCTTGTGCGCCTATGCCGTCGCCGCCGTGCCGGACGGCTATTACCTGTTGGGCGGATGGGATGGCACAGCCTACCTCGATACCGTCTACTTTTACGATGCCGCTGCCGATGCCTGGCGCGACGCCGGCAGGCTCACTGCACCGCGGGCTTTTGCGGCTGCCGCCGAGCTGAACGGGCTGATCTATCTAGCGGGCGGATACAACGGCGAGCAGGTGCTCGCAAACCTCGAGGTGTTCAACCCGTCCTCCGGCGGCTGGCGCACGCTGGATAGCCTCATCGTGCCGCGCGCCGGTCTGGGGCTGGCGGCGCTCAACGGCTCGCTATATGCTGTGGGCGGCGGATGGCAGCGCAGCGTGGCATCCGCCGAGCGCTACGACCTGACATCGCAGGCGTGGAGCGCCTTTGAGGCGCCCTTTATCGGTCCCTGGCGGTCGCTGGGACTCTCGGTTCTGGATACTTCCTCAGGCACGTACCTGGCTGCCCTGGGCGGCTGGAACGACGGCCTGGTTGCGGATATGTGGTTTTATCAGGCGATGTATCGCATCTATGTTCCCTGAGGGAGGTAACGACATGGCGGCATCCACCACCCGCGCGATTCGCGCCACCTGGATTGAATCACGCCAGTTCACCGCCTATGCCGAGGGCTCGGGCGGCACTGTGCCGATCGACGCCCGTCACGGCGAGGATGACCCGCCCGCGCGCGGCACCAGCCCGATGGAGCTCTTGCTGATGGGCGTGGCCGGCTGCACCGGCATGGACGTCATCTCGGTGCTGCAGAAAAAGCGCGAGCATGTCACCGCATATTACGTGACGATCACGGGTGAACGCGCCGAGGGCTACCCCAGCTACTATACGCGCATCTATATCGATCACGAGGTGCACGGCAAGGGTATCTCGGCCCAGTCGGTCGAGCGCGCCATCTGGCTTTCCACCACCAAATACTGCTCGGCGATCAACAGCTTAAAGGCCGAGGTCGAGACCAGCTACCGCATTATCGAGGTGGTCGACGACGATGCCGAGGACGGTGCCTCTTGAGCGAGGCACCTTTCGACCTGGCGATCATCGGCGGCGGCATCGGCGGCTACACGGCGGCCTTGCGCGCCGCGCGCCGCGGCATGCGGGTGTTGCTGGCGGAGCGCGAGCATCTGGGCGGGGTGTGCCTGAATGCCGGCTGCATCCCCACCAAGACCATGCTGCACGACGCCAAACTCTACCGCGATGCCGCCTCCGGCGCTTACGGCATGGCGTTTGACGGCCTCCGGCCCGACTATGCCAAATTGCTCGCGCGCAAGACCAGTGTGGTGACGGGATTGCGCGACGGCCTGCGCGGGGTGCTGGAGAGCGCAGGCGTGCATCTCGTGGCCGGCACGGCGCGCCTGACGGCCCCGGATACGCTGGTGGTCACGGCTTCTGAGGGCAGCCAGCGTTTTGCAAGCCGCAGCGTGCTGGTGGCCAGCGGGTCGCGTCCCATCCGCTTTAGGGTGCCGGGCGCCGATCTGCCGGGCGTGCTGGATACCACCGCCATCCTCAGCCGCCCCGTGCTCCCGCGCCAGCTGGTGATCATCGGCGCGAGTGTATCGGGGATGGAGTTCGCCTGCCTTTTCCAGGCCCTCGGGGCGCAGGTGACGGTGCTCGACCGCGAGTTTTTCATCCGCGAGGCCGATCAGCAGCTCGCAAAACGCCTGCAGACGCGCCTGCGCCAGTCGGGCATGGTGATCCGCATCGGCGTCGAAGTCGAGTGCATAGAGCGTGCCGGCGACGCCTTGAGGGTCACCTATAGCGAGCGCGGCGAGACGTCTGGCGCAGAGGGCGATGCCGTGCTGGTGGCGATCGGGCGTGTGCCCGAAAGCAGCAGCCTGGGCCTGGCCGAGTTGGGCGCTGCCTATAACGGACCCACCATCGCGGTGGATGCGCAGCTGCGCACCACACTGCCGGGGGTGTATGCCGCCGGCGACTGTATCGGCGGGATGATGCTGGCGCACGTGGCGGGTTATGAATCCGACGTGGCCCTGCGCAACATCCTGGGTGAGCCTACTGCGGCCGATTACCGCGTGGTGCCCGCCTGCGTCTACACCCTGCCGGAGATTGCCGGCGTGGGCCTCAACGAGGCGCAAGCCAAGGCGCGCGGCATCGCGCACCGCGTAACGCGCTACCCGCTGAGTGCCAATGGCCGCGTCCAGAGCCTGGGCGAGCCGGAGGGGCAGATCAGGCTGCTGGCCGACGAGGCCGGCGTGCTGATCGGCGCGCAGCTGTATGGCGAGGGCGTCAGTGAGCTGGTGGCCGAGTGTGCTCTGGCGATCCGCCTGGGAGCAAGCGTCCGCGATGTGGCCGAGACGATCCACGCTCACCCGACCCTTTCCGAGGCCGTGGCTGAGGCGGCGGCATTGCACGATGTGCCGCGAAAGGCACTCTTGTAAATAGGATTAACTGGTATATACTGAAGGATGGCTGCGGCATGCTGATCGTCCTGTGCACCCTGGAGCTGCATATCCCGGCGGCTTCCAGCCTAAAGAGCAAGCGCCAGGTGCTGCGCTCGGTCATCGATCGGCTGCGCGCCGACTTTAACATTGCCGTGGCCGAAGTGGCCCAGCAGGATGCGCATCAGTTGGCGACTCTGGCCGTTGTCTCGGTCTCGAACGATCGCGCCTACCTCGACGGCCTGATCCAGCGTGTAGTAACATTTGTCGAGGGTGCTCACCAGGATCTCGTGCTGCTGGGCTATGAGGTCGAGCTCTTGTAGGCAGGTAAAGGGGTATCCATGAACGAACAGGTTCTGCAGATCGCCCGTGACATTTCCATAATCTGGCTGGCTCTCCTGGTCATCATTGTGTTGGCAGCCCTTGGATACGGCGCCATCAAGCTGCTGCAAGCCACCCGCGCAACCAACAGCAAGATCAGCGGGGCGCTGCACAAAGCCGGCCGCAAGGTGGTCGAGGTATCCGATAGCGCCAACGGTGTGGCGGATCAGGTCAACTACCGCACTGCTGCGATCCGCGCGGTGCCCCACGGCGTTTGGTCGGGGGTTTGTGCTTTCTTAAGAGGAGCGAAATAACATGACACGCTATCGGGCAACGTTGATCGGTGGCGCCATTGCCGGCGCAGCCCTGGGAGCCCTCTTGGGGTTCGCAGTGGCTAAAAAAGTGGCTGCCCCGCAGGAATTGAGCGGTGCGGGCGCCAACCGGCTGGCCGTTAATCCCAACCATCTGCTGCAGCTGGCTATCTCCCTGGTGAACGTCGGCAGGCAGGTCTATCAGGTTCTGCGCTAGAGCTTTTCCCGGCCAGGCGAGCGGCAAATACTAGATCAATCCAGAAGAGTGGTTGTGTATCTCATCACGCATAAAGAGGTCCTCGGACCAGTCACCAAGCTCTTTGTTGTCGAGGCGCCCGAGATTGCTCGCAAGGCGCAAGCCGGGCAATTTATCATCCTGCGCGTCTCGGAGCGTGGCGAACGTATCCCGCTGACCATTGCGGATTACGACCGTGCGGCCGGCACCATCACCATCGTGGTTCAGGAACTGGGCAAATCCACGCAAGAGCTCGGGACGCTCGAGACCGGCGACGCCCTTGCCAGCTTTACCGGCCCGCTGGGGCGCCCGACCGAGGTCAAAAACTATGGCAATGTGATCGTGGTGGGCGGCGGTCTGGGCATTGCACCCATTTACCCGATCTGCCGCGTGCTGCGCGAGGCCGGCAACCATGTGACGGGCATCATCGGCGCACGCACCAGGGATCTGCTCTTTTGGGAAGATGCCATGCGCAGCGTCACCGACGAGCTGATCGTCGGCACCGACGACGGCTCCTATGGCCGCCAGGGTGTGGTGACAACCCCGCTCAAGGAGCTGCTCGATTCTGGCACCCAATATGATGCCGTCTGGGCGATCGGCCCGGCCATCATGATGAAGTTCTGCGCCCTCACCACGCAGCCGTATGGCGTCAGGACGATCGTCTCGCTCAACTCGATCATGGTGGACGGCACGGGCATGTGCGGCGCCTGTCGTGTGGTGGTGGGCGGGCGCACCCGCTTCGCCTGCGTCGACGGCCCCGAGTTCGACGGCCACGAGGTCGATTGGGACCTCCTGCTCAGCCGTCTGCGCATCTATGCTGATCTGGAGCAAGTCGCCCTCGAGGCCTACAATTCTGCCCGCGCGGCCAGCTGAGGGATCCATTCGTCATGGTAAAGAAAAGCAGCCTTCCGCGTCACGAAATGCCCGCGCGCGACCCCGCAGAGCGCAGACACACCTTTGACGAAGTGGCCCTGGGCTATTCCCTCGAGATGGCCGTGGCCGAGGCCTCCCGATGTCTGAACTGTAAAGGACCTTCCTGTGTGGCGGGCTGCCCGGTGAACGTACGCATCCCCGAGTTTATCGCGGCGCTTGCCGAACAGGACCTGTGGGGCGCCGTCGAGGCCCTCAAGGATAAGAACTCGCTGCCGGCGGTGTGCGGGCGCGTCTGTCCGCAGGAGACGCAGTGCGAGGCGGTCTGCGTCCTGGCGCGCAAAGGAGAGCCAGTCGCCATCGGCCGCCTGGAGCGCTTTGTGGCGGATTGGGAGCGTATGCAGGGCATGCGCATCCCCGAGCCGGCCGCCCCCACCGGCAAAAAAGTGGTCGTCATTGGCACCGGCCCGGCCGGTCTGACGGCGGCAGGCGACCTGGCCAAGCGCGGCCACTCGGTGACGATGCTCGAAGCCCTGCATACCCCCGGAGGCGTGCTGATGTACGGCATCCCAGAATTTCGCCTTCCCAAGGATATCGTGCAGGCAGAGATCGATTACGTGCGCAAGCTGGGTGTCAGCATCCGTTGCGATGCGGTGGTCGGCAAACTCTATACCCTCCAAGAGCTGCTGCAGGATTACGACGCGCTCTTCCTGGGCACCGGCGCGGGTCTGCCGATGATGCTGAACATCCCCGGCGAGAACTATAACGGCGTGTATTCCTCCAACGAGCTCTTGACGCGCACCAACCTGATGAAGGGCTATCTCTTTCCCGAGTGGGATACCCCGGTAAAGGTCGGTGAGCGTGTCGCCGTGGTGGGTGCCGGAAACGTGGCCATGGACGCCGCGCGCTGCTCCCTGCGCCTGGGCGCCAAGGAAGTGCACATTGTCTACCGCCGTTCGCGCGACGAGGTGCCCGCCAGAGCCGAAGAAGTGCATCATGCCGCAGAAGAGGGCATCATCTTTGATTTCCTCACCAATCCGACGGCCATCCTGGGCGACGAAAAGGGCTGGGTCACCGGCATGCGCTACATCCGCATGCAGCTGGGCGAGCCGGATGCCTCCGGCCGCCGCCGTCCTGTGCCGATCGAGGGCTCGGAATACGAGGTGCCCATGGATACGGTGGTGATGGCCCTCGGCACGCAGCCCAACCCGATCGTCTTTACCGAGGCCGATGCCCTCACGCGCACGCGCTGGGGCACGGTGACCGCCAACGAAGCCAACGGGCGTACGCGCATGGAGCGCGTCTGGGCGGGCGGTGATATCGTCACCGGCGCCGCTACGGTCATCAGCGCCATGGGCGCCGGACGCATTGCCGCCGGCGATATCGACGCCTACCTGGCGGATCCTTCTGGCCCCTGGTGGGTCGAACCGGCCGCCGAAGCATAACGTCGTTTATCCCTCCCCGGGAGAGGCTTGGGGAGTTTTTGCAAGGAGGCAAAAATGGATTTTACCTGGCAGGAAATTCACGAACAGCCCGCCGTGCTCGAACGGCTCTTGCGCGAAGAGTGGGGCGAAGTGCAGACCATCGCCAAAGCTATCCGCGCCAGCGGCATCCGCTGGGTGCTCCTGGCGGCGCGCGGCACTTCCGACCATGCCGCCATCTATGCCCAGTATCTGCTGGGCTGGCGCCAGCGTCTGCCGGCTGCCCTGGCCACTCCCTCGCTGTACACCCTCTACCAGGCGCCCCCGCGTCTGTCGGATGTGCTGGTGGTGGGAATCTCGCAATCCGGGCGCTCGCCCGATGTAGTGTCCGTGATTGATTCCGCCCGCGCGCAGGGACAGCTGACTCTGGCGCTCACCAACGAGCCCAACTCGGCGCTCGCCAAAGCAGCGCGCTTTGTGATCCCGCTGCAGGCCGGGCCCGAGCGCAGCGTGGCAGCTACCAAGACCTATAGTGCCGAGTTGATGGCCGTGGCGATGCTCTCGGCCGCCCTCAGTGCCGATCCCGGCCAGCTCAATGATCTAAAAGCCATCCCGGCCAAGGTGGCCGAGACTCTCGAGCGCAACGCCGGTATCGACGCGCGAGTGGCGGAGCTGGCCGGCATCACCCAGACCGTCTCGGTGGGGCGCGGGCTCACCTTGACCACCGCCCTGGAAGCCGGGCTCAAGCTCAAGGAGATGAACTATATCAGCGCCAACGCCTACTCCTCGGCCGACTTTTTGCACGGACCGATCGTGATCGTGGAGCAGGGCTTCCCGGTGGTGCTGGTGGTGACGGGCGGCGTCACCTATGCCGACATGCGCGCCGTGCAGGCCGAATGCAATCGCCGCGGTGCACGCACCATCGTGATCTCGGATCAACCCGAGGCTCTGGCGGAGGCGGCCATCCCGCTGCCGCTGGCAGGCGGTATCCCCGAGTGGCTCATGCCGCTGCCGGCGATTGTGCCGGCTCAGCTTTTGGGCAGAGGCGTCTCGGTGGCTCGCGGGCTCAACCCCGACCAGCCGCGCGGCCTGACTAAGGTGACCGAAACACGCTGAAAACACTCTTGTGTAGGGCAGGCAAAAAATATATAATAGTACCCAGGCGCGGATCAGCGCCGTAATTTGGCTGGAGGAGAACATGGTAGAGAAAAAGTACAGAGCATTGCGTGTTATCGCTGGTTTTTTCAAGGTGTTGGCATGGATTGCACTGATATTGGGCATCCTTTCAGCCATCGGCATTCTGTTGGCCGGTGTTCTGGGGTCCAGCTTGACGGCACTTGTGCCGGAGATGCAGGATTCGATGCCAGCCGGCGGAGGCATCCTGGTCGGTCTTGCCGGGTTCCTGGGTATGCTGGTCGCTTCGGTGGTCCAGTTTATCCTGCTCAAGGCCGTCAGCGACTTTGCTGATCTCTTTGTCTCGCTCGAATACCACAGCCGCCTCTCGGCCTATTACCTCTCGGGCGGTACTAACGCGCCGGTCGGAGGCACTCTGGCCCCGCCGCCAGGCCTGTAAATGTAAAGCCCTGCTATTATTATGGCAGGGCTTTTTTTATCCCTTGAAGGATTTGCCGTGCGCGTACGCCTGAACCACCTCGTCCTGTTGGTTGTTGCCCTGCTGATGCTGGCCGGCTGCGACTGGCCCATGACAGGCATCCGCCTGCCGCTGCCATCCGATGGCAGCACCGGCGGCACGCAGCGCGGCATGGTGGTGCACGTGGCGGATGGTGACACCATCTGGGTGCGCATCGGTGATGATGAGTTCAAGGTGCGTTACATCGGCATCGACGCCCCCGAGCTCGCTCGCGACGGCAGCCCCGCAGAATCCTGGGCAGAAGCCTCGCGCGAGCGCAACCGCGCCCTGGTGCTGGGTCGCGAAGTCGAGCTGGTGCGCGATATCTTAGAGGTCGACCGCTACGGACGGCTCTTGCGGCACGTCTATGTGGATGACGTGTGGGTAAACGAGCTGCTGGTGCGCGAAGGGCTCGCCAGGGCGCACCGCTATCCGCCCGACATCACGCACCAGAACGCACTGGATGCCGCTCAGGCTGAGGCGCGCGCTGAACGCCGCGGTATCTGGAGCGAATAACCGTCAGGTGAGCGATTCGCCCAGCTTGAGGGCTTCGAACACCTTGATGCGCGAGAGAAAGAATATTACCCCAAAGTTGGTCGCCAACGAGGTGATCACGATCGCCGCCACCGCCTTGATGATATCGCCCCAGGCGATGTTGACCAGATAGGGCGGCACCAGTTCGGCTGCGGTAAAACCCACCTGTAAAAAGGGGATAAACAGCTGGCTGGTGAGGAGGCCGCTTACCAGCCCCCCGCCCACGCCCACCAGGGTGATCAGCGCCAGCTCGGTCGATAGCGATAGCGCCAGCTGGGCTGACGAAAGCCCGATGGCGCGGATCATGCCGAACTGGATAAAGCGCTGACGGAATGACAGCAGCGCGTAAATGATCTGCGCCAGCATCGACAGCGCGATGGTAAAGATGAACCCGATCGACAAAAAGCCAAACAGCCCGGTGCGTTCGGGGCGTTGGCGCGCCTCGTCGATCAGCGCGCGCGAGTCAGACCCGTGCATCACCACATAGCCCAGGTCGTCCACCGACTGCACCAGCGCATCGTACCCGACGTCGTCGCGCACCTCCAGCCAGACTTCCCAGGGCTTTTCGCCGCCCGTCGATTCGTGGATATAGTCGAGATTGGCCACAAACAGCGAGCCATCCACCGGGTAAACCGTCGGCCAGTAATCTAGCACGCCAACGATCACAAAGTTGACGGCCTGGTTGGAGGCATCGATCAGGCCCTGGATCGCCAGCGGGTCGCCCACTGAAAGGCCCGATTTGGTGATCACGTCGCGCGAGACGATCACGCCGTCGCGCTGCAGCGCCAGGCGGTTCATAAGAGTTCCGAGCGACTGCACGGTAAAATCGCGCCGATAGTAGGCCACGCGCGGATAATCATAGCGGTCGATGCCCAGCACGGTGCCGATCGCCGGCGCGCTGCCCAGACGGGCTGAACCCTTGAAGCGCCCCACCCTGGCCACATAGCGTACGCCCTCGGCTTCCAGGTGCTGCTCGACGGGCTGCACCAGGTAGATCGGTATGCTGGATGTGGGCGTCACCACGTTGCCGTCTTCGTCTTCATAAGCCTCTTCGCCTACGAAATCCGAAAGCAGCGCGGCGGCTTCCACCAGCACCACATCCGCGCCCACCTTGTAACGGATCTGCGCCTCGACGTTATCGTCCATGGTGCGCGCCGCCGAAGCGGTAAAGGTGCCCAGGGCAGTGGTCAGCAGCAGGATCAGCAGGAGCCCGATGTGGGCATATCCCGAGTGGGTCAGGTTGCGCAGCGCCAGCAGGAGCGAGACACCGTTCATCTTTGAGGTGATCCAGGCGGGTAGGGCGATCAGGATCGGGAAAAAGCGTACCGCCAGCAGCGAAAACGCCACGATAAAGAGGGCCGGCGCCAGGAACAGCAGCGGGTTAGAGTAGGGCGAGTTGCTCGAGCCCATCTGCATCAGGCCGATCAAAAAACCCTGCTGCTTTAAAACGTAATAGGCATAGATCGCCAGGCCCATCAGGATGAAATCCAGGAAAAAGCGCTGCCAGAAGGGCGCCTTGCGGCGGCGGGCGGTATCGTGACGCGCCCCCACCACCGTCATCTTGCTGGCGCTCAGCGCCGGCAGGACGGTGGCGGCCATCGCCAGCACCAGTCCCACCAGGGCATATTCGATCGCCGCGGGAGTGATCACCACGTCGAGCGGCTCGCGTACCTTGAAAGAGAGAAAAGCATAGGTGGCTCCGATCGTCCGGGCGATCAGGCGCCCCAACAGGGGTCCCGCGATGATCGAGATGACTGCCATCACCGCGGCCTGGATCACGTACAGCGCGAAAACCTGCGTCGAGCTCGAGCCGCGGCTCTTGAGCATCGCGATCTCCAGGCGCTGGCGCGAGACCGCACCGGATGCCACCAGCACGATAAAGTACACCACCAGCCCGATGAAGGGGATCAGGAACATCACCAGCTGCACTGCCTGCGAGCTGGCCATGCGCTGGTAGCGCGTCAGCGGAGCGATCGGCGAGAGGTCCAGGCTGGTGCCGGGCAGGAGCGTCGAGACGCGGCTCTGTGCCCCGCTCACGCGCCCGAGGAAAGAGGGCACGTTCTGTGAGCGGATGCGCGACCCGTCATAGGTCTGATACCATCCCAGGTTAAACAAGAGCACCGGCATTCTGCCTTCGGCCGCCAGAGCACGGTAGGTGTCTTCGGGCAGCATGAGGGTTTCGTCAAAGCCGGCGGGCGAGATGTACCAGAAGGGGTCGTCCGCGTCTTTGGCGCGCCAGATGCCCACGATCACCACATCCTGCTCGACGCGCGTTCTGGGGGCAGCCTCGGTGCCGCCGCCGGGTTCAAAGAGCTGCAGGCGGTCGCCCAGCTGCAGGCCGAGTTTGTTGGCCTGCGCCTCTGAGATCATCACCTGCAGCGCGTTGGCGGGGTCCTGTTCCACGGGCGGGAACACGCCCTCTACCAGTTCGGCGCGCTCCTCGAGCGTGCGGATATAGCCGATGGCGATGCGTCCCAGCATCTTGCGCTGCGAATAGGCCGCCGAGCGCACCGGGTAGAGCTGGTAGGTGGTGCTGGCGGCAAAGTGCATGTTGATCTCACGTTGCAGCCTGAACTGGCCGGGCAGGTTGTTGACCATGTACTGGTCGAGCGCCACAAGGTTTTCATAGCTGGCACCCAGAGACGACCCGGCGGTGTAATGGTAGTAAAAGGCATAAGAAGGCGCCCGGCCGGGCTGGTCAGAAAGCTCGCGCGCCAGCATACGCTGGTTGACGGCATCGGTATAGATGGGGATGGCCGCGATGAGGGCAACAAAGATGATCCAGCCAAACAGCAGACTGAGGGTAAGGGTGGTTTCGGCCATCAATCTGGCATAGACCAGACGCCACAACCCGCTAAAGCGCGCGAAAAATCGACTCAATGTGCTTACCTCAAAGCTGGGTTCGCCTTTTTATAATTCAGTCCTTATTAAAGTCAAGCCCTGCGCACTGGCAGGGCTTGACCCAGAAACACATGCAACCTTTGGCTTACATCTTGAGCGCGCCAGAGGCCAGACCCTCGACGAACAGCTTGCTGGTGAAAGCAAACAGGATAATCATCGGGATCGAGGCGATTGTATAGCCCGCCATCAGGCTGCCCCACTGGGTGTACATCTCGTTGCGGAAGGCGTACAGACCAATCGTGAGGGTCATCAGGCGTTTGACGTTGACGGTGATCATCGGCCAGACCAGGTCGTTCCAGGTGCTGGTGATGTGCATGATCGTTACCACGCCCACGATCGAGCTGGCCAGCGGCATGGCGATGCGCACAAAGGTCATCAGCTCGCTGGCGCCGTCGATGCGGGCTGCCTCAAAGAGCTCTTCGGGCATGCCCTCAAAGAACGAGCGCAGCACAAAGATAGCAAACACCTGCCCGCCGGCGATGTACGGAAGGATCAGCACCCAGCGCGTGTTAAGGAGGCCCAGTGCCTTGACCAACAGGAAGGAAGGCACCAGGGTCAGCTCGCCCGGGATCATCAGCAACGCCAGGATCAGATAATACAGGATATCGCGCCCCGGGAAGGGGTAACGCGCAAACGCCCAGGCGGTTATCGTCGCCAGCACCACCATGCCGATCACCGAAACACCGCTGACGATAAAGCTGTTAAAGATATAGCGCCACACTATGTTAAAGGCGCGGGCATAGTTTTCGGGGTGCAGCGGAAAAGTCGGAAGGAAGGGGTCGACATCAAACTGCGAGACCGTCTTGAACGAGATGATCAGCATCATCAGGATAGGCACAAACATAAAAAAGAGCAAAATGACGAGCAACAGGTGATGCCACCAGTCGCCAGTGCGCCAAAAGGCCCGCCAGGCCTCGCCGGTTCGTCTAGGCTTTTCGGCACGTACTTTGGAGATCGCTGCTTGAGCCATTGCTTGCCTCCTCGCCTAGTTCGTGTCCGACGACTTGATAAACTTCATGTTGATGACCGTAATCGCCATGATCACCAGGAACATGAACAGGCCGATCGCTGAGGCATAGCCCATCTTGTTCCACTGGAAGGCGTTGTTATAGAGCCACATGCCCGGCACCATGGTGGCGGTTCCGGGGCCTCCTTTGGTCATCACAAAGATCGTGCCCCAGCCCTGCAGGCCGCCCAGGATCGAGAGTACAAAGATGAGCTTGAACTGGCCGCGGATCAGCGGGATATCGATATACCACACCCGCCGGAAGCCGGTGCAGCCGTCGATCTTGGCCGAGTCGATGATCTCGTTGGTGATACCCTGCAGGCCGGCCAGGTAGATCAGCACGTTCGTACCGCCGACCCACGGGAACCCCATCAGGGTCACCGCGCCCAGGGCCACACTGGGGTCGCCCAGCCAGGCGCGCTGCCAATCTACCAGCCCCACTGCCTTGAGCAGGGCGTTGAGCAGGCCATTGACCCCGTCATAGATAAACTGCCACAACAGGATCGATACCATCCCGGGCACCACGATCGGCACAATCATCGCCAGGCGATAGCCGAACTTGTGCTTGGGGTTGGTGAGGCCAAAGATGAGCTCAGCCGCCAGGAAGGGAAAGATCATCGCGCTGATCGTGCGCCACAGGGTAAAGATGGCCACGTTCCCCAGCGACTTGATAAAGGTCTGGTCGGTGGTAAACAACTTGATAAAGTTGCCCAGGCCGATGAACTCTGGCTCAAGCCCGATATCGTAGTTGTAAAACGCGCGAACCAACCCCATAAAAGCGGGGTAATAGTTAAAGATGGCCAGCAGGATAAAGCTGGTCGCGATCATCGCATAAGCATGCTTGTAGCGCATTATGCGCGTAAACAGGGTCTCTGTTTTCGGCGTGCGTGCCGCAACGGGGGCCTCTGCTGATGCTGTGGTCATATCTACCTCCACAACGCAGGGTGCCAGCCCCGGCGGGACAGAGCTGGCACCCAAAGTTATCGAAAGAACGAAAGGCTGCAAGCCCGCAGTTACAGCCTGCCGGGCACTAGCAGGTCCAGCCGTTCTTGGCGATGGCCGCTTTGGCGTACTCGGTCATGATGGTATCCAGCTGCTGTTGGGCATCCTCCAGCGTGATCTGGTCCAACTTCCAGTCCGTCCAAATCGGGGTCATCTTTTCGCGGTTCTCGGTATCGATCTTGTCCGGGTAAACAAACATGGCAGCTTCGCCCAGGCCTTCCGAGATCGCCTTGAGCGGTTCCTTCAGGTCGGGGTTGACTTCCGAACCCTTCAGGTTCGGCAGGAAGCTGCCCAGCTCGCCGATCATGCGTCCGCCGTTCTGCGGGGCGGTGTACCAGCGCAGCACATCCACCGCGGTGGCCAGCACGCCGTCTCTTTCGGCGCGCGTCGCAACCGACCACTGCGCAGCCGTGGGGCCGCCGATGGGGATGGCCGTCTGGCCCGTAGAAAACTCGCTGTCTTCGGGGGTGATCACCGGCGCGTAGAAAGTGCCCCACTCGAACTTGATCAGCGGGTTGGCGCGCAGCGTGCCGAAACGCCACGAGCCGTCTTCAAAGGTCGCAACCTGCTCGTTGTTGAACTTGCGGGCAGACTGCGGGTCAGCCGCGGCCCAGTCGGGCTGGCAGAAGGGGATCAGTTTCTTGACGAACTCGAGCCAAGCTTTGTATTCGGGGTTGGTGGCGCGATAGTCGCCGCGATCGATGGCGCAGGCCACCTCCTGCAGCGAGACAACGCCGCCATCCACGTTAACGGCCTTTTCCTTCTTGGCATACAGCATATTGCCGATCTGGTACTCGTACCAGCCCACGTGCGTGAGCGGGATGACGCCCGATTCCTTCAGGGCCGCGAGAGCGGCGAGGTGATCCTTCCAGGTCTTGGGCGCTTCTTTGATGCCGGCTTTCTCATACAAGCCCTTGTTGTAAAAGAAGAAGGTGGTCACGAGGTCGAGGGGTACGGTATACCAGTGCCCGTCGACGGCGACCGTCGTGTTAAAGGGGGTCTCGAAAAAGACTTCCTTCCAGACCGCGGAGCCCGGCTGCCCGGCCGCGATGTAGGGGTTAGGCTCGTTGAAATACGAGTCGAGCGGCACCCACCAACCCTTGTCGACCTCGCCATCAACCCAGAAGCGGTGCGTCCAGCAGATGTGCGGGATGGTACCGCCGGCCTGGCCGGTGGTAATCCACTCGTGGTCGGCCACTTGCGAAGGTTTGTTGATCAACTCGACTTTGGCTTCGGGGTACTTGGCGGCGTATTCATCGGCCAAGACCTGGGCCATGTTGTGGGGCTGGGGGTTATCTTCCGAAAACTCCATGCTCTCGGTGGGAGTGTAGGTCTGCAACCAGAACTCGACGGTGCCTTTAAAGGTGGTAGCGCCTTCACCCGCCCCGTCACCGCCCGGTGCGGCGGTAGGAGTCTCGGCGGGGTTGCAGGCTGCCAGCGCGACTCCGGCGACAGCCAATGCGGAAAGCTGCAGGAACTGACGACGTGTGCTCTTCATGATCCCTCCTTGAGACCATCCGGAATGGCGGAGGGCCATCGATGTTTTGGACCCTCCATTGGGTGTGCCCGATACTCTCAGACAATTCGATCGTAACACTTAATCAAATGCCCGTCAAGCAACATTACCGATACGCCGTCGAACTATGAGGCTATATGACTTATGTTTTTCCTCCTGACTCTTTTCTGCTATCCTATGATAATCCGTGCGCTGTGTCAAGGGGGAGGGAACATGCGAATCCTGGTAGTCTACTACTCATATTCAGGCTTTACCCGCCGCGTTGCCGAAGCGGTTGCCAGGGCCTGTTCGGGCGAGCTCTGCGCTCTCGAGCAGCCCAAACGCCGTGGAACGTTTATGAACTTTGTGATGGGCGGATTCGAGGCCATGCGCCGGCGCTCGGTGGCGCTCAAGCCGCTGGCATGTGATGTGGCCGCCTACGACCTGGTGGTCTTGGGTACGCCGGTGTATGCCGGCACCCTGCCCGCTCCGATGCGCACTTTTATCCTGCAGGAGGGCAGCCGCATTCGCCGCGCCACCGGCTTTATCACCGCGAGCGGCCGCGAGGCTGAAAACCTTAAAGTGCTGCAAGAGATGCGCGGGTTGCTGCCCGATATCTGGCGTGAGCCGGGGCTGTTTGTGTGCTACTCGCCCAACCCCAACGAGGTAGCCCTGGGCGTGTCGAAAGCCTGGGGTTTGGAGCTGGCCAGAGCGACGCTGTAACTGGATGTAAACCCTTCCAAGGAGCGACAAGCATGTGGAAAGAACTCAAAGCCTTTTTGATGCGCGGCAACGTCATTGATCTGGCGGTGGCGGTCATCTCGGGCGCAGCCTTTACGGCCATCGTCAACTCGCTGGTCAAGGATATCATCATGCCGCCGATCAGCGTGCTGCTGGGCGGGGTG
Source organism: Chloroflexota bacterium (assembly GCA_012729455.1). Classification (GTDB taxonomy): domain Bacteria; phylum Chloroflexota; class Anaerolineae; order UBA1429; family UBA1429; genus JAAYDC01. Next base: position 71,161 of record JAAYDC010000029.1, on the reverse strand, counting down.
GATTTTACCCAGCTCTTTATCAACCTCTCAAGCACCCACTATGATACCCTGGCTGCCGCTCAGGAAGCCGGCGCGCCCACCATCAACTATGGCAACTTTATCGCTGCGGTGGTCAACTTTCTGGTGGTCAGCACCGTGCTCTTTTTCCTGATCAAGGGCATAAACGCCGCCAAAAAGCCCCGGGCTGAGGAGCCCGTCACCAAAGAGTGTCCATTCTGCAAGTCGAATATCGCCATCGCCGCGACGCGCTGCCCCAACTGTACCTCACAGCTGGAGCCCGCCGACGCCGTCCAGGAGAGCCAGAAATAAGCGCTTGCGCCGAGGCTGTTGATATGCCATAATTTGGCAAATGGTTTAACGAAACGAGGGATAATTGATGACCAGACCATATCGTTCGTTGGCTGCCGTGCTCAGCACTGTGCTGCTGATCGCCAGCCTGCTCCTGACCGCGTCGCCGGTGGCCGCCCAGGGCGGCGACGGGCAGTGGTATACCGTCAAGCCGGGCGACTGGATCGAGCTGATCGCCGTGCGCTTTGGGTTGCCCGAGCGCGCCCTGATCGATGCCAACTCACTTGGCAACCCCAACCTGATCCACCCCGGTCAGAGGCTGTGGGTCCCCGCCAGGGCCGGCGGTACTGCACCTGCAACACCTGCGGTCCCCAGTGAGCCCGCGGCGCAGCCCTCGGGCGAAGGGCAGTGGTATGTCGTCAAAGCGGGCGATTGGCTCGAGCTGATCGCGGTGCGCTTTGGTGTGAACTATCGCACATTGGTCAATGCCAACTCGCTTGCCAACCCCAACCTGATCCACATTGGCCAGCGCATCTGGGTCCCCGGCTCCTCCGGAGAGGCCGCACCCGCAGCGCCGGCAACCCCCGTGCCCTCAGCCGAGGCCCCCAGCGGTTCGGGCGAAGGGCAGTGGTATACCGTCAAGCGCGGCGAGTGGCTTGAGTTGATCGGCGCGCGCTTTGGCGTAAGCGCCAGCACCATCGCCCTGGCCAACTCGCTCAGCAACCCCAAGCTGATCCATCCTGGCCAAAAGCTGTGGATCCCGAGCTCATCGGGTGGTACTGCGCCGGCGGCGCCTGAATCGCCGGCTCCGGCAGCTCCCGCGCCGGCCCCCTCGGGCGGCATGTACGCCTTTGGCTATGGCTTCCAGGTGGATGGTTATAACGGCAATATGGCCGGTGCTGCCCAGGCCACCCGCGACGCCGGCTTTGGCTGGGTCAAGGTGCAGGTGCCCTGGTATATCATCGAGCCGGATTCCAAGGGCGTCTACAGCTGGGGTCAGGTGGATGAGATCGTCGACCGCGCCAGCGGCGCCGGCTTGCGCCTGATGCTGAGCGTGGTCAAAGCCCCCGGATGGGCGCGCCCCGGCAATACCGATTGGGGCGTCCATGGTCCTCCGGCCAACCCGCAGGATATGGCCGACACGATGGCCGCCCTGGCCTCGCGCTACAAGGGGCGTGTGCATGCCATCGAGGTCTGGAACGAGCAGAACCTGGCTTATGAGTGGGGCAACGAACCCCTGGATGCCGGGCGCTATGTCGAGCTGCTGTGCGCCGTCTACCGTGCTGTCAAAGCGGTTGATCCCAACATCGCCATCATTTCGGGCGGGCTGACCCCCACCGGTGTGACGGCTGCGGGCGTCTCGGTGGACGACCTCGAGTACCTGCGGCGCATGTATGCCGCGGGCTGCCGCTCGTGCATGGACGGGCTGGGTGCGCATCCCTCGGGTTACAACAACCCGCCCGACGTGCGCGCGGGCTGGAGCGATCCGGCCGAGCCCTCCTTCAAGGGGCACCGCTCGTTCTACTTCCAGGAGACCATGCTCTCTTACCGCACGGTGATGAACGCCTATGGCGACTCGCGCAAGCTGATCTGGCCGACCGAGTTCGGCTGGGCGTCTTCGCCGAGCCCGGTAGCCGGCTATGAGTATGCTGCCAACGTGACCGAGAGCGAGCAGGCGGCTTACCTGGTCAAGGCCTTCCAGCTGATGCGTTCGTGGGGCTTTGTCGGCCCGGCGATGGTCTGGAACCTGAACTATAACATCACCGCCGGCGGCACAGAGCTGGCTCAGTTTGGTGTGCAGAACCGCCCGGCCTATGCGGCCCTGCGCGACATGCCCAAGTAAACAACCGCACGCGGCAGCAACTCGCCGCGTACGGCAACGTATGATATGCAGTCACAGCGCTGGCGCTGCCCGACCCGGGTGGCGCCAGCTTACTAAGGAGGAGCAATGAAACGCATCAACTTTGGCAGGTGGATCATAATCGGCATTGTGGTGGTGGTGCTGTTGGTGATTGTGCTCACCAGCTATGCCATCGTGCAGCCCGGGCATCGCGGGGTGGTCGTCAATCTCGGGCGCACCGAGGATACCGTGCTCAACGAAGGCTTTCATCTGGTGGTCCCGCCGATGGTACGGCGCGTGGTGCCGATGGACGTGCGTGTGAAAATGCTGTCCAGTTCGGCCGAAGCCGCCTCGAGCGATCTGCAGGTGATGACGGTAGTGGGCGTGCTCAACTATCACCTCGACCCCGAAAAGGTCAACGTGCTGTATCAGTCAGTGGGGCTCAACTATGAGCAGATCATCATCGCCCCCGCCATGGCTGAGGCGATCAAGGCCGCCACGGCCAAGTACAAGGTCGAGGACATCCTGCGCAAGCGCACCGAGCTGCGCGAGCTGATCCGCCAGACCCTCGAAGAGCGCCTGGCCGATAATTACATCGTGGTGGACGACTTTTCACTGGCCGATGTGACCTTCTCGGCCGAGTTTGATGCCGCCATCGAGCGCAAGCAGGTGGCCGAGCAGGAAGCGCTGCAAAAGCAGTACGAGCTGCAGGCCGCCCAGAAGGATGTCGAGATCGCCGTGGCGCGCGCCGACGGTGAGCGTCAGGCCGCCATCAAGAGGGCCGAAGGACGCGCCGAGTCGCGCCGCATCGAGGCCGAGGCCGAGGCTGCCGCTCTGGCGCTCATTGCGCAGCAGCTGCGCAACAACCCCGACCTGATCCGTTACGAGTGGGCGGTGCGCCTCTCGCCCACTATCTCGACGGTGCTCCTGCCCTCCGGCCAGGACATCATGCTCAACACCGAAGGCATAGTACCGTGATCGACTATTGGCTGGTGGGGGAGGACGCCCAGGCCCCCGAGCGCCATGCCGGCGCCGCGCTGGATCTGAAAGCGCGCCTGCCCGGCAGGGGCAAACGGCTGGTGTGGGGCACGGCGCGCATCCCCTGCGGAGTGGCGCTGGCACTGCCGCCCGAGCAGGTCGTGCGTGTGACGGGGCGCTCCTCCAGCTTTATGCGCGGGATTATCGTGCACGATGGGCTGGTGGAATCCGAGTTCAACGGCAACGAGCTGCACGTGCTGATCTATTGCCCCTGGCCCAGGCTGATCCGCAATGGCCAGCGCATCGCCCAGATGTGGGCCCTCGGCGTCGACCGCCGGGCTTTCCGGCAGCTCGCGTCGGCGCCGCCAGGGCTGCCCGCCGCCAAGGCCGGCTTTGGCTCAACGGGGACGATCTGACAATTACAGCCAGGCGATTCGCCTGGCTGTTTTATAATACTGGTACCATACTGGCAGGTGCTGCGATAAAGGCCCGCATCTGGCTGGGATTTACAGCTCGACTTGCAACCCCGCTGCGAGCACCGCATAGATGAGCATGGCCTCCTGCAGCTCTGCAACCGCAACGCGCTCATCCAGCACATGCGCCATGCGTTCGCTGCCCGGGCCGATCCCAATACATGGGATGCCGTGACGCTCGAGATGCCCGCCATCCGTGCAAAAGCCCCACACACCGGCCTCAAAGGGCCGCCCGAGGGCATCCGCGAGCAGTTGCTGAGCCTGCACGAGCCTGGGGTCATCCGCGGGGGTATTCACCGAGCCAAAGCTGGCATCCAGCTCGCGCTGAGCGCCCGTATAGCTGGTCTCGATATGGGAGGGCACCAGCACCTCAGCACGTACGCCCTCTGCGGCGGCTGCCTCGGCCACGGTACGCACCTGAGCCAGGGCTTGCTCCAGCGTCTCGCCGGGGGCGTTGCGCCAATCCAGGTGCACGGTGGTTAGGGACGGGATCACGTTGCTGGCGGTCTGGTCGACATAAACGAGCGTGGGCGCCACGCTGGTTCCGCCATAGACGGCGTCGCGCCGCAGCGGCAGCTCGCGCAGCGCGAGCAGAAAGCGTGCCATGGCATAGTTGGGGTTAATTCCGGCCTGCGGGGCAGAGGCGTGCGCCGAGCGCCCGTAAAAGCGCACCACGATCTCGAACTTGCCGCGATGTCCGCGCCGCAGCTGGTTGGCAGAGGGCTCGCCGATGATCGCAAGGCCCGGCCGCAGCCAGGTCACCAGGTGGCGCGCGCCGTACCCGCCCACCTCTTCGCCGGCGGCCGCCACCACTACAATGGGCCGCCCCGGATCGATGCCGGCGCGCTTGACCAATGCTCCCCCCACGATCATGGCCGCCAGGCTGGCCTTATCGTCGACAGCACCGCGCCCCCACAGGCAACCCTCCTCGAGCACCCCCGACCAGGGGCCATGGCGCCAGGCCTCGTGCGCGCCGGGGTCGACCACATCCATATGTGCGGTCAGCATCAGGGCCGGGCGCTCGCCGGGGTAGAGCGTGCCGACTACATTGCCGACCTCGTCCGCCTCCACCACATCGTAATCCAGCTCGCGCATGGCGCGCTCCACCAGAGCCGCCATGGCAGTTTCGCTGCCCGAAAGCGAGGGCAGCCGGATCATCTCCTGGCACAGCCTGGTCAGGTACTCGGCATGTTCATGCGCGCACGTGCGCAGGCTATCCTTCATGGTCTCCTCCGCATCAGATTGGCATTTTTGTAGCAGAAAGCGGCGCTTCGGGCAAGCTGAAGGGTACTTGCTATGAGTTACAGCAGCGGGTATACTGGCATTGTTCAGTTTTTCACGTTGACTGGTAAACAAGGAGGATCATGTCACGACAGGTATTCAAGCTTACAGAAGTACAGCGGCTGCTCAAACCGCAGAGCGGTATGATCATCACCTCCGACGAGGAGATGCGGGTACTCGGGTCAGACCCGCTCGCGCAGGTGCGCGCATTCGATGGCCGCATGGGGGATTTGGTCGAGCGCCTGCGCGGCAACGATGGCGCGCTGATCAACATTGCCTATGACTTTTTCTTTGGCGGGGAGGTGCGCGAGTATTTCCCCACCAGCCCCGAATGTGTGCGGGCTTTCAAAGCGCTGCATGACGTGGCGCGCGAGGCGGGCGTGGGCTTTGGCGCCAGCGTGCTCTCGCCGCTTGACCTCGGCCCGGCCTACTATCGCGAAAAGGGGCGCGGCGCCGGCTCGCGTCAGTTCCAGGAGGGCGCCCTCGCCCCGGACGGCTCCTTTAACGTGCCCGTCAGGGTACAGCGCAGATGGTTTCACAACAAGGGTCCCAACTTTTTACACCTGAAAGGTGTGCGGGTGTTTGCCTTTGACGAAGAAAGGCTGGGCGATTCGCACTATTACTATGTGGACCCCGCCAACCTGCTCGAAATCAGCGAGTCGGCCGAGTTGACGATCGATGAATCCACCAACACCGTCACCAGCGCCGGATTCGGCTATGCCGATGGCGTGGTGCACGGCCGCACCGCCAAGGCCGGCGGACGCTCGCGGGTGCTGGTGGTGCTGCGCTACGAGACGGAAGAGATCGACTATTTCCATCCCGATGCGCTGCCGTGGGTCAAAAAGATGCTGGACGACCACAAGGCTGCCGGCATCCGCTACGACAGCTTTTATTCCGACGAGATGCACATCCAGTTCGACTGGGACCTTGACAACCACTTTGGCGTGACCGAGATCACCACCCGCCACATGACGCCCTCCTTTGAGGCCGTGTTTGCGGATAAATTCGGCGCCCAATACAAGGATTTCGACCGCTGGCTTGTCTATTTCGCCTATGCCCAGCATCGCGACCTGCAGCCTGTCGGCACCGAGCCCGAACCGGCTCAGCATGTGTGGGGCAAGAGCGAGGCCGATGTCTATGCCGTATGGAAGTTCCGGCGCGACTATTACCGCATCCTTATCGACCATGTTGTCGACATGTTCAATGAGGCCAAGGCCTATGGCGAAGAGATCTTTGGCCACGACCGCATCTGGACGCGTGCCCATGCCACCTGGCAGGAAGCGCCCACCTGCGACCACACCAACGCTGCCTGGGCGCCCGAGAGCGCACCGCGCAGCCGCTACGACTATACCCCCGCCTATGACTGGTCCAGTTCGATCCGCGAGAACGTCTCAGCCTGCTATGATTATTTCCGCTGGGGCGATTTTCTCACCGGCATGGGCACCGACCATCCCGAGGGCGGGTATCTCGACCGCAACTATTATGGTGCTGCATTGGCGCTGGCGTGGGGCTCGTACAACGACGTGCCCTATGGCTATTACGGCCACTGGGGTTCGCCCAAAGAAGTCGCCCAGCGGGTTCTGGATGCCTCGGCCGCTTGGGGCATCAACGGCCGACTGCGCGGCGAATCCAACGCCGCCGACCACGCTGCCTGGGTGCAGGGCTACCAGCACCGTAAGACCAACGTGCTGGCGATCTATCCGCTCGAGCTCAACTATGTCGAAGAGCGTTTCGGCAGCTGGATGGTCCAGTACGGCTATTGCGACTGGCTGACGGCCGAAAAGCTGGCCGAGTGGGGTCAGGTCAAGGCTGATGGCCGTCTGGAAGTGCGCGGCTGTACCTATGATACCGTGGTGGTGCTGTATGCGCCCATCCTGCCTAAAAAGACGCTCAAGGCGCTGGCGACCTTTGCAGAGCGCGGCGGCAGATTGCTGTGGACCGGCCCCGGCACGGCTGTCTATGCCGAGGACGGCGCCTGTGCCAGGGACGACTGGGCAGCGATCTTTGGCATCACACAGTCCTGGCCGATCTGGAACGGCATCCGCGAGGCGGACGCCGAGGTGAACTTTGAGGGCTCGCTGAAAGAGATCCCCTCGTACAAGCTGCTGACGGGTATGCTGCCGGATGCGCTCTACCCCGTGAAGCCCGCCGAGGGCAGCGAAGTGATCGCGCGGGTCCAGCTCGCCGAGGGCTCGCATGTGATCGGCGTGCGCAAGGGGAGCAGCGTCTATCTGGGGGCGCGCCCGCGCGACGACCAGTCCGGCTCTATCGAGGGCGAGGATGCGCCGCGCACGCTCTACCGCCTGCTGGAAGCCCTCGGGGCATACCAGCCGGCGGGCATCGGCTGGCCCGAATGGAAGGCCAACAACTCGGATTATCTGGTGGCCGAATCGCCCAACGGGGCGGTGGCGATCACCCATCACTACCGCGGCATCCGCGAGGCCTGGACGGGCGGCTTTTTCCGCAAGGAAGACAAGCCCTACGAAAGCCCCGACCTGCCGCCGGTGTGCCTGGATCTGTGCGACGAAAAGGTAGGCCCCTACCAGGTGAGCTATCAGGGCGACCGCGTGGTCACCTTCCGCACCATTGCTGGCAGCCTGGTGGCTTTTGCGGGCGATAACACCACCGGCATCAAAGTCGACGGGCGCTGCTACAAACTTTCCGACGCCCCGGCCGACGTCACCTACACCGTGCTCGATGCGGAACACCTCGAGCCGGGCGTGACCCAGGCGTGGCTGGTGTATGTAAGACCGCGTCAGGAGACGGCGGTGTTTGACCTGCACCTGCCCTGCCGGATGCCCGAGGATCTGCAGTGGGCGGCTGACCCGTTCTTTAACGGCCGCGGCGAGCCGCAAAAGGCGAACGTGACGGTCAAGGACGGCGAAACCACCCTGCACATCCCCAAGGAGCTGCAGGGCGTGCCGCTGATCGTCTGGCAGGAACGCTAAAACAATTCGGGGAGGGTGCTCAGCATCCTCCCCGTTTTTTTACTCCTCGTCCTGCATCGCCCGGCGCAGCTCGGCATAGCTGGCGGCCAGCATCGCCGGGGTAAAGTGGGCGTTCAGCCCGCTGGGATGCGGCAGCACCCACAGGCGCGCGCCGCCGAGATCCTCCGGCTGGCGGCCGATGACCGCCTTGGGCCGCCGAAAGGCCTGCCGGTAGAGGCCGATGGTGAGGATCGCCACCCATTTGGGCCGATACCGGCGCACCTTGACCTCGAGCGCCTCAGCGCCGGCGATCAGCTCCTCGCGCGTCAGGTCGGATGCGGCGCGTGATGCGCGGTCGACCAGCGAGACGATCCCGATCCCCAGCCCCAGCAGCTCGTGCTCTTCATAGGGCGAGAGCAGTCTGGGGGTCAGGCCGGAAGCGTACAGCGCCGGCCAAAAGCGGTTGCCCGGGCGCCCAAAGTGGTGCCCGATGGCGGCCGAATAGAGCCCGGGGTTGATGCCCACCAGCAAAAGCTGCAGGTCGGGGGCGATCAGATCGGGGATCGTGCGGGTGACGGCCGCCTCCAGCTCCTCGCGCGTGGGGCGCTTCATAGCCGCCGCCGATGGCGCAGCCGGGCAGCTGACCCTGTTGGTTGAAGACGGGGATAAACGCCCGCAGACACGTCGCGCTGAAAGTGCATTCTGACTCCGCTGTGTTGACTCCCCTGATGATACCGCCGCAGACGCCGCGCGGCAACTTGTCAGCCCGGCGCTGGTGGTTATCATGCAGCCCAGGAGGCATCAGTACGCTAGATGTAAAATAGCAAGATGATATATGGTTGTTAATAGATTTAGCATAAAATAAACACAATACTTGGCTTTCTGCTATATGTTGATTATGATGGTACAGAACCTGTACGAGACCTTGGAAAGTCGCATACATTAGGCGTAAGTTGACACGGAGTTTATGCAATCTATTCAGTGAGCCTTCGGCAGGCTAGAAAAAAGGTTATAAACGCAACACGGAATGGCCCCACAAGCCAACAAGGGGATAGTGTTTGGCAGGGGTTATGCGTATAATACGTGTACATAATGGGTAGGAGAGCCGTCTGTGTATAAGCGACTTAGCTTTGTAGTCTCGGTGCTACTCGTGTTGGCTATGATTGCCACTGGCTGCACCGCTATCATTCAGCCTCAGGTCGATGCAGCCGTACAGGCTACCTTGACTGCCAATCAGCCCCAGATCGATGCGGCCGTGCAGGCTACCCTGACCGCCATGGTCCCCGATGCAACTCCCACACCAGACTGCAAGACGGCTACCCAGCAGTGGCTCCTTGATCTTGAACCGTTGCTGGCCGAATGGGAGGATGCTGTTGATGTGGTTGTAGCAACTAACAAGGCTAGTCTTGCAGGCCCTGTTGCAGAAATGCAACGTATTAGCCGTGAGATTGAGCAGACACCATATCCCCCATGTGCTGAGACTGCATATAAATACCTCGTTAATTACTGTAACGTCGCGACCAAAGGTGTTATCGACTTTATGAAAGGCTGGTCTACCTACGGTAACTTTGACGGCGCTGCCAAGGTCTACAAAAAGTTTCAGGCTGAGGTGGATGTTTTGTTAGCATCCAAATAGGATTAAGAGGTATCAGGGGGTTGAAAGGCACAATGAAAAGGCGGTATGATCCATCTTGTAACGTTGTAGCTTAGGGCGAAAAGGCGTTCAAGGAGTATACTAACGAGGTTGCTCGCATCTACAGGGTTGGCGGGTTGCATTTGCCAGATGCTGAGTAGGACGGCTGTGTGACTACTGCTATTAATCGAGACGATATTATCGACATATATTGCGACGAGTCTGGAACTGACTCTGGAAGGTATCTGGTCATTGGTGGCTTGTGGGTCAAACGCCTCTATCACCCTATTATACTTAGGCAGCTCACGGCATTCCGAACGAAGTATGAGCTTACTCGTGAAATCAAGTGGGCTAAAATTTCTAAAGGATACTTCAATCAATACAAGGACTTGCTCGATCTCTATTTCAATTGCTGGAATAGAGTGCGATTTTACTGCATCGTCGTGGAAAAGCAGAAGGTCGATTGGCATACCTATCATCACAACGACCACGAACTTGGGTTTTACAAATTCTATCGGCTACTGATCAGATATCGAATGTCTGGCGAATACCGTTATTACCTATGGGCGGACCAGCGCAATAATCGAGTTCCTAATAGACTTCATACATTGCAATGCTATGCGAATATGGACTGTACCAAGCATATCGGAGTTAGTCCTCTGGTTCATGTGCAAGAAATAAACTCAAGAATGTCTGATATAATGCAGTTATCAGATGTGCTTATCGGAGCGGTGCGTGCTTGTTACTGCGAAGATATAAGCGGAGAGGCCAAAGTCGAGTTCTGTAATTATCTTCAATCTCGACTGGGGGTATCTTCACTATCAGAGATAGAGAATAAACGCGACGCGCTGTTCAATATCTGGAAATGGCGCCCAAAAACCAACATGCCTTGAGCCCTACCCAGCCTCACGGCTGCACTGTACCACGGGTACAGAATTCGGTAACTCAAGGCACATTGTTATTACGCTAGCATTATAACAAGGGTGTATGGCATTGTCAAGACCTAACTCGTTTTTGCACACCCGTAAGAGCCTTATCCTGTCACCACCCCTGCCGATCTCTGCGTCTCTGCTGACTATATATGAAAAACACTAGGAGTCGTCGTGCCTGTATCACACCGCGCCCTAATTGTTGTCGCCGCCAGCTGGGTTGCTGGTGACAAGGCGAGCGTTCCCAGCAGCTGCACGGCCGCCGCGTGCCGCCGCGGCGAGGGGGTGCCGGCGTGATCAGACACCTCCTGTGGGATCTCGACGGCACCCTGATCGACTCGTACCCCGCCATCGCCGGCGCCTATCAGGAGGCTGCCGCTGAGCTGGGCTACCGTATGATTACCGATGAGGTGTACGCCCTCGCCAAAGTGTCGCTCACCACGTGCATCACCGAGCTGGCGCGCTGCGCCGGCGCAGACAAGGCGCGCATGTCCGAGGCCTGCCAAAAGGCGTACGCCGCCGTCGATCCGGCTGTGCAGCCGGTCATGCCGTTCGCGCGTGAGGTGCTTGCGGCGGTGTGTGCGCGCGGCGGGTGCAACGTGATCGTCACGCATCGTGAGCGCGCCTCGACAACCGCCTTGCTCGCGGCGCACCGCCTGACGGGGTATTTCTCGGGTATCATCGCCGGCGACGATGGCTACCCGCGCAAGCACGACCCGGCCGCCTATCTGGCGGCGCTGGCGCGTTACCAGCTCGACCCGTGCGAAACCATGGCCGTGGGCGACCGCGCCGTCGACGTTCTGGGAGCACGCGCCGCCGGGCTGGTGAGTTTTCTGTATGGCCGCGACCCGCTGGGCGCCGCGCCCGAGTATCTTGCCGACGACTATGCCGAGCTACTCGCGCTGATCGCCCTCTAGAGCTCGCCCTCGTCTTCGCGCACCGGCAATCCGCTCCAGATGCGCAGCTTTTCGGCATACAGTCCAAAGGAGCGCCGCTTGATGAAAAGCGTCTGCAGCGGGGGCAGGGCATCCCACCAGGCGCCATAGTGCCTCATCGGCAGGCTGTAGAGCATGCGGCGCGTGCGCGCGCGGGCGTGCGGCTCTGAGGGGGTGTTGTCGTAAAAGCGGATGCTGGCGAAATCGGTCAGCGCGAGGGTCTCGATCAGGTACGACGCGTGCGAGAGGGGATGATCGAGCACCGCGAGCAACGCTTGGGCGTGCGCTTCGAGGGGCGGCGCGCAGATGCCCAGCATGTGGTGGCGCCAGTATTTGTAGGCGTGCTCGTGCAGCACCAGCGCGCGCAGGTTGGGGACCTGCAGCGCCAGCTCTTCCACCGCCGGATGGTGCCCCCGCGGCTGGATAGCGTGCACGTCCCAGCCCAGCAGTTCCAGCAGGGGCTGCACATAGTCGCGCTCGACCTGCAGCGCCCCGTTATCGGCGGCTGCCAGATCCCGCCGCGAGGATTCGTAGCGCTGCACCAGTTTCTGCAATCCAGCCGGCAAGTAGCCCATCGTGCCCTCCTCCCAGCCGAAAATCTGTCAGATCAGCCGATCGCGTCCACCAGCGCGGTATAGGGACCGTATTCGAGCTTGGGGCGCGCCTCAAAGGCCAGATAGACCTCGAGCATGCCGCCCCGCACCGCCCTTTCGCGGCGGCTGGCCAGGAGGTCGGCGATGATCGTGCCCTGGCTGACCCATTTGGCGAGCGCCTCCCCCAGCAGCTCCTCGGCCGCCGCGGGGGCGCGCAGGGCGCGGTTGGCGCGGATGCGTACATCGTCGCCGTGCACCAGGGCATCCTCGGGGGTCAGGTCGCCCCACACCGAATACTGCAGCGTGGATGCCACTTTGGTGGGTGGCGCCCAATCCACCGCCACCGCGTCGCCGGCCTGCACGCCGTCGTAGCGCCCGATATCCCAGGCGGCGGTGTGGTCCGAATGTTCGCGGTAGCCGTTGGGCACCATCAGCCTGGTGATGCACTGCTTGCGCAGCAGCTCGATCACCGGCTGCAGCGTGCCCTTGCCCCCTGAGGGCAGCTTCCAGCCGATGTTGGCCACCAGCGAAAAATCAGGGAACCCCAGGTAATGCAGCGTCTCGCCATCCACCAGTCCCAGAGTCCCGTGGGCTGCCACCGATTCGCGCCGGCGGATCGAGACGATCTCGTCGCGCTGCTCGGCGCGCGAATAGCCGGCCGAGCCGTCGCAGCAGATCGCCACTTGCACCTGTGCGCCGTTCGCCTGCGTCGCCAGCATGGCATAGCCGGCTCCCAGCAGGGCGTCGTCATCGTGCGGCGCGAGCACCATCACACGCTCCTCGGCGCCGCGCCAGGCGGGAAAGAGCAGGTTAATATCCGGCGAGCTGGAACGCGCCCTGAGGTCGTAATAGGTAAAATCGCTGGCTTGCATGGCAAACTCCTCGATGGTCTCGCTCGATTGTGACACACCCTGAGCGCCTTGTAAAGGACTTTGCGCTGGGCGCCTCCGCTGGCCTATACTGGCGGTGTCGGAGGATAATATGGACATAAACCCGATCAATCTGCGCTGCAACTACCTGGTCGATCCGTTAGGCATCGACGACCGCGCTCCGCGCTTTTCGTGGGAGCTCGAAACCGACGGCCGCGACGTGCTGCAGAGCGCCTATCAGCTGCAGGTGCGCAGCCCTGCCGGCGAGTTGCTGTGGGATTCCGGCAAGGTCGGCAGCCTGCGTTCTGCCCAGATACCCTACGGCGGGCCGGCCCTGATCTCTGCCGAACGCTATTACTGGCGCGTGCGCGTGTGGGATCACAACTCGAGCCCCAGTTTCTGGTCCAAAGAGGCTTGGTTCGAGATGGGCCTGCTGGATGCCGAGGATTGGGCCGCCCACTGGATCGGCCTGGCCGGCGACGACTCGACCGCGGGGTTCAAACCCTGTCCCTATCTGCGCCGCGAGTTCACCGTGCGCGAGGGCCTGGTGATGGCGCGCCTCTATATCACCGCGCACGGCCTCTATGAGCTCAGCCTGAACGGGCAATCCGTTACGCCCGACCTCTTTACCCCCGGCTGCACCCCCTACGATCTCAGGCTGCAGGTGCAGACCTATGACCTGATGGGCCAGCTCACTAGCGGCGCCAACCTGCTGGGGGTGATCCTGGGGGATGGCTGGTACCGCGGCCAAACCGGAGTGGCCAACGCGCGCAACGTCTACGGCACCCAGCTGGGGCTGCTCGCGCAGCTGGCGCTGTGGTATGAGGATGGCTCGACCGAGCTGGTGGCCAGCGATCGATCATGGCGCGCGCGCACCGGCCCGATCCTCAAGGCGGATCTCAAGGATGGCGAGATCTATGACGCGCGCCTCGAGCTGGATGGCTGGGACCTGCCGGGAGCCTCGGATGACGGCTGGCAGCCCGCCGAGGAGCTCGATCTGCCGCTCGGGTCGCTGGCCGCCTCGCCGGGCGTGCCGGTGCGCGCTCACGAGTGCTTTACGCCGACCGTGCTGCACACTCCCGACGGCAATACCGTGCTCGATTTCGGCCAGAACATTGCCGGCGTGGTCACCTTTGCGGTGGATGCTCAGCCCGGCACCGAGGTGGTGCTGACCCACGGCGAGGCCCTGGATGCCGACGGCAACTTTACCCTCGATCATCTCAGCTTTGGCAAGACCAAACTGCTGCAGGAGGTGCGCTATATCTGCCGCGGCAACGGCCGTGAGGTGCACACCCCGCGCTTTACCGTGCATGGTTTTCGTTATGTGCTCGTCAGCGGCTGGCAGACGGCTGTGCGCGCCGAGGATTTCACCGCGCACGCCATCTATTCCGACATGCCGAGTGCCGGCTCGTTCAGCTGCTCGAACGAGGCTCTCAACCAGCTTTACCGCAACACCCTGTGGAGCATGAAGGGCAACTTTCTGGATATCCCCACCGATTGCCCCACCCGCGAGCGCGCCGGCTGGACGGGCGACGCCCAGATTTTCGTGCGCACCGGCTCATATCTGATGGAGACGGCCGCCTTTTTCAGCAAATGGCTGTGCGACCTGGCGCTCGAGCAGCGCGCAGATGGCATGGTCTCCAACCTGGTGCCCAACCCCAACCGCCGCGCACGCAAGCGCTCGATGTTCGACCAGCTGGAAGGGTCAGCCGGCTGGGGTGACGCCGCCGTGATCATCCCCTGGGAGCTGTACCGCCTGTACGGCGATACGCGCCTGCTCGCAGAGCAGTACCCCTCGATGGTTGCGTGGGTCGAGTATATGCGCACCAACGCCGCAAAGATCCCCTGGTACTCGCGGCTCAACCCGCTGCGCTGGTTCAGCGCTGCCGAGCGCGAACACGCCAAATACATCTGGGAGGTTGGTTACCACTGGGGCGAGTGGCTCGAGGCTGGCAAATCGGTGGGCCCGCAGGTGGGGCTGGGGATCATCAAGCGTCTGCTGTTTGGCGAGCCGGCTGTCGCAACGGCTTACCTGGCCTACAGCGCCGGCCTGCTGGCCGAGGCAGCCAGGGTTCTCGGGCACGATGACGACGCCCGAAGGTACGGCGTCCTGGCGGCCAAGGTGCGCGAGGCCTATACTGCGCGCTTTATCGATAAAAACGGGCGCATGCACCCCGATACCCAGGCCAGCTATGTGCGTGCGCTGGCGTTCAACCTGTGCCCAGCGGCGATGCGCCCCAAGCTGGTGATGCAGCTGGTGCGCCTGATCCGCGCGGCTGATACGCACCTGGGCACCGGCTTTCTCAGCACACCCTTTTTGCTGAGCGTCCTGAGCGAGAACGGTCACCTGCCGCTGGCGTATGAGCTCCTGCAGCAGACCAGCATGCCCTCCTGGCTGTACGCGGTGGAAAAGGGCGCCACCACCATCTGGGAATCGTGGGAGGGCATCGACGCGGCCGGCAACCCGCACGGCTCGCTAAACCACTATTCCTATGGCGCGGTGGTGCGCTGGCTGGTCGAGGCGGTGGCTGGCATCGCGCTGGTGGGCGCCAGCGGTCAGCAGCTCAGCATCCGCCCGCAGCCCGGCGGCGGGCTGACGTGGGCAAAGGGCAGCTACCATACCCTTTACGGCGAAGTGGCCGTCAGTTGGGAGCTGGCGGAGGGCGAGATGCGCATGGAAGTGACTATCCCGCACAACACGCGCGCCGCCGTGCACCTGCCCTTTTCGTCCGAGGCGGGCGAGGTAAGGGTGGGCGAGCGTCGTCTGGACGAGTTCGCTGCCGAGGGCGCCGTGCACCACACCGATAGCGGTCTGGCGCTCGACCTGGGCTCGGGGCGTTACCAGTTCAGCTACCCGGTGCCGCATGCCGACCCGAGCAGCAGCAACGCATAAAAGAAGGGGCGGGTTTCTGACCCCGCCCCGATATCATATTGCCTCGCCCTCGGTAAAAACAGTCAGGCGCACCCTTCCCGTGCCCTCGTACCACAGGCTGGCAGGCGTGCCGTTGCACTGCGGTAGGGTGGGCAGGGGGCTCTCGGCGCACACCTTGGCGAGCGTTTCGCCGCGCAGACCATACAGCACCCCCGCGCCGTCGGGACCGCACTCTAGGTACTGGCCGGTCTTGATCGTCACGGGCAGCGTCACGCTCTCACGCCCGATGCCAAACCCCGGGTTGACGACCTCGCCCTCTAACAACGGCAGCGCCCGCACCTCGCGGATGGCCACGCTGACGCGCTTGTCCTGGGGGATGCCGTTGAGCCACACACTCACGCTTGCCACCGCATCGTAATGCACGTTCTCGCGGTGGATCATATAAGGGTAACCGTAAGGCCACTGGAAGGCCTCCCAAGCCTCGCCTTCGGGCTCTATCAGGGTGATGTAGCGCCAGCCGCTAAAGTTGAGTTTGACATAATGCTCTCCGATGCCGGCTGGCAGGTGCTGCGGGCTGCGCAGCTGGATGTTCAGAGTCGCCCCCGAGCCATCCCCCTCGACCCACAGCCCCAAGCCCAACTGTTTGGAAAGGTCGAGCAACCCAAGGTCGCGGTGTAGCATCGCCCAGGCGCCATTTTCGGGCGCCGAGTGGTTGGTAACGCTGATGCGCCCCTCGCCGGCGTCATAGTCGAGCGTGACGCCTTCGGCCGCCTCGCGCATGCTCACCTGTGAACTATCGCACAGGTCAAAGAGCGTCACAGCAAGCGGGTCATCTTCAGGCGCGCACTCGAGCAAGCCCTCCAGCCGCAGTGAGGGCACCTGTGTGGCGAAGGGGTTATCCAAGGTAAAACTCGTTTTCGCATCCAGCACGCGCCGCTGGCTGTGGCGCCGCACCAGGCGCTGGACGCCATTGGCCTCGCGCAAGGTGAACTCGGCGCCCGGCACAGCTAGTTCGGCGCGCTGGGCTTCCGTAAAGTAGTTGGCGTGGCGCAAGCCCTCATAAGTAGCCATCAGTGCCCCTAGGCGCTGGTAGGCCGGCACCTCGCGGATCGTCACCGGGTCGATGCCCATCACCGAGATGCCTACTCCCGTGCCGATCGCCTTGCCGCACAGGTACTCGATGTCGTCGCTAAAGGTGGGCTCATTCAGCGACCCGCCCCAGGTCTTGACGGCCCACCAGCCCAGATGTCCGGGCAGATAGATCTGGCTGTGGGCGGCATTTTCCCTAACGTGCAGGTCAATAAAACGCTTGTGCGAGCGGTTGGGGTGATCCCACGCACCGATGCGCGAGCGCACCATCCACAGATGGTGGTGGAAAGTGCTCATCTCCATGATGGGTGGTTTCTTGAGGTGTTTAAAGAGCTCATAGACGAACTGGCTGCCGTAATGCCAGCCGTTCTCAGCCCCGCCCAGGATATCCTCGCCGTCCAGGGCGTCCAGGTACATCATGTCAAAGCCGCATTCGTTATAAAACTGCGCCTGAGTGGCGGCCACCTCGGACAGAAAGTCAGTCTCAGGGTCGGGCACCAGCAGGCCAAAACACTCCTTCAGGTGTCTGAGAGTACTGCCGGCGGCATGTGGCGCGGCTTGCGTGCCGAGTGCCCCGCGCTCGCAGCCGCGGATTACCCACGGCGCGCTTTGGCTCGCTTCGGTAAAGGTAATTAGCTCCTCGCCGATCATGCATACGTTCGAGTTACGCACGAAAAAGCCGGTGGTGGCGTGCATCCCCTCGGTCGATTCGTTGACGGTGATCTCGGTCGCCTCGGCGTCGATGCCCTGCGCCAAGGTAAGGGTGCGCGCGGCTGCCAGGCGCGGGTCGGGCACGGGCGTCACCCAAGGGCAGGTTTTGTCTATGAAAAAGGCATAGGTGTGCAACCCCGCCTTGATGTCCGCCGAGTGCAGCTGGTTGATGACCGCCTTTAGACTAGCACGCCCCTCAGGATAATAGAGCGGGTTGGGCATGCAGTCGCCAAAGCGAAAGGATAGCCCACCATGAAAATCAATCTGGTTGATGCCCAGCTTGTGCGCCAGGGCGATCCATTCGGGCGCGCTTTCGACGGTGAGGTCTTTAATGTTGAATATGTATGATCCGCGCGTCTCGGGTTTATCCCAGGCCCACGGCCCGCCCAACGGCGAATGCGGTAGCTCTGGGCTGGCGCTGACTGCCGCTTGCATGGCGGTGCGCATCGCCTCGACTGGCGTGATCAGCACACTCGCCTCGGCGCCGGCAAACCCAAAGCGCTGATAGGCGTGGGCTCTGAGCTCGTTGGTGGGCTTGGGCAGTGCCGCCACGTGTGTGTGCAGGTTGCGCGTCAGCACGGCTGCGCGTATTACGTCACTGCCGGCCAGGTTAAGCGCCAAGTCGAGCTGCAGGAAGGTGATCGCCGTGACGTCATCTCTACCTGTGAGCGCTTGCAGGGCCCACAGCATCCAACTGCCACATGGGGTGATCGCCAGGCTCGCCTCGATGCCTGTTTCGCCAAAGCCCAGGCGCAGGACATTGCCCTCACGTCGCGCCGAGCTGGCCGGTACGCACTCCTCGCCCAGCTCAAGCACCGCGATCGGTACCCCCGCCCGCGCCAGCAGCTCGCGCCCGGTGGCCAGTTCAGTCAGGCTGGCAGCTGTGCCGTCGTCGGCGATCTCCAGCCGCACATAGTTGTTACTGAATTGTTCGTGCATGGTGGCTCCTTTCGCCAAATAGGGCTTGACAGTCACGCACTTTTTTGTTATGTATAGAATATGATCGTTCACATGAACGATTATTATCCCAATCATAATCGAGTTGAAATGAATGTCAAGGTTCCCAAGCGTAATAACGTTACTATGCATCAAGTAGCCGAGCGGGTAGGTATGTCGATCCAGACCGTCTCGGCGGTCATTAACGGTAAGCCCGGTATCAGCGCGGCCACCACCGCACGGATGCTGGAGGCAGTCAGCGAGCTGGGCTACCGTTCCTCTGCTGTGGCGCGCAGTCTGCGCACCCGCCAGACCCACACTATTGCATTGTTCGTCTCCGACATCGCTACCTCTCCCCTGGCAGCAATGGTGAGCGCCATCGAAGAGGCTGCCTGCCAGCGTGGTTATAGCCTGCAGATCAGCCACACCCACAACGACCTCGAACGCGAACGCCACTACATCCAGCAGGCTGTCGACCGCTGGGTGGATGGTGTGATCATCGTGGCCATCGACGAAGTTCTAACCGACTTCACGCCTCTCACCAGTGCCGGCATCCCGGTGGTGGCCGTCGACCGCGTGCCGGCTGGCCAGGCAGTCGCGAGCGTGGCGCTGGATAACCGCCGCGTGGGCGTGCTGGCAGCCCAGCACCTGCTGGGGTTGGGGCATCGTCGCCTGGGGCTGATCGCCGGGCCGCACCGGCTCTCGATTGCGCGCGATAACCAGGCCGGATTCGCCGAGGTGTGCTCGTGGGCAGGGGCGACTCTTGTCGTCAGCGACCGCGAGGGCGACTGGCACGCCCATTCCGGCTACCAGGCTATGCAAAGGTTGCTGGAAGGGATCGTGCGTCCCAGCGGGGTGTTTGTAGCTTCCGACCTGATGGCCGTTGGCGCGATGCACGCCGTCTATGATGCCGGCCTGAGCGTTCCGCGCGACATCTCGATCATGGGGGTCGATAATATCGAACTGGCAGCGCACGTGCATCCGCCTCTTACCACCATCAGCCAACCCTTTGGTGAGATCGGTGCGCACGCCGTGGAGATGCTTCTGGATCGTCCCGACGAGGCGACCACGGTGCGCATCGAACCTCAGCTGATATTGCGTGCATCCACAACCGAGTATAAGGAGGAGCATCGACAAAACACACAACCGATCGCGGCAGGAACCTAGGTGGGTACAAGGAGGAACCCCATGCAACTCTCACGACGTGCCTTTTTACGATCAGCCGCTCTGACCAGCGTAGCTGCCATTGTGGCAGCCTGCGCCCAAGCTACACCCGTCCCGCCCGCGGCCGATGCCACCGCCGCGCCCAAAGCCACCGATGCGCCCAAGGATACCGAGCCGACAGCCGTACCCGCTGCTACCGGTTACCAGGGCAAGATCGAGATGTACGCTCAGTCGTTCACGCCCACTTCAGCCCTGGAAAACCCCGACCCCAAAGCGCCGAAATACACCGCCCTGGATGTGCTCGCCAGAGAGTGGGAAGAGCTGCACCCTGGTGTGGAGATGGGCTTTTACGTGTTCACGGGCGATGACTACTGGGGCTGGCTCTCCACCCAGTTGATCGGCGGTACTGGCCCAGACATGTTCTGGATCGCCACGCCCGCGCAGTATGTCGACGAGGGCAAGGTACTACCCCTCAATGACTATCTCGAGATGCCCAACAAGTACGATGGTTCGGGCGCCAAATCATGGAAGGATACCTTCAGGAGCCCCTTCGAGACGGCTTTTAGCCTCAAGATGCTGTATGCCGGCATCCCGCTCGACTTGGTGGCGACCGGCGTCTATTGCAACGTCGACATGTTCAAAGAGGTCGGTATCGACCTGAAGACCGAGATAGACCCGATGCTGGGCTCGCCCAAGGACTGGTCTACCCTGTTCGAGTGGTGTAAAAAGTTCAAGGATGCGGGCTATTTCGCCTTTAGTTTGGGCGGCTACATTGTCAACTTTTGGCTGGAAGCCGTATTGATGCCGCAGATCTTTTGGTCGCTAACGCCCGATTTCGATGTGCTCAACTATCACGACACTGTCCCCATGCGTAGCCAGGAAAAGCAGGTCTCGCAGGAAGAGTTCATTATGAAGTACGTCTGCGATAAGTGGGATGCCTTTAGCGATGAGCACACCAAAGAGGTCTTTCGCATTATCAAAGATTTTTCACTATACTTTCCGCCTGGATTCGCCGATAGCGACCAGATGTGGACCCACATGGAGTACTTTTTGACCAACCGTTTGGCGATGCTGTGGGATGGCTCCTGGGCGGTCGGCACGATCCTGCAGGATACCACGCGCCAGTTCGAGTTTACCTCGATCTGGATGCCGCCGATGGACAAGGTCACAAGTTCCTACGCGCCCGACCCGCAGATCCTGCCGTGGGGTGTGGGCGGCTATGGTGCCCACAACATGGGCGTGCACCCGGATACGCTCAGGCGTGGCAACACCGACGAGTGCATCGACTGGCTGATGTACATCACCACCCCGGAAAACAATGCCATGGTGGTCAACGAGGTGCCCAGCTTTATCCCCTCCAACAAGCAGGCCAAGAGCCTGCCCGAGGTGGAGAACCTCTTTGTGGGCGAATCGCGCATTGCGGATTCCACCAACGGCTGGCCGGTTCCGCTCTACTGGTTCGGTTCGGTCGGCAGTAAATACCCGGATACCTACCGCCGCGAACTGCAGCTCTACCTGCTCGAGGAGCAGAGCCAGGATAACTTCCTGAGCAACATCCGCGCGGCGGCCGACGAGGCTGTCCCTGAGGTAATCCGTGAGTCGGCCAAGCAGTACTCGGATGCTGGCTCCTGGGACCTGACCCGCTGGACCTGCGAGCCGGTTATCTAGACTGTGCATCCGCTGTGGGGGAGGCCGTCAGCCTCCCCCATTTTTGTTGACGACTATGGTGCGCGCGGCTAGACTTGCTCCATGCTGACTTCATCCGCCAACCCGCGCTTTCGCGTCCTGAGGGATCTGCTTAAAGCCGACGCGCGCGCCCGTCAAGGGCTCGTGCTGGTGGAGGGCATCCATCCGGTGGGGGAAGTGCTGGCCTCAGCTTGGCCGGTGCAGATGCTTGCCTGGAGCCCGGCGCTCCTGGATAGCTCCTATGGCCGCTCTCTGGTGGAGACTGCCCGCGCGCGCGGCGCCGAGGTGCTCGAGCTCGACCCCAGGCTGCTCGCCCAACTGGCCGGCCGCGAACACCCCCAGGGGATCGTGGCGGCCGTGCACTGGCAGCCCACGGCGCTGGAGGCGCTCGAGCCGGCGGCGCAGCCCTTCCTGGCGGCTATCGACCGCGCCCAGGATCCGGGCAACATCGGCACGATCCTGCGCAGCATCGACGCCGCCGGCGCCCATGCCCTGGTGCTGCTGGGCGATACAGCCGACCCCTCCCAGCCGGCCGCGGTGCGCGCCAGCATGGGAGCGCTCTTTTTCGTGCCGGTGGTGCGCACATCGTGGGAGGCATTCTACGCCTGGGGGGGCGCGCATGGGTATTGGCTGGTGGGCAGCTCTGCGCGCGGCGCGGCGGATACCGCCGAGGTGCTCACTTATCCAGAACGCACCATCCTGCTCCTGGGCTCGGAACGCGAGGGGCTTACCCCCGCTCAGCGCGAGGCCTGCGATGTGCTGGTGCGCTTGCCGATGCGCGGCCGCTCCACTAGTCTGAACCTGGCAGTCGCGGCCGGCGTCCTGCTTTACGAGATCGCCGCCAAACGCAATCCCTAACCCTGATGTCCACCGTGGTCGGGCGTGGTGGGGTGCTCGTGATACCACCCTGCCTGATGCAGCCTGTTGTGCAGCTTGCGCGCGCTGCCCTCCAGCGCCAGACGCATCTGGCGGTAACGGTGGTCTTCGGCGCGCGTGCCGACCGTGTCGAGGTAGGCAAGCGCCCCCTCGATCTGCGCCAGGATGGATGCCAGATCCGCCGCGCTCACGAGGTCGCTGCCCTCAACCATGGCCATCACCGGCGACGAGTGCGCCGCGATGATCTCGGGCCTGCCGGTTGGCTGCGCGCGCAGCAGCAGGGCGCACCAGGCACTGGCGGGCACGTGCCAGCTCCAGCTGCCCGAGGCCTGCCACGGGTCGATTGCCACGCTCTCGCGGATCTCGCCGTTGACGATGAGCTCAGCTCTGGTCATCGGGTGGGTGACGCTGCGCGCCTCCCAGTGCACCTCAAGGTGTCCGCCTCCGTACGGCAACACCAGGCGGCTGCCCATCGGTGTGCCGGAGACGCTGAACTCGAGCAGCGGGCCGTAGCTCACAAAGGTCTCGGCGCGCCGCACGGCGTTCATCCAGGCCTCATAACTCAGGAGCTGCCCGGGTGCGAGGCGCGCATAGGTGCGCACGGTGCCCACCGCGGTGGTGGCAGCCATCTTGTCGGTGCCGCCCACAGCCGGCAGCAGCATGTCGCAGTTGAGATAGCGGTACCAGTCGGTGAGCGAATAGGGGTTCAGGCCAAAGTAACTGTCGGCCCACGAGGTCATCTCGATCGCATCCACCTGCCCTTCGACGATCGCGGCGGCGTGCTCGGCCCGCGGGTTAGGAAAGTGTGGCAGCACCACTAGGCCGCCCTGAGCGCGGCACTGCGCTGCCCACTCGCTCAGCAGCACGTCCACCGGGTCGCCGAGGGCGGATTCATCCGGGCCGCCGCGCGTCCAAGGCACGATCGGCCGGCCGTTATAGCCCAGCAGCGAGATGTGCCCGAGCACATGCTGGCGGTTCTCGCTGCCGACCCGCACCAGCCACTCGCCATCGCCGCCCGCCTCGCGCGAACCCCAGGTGTTTTTGCCGTCGAAATCACCAGCATTGGTCATCAGCTCGCCCCACTGGCTGGACAGCAGATTGACGACATTGACCCCCTCGGCCGCGCCTTCCAGCATGGCGGTCATGGGCGATAAAAAGTGCACGTGCGTATCGGCCGTCACCCAGCCGCGCGCGCGCCAATCCAGCACCCGCTCGAGCGTGATGTGCAGCTCGCGCGTCTCGGGGGTGATCTCGCGCGTGATGCGCAGCGGGCGGATCTCAAATCCCTTGGAGATCTCGAGGTATACCCGCCCCAGCGGCAGCTCGATATCTGTCTCGCCGTCGATATAGGTGGCGGTGTTCATGCCCAGGTTGCGCCACTCGGGGGCGTAATCCTCGAACCAGGCGTCGTTGAGCAACCTGTGGCGGTCGTAGGGCGCCAGATACTCGCCGGCCTCGCCGTGCACGTGCAGCCTGACGCTCACGGGCTTTGCCGAGCCCTTTTCCGTCACGAGGATGCGCACCCGTTGGCTGGTGCGCGTTATCGGCGCGAGTGCCTCGCCCGCCTCGTCGCCCTCCAGCGACGCCGCGCTCACCAGCGCGCCGTTCCAGAGGTGAAAGTGCGCCTCGGGATGGGCGGTGTATTCCACCACCGCCTGGTTAGCCGCTGCTTTGGCCTGCTGGTTGGCGCTCGAAGCCTCCCAATCTTTAGGATAGTACAGGCGGGGCACGGCCGAGATCACCTGTCCCAAATCGAGCTGGATCTGTTCGAGCAGCCCGTCTTTGTCAATGTGCCGGTCGAGCTTGACGCCCTCGGGCAAGGTCAGCAGCGCTTTGCGGCGCGTGCCCCAGCGCAGGGGGTGCTCGGTCACATCGCCCGCCGCTATGCCCGAGAGCACCAGCATGGTGGCGGGGGCGGCGCACAGTTCGAGCCTCACAATGGCGCGCTCGGGGTGCGGGTTCTCCCAGGCGTAGAGCCAGTTGGTCCAGGGGCGGATGTCGGGCTGTTCGACACGAGTCTGCGACCAGCCCCAGTCAGCCCCTTTTTGCTCCTGAGCAGCCGGCAGGGTCATGGGTTTGTGGGCCGCCACGGCCTGAAAGCAGCTCTCGCCCCAGGAGCGGTTGTGCGCACCGATCTGGTGGCGCCGCCGCAGTTCGAGCGTGGCGCGCGTGCCGTCGGCATATATCAGGCTGTAACTGCCGGCCGGCTGGTCCAGGCCGCCCATGCCATGCCGGTAGCCGGGCAGGTACTCGGGCCCCCGCTCCGGCTCCTGCCACAGGCTGAGGGTGTGCATGAACACCACCCAGCGCGCGGTGGCGGCAGGGAGCGTCACGGCGAGCAGTTCGCCGTCGGCGACGGCCAGCGGGTGGTCAGCCTCAAAGGGGATGCCCCAGGCAGTATTCTCGCCGCGCAGGGCGTCATCCAGAGCAGCGCGCATGGAACCCGGCAGGGCTGGGTGCTCCGCGACGCGCTCCCAGGTATATTCCGCTGGCAGGGACAGGGTGCGAAAGCGGGGCGAACGCGGACCATCGTGGCTGCAGGACATGGCAGGTTCCTCCAGGATGCGGTCGATTTTTATGGATAAAATAACACAGTTCGGCAATTAGCGGTAGAACGGCGCACAATCCGGGTTTATGCAGCCGCAAAGCGGCGTGTGCCGGCAAGATTCCCATCGCTGGCAAAGCGTGATGCCAACCAGGCGGCCTGCAGGATCGTCAGCCGGATGCACATGCGCGATGACGTCTTGGTCGAGATCACCGCCAGGGATTATAATAGCGCGTATCCCCAAGTTCATACTACACTCGACGACGAGAGCCGCATCAGGACGGAAACGATGTCGGAGACGATCGCCAGTAGGCCCGTCTCGGGCTCGCGCAGCCTGGTGGTGCAAGTGCGTCGTCTAAGAACCGCCCGCGCCGATCATGGATGAGGGTGTAGGGCGAGCAGAGCGGTCGACCGAGCGGAGAAGGCCGCACAGCTCATACCGTACCTAAAGCAGAAGAGGTTTTACAGTAAAGGATTGTTATGAAAGAAGGAAACCAGGCAGCGCAATTCACCGAGAGCGCCCGCAAAGCCGCCCGCGCCGAAAAAGAGCAACCGGCAATCCGGCTGCTGCGCAGCAGATTGTTCCTGGTCGGGTTGATCATTACGATCGGCGCCTTTGGTGTGCTCACCGCTCTGGTGAAGCGGTTCCCGACCTGGGATATTGACGTCGCCTTTTCCCGCGCCCTGCAGAGCTTTACCTGGGAGCCCTGGGGCTGGCTGATGCACTTTGTCAGCTGGATCGGCTTTACCCCGCAGAATGCGATCATCTCGGGGCTGGTCATCTTTATCATCTTTATCCTGGGCTGGTACTGGGAAGCTGTCTCGGCCGGCATCGCCGGTGCGCTGACCATGACCGTCAACTTTGTGGCCAAAAACCTCATCGACCGCCCGCGCCCGACCGCCGATCTGGTCGAGGTCTTCTGGCATCTCGAGGATTTCAGCTTCCCGAGCGGCCACGTGATGTACTTTGTCGGCTTTTTCGGCTTTGTCTTTTACCTGCTCTATAGCCTGATCAAGCCCTCGCGTAAGCGCACCGCGGCGCTGGTGGCGCTGGTCCTGTTGATTGCCCTGGTGGGCTTTTCGCGCATCTGGCTGGGTCAGCACTGGATGAGCGACGTGCTGGGCGCCTATTTGCTGGGGATGCTCACCCTGGTGGCGTCGATCGTGATCTACCGCTGGGGCAAACCCCGCTTCTTTACCCACCAGCCGGTGGGCGGCGATGAGGACAAGCCCGAGAGCGACCCGATCATCCGCGGCTTGTAACCAGTTATGGCAGGCGGGGGGGCTGGTTGCGGCGCGCATGGCGGATCAGCCAGCGTGTTTCGGCGCTCGGGCTCGCCGCCAGCCAATCGGCGATGATCGCATCCGCCCAGGATGGCTGGTGGCGGTACAGGTCGTTGAGGTTGTTGGCCACCGAGCGCGTCACATAGCGAGACGGGTCGTCGCGCAGGGTATCCAGGATCCCGCGGTAGAACGCCGGCTCGGAGAGCGCGGCCAGCGTGCGGCGCCCCCACGGCAGGTTGGGGCGCATCCCCTCGCTGGCCAGCCGGCGCACGTGCACGTTGGCATCGCGGCTCCAGCACGTCAGGGTCTCCATCGTGCGGCGCGGCTCGGCGATCAGAAACGGGCGGATGGCAAACTCGCCCGTGTGGCGCTGGGTCATCTCATAGATAAACGCCACCGAACTGGCGTAATCCGCCGGGCCGTAGCGCTCAACATAGCGCGCGATAGGCATCAGCCGCCAGCCCTCGCGGTACTCGCCCGCCTCCGTCTCGCGCGGCGGACCCAACAGCGCCGCCAGCGCGCGCAGATGCGCGGCCACATCCCCCGGGAGGCTCGCATCGAGCGCCTCGGCGTAGAGGTCGAGCCGTGCAAAGAGCGTCTCGGTGCCCAAGCGCGCCTGCGTCAGACGCATAAACACGTCTCGGTCAAAGCCTGTCAGTGCCCCGAGCCGGCCGGCCAGCTCGGCGGCATAGGCAGCGTCGTAATAATCCACAATGCGTTTGGCCATAGACCGATTTTACCAACAGCGGAAGCGATTATTCAAGCGTATGAGCATGAACTTAATTGAACAGACATTTGGCTATTGGCCTGATAGCATAAATGAGCGAGGCGTGTGGAACCCCAGCTTCTCGCGGGGTATAGACAGCGAGGTCTCCAGACAGGTAAGCGAACAAGGCAAAAATATTCCTCTATTTCAGCAGAGTTGATGCAGTATAATAAACGAGTATTCCATAAGAATGTTGTGGGAGAAAATGCAATGAAGATCCTGGTGACTGGGTTTACGCCCTTTGGTGGACAGACGATCAATGTGTCATGGAAAGCCGTAAAGCGGCTGCCGGACAAGATTGATGGTGTCGAAATATGCAAGATGGAGATTCCGACAGTGTTCGGGAAAAGCGCGGATACTATCCTGGAATTCACAAGAAGAGCAAAACCGCGTGCCGTGATAGTGGTCGGGGAGGCAGGAGGACGTAAGTACATCACCCCCGAGCGCGTCGCGATTAATGTAGATGACGCAAGGATGCCGGACAACAACGGACAGCTGCCCGTTGATAGGCCAATCGTAAAAGGCGCAAGGGAGGCATACTTTACAACGCTGCCTGTCCGCAAAATAATCGAGGCAATCGATCAAGTTGGTGTGCCCGTTCAGATTTCGAACTCGGCCGGGACATATGTGTGCAACCACGTCATGTATCGTCTGCTGCATGAAGCAAACATGGCACAGATGCCGTTCCTTACGGGATTTATCCACCTGCCGTACTGTGAAGAACAGGTCGTGGGAAAAGACGATCCGGCGCTGCCTCTGCAAGATATCTGCAGAGGCTTGGAAGCCGGCGTCAGGGTTGTCGTAGAGGCGGTTTTAGAGCGAGAACATTAACTGAACATCACATATCCAACCGCAAAGATATCTGCGTTTCTTGATTCGTGCCATTTTGATCTTGTGCAATGGGAATCCTCTTCGGATGCATGGATACCGGGCGTAATGGAACGATGCCCTGGCGATATGCAGGACTGCGTGAATACGGGGTTTTCACGGGAAAACGATTTTCTGCCGGTCTTGAATTCCGTTGTGACTGATTCTGAAACGCGATAGGCATCAGCCGTCAGCCCTCGCGGTACTCGTCCACCTCCGTCTCGCGCTGCAGCCGGATTGGGCCTGGTGCTGGCCACGCCGGTTACGGCACCTGCCGGGAGGCAGCATGCGCCGTAACCGGCTCGACTTTTGCATGCCGGGATGAACGTCTAGCCCTCGAGCCAGACCGCGTTGGAAAGCAGGGCAGGGAGGTGCGGCAAGCCCGGTGCAAAGCACCGGTCGACCTGGATGCGCACGAAATCGGGCTCGGGCACCGGCACATCGCCCTGCCAGCAGCCATCCGAGGCGGCCTCGACGCACAGCAGCTCGCCGCTGCCGCTCAGGGCGCGGATGCGGTCGTCCGCTGCCAGGCCTTCGAGCGCCACGTGCAGCGTACGGTGATCGCGCCAGCCGGCTGTCTGCCCGGGCAGGAGCTCGCCGACGGCGAGCGTCAGGCGCGGGCCGTGCGGCCCAAAGACGGCATAGCTGAGCCCGGCACGCACCCCGGCCAGGATATCGGCCGGGTCGGGCGAGGCGCTGTAAACGCACAACGTCGGCCCGCCCAGCATCTCAAAGGGGGAGTCGCGATGATAGTCGCTGCCGGAACACATCACCACGCGCTGCCCGGCGGCCAGCATCGAATGCCACAGCTCCAGAGTGCGCAGGTTGGCGGAGCGCATCGGCCCGTTCCAGACCTCCAGGCAATCCCAAACCAGGGCTTCCATCGGCACGTGCAGGGCCCAGGGCTCTTCCAGGGGGTGGTTGAGGGTGATCAGCGCGCCGTTCTCGTGCGCCTGCTGAAAGATGGCCTGCACGCCCGCGAGGTCATCCGCAAAGAACGACCCGGTAAAGGGCTCATCGACCCCCAAAAAGTTGGCATGCCCCTGATAGGTGGTCCATTCGGTGCCGGCGATCATGCTCAGGCCGGGCTCGCTCGGCAGGGTGGCGGCCGTCGAGAACTGGTTGTGGTCGGTAAGGGCGACAAAATCCAGCCCGTGCCGGCGGGCATGGCGCGCCAGCTCCTCGGGCGAGAGCACGCCGTCCGAATTATAGGAATGGGTGTGTAGGTCGCCGAGCAGCAGGCGCAGGTGCTTGCTCACAAAGCGCAGGTGGTAGTGCACCGTGGCGCCCTCCGGCGCGACGCGGTACAGCCCCGCCAGGATACGCCACTCGCCCGGGATAAGGGTGCGCGCCTGGTAGCCGGGGGTGGCCTCTGTGGCGCTCAGGTAGATCTCGTTGCGGATGGAGCCCGAGTAGCCCACCTGCATACCCCTGGGGTCGATCAGGCCGGTATCGATCACCGTCACATCGCGCGAACCCTGCATGCCGCCCTCGAGGGCCTGCTCTACACGGCCCTCATAACGGATCGAGAGCTCCAGCCGTTCGGTGCCCTCGGGCAGCTGGAAGGGCAGCGTCAGGTACTGGCCTTCCTGCTCGTGGGTTATCTCCAGCGTCAGGTCGAGTTCGTTCATGCTGCACCGCCCAACTCACACGCCAGAAAGCGGCGGATGGCCACATCCCAGTAAAACCAGTTGTGCGCGCCGGGCTCTTCGTCGTATTGCAGGGGCACGCCCAGTGCCCGGCACTGTGCGGCGAACTGGCGGTTGAGGCCGATCAGCTCATCTTCGGTGCCGCAACACGCGTGCAGGCGCGGGATACGCCCGGGGGTGGCGGCGGCATCGGCCAGCCACACCGCCGGGTCGTGCTGTGAGCCGGTCAGAGCGCCCAGGTCGCCAAAGACCAGTTCGAACTCTGCGCGGCACTTGGGCGTGGCGGATTCGAGCAGCTGCAGCGAGGTGACCCCCGAGAGGCTGCAGACGGCGCCGTAACGCTCCGGCTGCAGCAGGCCGCATTTTAGCGCGCCATAGCCGCCCATCGAGTTGCCGGCCACCAGGGTGCGCTCGCGCGGCGGGCGCAGGTTAAAGAGCTCTGTCAGGTAGCGCGGCAGCTCCTCGGTTACATAAGTGAAATAGGCCTGGCCGTTGCGCATATCGGCATAAAAGCTGCGCCCGGCGGTGGGCATCACCACTACCAGGCCGTACTGGCGCGCCACCATCTCGATAGAGGTATAGCGCGCCCAGGCGGAGGCGTCGTCGCTGAGGCCATGCAACAGATAGAGCACCGGCCGCTCGCTCAGCGGGCGTTCGGCCAGCTCTGCCGGGTCGGGCACGATCAGCCACAGCGGCTGGTTGACGCCTACCGAGCGGGCGGAATGGGCGATCTGTACAAGTGCCATGCTTTACTCCTTGCTGAGTGCGTCTGAACTGACTAACTCGAGCTCGGCGGACGGCTCGCGAAAGTCGATAAAGAACGAAAACCCAAAACTGATCACCATCAGCGTGCAGGGAACTACCGCGATCAGGAACCTGGAAGCCAGAGCCGGGTTAGGGCCGGGCACATCGCCCGACTGAAAACCAAACAGCACAAACACCAGCCAAAAGGCGCCGGCGGTAAAGAGCCCGTTCAGGCGGTTCATGAATCCCAGGGCGCTCGAAATAATCCCCTCGCGGCGCACGTTGTAGCGCGCGGTATCCTCGTCCATGATCTTGGCCTGCACCAGGTCCATGGTCGAGATCACGCCGGCAAAGCCCAGCCCCACTGCGACGCTGGCGATGACGGCCTGCACCAGGTTGGTCGCAAAGTACAGGGGGATAAAAGCCAGTGCCAGGGTCACCAGAGCGGCGCGCCATACCCGCATGGTGCCGAACGAGCGGATCAGGCGTGCCCACAGCGGCACTCCCACGATTCCCACGATCAGCACGGCTCCCAGCAGCATGGTAGTCTGCCCGGGGGATAGCCCCAGAGAATACTTGACATAAAATGTAGTAGACGCCATCACCAGCGACATGGCGGCGCTGTAAAAGGCGTTGGCAAAGCCCGCCACCCAAAATTTGCGGTTGGTCACCAAAGAACGCACTGAATCCCACAGACGCGGCAGGTCCTCGAGGGCGGCCTGGTCGGTCTCTTCGCGCGAGGTAAACGTCATATACAGGATCACCGCGCCGCCCAGGATGCCGTAAATAACAGCGGTGAGCGAATAGCCCAGCCGTTCGGTCACCATCGGAGTCAGTGCGATGGCGATGATCATCGCCACCAGCTGAAAGGCCTGGCGCATGGCGTTGGTGACGGCGCGCGAATGTTCATCGGGGAACAGCTCGGGGAAGAGCGCACCATAGTTGGCGTTGATCAACGAATCGATCGTGCCGGTGAGGATGTAAAAGAGCATGGCATAGCCCAGCAGGCTGTTGCCGCTCAGGCCTGCCGGCGCCGAGAAAAACGCGATCAGCCCCAGCACCAGCAGCGGGGTGCCGATCACCAGCCACGGCCGGCGGCGTCCCCAGCGCGTGCGCGTGCGGTCCGAAAGGTAGCCGTAGATGGGGTTATCGAGCGCGTCGATAAAGGTGTACACCGAGAGCACCAGCGCCAGCTGGGGGGTGGTGAGCCCCAGCCCCAGCACGTAATAGGCGGCAGCATAGGTCTTGAGCATGTTGATGGGGATCGAGGTGCCAAACATGCCTATGGCATAATTAAAGCGCTTGAGCCTTTCCGACGCCATCTGCTGATCTCCTTTGCCAATAAGAGGGTTACTGGGCGCCATTATGCCCATTTGCCGGGAACCGGGCAAACCTTTTGATCGACATGCCGGGCTGCCTATAATAAGTTATCAAGTTCGCAGGATTGTGATTTTGATCAAGCGACTGCTCAAGCAGTTCAAGGCGTCAAATGCGCCGCAGGACGACGGCACCGAGGTGTGGCTGGATCCGCTGCCGCCGATCGAGCCGTCGCGTCGGCGTGCCCTGCGTCTGCCCATATGGGTGCTGGTAGCGGGCTTGACGTTGTGGGCTGGCGCGATTGTGGCCGGCGCGGTCTGGGTGGGCTCGCGTGTCTATAGCCGGGTGACGGCGCCGGCCGCGCGCCCTGTCGCAACAGCCCTGGTGGCGGTGCGCGAGAGCGCCATGCACACATCCGCCCCCAGCGCTACGCCGGCTCGTACCATAGCCGGCATAACCCAGCCGCAGCCCAGCGCGACGACTGAACCGCCCACCGCGGAACCGCCCACCCCCGAGCCGCCTGCTGCCGAACCCGAACCGCCCACTACTGAGTCGCCTGCCGAGGAGCCCGCCCCCGCCGTAGAATTGCCCGCCGGCAGCTATCCCGCGCGCCTGACGGGGATAGACAGCGCGGTGCGCATCGAGCTCGAGGTAGAGGGCGCTGCCAGAACC
Source organism: Chloroflexota bacterium (assembly GCA_012729455.1). Classification (GTDB taxonomy): domain Bacteria; phylum Chloroflexota; class Anaerolineae; order UBA1429; family UBA1429; genus JAAYDC01. The sequence continues at coordinate 39,237 of JAAYDC010000029.1, read as the reverse complement.
CTGCAGCTGGCCGGCATTGTGGTGCCCGCCAGGGATGACCCCGACGAGCGCCGCGCTGCCCTGGCAGCTCAGGCAGAAGCGCTCACCACGCTGTTGGGGCAGGGCAGCCCCTTGCTGGTGGATCCTACCGGTGAACTGGGCACAGAGGGTGAGCTGGTGGGGCGCCTTTCGGCCGGCGGTATCGATGTGGGGCTCGAGCTGGTGCGCCAGGGCCTGGCCGAGGTAACCGGCGCGGATGTCGAGGAAGACTATGCTGCCCAGCTGGCGGTGGCGCAGGATGACGCGCGCGCGGCCTGCGTGGGCCTGTGGACTTGCCCCTGAGTCAGTGGTTGTTGTTGCGCGAGGCCGAGAGCTTGGCCAGTATGTTGGTGACCAGGTCGTCGAGTTCGCTCGACTGCATGCCGAGGCTTTCGGCCACTACTTCGCCGCGGTTGCCCTGAAAGAGGGATTCGAGCGCGCTGCGCTCCAGCTCGGTGAGGCCCAGGATGCTCTCCAGCGACCCGGCGGTTGTGTCCACCAAGATGCGCAGGGTGTCGGCCGAGATAGTCGAGCGCCCCTCGGCGGCGGCGCTGATCGAGGTGCACAGCTCGTCGAGCGACGAATCCTTGAGCAAAAAGCCGACCGCGCCGGCGTGCATGGCCTCCTGCACCATATCGGGCTCGGTAAAGCTGGTGAGGATCACGATGCGTATATCTGGCCAGCGCTCATGGATGGCACGCGTGGCTTCCACCCCGTTCATCTGCGGCATACGCAGGTCCATCAGCACCACATCGGGGTTCAGCTGTTCACAGTGCGTGATCGCCTGGGTGCCGTTGGCGGCCTCGCCGACGATCTCGATACCCTCTTCGCCCTCCAGGCCCATACGCAACCCAGAGCGCACCATGGCATGGTCGTCCACAATCAACACGCGCACGTCAGGCATTAACTGGCCTCCGGGCTATTCTCGGGCAGCTTCCACCACGCCCTGACCATCGTGCCCTGCCCGGGGGTCGACTCGGTCTCGAGTTCAATCGAGAGCTTTTCGGCGCGTTCATGCATGATAGAAAGTCCCTGATGTTCGGGAGAAATGGCGGTCGGGTCAAAGCCGACGCCGTCGTCCTGCACGCTCACGCACACCCCGCCGTCAGTCTGGTGCAGGTCGATGCGGATGTGTTCGGCTCCCGAATGCTTCACGACGTTGTTGAGCGCCTCCTGCACGGCGCGGTACATCGCCACCTGCACATCCGGCGGCAGGAGCGGCACATCGTCGAGATCCATCGTTATCTCGGCGTTAATGCGCGAGGCGATCGCCGTGCCCAGCTGGTTCAGGAGCACCTTTAAATTGGTGTTGAGCAAGGTCGCCGGGCGCAGCTCCATCAGCAGGGTGCGCATCTCGGCCAGCGCGCCGCGGTTGAGCTGCTGCAGCCTGGCAACACTTGGGCCGATGCGTTCGGGGTTTTTAGCGGCGACGCGCGTCAGCGATTCGGCCGCCAGGTTGCTGGCAAACAGTGTCTGGCTGACGGCGTCGTGCAGTTCGCCGGCCAGGCGGTTGCGCTCCTCGGCCACAGCGGTGCGCTGGGCTTCGGCCGATAGCCTGGCCTGCTGGATCGCCAGCCCGATCAGGTTGGCGACGCTCTCCAGCCAGACGTCGTCGGTGGCCGAATAGGCGTTCTCGCGGTAGGATTGCAGGTCGATCAGCCCGATTACGCGCCCCTCGGCGATCATGGGGATGTAAATGGCGCAGCGCGGGTCGTGCCCGGAGCCCACCAGGGTGGTGGTGCCGGCTTCGATGCGGGCTGCCAGGTCATTGACGACCACCGGCACGCGCTTGAGGATCGCCTGAGAGCGGCCGTTGGAAGGGTCATCGGGCTCATAGGGCAGCTCGGGAAGGTTATCCACAGGAATTTCTTCGCCTTCGGTAATGATATAGGCGATCGTGAGTACGTTGCGGGTGGGATCAAACAGCTCGATCGCCACGTTGGGGGCATCAATCAGCTGGTCGATGCGCGAACCCACGATGCGGTAGACGCGCTGCAGGTCCAGGGTGGTGGCCAGTTCGCGCCCCAGCGACACAATGGTACGCTCGCGGTCAAGGTGGCGCAAGAGCTGCTCCTCGGCCTGCTTGCGGCGCGAGATATCCGTGATGATGTATTGCACACCCGGGCGACCCTCATAGGTGATCTGCGAGCTGATCGTCTGCACGTCCAGCATTGAGCCATCCATGCGCCGAAGACGCGTCTCCATGGGGAAGTCGTGATCGGCATAGGTGGCGTTTTCCCGCATGAGCTGGCGGAAATCATCGAGATCGGCCGGGTCGATGAAGGATTCGACGCTTTGCCCCAGGACCTCGCGCTCACTCTTGGCTCCCATCAGCCGCAGGCCGGTCGGGTTAACATATGCTACACGGCTATCCACCACCACCGCCAGAGTCACCGGCATCACCTGCAGCAGCGACCGGTAGCGCTCTTCGGATTCGCGCAGGGCGCTCTCGGTCTTGAGGCGCTCGGTGATGTCGCGAATGATGATGTGCACGGCGAATTTTCCATCTAGGCTAAAGGGCGCCGCCGAAAGCTCTGTATCGACCTCGCCGTCATCCAGACGCACGATACGCTGGCGGACGGGCGGCAACGGCACATTGGATTCGCGCAGGCGGTGCAGGCGGTCGCGCGTCAGCTCGTGATAGTCGCCGTGGATCAGCCCAAAGATCGATTTGCCGACCAGTTCTTCGGGCGAGGATGCTCCAAACAGATCAGCACTGGCATAGTTGGCCATCGTCACGACATTGTCCTGGTAGACCAGGATGGCATCCGGCGAGTAAAGCACCAGCGAGCGGTAGCGCTCTTCGCTCTCGTGCTCGGTCTGCTCCAGCCACTTGCGTTCCGAAATATCCTGCACCATCGCCACGATCAAGCGCTCATCGCCCGGCAGGCGCGAGGTGGTCAGTTCGATCGGTACCTGCTCGCGGCTGCGGTGAACCAGGGTGGTCTCAATAGTATGGCCAAGTTTGCCCATCCAGTCTGGCATGCTCTCGCCTTCCTGGCGCCATTCTTTTGGATTGATCTCGCTCACGTGCATGATGCTCAGCTCGCGCTTGCTCCAGCCGACAATGCGCGCAAAGGCTGGGTTGACATCCACAAAGCGGCCCTCGTCGGTGACGAGGGCGATGCCTAACAGCGAGTGCTCAAAGAGCGAGCGGAACTTGGCTTCGCTTTCGAGCAGGGCCGACTCGATCTCACTTTGCTGGGTGATATCCTGGACGATGCCCTCGTCGGACTGCGGCGTGCCGCCGGAATTGAACAGCACGCCACGGCTTTTAGCATAGAAGCGCCGCTGCGTACCATCCGGCAGGACGATGCGATTGGTCAGCTCAAGGGGCGCGCCCGTTGTGCGCAGCTTGGCAAGAGCGGCTTCAGTGGCAGCTTCGTCGTCGGGGTGTACTAGGGAGCGCATATAGGAGAGTATGTTGCCGCTGAACTCGGCTTTGTCGAGCTCCAGGATGGAGTAGATGCCGTCTGACCACGTCAGTTCGTTAGAGCGCACATCCCAGTGAAAACTGGCGAGGCGCGCCACCGACTGCGCTTCCAACAGCAACTGACGCGAGCGCCTCAAGGCGGATTCGAGGCGCTTGTGCTCGGTGATGTCGCGCAGGATGTACACTTTGCCGGTGTAGCGGCTCAGGGCGTTGTAGCGCAGCAGCAGCGAGAGCTCATAGATGTGCTCGCGCCCGCCTACCTCTACGCTGACCTCTTCCTGGTAGACTTCACGGTCGGAATACATCACCACCAGGCGCGACCATTGGTCGTCAAGCTGGACGGCCGGCAGCCCCAGGCTCTTGGCTGATAGCCCCAGCGTGCTGCCGGCCAACTGGTTAAAGTAGGTAATCAGGCCGTGCCGGTTTGTAATAAAGATGATCTGGTCGAGTGATTCGAGGATGCCGCCGCGGCTGAGCGGGTAGTAGGCCACCATCTGGTCGCGCAGGGTAATCCACATGAACAAAAGCAGCACCAGCGCCATCAACAGCGGGGTATAGTTAAGCTCGCGGCTGGCCCAAAATTGATGGTAGTCTGCCGTCGCGACAGCGATAGTGAGCATCACGCCGATCACCAGTACCACCTTGTTGATCCGCGAAATGTCGCGGCGCTGCTTGATCAGCAGATAGCCGGTGGGTATGCTCACCATCAACACCGTATAGACATAGTGGACCCAAAACCACGCGCCGATGCGGCAGTGCAGCCGTGAGGTCGACCCTAACACTTGTAAGCCGCAGTCATAAGTAAACAGCTGGTGATAGTTGCTGGTGAGCGCCAGGATCACCGTCATGACCGGCACAATCATCAGCAGCAGGATGTGGTGGCTGCGCAGCGGGCGTTCCGGCTCAGTATAGCTATAGACCATTATAAAGACCAGCGGGCCGATCAGCGAGGCCGGGATGGCGGTCAGCTGGTCCCAAAAGAGGCGGGTTTGAAAGGTTGTGGCGCCCAGGGAGGCAACGATGAGCACAGAATGGACCGCCACCACCCACAGCAGGGTGTTGAGCGCCTGGATGCCGGGCTGGGCGCGAAAACGCCGCGCAAGGATGGCCGCGGCGACCATCAACAGTGCGGCAAAGATTAGGAGCCAGACTCCCAGCGAGGCAAACATGTCAGTGACGTTCCGTGGACAAAGGATTCTCCCAATAGGCGAGCTTAAAAAAGACGCCTATACTATAGACACTCGTGTATAATCGTCAAGCTGCATGAGTGCCATGCCCGTCACCCGCCAGAAACTGCTTGCAACGCTGGAGCGCGCCGCCGGCGCACATCCGCGCGTGTGAGCGGCCTGGTTGGATGAGCTGATCGCGGCCCTCGAGCCCCTCGGCGGTGTTATAACAGATAACGAGGAACAAACCTGATGCGTGCATTGCAGTTTTCCGGCAATCTGGCGCGTTACGGCGCCACCACGCTGCTGGGCCGGGTTACTCCCGCGGCCTACAGCGGCGCCCTGGCGCCCCTGCGGCTGGTGCACATCGCCGCCCCGCCGCTGCCCAACCCCGAGTGGGTTCGGATCAGGGTGCGTTACGGCGGAATCTGCGGTTCGGACCTGGACACCGTCCGGCTGGAGGCCAGCCCGCGCCTTTCGGCGCTCAGCTCGCTGCCCTTTGTGGTGGGCCACGAGAATGCTGGCATCATCGCCGAGGCCGGGCACGAAAGCGGGTTTTCGGCAGGCGAGCGGGTGGTGGCGGATCCGGTGCTGGGCTGTGAGCCGCGCGGGATTGATCCGCCCTGTCCGGAATGTGCGCGCGGCGACCATGCCCTGTGCCGCAACTTTACGCGCGGAACGGTTTCGGCGGGCATCGGCATCGGCAACTGCCGCGATGTGGGCGGCAGCTGGGGCGAGTATTTTGTGGCGCATCGCAGCCAGGTGGTGCGCATCCCCGATAACGTCTCCTTCGAGAGCGCCCTGCTGGCCGAACCGCTGGCGGTGGCGCTGCACGCCGTGGGCGAGCCGGCAGAGGCCTCCGGTCAGACGGCGCTGATCATCGGGGCCGGCACGGTAGGCCTGTGCCTGGTGACGGCGCTCAAGGCAGCCGGCGCTGGCCGGGTGCTGATAAGCGCGCGGCACCCTTACCAGGCGCGCATGGCCGCCGCGCTGGGGGCCGACGAGGTCCTGCGCGATAACCCCGCTGAGGTGCTGAAGGCAGTGTCCGCCGTGACGGGCGGTGAGTTTGTGCGCCCCGTGCTGGAACAGGCTCTTTTGCGCGGCGGGGTCAAGCTGGTATATGATTGTGTTGGGTCGTCCGATAGCCTCAACCTGGCGCTGGATGCAGTGTGCGGCGGCGGTCAGTTGGTGCTGGCCGGGTTAGCCGGCAGATTGGCGGCGGTCGATTGGACCACGCTGTGGCTCGATGAGGTGCGCCTGCGCGGCACCTTTTGGTCGGGCCTCGGCGACACCGCCCGCGCGCTCGGGCTGATGGCGGCCGGGCTCGATCTGGCGCCCTTGTTAACGCATGTGTACCCGCTGGATGCCTACCGGCGCGCTTTTGGCGATCTCCGCCAGCGCGCGCGCCTGGGCATGATCAAGGCAGCTTTTAGCCTGTACCCTGTCTGAGGAGCTCGACCGAATGGAGCATGCCGTGCTGCACCCCTGGTTGCGTACGGGCGTGCGGGTGGCGTATTTGCCGCGCACTCGTACCCCGCTGATAGACCGTACCGCTACAGCGCTGAGCGAGGCGTTCGCGGTGCTGGGCCACAGCATGCAGAGCGAGCCGGACGAGCGCACCGATGCCGTTATCACCACCGCGGTTTACGGCGAACACGTCCCCTGGCGTGAGGCAGCCCTCTTTAACGTGCGCCGGATCTGGAAGCTGCCGCACTCGCCGGTGGTTTATACCCTGCTTCACATCAATACGGCAGATTTCCGCGCGGCGCTTATACAGCTCAGGCGTGCCCTCGCGCGCGACCTGCTCGACCCGGCTGATTTCGAGTTTGCCGGGCTTTCGCCGAGTGCCTACCACGTGCTGACCGAGCAGGGCACGCGCGGCGGGCCGATCTTGGCGCTCCAGCGGCTGATACAGGCCCAATGCAAGTGCCTGCGGGTGCTGCTGGCGGTGGGCGACGATACGCCCGAGCTCATCTACCACTTTGACCTGCCGGGTGCTTATCCGGTCTCGCAGGGCGAGACGCTGGCCGAGGTCGCGCGCGACGCAGTCCTCAGGCTGGTGACGACCGTCTCGACCCACGACATCTCGGATCATCGTATGGCCGGAGACCCGGTGCCGCGCACGGTGTGGCAAGCCCTCAGCACCCCCCAGGCCATGCTGCGCGCCGGCGTCGAGCTGGGCGGACGCGGATTTTTTACCGAGATGATCCGTGTGGCGGATCTGGTGGCGGTGCCCGCGGTGGGCGATTCGATCGCTGCGCACTATTCTGAGGGCTGTTATGCCACCTATGAGCCCGAGCTCGAGGGGCTGATAGCGACGGTGACGGGCCGCGCGCGCCCCATGACCAAGGATTCCATCACGGAAGATGACCTGGCGGTGATCACCGGCGTGCGCGATGACTGGCTGGGCGCCATCACGCGCGAGGTGGAGGGCAGCTATAACCTGCCGGCCTCCAGCGAGGCGGTGGAGATGGCGGCGATCGATGCTGTGCTGCCGCGCATCGCCTGGGATGGCCGTGAGGTGCCGGTGGTGCGCAGCAAGCTGCACGGGCATCGCGGCATTGGCGCCTATGACCCCGAGGTGTGCGAGTACGTGCCCCTGGCGGAGGCCTACCACCACTATCTGGTGTCGTGCGGCTCGGAAGCGCAGGCGCTGGGCATCCAGCAGGCCTTGGGCACCTCACAGGCGCTGAACAACCCCGACGATCCGCGGCGGCTGGTCTTTACTATCCTACCCGGACACGGCGTGTTCATCGTCGAAAAGTGGGCGGCGGGCAAGGCGCCCTTCCAGTTGATCTGGGAGGCAATGGATTCAGGCGCGCTTGAGGTGATCAGCCGCATGCCGCAGGGCGCCGTACGCTATATACCCGAGGGCGGTTGCCTGGTACTGGATCGGGCGTGCCTGATGGATCCGGCGGAAGATGACGCAGCCGCTACATCGGGCAGCCAGGCACGTCTGTAAGCAACTACTGCCTGTACGTTATGAACATGGTTGGAGATGACCTGGCATGGCATCTCTTCCGGCGCCGTCAAGATGTGAGTATTGGTGCGCTGAGCACAAGCTAATGTCATGTCTGACGGATGGGCCTTTCTCTGCCCTAAACGCGCAAAACCAGAGAATGGACAGATTTGTATTCCTGTGGTATGGTGGGGCCCGTAAATGCCATGACCGGGAAAAAGTAGCTTCATCGGACGCTTCCAGAGATATGCCGGGTGGTGCGAGGCAGAAAGCAGACGGTGAGGTGAATACATTCCGAGAGCAGCGTCCTGAGACCGTATAACCGGAGGTAGGAGACGACGGGTGCGCCCGTGACAGCGCAGCGGTATAACCGACTTATGCCAGGATGGCCCCACCTGATCTTTCCGGTGACAAGTCGGCGTACCGGTCAAGGCTTTCAGTTCATGCTGAAAGCGAAGAGAGGTGGTACCACGTTGACAGACGTCCTCTCGACAAAATGTCGGGAAGGGCGTTTTTTTGTTGCCTTTCGCCTCCCGGCACAATGATTGCCAGAGCATGTATGCGCAAAAGGCATCACGGAACGTAGAGGAGGACAAGGATAACACATGGAGACCATCTCGTTTTTCGACGGCAGAAAAATCCCGCTCGAGCGCCACAAGGTGCGCATTGTCCAGCAGCTGACTCTGCTCCCGGTTGAAGAGCGGCTCGAACGCATCAAGGAAGCATCGAGCAATCTCTATCTTCTCCACAACAAGGATATTTTCCTCGACATGCTGACCGACAGCGGCGTCAACGCGATGAGCGACCGCCAGCAGGCAGCGATGATGCAGGCCGATGACGCCTATGCCGGCAGCGAGTCCTTTTTCCGGCTCGAAAAAACCCTTCACGGCATTTTCGGCATGGATCACTTTTTGCCGGTTCATCAGGGCCGCGGGTGTGAAAAGATTCTCGCAGACCTGCTTGTGAAACCAGGCGATATCGTACCGATGAACTATCACTTTACGACGACCAAAGCGCATATTGAGCGCTGCGGCGGCGAGGTCATCGAGCTCATCTGCCCGGAAGGTCTTGTATACCAAAGCGACCATCCGTTCAAGGGCAATATCGATACTCAGGCGCTGGCCAGACTTCTCGATAAAGAGCACGACCGGGTGGCGTTTGTCCGCATCGAAGCGGGGACGAACCTGATCGGCGGACAGCCGTTCTCCTTTGCCAACCTGAGAGAGACGGCAGCTATCTGCCACAAACACGGCATCAACCTCGTCATGGACGCGTCGCTGCTGCAGGATAATCTCTACTTTCTCAAGACCAAGGATGAGGAATGTAAAGACCTCTCGCTGCGCGAGATTATGCGGGCAGTCGCCGACCTGTGCGATATCATCTACTTTTCGGCGAGAAAACTCGGCTTTGCGCGCGGCGGCGGCATCTGTATGCGAGAGAGCGAGCTCGTCGACAGACTCAAAGAGCTCGTCGTGCTGAACGAAGGTTTTCTCACATACGGCGGCATGTCGGTCCGTGAGATTGAGGCGATCGCGGTCGGGCTCGAAGAGACGCTGGATTTCTCGGTTGTTTCGCAGGGCCCAGAGTTTATCGCCTATATGGTTGCCAAACTGGAAGAACGCGGTGTCCCGGTCGTGACGCCGGCGGGCGGACTCGGCTGCCATCTCGACGCCTCCCGCTTTGTTCCGCATATTCCGTCAGAGCAGTATCCTGCCGCAGCACTTGCCGCCGCTCTCTTTATCGCCGGCGGTATCCGCGGGATGGAGCGCGGCACATTAAGTGAGAGCAGAGATGCCGACGGCAATGAGAAAATAGCCGAGATGGAGCTGCTGCGCCTCGCGATTCCGCGCCGTGTCTTTACCATGAGCCAGATCGACTATGCGATTGATCGCGTGACCTGGCTCTACGAAAACCGCAATCTGATCGGCGGTCTGCGCTTTGAGCATGAGCCGAAAATTCTGCGCTTTTTCCTCGGTAAACTCGCTCCGCTTTCCGATTGGCAGGAGAAAATCGCGGCAAAATTCGCCAGTGATTTACCCGGCTCGCTCTGATCAAAGCTGACAAGATCGGTTGCTATAATCAAGCGCGGCCTGATACTGTTATCCGGAAGGTACCCAACACAAGTTGGGTACCTTCCGGATAACAGGCAGGGTTTGTCCTTGGCTACTTGGAAGTCCTAGTCATTAGAGCAGACGAATGCGGGGACAGGGTTATAAAAAACCTGCTCCCCGTTTTCGTCTGCGAAACAGCGACGGTAAGAATCAGGATGGTCAGGGGTGTAAGAGGGGAGTTATTGCACTGTTTGCGAAAATGACAGCTCGCCCCCCTGGCGGTCTGGATAGCCAGAACGGATGGAAAGGTATAGAATGTTTTCATCGAAAGACGCTATCAAATAACTCGCAAACTGACAGACGAATTCGAGTTTGGGTTAGCATCTCCATATGGAGGGAGTATGATGAGAAAGGTAAAAACACTGATACCAGTAGCTATTTTACTTTTGGTCGTTGTCATTTTAGCTGTTTCTGAGCCCTCTACGCACTTGTTCCACCGGCTGGTAGACAACCTACTGTACAACAATTATCACCACTATCTATCGTGCTCCGATTTGCCCGACATAGACAAAGTAGAGAAAACGGTTGCTGAGCACAGCGAGATAGTAGAGAAAATCAAAAATGTAAATCCTGATCATGTTGAATTCATGGTTGATTCGTGGACATGCCCAGGTAAAGGGAGTATTACCATTTACTATGCTTCCACAGATCAGAGGTCCCAAATTGATCAGATTCTGCCGGATAAAACCTTTTTTGGAATACCTGTTACATTAATTAACCGGTAAACATTATTAATCATGGAAACAACAAAAGCCGGTTTACCGGGCTGATCAGGATCCTGTAGGGCGGCAGGATATACATAACCTGCTCGGTTCCCCCGCACTGTGATATGACTATAGCCCTCGCCAGGCCGAAGCGGCCAGGGTCACCGAGCTCAACCTCTCCAACTTTGGCTGGGAAGAGATGAACAGCAAGAATGCCGGTATTGTCGATATCTCGGTGCTTGCCGGCTTGACCAAACCACGGGGTGTCTATTTAACTGATAACCAGATCACGGATGTGAGCCCGCTGGCTATACTCTCCAACCTGATGGAACTGGAGCTCGGCAACAACCCGATCGAGGACTTCAGTTCCCTGAAAGAGATCGCCGCCAAGCTCGAACACAAGGATTTCGAAATCGAGTAGTCTCTTGATATAACAAGATGGCGCACCTGTCACTGACCATAAAAACCCTTGACATCAGCGCCGATTCGCCCTATTGTAGGGCTATCCATACGCTCGTGCATGGCTGGGGGCAGGCTGTGAGCGTAAATGCGATGCGTGTGTTCGGCAACCGACGGCATCCGGGGTCTGGCAAACGCTTGCCAGCTCGGGTGCCGTGTGTTTTTATTCCCGGGAGGTGCCTATAAGACCATTCCGCCGACGTTTCGCGGCCATCAGTTGCCTGTGTTGAATCAATCATATAACAGGAGAAGATCATGCAAACGCTCAAGCGTCGTGATTTTTTGAAACTGGCCGCCCTGGCAGGCACCGCGGTGATCGCTGCCGCCTGTGTGCCGAAACCCGCAGAACCCACCGCTGCCCCCAAGGATGACGGTGAGACCAAGACCGAGGCCACCAAGGCCCCAACCGCCAAGCCCGAGCCGACCAAAGCAGAGGCTACCACAGCCCCCAAAGCATCCGAGTTCCAGGGCGAGATCCTCTTTGGCGTGCAGGGCTTTATGCCCACCAGCGAGGTCGAAAACCCCGACCCCAAGGCCCCCAAGCGCGAGGCTATGGCAGTCTTGCGCAAGGAATGGCAGGATATCCACCCCGGCGTGACGATCAAGTTCATGCAGGCTCCTTCCGGAGATTATTTCTCGTGGCTGACCACCCAGTTGATCGGCGGCACCGGCCCGGATATCTACTGGCTGTGGCTGAGCTCGCTCAACCAGTATTCCGAAGAGGGCAAGGCCGTCCCGCTGGATGACTATCTCGAGCTGCCCAACAAGTACACCCCCGAAGACTCCAGCCCCTGGAAGGAGCACTTCAAAGCGCCCTTTCTGACCTTTGCCAAGCTGAACCACTGGGGCGGTGTGCCGCTTGACCTGGTGGCCACCGGCGTGTACGCCAACATCGACATGCTCAAAGAAGTCGGCATCGACCTGAAAATCGAGATCGACCCTCAGCTGGCCTCGCCCAAGAGCTGGGCGGTGATGATCGACTGGTGCAAGAAGCTCAAGGACGCCGGCTATATCGCCATGTCGGCTGGCGCTGGCATCATCAACCAGTGGTGGATCACCGGCGTGCTCTCGGACCAGTTCCTCAACGGCTGGCTCGAAAAGTACGATGTGCTCAACTATAACAAACAGGTCCTCGAGATACTGCAGGTCGGCAACCTCTCGCAGGAAGAAGTGGTGCACGCCTACCACTGCATGGGGCTGGACGTCTTCAAAGCCCCCGAAGTGCGCGCCATGTTCCAGCTCATCAAGGACTGGGCACAATACATGCCGGCGGGCTTTGCCAACCCGGATTTCGGTGCCCCGATGGAACTCTTCCTCACCGGCGGCCTGGGCATGGTCTGGGATGGCTCCTGGTCGGTCGGCACCATCCTGCAGGATAACCGCCGCCAGTTCGAGTTCACCTCCTTCTGGCTGCCGCCCGTCACCAAAGAGAGCTCAGAATACGCGCCCGATCCGGTGATCCTGCCCATGGGCGTGGGCGGATATGGTTCGACCACCTATGGCCTCAACCCGACCACCATCGCCAAGGGGGCGGTGGATATCTGCGTCGACTGGCTGATGTGGATCACCACGCCCGAGCACGACGAGATGATCGTCAACGAGGTGCCCTCGACGATCCCCTCGCACAAAAAGGCCAAGAGCCTGCCCGAGGTCGAGAACCTCTTTGTGGGCGAGACGCGCCTGAAAGCCGGCGGTTACCACCCGATTTCGGGTCCGTATGGCTGGTTTGGCTGGCAGGAAGACAAGTGGGGCGACCTCTTGCGCCGTGAAGAGACGCTCTACTTTATGGACGAGATCGACGAAGAGACCTTTTTCACCAACCTCAAAACCGAGGGCGAGGTGCTGGCCAAGGAGGTCATCCGCAAGGCCGCCATCCAGTATTCTGATGAAGGCACCTGGGATCTGACGCAGTGGCAGTGCGAGATCAAGCTCTAGGCTTGGCGGTCTGACGCCAAACAGGAGGGGCATGGTGCCCCTCCTGTTTTTATGTGCGGATCTCAGCGCGCAGCCGGGTTGGGCTCCGGCAGGTCGAGGGTGATCAACTGGTAGCCGTAGGCGTTCAGCACGGTGGTATCCTGGTAGCGCGTGCGGCGCGGCTGGTCGTGGCGGTGGATGTGGGTGTGGCCGTGCACCAAGTAACGCGGGCGGAACCAGCGCATCAGCGCCAGATAGGCCTGAAAGCCGCGATGGGCGTGATCATCGCCGTCGTGGATGCCGGCTGGCGGAGCGTGCGTCACCAGGATATCCAGCGCGCGGCCATAACGCATGCGGTTGCGCTGCAGCCTGAGGGCCAGGTGCATGGCGCGCCGCCCCATCTGCGCCTCGGAATACTGGTGTTCGGCGTTGCGATAGCGCCGGCAGCCCTCCAGGCCGGCCAGCAGCAGCCCGCGGTAGTTGACGGTGCGCATGTGCAGATTCGTGGCCCCCTCGATCTCTTCCGAGAGCTCGTCGCTGCCGTGCAGGGCACGTTTTTGGGTGTGGTTGCCGTGCACGTAATAGAGCGGGCGGTTGAGTATCGTCAGGATATAGTCCAGATAGCCGAACGGCAGGTCGCCGGCAGAGAGCACGCAGTCGACATTCGGCGCATGCTGCAGCAGGTTGGGGCTGTAGAGCCCGTCGACCTCCTGGTCGGCCAGGGCCAGGAGGCGCATGCGCGTCACGATACGCGCCCTGCCGCGCCGTAGAGCTCGAGCATGTGGAGGATCTCGGCGATCAGCCCCTCGCGCACGCGCTCGAGCACATCGCCGCGGTTGCGCGAGCCGACCGTCTGTTGAATATCGAGCGCCTCGGGCAGTGCCGAGAGAGCCGCGCGCAGCTCGCGCAGCCAGCGCCCCTTTAAGCGGGTGCCGACGTTGAACTTGCAGACCCCGCGCGCGATCGCCTCGCGTACCGCCCAGGCCGGGTAGCCCGAACCGCCGTGGATCACCAGCGGCACATCCACAGCCTCCGCGATCGCCGCCAGACGCTCGAGATCGACCCCCGATTCACCGGCCGTCATCACGTGCACATTGCCCACCGAGACGGCCAACGCATCCACCCCGCTGGCTGCCACGAACTCGGCCGCCTGGACTGGATCGGTCAGTTCGGGCACGGAGTTGGGATCGGAGGCATCTCCCAAGCGCCCCAGCTCGGCCTCGACGGCCGCCCCCAGGGGGTGCGCCAGCTGGCACAGGGCAGCGGCGGAGGCCAGATTCTCGGCGTATTCAAGATGCGAGCTATCCAGCATGACAGCGTTGGCCCCCAACGCCAAGGCACGCTCGAGGTGCGCGAGGGTCTTGGCTTCGTTAAACATCACCGCGCAGGGCACCGTGGCGCGCTCAGCCAGCGCCATGGCGATGCCGGCCTGCTGTTCGATGCCGCCCGATTCGAGCCAATCATAGCTCGTGATGGCGCCGCCCCAGCCCAAGATGGCGGGCGCCTGAGCACGCTCGCAGGCGGCGATAACGGCCTCGAACGAGGTTTGGTCCCAGGCTTCAAAATAGCCCAAGGCATAGCCGCCCGCGCGGGCGGCGGCGAGCATCGGCTGCAGCGGAGCAATCGGCATGGCAGGCCTCCAGAATGGTATTGTAGCATGCCTGGTACGGTTGTACCAGATCAGGCGGCGTACACGAGCAGGGCATCGCCGAGTCTGATAAACCCGCAGCGTTCAACCAGCGCCCGCGCCGCGGATGACTGCAGTGCGGGGGCGTGTTCGGCGTAGAACTTGCAGGGTGCGGCGCGCGTCCGCACAGGCGCGTGATGGCTTCTGCCAGCACATCCAGCTCGGAGGCGGCCGGCAGCTCGCCGATCCGTGCTGCCCAGGCATCGTCATAAGAGATGATCATCCCGCCCGGCGCGCCCCAGGCGATCAGCTCGATGACCTTGCCGTAGCCGATCTGGGCGTGGTTGTGCGCGGGGTTGTAGACCGCACGCAGGCCGTCTGCAAAGAGCGATTCGGTCACCATCCAGGCGGCGGCATACGCGCGCGCGGTCGCCAGATGATCCTTCATCGGTGCGTCTCGCGCAGGGCTTGCAGCGAACGGCGCAGCCAGTAGGCCGCCCAGCACCACAGCCCGGCCAGCTTGCTGGCGGCCATCCAGGGCTCGAGCGCGGGGCTGATCTGCTGCAGCATATCCAGCACTACCGGCGCCCCCAGCAGCACGATGCTGGCTCCCAGCAGCAGTCGGCTGTGTGCGAGCAGTTCGCGCCAAAAGCAGAGCGCCGCAGCGCCCGTCAGCAGCAGGTAGAGGGCATACACGCCGCTTTCGGGCAGGCCAATGCTGTGCGGGATGACGACCTCGTGCAGCAAAAAGGCGTCATCCAGGGCGATGTAGGCCGTGATGGCGCCAAAGGTCGCCAGCATGCTGCGCGTGCGCCCGGCAGGCAGGGCCAGCGCGCCCAACAGGGCAGCGGTTGCCGCGGCCACCCAGGTCATGATGCCGAGCTGCGAGAGCATGCCGGTATACCAGGGGGCGTGGCGCAGGGCTACGGCATCGCGGGTAAAGTACATCAGCGGCACCAGCGAGGTGCTGCGCCACCAGCCGATCGCGCCGAACAAGAGGGCGGTGGCGGCGAGAATCAGCGCCAGGGCTGCCAGATCGGCCGAGAGACGAAGGCGCACGCTAGCTCCTGCGCCAGCGCGCCGGGATGCCGAAAAAGTCGACCCTGTACGACAGGATCGCCTCGATCACGCGCCGGTCGTCGCGGTCAAAGTAGGTGATCACGGCATCCGCGCGGCCGGGGCAGCGCTCGGTATCCAGCACGATATCGGTGTAGCCCGGATCGGTCTGGCGGATGCGTTCGGCGGCTTCAGCGTGGTCGGCGAGGATCGCCTCGGCCTCTTTGGCGGTCGGCAGGGCCTCGCAGGGGAGATAGTGGTTATAGGCCTCGTAGCGCACCTGGTCGTAGAGGCGGTGCAGCGGCCGGTAGCGCCGCTCGATCTGCCAGCCCAGCAGGGCCGCCAGCAGCACCACCCCCAGGATGGCGACTTCGGGCTTGAACCAGCGCGGTTTGCGCGTGTGTTTCACGGCTGATCCTCGCGGGTGTACCACTTGCACTCGTGCGCCAGCTGCACCCGGGATCTGATGCGCCGGGAGAGCAGCTCGGCCAGGAGCGGGCCGCTGCCAGGCTGGGCAAGGCGCACGGCATCCTCTGCCGTCCGGGGCCGCAGCGTCAGGCGCGGGGCATGCAGGATCATGCTGCTGTCTCCATGAATGTCACTATATTGTATGCACCCGACCGCCGCTGCCAAACCCCGAATACACCACTAGATATGCACCTCACTTGCTTCTTGCGCGCTGCATCTAGTTGTGCTATACTCCCCGTTAATACGGTCAGGCAGGGGCAAGCAGTGAATGGTTCCAAACTGATGCTTCCGCGTGTAACCGGCGTTTGCCGGCCATTGCCCAATTGATCTAGCGCACGCGCTAGATTTTTTTTGCCTGCCGCCCGTGCTGGGCCGTCAAACAGTTCGTGCCAAGCGAAAGGAGAATGCTGTGTCAGCCAACACCGCCAGTTCGCAACGACGGATCGGGTACCTCCCGCAGGATGCCCCGCCTCTAGGCGCCACGATCCTGCTGGGCCTGCAGCACGTCATCGCCATGTTTCCGGCGACGGTGCTGGTGGCCCTGCTCACCCACTTTGACGTGGGCGTGACGCTGTTTGGTTCCGGCCTGGCCACCGTCGTGGCGCTTTTGCTTTCAGGCCGCCGCATCCCGCTCTATTACGGTTCGAGTTTTTCGTACATCGCCGCCGTGGTCAGCATCATCTCGTACAACGCCGGCGTCGGTGACCTGGCTGCCGCCAGCCCCGAGGCGCTGCGCGAGGGTATCCGTGTGGCACAGGGCGGCATTGTGGCGACCGGTCTGGTCTCGATGCTGGCGGGCGTGATCATCCGCCTGATCGGCAAGGACGCGCTGGATAAAGTGCTGCCTCCGATCGTGACGGGGTCGGTCGCAATGGTGATCGGCCTGTCGCTGGCCAAGACGGCCCTCGATATGGCGGGAGCTGACTGGGTCGTGGCGCTCTTTACCCTGGTGGCGACGGTGCTCTTTTCGGTCTATATCCGCGGCAAGGGGCTGATCTCGATGCTGCCGGTGATCTTTGGCACCTTGGCGGGCTATCTGCTCTCGCTGATCCTGACGCCCGACAAGGCGGCCTTTTTCCAGCCGGTGGTAGATGCCCAGTGGCTGCGCTTGCCGCCCTTTACCACGCCGATCTTTAGGTGGTCGGCGATTCTTGCGATCGCCCCGATCGCGATTGCGACGATCCCGGAATCGACCGCGCACCTGTATCAGATCAGCCTGTACATCGATACTCTGGCTGACGAGATGCAGCGTCCGCGCCCGACGATCAGCAAGCTGATCGGCCTGAACCTGGTCCTGGACGGCCTGGGAGATTCGATCAACGGCCTGCTGGGCGGCTGCGCGGGCACCAACTATGGCGAGAACAACTCGCTGATGGCCATCACGCGCTGCTATAGCGTGCCGGTGCTGATCGCGGCTGGCGTGATCGCCATGCTGCTCGGGTTTGTGGGCAAGCTGTCGGCGCTGATCAACACCCTGCCGACCGGCGTTACGGGCGGACTTGCCATTTTCTTCTTTGGCATTATCGCCTTGCAGGGCGTGGCATTGATCCAGTCCGAAAGGGTCAACCTGTTCGATTCGCGCCAGCTGGCGGTAGGCGCGCTGATCCTGATCGTTGGTGTGGGCGGCTCGGTGTTCCCGGGCGGAAACCTGCCCCTGAACGCCAGGTGGCTGGCGGGAGTATTCCCGGATGGCAACCCGCCGGCAATCGCCACAGCGGCCGTGATGGGCATTTTGCTGAATGCCATCTTCCTGATCTTTCCGCCGAAAAACGGACGGGAGAAAGTCGAGACAGAAAAGGGCGTGTAAGCCGGAGGCTGACTGATAGCACGGCAAAGTACAGTAACGGATAATGCCGTGAAACGAGTCAGGTGGAGCGGCTGCCCCTGGAGGGGTCTGTCATGAACATCGTTATCACGATCCTGATTGGTGCGCTGGTTGGCTGGATTGCCAGCCTGATCGTCAAGAGCCCCGGCGGGTTCCTGGTTGACCTGTTGGTCGGCATCATCGGCGCCGTGATCGCCGGCTGGCTGGTCGGCAAGGGCGCTCTCTCCGGCGGCTTTGATTTCATGAGCATCGTGTGGTCGCTGCTCGGCGCTGTTGTGCTGCTGCTGATCGTAAAGCTGATCGGCCGCGCCGCCCGTCGTGCCTAGTTGATTCTCGCTTTCAGCCGAACAGTTATTGTGACAGACCCCCAGCAATGGGGGGTCTGTTTTTATCTCTTTCCCGTCTCCCGCATTTGGCTTACAATACCCCGCAGGAGGTCTGCCATGCTACAGAAATCCCCCTTCCGCGGGCAGGTCGTGATCGTTACCGGCGCATCCAGCGGGATCGGGCGCGAGCTCGCCCGCCAGCTGGCTCGCCAGGGCGCCAAGCTGGTGCTGGCGGCGCGCCGTGTGGAGCGCCTGCAGGCTCTGGCCGAAGAATGCCGCGCACTGGACGGCGAGGCCCTCCCCGTGCCGACGGACGTGGCCGACGAAGCCCAGTGCCGCGAGCTCCTGCGCGTGTGCATCAGCGAGTTCGGCGGCGTCGACATGCTTATCAACAACGCCGGCATGTCGCAGTTCGCCAAGCTGGCCGAGATGCCCGACCTGACCCTCTTTCGCCGTCTGATGGAGGTCAACTTTTACGGGGTGCTCAACTGTACCTATTACGCCCTGCCGGCCCTGACGGCCTCGCGCGGGCGCATCGTCAACATTGCCTCGCTGGGCGGCTACCTTGCCATCCCGGGAGCCAGCAGTTACTCGGCCAGCAAATTCGCGCTGGTGGGCCTTTCGGATGCCCTGCGCATGGAACTGGCCGGCAACGGTATTGCGGTGACGCTGGTGTGCCCATACTGGGTGGTCACCGAACTCAACGAGAACATCATCGACGCGCACGGCCGTCACTATACCGAACTGGGGCGCAGCGTCTATACCAAGCGCATGATGAGCGCCGAGCGCGCCGCCGAGATCACCCTGCGGGGGGCTGCCAAACGCAAGGCACGCGTGCTAATGCCCCCCGGGCTGCCGGCGGTGCTGACGCGCACCCTCTTTCCCAGGCTGACGGATTGGATCACGCATCAGTTCTTTATCAGGCCAGCCGTCGAACGTGCCAAAAAGCACGACGATAAAGGCCTGCTGGACAATCTCTAGGCGTAGAACCAGTCGAGCGCGATGCGCCGGATGGTCAGCTCAGCCAGCACCGAGATATCCACCCCGCCGGATTGATACGCGAGCAGCACGGCGTCGTCGCGCGTAAAATGGATCGTCGTATAGCAGTAGCCGCGCCGCGGATCGTCTTCCACCAGCTTGCTCTTGGACCAGGTCTCGCCGTCATCGCGCGAGATAGCCGCCGTCAGCGGGGTGCGCCCCCAGCTCGAAGCCTGGGCGCCGATATCGATGGAGGTGTCGTTCCAGATCGCCAGCAGATCGCCGGTTTTGGGGATGCGCTTGATGCACAGAGGCGAGCAGGGCGCCGGAAAGGCCTGCCACGCCTCGAGGCTATGCCAGTGCAGGCCGCCGTCGTCAGAGATAAAGCGCCAGTGCGTGCCGGTATCGGTGCGCGCATATCCCAGGATGCGCCCGTCCTTGAGCTCGACCACGCCGGGCTCCTGCAGGCCCATCTGGTTGGGCAAGGGCAGCGCCAGCCAGTCGGGGGCTTCCTTCCAGCTCTGGCCGGCATCGTCGGAATAGAAAAACATCGCCAGCGCCCGAAAGTCGAGCTGGCCGTAGTCGGATACCTCTAGGGAGGTGCTGCGCGCGCGGTGGTAGCCGGCCGGGATCAGCAGCCTGCCGGATTTCAGCTGGATGATGCGGTCGTTATTAACCACGAAATAGCCCGGGGCGGCGATGCACAAGCTGGGTTCGCTCCAGGTCCTGCCCTCGTCGGTAGAGATGCGCATCCTGGGCCGGCAATCCAGGAACGATTCCTTGCGAATGTAAAACATCGCCAGGCGGCCGTCGGCCAGCCTGAGCAGCGAGACGCTCATCACGTTGCAGCGGCCTTCGCGCCCAACCACCTCACGTATGGTGTCATCCGGCCAGGTGCACCCCTCGTCGGGGGAGGTGCGCGCGGCGATCACCGCCGGGGAGCAGTCGTCGGGGTCATTCCCCTGATAGCGCGACCAGGCATACAGGGTGCTGCCATCCGCCAGGCTGGCAAAGGCGCCCTCCGAGTTGCGCGGCGATTCGTCCGTCACCAGCAGGTTGAGCACGACGCGGTTTTCGAACATGAGGCATCCTCCTGACGATACCGGATAATGCCCCCATCTTAGATGCAGATTGGCACCCGATCAAGGGCTTATCGGCGGCTTAGACCGGGTCGACCCACGGATCCTTGGCGTCCGGATCCAACTTGGCGGTCTCGCGCCCCGGGACGGGCTCGGCGGGCGGCAGCTGGTCGATGGTTTTGGTGGACGGCTGCGGCGGCCACACCTGGGTGGGGCCTTCGGTGCGCGAACGGTCGTAGAGGTACTTGATTCCGAACCCTACCAGGATCAGCTGAATCAGCCGAAAGAGGCAGCAGCCGCTGTTGTAGCGGATGTTGCGGCGCAGGTTGCGGTGACTAAATGGGCCAAAAAACGGGTTCAACATAGGTTCTCTCCAACTGCTGAAGGCTATACGCGCTGGGCACAGCGCGGTTGCGCTTGACAAGTCCCTCTCCGCGGATATAAACATGCCATCCCGCATGAAGCAAGTGGCATGAGCGACCGCACCATCCAGCCCCTCGACGGCGCCCGACTGGAACAATCCGGAGCCCTGCTGGGGCGCGCGTTCACCAACGACCCGGTGTACGCCGCCATCCTGCCGGATGCCCTCGCGCGCCTCGAACAGCTCACCTGGCTGAATACCAGACTGCTGCGTTTTGTGCTGCGCCGCGGGCTGCTCTATACCACAACCACGCTGGAGGGTGTGCTGGGCTGCCTGACGCCCGAACATCCGTCGCTCAACGCCTGGGATGTGCTCACATCGGGACTGCTCAGCACCCCGCAACACCTCGGACAGGCGGGCTGCCGGCGCCTGAGGCACTACAACCAGGCCCGCGCGCGCCTGCGCCGCACCCATGCCCCTCGGCCGCACTGGTATTTCTTTGTGCTGGGGGTCGATCCGCTTTACCAGGGCACCGGCATCGGCACCAGGCTGATGCAGCGCGCTTTGGCGGATGCCGCTGCGGCCGGCGCGGGGGTCTATGTGGAGGCCACAACGCTCGCCAACGCGCGCTTTTACGAGCGCCTCGGCCTCGAGCGCCTGGCTGAGGGCGAGCTGCCCGGCAGCGCCGTGCCCTTTTGGACCTTGGGCAAAGCGCCGCCTGCATAAAACCGGCTGTTCGATATTGCCGAACAACCGCTTTAATTCGGACTGCGATGGTCAGCGCCTGGTATGCCCACGGCGGACACGTGCCGGCGTGGTACGCTGCTAGCCCCCCGGGATCGCCCGCGCCAGCGACATGAGCGCGGTGACCCCGCCATCCACCACGATGGTCTGCCCGACGATATAGCTGGCGGCGTCGGATGCCAGCCACGCCACCGTGCGGGCGACCTCTTCGGGCTGGCCAACCCGTCCGGCCGAGATGATCTTGCCGGCCCCGACTGGGTCATAGCCCTCGTAGCGCTGCCAGTGCCCCTCCACCTCGATCCAGCCGGGCGCTACGGCCGCCATCCGAATGCCTTTGGGGGCCAGCTCGACGGCCACCGTGCGCGTAAAGGCGATAATGGCGCCCTTGGTGGCGGCATAGGCGCTGTTGCCGGGCGAGCCTGCCAGGCCGTGTACGCTCGCCAGGTTGATGATCACCCCGCCGTGACCAAGCATCTGTTTGGCGGCCGCCTGGGCGCAGAAATACTGCCCGCGGATATTCACCTGCCACAGCTTGTCAAAGTGCTCCGGGGTGGCCTCGAGGAAGGGCACCTCCTCGGTGATGCCGGCGTTGTTGACGAGGATATCCAGCCCCCCCAGCACGCCGGCGGCCTGCTCGACCAGCGCCATACCGGCCTGAGGCGAGCTCAGGTCGGCCTGATAGCACATTGCCACGCCCCCCGCGGCGACGATTTCCTGCACGGCGCGTTCGGCGCCCGCGCGGCTGTGGCTATAGTGGAGGGCTACCTGCGCCTCCTGCGCGGCCAGCTCGAGCGCGATGCTGCGGCCGATGCCGGTGCCGGCGCCGGTGACCAGGGCACGTTTATTGAGAAGGTTCGTCACGCTTATCTCTCCGGTTCATAGGTTCGATAGAGCTGGTTGCCCCATCCCGCGGTATCCCAACTATCGGGCATGCCCGCCTGCGGCAGCCAGACGCGCATGGCGCCGGCGGCGCGGTTATCCCAGGCGTACAGCGGGATAGCATTGAGGCAACGTCCTGAAGCCGTGGCGGCCGACAGCGTTGTTACGTTGTCCAAGAGGCCTGATTCCCAGCTCGAGTGCAGGTGCTGGTTGATGGCCAGCGGCTCATTCAGCTGGCCGTCGTTGTCGATAGCCTCCAGGCAATAAACGAGCGGTCCCCGCATTAACGCCACCTGGCCGCGCAGCTCGCGCACGTAGGGGTGGGCCTGCACTCGCCGTGGTTCCATAGGCAGTTCAAGCCTTATCCGGTCGCCCGCTTTCAGGTTGCCGAGCATCAGGTAGCCGTTTTCGCGTCCCTCATCCTGGCGCTCATTGTTGACAAACACCTCCGCCTTGGCTGCCCATTCAGGGATCCTTACAGCCAGGCGTTGTCCGTGGCTATGTGGTGCCTGGGTGATGCTGATCGAGACCACTCCCTGCCAGGGATAGTCGCTCTGCATGTCGAAAGCCAGTTGGCCTGAGGGCAGCTCAACTGCGACGACGGCGCTGGTGTAGAGATTGACATAACAAGTATCATTATCGACGCTGCAGACCATCTCGGGCAGCCTGGCAAAGAGCTTGAGCAGCATCGGCGGGCAGCAGGGACAGCCGTGCCAGTGCCAGCGATGCACATCGCCGTTGGATTCCAGCGGGTTGGTGTAAAAATAGCGGTCGCCGCTCAAACTGATAGCCGAGAGCCCGTTGTTGTAGAGCACGCGCTCGATGACGTCATAGAACCGCCCGTCGCCGCTGGCGGCGTGCATGGCGCACGCCCAAAAGGCCAGTCCGACCGAAGCGCAGCTTTCATTGTAAGCGTTGTTGGGCAGCTGCCAGTCAGCGCCGAACTGTTCCTCGTAGTGGATCGCACCGATCCCTCCGCTGATCGCCAGCTTGCGCTCGGTGACGTTGCGCCACAGCCGTACGGCGTCGTTCCAAAGGGTTTGATCCTCCTCTATAGCAGCCAGGCCGGTTATGCCGGTATAATAGAGCGTGGCACGCACAGCATGGCCGACAGCCTGGTACTGCTCGTGGATGGTGGCGTGATCCTGAGCGTATTCGCCCATATACTGCGGGTGGTTGATGCGGGACTGATGACGCCCGCGCCCGTGTATCCAAAAGCTGGCCAGGGTCCAATAGTCAGCAGGCGATACCGGAATGCCCAGTTTATCAGCCAGGCCTGCCTCACGGCGTACTAGCTGGTAAAGCTCAAGTATGGCGCCTTCGGCTATCGAATGCCCCGGCACTACGAAACGCTTGGGTGGCTCGCCAATCGTGTCGCATAGGTAGTTGGCAGCCCGCACCGCGCAGCGCAGCAGTGAGACCTTGCCGGTAGCGCGGTAGTGATGCACGCCGGCCTCGATCAGGCAACCGTGGTTGTAAAGGTCGTGCTGCCAGAGGATATTGCCGCCCGCCTCGCCCCAGCGCTGGTTCGGGCGCACCAGTTGAGTATAGGTCGAGAGATACCCGCCGCCGGCTTCCTGCGCCGCCGCGATGATGGCAATATAGCCATCCAGACGCTGATCAAGGCTGGGATCGGGCGATTGCTGCAGAAAATCACTGGCAGCGGTGATGGTCTCACAAAAAAGGCCGTCAGTCCACGGATTACTACGGTGCTCTCCGCCGCCGTCGCGCAGGTGCATGAAATTGGTCAGCGCGCCATCGGCGATGAGCCTGTCAAACGTGCCGGGCAGCGTCACGCGCCGAAAGGTATCGAGCTTGGTCCCCCAAAAGTCCTCGGTTGAGAGCGTTACCCTGTTCTGCACGGGTCGCAGCTGTACTTCCGCCGGCAGCATCTCGGGTGCAAAGGGTTTATCCATCTTGCCTCCTCAGGCGCGCATATTCCATACTCGTCAGCACAAAGCATATACGTGCAGCACGTCCGCGCGGACGTGCTGCACATCGCTCGCTATGCAAAGACCAGGCGCTCCCCTCGCCTAGCGCCCCTCTTTACTCTTGGCCATGGCGCGCTCAAGCCGTGTATCCGGGTCGGTCTCGACGCGGCAGGGGTCATCCAGCACCATCACTTTGGCGCGCTTTTTGTCATATTCCGGCCAGGCCGGCAGGTTGGGGTGCGAGGGGTTGCCGCGCCGTGCAAAGGCCAGCCAGGCGGCCGACATCTGCGCGGATAGCCGGCGCGGTTCCACGCCGCCCCCGTTATAGGTCTCGTAGCGGTCGGCGTTATCAAAGGCGAACGAGATCTCGGCCGAATGAAAGGCCCCCGGACGGCCGTTGAGGATCGGCGTACGCCAGGTGAACCAATACAGATAGGCCGGCGCGTCGCCCTGTTCGGCTTTCAGCTGAGCCTGCTTGCGTGCCAGGGTGCGGAACCAGTTCGAAAGCAGCGCGTAACGGTCAAAGGGGACGATGTCGGGGAAAACCTCATAACTGGCAGCGAGCATCTCTTCGGTACGCTCGCCGAGGCGCTCACGCAGCTTGTCGGGGAGCTCATCGGCGCACAGGCTGTAAGCGTCGGGGTTATCCACCCCCGAGGTAAACTCGTGATAGTTGGTGCCCACCAGTAGAGGCACATCGCGCGAGCACTCGGGAGCGTGCTCGCCAAAACTGACCTCGGGCAGATTCACGCCGTCTACCACCGGCCCAAAACCCATCATCGGCCTGACATCGCGCTTTTTCATGGCCGCAAATCCTGCCCTCAGGAGCTCATCCACCGGCAGTTCGTGCAGTTTATCCAGCGCGTGCGGCTGGATCTCGAGCTCCTCCAGCACCGCTTTGGCCAGCTCGGTGGCTGCCGTCGCATCGACACCGGCCGGCATCGAGCCGGATTGCACGATCGCGCGGTGAAACCAGCCCCTGGCCGCCGGCATGCCCATCAGGGTGCTGACCTTGCCGCCTCCGCCAGATTGCCCAAAGATCGTGACGCAATCCGGGTCGCCGCCAAAGTTGGCGATATTCTCGCGCACCCATGCGAGGGCCAGCAGCTGGTCGAGCGCGGCGATGTTGCCCGAATCGCGATAGCGCTCGTCGCCCAGCTCGGCCAGGTAGAAGTGCCCCAGCAGCCCCAGACGGTGGTTGATGGTGATCACCACCGCGCCCTGATGCGCCAGGTTCTCGCCGTCGTAGGCTACCAGGTCGTGCCCGCAGCCAAAGCCATAGCCGCCGCCGTGCAGCCAGACCAGTACCGGCATCTTGGCGCTTGGGTCGCGCGAGGGGGTCCACAGGTTGAGCACCAGGCAATCTTCGCCTACCGGCCGCCCGCCGGTGCGCTGCAGGAGCAGCAGGTCCTCATCGCTGGCGCCGGTATTGCTGCCCACCGGCGGGGTGGGGCCGGCCGGCACCTGCGGGCTGATGTTGCCGTACTGCACGCAGGCCTTGACCCCCTGCCAGGGCACGGGCGGCGTGGCGCGCATAAAACGCCCCGCCGGACCGCCCGCCTCGCCATAGGGCAATCCTTTAAAGGTGTAGATGCCGTTACGGATGTAGCCGCGTACTGTGCCCGCGGCGGTTTGGACGACAGCGCAGCGTTCGTCATACAAAACAGTGTCGCGCCGCCGCCAAGGTTGGTGCATGAGCATGATGCTTTACTCCTTGGCCAGTTCGCCGAAACGTGCGTTGATTGCCAGAGCCGGATCGACCGGCACCCGCGCGCGTTCGATGCCCTCCGGCACCACGATGGCCGGCGTGGCGCGCAGCGTCTTGCCCTCGAACTGTGGCAACCACTCGCGCTCGGCTTCCAGCAGGTCGGTGGTCATCTCACGGATCTCGCGCAGGGTCAGCACCGAGGCAGTGAGCGGGTCGAGCGCGATCGCCTGCATGAGCGCCTCGGGGTCGCCCTGCAGGCCCGCCAGTACTGCCATGCGCTGCACATTGATATTGGTCAGGTTCAGTGCTGCACATTGGGGCGGCAGATCGCCCACGATGGTACGATGCAGGCCGAGGCGGTCGGCATAGACGGGGCCTTCGGCGGTGCAATCCGCGGGCAGGTTGGTGATCATGCCGTCGTTGCGCAGGTTGCCGTTGAACTCGAAACGCTTGCCTGTGGCGATCGCCTCGATGATATAGCTGCAATACTCGACACTGCGCGGCGGCAACTCGGTCGATTCGCCAGCCAGCAGGTCGCGGTTATCGTACTTGTTGGCGACATCGACGCCAAAGTTATAGTAGGCGGCAAACTCGCCGCCAAAGCCGGGCTCGTCGCAGTAGGCGTCCAGCGCGGCCTGGTTCTTGCGGAAATAGGGCAGGTACTCGGAAAGATGACCGGTCGATTCCGTCATAAAGTAGCCGAAATGGCGGAAAACCTCGCCGCGCACCTTTTCGTTGGCGTAATACTCGGGCAGCTCAAAGCGCTCGCGCAGGAGGGGATACAGGTCGTGCCCGTCATGCTCGAGGCGCAGGAACCACCCCATGTGGTTGATGCCCGCGCACAGGTAGTCGATCTCTGCCTTGGGCACATCTGTGTAGCCGCTGATCAGGTCGAGGGTGGTCTGCACGCCGTGGCACAGCCCCACATACTTGACGGGGGTGGTGCCCAGCGCCCAGCAGATCATCGCCATAGGGTTGACATAATTGAGGAGCAGGGCATCCGGGCAGAGCTCGAGCATGTCGTTGGCCAGCTGCATGGTGGTGGGGATGCTGCGCACGGCGCGCATGATCCCGCCGGGGCCCAGCGTATCGCCGATGCACTGGTTCACGCCGTATTTCATCGGCACCATGATGTCGTGCCCGTAGGCGGTATTGCCGCCGATCTGAAAGGTGCTGATCACAAAATCGGCACCCTTGAGTGCTTCACGCTGCGAGGTGGTCTTGTAGGCTTTGGCTTTCAGGTTGTTGCGCTTGATGACGCGCTCGGCAAAGGCCTCCACCTGGGTCGTGCGGCGCGTGCTGGGCGCCATCAGGGCGAACTCGGTATCCTCCAGACCAGGGGTGTGCATAATGTCGAGCATCAGCGTCTTGCAGAATACAATACTGCCGGCTCCGATAATAGCGACTTTCATGCTTAAACTACCTCCTTATCCAAGGTTGAAAAAGACGTACAGGCCGTCCTTGCCGGGCGCGACGATATCCAGCCGGCCCGTGCCGCGCAGGTCAGCGATGGCAAAGTGGATGCCGCAGCCGGTGGTTTCGCGCTGGGCGCCGAAAATGATCGGCTGCTTGAAGAACTGCCCGTTCACCACCTTCCAGTAATAGATGCCATAGTCGTCGTCGGCGCCGATGTCGTTACCGTTGTGAGCGCGGTAGCGCTTGCCGCTGATCAGCTCGGGCGAACCGCAGTTATCGATATCGCGCCAGTGCAGGTCGTGGTACTGCGAGTTGAACGGGTCGATCTCGCGCCGTTCAAAGGCGTGGCTGCCGTCGGCGGCGATGGTGTGCTTGTACCATTCCAGGCCATAGCGGTGCCCGCCGCCAACGATCAGGTCGTTGACGCCGTCGCCATCCACATCCACCACCAGAATCGGCACCGAGGCGGGACCAAAGTCAAAGCCGGGGTGGTAGATCCACTGCCCCTTCCAGGGGTCGGCAGGGGCTTCCAGCCAGCCGTGCGTCATCACAAAGTCGCAGCGGCCATTGCCGGCGATGTCGCCGGCGCCCAGACCGTGGCCCTGAGGTTGGTCGTAAATCACGTACTTTACAAAGGTACCGTTTACCAGCTTAAAGACCGTCAGGGGCATGCCCGGGCAGTTGGGCACGATCTCGAGCTCGCCGTCGCCATCCACATCCCAGGCACGGGTGGTCTCGACGTTGCCGGTGTGGGCGATGATGTGCTCGGGCCAGGGCTGCGTCGGGTCGGGCGGGTTCTCGCGCCAGCGCAGTGTGTCGCCCCACCACCCGCCGGTGATGAAATCGATGCGGTCATCCCCGTTGACGTCCATCGGGATGGTCGAAAAGTCGTCATAATACTCGCCCTCGGCTTGAATATCGCCGATTTTATAGCGCTGGGTAAAGTCGGGACCCTTGTACCACCAGGCGCCCGACACGATATCGAGCACGCCGTCGCCATCCACGTCCATCACGCCGGCCGATTCGTAGCGCTCGTCGGCGATCAGCTGTTTGCGGAACTTGACCATCGCACACCCCCTTGTTGTTTTCGCCATTGTAAAAGCCGAGTCGGCGCGCGTCAAGGCACAGCACAAAACTGTGTTACACAGACGGCTTACTTGAATGTATAATGGTCGAAACCGAACGGCCCGGGAGGACGCATGCGCATAGCGATTTTGGCGATCGGGCAGCGCGGCGATGTGCAGCCGCTGGTGGCGCTGGGGATCGAGCTGCAGCGCCGCGGCCACCAGGTGCGCTTTACCGCGCCGGACGATTTTACCGACATGGTGGGGCAATCGCCGATGGTGCCGGTGCCGCTGGGCATCAGCCTGCGCGATACGGCCGCTGCCTACCGCGACGTGCCGACTCTGGTGCGGGCGCTGCGGCCGCGCATCCTGGCGACACTCTCTGAACGCACGGATGCGATCATCGGCACCTATCTGGCGCTCTCGGCCGGCACCTATGCGCGCGCCATCTCGGTGCCCTTTATTTACACCGCCTTTTCTCCCAGCCTGCCGACGCGCGCTTTTGCGCATCCTTCCTACCGGCCCCTCAGGCTGGGCGGGCTGTACAACCTCTTGACCTACCGTCAGGCGCGCCGTTCCAGCCAGCTGGCCAACCCGGACGCGGGGTGCCTTGAACAGCAGCCCTATCCCATCCAGCTGTATGCCTTTTCGTCGGCGGTGGTCTCGCGTCCGCCCGAGTGGCCTGCCCATGCGCATGTGACGGGCTACTGGTTTTTGGATACACCCGCCGAATACACCCCGCCGGCCGCCCTGCAGTGCTTTCTGGCGGGAGGCTCGCCGCCGGTGGTAGTGGGATTCGGCAGCTCATACCAGTCTGAGCCGCTGCTGACGGCGCGCCTGGTGCTGGATGCCCTCTCGCAGGCCGGCCAGCGCGCCATTTTGCTGACGGGCGCCGGCCAGGAAGTTGCGGCAGCCAGCTCGGATAGGGTTTTCGTGACGCGCGAGGTGCCCTTTGACTGGCTCTTTCCGCGCTGCGCGGCGGTGGTGCACCACGCGGGAGCCGGCACCACGGCGCAGGCGCTGCGCTCGGGGTTGCCTTCGGTGGCTGTGCCCTTTGGGATGGATCAGCCTTTTTGGGCGCGCCGGCTTGTGTCTCTGGGGGCCAGCCCCGCGCCGCTCGCCCGGCAGCGCCTCACGAGCGAACGGCTGGCGGCCGCGATCCGCAGGGCGGTGGATGACGCGGGCTACCGCGCCAATGCCGAAGCGGTCGGGCGTATTCTGCGCACGGAAAACGGCGCCCAGACCGCGGCGAATCTGATCGAATCGCAGCTGGCCTAAAGCACTCAGCGGGCAGCCCGCAGACTGCCCGTTTCGTTTTACAGGAGGTGTGAGAATGGACGAGGCCGCCCAGCGCGACTGGCAGCGCTGCGTCGACTTTCATGGCCATACCTGCCCGGGGCTGGCGATCGGGTTTCAGGTCGCGCAGATGGTGATCAGGCTGTGGGGGGCGCTGCGCTCGGCCGATGAAGAACTGGTCTGTGTGACGGAGAACGACGCCTGCGGGGTGGACGCCATCCAGGTGCTGTTGGGGTGCAGCGCAGGCAAGGGCAACCTGCTCTTTCGCCTACGCGGCAAGTCGGCCTATAGCTTTTACCAGCGCGGCGGTAAGTCGGTGCGCCTGGTGCTGGGCGAGCGGCCTCAGGGCATGACGCGCGAGGAGAGCCTCGCGTGGCTGCTCGAGCGCGACCCGGCTGAGCTTTACCGGGTGGGGCCGGTGCACATCCCGCTGCCCGAGCGGGCCCCGCTGTTTGCCTCGCACGTCTGTGCGCGCTGCGGCGAGCTCACTGCCGAACCATGGCTGAGGCTGGTGAATGACGAAAAGGTCTGCCTGGATTGCAACCCGCCGCGCGAGCGGGTCTGCATAGGATAACAGCGGGCGGCACCGGACCGCCCGCTGAGTTTTAATCGGTGTAGGCTACGATCGGCGCCCAGCTGATGGCGCCGGCCTCGCCAGCGAACGCCGAGCGATCCTCAAAGCGCAGCTGGTCGCCCGCCGCCACCGTGAGCGCGCCAAGGTTGAGCTCGGTGCCATCCCAGCAGCCGGCCGCGACCGCGCCCTCGGCCAGCACCTTGCCGTTGAGGGTGATAGCGACCTTCCCATCGACCCCACCGCACAGCCGCAGGGCGCGGCTGCGCACCTCGACCGTGCCGGCTCTGGGAGCCGTCCAGCAGCGCGCACTGATGGCACCCTCCGCCAGAGCCGCCTGCTCGGAGCGCGAGAGCCACCCGAGACCCGCGGCACTGTAGCGCTCGCGGGCGGCATCGTATTCGCCGGCGGCACGCCACACGCCATCCGCGCCGGCGGCCTCGAGCGACCAGCCGTCGCCGTTAAAGCTGTTCATCGCCGAGCTGATCGGCTGTGAGGCGCGCAGGTTGTTGGTGAGCTCGAACTTGACAAACTCGCCGTGCAGGAGGGGCCGGCCGGGCTCGTGCATCAGGTTGTCGCGGATGACGCCCGTGGCAAAGTTGCCGCCATGGTGGTGGATGCCCGCCGCGCCGGCCTGCCCGCCGCGCGACGAGTGCCCGTTATCCTCAAAGGCGTTGCCGGAAACCTCGTGGCCCTGCGAATAGCTGGTCTCGCCCCAGATATCCAGAAACTCGATCCCGGGACCGGCGTTGCGCCCGAAATAGGTGTTGCGGATGCGGATGTTGCGCGTGGTGGCCTCGAAATCGATCGCGCACTGATCCACCGAGCCCGAATCGGGCGTCTCGGTAAAGGTGTTGTTGACGAAAATCTGGTCGCGGATGCCGCCCAAAAAGAGCATGGCGGTGCCCGAGGTGGTGAACTGCCCGCAGCAGCGATGCATGCGCGAGTTGATCAACAAGAGGTGCTCGCAGCGCACAAAGCGCAGCGAATCGGGGATGCCGCCCGGGTTGGGGGCGTCGTCATCGTGCAGCCACAGGCGGTTCAGCACCAGGTTGCGGAAGGAATAGCTGACCTGATCGCGCACGTTGGGGCCAGCCGGGTTGATCGCCAACGTGTCGGCGTTGTGGCAGCCCTCCAGATCGGCGATGTAAACGTCTTCCAGCACCTTTTCGTCTCCCTCGAGCTCGATCGGCTCGCAGGTGATGATAATGCCGGCGGCGATGCTGATGCGATCCTTGCGCGCCAGCTGCCGCGCGGGGCCTTCGCCCATGTCGCGGATGAAAATACCATAGCATTGGTGCACAAAGAGGCGCTCGAGGGTCAGGCCGCGGTGGCCCTTTTCGGTATAGGTGATGTGCAGGCCCGTGCCGCAGTTGCCGAACTCGAGGTCGCGCACGGCCCAGTGCGAGCAGTTGATCATGCGGATGCAGCGCTCCATCGGGTCGCCGTTGCGCCAGATTTTGGGGCGCGGGCCATCGCCATAGGCTCCCAGCTCGCAGGGGGCTTCCGCCGTGCCCGAATTGTTCAGGATCAGCATGGCGTTCCACTCGCCGCCGCGCGCCAGGAGGACGCGGTCGCCGGGCTGCAGAGAGCGCTGGTGCAGCGGAGCAAAGGTCTTCCAGGGCGCCTCGGGACTGGTGCCGGCATTGGCATCGTTGCCGGCTGCGCGCGAATCGATGTAATAGGCCGTCATGGTGCCTCCTGTGGCAGGGTGCTCATACGCTTTATAGCGCGCTATCGCCGCGCGCGCAAGCGCCAGAGCATCAGCAGGCTTTGGTGCGCACGATCGCGGGCGGCGCGTTATACCAGCCCCAGCCCCTTGAGTACGGCTTGGGCGAGGGCCTGGTTGCCCTCGGCGTTATAGTGCACGCCGTCGGCGGAAAAGTAGTCCGGGCGGGCGATGGTCACGGAGCACAGGTCCGTCACGCCCACGCCCTGCGAGGCGGCTACCCGCTCAGCTGCGGCGTTGCGCTCATGCACCCAGTCGGTGCGCTCTTGGTTGAGGTCGCTCATCAGCCCCTGCTGGCGCACCGGCGTGCTGGATGCCCACCGGAACCTGGCCTGCGGAGCCTTGGCGCGCAGATGCGCCCAGGCGCGCTCCAGTCCGGCGGTGTATTCCTCGGTGGTGTAGGAGCCCGAGTGCAGGCCGGTATTAAAGTGGATCGTATCCCACGTGTAATCATCCAGCAGCAGATCGAGCTGTTTGAGGTAGGTTGGATCGCACACGCAGGTCGAGTTGCACAGCCTGGCGCAGTGGTAGCGCCCCACCAGCGCGGCATCCACATCGCCGTAATAGCCGCGGCAGATTGAGTCGCCGATCATCAACAACCTGGGCAGGTCAGCCAGGTCGGCACCCGCCACCCAGATATCCAGCCATTCGATGCGTTCAAGCGGTTTGGTCACCGCAGCGCCTCCTATTTGACGCTAAAGTTGATCAGGCCGATCAGCACATTGCGGTCGAGCAGGTGCAGGCGATATTCGCCTGGGCCAAAGGTGCCGATGTCGTAATCGTTGCTGCCATCCACGGTAATGACCGACTGATCGAAAGCACGCTGCACCGTGCCGCCCTGTGTAAGGACGCAGATGCGCACTGTCAAACCGCCCTTGCCCTCCAGGCGCAGCACCAGCGGCTGGTTCGCAGGCGCCTCGGTGATCGCCGCGTTGCCGCCTTTGACAGCCAGAGCGATGGATGTGAAATTGGCGGCAAAGCGTTCGGTGTTGGGGTCGCCCTCGGTGCCGACTCCGCAGCTCACCGGCGTGGCGGCTCCGCCGCAGCCCGCCAGGGTTGCCATCAGAAAGAGTCCGACGATCAGCCAATAGAATGGTTTTACGTGGCGCATGTATCCCTCCTATGTGTATCCGGCCTAAAGACATTATAGCGTATTTTGAACGTGTGTGTCATCCGAATTGACCCTGCCTGCTGCGCACCCTATACTTCGCGGAGCCCAACTTTACGGAGGATCCCATGCACGCCGATGCCGAAATCCTGCGCCGCCACATCGCACAACACGCCGTGGGCATGCTGCACGCCCCCACCGACCTGCTGCCGCGCCCCTACCTGGTGCCCGGCTCGGTCTATTCGCACATCCTGTGGGATTGGGATTCGTGGCTGTGCTCGGTGGCGCTCCTGCAGGCTCTGCACGAGCCGGATGCCGCCTTTGACCGCGACCAGCTGATGGCGCACATGCAGGGCAGCGTGCTCAACTTTCTCGACTATCAGGCCGAGGATGGCTACCTGCCGATCTGCATCGAGCCGTGGCTCCTCAACGCGATGGCCGCCAAACGCGCCGAGGGAGACGAGCCCAACCAGGCCAAGCCGGTGCTCTCACAGTTCGCCGCGCTGATCTCCCGCGAGCTGGGGGGCGATGCCGGCTGGCTCGGGGAGGATGGCGTGCAGAAACTAGAGCGCTTTATCGGCCATTACCGCGCGGACTATTACCATGCCGCCACCGGGCTTTACTATTGGCACTCGGATCTGGCGATCGGGGTGGATAACGAGCCGGCCGTCTTTGGCCGCCCGCGCAACTCGGCCGCCACCATCTATATGAACACGCTGATGGTGGTCGAGCTGGGGGCGCTGGCCTACCTCGAGGGGCTGGTGGGGCGCGAGTTCGAGCGTGCCGCGCATCTGGCCGAGCGTCGGGCGCTGATCGACGCCATCCAACGCTATCTGTGGGATGCGCGCGACGGGTGGTTCTATAACGCCGACCTGCAGTGCAGGATCGACCCGGTGATCCCCAACCTGCACGCCAACCAGCGTGACATGTGGCCGAGCCTGCCGGTGCGTATCCTGGGCTGGACGGGCGTGCTGGCGCTGTGGGCCGGCATCGCCACCGCCGAACAGGCCGCGCGGGTGGCCGAGCATCTGGCGAACCCGGACGAGTTCGCCTCGGCCGGCGGGGTGCGCACGTTGGCGGCCTGCGAGCCGATGTACAATCTGGCGGCCAGCGGCAATCCCTCTAACTGGCTGGGGCCGGTGTGGGGCATCAGCAACTACATGGCCTGGGCGGGACTGCAGCGCTACGGCTACCGCGCCGAGGCCGCCGACCTGTGCCGCAAGACGGCCGCTCTGTTCGCCGGAGACGTGCGCACCTCCGGCGTGATGCACGAGTATTACGCCCCCGAAACCATGCGCCCGATCATCAACCCCGGGTTCATGAACTGGAACTATCTGGTGCTGAATATGCTCGCGGGCGAGCTGGGGGATCGGCCGGCGGTGCGCGAGTGGCTGATGTAGGAGGGGGGAGGCGTGCGCGATAAAGCGCCGCCTTTACGTTGCCGTTCGCGGTGCCTGATTGATACGCCGGAAATGGCTATGCTGCTGCGCTTGCGCGCTTGACAAGGCGTCCGTGCGGGTGCAAACTGGCCCAAAACGTGCCCGAGGAGGCGCCGTGAGCCAGCCCAGATCCGTCACCAATCCGCCGCAGCTGTGCATGCTGCTGAACCCGCGTGTGTTCAAGGCGCTGCCCGAGCCGGCGGTGCCGGAGGGGTACCTCCTGCGCCAGTACCGCGACAGCGACGAGGCCGACTATATCCGCCTGATGCACGGCGCCGGCTTTGCCCACTTTGACAGCGCGTATGTGGCGCGTACGCGCAACACCGTCTTGCCGGACGGCTTTTTCGTGATCGAGCACCTCGCCTCGGGCAAGCTGGCTGCCACGGCGATGGCGACCCACAACGCCACAGCAGAGCACCCATCCGGCGGCGAGCTGGGCTGGGTGGCGGGCGATCCACAGCACAAGGGCAAGGGCTTGGGGCGTGCGGTGAGCGCCGCGGTGCTGGCGCGTTACGCGGCGGCCGGCTACCGGCGCATCTATCTGCATACGGATGATTTTCGCCTGCCGGCCATCAAGATCTATCTGGACCTCGGGTTCGAGCCGTTTCTGCATCGCGACGGCATGCGCGCGCGCTGGAAGACCCTCTGCGAGCAGCTCGGCCGCGATTACACGCCGGATGCCTGGCCATCGCCGCCGCCGGCCGAAAAGGCGGACGCCGTCAAACTGCCTGCCCCGGAGAAGCCGATCCGTGTGGGGGTGGTGGGGGTCGGGCGCGGCATGTCGTTCGCCACGGCCGCCATCCCCGAGCTGGGCATGCAGCTGGTGGCGATCTGCGACATCTGGGAAGAGCGCCTGCTGGAGGCCGGTGCCAAACTGGGCGTGGCCACCTATACCGATTACGACCGCTTCCTCGAGCACGACATGGACGCGGTGGTGCTGGCCAACTATTTCCACGAGCACGCCCCCTTTGCCATCAAGGCCCTGCGCGCCGGCAAGCACGTGATGAGCGAGACCTCGTCGAACTCGACGCTGGCGGAGGGCGTGGCGCTCTGCCGCGCC
Source organism: Chloroflexota bacterium (assembly GCA_012729455.1). Taxonomy (GTDB): domain Bacteria; phylum Chloroflexota; class Anaerolineae; order UBA1429; family UBA1429; genus JAAYDC01. The sequence goes on along the minus strand of JAAYDC010000029.1, from coordinate 3,808 downwards.
GTCGAGGAGACCGGCAAGATCTATATGCTGGCCGAGAACTATCCCTATACCGTATTTTGTCAGGAGATGCGCCGCATTTACCGCAGCGGCGAGATCGGCCGCGCGCTGTATGCCGAGGGCGAATACAACCACCCGATGAGCCCCGTAGACCGCCAGCGCATCGCGCCGGGGCAGTATCACTGGCGCAACTGGCTGCCCAGCACCTATTACTGCACGCACGCCCTCGCGCCGCTGGTTTATATGGCGGATACCCTGCCCGTCAGCGTGATCGGGCTGTCGGTGGCCGACCGCGAGCGCATGGACCGCAACTACCGTCTGGGCGACCCGACCTCGGTGATCCTGTGCCGCACCGATTCGGGGGCCGTCTTCCGCCTGTTTGGGCTTTCGACGCCCGGGCACTCGAACTGGTACCGCATGCACGGCTCGCGCGGGGCGATGGAGATCACCCGCGGGCCGGGCTATTTTGGTCCCGGACAGGTGCGGGTCTGGCACGAAGATTACGACCTGCGTCCCGGTGAGCTGCGCGACAGGGTCTATACCCCCGAGTGGCCCGAATACGGCAAGCTGGCCGACCGCGCCGGCCATGGCGGCGGCGACTTTTGGACCAGCTTTCACTTTTCGCGGGCGATCCGTTCGGGCGAGCAGCCCTTCTTGGACGTCTACCGTGGGGTGAATATGTCGTCGGTGGGCATCCTGGCGTGGAAGAGCGCCCTGCAGGAGGGCGTGCCGCACGCCATGCCCAACTTTCGCGATGAGGCCTCGCGGGCGCCATATGCCGATGACGACTGGTCGCCATGGCCCAAGGATGCGCGTGAGGGCCAGCCGCCCCCCAGCATCCTGGGGCGCGTCACGCTGAGCGAGGAGGCCACCGCGCGGGCGCGCGAGGTGTGGCGCTCGGTGGGCTATCACGGAGAGTAGCAGCAGTCGCTGCAACAAAACAGGTTGATTTGCCAACTGCGCAGTGTGGTGCCATAATCGCAGCGCTGGTGCCGGAATTCAGCTCTCGGCGCTGGCAACTGCCTCGCATTGAGTGCAACACGGCTGGATAAGGAAAGCAGAGTGGGGGCAACGCCGAAAAATTCCGGAGCTTGGCGCCGGCCCTTTCTAACCGTATGGACAGGCCAATCGATCTCATTGGTTGGCAGTATGGTGGTGCAGTTCGCCCTGATCTGGTGGCTGACGAGCATCACCGGTTCAGCGGTGGCGCTCGCTACCGCCTCGATCGTCGGCATCATCCCCACCATTTTGTTCTCGCCTTTGGCGGGCGTGCTGGTCGACCGCTGGCCGCGCCGCAAGGTGCTCATCTGGGCGGATGGCGCCATCGGCCTCACTGCGCTGGCGCTGGCGATCCTCGTCCAGCATGGGCTGCTGCAGCCCTGGCAGGTGTATCTGGCCATCTTTGTGCGCAGCATCCTCGGAGCCTTTCACTGGCCGGCGATGCAGGCCAGCATCTCACTGATGGCCCCGCGCGAGAGCCTGTCGCACATCAAGGGGCTGGATAGCGCCCTGTACGGCATCCTGCGCATCACCACCCCGCCGTTGGGGGCGCTGCTGCTGAATCTGTGGCCGCTTTCGCTGGTGCTGGTCATCGACTTGGTGACGGCGGCGCTGGCGATCGCCACGGTGATATGGGCGCACATCCCGCAGCCGCCCAAGACGGGCAGCGGGACGCCCGGCGTGATGGGAGAGCTGATCGCCGGCGTGCATTATCTGTTTTCTTCACGCGGCCTGCGCAGGGTGCTGCTGCTGGCGGCGCTGGTGAATCTGCTGGCAGTGCCCTTTTTCACCCTGCTGCCGATCTGGATCAGGCGCTACTATCAGGGCGGCGCGGTGGAATATGGCTGGATCGAGGCCGTCTCGGGGGCCGGCATTCTGGCCGGCGGGGTGCTTCTTTCGCTGTGGGGCGGTTTTAGGCAGAGGATATTTACCTCAATGTGGGCTCTGGTGGGGATGAGCATCGGCTGCGTGATGGCCGGCCTGGTGGATAGCCACCAGTTCGTGCTGGCGGTTGCGGCGGTGGGGGTTGTCTCGATGATGCAAACCCTCGTGCAGGGCCCGATGCTTGCCGTGCTGCAGGATGTGGTGCCGCCCGGCCTGCAGGGCAGGGTGCTGACTTTGCTGGATAGCACCAGCTCGCTGATGGCGCCCCTCGGCCTGGCGCTGGCGGGCGTGCTCTCGGATGCCTACTACCCGCAGATGTGGTTCCTGGTGTGCGCGGGCGGCTTTGCCGTGCTGGCAGTCGCGGCGATGACCTCACGCCCGGTGAGGAGGATCGAGCTGGATATGCGCGACGATGGCGGGTGAGGGCAGAGGTATTTGTTGGCAAAGAGATGTTGACAGAATCTTACTCCTGTGCTATGTTATGAGTAATCCCCTCTTTGCCTTCGGGCAAAGAGTCTGAGACCGCCGCGAGGCGGTCTCTGCTTATATGGAGCCAACTTGAAACGAGTCACCAACGTATATGTTGACGCCTTTAATCTGTATTATAATGCGGTTAAAAACGAAAAGACCCCGGGCTTCAAGTGGCTGGATATACGAAAAATGGTCGCGAATGCTTTTCCTCAAAACGCGATCCAGACTGTCAGGTATTTCACGGCCAAGGTGCAGGCACGCACTAATGACCCGCAGAAACCACAACGGCAGGAGTTGTATCTGAGGGCACTGCGAACCTGCCCGAATCTGACAATACACTACGGAAGATACGTATCATGGCCAAAGGTCATGCCGTTGACAGACGATCCAACCCATCGGCTGGTAAAGGTCATTAACACAGAGGAAAAGGGTTCAGATGTGAATCTGGCGACTTTTGTTATATGACGCCTTTACGAACGCTTGTGAGGCTGCTATCGTGCTCTCGAATGATTCTGACTTGGTTGAACCAATACGGATTGTGGCGGAGGAGAGGGTTCCGGTTGGGGTATATAACCCACAACGAAACACCAAACTCATGGCACATGATCTGCGTAAAGTGTGTTCATTCTACCGCCACGTAACACGGGGTGATCTGATCAACAACCAGTTTCCTGATACTTTGTGCGATGCCGCAGGCACCTTTACCAAACCCGCTGGCTGGTAGCGCAAGTGCCGTTGCGATCTGGTTGTATGCGCAGGATCGAGCTGGACATGCCCGACGGAGGTGGGTGAGGACGGCAGCTCTGCGGATTGCCGGGGTTCGGGCACGATGGTATCTGCCTGGATGAACCTACCCGTGCTGGGGGCGCAGCGGGGGGCGCTACGGTCTGGCTGTAGGCTCTGGCCTCTCATCCCACCACCTTGGTTTCGTGGTGATTGGGTACAACCCATATCCGTGCCAGGCTACTGCACCCTCGGTTGGCTGCTTTACGCCCCAATAAAAAGACCACTCTCCAACACGCTCTGGAGATGAAATCCTGATAGTGTAAAATACCGTATTTGGATAGATGCGGGCTTGCTTCAACAGAAACTGTTGACACGAGATGGTCAGGCCTTTGTCGGGGTAACCGAGTAACACGATTTTTTCGGGAGAATCAGGCGCATCATAGTAGGCCACTGCGACGAAATCGGGATCACCCAGCGAGTCGGTGATTGCGAGTAGCCGAACAGTTCCATACAAGCATATATGGTCGACTACTCCATCTTTGAGTGTTATTTTCGCGCGCAGCAGGTCCGAATAGTAGACACGTATTGCTGGGTTCGGCTCATTATAATCTATCCGGGACATAATATCTTTGGTATCATCATAACTTTCCAGCAGTTCGATAGCTTCTTCCTGCGTGGTAACGCCTGGGCAGATGCCCTTCCAGCACGCCGGAGATCCCTGAATGTCGGC
>JAAYDC010000028.1 GCA_012729455.1 Chloroflexota bacterium | reverse complement strand
TAATTGCGGAGCTACTTTACTAGGTTATGGGTTGTGCTTTCGACAGTGAAGGCGGTATGGGAATAGGACTTGCTTTCAAACACGAGGCTATTAACAAGTAGATGCGTTTGATTGACACAATTCATAGAATGGGCAAGTTATAGTGTCCTCTCACGTACTTGTTCCTGCCGAGATCGTTTTGGATATTGCCTAGAAGCAGCATAGACGAAGCGCTGATATAGTGTAAACTGTATCAGAGGCAAATACCGACGAGGAGCAGATAGTTATTTGAGAATAACTACATGACTCAAAACTGAGTTACAGGTTCCTTTTTTATTCCGGAGGTGCTCATTCGAATACTCACAGGATAACAGGACCACAGCCTGGCTGAGCGACATACTTGGCGAGCATGGTGAATGCGACGTATCAACCCAACCCACTGTAAAGGCTGCAAGAGTAGTAAGAGATAATAGTGATTCTGTGCCGAATATGATGGATTAAGGAGAGAATAAACATGAAAAAGATTAAAATTGCCCAAATTGGAACAAGCACAAACAGTCATGGCAATGATATCTGGACGACTTTACTAAAACAACCGGATATCTTTGAGGTGGCAGGGTATGCTTTTCTGGAGAATGAAAGAGAGAAATTCCCGGAAAGGATGGGCGCTTTTGAAGGTTATCCGGAGATGTCCGTTGAACAAATACTGAATGATCCGGAAATAGAAGCTGTTACAGTAGAAACAGAGGAAATTTATCTTACAAAATATGCCCTCATGGTAGCTAATGCCGGGAAACATATGCATATGGAAAAACCCGGCGGAAGAGAACTCGCTGACTTTGAGAGACTGATAGACATTTTAAAATCAAAAAAACTGGTCTTTTCAATAGGTTATATGTATCGCTTTAACCCTAAAATTCAAGAAGCACTTGAAAAGGTTAAAAATGGGGAGCTTGGTGAGATCTATTCTGTTGAAGCTCATATGAATTGTAAACACAATGCTATAGTGCGCGATTGGCTTGAAGCCTTCCCCGGCGGAATGATGTTTTTCCTTGGCTGCCATTTGATCGATCTGATTTATCGAATTCAGGGAGAGCCACTGGAAATCCTGCCGCTCAGCTGTTCAACAGGCTTTGACGAATTATCAGCCAAGGATTTTGGTATGGCCGTATTCAGGTATCGTAACGGTGTATCGTTTGCAAAAACCTGTGCCAGTGAATGTGGAGGTTTTCTAAGAAGGCAGCTTGTTATCTGCGGAGAAAAAGGAACGATTGAAATAAAGCCGTTGGAAGTAGGCGCGGCAGGCGGACAATATACCGTTATGAAAGAATCATATCTAGCAGACTGGCATACCCCTTTGATTGAATCACAGACAGATATCTATGACCGCTATAATGATATGATGAAGAATTTCGCGTATATGGTCAGAGGGCTCAGAGAAAATCCATATTCGTATGATTACGAGCTTGGTCTATATAAGACCATATTAAAAGCCTGTGGGGTGAAAATATAAACATGAAAACAAAGCAGATCGTATTTTCCAAGCCTGGTGTTGCGGAGCTTTTGGACTCTGAGTGTCAGTGCCCTCAAGAAAACGAGGTAACCGTAAGGCTGGAATATTCCGCAATAAGCGCAGGCACTGAAAAAGCCAACTTGATCGGATTGAGAAACAGTACCAACAGCTCTGAAGACCAAGAAGCTGTCTTTCCAAGAGCCCTGGGATACAGTGCGGCGGGTGTTGTAACCGATACAGGTAGCTGTATCGACGACATCAAGGTTGGCGACAGAGTCATTGTTTTCTGGGGATTGCACAAAAAGAACATCACCATAAGCAAAAACAATGTCATTAAAATCCCGGATGAAGTAACATCCGCAGAAGCCTCTATGGCACTCATTTCTACATTTCCGCTTGCTGCAATCAGAAAAGCAAAGCTTGAAATCGGCGAATCGGCGATGGTGATGGGACTTGGCATATTGGGCATTTTTGCCGTTCAGGAATTAAGGATAGCGGGCGCATACCCTATCATTGCTGTTGACCCCGTGCGGGAACGCCGCGAATTCGCGTTAAAGATGGGGGCTGACTTTGCGTTTGATCCGACAAATGGTGGCTTCCCCGATCAGGTTAAGAAACTGACTGACGGCGGAGTGAATGTGTGCATCGAGGTAACAGGGCTTGGAGCAGGCTTAATCCAGGCACTTGATTGTATGCAGAAAATGGGTCGAGTTGCGCTTTTGGGCTGCACCAGAAGCTCAAAATTCGAGATTGATTATTACGGCAAGGTTCATGGACCCGGAGTATCCCTGATAGGCGCACATACTATGGCACGGCCGAAAACGGAATCATCTGCTGGCCTTTGGACCGACAGGGATGACTTGAAAGCCGTTCTCAACCTTATCAAGGGAAAACGATTGAATTTCAAGGATATGATCTCTGCAGTTTACTCACCCAGCGAAGCGGGTGAGGTATACACCAGACTTGCAAATGACAGAAACTTTCCGATTGGCGTGTTATTTGATTGGGACAAGGTGTAAACAACATGAAACATGCGTTGCTCATTGCGGGCGGCGGTACTTTGGGTACCTATACTGCTGAAGAACTCTTGAGACTTGGCCATAGCGTCGACGTCATTTGTCTTGAGGATAAGGTATCTGATAACGAAAAACTGCAATTTTATAAAGCCAATGCAACCGTAGAGTATTTGGACCAGTTATTCCAGGAAAACCGTTACGACGGAATCGTGAATTTCATTCACTACCCCAATTACGAGGACTATATACCTTATCACAAATTGCTTTCACAAAGCACAGAACATTTGATATTCCTGTCTTCGTATCGTGTTTATGCAGATTTACAGCATCCTATTACAGAGAGCGCGCCTCAGCTGATTGATGTCATAAAGGATAATCCCGCGTTTCATGAACAGGAAACTTATGCATTAGCTAAATCCCGCGCGGAAAGGTTCCTCTCCAACAACCCGTATCCCAAAAACTGGACCGTTGTTCGTCCGGTTATTTCGTTTTCTGATAAAAGACTGGATATCAACATGGTATCAGGACACACTGTTATTGAGCGTGCCAAGGAAGGGAAAGCTGTGCAGCTTCCCATCGAAGCCAGGCATCTTACAGCAGGTCTTGATTGGGCAGGCAATTCCGGCAAGCTGATTGCCAACCTTTTGTTCAAAGAACACTGTATTGGCGAGGCGTATACAATCTCTTCGGCTCAGAATATCACCTGGGGTGATGTGGCTGATATTTATACAAGGTTATTGAATGTTAAATTTGAATGGGTTCCTGTACATTATCCGCCAGGTGTATGGAGTTGGTGTTATGATAGAGCCTATGACAGAAGAATTGATAACTCCAAAGTCTTAAAAGCTACAGGGCTTGCGCCAAAAGATTTCAAGAGTATCGAAGAGGGCGTATATATTGAACTGAAAAAGCTCGGAGCGATTGAATAGCTGCGAAATGACCTTGCCGCTTCATTTGCTGATCTCATAATTCAGAGCTGTTTGCAGTCGGGATAATGCCCTTTTAGTTTCTGCTCTTCTCGCCGGCCTATCCGGAACGAAAGCTTTAACATACAGCATACGAAATAATGTGTTATGATAGGAGCAGCTGGCAGCCAGGAGTTGTGAGATGCCCACCCACACGCCTGACGCCGTGCCGCCGCACAAGGCCCGCGCCGGATACAGGATCGCCTTGGCCGTTATCGTGCTGACGATGCTCGCCTGCAAGCCGTTGGACTGGCAGTGGTTGTTCCCTCCCCCCTTTGACGACCCGGCTCTGCTGGCCGCCAATCCGTACGCCCCGCCATGCTGGTTCGGCATCATCCCCGGCGAGACGACCCGCAAAGAGGTCTTAAAGCGCCTCGCCGAGATCCCCGGCGTGCTCACCGGCACGATCCACACCATTAACGAGTTCGATATCCGGATGGTAGAGGCGCAAACGGCGGATGAGCTGTACATCAGCTGCTATTTCGATGATTCCGAGCGCATCACACAGTTGGATGTGTCGGGGCGCTATCGCCTGGAAGAGATCATCCGCATTTACGGCGAACCCGATGCGGTATCGATTGATTTCTGGCATCATACCTATGGGCGCGATGCGATGTATGGCGATCTGCTGTACGACGACCGCAGCCTGTCCATCGAAATCTGGTTTCGCCAGCGCGGCGCGGCTGGGATCCTGACGTGCAGCTCGGTTTGCAGTTCTGTCTCGTTCCACACGCTAGATGCCTGCCTCGCGCGTCTGGCGGCCAGCACCAGCGGATTGCTCGAGGATCCCGCATAGCCCGGCGATGCGCTGGTGCAGCCGTGGAAGGGCTACGGCACCTATCCGGTGTTGGGCAAGCTCACGCCCGCTCCGGCGTATTAGAGCAAGGAGACGCTCTGTATGGAGATCAGGAAAAGAGGCTTTACTTGTCTGGGCTGCGGCTTGCTCGTCGTTGGCGTGGTAAGGCCGGTCTTTCTGATCTGGCTGTATTGCTCGCTCACCGCGGGACGCTGCTGGGTAACCGATATCACGTTTGTGGAGCGCAACCCCTGCGCGGTGCCCTGCTTTTACGGCATCATCCCCGGCCAAACCCTTGTGGCGGATGTCGATGAAGCTGTCGACCTGGTGAACCGCTTGCCGCATGTTACCGCGGATTTGGACGAGGCATTCACCGAGGATGACTGGACCCGCATCTCGTGGAGCGATAAGGATGGCAAGTCGATTTCCTCTGGTGAGTTACTGCTGGCGGATGGCACCGTGCTGGCGATGCGTTTCAGCGGCGTCTTCCGGCCGCTCAATATCTTTTGGTATTATGGCCTGCCCGACCGCTACCTGACCTATTATCCTGGCCCAGACGGACTCGCCGTCATATTGGCATTCTGGGATGACAAAGGTCTCATGATAGAAGCCATGAATCATACTTTCAAGGACGGTTTTGCCATCATGACAATGGTGTTTAACTCGATCTATGCCATGCAGCCGGCCGACCTCGACCGCTTTATGGCGAAAGTACCCGTGGATATACAAGAATCCCTATTATGCCAACAGCACGCTGATAAAACCCTGGAAGGTACGCTGGCGGCTGCCGGTCACCCGCCACTGAACGCCCGAGGTCACAGCTGCTCAAGTGGCCGTTCATCGGCATCCCCGAGACCACCTGGCCGTAGGAAGTGACCTGCACCACGCTGTGCTGGGTCGCCGAACGCGAAAGCCACCCGCAGAACACCGGTCAAGCGGCCCCGTTTCGCCGCCGGCGCGCTCCGTGTTATACTCCTGCCTCAAGGAGAACAACCGATGTTTATTGTGGCAGCCACTGCCAATTATTATCAACTGCCCTTTGAGCGCGCCCTGTCGGTGATTGCCGGCGCCGGCATGCAGGAGGCCGAGATGGCGCTCTACTGGCGCGGGGGCGACTGGGCCATGGCTCAGCACCTCGAGGGCTACTCGCCGCGCGCCATCGCCAGCGCCCTGAACACAGCCGGCATCCAACTGGCATGCGTGCACGATGGCGGCGGGGTGCTGGATCGCCCCGACCGCATCGACGGCTACATCAACCCGTCCCTCGCCCCCCTGCTGGACGCGCTGGGCTATGCGCCGGCCTACATCGTGCTGCACACTCCGCACGTGCGCGGCGAGCAGCCGCCCGGCTGGTGGGATGCCATCGCCGGCGAGGTCGCCATGGCGGCGCACGCGCTGGAAGCCGGCGGCGCGCAGGTGACGATCGAGAACACCCCGCCCTTTGAGGGCTTTGCGGTGCCGCTCACTCTGCCGGAACAACTGGCGGATTTCACCGCCGTGCACGGACTGGGCATAACGCTGGATACCTCGCACTATGCCCAGATGGGCATAGCACTGAATGATGCTGCCGAGATCCTGGGCGGACGCATCCGCTCGGTGCACCTCTCGGACTATACGCCGGGCGCGCCGCACTCTTTCCTGGGCTACGGCGAGCTCGACCTGAAGGGCCTGCTCGGGCAGCTGGCCAGCCCCAACCTGGTGGTGACGATCGAGGCCAGCCCTGTGCCCCCTGGCGTTGACCTGCTCACCCTGCCGGATGCCGCCCTGAGCGCCCATCTGGCGGAGGCGCGCGATCTGGTGGCCGGCTGGATCTCTGAAAACCAGGCCTGATACCCCTCTGGAGGTCCCATGCAAGCCGATTACACCGCCTACCGCACCCGCAGCCCCATCACCATCGACGGGCGCCTCGACGAGCGCGCCTGGGCACTCGCGCCGCGCACGCCGCGCTTTGTCGACCTGGCCAACGGCGATCTGGCCCTTTTCGATACCACCGCCGCCGTTTTGTGGGACGACACAGCCCTCTACATCGGCTTTTGGCTGGAGGAGCCCTTTCCCTACGCCACGCTAACCGAGCGCGACGACATGGTCTGCCGCGAGAACGACATCGAGGTGTTTTTCGATGGTGGCGACTGCTACTATGAGTTCGAGCTCAACGCGCTCAACACCATCTATGAGGTCTTTTTCATCTGGCAGGATGCTTACCGGCGCGGCTCGCGCTTTGATGTGCCCGAATTTGACCTGACGGCGCGCAAGGCGGTGAGCTTTGGCGGCAACGACGACCGCTCCGGCCCGACCTTTTGGCGCGGATCGCACCCGCGCGGGGTGCGCTGGGCGTTCCTCGACTGGGATTTCCCCGGCCTCGAAACTGCCGTACACGTCGACGGCACCCTCAACGACCGCAAGACGCTCTCCAAAGGCTGGTGCGCCGAGCTGAAATTCCCGTGGGCGGGGATGACCTGGCTGGCCAATGGGCGCGCCCTGCCCCCCAACGACGGCGACATCTGGCCGATCATGCTGGCGCGGTTTGAGAACTATTTCATGTCGGGCGTGCAGGTGCCCGGGCAGGCCGGCTGGGCGCTCACCTCGCACGGGGTGATGGATTCGCACCGTCCCGAGCGCTTTTCGCGCATCCGCATGGACGCCCGTTACGTCGAGGATCTCGCGCCGCGCTAAACGCCTTATTCGACGCATTTTCAATATCGTTCGTCAGATTGTCGGACGGCTTCGGGCGTGTTATTATGGCCGTGTCAGTGTTCCAGGTGCTGCCATGATGAGCGGCGTCGATACCAACCGCCTGTTTGTCAGCCCGCAAGTCGAGGCGGTCAAGTCCTGCATCGGCCAGATCGGCCCTGAGCTGAGCGGTAACGGGTCGATGGGCGCTGACGGCCGCCGCTTTATGGCGATAACTCCAAGCGAGGAACAGAGATGACCGACCAGATCATGATGGTGAACCTCTACGTGCGTTCGCAGGCCGAGGCGCGTAGTTTCTGGCTGGATGTGATGGGCTGGAAGGTGCTGCGCGAGGGCCCGCTGGATGAGTGCCGCACCTGGCTGGAGGTGGCTCCCGAGGGCGCCCAGACCAGCCTGAGCCTGCTGGAGATCAGCATGATCAACGAGGCCATGCCGGGCCGGTCCACGCCCGCGCCCGACCTGATCCTGCGCTGCCCCGACGCGCACGCCGAACACGCGCGCCTGAGCGCACGCGGGGCCCGGGTGGAAGAGCTCCGCGACGACTTTTTCGGGGTGTGGTTTATGGTGTATGACCCGGACGGCAACGGCTTTATGGTCATGACCCCCGTGGGGGCGGCATGATGGCCGGCTGCGGCCGGGTTGCCGGCAAAGTGGCGGTCATCACGGGTTCGTCGGGCGGGATGGGCGAGGGCATCGCCCGCCGCCTAGCCGAAGAAGGCGCCGCCGTGGTGATCTCGGGGCGCCGCGCCGAACGCTGCCGGCTAGTGGCGGATGAGATCGCCGCGACGGGTGCGCGTGCCCTGGCCATACCGGCCGACGTCTCGCGCGAGGCCGACTGCGTGGCGCTGATCCATGGCACCCAGGCGCACTTTGGGCGCATCGACATCCTGGTCAACAACGCCGCCATCACGCCCCAGGAGCCGGATCTGCAGGTGGGGTGCGAACTGTGGGACGAGGTCTTTGATGTCAACGTGCGAGGCGCCTTTTTGTGCTGCCGCGAGGCCATCCCGCTGATGCGCGCGCAGGGCGGCGGTGCGATCATCAACATCGGCACCGGCATGGCCTATCTGGGCTCTACCCATCGGCTGGCCTATTCGTGCTCCAAGGGCGCCCTGCTGACGCTCACCCGCACGCTGGCCAAGGCCTATGCGCCGGACAAGGTGCGCGTCAACTGGGTTACCGTCGGCTGGGTGGCGACCCCCGGCGAGATCGCCTTAAAGACCGAGACTTATGGCAACGGCGTGGCCTTTCTGGCGGATGCCGCCGCCAAATCGCCGCTGGGAGAGCTCGAGCGCGTCGAGGATATCGCCAACGGGGTATTGTATCTGGCTTCGGACGAGGCCAGCCACGTGATCGGTGCCGAGCTCAACATCACCGGCGGCCGCAGGATCTAGAACAAAAACCAGGCACGCGATGCGTGCCTGGTTTGTCATTTGAGCCGCTCAGCTCTGGCGCCGGATGTATTACGCGACGCCAGAGGTACCCTGAGCGGGCAGCACCTTCCCCCAAGGTGCTGCTTCAATGCCGAATTATCCCAGCCGTCTTTATGTGCGGTTGAGGCCCAGCCGGGTTCCTTCCCAACCGGAGATTACCCCAAGTACACCCCCCTCAACTACACAAGCCGCATTATAGCAGATGCGAACTGACTTGTCAATTATATTTTGTGATGCGACAAACATTTTGTGTCTGGCGGCAAATGTGCTAGAATACGCGTATGGCAACGTATCCTTATGGGACTGCCCCAACTTATGTATACCAGCTCGTGCAGGCCCTGCGCAGCAACTTTCCGGCCCAGCTTTCGAGCGAGACGCTGAAAAAGCTGGGGATCGCCCCGCGCAACGAATGCGCCACGCTATCGATCATCCGCAACCTCGGGTTTATCGATGATACTGGCCGGCGCACGGCGCAGGCGGCAGCGCTCTTTCAGATGACCTCCGAGAGCGCCTTCCAGGCTGGGCTGGCCGCACACCTGATGAGCCACTATCGCGACCTGTTCGAGATCCGCGGCGAGCACGCCTGGAGCCTGCCCACCAGCGATCTAGCGACCTATTTTGCCCAAGCGGACGGCACCTCGGCCAAGGTCTCGCGTTTGCAGGCGCGCACCTTTCAGGTGCTGGCTGAAACCGCCGGCCGGCTGAGCGGCGATGCCCCGCGCAACAACACTGAACCCTACACGCCGCCCCCCGGCGAGCCGGCGCCCGTCCCCGCGAACGAGGCGCTGACGCTAACGCGCACCGGCGGGGTGCACGTGCACATCCACATCACCCTCCCCGCGGATGCCAACCCCTGCGCCCAGCAGGAACTGCTACAGAACATCCGCGAGACGCTCATCGATCCGCTGCTGTAAACCCGGCCTACTTGTATCGACGGAAACGAACCAGCAGCTCTGCAAAGGTCGTCGGCGGATGGTGGTTTAGCCCAGGCGGATACCGCTCCTTTCCAGCGGGCTGATGCACCTGATATCTGCCAAAGGCCCGAAGCGATTATACAAGCTCTGAATGAGACAAAAGCTACCCACCGCCACAGCGCTCGTCGCGCGCGGTGGTCCTATCATGCAGCGGCACAGGTTCAGCGCCTAGCGCCGCGTGCCATCAAGAACGTCATAATTGCCATAGCCCTGCCAGTGCCAGTTGGGATAACGCTGGATGCTGCTGCACTCTGCCACCGTTTCCCAGTAAGCAGCCGCGTCGGCTCCATCAGCACAAATTGACTTTCGGTGTAAATCTGAACGAATAAAGGTCCGCATCACTCATGGTTATTTCCATACGGACTGGCTTCTCTGCCAGGATAGCAAGATCCCCCTGAAAATCTACCGGGCGATCCACGCTGTCGCCAAACAACCGCCCGGAATCAAAGCCGTCTATCGGCGTGCCGTCCTCTGACAACAACCGAATGCGGATATAACCCAAGGCAGAGGTGGCAAAGTTAATCGACAGTATACCCCCGTCAAAAATCAGCGGTTTGGTTACAACCGTACCGGGCTGGTAATCACAGCGCCAAGAAAAGAAACCGTCCAGGCGAATGGCATACCGGCACAGCTTGACAGAGTTGACACCGTAATCACCCCCTGCATACATGGATATCTCCCTGGGCGAACCGGGACGGTCTCCGTCGGTTTCTGCCATACCATAAGCAAAATAGCAGTCGCCATAATACCAGTTCCAGTCACGCTCGATGCCCGGAGTCAGAAACGCTTCTTCTGTACGGCGAAAGTACAAACCATCTCGGGAAGTCATTACAGCCGCGTCGGTCATTGCCGTCCCCGTGCGTCCTTCCGCCCGAATTAACCGGCCACGATGCTCTTTGTCCGGCAGATAAGCAAAATTCTGCGTGTCTTTATAACGATCGGTATAACGCGTCGGAAAACCGATGAACATGTGCTTGGCCCGATAGTAAGGCTGCACCTGATTCGTATATAATTCCAAGTCGTCCCGCGCCGGATCAAAGCGAATCATCTGCGGTTCTGACCAGGTCACAAAGTCTTTAGAGGTCCTGACCCGCACATCCCGGACACTTGAAGTGTGCCGTGCGCTGCCCTGTTGTGCCGTCCATTTTCCACCCTCCGTCCCCGCACCGTGAATTCCCCGGTAGAACAAAAAATACTGTTCGGAAATCGCATCCCAAAAGGCTACGTTCATCGAATCGTACGCACCATCGTTGATCAGCATCCGCTTTTTCTCAAAGTTTACTCCATCAGCACTTTCATAAAGCCACAGTGCCTGTTTGTCTTCGGCTAGTCCTTTATATAAAGCCTCAGATGCGCAATCCGGATTGGTATCTTTGAAAAAAAACATGTTGTCGCGGATCGTGTTCAAAAGAATATTGTTGTCCGTCGTTCCCCAAAACGGAATCTTGCGAACCGGAACACGCTGGAAACTTTTGCCGTCGCTGCTCTCGGCATAGCACATCGTAGCCGGAAAGTGTTTGATCGGCTTTGCATCCTGATCGATATCATAATTCAGACCACGATAGTAAAGACGAAATTGCCCCTGATCGTTCAAGAGCACAAAATAACCGCAGCGATTACCTTCCCAGGGAGCATTGCAATCCAAAACAACATTCCGAAACTCTGGATGATGCATCTGTACGCGAACATCCTGGGCTTGATCGATCAGGTATTCATCCCAGCACACTTCTCTGCGCGATCCAATCTTGATCCTGTCCATAATCAGCAACTCCTTAAAGTACTGCGTAACAACTAGAGATATATTCTTGGGTACAATCTCCTGTAACTTGTTCCTGTATCTTTAGTATATCATACGCCTATCTCACCTTTTCACGTAAAGAAAAAGCGCCTCGCAGGCGCTCGAATCGTCAGGGGCGGATGTATCGCGCTATGGCATGTATTTTACCGAATGAATACACTAATACGGCCAGCCGAGGCGGCGCGATTTCTCATAGCGGCCATAGCCCTGCCAGCGCCAGTCGGGATCGGTATCATAATACTTTTTCTCTGACACCAGCCACGCCCAATAGGCATCCGCGTCGGCTTTGCTGGCGAAAAAGGTGAGGGTGGGAAACTCCGTCATGCGGCGCATCCCGTTGGGCGACGAGCCCGGCTGGCGGCTCTCGCGCTGCGCCGCTGTGCGGTTGGCTGCTCATCGCCGAGATACCCTCATTTCGCTCCGGCATACCCACAGCATAGCACCCCGCCGCTTGCTGCGCAATGGTTAACTCAGCCCGAGCGTTTGGTGATAACACCTCCAGGCCAAGCCCGGCATTCCCATTGACAGGGTATATGGATCTGATATAGTGCGGACATGAAAGCAATATCAGTGCGACAGCCTTGGGCCTGGCTGATTGTTGAGGGCTCAAAAGATATAGAAAATCGCTCTTGGGCAACCAGCTACCGTGGGCCGCTTCTCATCCAGGCTGGCTTGCGCAGCGATAAACGGGATATTGCGTGGGCGAACAAGGTTATCAGAAAGGCTTACCCAAAGGTTACTGCACCGCCCAGGATGCTGACTGGTTGCATTGTTGGCATCGTTGATGTGGTGGATTGCGTGGAATGGCACGATAGTGATTGGTTCAATGGTCCCTTTGGCTGGGTGCTGGCTAACCCGCGCGTCCTTAAACCCTGCCCCTGTAAGGGTAAGCTGGGACTGTTTGAATTCGACTATCCTTACCTACTGGAAGAGACTGATCCGATTCCGCTCCTGTTCGAGATATCTGGATAGCTTATCTATCTCAGCCCGAGCGTCAGACGCGATTCATACACCCCGCGCGCGGTGTGCGTGGGCCAGCTGCGCCCCTCGGGGGTATCTGTCTGCTGATGGTAGCCGAGCTCGCGCTCGCGGTCGTCGGGCGAGGTCTCGACGCGGTCGATCAGGCGCGCGCTGACCTCGCGCACATAGGTCATCGGGCCCCCGACGTTGCGCGAAAGCACCACAAAGAGCTCGCCACACACAGCCAGCTCGCTGGCCCGGCTGCGCACGCGGGCACTCAGGCGGTTGGAGGGATCGTAGAAAAAGGCGCGCGCCCAGGGGTCGCCCACCAGCTCAAAGCCCTGCCCGACGGTGAAATCGACGCTGAGCTTTACAATCCTGGCCGCCAGCGGATTGGTGGCGGCCAGACGCACGGCGTCTTCCAGTAGTTCGCGCTGGGTGTGCCAGGGCGGCTCGAGCGCCGGGCGGTTGAGCCCGCGCCAGCCCGCGGAGGGGGCGTCTCTGGCCGGCAGGCTCAGGCGAAGGCGTTCATCGACGGCATTGCGGAAAAAGGTATCGAGCAGCCAGTCGCGGATGGGCATAGATTTGCTCTCCCGGGTGTTCTGCCCATGTACCACCCACCCGGGAGAAAAACTCGGGGATTGGAACTAACGCCAGGTCAGGCGCCCCTCGACATTGCGCGCCAGGTTCTGGTGGCTGCCCAAATACTCAAAGAGCATGCTCTGCACGTCGGCACTGTAGGTAAAGGGTTTCCGCACACTGGCGAGTTCCTCGGCGCTCAGGTTGAGGTTGTCGAGGCTGTTGGCAATCTGGTAGCCCTGAATGCCCACCGTGTAGACGCGCTCCGCATCGACCGCCTGGCCGTCGCACTCCAGGCTTACCAGCTGTTGGGCGGCGTTATCATAGAGGGCACGCCAACGGCCGCTTACCTGGTAGCATTCGCCCTCGCCGGTGCGGTTGTCGGGGCGCATCCAGTGCGCAAACACGCGTTCGAGCTGGGCTCCCGTCAGGCTGCAGCGCACCAGCTTGTCGGCGTACGGGAAACAGGTTTGCGCCTGCCCCAGCGTCACCACCGGCCCGAGCGTCTCGCTGCGCACCGATCCTGAACCCAGCAGCATCATATCGAGCCCGGCGGCGTCGGCCAGACAATCGGCCAGCAGGTTGCCCAGGCTGGTCTCGATCTCGCGGTGCGGATGGGTGTGGCGGGTGGCCAGCTTGACGAGCAGAGTGTTGTATTTGGCCTGCACCTCGTCATGATAACCGGAGATAAAGGCCTCCAGTTCGCGGTCGGGCTCGGCGCAGTGCTCGTCGATCGGCACCAGTTGCCAGCGCCAGTTGGCCACGCAGTTGCGGTCGGTGTCGAGCTCCAGATCGTAACGTCCGATCTGGTCAGTGCCCACCCCGGCCTGCGCCACGAGGATGCCGTTGACCTCGTCCGGGCGTTCCAGCACGGTGTGCGAGTGGCCGCCGATGATCAGGTCGACACCCCATTCCGGCGGCAGCATGCTCGCCAGTTCGCAATCCGATTCGTGGCCGATGTGGGTCATGATCACCGTCAGGTCGATGTCGTCGCGCCGGTGCGCGGCAATGATCTTGCCGATCTCGATGGAGGCTTCCTCAAGGGTGATAAAAGAGCCCACTGCGCCCTGCTTGCGGATATCCTGCAGCACCTTGTCGGTGATCACGCCGATCAGCAGTACCTTGCAGCCGGCTATCTGCAGGATGGTATAGGGCCGCATCAGGCGCTTGTTGACCCCGCGGATGTAGAGGTTGGCGTTGACGATCGGAAAGTTGGCCACCTTTTCTAGAAAGAGCAGGTGCGTCAGGCCATAGTCGAACTCGTGGTTGCCGAGCGTGACGGCGTCGGGCGCCAGATAGTTCATCATCTCGATCGTCGAGATTCCGCGGTATTCGGTGTCGATCACCGAGCCCTGCAGCATATCGCCCGAAACCAGATACAGGACGTTTTCCTCTTCGGCACGCACACGGTTGATGTAGCCGGAGAGGCGTGCCAGCCCGCCGATCAGCGTACCGCTGCCGGTCGCCGCTTCTTCAAGAAAATCGCCATGCATATCGTTGGAATGTAATAGTGTGAGTTTGGTGTACATATGCTCCTACTTTGGGGAAAGGTCTTACTGATTCAAGCACAATTGAATGAATCGCGCAAGCCGCCGAATTTGACGCCCCTCACCGCGCTCTGCTAGACTCCCTACATGCGCACAAAACGTCTCCTGCGCGTGCTGTTCGTGCTGCTCGGCCTGTTGTTCAGCGTCGTCACCGTGGCCGGCGCCGATCCGTGGCTGACGGAGGGCTTTGAGAGCCTGCCGGAGGGATGGCTGGTGATCAACCGCTCCGAGCCTGCGGGCACCACCTCGTGGCGCCTGGGCAGTGCTGACACCTTTGCGGCACAGGCCGGGTCGGCCGGCTCCTATATGCTCTCGAGCTTTACCGTCGCTGCGCCGGAGGGCGGCACCATCTCGAATTGGCTGATCAGCCCCGAGATACCCCTTAACGACATCCTGGTGATCGGTTTCTATACCCGCCAAGCGCTCACGACCTATTACGCCGACCGATTACAGGTGCGCCTGAGCGTCTCGGGAGCTTCTACCGACGTGGGCACGACCGCCGAATCGGTGGGGGTTTTTACGCATCTCCTGCTCGACATCAACGAGCAGATGGCAGCGGGCGGCTACCCCACCGAATGGCGCCGCTATGGCGCCTTTGACAGGCTCTTTCCGCCGGAGGCCACTGGGCGCATCGCCTTTCGCCACTACCTGCCGGACGCCAACGGAGAAACCAACCGCGGCCTGCTGGTAGCGATCGATTCGGTCTCCCTCGAGACCCACACCGAGATCCTCTTCCTGCCGTTGGTAATCAACGGCCAATAACGCTTTGGCACAGGCGGCGCTCCGGCATACACTTGTACCAGCAAGCATCATCAAGGAGCCCCGCATGCCAGAGGAGTATATCCCGCCCTATGACCGGCCCGGCATGATCAACGTGCTGGAGCGCAACATCCACACCATCATCCATCTGCGCACCCAGGCCGACCTGGCGCGCCCCTGGTACAGCCGCCTGGCGGATGCCATCACCGAATACACCGGCCGCATCAGCTTTTTGGTGATCAACATCCTCTTTTTCGCGGCCTGGCTGATCATCAACTCTGGGCATCTCGGCATCACGCCCTTTGACCCCTTCCCCTACAACATGCTCACCACCGTGGTCTCGCTCGAGGCGATTGTGCTCTCGATCTTTGTGCTGATCACCCAGCGCCGCTCGGAAGCACAGGCCGAGCGCCATGCCGACCTGGCGCTGCAGATCGGCCTGCTGAGCGAATATGAGCTCACCCGCGTGATCCAGATGCTGGACGCCATCCAGGACCGCATGGATATCGACAACAACGAGGATGAGACCCTCGTACAGCTCGAGACCGAGCTGCACCCCGAAGACGTGCTGGAAGAGATCGACCGCGTGCGCAGCCAGGCCTACCGTAACGCCTCGCGCCGCACCGCTCGCCCCTGACCAGCCGCCCAACTGAACGCAAAACGGCGGCCGCCCTATGCCGGGCTGCCGCCGCTGCACTCTAGCAGGGCCGATCAATCGCTCAGGTAATAGCTGAGCGAGAGGCCTTCGGCATAGTTATAGATCTGCACGCGGTATTCGACGCCGGCCACAACGTCGAACCTGGCTTCCAGCACGTTCGAAACATTGCCCTGCCCCGAGGCCGCCACCAGCCCGTTCGGGCCGTAGACCTCAAAGCCGCTGGCCATGCCGATCACGAGGTCATAGGGCAGCAGCTCGATCCTGAGCGTCACCGGGCCGGAGGCATCCGCCACATAAGCGGCATTGGCATACGCGCCGCCGCGGTTGCCCAGCAGGCTGCCGCGCACCGGCCAGCTGGACGCCGCAACGACAGGCGCAGGCGCAGCCGCGGCAGCCGGCGCGGGGCTGGCGATGTCGTCGTACTCGGCGGCACTGATGCGCACGAGCTCGGCATCATCCAGGTAGACGTTGTTATCCTGCGAGCGGTAATCCGGGTAGGAATAGACAAATAGCGTCACCGCCGGGCCCTGGGCAATGGCCGCCACCGAGATCTGCGACCACTCGTCGTACGAGTTGGTCTCGGCCGACCAGACAATGTTGCGCGAACGCGCGTCCGTGCCGCCCGTCGGGTCGATGCCGATCTTGAGATGCATGGGCGAAGGATCGCCCGAGGTGTTGCCTCCGCAGTTGCCTTTGGACTCGTTATCGCACGACCACGACATCACCCACAGGCTAAAGCGCAGCGCTTCGCCGGCGCGAAACCCGCTGACGCGCTGCAGGATGCCGCCCTCAAAGTTGCCGTAGGAGTGAAAATACTGCTGCGAGAGCTCGCCGGTGCGCACGCGGTTGCCGGGCGCCTCCCAGTAAAAGGCAGCCTTGTATTCGGGCGCCAGGCGGTAGCCCTGCTCCACCTCAAAGGGCGCGCCCTCGTAATAATAGGGCACCCACGGCGCCGCAATACGGCAGTTTTCCTTGGCGGGCATGGGGATATAGGGCCGTTCGAAAGACGGGTTTTCCAGCAGGTTGGGCCCTGCCGCAGCTACGCTCATGGCGGGAACCAGTAATATGACAACCAACGCAAGCAGGATAATACGTCGCAGCATCAGTTTCCCTCCTCAACACGATCTCGCCAGCATACATCCTGCGCGCCCGTGTGTCAACCATTTTTCTGGTGCTTGACGCCTCACCGGCGCCGGTTTACACTGCTGCCGTCACCCAGCAGACAAACACAACCGCAGTGACTACCGCCAGAGTGCGGCGGGGGTGATGAAAGCTTGAACATCCGCGAAAGCTCATGCCATGAAAGGAGTTAACCATGCGAACCCACCTGATCGCCACCAAAGCCGACCGCCACTGGCAGGGTATCCCCGGCATTGAACGCGCTCCCAACGGGCGGCTGTGGTGCGTCTTTTTCTCCGGCGGCACCATCGAACCGCACCCCGAAAACACCGTCTACCTGACGACCTCGACCGACGACGGCTTTACCTGGGCTGAACCCTGGCCGATAGTGGTGCCAGTGGCGGGATGGCGCGCCTTTGACGAAAACCTGTGGATCGACCCGCAGGGGCGCATGTGGCTGTTCTACAACCGCTCGATGGAAGGCCAAGGCGCCTACTGCGAGGCGATCGTGGCGGATAACCCCAACGATGCCGAGCTGCGGTGGTCGGCGCCACGGCGCATTGCCCTGGGGGTGCCCTTTGCCTTTCGCCTCAACAAGCC
Source organism: Chloroflexota bacterium (assembly GCA_012729455.1). Lineage (GTDB taxonomy): Bacteria > Chloroflexota > Anaerolineae > UBA1429 > UBA1429 > JAAYDC01. The sequence continues at coordinate 23,875 of JAAYDC010000028.1, read as the reverse complement.
GATTGTGCTCTTGAACGGCGACTGGATGCTGCCAGTTACCTATACCCGCCAGACCCCTCCGGGCTACTTTGGCACCGACGAGCATCTGCAGGGCGTGGCGCTCAGCTCTGACCGCGGCGAGAGCTGGCGGCTGCACGGGGCCCTCGAGGCACCCTCGTGGGCGCTCGAAAACATGGAGCTCGAGCTGCGCGATGGTTCGGTGTGGATGCTGATCCGTACCAACGACGGCGTCCTGTGGCAGTCGCGCTCGACCGACGGCGGACACACCTGGGTGGCTGCTCACCCCAGCGAGATCGTCAACCCCGGCTCGCGCTTTTTCCTCCGCCGCCTGCGCTCGGGCAAGGTGCTGCTGATCAACTCTTCGCACCCCACCAACCGCCAGGAGCTGACGGCCTACCTCTCGGATGGCAGCGACGGCGCCCCCTTTGAGCATGCCCTGCTCCTGGATAGCCGCGACAAGGTCTCGTATCCCGACGCGGTACAGGCCCCCGACGGCACTATCTATGCCGTGCACGACTATGACCGCTATGGCCCCGGCGAGATCGTCCTCAACGTCTTTACCGAGGAGGAGATCACCACCCCAGTAAACTGATTTGCTCATCACGCCCAACAGGATTATGCTAGTCGCCAGCGTCTGCCGCCTGGCGGAGGCGCTGGCAGCAAATCCGACTCACCCGCAGGCGCTTGCCTGAGCAAGGAATGGCTCGATGCACAAACTGGTGCGCTTCCTCAAACCCTATTGGTGGATGCTCCTTCTCAACGTGGCTCTGCTCTTTGCCCAGGCCAATGCCGACTTGGCCCTGCCCGATTACCTCTCGCGCATCGTCAACGTGGGTATCCAGCAGGGCGGCATCGAGCACGCCGCCCCCGAAGCCCTGCGCGCTGAGACCCTGCGGCGGGTGCAGCTGTGGATGACCCCCGACGAACGCGCTTATATCAGCGAGCGCTATATCCCGCTGGATGAAACTGCGCTCAACTATAGTGAGCTCACCGCGCGCTACCCGGGCGCCGCCGAAACACCAGTGATGGTGGTTAATGCCCAGGGACGTGCCGACCAGACCGAGCTGGACGCCATCATGGGCAAGGGCATGCTGGCGAATTACTTTGTGCAGCAGCTCACTGCCGACCCGGAGCGCACCGCCGAGATGGCCGAGCGCGCCGGCATTAAAGTGCCCGCCCTGCCGCCCGGCACCGACCTCTACACCGTGTTCGAAAGGCTGCCGGCCGAGCAGGCCGACGCGATGCGCGCGGGCCTCACCAAACAGTTCAGCGCGATGGATAACAAAGCCATCGTGCAGGCCGCCGCGCCGGCCGTGCGCGCCGAATACGCCGCCCTGGGGGCCAACGTGGACGGCATGCAGATGTCGTACATCATCCGCGCCGGCGCACTGATGCTGGCGCTCACCGCCGCTATTATGATGGCGATGCTGGCCGTCGGCTTTCTCTCCTCGATGACCTCGTCCGGCTTTGCGCGCGACCTGCGCCGAGCCGTGTTTGAGCGGGTTTCGGCCTTTTCGGCTGGCGAGCTGGATAACTTTTCGACCGCCTCATTGATCACCCGCACCACCAACGACGTCACTCAGGTGCAGATGCTGGTGATGATGTTTATGCGCATGATCATCTATGCCCCCATCATGGGGGTGGGCGGCATCCTGAGGGCCATTTCCAAGGCCGGCTCGATGTGGTGGCTGATCGCCGCGGCAGTCGGCGCGCTGATCACGCTCGTGATGGTCATCTTTATCCTGGCGGTACCCAAGTTCCGCATCATCCAAAAGCTGGTTGATCGCCTCAACCTGGTCTCGCGCGAGTCGCTTTCGGGCATGATGGTCATCCGCGCTTTTAACCGCCAGGAAAGCCAGGCCGCGCGCTTTGAGATCGCCAACCGCGACCTGGCCAACATCGGCCTGTACGTCTCAAGGGTCATGTCGGCCATGGGCCCGGTGATGATGCTGATCATGAACGTGCTGATGGTCAGCATCCTGTGGGTGGGCGCCCACGAGGTGCAGAACTCGAGCCTGCAGGTGGGCGATATCCTGGCCTTTACCCAATACGCCATGCAGATCGTATTCTCGTTCCTGATGATGTCGTTCATGTTTATCTTTGTGCCGCGCGCCTCCGTCTCGGGACGGCGCATCGCTGAGGTGCTCGAGACCGAGCCGACCATCCACGAACCTGCGACACCTGTGGCACTCGCCAAGCCGGTGCGCGGCGAGCTCACCTTCAAGGATGTGGCATTCCGCTACGCCGGCGGCGAGGAAGACGCCCTGCGGGGGCTCAACTTTACCGCGCATCCCGGGCAGATCACCGCCATCATCGGGCCGACCGGCTCGGGCAAATCGACCATCGTCTCGCTCGTGCCGCGCCTGTACGACGTGACGGCCGGCTCGATCACCCTGGATGGCGTCGACCTGCGCGACCTCGACCTGCACGAGCTGCGCAGCCAGGTGGGGCTGATCCCGCAGCGCAGCGTGCTGTTTTCGGGCAACATCGAATCCAACCTGCGCTTTGCGGATGAATCCGCCGCGCCGGAGGCCCTGCGCGAGGCCATCGAGGTAGCTCAGGCAGCCGAGTTTATCGACGCCCTGCCGGACGGCATGAGCCACGAGATCGCCCAGGGGGGCAGCAACGTCTCGGGCGGGCAAAAGCAGCGCTTGGCGATCGCCCGCGCCCTGGTGGGCAAGCCGCCCGTGCTGATCTTTGACGATTCATTCTCGGCGCTCGACTACCGCACCGATGCCGCCCTGCGCCAGGCGCTCTCGCGTTATGCCGAGGCGTCGACGCTGATCATCGTCACCCAGCGCATCGCCACCATCCGGCATGCCCCGCAGATCGTGGTGCTGGATGAGGGCAAGATGGTAGGACTGGGCACCCACGACGAGCTGATGGCCAATTGCAAAACCTATCGCGAAATTGCGCTGTCGCAGCTCAGCGAGGAGGAACTGCAATGAGCACTCAACAGCCGCAGCGCGCCAACACCAACAACAAACCCCCTCAGGGCCAGGGACAGGCCGGCGGTCCCGGCGGACCTGGCCGCCCCGGAGGTCCCGGCGGGAGACGTCCGGGCGGACGGGGCCCCATGGGCATGTCGATGTCGATGGAAAAAGCCGCCGACTTTAAGGGCGCCATGCGCAAGCTGTGGAACTATATCCGCATCTACCGCGGGGCGCTGATCGTGGTGCTCCTGTTTGCCATCGCCTCGACCGCCGCCAGCATCGTCGGCCCCAAGATCATGGGGCGCGCCACAACGGCGCTCTTCCAGGGCGCCATCGCTCACGTGCAGGGCACCGGCGAGATCGATTTCGCCTACATCGGGCGCATTTTGCTGACCACCCTGGCGCTGTACGCCTCGTCGTCGCTGTTTATCTTTATCCAGTCGTGGCTGATGACCGGCATCTCTGTCGACATCAGCTACCGCATGCGCCGCGAGATCGCCCGCAAAATCAACCGCATCCCGCTTTCGTACTTTGACACGACCTCGCACGGCGAGGTGCTTTCGCGCATCACCAACGATGTCGACACCGTCTCGCAGACCCTCAACAACTCGCTGACCCAGGTGATCACCTCTGTCATCACCATGATCGGTGTGCTCATCATGATGCTCTCGATCAACGTGTGGATGACGCTTGCCTCGCTGATCATCCTGCCCCTTTCGGTCGTCATCATGGGGATGGTAATCCGCCGCTCGCAGATCTATTTCGCGCGTCAGCAGGAATACCTCGGGCATGTCAACGGGCATGTCGAGGAAATGTATGGCGGCCACACGATTGTCAAGGCCTTTAACGGCGAGGCCCGCTCTCTGGCTACCTTTGACGGCCTCAACAACAGCCTGTACGACGCGGCCTGGAGGTCGCAGTTCATCTCGGGCATCATGCACCCGATCATGACCCTGGTGGGCAACCTGGTGTATGTGGTGGTGGCGATCCTGGGCGGCTGGCTGGCGATCCGTAATGCCATCACCGTGGGCGATATCCAGGCCTTTATCCAGTATGTGCGCTCCTTTACTCAGCCTGCGGCCCAGCTGGCTAACGTCGCCAACCTGCTGCAGCAGACTGCCGCGGCCGCCGAAAGGGTGTTCGAGTTCCTCGAGGTGCCCGAAGAGGCCGCCGATGCCCCCGACGCACTCGTCAAGGAGGATATCGAGGGGCATGTCGAGTTCGACCACGTCGCATTCGGCTATACCCCCGAGCGCCAGATCATTGGCGATTTCTCGGCCCTGGCGACTCCCGGCAGCCGCATCGCCATCGTCGGGCCGACCGGCGCCGGCAAGACTACCATGGTCAAGCTGCTGATGCGCTTTTACGACGTCTCGTCGGGAGCCATCCGCGTGGATGGCGACGACATCCGCAGCTACCGCCGCAACAACCTGCGCAGCCACTTTGCCATGGTCCTGCAGGATACTTGGCTGTATAACGACACAATCATGGAAAATATCCGCTACGGACGCGCCGACGCCACCGACGAGGAAGTGATCGCCGCTGCCCAGTCCGCCCATGTTGACCATTTCATCCGCACCCTGCCCGAGGGCTACCAGATGGTGATCAACGAAGAGGTCTCCAACATCTCTGAGGGACAAAAGCAGTTGCTGACCATCGCGCGCGCCATCCTGGCCGACCCGACCGTGCTGATCCTGGACGAGGCCACCAGCTCGGTGGATACGCGCACCGAGGTACTGATCCAGCACGCCATGGAACGCCTTATGGAGGGGCGCACCTCGTTCGTGATTGCCCACCGCCTCTCGACTGTGCGCAACGCCGACCTGATTCTGGTGATGCGCGACGGCGACATTGTCGAGCAGGGCAAGCACGACGAGCTGTTGGCCCGCGGCGGCTTTTACGCCGAGCTCTACAACGCCCAGTTCGACGTCAATACCGCCCTGAACGGTTCGGCCGCCTGAATCATCTCCGCCAGGCTGCGCGTTGGACGGGCAACTTGGCGATCGGCCTGTACGACGCTATCACGGGCGAGCGCCTCACCACGCTCGCAGGCGCCGACCATATCCTGCTGGATGAGCCCGTCACGCTTGACTGAGCGGAACCATTTCGTTAGTCTATGTGTCTGACCAATAGACTTACCAAACACCGAGGAGTATGCGATGCGTACCAAGCCCATCACACGCCGATTGCTGATTGCCCTGCTGCTGGCCCTTGTGCTCTCCGCCGCCGGCTGCCGTGGGGCCGACCCTACCATCCCGGCCGACCGCGTCACCCCGCCCGCCGATGCGACCGCCGCGCCCGCCGATGCGACCGCCGCGCCCGCCGATGCGACCGCCGCGCCCGCCGATGCGACCGCCGCGCCCACAGAGGCTCCGGCCGACCCCACCGTGGCGCCGATCACATCCGTGCAGATCGTGCTGATCGCCCTGGAAGACCCATCGGCTGGCGAACCGATCGGCTGCAACGACGGCGCGGTAGCCGTCGAGGCTGAGCCGGGCGCCGGCGACGACCCGCTCGAGGCCGCCATCAACGCCCTGCTCGACGTGCGCGACGTTTATTACGGCGAATCGGGGCTGTACAACGTCTTCCATCAGAGCGATCTAAAGATCGCGCAGATCGAGCGCACCGCCTCCGGAACCACTCTGGCGCTTGAGGGCACCCTGAGACTGGCCGGCACATGCGACACACCGCGCGTCAAAGCCCAGCTCGAGATGACCGCCGAGCTGGCTGAGGGCAGGCCGGTGGCCGTCACCATCAACGGCCAGACGCTCGACGAGGCCCTCTCGACCCGCTGATTCTCGTCCGCGCCCTCGCTGGCGCTTGCGTCCAAACGCGTTTCGCGTTATAGATAAGTCATCACTGTGCCAGCGAGGGGCAGCCATGAACTATTACATCTCCAACCGGCCGGGCGGCAACGGATCGAACGCCAACTCGGGCCTCACCCAGCAATCTCCGTGGCGTGATTTCACGCCCATTCATCACATCACCCTGCGCCCGGGTGACCGCATCATGCTGGAGCGCGGCAGCTGCTGGAACCAGCAGCTCACCATCGTCGATTCGGGCGACAAGGGCTTTGGCTCCTGTGCCGTGGATGCCTGGGGCAAGGGCCCCCTGCCCAAGATCCTCCGCAACGGCGACCCCACCGAACGCTGCATCGTCATGCGCGACGTGTCATACTGGCGCATCAGCAACGTCGAGATCGGCAACGCCGGCGTGGGCATCCTGGCGCTCTACGAGACCCCCATGCACGAATCGCTGACGTTCAACAACATCTATGTGCATCATTGCGGCGGGATTTTCATCCGCGACATGCAGGATGGCCCGGCGCGTGCCATGGCCACCGAGGATTGCGCCGCCTTTTCCACCGGCATCCTGGTGACCTGCAAGAAAATGGAATTAAAGCCCGAGGAATACGTCTGCAAGGGCATCCGTTTCGACCAGATCGAGGGCACCCACAACGGCGACTCGATTGCCATTGACCCATTTGACGGCTCAAGCATCAAGAGCGAGGGCGTCTACGCCTTTCAGGATATCTCGCTCAACCACCTCTACCTGCACGACGACGACGCCCCCAACCCGGGCGGTATCCCCGATTCGCTGCGCTTTGTGCGCTGCCAGCGGGTGAGCATGATGAACTCCTGGCTGGACCACTGCTGCGGGCAGTTCACCACCTCGGGCACCGCCATGGTGATTCTGGCGGGCAACGATGACGTGGTCTTTAACAACTCGGCCTTTACGCGCACGCCCGATACGGGCTCTGTGGACCAGTGTGCCATCGATTTCGAGGCCACCAACTGCAATGTGCGGATAATGAACTGCTACTTTGGGCACAACGCCGGCCCGGGCATCGAGTTCCTCGACATCTGGGGCGAAAAGTCCTATTCTGATAACCACACCGTGGCCGGCAACGTCTTTGAGGGCAACGGGTACTCGACCCACGGCGGGCAGGAGGGTTCGGGCGGCATCCACCACCACGGCGGCAACCTGGCCAACGGCATCATCCGCGACAATCTATTTTACGAGCCCGACCGGCCGATGTTCCACGGCGAGTTTGTGCATTTTACCCTCGAAAACAACCGCGAGGCGGCCGGCAGCATCGCCAACGGCATGGCCGATTTCTACGCCCAGCAGGGCTTCAAGGGTTGGCGCTATCAGGCCAGGCAGGGCGACGACGGCGAGTGGCAGGACCTCGTCTGGTACGACAGCGAGCGCAAGGTATGGACCAACGGCCCGCGCGATGCGCTCGTATGGATCAGCCGGCACGAGCAATTCTCGGCTGAACCGGTCCTCTGGACGGCCAGAGCCTGGCAGGCACCCAAAGCCGGCAAGCTGTCGATCCGCGGCAGGCTGATCAAGACCGCCGCGGGCGGCGCCAAGGTGCGCGCGCGCCTGACGCTGGGAGACGCGGTGCTGTGGGAAGAGCTGGAAGTAGTCGGCACGGAGCGTGCCGGCTATGAGATCATGCTGGATGAAGTAGCCGTTGAGGCCGGCGAGATGCTGCGCTGCGAGGTTTCGGGGCCGGCCGGCTACCTGACGGACGGTGTCAGCTGGGCGCCCAGTGTTGCCTATCTGCCCTGAGGCAGTTTGACAGAAAACGTACTCTTTTATACTATGCTATAGCCGTGCTGGCCCAATGAAGTGAGCACGGCTATATTTGCGCCGGAAAGGACTCGCTATGGCACAATCTGATCCCGCACTTAAGCCGAAAAAACCGCTCGTCCGTGACCACTTTACCACCACGCTGGGCATCTTTGTGGCTACGCTGGGCTCAGCCTTGGGGCTTGGCAACCTGTGGAAGTTCCCGGCCCTCACCGGCGCCAATGGCGGTGCAGCCTTTGTGCTGGCCTATATTATCAGCACCATCCTGGTGGGTTTGCCGGTGATGATTTCCGAGCTGGTGATCGGCCGAAGCCAGCACGCCAATGCCATTACCTCTTTTCGGCGCCTGGCGCCCGGCAAGCTGTGGTGGCTGGTAGGCGCGCTGGGTGCTCTGGCGGCCTTTTTCATCCTGGCGTTCTACACCGAAGTGGTGGCCTGGGTGCTGCTGTACATCCCCAAGGCGATCAGCGGCGAGCTGGCCACCAGCGACCCGGCCGTGACGGAAAAAGTGTTTGTCAGCCTGATCTCAAACCCGGTCGCCAGTCTGGTGGGCCAGTGGATCGTGATCGCCTATGTGGCGGTGATCATCATCGCCGGCGTGGCCAAGGGCATTGAGCGTGTCACGCGCATCCTGATCCCGATCCTCTTTGCGATCCTGATCCTGATCGGCATCCGCTCTCTGACGCTGCCCGGCAAAGCCGCCGAGATCCGGCAGGGGCTGGCCTTCTTATTCACGCCGGATCTCACCAAGCTGACCTTTTCCGTCCTGCTGACCGCCATGGGGCTGGCGTTCTTCAAGCTCTCGGTGGGTATGGGCACCATGATTACCTACGGCTCGTACTTTACCGACGATGCCAACATCCCGCGCATTGCGCTGCGGGTGATGCTGGCGGACGTGCTGGTCTCGATCCTGGCCGGCGTGGCGATCTTTCCGGCTGTGTTCGCCTTTGGCGCTGAGCCGGCGGTCGGCCCGGGGCTCTTGTTCATCACCATCCCGACGGTTACCAACACCATGCCGTTGGGCGGCGTCGTGATGGTGGCCTTCCTGGTGCTGACGGCCATCGCCGCCACGGGCGCCATGCTCTCGCTCTTTGAGGTGCCGGTGGCGTATCTGGCCGAAAAGACGCGCCTGACGCGTACCCAGGCGACCGTGATCACCGCCGTGCTGCTGGCGCTCATCGGCTCGACCGCGGCGCTCTCGTCCAGCACGCTGGCAAACGTCAAGATATTTGGCAAGACCTTTTTTGACCTGTGGGATTACCTCTCCTCGAACCTGATGCTGCCGATCGGCGGGTTCTTTATCTGCGTGTTCGTGGGCTGGGTCTGGGGCTGGCCGCAGGTGCGCGATGCCCTCACCAACAAGGGCACGCTCAACAACGAACGCGTCGTCAAGTTCTTTTATGGCATTGCCAAGTTCGTGACACCCATCCTGGTGCTGGTGGTGCTGCTGTGCGGCCTGGGCCTCTTTGGCTGAGGCTGCACCTGTACGTCACAGCGCGGGGCACACACCCCGCGCTGTTTTTATTTTGGAGGGTTTGCCGCCGGCGCCCCCTGCCCTGCCCCCACAGCCTGTGATCCTTACTCGTACACCACCAGTGCCCGGCCGTGCACCTCTGGCAGCGCCGCCCAGGCATAGCCATCGGCGATCGTGAGCGCGAGCTCCTCGCCGCTCGGCGCCAGATAGGCGCGCGCGGGTGTGAAGACGCCCTCATCCAGCCGTAAGCCCAGCCGCACACCGGTGAGCGTGATGGGCTCCTCGACAATCTGCATCTCGGGACCGCGCGCCTCGGGCACATACGCGAGCACATGCGCGATGCGCCGGGCCTCCTGAGCGGTGAGGGTCAGCTGAGCATAGCTGGGCAGGCCCTTGCCGCGCACCAGCGGCCGCGGGAGGAGCATGCGCAGGCAGTTGGCGAAAATGAGCTTGTGGGCCTGCACCACGTCCGCCAGATAGCCGCTGCCCAGCGCCGGCGAAAAGTAGAGCGCGCTGGTCTTCTTCACCACTGCCGGGCGGCCGGTGGGCGTATCGGGCGGGCAGTAATAGTTCTCGTGCAGGCCATCCCACGAGTTCCTGTTAAAATAGGGCTGCCAGGCGTTCGCCAGCACCTCGGTGCCGGCGAGCACCTCGGCAGCTGTGCCGCGCGTATAGACCGCGCTGAGCGTCTCGGGCAGGCCCTCGGCGGCCTCAGCCAACGGCTCGATAAAGATCGGGTCGAACGGCTCAACCCCCAGCCTGCGGATACCCAGCACCTCGGCATCAAAGGCCTCATCGCCGCCGGCGCCATCGCTAAAGACCACCAGCGCCCCGCCGTGCGCCGCGTGCGCGCGCAGGGCATCCAGCAGGGCCGGCTCGCCGGACACGCCCTCGGGCACGATCACCACCCGATAGCGCGCCAGGTCGGTATAGGTGCCGATCACATCGTATTGCTGATGCAGCTCGAGCAAAAGCCGGCTGGTGCCCGTTACCGGCGCGCTGTGCTTTGACAGCTGCGGATACCCCAGCACGTCCGGGTCGAGGATGGCGATCTCTGTCTGGGGGACCGCGCCGTCGGTCCACGGCTCGCTGGCACGCACCTGCGCAAAGACCGCCCCGATGCGCTCATAGACGCCCACATCCAGCAGGTCGCGCGGGTGCGGATGATCGCCCACCGAGACGGTGCCGCCGTTGGCGAGCGCGTTAAAGCAGTCATAGGCGAGCGAGGCCTCGGGGCGCAGGCCGCCGAAATCGCCCCAGCTTTTGTGAAAGCGCCCGGTCATCAAAAACCACGGCTTGTTCAGGGTGCGGGCGTAGCGCATCGACCAGTGCAGCACATCATAGCCCCAGCCGCCGGTGGGCAACACCTCGAGCTCGCAGTGGCGCGGCTGGACGGTATACGGCAGGCCGTTATAGACCACGAAAATGCCCGGGCTCACCCGCGCAACCAGGGCATTGACCTTGTCCACAAAGCTCTGCATCACGCGCCAGGCATATTCGCGCGCCTGAGCCGCGTCGCGCCAGTCGAGCCCCTCGGCGGCCATCCCGCGGATGCACTCGGCGCCATAGCAGGGCGCCACCATCAGGCAATCCAGAAAGAGGCCGTCGACCTCGTAGCGCGTCAGCACCTCTTCGATCATCCGCAGGTGCAGATCCTGCCAGGGTGTGTTGAGACACATCTCGCGGAAAAAGTTGCCCATCACATCGTTTTTGGCCACCTGGCCGAGGGCGTTCATGCGCAGCCAGTCACGATGGTTGTTGGCGGCCTCGTGATCGAGCCCCGTGTTAAGGTAGGCAGCCGCGCGGATGCCGCGTGCGTGCAGGGCGTCGAGCATTGGGCCCAGCAGCTCGCGCTGCAGCCCCGGATGCACGGTGCCCACCTCGGTTGGATAGTAGGCAAAGCCCAGATTGCACTTGGCAAAGACCGTCGCGTAATCCACCCCGGCATCGGCGAGCGTATCGCCAAAGGCATCCGCGTTAAAGTTGGCTCCCACATCATAAATGCCCGGCATGGTGTGAAAATCGAGATGTACGGCCCGTCTGGGGAACCACGCTGCGCTCACGGCACGCCTCCTGGTCGCATTTGCGCCTATGCTAACCACGCTATCCGAGCGTGTCAACGCCGGTTTGACACGTGCCCCCGAGCGGGTATCATGCCTGCGGCTGAGCAACCGCCAGGAGACGCAATCTGTGAGCAAACCCAACTATCGCAGCACCCTGTATGCCTGCTACCTGGGCTATATCACCCAGGCGGCGGTCGTCAACCTCTCGCCGATCCTCTTTATCATCTACCAGAACGCCTTTGGGCTGTCGTTCGAAAAGCTCGGCCGGCTGATCCTGATCAACTTTGTCACCCAGCTCCTGACCGACCTGATGGCGGTGCGCTACATCAACCGCATCGGCCTGCGCCGCGCAGCCATCATCGGGCATCTGTGCGCGGTGGCGGGCTTTATCATGATGTCGACCCTGCCGCGCATCCTGCCTTCGCCCTACACCGGCCTGGTGATCTCGGCGGTAGTGTATGCCATCGGCGGGGGCCTGATCGAGGTGCTGGTCTCGCCCACCGTCGATGCGCTGCCCGGCGAGGCCAAGGACGCCGCCATGTCGCTGCTGCACTCGTTCTATTCGTGGGGGCAGGTGGCGGTGATGCTCCTTTCGACCCTCTTTATCCGCGTGTTTGGCGCCGAAAACTGGTACTGGCTGCCCCTGCTGTGGGGGATCGTGCCGGCCTTTAACGCCTGGCTCTTTAGCCGCGTGCCGCTGGCGCCCATGCCCGACGAGGACGAGCAGACCCCGCTGCGCACCCTGCTGGTGCGGCCGCTCTTTCTGTTGGCCATGCTGATGATGATCTGCTCGGGAGCCGCCGAACAAGCCGTCGCGCAGTGGAGCTCGCTCTTTGCCGAGGTGGCTTTGGGTATACCCAAGCTCCTCGGCGATGTGCTGGGCCCCGTGATGTTTGCGGTGTGCATGGCGATCGGCCGCACCGCCTACGGCATCTGGGGCGAGCGGCTCAACCTGCGCCGCACGCTCCTGTTCAGCGCCGCGTTGTGCATCGCGTGTTACGCGATGATCGTCTTTACACACAGCCCGGCGCTCTCGCTCATCGGCGTGGCGGTATCGGGGCTGGCGGTCTGCATCATGTGGCCGGGGATGCTGCGTGTTGCCTCCAGCACCTACCCGCTGGGGGGCACGCCCATGTTCGGCGTGCTGGCAATCATGGGCGATGTGGGCTGCGCGCTGGGCCCCTGGCTGACGGGCCTGGTCTCGGATAGCGCTCAAAGCCTGGCTGTGACGCTCGCCTGGGCGATGGGTGCCGGCTGGGATGCCGAACAGATCGGGCTGCGCATCGGGCTGCTTTCGGCGGTGATCTTTCCGGTGGTGATGCTGGTGGGCCTGATGTTTTGGCGGCGCGGAAAAGCCAAGCCGGCTGCCGAGAGCAATATCTAGCGGGATAAAAAAAGAGCGGCATGTGCGCCGCTCGCTGTTCAGATAAACCGCGACCTAGTAGAAACCCTTAAAGATCGCCTGCACCTGCTGGATACTTGCCAGGCTGCTGGTGGTGACTATCTTGCGCGCGACCTGCAGATCGGTGTAAGCCTCTTCGCGGTGGATCACCCCCAGCGCCATCCTGAGTAGCAGCCCTACAGTCACCGCGCCAATCAATGCCCAGATCACAATCTGCGAAAGACGCCCTTCGTTGCGGCTGCGCTCGATATGACGATGTGTCATCATGGGAACGATCCTCCCAAGTACGCGCGCAGTCCCTCCCAACTGCGCATGGCTCTCGGCCATATTACTTGCTCACTAACTGGAACCGAATCGTCTGGCTGCTGCCAGCCCCCGCCCAGAAGGTGGCCTCGTCGGTAACCGTATAGTCGTCGGGACCTGTGCCGTTCCACAGGATCAACTGCCACTTGTCCGGGTCAACATCCTCGGGCAGTTCGACCTGCACACGCACTTCCCACGGCTCGCAGTTCCAGAGCGTCAGCAGTGTGCCGTTGTTGCCAAAGGCGTCGACAGCCATATTCAGCACGGGCTGCTCGGTGCCGCCCACCCACACCCGCAGTTTGGCATCGCCGCAGCCGGCGCAGTTGATCGAGGTGTTCGAGCGGTCGGGCTCGACCATCCAGAAATCCGGCACACAGGGGATACCGGGATAGCGCGGGGTGGTGCCGTCGCCCGTGTCGGGCAGCAGGGCAGGCTCTAGGTCGCCGTAGCAGACTTCGACAGTGTTGATCTCGTACGTCTCCAACCCCTGCTTGATCGGGCCGCTCATATGGGTATTGGAGTACGTCAGGTGATCGGGCTCATAGACGTAGATATTGGAGCTCCCCTCGCTCTTGACGATCACAGCCGCCGGTGGCACCGAGGATCTCCAGTCAAAGAAGAACTTGCCCACCAGATTCCAGAGGCAGAAATATTCGGTGCGACCGCGCAGGGTAAAGCTGGTGGTGCCGGCACGATAGTTGGCTATCTTTACCGATGTGGCATAACCCAGCGTCCTGCAGTTGGCGTTGGCCGGGCCCACCGTGGGCTCTACCGTGGGGCCAAGCGAGAAAACGTCATCCAAGGGTGGGGGCTCGAGCGTAGCGCGGCTGACGGAAATACCCGTCTGCACGGCGCTCATCAGCGTAATTCCCGCTACCAACAGCAAAACCGCCAGCAGGCGGATGGTCTTTGCGGTGATTTGGTTCTTTCTATCGTTCATCGGATCCCCCAAAGGCTTACAATCATCTGCCCCTATTATGACAGCTCGGAGCGGCATTGTAACGAGCTGCTTGGCTCATTTTTGCGCTGTGACTTGGCTATACCAGACACGCTCTATGGCGCGCTGCCGAAGCGCCATTTGGCGTGCTGCTGATAGGCCATTTGGCCTGGTGGGGTAATCAAAAGCGGGGAACCGTGTATGGGTTCCCCGCTGTGGTCTGTCTGATGGCGGCTGGAGCTCAGCCGCCGTATTCCCAGCCGGCTGTGTCGATCAGCTGGAACTCGAACCTGACCGTCGTTCCCGGTATGGCCGTCCGGGTGAGCTCGTCCGCCCACTCCACCTCGCCGGATTGCCATACCGCCAGCTTCCACCTCGCGGGGTCGAGCCCCTCCGGCAGGCTCACCCTGGCGGTCACCTCCCACGGCACCATGTTCCACAGGATATAATGCGCGGCGGGCACCCCCCAGGCGTCCGCCGTCAGGGGCAGCGCGGGCTGCTCGGTGCCGCCGACCCGCAGCGCGGCACTGCTGCCCCAGCAGCCGTGGCACCGCACCGACACGTTGCTGCGTATGTCCGACGGCGCCGGTGTAGCGGTGGGCACCGGTGTGGCATTGGGTACCGGCGTGGGGGTCGGGTCAGGCGGTATGTATTCGGCGCCGTATATGGCGACGCGCGGCCGCTGGTTTTCAGGCCGAAACGGGTGGCAATCCGTTTCAAAGTCATATATGAGCAGTACTGGAGTATTGAACAGGGGACCTTGGAACCAATAGTCCTCTTTATCAATCGTGAAATTCGCATCACTCGGAGGATTTGGAGCAATGCGAACTTGGAGTCTCACAGTTTTGCCGAGGGGAAATCCATAAAAGTGGAAATGGACTTGATCCTCCGCGGTTTGAGTAATACTGGTGCCGGGCACCACTGTCTCCGGAGCTGAATAAGCTCCCGCGTGCACCATAACCTCGCCCGGGCAGGCGGCATCCGCGGGATCAGCTGCCTTTATGGGCGATACAGAAAGCAGGCCCACCGCCAACACCGCCGCCAGAACAAGCCACGACAGCCATTTCCTCCTTGCCATCTGTCTCCCTCCTCTGTTCTTTGCCTGATGCGGTCTCTATATATCGCACTGTACGGCTCTTTCGGCAGGGCGTCAAGCGAATTAAAAAAGCGGGGACCCTGAGGTCCCCGCTTGCTGCAGATGTGTTTATTTGTGATACTGCCAGTGCTCGAGATCAACCAGCTGGAAGTCGTAGAGAATGTTATCTCCCGGGTTGATCGTGTCCGTCAGTTCCTGCGTCCAGATAAAGTCCTCCGGACCGGTCCCGACCCACAGCAGCATCCTCCAGCGGCTCTCGTCGAGGTTGGGCGGCATGGTCACCGCGATGCGGATTTCCCACGGCACGTCGTTCCACAGGATCCAGTTCACCGCAGGCCAGCCGTCGGCAGCCGGCACGAACTTGATGGTCGTCTGCTCGGTGCCGCCCACCCACAGGGTGGCCTGGTTATCCCAGCAGCCCTGGCAGAGCACCGCAATGTTGCTGCGGCCGTCGGGCAAGGGCGTCAGGGTCGGCCTGATTTCCGGCTCGGCTGTTCTGGTCGGCTCCACGTACGGCTCAGCCGTGCTGGTTGCCGTAGGCGCGGGTTTCGTCGCCGTAGGTTCGGGCGTGTTCGTCGGCTTGGGCGTGTTGGTCTTTGTCGGCGTGTTAGTCGGCGTGGGAGTCGGCACGCAGTTGCTCTTGAACACCTTGTGCTTTTTCGAACATTCCAGTCTCATCCAAGGGTCGCACGAATAGCTGATCCAGACCAGTTTGTAATGGCCGGCAGGCAGGCTCATGACAGGTCCGCGCACCTTGCCCCAATAATCGGCTCGAAAGGTGCCAGTCCTGACGAGATCTCCGCTATTCTTGTCATAGATGCCCCATTTGATCCAGTCGTAGCCGAAAAAACCTTCAGCATACAGATGGAACTCACAGACCTTGGGATCGTTGCCTCCTGCTTCGTCATTGGAATCCCCGATGTGGATCTTGATGGTGCCACGGCAATTATCAACTGACCCGTCAACGTCAATTGCATCGCCCACCGTCTGCGCGGAGGCCTGCGGCGCCGTAGCGTTCAAGTAACTGGCGCCGACCCCCAGCACCAGACTGAGCGCTACCATCACCATCAGGATCGTACTGAGTGACCGTTTCGTTGCCATTTTGTATCTCCCCTCTCCTAAAAAATACACTACCCGATGAATATTTTTGTTGTGATCTTGGCGGTGTTGGGGGGATAAATCTGCAGCGGTGATACTGAGCCTGCTCAATCGAACTCCCCCAAAACGTTGCAATCACACTCAGACAGTAGGTAGCTTAACCTGTCCTATCTCAGTATAACAACAGAGGGGGACGCTTTGACGCGCCATATGACGCAAAGTCGGCGCGTTCTTTGGCTTGTTTAAACAAGCCAAATGGCCTATTGGAGGGGCTTCTCAGGGCGCGGGGTAGATGTCGGTGCTGCCATCGGCGGGGGCCAGGATGATGGCGCCGCCGGTGGCCTTGACGGCCTCGATGGGCGCCGCCGCGTAACGCTCCAGGCGCACGATGGCGCCCTCGCGCACGTGCAGCACCGCGGATTGAGAAGGCTCTTCCAACGCCAGGATGAGGGCATGCGTGCCGGGCTGCCAGACGGCCGGCGCGGAGGGATCGACGATCGGCTGGGTGAGGGCATACAGGCCTGTTATCGGCAGCTGCAGGGCCTGCTCCAGCCCCTCGCGAGCAAGGTAACTGCGCGTCTCGGCCACATATGGCAGCACCTCGACTTGGGCGCCGGCTTTGACGCCTTCGGGGCATGCCAGCATCGGCTGGTCATCCACCCCGCACGCCACCAGCTGGAGCTTGACCAGGCTGACCAGCCCTGCGGTATCGCGGGTTTCCAGGGCAGCCAGCACGGCATCCAGCTCGGGCAGGCCGGTGCGCATCGAGAGGGGATACAGGCCGGCCGGTCCAGCCGCAGGAGCGGCGGCCTGGTCGGGGTAAGGGTAGCTGCCGGGATCGGCGGGGGCCTCAGAGGCTGCCACGGGGGTGATAGCCTGGGCTTCGGCCACATCCGGGTAGCCCAGCGTGGTGCTGCCGGCGGCCTTGCAGCCGCTCAGGACTGCCGCTGCTACCAGTACCAGGATCACGCTCACCCATCTCTGCTGTGACGACATATGGCCTCCCGCACAACGAATAACGCTATTGTAGCGTGCCCGCGCGCTATGTGCAAAGTGACCAAAGCAGGGCGCCGCGCGTTTTAGTAGTGTCACCAATATGATAACGATTGAATGGAGTCAAATGTTTGTAAAAACCTCTCTCGCCGTACTCGTCATCGCCGGCAGCCTGCTGGCAGCCGTCCCTGCGGCGGACGCAAAGGGTCCGATACGCGCCCGCGGTCGGCGCGGCAATGCCGTCACCACCGTCCCAGCAGCGCGCCCGGCCGGCTCCAACCTGGTGTTTGGCCAGGTGAGTGATGCCGAACGCGATCAGCTGTTGTATCTGGCGCAGGAAGAAAAGCTGGCCCAAGACCTGTATGTGGAATTCGCCAAAGCCTGGGATGTGCCGATATTTGCGCGCATCGCCTCCTCCGAGCTGACCCACGCGGCCGCCTCAGCCAGGGCGCTTGAGGCGTTGGGGCTCACCAACCCGAGCGCTGACCTGCCGGCCGGGCAGTTTGCCGACCCCGACCTGCAGGCGCTCTACGACTCCCTGCTGGCCAAGGGGCTGGAGTCGCTTACCGCCGCGTTAGAGGTGGGCGTGACGATCGAAGAGACCGACATAGCCGATCTGACTGCCGCCGCCGAGGCCTCCAGCGATGCAGGCCTGACGCAGCTCTATGCCAACCTGGCACGCGGCTCGAGCAACCATCTGCGCGCCTTCAGCCGCCAGCTGGACGCCGCCAACTAGGATCCGGGCGCGACTGCGCGGCGGAGCGAGTGATACGCTCCGCCGCGATCTGTTTTTATGGGTAGCGTGAGTACGCACGAGTGCTGCAAATAAACTGACTGTTGCAGGGCCGCACAAGTCCGTTTTACTCCTGCAACCTGACGGATTATGCCCGTATTAACCCCTCCCATATTCGGCAGCGGTGCTTGACGCGGCAGCCCTCCTGGGATACCATTAGAACACCTGTTCTATTCCTAACGGAGGCGACCATGGCGCGCACCCTGCCCTACCTGCTGCTGCCCTGCGATGAGATGCCCAACCTGACGGATCCGCAGCGCATGACCTATGCCCTGCTCCTGGGCTTGGCATTCGGCCGGCCCGAGGGCGCCACCAGCCCCGTCACGCATCAGGAACTGGCCGATGCGCGCGGTTTGGCGTTGCGCACCATCGATACCCACCTGTGCGCGCTGCGCAACGCCGGTTTGGTGGCCAATACCCCCGAGCACGAGGGGCTGCCGCTGATCCTAAAGCTCAAGCTGCCGCCCGGCCTGCGCGCGGCGGTGGGGGCGCCAAACTCTGCGCCCCCGCAAATGAGCGAGTCGGGTTCTTGCAGCGGTGGAACTGCTTCTAGTAGCAGCGCTACAGGTCCCTCTCATCCCCCGGAAAGCTCTGCCTATGCCCTGCTGGTGCGCGCCGGCGTCAATCCTTCTGTAGCCATCAACTTGGCCAGCCGTCCCTGGATCACCCCCGAGCTGGTGAGCGCCTGGGTGCGCCATCTAAAGGCCAACCGCCAGATCCGCCACACCGGCGCGGTGCTGGCCAGCATCCTGCAGCATGCCGATATCGGCCTGCCCCCCGAGCAGGAGGCCGACGAGCCCGCCCCCAAACCCGCCGTATTGCGGCGCCGCCAGCGTCTGCCGCGGGTACGGATCGGCGCATTGCAGTGGGATACGCTGTTCCAAAAGCTGATCGAAGCCTTTCCCGAAGAGCACCTCGAGGTCTGGCTGGAGGATTCCTACGCGCTCTCCTTTCGCGACGGGCCGCTGCTTGTCGCCACCCACAGCTGGATATCGGCCGACTATCTGCGCGCGCGCAACCCGGCGCGCTACAGCCCGCTGCTGAGTGAGCTGGAGGGCACGCCGGTAACGCTCCGCTTTATGCATCACACCTGGTAGCGGCTTGCAGCGCTCAAGCACTTGATGTATAACAATCCCAGCCCACTAAACGGAGCGAGCATGCCAACATTGCGCTTTATCCGTCTCGCCAGTGATCCTGCCCAAAACCCGCAATGCGCACGTGCCTCCAGCGTCCTTACCACCCGCGTGCGCGAGCGTTTTCCCGCCACCTTTACCCCTGCCGACCCCAACGCAGCCGACATCATCCTCGGCATCGACCGCAACCTGCCCCAGGAGGCTTATGCCATCGAGGCGGCCGGCGAGGGTGTGCGGGTAACGGGCGGATCCTCCCGCGGCCTGCTGTACGGTGTGGGGCAGCTCCTGCGCACCAGCCGCTACTCGAGCGCCGGCATGCAGATTTCAGAGTGGCGCGGTGCATCGCTCCCGCAGGGCAGTGTGCGAGGTATGTATTTCGCCTCGCATTTTGATAACTGGTATATGCGCGCCTCGCGCGGCGAGCTCGAGTGCTATATCGAAGACCTGGCGCTGTGGGGCACCAATACGGTGATGGCGATCTACCCGGCCATCGACCTGATGGGCTGGCAGGACCCCGCCGCCGAGGGCGCGCTGCAGCATCTGCGCTCCATCGCCCACCTGACGCACGCCATCGGGCTGCAGTTTGCCACCGCCACCGGCAACACCTGGTTCAAAGGTACGCCCGTCGGCCTGCGCGCCGAGCCCCTGCCCGACCCGACCGGCCGGCGCGGCAACTCCGGCTACCCGATCTGCCCCTCAAAGCCGGGCGGCAGCGGCCTGATCCGCTCCAACCTCAACCGCCTGATGAGCGAGCTGAGCAACACCGGCGTCGACCTGCTGGTGCACTGGCCCTATGACGAGGGCGGCTGCTCGTGCAGCGAGTGCGCCCCGTGGGGCGCCAACGGCTTTATCCGCCTCTCGCGCGAGCTGACGCTGCAGGCCAGGATGTTTAACCCCGATCTGCGCACCGTGCTCAGCACCTGGATGTACGACACGCCTCCCGAGGGCGAATGGCAGGCCCTTACCAAACAGCTCGCCTCGGGTAACGATTGGTGCAACTATATCCTGGCGGATGCCCACGAAGATTACCCGCGCTATCCGCTGGATGTGGGCGTGCCCGGCAAACTGCCGTTATTGAACTTTCCCGAGATCAGCATGTGGGGGCTTTATCCGTGGGGCGGATTCGGCGCCAGCCCGCTGCCGGGGCGGCTCCAGCGGCTGTGGAACCAGGTGCGCGGCAGCGTGAAAGGCGGGTTCCCATATTCCGAAGGCATCTATGAGGATATCAACAAGGCCATCGTAGCGCAGTTTTACTGGGATCCGGCTGCCACGGCCGAAGAGACCCTGCGGCAGTACGCTGCCTATGAGTTCGGCATGAGCGACGCGCGCGAGCTGCTCGAGCTGACGGGATACATCGAGCAGGCCCACAACCAGGCTGCCCTCGCGGATGCGCGCTCCAACGCACACACGCTTTCGGGCGAGCGCGCCGTCGAGTGGAACAAGGTAGCGGTACGCCTGGCGACAGAAATCGGCGATTCTGCCGACGACCCGCAGGCATTTATGCGCGCTGCCGAGGCCGCCGCCAACCTGGCGGTGAGCATCGATGCCACATTGCCGCGCTGGGCGGCGCGCAGCTGGCGCTGGCGCATCCTGTATCTGCGTGCCCGGCTCGAGCCGCTGCGGCGCTCCCCCGGAGGGCTCAACAGCGCCGAGGCGCGCACCGCCCTGAGCGAGCTGATCATGCTCTATCACGCCAACCCCAGCGCCGCCGATTCGAGCGATCTACACAAGCGGGTACGACCGCCACTGGCGGATATGCCGTGAAAGCCGCGCTAAAGAGCCAGTCCGCGGCGGCGCTGGCCATGCTGCGCCACTTGGCCCTCCACACCGGCGAGCTGGCGGAGCGCCTCGGCGCGCACAGCGATGCGGGGCTGGAATGGATCAGCCTGGCTTGAAGTATCTGGCTCCCTTTTTGGAGCACAGCGCCTAGCCTTTATACTCGTTTTTTAAGCAATCGGCTCATCGTTCGCGCAGGGGGAGGGGGACAAGTGAAACGCGCACAACCATTCTCGGGCGCCCGCCAGGCGCCGGAGGCTGTATGGTGGGGGCGTGTTTTTCTTTTGCTGGGGCTGGTGCTGGTAGTGCTGGCTCTGGTGGGCTGCGTGAGCTTTGGCTCAAATACCCCCGTCACGAGCAACGCCGCCCCCGGCGATCTGGTGACGGACGTCATCACGCTGACACATTCGCTGGCCAGCGTTACTGACGAGGACCCCGACGTTTTCGGGCAGCTGGGAGTCAGCCTGCCCAAGGGCGCGGTGATGGCGGGCGAGGTGATCACCCTGCACAGCATCACCGAGACCTGGCTGCTGACGCGCTCGGCGAGCCTGTCGTTCGAGGCCGAGATCTATGACCACCGCCCTGGCTTTGACTGGTGGGTAGCCGCCACCCCGCGGATGGCTTATCCCCTGACCAAGACGGCCCTATATACCGCCGAGATAAGCTACTACCTGGGGCCCAACACGGGCCACTTTGGGGTGCACTATCTGGCGGGCACGAGCCATTCCGAGTTTGCCAGCCAGTATCCGGCGCTGTACACGCGCACATTCACCGTTACCACCCCGCTGGCGGCGCCGGCTTTTCGACCCGTCTGGGGTGAGGATTGGCTGTGTCTGGGGGATACAGGCTCTTTTACCGTGCAGCTATCCAACCTCTCGACGACCGATGATACTTATACGATAAGCGCCGAGGTCAACGAACCGGATGGGCCGCCCGGGCCCGATTCGCGCTATGAGGGCGTGCCGGATGCCGACGGCATCATCATCTTTGATCTGAGCGAGATCCCCGCGCAGATCGCGCTGGCGCCCGGGATAAGCCGCACCCTGACGATCCGCGTGGCGGTGCCGGAGAGCACCCTGCCGGGGCGCCACACCCTGACGCTGCGGGCCACGTCTGCCAACGACCCGGACTATTCGTCCGAGCACACCCTGACGATCAATATCCTGCCGGACGAGTTTGTGCTGGCGGCTGCCAACCTGAGGCTGGGCTGGGTGATGCACCCCGTCTCGCGCGAACCGTTTTGGTTCAGCCTGCCGGTGCGTCCGGGCAACTGGGTAATGGCCGTCAGCCCGGATAACCGCTGGATGGCGATATCCAATCCGCAGCTGCACCTGCCCCCGTATGTGATGGACCTCGACCAGCCGAGCGACCACTATCCCCTGACCAGCGACACGCTGGGGTACCAGATGGCGGTGTTTTCGAGCGATTCAGCCCGCCTGCATGTGACCTCGTTTGGTTATGACGACCTGCACAGCTATCTGGTGCCCAACGACTCGCCGGTCATCTACAGCCTGGGGGCGCCGATCCAGAGCATCGCGGCGCCGGCCAACCCCAACCACGTGCTGGCAGCCTGGAGCCTGAACGGCATATATGGGGTGGCCGAGATCGATGTGGCGGCCATAAGCCACCGCACCGTGCTGACTGCCTCGGCCCCGATCAGCGAGCTGGTATCATCGGTGCCCAGCAACCGGCTCTATTATTACTCGAACGGCTCGCGCACCATCGAGGTGGTCAGGGCCAGTGATTATGCCAAGCTTTCGCGCTATACCCTGCCGGCTAACATCACCGACATTGCCGTCAACGAAGACGGCTCCCAGCTGTATGCCACCACCGCGACGGCCTTTTACGTGCTGGATCCGGCCACCGGCGCGATCCGCTGGGAGCGCGCCTACACCGCCCCGCTGATCCTCACCAGCCTCAAGGGTATCTACCGCAACTATGTGTACGTGAGCCACGGCGAGCGGGTCGATCCGCGCGATGTCAGACTGCGCGACCTGCTGGATGTGACCAACCATTCCCTGGTGCGCCAGGGAATGTGCATGTCGGGCGCAATGGTGACGGTGATGGATACCGGCTACACGGTCGCGGAGCATCGCCTGTGGATGCCGCTGGGGTATAACCAGAAAGTTCAGTGACAGCCGCCCTCGCTATATTCAAGTAGCTCGTACAAGAGCGATATCGTGTCGAATTCGCACCCACATGCCAAGCCTCTTGATGGCGAGCGGCGTCAGTCGCACTCGGGCCGGCCGTAACGTTCGTGGAGGGCCTCGCCGGCCTTGTCGGCCCGGGCGCGCAGCAGCTTGCTTTCAAGCTCGTGCGCCTCATCCAGCGCCCCGGCGCCGGCCTTGTAATACCGGAGGCGGGCATCCTCGGCCTTGCAGGCCAGCTTGACGATCTCGGCGAGATCGTCAAAGCAGCTCATCTGGCCGCAGGTACGCGCGCGCACCCCAAACTGCAGCCGGGTGAGTTCGTCCAGATCGGCACCGATCTGGACGGCACGGCAGCTGCGGCCGGAGGCATCCATGACGGTGGGGTAGTCGTCGGGACCGCCCGCCACCGCCAAAGCGGTGAGCACCTCGCCCGTGCGGTAGACCACGACGCCGCTGCCCTGGAGGTTGGCGCGAAAGACGCGCACCAGCGAGGGTCCCACCGCCTGCAGCAGCGCCAGGTTGGGGGTGGACGCGGGCACCACCGCGGCCTCTGGTGCAGGGGCGAGCAGCATCCTATGGCTCGGAGCACTGATTTGTATAAGAAACTTTTCACAACCTCCTCCCCCTCCTGCCGCGGCCTCTGCCCGCCAGCCAGCGCTCGGCCTGGCAGCGGCGTTCGAGAGGATTGCGCGGCATGTAGGCTCCTTGTAGAACGTTTGTTCTATGCTGTTCAAACACGGAGCATGGGTTGGGTCAAGAGGGGGCGCATAACTTGGCAGGGGTAAAGGAAGAGATTGACATTATTATGTAGTGGTGGGATAAATAAGGTATAGACGTTGTCCCTTGTCCGTCAGGCGGGGAGGAACTTTATGCTGCACCACCACCCGTTAGAGGGCATGTGCACGGACGGCCTGGCGCCGGTGTATCAGTACACCAGCCAGTGCAGCGAGAGTTCGCTGGGACTGTACGATTACGGCGCGCGCTGGTATGACCCCAGTACGGGGCGGCTCATCCGGGCGGATGCGAACGTGCACGAACCCGGCAATCCGCAGGGGTTGGTTAACCTGTAAGGGCTCGCAGCCCTGTCAGCTGGCAAACGAGGTTAAACGATGACGAAACCTGTTT
>JAAYDC010000027.1 GCA_012729455.1 Chloroflexota bacterium | reverse complement strand
GAAAATTTCTACCCCAAAGGCTTTAAGCACTATACCCCCGAGGCTGTCCTGGCCGACCTCGACACTATCAATGCCGATATTGTGGCTCTGTATGCCACCAACCAGTGGGGCATGGCGTACTATCCGAGCCAGGTCGTGCCGTGTTCGATTGGCCTGGACGGACGCGACTATTTCGGCGAGGTTCTGGCGGGGCTCAAGGCGCGCGGGAAAAAAGTGATTGCCTATATCAACTGGCTCGATTCGCGCCATCCCGAGTGGCGCTGCGTACCGCTCACGCCACAGGGGCTCAATCCGCCTACCGCACAGCTCGAGGCGATTCCTTACTATGAGCCGCAGGGCTTGGGCGAGGTATATAAAGTCAAATATGGCGAGTGGTTCACCCACTGCATCGCTTCGCCTCGCTGCGACGAAGTGCTCGCGTTGACCCGCGAGATCGTGACCCGCTACCCGGCAATCGATGGCTTTCATATGGACATGTTCTTTAACTATGCGATCTGCGGCTGCGATCTGTGCCAGCCCAAGCTGCGCGAGCTCACCGGCAGCGACCAGCCAACCTATGAGGCCGTGATGGCACATTGGTCGGAGTATCTGCTGTGGCGTCAGGAGATATCGACGGCCACGATCGCTCAGATGGCCAATATCGTACGCCAGGCGGGCAAAGCCTTTGCTCCGAACTCTTTCTGCCCGCTTTACCTCACGCCGTCGATGGCCGTCAGCCCCAGCTGGTGGCAGTATCAGGATTTCTATGTGACGGAAGCCTGGCTGCGCCTGAGCGCCGGATATGCCGATCTGCACAGCACCACGCTGGTATCCAAATGGCTGCGCGCTATCGACAAGCCCTCTGCGCTGCTGGTGACCGGGCAGCATCCCAACTATTCGCACGCCCCGCTGGCGCTAGAGGAATTCCGGTTGCACGCCGCCGGCTGCCTGGCGAACGGCACGCCAGTGCTTGGCTCGTGCGGGCAAGGTGCGTATCCTAGCACAGCTTCCAGCCCGGCTGCCGTTCGGATTATTGGACAGGCTTTTGGCGAATATGCGCAGGCCATGGATACTCTGCCGGCGCGCGAATCGGCGGCACAGATCGCGGTGTTGTGGTCGCAAGATAGCCGTGATTTTTACGAGCCCGGCGCGCAAAGCCTGAAATACCGCTTCGAGTTCCTGGGCTATTGCCGCGCTCTGCTCGAGGGGCATTACCTGTTCGATATCATCCTGCCCGAGAAACTGCTCTCGCCCGATGACCTGGCGCGCTACAGGGCTGTCATCCTGCCGAATGCGGCTTGCATGGATGAATCTACCGCCGAGATCCTGCGCGCCTATGTGGCCCTGGGCGGCAAGCTTGTGGCTACCTGGGATACTGCCTGCCGCGACAAGCACGGCGCCGTGCGCGCCAATTCGCTGCTGGCAGATGTGCTGGGGCTGACCTTTAAGGGGTCTTATCCGCTCGAGACGGTCTATGCCGAACGTACCCCAGAGCCCTGTGTGGTCAATGGCGGTGCCGCGATTACCGAGGCGGATAGCGCGGTCACCCTTTTGTGCCTCGTCGAGCCCGATCCGGATTATCCCGAGGTAGGCACTAATACCGACCTGATGCCCGGGCCAATCAGCGCTTATCCTTTCTTGACGGTCAACCGTTACCAGGATGGCCAGGCTTGGTATGTGGCCGGCTCGTTAGGATATTCGCTGTACAAGCATGGCTTTTACCAGGTCAACGAAATGATGGCCGGGTTGTTCACCCACATGGGCTTGCCGCGCGCATTTTGCGTTGAGGCGCCCTGCACGGTCGAGTTCAACGCCGAGCGCGATGCCCAGGGCGGGTGGTACCTGCACCTTGGCAACCTGACAGTTCCGGCATATCATCCAGGCACGCAGACTAATCGGGCGATCGACTGCTTTATACCCGTGCACGATATCAAGCTTCAGCTGCCCTTTAGCGTGCAAGCCAGCCAGGTCAGTGCCAGTAATGGAAATGTGAGCATCAGCGAAGGCGAGCAGGGCAGCGTTCTGATGCTGGCCCCGCTGAAGGATTATTGTATTGTGCGCATCGCGGCGGGCGCATAACAGCCCGCGGGGAGTAGCCATGCTAACTTATCAACCGTCAGCACGCATCAAACGTCTGCGGGCAGCCGTCCTCGCTGATGATCCGGCGCCGCGCTGGTTCCAGGGCTGGCGCGGGATGCTCTACTGTGAGGCATTTTTTGCCCACGCGGATCAGCCCCTCGTCATCCGCCGTGCCCTGGCGCTCGCTAATGTGATTGAACAGATGCCGATCGCATTCGAGGCCGACGATATCCTGATGGGGCATCACTATCTGGGTGATGAAAGCCTCGATTTTCCCGAATTCGGCTGGAATGAATCTCGCCTGAGTGCCCTGGAGCGTACCCGCCTGACACCCGAAGAGCGCAGCAGCTATCATGCCAACGCTATGGCGCTGCCGTCTCAGGCCAGGTCCAGTTCTGACTTGGAACCACTGCCAGCTGAGATTGCCGATGCCCAGCGTCGTGGGGTGATCGAGATCTGGGGCACCCACTTTAACCATTCCGTGCGCGGCTACCGGATGGTGCTGGAGGAGGGCTTTGAGGGTCTTCTGGCGCGTGTGCTAAAGGCGCGTGAATCTGCCCGCTTGGACGACCCACAGGCTGCACGCAAGCGCGCCTTCTGGACCGGGGTTGAGGCGATCGCCCGGGCTGGTTGTGCCATGGGCCGCCGCTATGCGACGGCGCTGCAAGCCGAAATCGACCAGTGCGATGACCCGGCTGAGCGCGTAGAACTCGAGAAAAAGCGCGCCATCTGCCTGCAGGTGCCGGCCAAACCGGCGCGCACCCTGCACGAGGCTATCCAGGCGCTCTGGTTCGCGCACATCATCACCTGCTGGGAAGACGGCATCAACGCCAACTCGATCGGGCGCATCGACCAGCTGCTCTACCCTTACTATAAGGCGGATCTGGAGGCCGGACGCATTACCCGCGAGCAGGCCATGGAGTTGATGGCGGCGTTGTGGATCAAGCTCTACCGCTTTTACGATGTGCAGCAGGCGATGGTCGGCGGCACAACGCCCGACGGCCGCGACGCCTGCAACGAGCTCAGCCTGATGGCCCTGGCTGTCACACGCGGGCTCGAGTTTGTGCGCTGCCTCTCGGTGCGTTTACGCTCTGATAGCCCGCACGAGCTGGTCGAGCTGGCGGTCGAGAACCTGGCGCGCGGCGGCGGCATCCCCTTTTTCTTTAACGACGAGACGCTCATCCCGGCCCTGGTGCGCAATGGCGTCCGGCTGGAGGATGCGCGAGACTATGCCGCTATCGGCTGCATCGAGATCACCATCCCCGGCAAAGCCCAGCCGCATGCCTGCAGCAACTGGATCAACCTGGCCAAGTGCCTGGAGTTGGCGATCCACAACGGGGTTGATCCGAGTGATGGCGCCCAGATCGGACCGCAGACAGGCCTGCTGACCGACATGCACTCCAGCGAGGATTTGTGGCAAGCCTTTACCACTCAGGTCGACTTTTTCAGTGCCTATAACGTGTACGGATCGAACCGTCTCGAGCTCTACCACGAGCGCCAGTCACCGCTGCCTTATCTGTCGCTCCTGACAGAGGATTGCGTCGCCCGTGGGCTCGACATTGCCTGGGGCGGGGCGCGCTACGACTATCATTCCACGGCGGCAGTGGGTATCCCCAATGTGGCGGATTCCTTCACCGCCTTGGATGAGCTGATCTTTAGCGGTAAGCTGGCCACCCCGCAGACTCTTTTACAGGCTCTGCAGCAAAACTTTGAGGGCGCTGAAGACCTGCGTCAGGCGCTGTTGCATCGCGCACCCAAATATGGCAACGACCAGGGCACGCCGGATGCCTGGGCTGCACGCGTCGCGCGCTACTATTGCGAGGCCGCCTCTGAATGGCGCAGCAACCACGGCCGCTATCTGTGCCACCTGTTTTCGTATACCCTGATGCTGCCGATGGGGGCGCGCACCGGCGCTACGCCGGATGGTCGTCTGGCGGGTAGTCCGCTGGCGTATTCGGTTTCGGCCGTGCAGGGCCGCGACGAGCGCGGAGTAACGCCCATGTTGCAGTCGCTCAGCCGCCTGCCGCACAATCTGGCGGCTGCATCCAGCTCGGCGATTATCGAGGTTGACCCCAACTTGCTCGCTGAGGGCGAGCCCCGGAGCAAGTTCGTCGACCTGATCCAGACGGCTATCCGCCAGGGCGTCGGGCAGATGCAGTGGAACGTGGTCAATGCCGAGACGTTGCGGCGTGCCCAGAGCGATCCGGAGGCTTACCGCAGTCTATGCGTGCGTGTATCGGGCTATAGCCAGCAGTTTATCCTGCTCTCGCATGATATGCAGGAACACATCATCGCCCGTACCAAGCATACCAACTAGTAGACATAACTAAACATCCCGCAGCTGATTAGGCTGCGGGATGTTTTTATACTTACGGCAGCAGGGGTGGGGGCTCAGCCTTGTAGAGCTTTACGCAGCAGGCTCTCGACCATCTTTGCGTTGGCCTGCCCGCGCGTCTGGCGCATGACCTGGCCGATCAGGAACTTGATCGCCTGATCCTTGCCCTCGCGCACCTGCTGTACGACCTTGGGGTTAGCCGCCAGGACACTTTCAACCTCGCGCTGCAGCTGGCCAGTATCGCTGATGGCAGCCAGGCCGCGCGCGCTGATCACCTCGTCACAGCTCTTGCCGCTGGCGGCCATCTCCGCCAGCACCTCTTTTGCCAGGGTGTTGTTGAGGGTGCCCTTTTTAAGCGCCAGAAGCAGCTCTCCCAAATGCTCGGGGGTAACGCCGAACTCGGCGAGCTCCTGACCGCTGCTACGGAGGATGGCCAGCACCTCGGTCAGCACCCAATTGGCGGTAACAGCCGGCTCCACCACATCGCCCGCTGCGGCCGAGGCGGCCTCAAAGTAATCCGCCAGAGGACGTTCTTCGGCGAGCTGTGCTGCCACTTCGGGGCGCAGACCTAATTGGTTGATAAAGCGCTCGGTCTTGGCGGATGGCAGTTCGGGCAACTGTACGCGCAGGGCGTCGATCTGTGCCGGCTGCCAGGCGATCGGCGGCAGGTCGGGTTCGGGAAAGTAGCGGTAGTCTTCCGCGCCCTCTTTAGAACGCTGGAAGAGGGTGCGATGGTTGAGCTCGTCCCAACCCATGGTGACCTGCTCGACCTTGTTGCCGCGCTGCAGCACAGCCGTCTGGCGCTCGATCTCGTAGGCAATCGCCTGGCGCACAGCACGGAACGAGTTCATGTTCTTGATCTCGACCTTGGTGCCAAACGCTTCTGTACCGACCGGCCGCAGCGACAGGTTGACCTCGCAGCGCATCGCGCCGGCTTCCATATTGCCCGTGCCGATGCCGAGGTAGCGCAGCAGCTTGCGCAGCTCCACCAGGTAGCGCCAGGCTTCTTCGGCGGTACGGATATCCGCCTCCGTGACAATCTCCATCAGCGCCTGGCCGGCGCGGTTAAAGTCGATCAAGCTCATTCCATCCTGGTGGCTTAGCTTGGCGACATCCTCTTCGAGGTGGACGCGGCGGATGCGGATGCGCTTGCTGCCCTGCTCGAGGGGCACATCGATCCAGCCGTGTTGCGCCAGGGGCATGTCATATTGCGAGATCTGGTAGCCCTTGGGTGAATCGGGGTACATATAGTTCTTGCGGTCGAATTTGCTGTTGAGCGGGATCTCACAGTTGAGCGCCAAGCCCAAGAGCACCGTAGCCTCGACGGCGCGCCGGTTGAGGGTTGGCAGCATGCCGGGCATACCCAGGCAGATCGGGCAGGTGTGCGAGTTGGGAGTATCCTGGGTGTAATCCGCCGCGCAACGGCAAAACATCTTGGAGGCGGTGGTTACCTGGGCATGAACTTCCATGCCCATGACGGCTTCGTAGCTGGCCATGCGTGTGCTCCACTTGAGGATAGCGACATGATAGCGTAAAGCAGTCGCCCTGTAAAAACGAGGTCAAAAAGCTGGGAGGATGCTATTCCTCCCAGCTATATGAGCAATCTTATTTGGCTTTGGATTGTGCCGCGACAGCCGCAGCGGCCTTGGCAGCCGCTTCCGGGTCGCCCAGGTAATAGTGTTTGATCGGCTTCAAATCGGCATCGAGCTCATAGACCAGAGGAATGCCGGTGGGGATGTTGAGCTCTGAGATATCCTCGTCCGAGATGTTGTCGAGGTACTTGACCAGTGCCCGCAAGCTGTTGCCGTGCGCAGCCACCAGCACGCGCTTGCCGGATTTCACCATCGGGGCGATCGTCTCGTGCCAGTAGGGCAGCATGCGCGCGACGGTATCTTTCAGGCTTTCGGTAGCCGGGATATCGCTGGCGGGCAGAGCGGCATAGCGCGGGTCGTTGCGCGGGTGGCGCGGATCGTCCAGATTCAGCGCAGGCGGCGGTGTGTCATAGCTGCGCCGCCAGATGTGCACCTGCGCCTCGCCATGCTTGGCGGTGGTCTCGGCCTTGTTGAGGCCCTGCAGGGCGCCATAATGGCGCTCGTTCAGCCGCCAGGTGTTGATCACCGGAATCCACATCTGGTCGAGTTCTTCCATCACCAGCCAAAGGGTCTTGATGGCGCGTTTGAGCACCGAGGTGTAGGCGATATCAAAGACATAGCCAGCCTCACGTAGTAGCTTGCCGCCGGCGATGGCCTCCTGCACGCCCTTTTCCGAGAGGCCCACATCGGTCCAGCCCGTAAAGCGGTTTTCCTTGTTCCAGGTGCTTTCACCGTGGCGAACCAGAACCAGTTTATACATGCTTTACTCCTATCAGTGATCGAATGCACGCATCATAATGGCATCAGCCGGTCAAGCCGTCAAGTTGGGAGGATTAAACGCCCGTCCCAGACTATGTCGAGGGCATCGCGCCGGAACCCGAGCGTCTCGAGCACCAGCTGAATCGGCTGGCCAAGCGGCGGGGCGCCGTTCCATTGGGCGATGCGTAACAGACGCGGTAGGGCTGCACAGGCCAACCTCGAGCGCTATGCTCGACACCATGAATGGCAATGATATGGACTCGCTCGCATCCATATACCGTTCGTTGCCTACGATGTTTCTATCAATCAAGCCTTCCGCGCCCTTGGCAAGATGACCGCATGTCCTGTATCAACCACAATTCCGATCAAGTGCGCGGTATTCTGCGTTAAGGATGTTCAAGAAAAGCCGATCGGCAGCCGGATTGGTGTTCAGGTTTTCCAGCAAGAGGTACGCGTTCAGGATCAGCCTGCCATTTTCAACAGTATAGCTGCAAAGATTCATCCCGCCCTGATAGCCATCGTCACAATATTCGCCGATACCGAAACAGATGGAGGCGACATCCTGCGTTGGCAACCCATCCTCATGAACAAAATATGCGCCACAGATAATCTGACGATAGTAATCCCAGTTCATCATGCCAGTGGGCAGATTCGCGAAATAGGGGTGTTCGCGCTTGGCAAGGTATTCCTTGTGATACAGCCAGTCAGTAGGCCCATGTTGAACAGGGATGCTGCGGGGTTTGTTCTCCAAGGGCAGCCAGGCGTTCATATCCTCTCCGCTGGAGAAAGCAAAACGCGAAGCAATAAATACGCTGCACCCCTTTCGCAACAGCTGCTTGATCGTCTCCCACGCGCCTTCCTTTTCTGCCTCGGGAATGTTGCCAACCAATGCGATCATGGGTTCCATGACATCCTGGGCATCGATAATTTCGACACCCTTGCGCTTCAGGAGCTGTCTTGCTTTTTTACCCATGAAAACGTCTACCACCCTGGGGAACTGCGCACAGTTGTGTTTATCATCGGATACAATAAAGTTGAGATGTCCGTTAGCAGCGGCTCCTTCAAGGATCTCTGCGCAGAGGGTATATTCGCCTTCCGCCAAGTCAAGTTGGAGTTCCTTCTTGAATACGGGAACTGCCAGGCCTGCCAAATCCTCAGGCCTTATCGTCAGTATGAAGGCATCCTCCCAAACGATACCGTCTA
The DNA here is from genome assembly GCA_012729455.1 of Chloroflexota bacterium. Lineage (GTDB taxonomy): Bacteria > Chloroflexota > Anaerolineae > UBA1429 > UBA1429 > JAAYDC01. The sequence continues at coordinate 108,697 of JAAYDC010000027.1, read as the reverse complement.
TTCCGGTTATCTTTAGGCCGATAGGGTATTCCCTCGCCTTGAGCACGTCTTCATTTGCCAGAACCCCCTCAATAGTAAAGGGGGCACGGGCATATAAATGCGTGTCGCTCGTGAACAGACACCATCGCAGGGGCGCAAAACCATCCTGCAAGGTGTCCGCGATGCCCCTTTTCCATTCCCGCATCAGGGTCCAGAGGCCTTCTCCACAGATAGAATGGTCCAACAAGCCGGTCAAGCTGATGCCGCAACACCACGGATTTGATCGAAAGATGTTAAAACCGATTTCTCTGTGGCGGTTGTGCAGGCGGTGGCTCTCTCTCATGATGTCAATGGGGAAGGCAAACTCTCGATCAAAGCCATAGCGCTTGATATCAGCCAAAAACTGGTTCGCCATATGGTAAACCATTTTCACATCCGGATAGCGCGGATTCAACCCTTCCTGCTCGAATTTTCTGGATAGCCAAATCACATCAAACAAGCTTCCAACACCATATTCGGTAAGAAAGAAGGGCTTCTTTGTATCATTCCCAATGCTGCGGAGGAACTCGATGTCCTTGAGACTATGAGGGAGCTTTGGGTAAAAATGCTTATCGCCCATCTTGCGGCATGTAGGCCCTGGATCCCCAGGAGTATATGCGACCTGGCGAGTCTCCTTTTCATCCTCACCATCCCACAGGCATTCCCACTGGTTGGAATAAGGATTGCAGACTGAGCCCACACAGGGATCACGATCAAAACGGCCGCTGTTGTACAGCACAAGCCGCGTCTCATCGAGTGCGCGCACCTCCGAAATGGCATCGCGTGCAATAAAGCAGCAGTCTCCATACGGTGCCTGGGAAACAGTCTCGTTCAACAATCCCCAGATCGTGATACATGCGTGGCTTCTATCGCGCCTGATCATCGTCAGCAGATCATACATGTAGAGCTCTTTTGAGCGTGAGCCATCGCCCAGAAGCCAACTGGATACGGGCTCCTCATAGACCATCAGACCAAGCTCATCACATAAATCCAGTTGTTCCGGCAATGCCGCGCCGGAAATAAAGCGCACCATGTTCAAGCCTGCGGCTTTGGCCATACTAAAATCTTTGCGCAGTAGCGAATGATCCTCGCTCAGGAGCCAGGTGGATCCAGGCATACAGTTCCCAGTATGCGCAGAACGCAGGAGTATTCTGCGACCATTGAGATAGAAATATCCGCCCTGACCGACCACAAGCGTTCTGAAACCGCAGCGCTTACTGACTCTATGACCGGATAATCCCGTTTGAATCTCTGCTTCGACAACATACAGGCAAGGATTGTCTACATCCCAAAGGCGCATCTCAGAAATTGGCAATGAACGCCGCAGCACAGTTTCGCCGGGTTGCAGCAGCACACTGGTTATTTCATCCGAGCAAACAACATCGGTACGCGATTTCGCTGCAAGCAGGGAGAACTCGCAAGTCACAGGCTGCGAATACTCGTTGATAATCGAGCATTCAAGATCAATTGAACTGGTCTCTACGTTTCCATTGACGTACAGGTCGGTGATGCGCAGCTTGGGGAGGCGTGATAGGGTGACAGCTCCTCCTATCCCATAGGTATTGTAACAAGTGCCTGGCATCAAGCCGGAAGCCAACTGATTCCGGTGGGGAATCTCCAGAAAAGTATAGCCATCTACTGCTTCCGTATATGGTTTCGATACGCGTACGCTCAGTCGGTTCTTTTCTGATGGAAGCAGGTATTTCGATGCGTCAAAAGAAAACGGGTTTTCTGTTCCCCTGTGGGTGCCCAATCTTTTGCCATTCAGCCATACTTCACAAAGAAAATCCGCCATCTCAAAGTTAATGAACACTGCGTGGTCGCTATCAGGCGTGATTGCGGTTGAGAAATCACATTGATACCAGGCAATCCCTGGACAGTCGGGCAGATACTGATGCACAAAGCAGGGAACTGCGGCTTCAACAGCGCGATCTTCTGGTATGCCCAGGTACCATTCCTTTTCCCTTCCGATGTTGTCAGGATCGTGAACCAGCTTCCATCCACTGTCTAGTGTGTCGGCAGGTGTAACACGCATACCTTTCATGATGAGGCTTTCTCCTTATAGTACTCTCGCGTTGCGTGCCGAAAATCGGGTGCGGTCAGCGCCCGTCCCAGACCATCGCCGGGGTATCACGCCGGAACCCGAGCGTCTCAAGCACCAGCTGGATGGGCTGGTCCAGTGGCGGGGCGCCGTTCCATTGGGCGATGCGCAACCGACGCGGCTGACTGCACAAGCCGCCCTCGGCGGTGAGGTGCTCGCGCAGCAGCTCGACCGCGCGCGCGGCGATGCCTTCGCCCTGGGCAGCATCGAACTGCCACTCGCTGGCACCGTGCTGGTAGGTCAGCACGATCGCACCTCGGAAAAACACGGCATAGTTGCCAGCCAGGCGCGGCAGGGCGGGCAAGCCCACCTCGGGTGCCACGCCGGGGACCAGGGCTGGATCGCAGGCGTTCGCCAGCACCAGGCTAGTTTCGAGCTCGAGCGCCAGCTCTGTGTTGCGCAGGGTATCATAGGCATCCGGCAGGGCGAACTGGGCGCCCGCCAGCCCGCGCACGAAATAGCCGCGCCGGATCTGTCCGCGCAGCTCGAGTGTTTGCAGCACCTCGTAAAGCTCGCTCCAGGTGCAGCCCAGCTCCTCGCCGGATAGACAGTCGCGCGTCAGCACGCCGTGGCGCTGCAAGAGTAAAAGCGCGGTCTGCTCAATCTGCTCGCGGGTGAGGGGCTGAGGCACGCTCAGCGTGGCCCAGCGCCCCGGCCAGCGGGCACCCGGCGCTATGCGCTGCATGGCACGCTCCTGAGCTTGCTGGAAGGCGGCGCGCGAGGGGCGCTTGCCCGGCGTAAGCGGCTGTGAACGACGCCAGTCGGAAAGCAGCTGGCTCAAGCTGGAGGTCATGCGTTGGCTGCCAGTGGTTGCGGTACTCTCGTCGCGCAGCAGATCGAGGGTGCGCAGGCGATCGTTGGTGATCAGCCCCGCCAGTGCGAGCTCGCGCAGTGCGCGGTCCAGTTCGTGAGCGCTCAGGTGAGCCGCATTCTGCAACTCGAGGGCATACTGGGCGCCGCCAGCGCGTAAAATCGCCAGCAGCTGTTCGGCAGGTGCACTGAGCGCAAGCGGTTCGAGGAGCGGGCTGCCGAACAATTCGGCGTCGCCCTGCAAAAGCCACCGGCAGCTGACGCGGTTCGCGTCGGTTCCGGAGAGCTGCCAGACGAGCTCGCCATCTGCCACCAGGTCGTCAAGCTCGCGCGAAGACATGCGCACCACACGCAGCGGCAGGATATCGCGCTCCCACAATACAACCGGCGCGCTCAGGCCGCGCAGCTGCTGCAGAATACCCGTCAGCCCATGCGGTTCGGCGTGGCGTGCGTCTGGATGCAGCCCCTGCCAGCGCAGGCGGAAATCCTGCCAGGCTGCCAGCGGTACCGGCTTGACCTGCTGGCGCATCTGGCTCAGGCTGCGGCGATGCAGCTGCTCAAGCACGTGCCGGTCGCTCCACTGCGGTTCGGCCTGCTGCTGCATACGGCCGTACACCAGCATGCCGCGCGCCGTGAGATCCTCCAGGATGCGTTGCAGGCGCTCCTCTGCCACGCCATAGCGGGAATGCAGATCGCACAGGTCAAAGGGCACATGCCGCGCGGCGTAGCGCTGCAGGATACGCTCAAGGGCGGCGTCGCCCGCCTCCGTCTCGGCGGTATCCAACGCCAGAGCCAGCTCGGCTTGGTGCTCGGGGATGGCGAACAACTCGGTGCCGGGCACGCGCACAATCCGTCCGACGGCGATGAGTTCGTCCAGCCAGCAAGGTCCTTCGGCACCGGCGCGTGCGAGCAGCTCTTCGCCCGTCAGGTCACCGAGCTCTTCCAAAATCACCGCCAGCTCCTCGCGGCTGCGGACGCGGTAGCCATCCGCGGTGTGCTGCATCTCAGCCTGGGCTGCCTCTAACACCCCGGGCTTGATCAGGTCAGGGATCGCGCCGGCTTCCAGGAGCTGCCCGAGCAGCTCGCGGTTGACGGCCAGGGCGCGCTCATCCTGCTGCGCCTTGGGGTCGTCGGTGACATAAACGCCATCCTGGTTAAAGTCGTACAGGATGCCGGACGCCACCGGCGAGGGAATCACAGTGTGCGCCTCGACCATGCGTATCTTGCCCTGTTGGATGCCATCCAGTACCTCAGCCAGGTGTTCGACATCCAGGATGTCGCGCAGACAGTCGCGGTAGGTTTCAACCAGGAGCGGGAAATCCGGGAAGCCGCGCAGGGCGGCCAGTAGGTCGCGCGCGCGCAGACGCTGCAGCCAGAAGGGCGTGTGTTTGGAGCCCTGCACCCTCGGCAAGAGCAGCGCGCGCTGAGCGTTGATGCGAAAGGCCGTGCCAAAGATGGCGGTGTTGGGCAGGTTGATCAGGATGCGTTCGCGCGCCTCCTCGGCGTGCAGCGAACGGATCAGGTCAAAGGGCGGGTCGCGGTCGGCATCGGGGTAGCGCAGCAGGATGCCGTCGTTGTTGACGCCCACTTCGGGCACCACGCGCCAGCGCTCCTCCAGCGCTTGCACCAGGGCGATCGCCCAGGCCGAGTTTACCCGGCTGCCGAAACAGGAGTGGATTACCAGGCGCTGGTCTCCGATGGGATCCGAAAAGTGTTCAAGCACGATGGTGCGGTGCGACGAGATCGCGCCTATGGCGTCCAGTTGATGGCGCACATAGTGTACCGCGTTGCGTGCAGAAGCCGCGTCCATGGCGTATTCCTGTCGCAGCCAGGTGCAGACGGCTTCAGCGTCTTCGGGCCAAATCTCTTCAAGGTCATCCGGCAGGGGCGCGATATCCGCCACCCGTTCGGCCAGTCCGGCGCGCAGCCTGCCCAGCAGTACCCCCAGGTGATAGTCGCGCCGCGGCGCCTCGCCGTTCCAGAAGGGCATGCGCGGCATCATCCCGCCAGATTCCGCCACCAGTACTTTGCCCTCTTCGAGCTTGATCACCCGCCAGGTGTTGCTGCCCAGGCTGATCACGTCGCCGGTGCGGGTCTCGTTGACAAACTCTTCGTCCAGGGTGCCCAGCGAGGTCTTGCCATCCGACAGATATACGCGGTACTCGCCGGTATCGGCGATCGTACCGCCGTTGCGGATCGCCAGGATCCGGCTGCCGGGCAGGGGATGGATCATATCGGTGGTACGGTCCCAGCTCAGGTGCGCGCGCAGGTTCTTGATCATCTCGCTAGGATAGTGCCCGCAGAGCATATCCAGTACGGCGCGCAGGGTGCTCTCGGTCAGCCCCTCATAGCCATAGGCGCGCCGCAAGATGCGGTGAATCTGCCCGAGCGGCATGGCCTGGTTGGCGACCATTGCCACCACCTGCTGAGCCACCAGGTCGAGGCAGTTGTGCGGGGTGTGGGATGGCTCGATATCCCCCGTCAGCATGCCGCGCGCCACGGCGGCAGCATCCAACAGATCCTCTCGGAAGGTGGCATAGATGCGTCCATAGCTGGTTTGCCCCACCTGATGTCCGGCGCGCCCGATGCGCTGCAGCCCGCGCGAGACGGCATGCGGCGACTGGATCTGCAACGCGGCATCGACTGCGCCGATATCGATGCCCAGCTCGAGTGAGCTGGTGCCCACCAGTGCCGGCAGCTTGCCATCCTTGAGCTGCTGCTCCATACGCAACCGTAGCTCTTTGGAGACCGAACCGTGATGTGCCTGAAAAGGCCCGCCGGCACGTCCGGTACCGAACATGCCATTGGCGATCGTGACCCCCTCGCGGTAGAGCGCCGAAGGCGAGCCGGCATCGATGAGGCCCTCCTCTTCCATGGCGATCTGCTCGTTGAGGCGGTCGACCGTGCGTTCGGCGCCGCGCCGCGAATTGGTATAGATCAGCGTCGAGCGGTGTTTGCGCACTTCCTCGAGCAGCATGGGCGTCAGCGACGGCCAGATGGTCTTGCCCGGCAGACGGCGCAGATCCGGCACCGGTGTAACCACCTGCAGGTCGAGTTCCTTTTTCATGCCCGGATCGATGATCGTCACCGGACGCGGGATGAGCTGGTCGCCCACCCAATGCTGACCGCCCAGATAGCGCGCCACCTCATCGAGCGGCCGTTGGGTGGCAGAAAGGCCGATGCGCTGAAACTCGCCGGCGCGTTCGACCAGGCGTTCGAGCGAGATGCCCAGATGCACACCGCGCTTGTTGCCGTTGAGGGTGTGGATCTCATCCACGATCACCGTGCGCACGTGTGCGAGCATCTCGCTGGCGTTAGGGCTGGTCAGGATCAGGTAGAGCGATTCGGGCGTGGTGATGAGGATCTGCGGTGGGCGCTTGACCTGCTGCTGCTTGGCGGAAGAGGTGGTGTCGCCGGTGCGCACGGCGGTGCGCAGCCTGGGCAGCTCCAGCCCGCGCGCGGCGGCGGCTGCCTGGATGCCGTGCAGCGGTTCGCGCAGGTTACGCTCGATATCATTGTTGAGCGCCTTGAGCGGTGAAATGTAGAGCAGCTGCACGCCCGGGATCGGCTCGGGAGAAGCCAGGTTGCGATAGATGCTCTGGATGCCCCATAAAAAGGCAGAGAGGGTCTTGCCCGAGCCGGTGGGGGCAAAGATCAGCACGTGCTCGCCGCGGCTGATCGCCGGCCAGCCCTGCGCCTGCGGCGGGGTCGGCTTGCTGTAACGCGTGACGAACCAGTCGCTGATGTAATCGTCGTACAGCTCGAGCGCGTTCATCCTGCCTCCACGCGCAGTCTAGCACAGTTGTTCTGCAAGCGATAATCGAGCTAAAACAATGTTTGCACCTGCTGTGCCTTGGTGTTAACATGCTGAGCAAACCCGCAGAGAGGTGCTATTGATGCGTACTCCGATTATCGCCGGCAACTGGAAGATGAACAAAACCGCCGCTCAGGCTGTTGATCTCGTCGCTGAAATGCGCAGCGACCTGGAAGCTGCTGAAGGCGTCGAATGCGTGGTCTGCCCGCCCTATCTGGCGGTGCCGGATGTGGCGCGTCTGTTGGTGGACTCTACGGTGGCGGTCGGTTGCCAGGACGTCTACTGGAAGGAATCCGGTGCCTTTACCGGTGAGGTCGCTGCGGTGATGGCGGCCGAGTTCTGTCAGTATGCCATCATCGGCCACTCGGAGCGCCGAGAGTATTTCGGCGAGACCGATCAATCCGTGAACAGTAAGATCAAGGGCGCCCTGGCAGCGGGCCTGGTGCCGATTGTGTGCGTGGGCGAGAGCCTCGAGCTGCGTCAGGCTGAAAAGACCGAATCGTGGATCATTGGTCAGCTGCACGGCGCCTTTGAGGGCATCAGCGTCGAGCAGGCTATCGGCATTGTGATCGCCTACGAGCCGATCTGGGCGATCGGCACTGGTTTGGCAGCTACCGCCGAAGAGGCTGAGCGCGTCTGCGGCCAGGTCGTGCGTGCTACCCTGACCGAGCTCTATGGCAGCGGTGTGGCAGAGCAGATTCGCGTGCAGTATGGCGGAAGCGTCAATGCCGGTAATGCTGCCGAACTGCTTGCCAAGCCCAACATCGATGGTGCCCTGGTGGGCGGTGCCAGCCTCAAGGCAGCCGATTTCGTCACTATCGTGCGTGCCGCGCAGGCACAGAGCCGGGCACGCTGAGCAGCCTTTATGGAGTATTACCTCCTGTGTCACGGCGAAGCCAACGAGGCCGCCGCGTTGGATCCGTATGCTGCATCTCTGACGGAGCGCGGGCGCCGTCAGGCTAAAGCCCTGGCAAACCTGTGCCAATACCGCGGGGTGCAGTTCATCTGCGCCAGCACAGCGGTGCGCGCCGAACAGACCGCCGATGCCGTTGAAGCCGCCGTACAGGTGCTGCGCTGGGACCTCAAAGAGCTCGAATTGCTGACCATCGACGATATGGAAGGGCAGGTCGTCTTTAGCTCGCATCCCGCGCGCTGGAGCCCCGAGCAATTCCGCTACGGTATGGAGAGGCTGTGGGTCAGGTTGGTTGGCGCATTGGCGCGCATCGAGATCTATGCTGCCACCTATGGCATCCAGCGCGTCGCCTTGGTCAGCCATCCGGATGTGATCAACCTGTGCCTGCTCAGCTGGCTGGGACTCGACTGGACCAGCTACGACTACCTGCGCTTTGCTATCGATGCCGGATCGAGCTCTCTGGTGATGTTTGCCGAAGGCGCGGTCACCTTTGCCTGGCTCAACCGACCCAGTCTGGAGGCGCCCAGTGGCTGAAGAGTTTACCGGCGTGTGTCTGCGGGTCAACCTGACCACCGGCCAGTTGACAACCGAGACCTACTCATCGATCCTGATGCGCCGTTACCTGGGCGGCTGGGGGCTGATCGGCTATCACCTGCTGCGTGAAGTGCCTCCGCAATGTGATCCGCTGGGGCCGGAAAACAAGCTGATCGTCACCAGCGGAATTATGACGGGCCAGCCCCTGGCGGGCGGCGGGCGCCACATGATCGGCGGCAAGTCGCCCCTCACCGGCGGATTCGGAGCCGGCGAATGCGGCGGATTCTTTGGCGCGGAACTAAAGCGTGCCGGGTTCACCAGCATCGTCTTTGAGGGCATTTCGCCCACACCTGTTTACCTGTGGGTACATGATGGACAGGCTGAGCTGCGACCAGCTGAGCATTTATGGGGGCATGAGGCGCTCGAGACCGAGCAACAGATTCGCGACGAATTGGGCGACCGCCTCGTCCGCGTGGCGCAGATCGGGCCGGCTGGCGAGCGCCTGGCACGCATCGCCAACATCATTCACGACCTCAACCGTGCTGTCGGACGCACCGGCATGGGCGCGCTGATGGGCTCCAAACGCCTGAAGGCTATCGCGGTGCGTGGCAAGCAGCGTCCCAGCACCGCCGACCCCGAACGTATCTCTGAGCTTGGCAAGTGGTTCCGCGACCACTACAAAGAGACCGGTTCGGCAGTCTTTTCTACCCTTGCGACCCTGCGCATGGTGCGCAACAACAACAACTTTGGCGGTCTGCCCACGCGCAACTTTCAGGAGGGCGTCTTTGAGGGCTTTGAAAAGCTCTCCGCCGAGCACCAGCTCGAGACTGTCACAGTCGGGCGCGATACCTGCTTTGGCTGTCCGATCCGCTGCAAATGGGTTGTCAAGATCGAGGATGACAAATACCCGGTGCGACCCGAATATGGCGGCCCGGAATACGAGACCACCGGCTCGTTTGGCTCGCTGTGCGGCATTGATAACAACTATGTGACCTGCCATGCCAACGAGCTGTGCAATGCCTATGGCCTGGATACGATCGGCATGGGTTCAGTCATTGCCGTGGCTATGGAATGTTATGAGCGCGGTTTGCTGACGCGCGAACAGACCGACGGGCTTGAGCTAGTGTTCGGCAATGCCGATGCCGTCATTGAGCTCATCCACCGCACCGCGCGCCGCGAGGGTTTGGGGCATGTGCTGGCGGAGGGCTCTGCCAGGCTGGCTGAATGGATCGGCCAGGGCGCCGAGCGCTATACTGTTACCATTAAAAAGCAGGACCTGGCGATGCACGATCCCAGGATCAAATATGGCCATGGGCTGGGGATTGCCGTCTCGCCCACGGGTGCCGACCACATGCACTCCTTGCACGATAACGCCTACCAGACCGTCGGCGGGCTTGCTGAAATCGAGCCGCTGGGGGTCATTGAGCCTCTGCCGTTTGACGATCTTTCACCGGCCAAGGTGCGTATGGTGCGCCAGGTCATCATTTGGCGTACGCTCGACAACCTGACGGGCATCTGCATGTTTCATAGCTGGACGGTGCAGCAAAAGGTCGACCTGATCAATGCTGTTACCGGCTGGAGCACCTCCGCTCTGGAGCTGTGGCAGGCTTCCGAACGCGCCTATAATATGGCCAGGGCCTTTAATACCTTGGCGGGGCTGAGCGCTGCTGACGACCGACTGCCCGAGCGCGTCATGGAGCCGCTGCCAGAGGGCGCCGTGGCCGGCAAGGTCATCCCTCGCGAAGTCTTTGCCGAAGCGCTCGTCAAGCTGTATGCCATGATGGGCTGGGATCCCGTTACCGCCGCGCCCACGCGCATCAAGCTCGAAGAGCTCGATATCCCCTGGGTAGCGGACTTGCTGGAGGGCAAAAAGGCACAGGATGTGATGCGCGAGCGCCCGGAGGGCGAGGGCGACGCCTTCGGCTGAGGTTGCGCTGCCGTAGACTCTGCTGGTTAGGCAGTTGGGCAATACCATGAAAGTTATCACCACTCATGAGCGCGCCGACCTGGATGCTCTGGCGGCTATGTATGCCGCCAGTTGGCTCTATCCGGGCTATCGGGTGGTGCTACCTGTCAAGCTCAATGCCAATGTACGCAGCGTGCTGGTGGACTACCCCGCTGAACTCCCCAGCCTGACGGTGCGCGATCTTCCGCGTGATGGCATCAGCGAGCTCTTGCTGGTGGATACACAGGCGATCGCCTCCCTGCGCGGCCTGACAGCTGATACCCTCGTACGGATCATCGACCACCACCCCGATAGCAAGGACCACCCAAAGGCTGTCGACCTGCGCCTCGAGCCGGTTGGCGCTACTACCACCATCCTGGCGGAAGAACTGGCGGAGCGGGGTATCCAGTTGACCAAACTGCAGGCCACCCTGCTGTTGGCTGGCATTTATGAGGATACCGGGTCGCTATCATACCTGACGACCACAGCCCGCGATGTGCGTATTGTCGCCTGGCTGCTCGAAGCCGGCGCCGACCTGGAGCTGGCCGCGCAATACCTGAATGTACCACTGACCGCGCAGCAGCGTGCTGTGCTCGCCAGCCTGCTTGCTAATGCTGAGGTCCACAGCATCCAGGGGCACGATGTGTGCCTGGCGAGCGTGCGGCTCGAGGAAAGCGTCGACGAGCTGGCGGGGTTGGTGCATCAGGTGATGCAGCTCTATGAGCCTTCGGCGTGTTTTGTGCTGGTTGCCTGTGATGACGAGATCCAGGTGATTGCGCGCTCGGTGACACAGGCAGTGGATGTGGCCTCAATCCTCTCGCCCCTGGGGGGGGGCGGTCACGCGCGAGCCGCTGCAGTGCTGGTGCACGAGCGTACCCTGTCCGGGCTGGCGGCGTGGATCTTGGAGACGTGCCATGCGCACATACTGCCGCCGACCCTGGTGCGCGACCTGATGGCCACCCAGGTGCATCGCCTGCATTTTGACCAGAGCGCCGCCGAGGCCGAAGTGCTGATGCGCCGCTGGGGGCACGAGGGCTTCCCGGTGGTCGATCAGGATGACCGCCTCTTGGGCATGCTCACTCGCAGCGATGTCGACCGTGCCCTGCATCATCGGCGCGGTGACCAGCCGATCCGTTCACTGTTGCATACCGGAGCGGTGACCGTTACCCCCGACGAGCCCATCGAGGCCGTGCGTCAGGTGATGCTGGCCAGCCATCTTGGGCAGGTGCCGGTGGTGCAGGAGGGCCGCCTGGTGGGGATTGTCACGCGCACCGACCTGATCAAACTGGGCCAGACACACACCGAACGGCGCCGAGTCACAGGGCTGCTACAGCAAGCCCTCTCACCGAATCTGATGGCGCTGATGGCTGATATCCGCGATGCCGCCCAGGCTGAGGGCGATCTGCTTTACCTGGTGGGCGGCTTTGTGCGCGACCTGCTCTTGCATCAGCCCAACCTGGATATCGACCTGGTAGTAGAGGGCGATGCCATCGCCGTGGCGCGCCGTCTGGTGCGCGTGCGCCATGGCAAAGTGACGAGCCACACGCGATTCGGCACAGCCAAGGTCACCTTTGACGATCCTCCCGAAGGTACTCCGGCTGCTATCGACCTGGTAACGGCGCGCAGCGAGTTTTACGAGTCGCCTTCGGTGCTGCCGCAGGTCGAGTGGGGCTCGATCCGCCAGGACCTGTATCGCCGCGACTTTACCATCAATACCATGGCGATCTGCCTCTCGGCGAACCGTTTTGGGGAGTTGCTCGATTATTACGGCGGCGAAGCCGACCTGGCTAGCGGCACCATCCGCGTGCTGCACAACCTGTCGTTTATCGAGGATCCCACCCGCATCCTGCGCGCGGTGCGCTTTGAACAGCGCCTGGGTTTTCAGATCGAAGCGCGCACCGCCGAGTTGGTAGATGACGCGGTTGGGCTGCTGGAGCATGTCAGCGGTGAACGCCTGCGTCATGAGCTCTACCTCTTGCTGCAAGAGGTGTATCCTGAAAAGGGGCTGCAGCGTTTGCAGGATCTCGGTGTTCTGGCACAGCTGCATCCGGCACTGGCCTTTGATGAAGCCAAAGCGGACAGGATGGCCGAACTGCGCGAGCTGATGGCCCACGCAGCGGCGCTCAAGCCGGAGACGGCATATTTGGCGCTCTTAACGGGTGGGATGGACGAAGCAATGATCGCAGAGCTGTGCAGCCGGCTGCAGATCGGTCTGGAGGATGCCCGGCTGTTGCGCCAGGTGGCGCGTTTACGCGCCCAGCTGCCCGCGTTGAGCGCGCCGGGTCTGGCCAACAGCGCGCTGTATCAGCTGCTAAAGCCCTTTAACCGCGAAGCGCGTGCCCTGCTGGAGTTGGAAACTGGCTCAGACCAGGTGCGCGTGTACCTGCAGCGCTACGAGGGTCAGCTCGCCGGCGTGCAGCTGGCAATCGACGGAAACCTGTTGCGCGAACTGGGTTTACGGCCCGGGCCGCGTTATAGTGAGATCCTGGACCAGGTGCATGCCGCCTTGCTGGATGGCCGCATCGTGAGCCCCGAGGAGCAGCGCATCCTGGCCGTCGAGTTGGCGGCTCACTCCTGAGAGGCCGCCTCTGGAACCGTATCGGATGATCCCTGGGGTTGGCGGTAACCGCCTTCGATATCCTTGATGCTGCGGCGGATCCAGCTGATCGTGCTAGGCTCATAACGTCGGCACAGCAATGCAGAGCAGGGCACCTGGTCGGCGATCCAGTCGTCCACAGAACCAAACAGGCGCGTCGAGCTGGCCCACTCCTCCGAGGCACCCATCACCAGCAGGTCATAAAGATGTGCTTTGGCTTCTGCCAGGATGCCCTGGGATACTTCACCAGCCTCGACCACCTGCAGGCTAAAGTTTTTGGGTAATGCCCCCAGTTCGGATTCGATGATATCGGCAAGCCACAAGGTCTGGTCTTCGATCTCTTCGCCCAGCTCCTCGGCATTGTGGCTGTGTTTGAGCACACGCAGGGCTGTCACCTGGGCATCCTCGGTGAGTGCGATTTCATACGCCAGGCGGATCGCCAGGCGAGAATGGGGTCCGCCGCCTACCGGCACGAGGATGCGGCGTATGTCGCCGAGGCCGCGATCGAGTAGGGACGCAACGTTGGTCTGAGCCCGCTGCAACAGTACTTTGACGGGGTTTTCTGAGATCTCATTAGGTTTGAGCACCCCCGGCCAGCCAGTGAGCACGATCATGACGTTGCTGCGCCGGTTAATCTCTTCCAGGATGCCCTGAGCGACGCTGGGCGCCGTGCGCACCTTGGTATAAGCTGCCAGGTTCTGCGAGAGAGCGTGCGATAGGGCGTGCTTGAGCACATTCTGCTCTTTAGTGCCAGATATTTTTGCCTGCAACTGCGGGGTGGTTGGCAGGCTGCCAGGCACACCCTTGCGCACCGAAAGTACCATCGCATAGGCGTCTTCGCTGGCGGTAGCTATGATCGAAGCCAGCTGCACGAGGATACGCACCGTCTTGGGGTGGCTGGCGGCGATCAGGATCAGGTCGCGCGTCTTGGTCGTTGCCTTGGAACGCGCCGCGAAAAACTTGCCGATCGGCCCGCGCGTGTAATAAAAGATCGTAAAGAGGACCAATACTGCGCTGCCGAACACGATCGCGCGCCAGTCGGACGAGGCAATCACAAACAGACAGGCGATTGCCGTTACCCACACTGTAACGGGAAAGAGCGGTGCGCGAAAGGGGCGCTCGGCGTTCGGACGAAGCTTGCGCAGCCGCCACATCGCCAGGTTGGCGAAAAAGAGCACAAAGAGAAAGCCGCCGCTGGAGACGAACGAGAGCAGATCCACCAGCCCGATGGCTGCTACCATGGCGGTGATGGCGCCAATCACCAGGCAGGCGATATAGGGCGTGCGAAAACGGCTCAGCTTGGACATAAAGCGTGGCCACAACCCCGAGCGCCCGAGGGTAAAAGCCTCGCGCGTGCCGGAAAGCAGCGCAGCGTTCACCGAGGTGAGTGTGGCGATGATGCCGGCGATCGCCATCATCGGTACGCCGATGGTCGGCAAAAAGTGGACCACTGCATCCGTCAGAGCAGTTTCCGAGCCGGCTACCTGCTGCCATGGCACCGTGCCGAGGGTCACCAGGGCGATCAGCACATAGATCAGCGCGCAGACGGTCAGGCTCACCAGGATCGCGATCGGTATATTGCGGCTGGGGTTTTCGACCTCTTCGGCGTCGTGAGCGATGACCTCGTATCCAATATACGAGCAATACACCAGCGCTACCGTGCTGAGGATCTTGGTGATATTTTCGGTCCAGGTCGGGTAGATGAATATCCCGCCCTTGACAAAGGTATCCCAGTGAAAGCCGTTGGGCATGACCAGCCCGGCGACGATATAGACTCCTAAAAACAGCAGTAGGAATGAGCCCAGTACAATCTGCACATTGCCAACGTTGGAGACATCCAGGATGTTGAGCACGATGAATACGCCGATCGTGACCAGCGCTACCGGCACCACCGGCAGAGCAGGGATAAAGACCTTTAACGAGTAAGCAAAGCCCACCGCCGAGAGGGCGGCGTAAAAGGTACTCGAGATGCAGTCCATCGAGCCAACCAGGAACGAGAGCAGGTTATCGCCCCAGGCCTCGCGCACATAGGTGACCCCGCCGCCCGTCACCGGGTACATGGTGGCCAACTCGCAATAGTTGAGGGCAATGCTATAACTGAAAATGCCCGCGACAATTAACGCTACGACCGTGGCTGGTCCCACCATGCCGGCAGCATGCCCGGTGAGGACAAAGATCTCGGCCGCGATCGTGCCGGCGGTCCCCAGCATGATCAGTTGGAGCAGACCGAGTTTGCGCTTGAGCTTGCGTTGTGTCATTTAACCTTTACATAAAAACTAGTGGTGCTTTCACAAAACGCACCAGGATAAAATACACCTCTCTGACCAAAAATCAATTCCGGACACACCCATGTCCATGACGCAGATGACGCGAACGGATTCTGTAACTATAATAACCGCCAAACCATCATGGAGTTGCGATGAACCACCGCGAACGTCAGCTGGCGATTCTTGCGCATCAGCCGCCTGACCGTATCCCGTTTGTGCCGCGTCTGGAGTTGTGGTATCAGGCGCACGTATTGGCCAAAAGCCTGCCAACCAGGTTCGCCGGTATGTCGCTGCGTCAGGTCGAGGCGGCCATCGGGGTAGCCACGACGGGGCGTTTTGGGCGTATTTTTGAAAAGACGCTCGAACCGCCGGTAACCAAAGAAGTCACCAACGAGGCCGGCAAGCGCATCACCCACTGGCATACCCCGGTGGGCAGCGTGCGCCAGGTCGAGGGATACTCCGACAACCTGACGCGCGACGGGCTGCCCGGGCGTGTCGAGGAATACCCCATCAAGCGCGCCGAGGATTACAAGGTGTGGGAATATGTGATCCAGCACACCCACTGGCAGCCGCGCTATGACGAGTTCCGGCAGTATGATGCCGAGATCGGCCACGACGGCTTGCCGATTGTGGAGGCTGGCGATGTGCCCTTTCACAGCCTGATCCTGGATACCATCGGCTATGATGACGCCTTTTACCACTTGCTGGATTATCAGGAAGAGTTCGAACATCTCCTGGCGGTGATGCACGAAGTAGAGCGCTACCGGCTGTGGCCGGTCATCGCTGCTTCGCCGGCCAAACTGATCCTGCATGGCATTCATTTATCCTCGCAGTTCACGCCGCCGCCGCTTTATCGCGAGTATATCCTGCCTTATTACCGCGAGTTCGTGCCGTTAATGCACGCCGTCGGCAAATCCGTCACCATGCACGCCGATAACGACACCTCGCTGATCATGTCCGAGCTCGAGGAGTCGGGCTTTGACATGCTCGAATGCTTTATTACCGCGCCGATGGTGCCGCTCACCATGCAGCGCGCCCGCGAAGTATGGGGCAACCGCATGATCCTCTTTGGCGGACTGCCCTCGGTGCTCTTTTCGCCGCACATCCCCGAAGCCGACTTTCGCGCTTATGTGGTCGATCTGCTGGCGACCGTCGCCCCAGGCGATGCCTTTATCATGGGCGTGGCCGATAATGTGATGCCCGACTCGCTGATCGAACGCGTCGAATGGGTGGAAGACTACCTCGAGGCTCACGGTACCTATCCTCTGTCAAGTTAAAAAGGAGCCAGCATGTCCTATCAAATCGGTATCGATGCCCTCAACCTGCGGCCGACTCCGCGCCTGGCGCACACCGAATACTGTGACCACGACCCGCTCAAACGCGCGGTGACGGGCATCGACAAACCCGCGCTGGAGCGCGAACAGCTCTTTATGGAGCGTTGGGAGTATGACTTTATCTGGTCGACGGATGACGGCTGCGAGCCCTGGGAGACGCGCGGGCGCACCACCGATATGGGGCATGCAGAGTTCATGGAGGGCGGTGTCGACTATCGCGAGCCCAAGGTGTCGCCTTTCCGCAACCTCGACGAGGTGCTGGCCTTTGACGCCGTAGCCGAATACGGCTTTACCGATATGGCCAAGCTGGTGGCTTACTACGAGGGCAACTACCAGTACGCCCGCAGGGTCTTTCCCGAGCAGGTCTTTACCGGCGGATACTACCGCACGCTCATCTCGGGCGGCATCGCGGCCCTGGGCTGGGATTGGCTGCTGGAGGCGGCTGCCTATCCCGAACCCTTTACCAGGGTGATCGACAGCATTTATCGCCAGACCATGCACCATGTGCAAGCCTGGGCGCAGACCTCATGCGAGTGGTTTATGACCCATGATGACATGGTGTGGACCCAGGGCGCCTTTATGCGTCCCGATTACTACCGCACCGAGATCTTTCCGCGTTACCAGGCGCTCTGGAAGGTGTTGCACGATGCCGGTAAAAAGGTGGTCTTTACCTCGGATGGCGACTATACCGAGTTCGCCGATGATATTGTGGCAGCAGGAGCTGACGCGTTGTGTTTTGAGCCAATGATGCCGCTTGAGCCCATGGTCGAGCGTTATGGCCAGACCCACGCCCTATTGGCATCAATGGTCGATGCACGCACGCTCACCTTTGGCACGCATCAGCAGATTCAGGCCGAGATCGATGCTACTTTGCCGCTCGCAAAACGCTGCAAGGGCTTTATCTGGGCGGTGGGCAACCACCTGCCGGCCAATATCCCGGTCGATAACGCCCTGTTCTATATGGATTACCTGCGCCGCCACTGGCAGCGCTAGCTCTTAACGCGAGATCAGGCGCACCCCGCTGGCGGCTGCTACCACGATGGTCTCAGCCATCCCCAGAAATAGGCCGTGCTCGACCACGCCAGGGATCGCCTTGAGCGTTACAGCCAGGGCAGCCGCGTTGCTGATGTATGGGGCATAATGGCAGTCGAGGATCAGGTTGCCCTCATCGGTGATAAAGGGCTCGCCCGCGCGCATACGTTGGGTCACCTGGGCGCCGGTAGCTTCCAGGGCGCGCCAGGTATTGCGCAAGCCAAACGCAAACACCTCGACGGGCAGGGGCGCTTTGCTGCCCAACCGCTCGACGAGTTTGCTTTCGTCCACCACGATGATCTCGCGCTGGCTGGCAAAAGCCACGATCTTTTCGCGCAGCTGGGCGCCGCCCAAGCCCTTGATCAGATCGAGCTGCGGATCTACCTCATCGGCGCCGTCGATCGTCACGTCGATAATCGGCTGCTCGTCGAGGGTCGTGAGGGGGATCCTGCCCTGCCTGGCAAGTTCGGCCGTCGCCTCGCTGGTGGGCACGGCAATGATCTCGCGCAGCTCGCCGGAGGCCAGCTTCTGGGCGATCCGTTCGGTAGCGTAACGCGCCGTGCTGCCCGATCCCAGCCCCACCACCATTCCGCTCTGGATAAACTCGGCCGCACGGTAACCCGCTGCGCGCTTGAAGGCTTCCTGGTCCATACGTATCCCCTCATGATGTTAAACTGTGCTCGCTATTATGCACCCACGCGTGTGCCTGGGCAAGCGCTTGCTACTGGAGCAGGGGGTTGCTACAATACGCAGACAAAAAACTATACCCATGCGAGGCACAGCAATGCTTACAATGAATTCCAATTACGCGACCGATGTTAGTTCAGCACAGCCGTATCTGCAGCGCATTGCCGAGCACGGCTTTAGCCATGTGCATTGGTGTCATCAATGGAATACGGATTTTCTCTATACCCGGCCTGAAATCGATGCTATTGCCGGCTGGTTAAAGACCTATAACTTGAAGCTCAATGGCGTGCATGGCTCGGACGGAGTCGAAAAGCGCTATCTGGAAGAGGTCGAATACCAGCGGCTGGCAGGGCTGGAGTTGGTGATCAACCGCATGCAGTTTACCGCCGAATTGGGCGCTGATGTGCTCGTCATGCACATCCCCTCAGCACCCAGCGAGCCTGCGGCAGCCCAGACTTTTTGGGACCGCTTGCGCCGCAGCCTGGATGCCCTGCAGCCGGTTGCCGAGCGCCTGGGCATACGCATCGCCGTGGAAAACGGCGGTCACGACCATATGGCTTCAATCGCGCCGTTGTGGGACATGTATCCGCCCGAATTCCTGGGGCTGTGCTATGATGCTGGACATAGCAATATCGGGGTAGATGGCATCATACATCTTGATGTCCTTCGTGACCGCTTGTTGGCGATGCATCTGCACGATAACGATGGCCAATCCGACGAGCACAAGCTGCCCTTTACCGGAACTCTTGACTGGCAGCGCCTGACCGAGGTGCTGGCCCGCTCGAGCTACCGTAAAGGTGTTATCCTGGAAGTCGGTATGCGCAATACTGGCATCAGCGACGAAGACCAGCTGTTGGATGAGGCCTATCGCGCGGCCGTGAAACTGCAGGGCATGATCGACCGTGCCCGGGCTGCACAAAACGCCTGAAAGAGCAGGTGGTGGCGATTACACGCGAAATCATCCCGGATGCCGATATCGGCGGGGATGTCGAGTTGCTGCAATAGGCAGACACACTATTACATATATGCGAGGTATAACAATGCTTTCAGTGACGTCCGATTACGTAACCGGTCTTGGTTCAGCACAGCCGTATCTGCAGCGCATTGCCGAGCACGGCTTTAGCCATGTGCATTGGTGCCATCAATGGAATACGGATTTTCTCTATACTCGGCCAGAGATAGACGCCATCGCTGGCTGGTTCAAGACTTATGGTCTGAAGCTCAATGACGTGCATGGCTCGGATGGCGTCGAAAAGCGCTATCTGGGAGAGATCGAATACCAGCGGCTGGCCGGACTGGAGCTGGTGATCAACCGCCTGCAGTTTACCGCCGAATTGGGCTCGGACGTGCTCATCATGCACATCCCCATCGCACCCAGCGAGCCTGCGGCAGCCCAGACCTTTTGGGATCGCGTGCGCCGCAGCCTGGACGCCCTGCAGCCGGTTGCCGAGCGCCTGGGCGTGCGCATCGCCATGGAAAACGGCGGTCATGACCACATGGATTCGATCGCGCCGTTGTGGGATATGTATCCGCCCGAATTCCTGGGGCTGTGCTATGACTGTGGGCATGGCAATATCGGAGTGGATGGCATCACAAAGCTGGATGCCGTGCGCGACCGTCTGTTGGCGGTGCATCTGCACGATAACGATGGCCAGTCCGACCAGCACAAGCTGCCCTTTACCGGCACCATCGACTGGCAGCGCCTGACCGAGGTGCTAGCCCGCTCGAGTTACCGTAAGGGCGTCAGCTTGGAGATCGGAATGCACAATACTGGCATCAGCGACGAAGACCAGCTGTTGGATGAGGCCTATCGCGCGGCCGTGAAACTGCAGGATATGGTCAACCGGTCTCGAGTTTCGCAAGGTCTATAATAAAACGGGGAGGGGTGATGACACGCCAAATCATCCTGGATACCGATATCGGCGGGGATGTCGACGATGCCCTGGCATTGGCGGTGGGCCTGAAGTCAACCGAGATAAACCTGTGCCTGGTAACCACAGTGTTCACGGATACCATCTTGCGCGCGTGCATTGCGCACAAGGTAGCGCGCATCTGCGGATGCACGGATTTGCAGGTGGCAGCCGGCTGTAACTTGCCGTTAATGCAGCGTTTTGTACCCGGTCTGGCTGGCCACGAGGGAAAGGATCTGCTCGAGCCGGATGATCCGCCCTTTACCGGCAGCGAACACGCCGTCGATGCCCTGGTGAGGACCATCATGTCCGCCGATCAACCTCTCACTCTGGTTACCATTGGCGCCCTCACCAATATAGCGGCTGCTCTCATTGTCGAGCCGCGCATCGCCGAACGTGTCGAGCATATCTGCATCACAGGTGGGCACATTACCCAGGCGCAGCTGTTGGGAAGGCTCATGCCGTGGAGTACGGATTTCAATCTGATAATTGACTCGGAGGCTGCCCGTATAGTGTTACAGGCGCCCTGGCAGCAGATCACCCTGGTGCCAGTCGAGACCACTCTGCAGGTCTGGTTCGATGATGACGACCGCGCTGCTCTGCGTGCTGCCGGCACACCGCTGACATCAGCATTGTCTATACAGATTGACCACTGGCTCGACTATCTGCACACAAAGGCTGGCGAACCGGGCAGTTGGGAATATGAGACTGAGCGTGCTTATCTGCACGATCCTCTGGCTCTGGCGGCTGTCTTTGAGCCGCGCTTCCTGACGTTTACGCCCATGCATATCCGTGTCGAGATTCAAGACGGCTTGCTGCGCACCTTGGCGGTGGATGGCCAGCTGCCCAATATGCTGGTGGCTACTGCCGTCGACGCGCCCGGCTTTCGTCAGTGGATGCTCGAACGCCTCACACGGCCATAGGCCAAGGAGCAAGACCATGGACCCACTGCCGTTGATTGATGAACTGCACTCCAGCCCGATCATCCACCGCTATGCCGGTAACCCGGTGCTGCAAGCCTCGGATGTGCCCTATAACGCCGGCCTGATCTTTAACGCGGGGGTCTGCAAATACCAGGGACGCTATGTGATGGTCTTTCGCAACGATTATGGCTCGCTCGAGGAGCAGCGCATCGACGGCACCAACCTCGGACTGGCCTTTTCGGATGACGGCATTCATTGGCAGGTCGAGCCTCGTCCCTGCCTGGCAATGCGCGACGAAGAGATCCTGCGCGTCTATGACCCGCGCCTGGTGGTGCTTGAGGGCGTCGTCTACCTGTGCTTTGCGCTGGATACGCGCCATGGTGTGCGCGCCGGCATCGCCTCCACCGGAGATTTTTATCACTATGAGATCCTGACCCTGACAGTGCCCGATAACCGCAACATCGTGCTCTTTCCCGAGCGCATCGGTGGCAAGTATCACCGACTGGAGCGTCCCTTCCCGGTCTATTCGCGCGGCGGTGAGCGCTTTGACATCTGGTATTCCGATTCGCCCGATCTGCGCTACTGGGGCGATGAGCGTCTGGTGCTGGCTGTTGAGCAGGTGCCTTATGCGAATACCAAGATCGGCCCGGCCGCTCCGCCTCTGCGAACCGATCGCGGCTGGCTGACAACGTTTCATGCCGTCGATACCGATCCCTCTCGCGGCAAGAACGGCTGGGAGGCGGCTTGGCGCAAGCGCTATACCATGGGCGTAATGCTGCTCGACCTTGATGAGCCCTGGAAGGTGATTGGTATGTCGCGCGAGCCGGTTCTGGTGCCTGAAGCAGAATACGAGGTATCGGGCGGGTTCCGCAATAATGCTGTCTTTCCGTGCGGGGCGATCCTTGAGCATAACGGCGAAGTCAGGATCTATTATGGCGCCGCCGATACGGTCACCTGCCTGGCAACCGCCCAGGTCGATGACCTGCTCGATCTGTGCGTCCCGCTGACGAACTAGAATATGTGAGGTGGCTGGTATGAGTAAATCCGTAACATGTCGTGTGCACGATGAGACGATCCCAACCTATGCAGTGTTGCCGGCTGATCCTAACCCGATGTTTTATGAATGGCGCGGGGTGCAGGGCAGCAAGGGGAATGTTTATCCCCACCCGGTTCAGGATCAGATCTCGTCACAGCGTACCGACCAAGTATGGCGCCTGATCACACTCGAAAACGAGTTTATCGAGGTAAGTATGATCCCGGCCCTCGGCGGACGCATCTATACCGCTACCGACAAAACCAATGGCTATGATTTTCTATACCGTCACCAGGTGATCAAGCCGGCCCTGATCGGTACCTTTGGGCCGTGGATCTCGGGCGGCATCGAGTTCAACTGGCCGCAGCACCATCGCCCCAGCACCTATGATCCCACCAACTATGCCCTCCAGGAACATGACGATGGCAGCCTGACAGTGTGGATGGGCGAACACGAGCCTCTCAACCGTACCAAGGGCATGGTGGGCGTGACGCTGTACCCCGGCAAGGCACTGATCGAGACCAAGGTGCGCCTGTATAACCGCGCCATGACGCCGCAGTCGTTTTTGTGGTGGGCTAATGCGGGTGTGCCGATTAACGAGCAATACCAGGTGATCTTTCCGCCCGATGTGCGCTACGCCGTCTACCATGGCAAGGCGCCAGTGATCAGCTTCCCGATCGGCACGGGCGAGTTCCCGTCTGGCAACGACTATGGCGATGGCACCGACATCAGCTACTGGGCTAACTCGCCCGGCGCCACCAGTTTTTTCTCGGCTCCCAGCCGCTACCACTTTTTCGGCGGCTATGACCACGTGCGCGGCGTGGGGATTGTGCATGTGGCTAACGCCGGCATCTCGGGCGGCAAAAAATACTTTACTTGGGCGAACGGCCCCTATGGCCATACCTGGCAGCGCAATCTGTACGATTATGATACCGAGGGCGAGTACCTCGAACTCATGGCGGGCGTGTATTCCGATAACCAGCCCGACTTTTCGTGGATCATGCCCTATGAGACGCGCACATTCTCGCAATTCTGGTATCCGGTACAGGCCATCGGCGGCCTCAAGAACGCCAACCAGCGCACAGCCCTCAACCTGGAATTGGTCGATGGCAAGCTGCAGCTGGCGGCTTACGCCACAGAACGTCTGGCGGGGGCACACCTGCGCCTAATAGTGGCCGACAAGGTCGTGCTGGATGAGCGCGCTGATCTGGCGCCCGGCGTATCCTGGACACGCGAGCTGGAGGTGCCTTCTAAGCTTAGAGCCGAGCAAGTGCTGCTGGTGCTCTCCGATGCGCAGGGGGCTGAGGTGTTGCGCTACCAGCTGGACGCGCCCTCTGAGGCTGAGTTGCCCGAGCCGTACAAGGCGGCGCCCTGGCCCGACGAGGTCGAGACGGTCGATGAGCTTTACCTGATCGGCCTGCATCACCTGCAGTACCATTCGACGCTGATCGACCCCGAGTTATATTGGGAAGAAGCCCTGCGGCGCGACCCCGGTGACGCGCGTTGTAACCTTGGAATGGGCAAGCTCGCCCTTCAGCGCGGAGAGCTGGTCAAAGCCGAGGGCTATCTGCGCGCGGCGATCGCCCGGCAGATGCTGCGCAACTATAACCCCTACGATGGCGAAGCGCTCTATTTCCTCGCGCTGGTGCTGCAGTTGCAGGGCCAGACGGATGAGGCCTACCGCACCTACTACAAGGCTACCTGGAACCAGGCCTGGCAATCTGGCGCTTACTACCGTCTGGCGCAGCTCGATTGCCAGCGCCAAGCCTACCAGGAGGCACTCGAGCATCTCGAACGTGCGTTGACCGGCAATACGCAGCACAACCAGGCAATCACGCTGCGCTGCGCGATTCTGCGCCAGCTCGGCCGTACGGACGAGGCGCGAGCCGCTGCCGCAGAACTCTTAAAGCGCGACCCGCTCGATTATGCCGCCCACTGGGAGCTGGCGCAGGCCACTGCAGGCACTGCCGACCGCGCCCTGCTGGGCGACGATCCGCAGGTGCTGCTCGATGTGGCCTTTGACTATGCTGCCGCTGGCTTTGTCGAGGATGCCGATGCGTTGCTGGCCCTGGCGGTTGAGGGCGGTAAACAGCATCCCATGCTCGCCTATGCCCGCGCCGACTTGGCCCTTCGCCGCGGAGACGAGGCGGCTGCCAACGCTCTGGCTCAGGCGGCACGCTCCGCTGATGGGCGCTACTGCTTCCCGTGGCGCCTTGAGGAGATGCAAATCCTCGAGCGCGTGCGGATGAGCAACCCGCGTGATGGGCGCGCCGCTGGATATCTCGGCAACCTCTACTATGATAAAAAGCGCTGGCGCGAAGGTGTAGAGGCCTGGCGCGCGGCCGCCCGCCACGATCCCGACGAGTCCATCTGGCACCGCAACCTGGGTTTGGCAGCCTTTAACCTGGATGGCGACGTTCCGCAAGCTCTGACGCACTATCGCCGCGCGCTCAAAGCCAAGCCGGATGACCCGCGCCTGGTACTCGAGTATGATTTTATCCAGCAGCGTGTGCCGGTGGAACCGCGTACACGCCTCAAAGCCCTTTTAAAACAAGGCAAGGTACTCGAGCAACGTGAAGACCTGGTTCTGTTGGTGATGTCGCTCTATAATGTGACAGGTGAACCAGAAAAGGCGCTGGAACTCGCTGCCAGCCGCAGTTTCCACCCCTGGGAGGGCGGTGAGGGGGCCGTGGCTGGGCAATATGCCAATGCGCACTGGCTGCTGGGGCGCCAGGCACTCGTTGCCGGCAAGACGGATGCTGCCATCGCCCACTTTACGCAAGGCCTCGATTATCCCGCCAACCTGGGCGAGCAGGCTCAGCTGGCGAATGCCATTCGCCTGACTTTTAGCCTCGGTCTGGCGCAGGCAGCGGCGCAACACGACGAGGAAGCGCGCAAGGCGTTCCAGGCTGTGCTGGATTACCGTCCGACGGCGGGTCCCAGCGAGGTGACGCTCTACCGCGCCCTGGCGACTATCAGGCTGGGTGAGGTGAGTGCCGGCGAGACCGCCCTGCGCGCGCTGTTCAAAGCCTCTCAGCAGGCTCTGGACGTGGGCATCACCCAGCGCTATCCCGCGCACACTACCAATAACCCGGCCTTTTACGAGCCGCCCGAGCGCAGCTTTAGGCTGCGGCATCTGGTGCTGATCGGGCTGGCACAAGCAGCTCTCGGCAAGAACGCCGAAGCGCGTTCGGTGCTTGAAGAAGCGCTCGCGATCGACCCGGCCAACCTTAGTGCCGTCGTTGCACTGCAAGAACTCGCTGGAGATGCCTATGCTTGAAAAGATCCTGGTCGTTGACGACGAGATGAGCCTGCGCGAGACCCTGCAATACAATCTTGAACGCCAGGGTTACCGCGTGACGACCGCCGCGACCGGTCTGGAAGCCTTGCGCCTGGCGCGCGAGATCAAGCCTGACCTGATTTTGCTGGATATAATGCTGCCAGGCATTGATGGCATTGAGGTATGCCGCATCCTGCGGCGCGAGATGCAGATGCCGATCATCATGGTGACAGCACGCACCGAAGAGGTCGATCGCGTAGTCGGTCTCGAGTTGGGTGCTGATGACTATATCAGTAAGCCCTTTTCGCTGCGCGAGCTGATGGCACGCGTCAAAGCCCAGCTGCGGCGCGTCAAGCTATCCAGTTCGGCACAGGTCGACAGCGTAAAAACGCCGCTTACCAGCGGGGATTTGACGGTCGATCCGGTGCGCCACCAAGTGACTTTACGCGGCCAGGTGCTTGAGCTTTCGCCCAAGGAATACGAGCTGCTGGCCTTTTTGGTACAGCATCCTGGCCAGGCCCTCACGCGTGAGGCGATTCTTGAACGCGTGTGGGGCTGGGAATACGCGGGCGGCACGCGCACGGTGGATGTGCACATCCGCTGGCTGCGCACCAAGATCGAGGTAGATCCGGCTAACCCCACCCGCATCGTGACCGTGCGCAATGCGGGTTATCGCTTTGAAGGATAAACTCATGCAGTTGAAGCGGTTTCACTGGCGCATTGGGCTCCCGTTTGCTATTCTGGTCGCTCTCTCACTTCTGGCTCTGGCAATCTATTTCGCCAGTGTGCTCAAAAGCAACTACCTGGAGAGCCTGCGCAGCCGATTGGAAAACGAAGGGCATCTGGTGGCGATGTATGTTGCCCAACAGCCCAACACAGCGGGCGACCCGGCCGCCCTCCGAGCGCTGGCCGTCCGGCAGGGCGAGATCCTGGATGCGCGCCTGACGTTCGTCGACCGACAGGGAGTGGTACTGGCAGACTCGCTGCACGACCCGACTGGTATGGAAAACCACCTCTACCGTCCGGAAGTGCAGCAGGCATTGGCGCGCGGCACGGGGTATGCCATTCGGCGCAGTGCCACCATCAGCTACGATATGCTCTATGTGGCAGTGGTTTCTCCCGAGCTGCCCGATATGATCGTACGTCTGGCGGTGCCGATGAGCCAGGTGCAGGCGGATATTAACCGCATGCACACCCAGCTGGGGGTGGCGGCGCTGATCGCCCTGCTACTCGTGTTTGGGCTGGCCTACCTGGTGACGCAGAGCGCCCTCAGGCCAATTTACCATCTGACAGATGCCGTCAAACGCATGTCGGCCGGCGAGTTGGGGGTGCGGGTTTTCTCCAACGAGCAGGATGAGATCGGCGAACTGACCAAGTCGTTCAACCTGCTGGGCGATAGCCTGCGCTCTACCATCTCCTCTTACGAGCACGAACGCGACCGCCTCTCGGGGTTGGTGGAGAACCTGGTGGATGGCATCCTGATCGTCGACGATGGCGGTACAGTGCGACTAGTGAACCCGGCTGCCGGCCGGCTGCTTGGGCGCGATGATGCGATCAACCCCGGTATGGCGCTGGCGGCTGCGGTGCCCCCGCAGGTGGTGGCGCTGTGGCGTCAGTCGCGCGATGGCCAGCACGAATCGCGCGACCTGCTAGATCTGGAGCGCGCCTCGCGCTTTTGCCAGGTCGTGGCGACCCCGCTGGCCGGCAGCGAGGCGCGTTCAACGCTCATTATCGTGCAGGATCTGACCGATCTGCACCGACTGGAGACGATCCGACGCGACTTTACCAGCAACATCTCGCACGAATTGCGCACCCCGCTGGCGGCGCTCAAGATGCTCTCAGAAACTCTCAAAGAGGGTGCCCTGAACGATCCGGTGGCTGCGCACCGCTTTGTCGACCAGATCGACATGCAAGTCGACAGCCTGACCCAGATGGTCGAGGAGCTGCTCGAACTGGCACGCATCGAATCGGGGCGTGTACCGCTAAATCTGATGTGCGTGAGCGTAGAAAATATCCTGACGCCCGTTATTAACCAGCTTACGCGCACAGCTGAGCGTGCCGAGATCGCGCTGACCACCGAGATCGAGCCAGGTCTGCCTGCTATTATGGCCGATGCCGGCCGTATGCAGCGCGCCATAACCAATCTGGTGCACAATGGCATCAAGTTCACCCGGCCGGGTGGACGCGTGACGGTGCGCGCTCTGGCGCAAGGCGAGGAGGCAGTGCGCATCGAGGTGTGTGATACCGGCATCGGTATCAACCCGGAGATGATCGAGCGCATATTTGAGCGATTTTATACCGCCGATCCCTCTCGCGCTGGCGGTGCCGGCCTGGGGCTTTCGATTGTGCGCCATATCGTGGCCGCTCATCATGGGACGGTCGAGGTGCAGTCGACACCCAATGTGGGTACCTGCTTTGCGGTGATCCTGCCGGTTGCCACAACCCCATGAACATTACACAACCTTAACTCGGGCCTAATCCGGGTTTAACACGCGTTTGTTAGAATCCTCTTTGGATGTATGTATGTCATAAATAGGAGGATTCGAATGCGTCGTTTCAGTGTCTTATCAGTGATCGTCTTGGTAGTCCTCGCCCTGGCAGTTGGCTGTTCACCAGCCGTGTCGCCGACTGTCGCGCCCACCGCCGAGCCCACCACAGCACCCCAGGCTACTGAAGCACCCCAGGCTACTGAAGCCCCCCAGGCTACCGAAGCCCCCCAGGCTACCGCGGAGGGCGCTCTGCCCGAAGTGAACGTCTTGGAGGTCAAAGGCGACATCATCTCGGCTGGCAGTTCGACTGTCTTTCCGCTTTCTGAGGCGGTTGCCGCCATGTTCCGCGATGAAGGTTACTCTGGCAACATCACCATCGATTCGATCGGCTCGGGCGCAGGTTTTGAGCGCTTTTGCACCGCCGGCGAGACCGACATTGCCAATGCCAGCCGCCCGATTAAGGATAAGGAAGCCGAGGCCTGCAGGGCGATCGACCGCGAACCGATCGAGTTCCGCGTGGGCACCGATGCGTTGGCCGTTGTGGTCAGCAGCCAGAACACCTTCCTGACGGATGTCACAATGGAAGAACTCGCCCAGATCTTTTCCTCGACCGCTGTTAAGTGGTCGGATGTGAACCCCGACTGGCCCAACGAGAACATCCTGCGCTTTAGCCCCGGCACCGATAGCGGTACCTTTGACTACTTTGTCGAAGAGGTGCTCGGCAAAGAAAAGCAACTGTTGCTGGATGCCCAAAACCTGCAGCTTTCTGAGGACGACAACGTCCTGGTGCAGGGTGTTGAGGGCAGCCCGTATGCGATCGGCTACTTTGGGTATGCCTACTATACCGAGAACCAGGGTGCCCTGAAGGCTCTGGCGATCGACGGCGTGGCTCCCAACAAGGAAAGTGTCGACGGCGGTACCTATCCGTTGGCGCGTCCGCTCTTCCTCTACAGCACGGCCGAGATCATGAAGGCCAAGCCCCAGGTGGCTGCCTTCCTCAACTATTACCTGACGAACGTTAACACGGTGATCGGCGAGGTTGGTTACTTTGCAGCAAGCGAAGAGGTCCTGGCTGCTTCCAAGCAGGCCTGGCTCGACGCGATGGGCAACTAAGATCATATCCAGGCACAGGGTGCGTCAAGCGCCCTGTGCCTAAACAGGTGAATGCTATGTATATCCCCAGTTACCGGGCAGCAATCAGCGCTGAATATGCAAAGCCCACCACCGCTGTAAAACTCAAAAAAAAGGTACGCATCAGCGAGAGCGTCATCCAGACGCTCTTGTTTCTGTGCGGTGCAATCTCGGTATTGATCACCTTGGGCATTGTCGTGGTACTTGGGCGAGAATCGCTGCTCTTTTTCGCTAGTGAGGAAGTGACGCTGGCTAAATTCCTGGGCACGTTCAAGTGGCAGCCAGCCATCGGCGAGTTTGGTATCTGGCCGCTGGTCAATGCCACCCTCATGACCACCG
The DNA here is from genome assembly GCA_012729455.1 of Chloroflexota bacterium. Classification (GTDB taxonomy): domain Bacteria; phylum Chloroflexota; class Anaerolineae; order UBA1429; family UBA1429; genus JAAYDC01. The sequence goes on along the minus strand of JAAYDC010000027.1, from coordinate 79,541 downwards.
TCATCGCCATGCTGGTGGCTATCCCCCTCGGCCTGGGGGTTGCCATCTTCCTGAGCGAATATGCCACCCCAAAGCAGCGCAGCACACTTAAGCCGATTCTCGAAGTGCTGGCAGGCATCCCCACGGTGGTATATGGCTACTTTGCCCTGACCTTTATGACACCGTTATTGCGCTCTATTTTTGGCCAAAATATGGTCGAGGTCTACAACACCGCCTCAGCCGGCTTGGTGATGGGTATCCTGATCCTGCCGCTGGTATCTTCCATGGCAGAGGATGCCCTCGCGGCGGTGCCCAATAGCCTGCGCGAGGCCTCCTATGCGATGGGAGCGACCAAGCTCGAGACGGCTGTTTCGGTAGTGGTGCCGGCCGCTATTTCTGGCCTGGCAGCCGCGGTCATAATTGGAGTGTCGCGTGCCATCGGCGAGACCATGATCGTGGCGCTGGCGGCTGGTGCGGGTCCTGCCTTTACGTTCAACCCCTTCAAGGCTGCTGAAACGATGACAGGCCATATTGTGCGCATCAGTGGCGGCGACCTGAGCTATGATTCATTGGACTATAACTCGATCTTTGCGATCGGCCTGATGCTCTTTCTGCTGACTCTCAGCCTCAACCTGCTAAGCCGCCGCATTGTCAAGCGTTTTCGCGAGGTGTACGAATGACGGCTGAAACAGGCATTCAAACCGGCACTCTGCCGGACGGAGATCAGCGTTACCGTCAGCTGCAGAGACGCCACCGCCGCGGCAGGATCTGGCTGGTTATTTTTCAGGCTTCTACCATCGTGGGCATCATCGCTTTAGCAATGCTCCTGTATACCATTGTCAACGACTCGTTCGGGTTGGTAGCGATCCAGAACAAAGTAGAACCCAGCGAGCTCGCCATCGATGGTGTGGCGCTAGATGAACTCACACACGAACAGCTGTTCACCATTTTAAAGGCCAATATATCCAAAGGTGTGTTGGCACGCATGGAGCACGAGCAGCCTTTTGACGAGCGGTCGCGCGAGGACGTGCTCGACCTGGTGTATGAGCGCGTGGTGCAGCCGACTATCCTGAGCTCGTGGTCGCTGAGCGACTCGATCCTGCGCCGAAGGGCTATCCAGGCTGAGGCAGCGCGTGATTTTCCGCAGGCCAAGCTCGAGTTTCGATCGTGGTTATCGCTGGATTTCATCCGCTCGCCGCAATCGCCCACACCCGCCACTGCCGGTGTGCGTACGGCGCTGCTAGGCTCTCTGTGGATGATCGCTATCACGATCCTGTTCGCCTTTCCACTTGGTGTCGGCGCCGCGATCTACCTTGAGGAATATGCCAACGATTCGTTCATCAACCGTGTGATCAGCACCAACATCAACAATCTGGCAGGGGTGCCTTCGATTATCTATGGTATCCTGGGCTTGGCGATCTTTGTGCGCGGGCTAGCCCCGCTCACCAGCGGTACGCTGCTGGGGATCAGTGATCCCACCACCTCCAACGGCCGTACTATCCTTTCAGCTGCCATGACGTTGGCCTTGCTGGTTCTGCCACTTATCATCATCAACGCCCAGGAGGCTATCCGGGCGGTGCCCAGGTCGCTGCGTGAGGCCAGTTATGCCCTGGGGGCTACGCGCTGGCAGACCACCTGGTTCCACGTTCTGCCGAGTGCCTTACCGGGCGTGCTCACCGGAACCATTCTGGCCATGTCGCGCGCTATTGGAGAGACGGCTCCGCTGGTGGTGATCGGCGCCTCGACCTTTATTGCGGTCGACCCCAACGGCCCCTTTTCCAAATTCACCGCTTTGCCTATCCAGATCTATCAGTGGACGGCGCGTCCGCAGGGACAATTCCGCAATATTGCCGCAGCGGCGATCATAGTGCTGCTGGTATTGCTGCTTTCGCTCAACGCCAGCGCCATTCTGCTGCGTAACCGCACTAACAGGAGTTTCTAGATGTCGATGAACTATACAGTCGCTACGGCACCTCTTACTATGACACTGCCGCAACGCGTTTCGGCGCAGCAGTATGCCATCGAGGTGTCCGAGCTGAGTGTTTATTATGGCGCCTTTCGCGCGCTCGATAAAGTGACACTCAACGTGCAGCCACAGCGCATCACCGCCTTTATCGGGCCGTCAGGATGCGGTAAATCCACCCTGCTGCGCTCGATCAACCGCATGAACGACCTGATCCCGGGCAGCCGCATCGAGGGAAAGGTGATGTTTGAGGGGCATGACATATATGACCCGACGGTTGACCCGGTCGAGGTACGCCGGCGGATCGGGATGGTCTTTCAAAAGCCCAACCCGTTCCCCAAAAGCATCTATGAAAACATTGCCTGGGGTGCGCGCATCAATGGGTATCGCGGTAGTATGGATGGCCTGGTCGAAAAATCCCTGCGTCAGGCCGCTTTGTGGGATGAGGTCAAGGATTCGCTGGGCAAGTCGGCGCTGGCACTCTCCGGCGGGCAGCAGCAGCGCCTGTGCATTGCCCGGGCGCTGGCGGTGCAGCCAGAGGTGATCCTGATGGACGAGCCCGCCTCGGCGCTCGACCCGATCGCCACGCTGCGCATCGAAGAGCTTATGCAGCAGCTCAAGAGCCAGTACACTATCCTGATCGTAACGCACAATATGCAGCAGGCCGCGCGCGCCTCCGACTATACTGCCTTTTTCATGATGGATGAGAACCGTGCCGGCCGCCTGGTGGAATATGGCATGACCAAGCAGATCTTTACCAACCCCAAAGACAAGCGTACCGAGGATTACATCAGCGGACGCTTTGGCTAAGACATCCAGCACCGCTTTCTTGACGCAGGATTCCTGTGCACCTATCCTTTAGGGATGAATGCGCTGCAGGAGGCGTGGGCTATGCGTTTGGCGTTGGTTGTTTGTATCATGGCCATCGTGGTGACGATGAGCGGGTGTGCGGGGCCAGAGCTACCGCCGGCGCCTGGGCGTCTGCCAAAGGTGCTCGTCTCTGAAGCATTCCTGGCTGATATTGTCAAACAGGTGGCGGGCGACCGGTTAACTGTCGAGACCCTCATGCCGCCAGATGCCGATTCGCACACCTTTGTGCCCTCACCCAAGGATATGGCGCGTCTGGCCGATGCCGACCTGATCGTGATCAACGGCGCTGGTTATGAGGAGTGGCTCGTGCGGGTGCTGGCTAGCGAGAGCATACCCGGCACGGTGATTCAAGCCTCCGCAGGGCTGCAGACACACGGCGGCGATGGGCATGATCACGGCGGTGTCGATCCGCACTTGTGGCTCAACCCGCTGAATGTAATCCGCTATGTCGAGAATATCCGTGATTCGCTCAGCGCCCAGGATTCCCCTGGCCAGGCGATCTACGCTGCCAACGCAGAGGCCTATATCGGCGAGCTGCGTGCGCTGGACGCAGAGATCGAACAAACCCTGTCAATAATTCCCCCGGAGCACCGCCTGTTGGTGACCAACCACGAGAGCCTGGGCTATTTTGCCGAGCGCTATGGCTTTCGCGTGATCGGCTCGGTTATCCCATCCGTATCGACCGAGGCGGCCCCTTCTGCGCGCCAGCTGGCTGATCTGGTGCAGGAAATCCGTGTCACCGGTGTGCGCGCCATCTTTATCGAACAAGGTGCTAACACCGACCTGGCCGAGAGTGTGGCGCGTGAGGCGGGCATCGCAGTGGTAGCTGACCTGTATACCCATACCCTAGTCACCAGCGGCGACGGACCGCGCAGCTATATCGAGATGATGCAGCACAACGCCGCGCGCATCGCCGAAGCACTCGGCGATCACCAAGGTTCATGAGGCGTCATTAACGTATACCGCCCCAGTCGGCAGCGCGAGATGGAAGCGATCGGCCGCATCCTGCGCGTATCTCCAGGAGCAAGCCCTGGTCGATTTCATCACGGCACATTTGGTGCAGACGCCTGAATCAGGGCAGGGTTACCTCGCCGATGCGAAAAGCGTTGTTTGGCAGAGGAGCACCATCGGCGTCAGTTGCATTCAGGCGCTGTGTGTCCGATATAGTATACAAGCCGATCACCACCTGATAGGTGCCCGCCGGCAGCTCCGCAGGAGGCGTGAGGTGGCGCACGTCGCGCCACACGTCGCCGGTTTTCCAAGAGGCGAGACTGGACATGCCGGTCAGGGGCTGGACATCCTGGCCATAAACCATGATATTGTCCCTATCAATCAGGTGAATAAAGATCTGGTATTCCTCACTCAAGGGCGCGAGGCACTGCCAGGTGAGATCAACCTCGACATCAGAGCCGGTATTGTCAGCGGCAGCCTCGAGCAGTGCCAACTGCTCGTTGTAGCGCGCCAGGGATGCACCGGGCGCCTGGTTTTCGGCGATCAATCCGCCCACAGGGCGCACACGGGGGACATCCGCCAAAACACCCACGAACACGGACTTGTACTCGCGCAGTGCTGAATTTAGCTCAGAAAGTTCGAGGGTATGACGTGAATACCCAACTTCGTATTTCCAGGGTTGATGAGGCTTCAACTCTGATACTGTCAGGTTGGTTATTTCTTTTCCTGGTAGCCCATTTAACCGAGTTATGTCAGAAAGGTCTTCGGTGTCGAGCGAGGGAAGCATGATCGGCGCATAGTCGCCTAGTGGTAGAATATACGGTCGGTCTGCGAAAGCAGAAGGAAAGTTGATAACGAGAATTGGGTTTTCGGCATCGCGCATGGACTCGTTAATACCGATGACGCTTGTTTTAACATCCAGCGCGACGCGCTTCATATAAAGCAGATACCGCGTGCTGCTCCAGGCCATCGCGACGACTATGAATGACATAACAGCCAGGCAGGTTGCGCGTTGTCTGGAGGTTGATCCTTGGGCGGTTATGGGTAAACTCCAGGCCACTGCTACACCTAAAGCCGATTGGTAGAGCAACCGCGGGGAACCTAGTACATATGCCGATGGCATGAAAATGAATGAAGCTAGCGCGCCCAATATATAGAATGCCAAACCCAGTAGAAACATACGTAGTCTACCGATACGTGAACAGTAATAGGCATACATGGCTACGCCACTGATGTTGAATAGAGAGGCTACCCATTGCTGTGTCAACGGCGCTGAATTTTTCAGTAGAGCACCTATCGCCTGAGAAATAGGGTGTATAAAACATTGGACCAGGTACATTAGTTTGAGTCGAATCTCATTTAAAGTGTAGACTGTTGAAGCAAAACGCGAATCACGCGGCAACGCTAATCGGTAGGCTATAAAAGCAAGGATTGTGACCATCGCATACGGTAAAAGGATCTTCCAGTGGGAGCGTAGTTGCTTTCGGTAGAGTAGAATGACTGCCAGCATCCCGCCGGCGACGATCGTTTCTTCATTAGCAAAAGGGGCTAGAGCCACTAGCAGGATAGAGAGAATACGCCAATGCAGGCTCCATTTTGTTTCTTTGATACTAAGCAGGAATGTTAGGATAGCTCCAAACTGCAAACTGGCAGCCAGAAGGTGGTTAAAGCAGTTAGACCATAGTACCGGTTCAGCACTTAACGGATAAGCAGCGAACAGTAGTGCGGCAAAGGTAGCAGTCAATACGCGCCGCACTTGAGTTAACTGGTATACCACGCCAAAACACAATAGGCAGTTGAGCACATGCCAGCCAGTATTCATGATATGTTGAGCTAGCGGATAGTAGCCGCCTGCGATTAACATATTGAGCTTGTGAGCACCGAACGATAACGGCCTCCAGTTGAGCACAATCGTACGCCAGGGACCTGCGATGCGGTGATAATGCCAAGTATCGTCCCAGTAAAGTGGCAAACTGAATGAATACCAGTAGATAGCAAGGGTAAATAACACCACAACAGCCGTACCCAACCATAGATAACTGGGTATAACTTTCGTTTTAGGTACCGAATGACTCATGGAAGCTCCTGATAAACTGCGGTAGATTGGGGCTCTATCGCACGGTATCGTTCCTTGCACTATGTAATACTAATATATGCGCTGCGTTGTATTTGTAAAGGGCTCTTTCTCGCGCTTCAGAGGATCGGAGCGAACGTGGTATAATAGTAGCATTCTGCCAACCAACCCCGCGATGGGTTGGCTTGACCGAGCAGTACATAATGAATTAATGAGTAAACAGCCATGACAAGACGCTTCTCCACCGGCAAATTGCCGCTCAAATACATGCAGGCGCTCCTGGGACGCTACGCCATCACCGACCCGCGGGTGGTGGCCGGACCGGGAGTGGGCGAAGATGTCGCCGTGATTGACATGGGCGAGCATTACCTGGTAGTCAAGAGCGACCCGATCACCTTTGCCACGGCTGATATCGGCTGGTACGCTGTCAACGTCAATGCCAACGACATCGCTACCGCCGGCGCTGTGCCGCGCTGGATGCTCGCCACGCTCCTGCTGCCCGAAGAGGGCACCACGCCCGAGCTGGTCGAGGGCATCTATGCTCAGCTGCAGGAGGCATGCGCCGAACTGGGGATCCAGCTGGTGGGCGGGCACACCGAAGTGACATGGGGCCTCGAGCGCCCCATTATCGCGGGAACGATGCTCGGTGAGGTGGCGCGCGAACGCCTCCTTACCACCACTAACGCGCGGGTGGGCGACACGATAGTGCTGATCAAGGGTGTGCCGATCGAGGGTACCGCAATCATTGCACGCGAAAAGGCAGACCTCCTGACCGAGTGCGGCTTCGATAAAGCAACCCTCTTACGTGCTCAGGGTTACCTGTACGACCCCGGCATCTCAGTAGTGGCGCCGGCGCGCATTGCGGCGGATTTCGCTGGCACGCATGCCATGCACGACCCAACCGAGGGCGGCCTGGCGACCGGACTGCATGAGTTGGCGCACGCCGCACGCGCCGGGCTTGTTGTACATGAGGCAGCCATACCGATCTACCCCGAGGGCCTCGCGGTGTGCCAGGCACTGGGGTTGGATCCGTTGGGCACGATCGCCTCTGGCAGCCTGATCGTGGCGGTAGAAGCCGATCGTGCCGATTTGCTCGTTGCCCACCTGAAGGCGCATGGTTATCTCAGCGCAGTGATCGGCTCATTACTGCCACCCGATGAGGGGATAACGATCGAGCGCGCTAACGGCCAGCGCGCTCGGTTGTCGCGTTTCGATGCGGATGAGATCACCCGCATATTCTAACTCAAGGGAAAACCCCGCGCACTTTGATGGCCTTGGCCACGCGCATCATGGCCTTGACATAAGCCACTAGGCGCAGGCTGATTTTGCGTTCTTGGGAGATCGTCATCACTTGCGCGAATGACTTTGTCATGATCTCAGCCATGCGGTTGTTGACCTCGGTTCGCTCCCACCAATAGCCCTGCATGTCCTGTACCCATTCGAGGTACGATACGGTCACACCACCGGCGTTGCATAGGATATCAGGGATCACACTGATTTTTTTCTTTTCCAGGATGGCATCCGCCTCGGGGATGGCGGGCCCGTTGGCAGCCTCTGCCACGACCTGTGCCTGGATATCGTCGGCGTTTTCGGAGGTGATGGTGTTTTCGAGGGCTGCCGGGATCAGGACCTCACACGGCAGCGCCAGCAACTGCGCCTCGCTGATCGGCTTTGAGGTGGGGTACCCCACTATCGGACCGGTGCGCTGCTTGTAAGACATCACATCGCGGACAGGCAGGCCGTGGGGATGGTAAATCGCGCCCTGCGAGTCGCTCATGGCGATGATGCGGGCGCCCTGCTCTTCGAGTAGATAAGCGCTGACCGAGCCGGCGTTGCCATAACCCTGCACCACGACGCGCGCGCCCTCAGTGGGCACCCCGCGGGCAGCCAGTGCTGCCATGGCGGTGATCATCACCCCACGCCCGGTGGCTTCGTCGCGCCCAAGCGAGCCGCCCAATTCGGTGGGTTTGCCGGTGATATAAGGCCAAACAGTTTTGGCACCTTCAAGCATCGAGAGGGTGTCGGAAATCCAGTCCATGATTTGCGGCGTGGTATTGACATCTGGGGCCGGGATATCAGTAAGCGGTCCGATTAACGGGGCGATTTCAACCGCGTAACGGCGGCTGAGGCGCTCCAGCTCACCCAGCGAGAGCTCCTTGGGGTTGCAGATCACACCGCCCTTGCCGCCACCAAAGGGCAGGTCCATCACCGAACACTTCCAGGTCATCCACATGGCCAAGGCGCGCACTTCATCCAGCGTGACGCCCGGATGAAAGCGGATGCCACCTTTGGCTGGACCGCAGGCCATGCTATGCTGCACGCGGTACCCGGTAAAGACACGGGTCGAGCCATCGTCCATCTTGATTGGCAGGCTGACGGTGAGCTCACGTTTGGGGTTGCGCATGATAACGGCGATGTTCGGGTCGATGTTGCAGTACTCGAGTGCCTGGTCAAACTGCAGCTGCGCCATCTCGATCGGGGTACGGTTGCGGGACATGTTGCACCTCCGGACGAACGAATGAGGGGTTTCCTGTGTTGATGGTGCAACACTGCACAGCTAAACCGGAGTATATGCGGACGAATTCAGCCTACAAATTGACGTGCTTTTTTTGACTTGCCAATAGCCCTCAGAGCGCGGATAATGCCGGCGCACAGGAGGCACCGATATGAAATTATTGGCACTTAATGGAAGTCCACGTCCTTTTGGCAACACCTGGACGCTGCTTGCCAGCGCGCTCAAGGCGGCGCAAGCCAACGGGGCTCAGGTCGAGCAAGTCGATCTGGCCAAGCTCAAGATTGCCCCATGCCAGGCGTGCGACAGCTGCCGGCGCACGTTACGCTGCCGCATTGCTGACGACATGATGCTGCTGTACGACAAGATCCTGGATGCTGATGTGATCCTGATCGGCACACCGGTGTATTTCTGGTCGATGAGCGCCCAAACAAAGGCCTGTGTTGATCGCTGGTACGCGCTTGACCTCGATCCGCTGCGTACACGCATGCAGGGCAAACGCCTGGGATTGATCAGCTGCTATGCCGACGCAACCACCGAGACGGCCAGCGGTGTCGTGTTCGCCTTTCGTTCAGCTGCCGAGTACCTGGGTTGGCAGTTTTACGAACCTGTCCTGGTGACCGCCGGTGCACATGGCGAGGCAGGGCGCAACCCGCAAGCCCTGCAGGCAGCCGCACAGCTTGGACGCCGCCTGATCGAATAATCCGTTCACTCATGCAGAAAGGAGCCCCATGATCCAGACGTCCGATATCCAACGGCCTGATCCTGCCATCATCGAACGGCTGTGGCATGTCTCGGCTGCCACCGCCGCCGGCATGCTGCACGGCCTGGGCATCCGCAACCCGCATCTGCAGGGACCGGTGGCATGGACGCCGGGACGCAAGGTGGTGGGGTCCGCCCTGACGCTGCAGTTCATGCCCAAGCGTGAGGACCTTTACAACGAGTCCGAATACTCGGACCCGGAGCGCCAGCTGCATCGCCATGCCCTCTATCACACCAAACCCGGCGATGTGGTGGTAGTGGATGCGCGCGGTGACATGATGAGCGGTGTTTTTGGCGAGATGATGCTCACCTTTTTCAAGGGTCGCGGCGGCATCGGCGTGGTGATCGATGGCTGCATCCGCGACTATCCCAACGCCAAGAGCCTCGACTTGGGCATGTGGCTGCGCGGGGTTACGCCCAACTATCACACCCAGACCAACATCTATCCGCATGCCGTCAACATACCGATCGCCTGCGGAGATGTGATGGTCGTACCGGGGGATATCATCCTGGCGGATGACGACGGGGCGGTGGTGATCCCAGCCGGCCTGGCAGGGCAGATTGCCGACAGTGCAGGCGAGCGTCACGAGTGGGAAGAGTTTACCAAGCTGCGCCTGTCACAAGGCGGCCATCTGCGCGATTATTACCCGCTCAGCGAAGCCAGCAAGGCCGAGTTTGAGGCCTGGAAGCGCGACCAGGGTCACTAAGCGCGCATTATCAGGTTTGGAATCTGAGTATACACCTCGAGCAGGTGCGGTTCGAGGCGATCCCACTCATAGTGCTGGCTGACAAAGGCACGTGCCTGGCTGCCCAGGCTCTCTGCCAGTGTGCGATCGTTCAGGATCGCCAGAATCGCCTGTGCAAAGGCGGCGGGTTCTTCTGCCAGCAGCAGATGAGCACCGCTCTCGGCGTGCAGGCCTTCGGCGGCCAGTGCGGTTGCCACGATCGGCTTGCCAGCCGCCATGGCTTCCAGAAGTTTTAGGCGCGTGCCGCCGCCAATGCGTAGCGGCGCGATGATGCAATCCGCCGCTGCCAGGTAGGGCAGCACCTCGGGCACTCGCCCGGTAACGGTTATACCTGCTTGTCCATGCAGCGCCTGCACCTCGGGTAACGGGCGCTGACCAACGATGTACAGCTGCGCCTCGGGCAACACCTGGCGCACCAACGGCCAGATCTCGCTGGAGAACCAGGAGATGCCATCCAGGTTGGGGCGGTAATCCATCTTGCCGGTAAAGACCACCGCTGGGTGTTGCAGGGGTGCCGGCGTGCTGCCGGGAGTTATCAGGTGCGTGTCAATCCCGTTGGGCAGCACCACCGTGCGGATGCTGCTATCCAGGCGCTGCAGCGTGGCCGCGTCTTCCTGCGAACAGACCGTTACTACATCCGCCCGCGTACAGACCACATGTTCGAGCTTGCGCAGTCGGTGTGACTGCACCGCCGAATAAAGCGCTTTGGCCAGGTTGCGTTCCTGACGCCATGCCACCTGTGCGGCACGTGCCTGCAGCTGGAACTCGGCGTTCTGGTCATCAAAGATGATCGGCACCTGGATTTCGGCAGGTAACCCCAGCACATACCCCGCCAGCTCGATGCCCTCTACCTGTAATGCGTCATAGTTTCCGCTGCACAACAGGCTGTTCAGGCGCTCTTGCATGTCAGCTGTGTACAGGCGTTGGGCCACATCGGCGCGCTTGCTGGCTGCAAGAGTTAACAGGCGCTGCCATTTGCTGCGTGCGGGTGGTTCGGGCACCACCAGCACCTGTTGACACAAGTTTGTTAGCTCGGGAGCGAGTCCAGAGGCGGGGGCGCCGAGGCACAAGAGCGAAACGCGCGCGTGGCGGCTTGCCAGGCGTAGAATGTTATAGTTACGCAGGGTTGTGCCCTGTTCGGGTGGGTAGGGGACCTGCGGTGTCAGGAAAAGGATGTGCGGAGTTGGCGCGCTCATACCACAGAGTGATAAAGGGCGAGCGTCTCGCGCGCAGCTTTATCCCACGAAAAACAGGCAGCTCGCTTGAGGCCTTTTTCAACCAAGTTGTTCCAGAGCGCCTCATCTTTAAGCAAACGCCACATCGCCACAGTGATCTCTTCGGGCACATTGGGATCGATCAGCAGTCCCGCGTCGCTGACCACCTCGGGCAGCGCCGAGACGTTTGAGACGATCACCGGCGTGCCGCATGCCATTGCCTCGAGCGGTGTCAGCCCAAATCCCTCATAGATGGATGGCTGCACCAGCATGCGCGCCGTGTTATAGAGCCAAAAGAGCTCCTGCGAACTCACACGCCCAAGAAAGCGCACGTGGTTATCGAGTTTGAGCGAGGTCACCAGGGTAAAGACCTCTTCAAACAGCCAACCCTTTTGTCCGGCGATCACCAGCGGGGCGGTGACATGGTATTTGTCGATCAGCTCGCGATAGGCGCGCAGCAGTGCCGGCAGGTTTTTGCGCGGCTCGATGGTGCTCACAAATAGGATAAAGCCCGGATCAAGCTCAAAGCGCCGCTGGATATGGGCTGCTACCTCGCTGGTACGCAGCGGCCGGAAGGCTGGGCTGGCGGCCTCATAGATCACGGTAATCTTGTTATCCGGCACGCCCAACAGGCGCATGATGTCATGCTTGGTCGAGTTGGAGACGGCAATGATGCCATCGGCGTGCAGGACGGCCTGGTCGATCTGCCCATAGTAGCGCGCGGCGTCTTTATCCAAAAAGTTGGGGTAAAGCATAAATACCAGATCGTGGATGGTGATCACCGTGCGGGTCTGTGCGCGAAAGGGCGGAATAAAGTCGGGGCTGTGAAGCACATCGAGCTTGAGCGGACGGATCTCCCAGGGCAGCGTCAGCTGCTCCAGACGGTGATGGCTGGGCGTCAGCAAAGTGCGCGTGGTAAAGTTGGGTCGCGCAAGGATCGGTTCCTTGTTCTTGCGCCCCTGCAAGATCACAAATTCATCTTCAACCGCAAGATGCTGCAGCGCTTCTACCAGCTGCAGGGTATAGCGGCTGATTCCGGCTTTGCGGTATGAAGCCAAACGGGTGTCGATGCCTATCCGCATAGCCATCTCCCTTGTCTAGTTGTGCAAGAAAACACCCCCGTTATCACCTGCCAGGTCTGGCCGGGATCGGGGGCTGCTGTGCTACCCGAGTGCTTGAAGGCTTGCCACACCTGACGGCAGGAAGATCATGCCTCTTGCGCGTGAACGCTACAGGGTAAGCCACCATATGCCTATTATGCATGGTTCTGCCGAAAATGGCAACTGTTTGCTTGCTGCATTTTATCAAACCAGGCGCAGTTTGTTGGGGACATTCTCATCCGGCACCAGGCTGATGCGGGTGGCATCAAATGTATAGGTTAGCTCGTCGCGCTGTTCGCCCACGTTAAGCGGCAGGCCATCAGGAAGCAGGGCTGGCTGCGCGATGCAGCTGGCGGTGCGGGATGCGGTTTTGCAGCGGTCAGCCTCCCAGTTTATAGGTCATCCATTGAAATAGAGTCCCGAGTAAGGCCAAACCTGCCAGCACCAGCGGTAGGCTGCGGCCAAACAACGTGAGGGTTGTGCCATCCACACGCGCCAGCATCGGCATCGCCCCGTACAGCATCCATGCGCCTGCTACCGACGAGCCAATGATCAGCGCCCAGTCGAACAGCTTGAGCGCCAGAAACATCCCCGCCAAGCCCAGCAGTGCGGCAGCCAGATAGCGGGTAACCGCCGGCCAGGCATAGGGTAGCAGCGTGTAACCGACGCTGGCAAACACCAGTACCGCCGCCAGGATCACCATCAGACGCTGCGCAAGCTTGGCCAGGATGACCGCCACGATACCGGCGCCCAGCACCAGTGCCCAGTGCAGCCATCCACCCGCTGTGACAAACCGCAAACCCAGGTAGATGCCAGCAAAAAAGCCAACGACTCCCACCAATAGCCAATACAGTTTACGGCCGCGCAGCAGCAGGATGAGCCCGAGCACGGCCGTCAGGATACCCAGCAGCACCTGCGAGACGGCGCTCAAATGCGTCAGGATCGGTTCTATCAAATGCCAGACCAAGTTGCTCACCGATATACCCTCCGGCAACGCCTACAGTTTGTTGCACTCAGTATAGTATAGCTTGTAAAGGCTTCAAGGTTGCGTCTTTACACGTTAGCAACGGCATCTACAATATAGCTAGTGCCAACCAGAGGAGATACCTATGGCCAAGATGACTTCCCGCCAGCGCATGCTGGCTGCCATCCGCCACGAGCCAGTCGACCGGGTGCCCGTCGCGCCGTGGCACCTTGGGCGCATCGCGTGGGATTCTCCGCTCGGTGCTGAACTGGTGGCACGCTGCGACCCGTGGATCGAGTGCGGCCTGGGGGGAGACCCGTTCTTGGGCTCGGGGGTGATGATCGAGCGCGGTGAGGCCGGTGCCGACAGCTGGCGTGTGATCCATGCTGGCAGGCGAGACTTGAGGGGCGTGTTTACCACCACTGCTCAGACCACCGCTGCTACCGAATATCCCTGCAAGACGCTCGAGGATATCGAGGCGCTGCTTGCGATCCCTTACAGTGAGCCGCCGCTGAACCTCTCACACTGGCGGACGACCGAAGCACGCCTGGGCGAGGATGGTCTGGTATGTGTGGGCGTGGGCACGGCGTTGTGTTACCCCAACGACTATCTCGGCACCGAATACTGCAGCCTGCTATGGGCCAGCGACCCAGAGGTGATCCGGCGTATCGTGGCGACGGCTGCTGAGCGGGTATACGCTTATATCGAACGCGCCTGCCACGCAGGCGTGCAGGTGTTTCGCCTGGTGGGCGGCGAGTATGCCACCCAACTGATGGGACGGCGCGCCTGGGAGGAGCTGGTAGTGCCCTATGACAAACCGCTCATCGAGCTGATTCAGTGCTATGGCGGGATCGCGCACTATCACAACCATGGCAACATGCAGCATTTTATCGACGATATCGGCGCGCTGGGCGTCGATTCGCTCGACCCGCTCGAGCAGCCCCCATATGGTGATATCACCATGGCAGAGGCGCAATCCCGCATCGGTGAGCGGGTCTGCCTGGTGGGCGGGCTGGATGATATGGAGGTGCTCGATACTCGCCCGCTCGATGAAGTGTTGAGGATGGGTGAGGAGCTCCTCGCAAGCGTGCAACCGCGCGGGTTTATGCTCGCAGGCACCTCGTCGGGCATTTACGGCGAGCGTGCCGCCAGGGCGTTTATAGCCCTGGCAGAGCTTGCAGCGCGTATGGCAGGAAACGCTTAGCGCGGGATCGGGAAGGCGTGCGCTAGCTCGAGGGCGGCTGCGCGCACCGCGGCCAGCTCGGAGGTATCCTCAGGGTTAGTGATCACGCGATAGATCAGCTCGGCGACCTGTGCCATCTGTTCGCGCCTAAAGCCGCGCGTAGTCACTGCCGGTGTGCCCAGGCGCAGGCCCGAGGTAGTGCGCGGCGGGAGCGGGTCGTAAGGTATCAGGTTGTGGTTGGCGGCAATGCCGGCCTCTTCCAGGGCCTGCTCAACGGCCAAGCCCGTCACGCCCATCTTGCCTACATCCACCAGCATGAGATGGTTATCGGTGCCGTCCGAAACCAGGCGCAACCCGTGTGAGAGCAGTGCTTCCGCGAGGTACTGAGCGTTATCGACAATGGCGCGCTGGTAAGTTTGGAACCCCTCTCCCATAGCCTCACCCAGGGCAACCGCTTTGGCAGCAATCACATGCTCGAGCGGCCCGCCCTGCGTGCCGGGGAATACTGCGCGGTCGACCCGCTTGGCCATATCGGAGGTGCATAAAATTACACCGCCGCGCGGGCCGCGCAGGGTCTTGTGGGTGGTGGTGGTGACAATATCGCACCACGGCACCGGATTGGGGTGCACGCCGGCTGCCACCAATCCGGCGATGTGCGCCATGTCCACCATCAGGTATGCCCCGCAGGCATCCGCGATGCGGCGCAGGCGCTCAAACTCGATGATGCGCGGGTAGGCACTGGCGCCGGCTACGATCAACTTGGGGCGCAGCTCGAGGGCCTGCTGTTCGAGGGCGTCGTAATCGATGCGCTCGGTCTCGCGGTCGACCCCGTAATGAGAGAACTGGTAGCTGATGCCAGAAAAGTTTATGTTCAGACCGTGCGTCAGGTGACCGCCATGTGCCAGGCTCATCGCCAGCACCTTGTCGCCCGGCTCAAGCACTGCCATATAAGCGGCGGCGTTGGCCTGCGAACCCGAATGGGGCTGCACATTGGCATGGTCGGCGCCAAAGATCTGTTTGGCACGCTCGATCGCCAGCGATTCGACCACATCCACGTACTTGCATCCGCCATAGTAGCGCTTGCCGGGGTAGCCTTCGGCATATTTGTTGGTCAGCACCGAACCTTGCGCTTCGAGCACCATCGGGCTGACATAGTTCTCGGATGCGATCAGCTCGATCATGTCATCCTGGCGATGCTGTTCGTCGGTGATGGCCTGGGCGACCTCCGGGTCAAACTGCCACAGGAGCTCAAACTCGGGGTGGCCGTTTTGGGCGCTGGTGGGACGGGGAGTATTGGTCATGCTAACCTCCGTGTGATGCGTACCCATCATTGCTCGTGCTATACCGCGGGATCCTGGCGTAGCTTCGCTGCTGCCGCCTGCAATGCCATGCAGACGGGGAGGGTATCACGCGCACGGCTAACCTATTATAGTCAACCCGGCTCAGCGGGCAATTTACCTCTTGATTACCCTGCAGCAAGATGCACACACAACCATACCAGAAGCAGTCATCAAGGAGTTGCTGAGCGAGGCATCGCAGGCGCAACAACATGAGTTGCAAAGCCTGCCGACAGAGGTCGAGGGGTGCAGGGGTAGCTAGTCGCAGTTGAGCGCGCGCCACCAGCCGGCGGAGAGGGCCTCGGTTTCGTTCGAGAACCAGCGTTCGCCCTGGGACGTATCGACCTTGGTTTGTTTATACGAACGGTACCAGGGAAGGTGATAGATACGTTCACCCTTATTGTTGATGTTGCTCTTGATGCAGGCATCGCAGGTATAACCCAAGTCGCCATCAACCGGGACCGCTTCAGCCTGGGCAGGAGCGGGTCTGTCGGTCGGAAGTGGTTTCGCGGTGGGGGCGGTGGTCGGTTCGCGCTCCGCGGTCAGACGGCTGATAAGGGCGCTACAGCTTGCACGCAGTACTTCATCCTGAGCAACTTTTTGGCACTGGGTGGCATCCGCCAGGGCTGCCGCAGCCAGGCCGAGTTCGGCATAAGCCAGCGCGCGCAGCCCGAGGTATCGCGGATCACCGCGTTGGGCGATGGCCTCACCCAGGTTGCTGATCGCCGCGTTCAGGTCACCACTCTGCATGTGGCAGCGCGCAAGCAGGTAGTGGGCGTCAGCATAATTGGGGTCGATACGCAGCGCCTGCACGCTGTTATAAGCAGCCGTGTCATAGTCCTGCGCCTTGAATGCCGCCATCCCCTTAGCCACCAGTGCAGCCGCCTGCTGCGCTGGAGATTCGGCAGGAGGCAGTACTGGTGTGGCAGAAGGTGATATTGCAGTAGCGGTTGGCGGTGCCAGTGTAGCAGTTGGGGTGGTCGTCGCCGTTGGTACCGCAGTGGACTTGGACGCCGCTGTCGCGTAGGAAACCACCGACGACGAGGTTTTGCTGGTGTCGCAACCGCTAAAGAGCAGCGCGGCTAACACAAGCGCCGTGGGAACCCATCGCAAGCGCACAGTTTTTATCATCTTGAACTGATTATATCATACCCCGCTTGATCAATCAGATTTGCGCTGACGTAAAAGTCGCTTGTCCTACCCCAGTGGCGGTGATATACTGGCGCAAACTCATCAGGAGGTTGCGATGTCTGAGATGATGACTGCCCTGCAATACCGGGCTGCCGGCGACCCACAACTCGTGCAGGTGCCCATTCCTCAGCCCAAGGCCAACCAGGTGTTGGTAAAAATCCTGGGGGTATCCACCTGCAATCACTGGGACCTGCACCTCATGCATGGTGAGCCCATGTTCTGCAGCTCCGAGTTGCCCTACCCGGCGGAGATCGGTAAACCCGGGCATGAGGCTGTCGGCGAGATCGCGGCTCTGGGCGAAGGCGTGCAGGGCTGGACGGTCGGCACGCGAGTGGTCACCTGGGGTCCGGGACGTGGTGGCGTCGAAACCGGCGACTATGCCGATTACAACATCTGGCCCGATGATGCCTTTTTTGCCATGCCATCCAACATGGAGATTGCCCAGGCGGCGCCACTCGAGCTGGCCATGAGCGTGCAGGTTGCCTTTAACCGCCTGACTGAGTGGGACCTGATCGCCGGGCGGCGTTTTGCCGTCAGCGGGTTGGGTCCAGCTGGGTTGATCGCCGTGCAGATGGCCAAAGCTTATGGCGCCACCGAGGTGGTCGGCATTGACCCGAACCCAGCCACCCACGAGCTGGCGCGCCGTCTGGGAGCGGATGAAACCATCTCGCCAACTAGTGACGCAGTGCCCGCCAACCGCTACGGGGCGCGCTCGTTTGGTTCTGCCATCGACTGCACCCCCAATGTGCCGGTCTCCATCGAATACCTGATGGATCGCACCCGTGAAGCTGTTGCCTTGATGGGCGTGCTGCGCGACGAAGTACGTTTTAGCGGGCGCCACTGGGCGGGGCTCTCCTTGATCGGTTATGGCTCAAGCGGGCCGGCCGGCGGGCGCAATCGCGATACCGGCGCCAAAGCCTGGCAGCTGGTTATGGAGGGCAAGCTCGACCTGGCTTCCATGCTCGGCCATCACCTACCACTCACGCAATATGTTGAGGGTATCCGCCTGCTTGAGCAGCGCCGTGCCCTTAAAATACTCTACCTGATCTAGCGCATCTAATATTCTGAAGGAGATGTGTGATGTCCAAGAACCGTGTTGCGATAATTGGTCTGGGGGGCATTGCGAATGCCCACATGCGCGGCTGGGGCGCGCTGGATAATGCTAAAGTGGTAGCGGGCGCCGACATCGCCCAAAGCCAACTGGATAAATTCAGTAACAAGTACCCCGAGGTGCCTCAGCTCTTCCTTGATTACCGGCGTATGCTGGACGAGGTCAAGCCGGACTATGTCTCGGTATGCACCTGGCCGCCGCTGCATGCGGAGATGGTCGAGGCTGCAGCGGCGGCAGGCGCTAAAGGGATCGCCTGCGAAAAGCCGATGGCCAACTCGCTGGCCGAGTGTGACCGCATGCTGGTGGCCTGCCGTGCGAGCGGCACCAAACTCGCTATTGGCCACCAGCGCCGTTACAACCTGCGCTATACCGAGGCTAAGGCAGCCCTGGATGTCGGCAAGATCGGAGCGCTCATCGAGATCCAGTCGCTCTGCCGCGGTGACCTCTTCACCGATGCCACGCACTCGCTCGATCTGCTGCGCTTTTTCGCCGACGATTCGCCCGTCGAGTGGGTGCTGGGACAGGTCGAGTGCAAGACGGGGCGCTCGCGCTTTGGCCACGAGGTCGAGGATGCCGCCCTGGCATTTGTATCGTTCCAGAGCGGTGTGCGCGGATTGATCCAGACCGGCGATGTTTCGCCGCAGGCCGCCTACCAGCGCATCATGCTGACGGGCACCGACGGGCGCATCGAGATCGGAGGTGACGGCGAAGAGTACTGGCGCATCATCAACGGCGAACAGGCCGGCTGGGTAACTCATCAGGTAGCCCAGGAAGCTGCGCTCAACCCATTTGCGTGTTATATGCGCGACCTGATCCGCTGGGTGGATGAGGGCGGCGACTATATCCTAACCGGCGAAGGCGGACGCGCCACCATCGAGATCATCAACGCGGTATTCGAGTCGTCCCATCGCCGCAGCCGCATGCGGCTGCCGTTGTACGTTACCGATAACCCGCTCGCGCGCATGCTTGCCAACAACGAACTCTGACACTAGCATAGGGTTCACTAAACTATCGGGGCCGAAGGAGGCATAATGAAAGTTGGGTTGGATACCATCTGCTTTAGCTCGTGGAAGTTGGATGCCATGGGGCTATTGCAAAAGACTCTGGATTACAACCTGGAGGGGTTGCAGCTCGGGTCGGGCTTGTTTCTCGATAAACCCGAGGTGACTGAGGAGTTCACCAAAAAGCTACGCAAGCACGACCTGTTCGTCGAACTGACCGGTTCGGGCATCAACCCGCGCGATTCGGGCAAGACGGTTGCCGAGATGGTCGAGCCCTGGAAACGGCTCTTTCCTCTGGCAGCACAGATGGGCGCCCACAACCTCAATACCTGTTTTGGGCTCTATCAGGAACGTATGATGTCCAACTTTAAAGAGCAGTTTGATGGTGCCGTGCAGGTGCTCAAAGCCCTCGCCCCGATGGCAGCCGATCACAAGGTGTTCATCACTGTCGAGATCCACGTCGACCTTACCTATCGTGAGCTGGTTAATCTGCTGGATGCTGTCGACAGCCCTTGGGTGCGCGCGGCACTGGATACCGCCAACTCGCTGGGCCTGATGGAAGACCCCGTCGAGGCTGCTAGGGCATTGGCGCCCTATGCCGAATCGACCCATTTTAAGGATACCTGCGTCTACTTTACGGACGACGGCTTTAATTGGCAGGGCGGAGCGCCGATCGGCACCGGTTTGGTCGATATCCCCGCGGTGGCTGAGCTCTTGTACAAATACAACCCCGATATCCACCTCAACATCGAAGATGGCTGGGGCTCGATCCCGATTCCGTGTTACGACGAGGCCTACCTGAACAGCTTCCCCGAGCAGAACGCGGTGCGCATGATGCAGTTCTGGAAATTTCTGCGCGAGGGCAAGCGGATGGTTGACGCGGGCATTCATCCGCGTCCCGAGGACCTGAGCAAGCACGACGTCCGCCAGGCGATGGCAGGTAGATTGTGGCACAGCGCCAACTATGTGCGCCGCCTGCGCGACCGCATCGAAGGCCGCTAAACTGCCCAGTTGTATCAAGGTATAAATATGGAGGATCAGGCATGAAAGTCGGATTGGATACGATCAGCTTTAACCCGCTCAACCTCGACCCGATGGGTTTTTTGGATATCACTGTCGAGTATGGCCTGGAAGGCCTGCAGCTCCTGGGCACGCGCACCTTTATCGACAAGCCCGCCGAGTATTCGGACCATTTCCTTTCGAAACTGCGCGCTCACAACCTCTACCTGGAGCTGTATGGTGCGCGCATCAATCCCAAGGATTCGGGCAAAACCGTCGATGATCTCGTGCAGGATTGGATCCCGCTCTTCCCGGCAGCCGCACGCATGGGGGCGACCTGCCTTAACACCAGCTTTGGGCTCCTCAAAGAGCGCACCATGACCAAGCCAACCTTTGCTGAGCAATATGAGCTCGCGACTCAGGTGCTGCAAAAGTTGGCCCCCATCGCCGCCGACTATAACGTCGCTGTGACCGTCGAACTACATGTCGATCTCACCTCGTCCGAGCTGGCACGTATGATCGAGCGCGTCAACAGCCCATGGGTGGGGGTCAATATGGATACCGCCAACCCGCTGGGCATGCTCGAAGACCCGGTGGAAGCCACTGAGATTCTGGCGCCCTATGCCAAGACGACGCACTACAAAGATACTGTCGTGATCTCGACCGACAAGGGCTATACCTGGCTGGCGGGCACCGCTCTGGGCACCGGGCAGGTAGACCTGCGCAAAGTGACCGAGATCCTTTACAAGCACAACCCCAATATCAACCTGAATATTGAAGATGGTTGGGGCTTTATCGAGATACCGGCTTATGACGAAAAATTCCTCAGCACGCTCGATTACGATGCCGCCAAGATGATGAAGTTTATGAAGCATCTGCGTCTGGGCGAAAAGATCATGGCTGCCGGCATACAGCCGCGCCCCGAAGATTACAAGAACTATGACGCTGCCGAGATGATGAAGACCCACATGCGCCATAGCGTGGAATATGCCAAGAAACTGCGCGATGAGATCGTGGCGCAGGCGGCAGCGCCGGCCTGAGCGCCGCGTAACTTGATCACCTGATCGCACATTGTGACCGATAAGGAGGCCAACATGACCTATCGTGCGGCAATCATTGGCTGCGGATGCATGGCGCATGGTCATGCGCACGCCTTCCAGCAGGCTGGCATCCCCATTGTGGGGGGTGCAGACATCTCGCAGGCATCGCTGGATAAATGGCGCAAGGATTTCGGCGACGAAACCAAGCTCTATACCGACATGTATACGATGCTGGCGGAGCAAAAGCCCGACCTGGTGTCTGTGGTAACGCCCGAGCAGGCTCACTGCGAGGCGGTGGTGGCGGCTGCCGAGGCCGGCGCCAAGGGCATCATCTGCGAAAAACCGCTGGCAATGAACCTGGCCGAAACTAACCTGATGATCGAGACCTGCAAGCGTGCCGGCACGGTGTTCACCGTCAGCCACCAACGCACCTATTCGCCGCAATATGCCGCGGCGCGCAAGTTGATCCAATCCGGTGCGATCGGCAAGGTGCTCTCCTGTGTGGCGATCAGCAAGTATCAGTGCATGATGACGGATGCCTGCCACACCATCCACATGATGCTGGATCTGCTGGGCTGGCCCACCCCCACCCACCTGATCGGCAACGTAGACGGCAACTCGGACTATTGCTACTTTGGCCACCGCGCCGAAGAAGGCGGTACCGCCTTTATCGCATTTGAGGGCAGCCTCTTTAGCCACTTTACCTGGGGGCGCGCTGCCAGCAACCCGGACGTGCGTATGTTTAACGCCTGGGATGACACGATGATGGATTACCAATACCTGGCGGTCTATGGCGAGACGGGACACATCGAGGTCTCGGGGGACTACTATCCCAGCGCGCGCCCGCTTGGCGATCGCTGGCTGGTGCGAGAGACGCATGGTGCCGAGAGCAAGGTCATCCCGGTCAGCTGGGAGAATCATCGCGGCGACATTACCATGGAAATCGAAGACGTGATCGCCGCCATCGAAACCGGCAAAGCGCATCCGCTGGATGCCATGACGCACGGTAAGACGATCATGGAGATCATGATCGGCATCTATGAATCCTCTCGCCGCCGCGGGGTGGTTCACTTCCCGGTGACGGTGCAGGATAATCCCTTCTTGGCAATGGTCGAAGCAGGTGTCTTTCCAAAGTGAGTGAGCCGGCGGGGTGCTACAAAAACGCTCTGCCGCCCCGAAAGGAGCAGCATGCCGATTGCCTGCGCGACAACGGCCTTTAGCCGCCGTTCACTCGAAGATGCTCTAGCAGCTGTTAGAGAGTTAGGGTTTAGCAAGGTCGACCTGCTGGCGGTGGAGGGCTGGGCACACCTGATGCCCTCTGAACTGGTCAAGGATTACGACGGCGTGTGTGCGCGCCTCAACAATGCGTTCAAGGCCAACCATCTGAGCCTGGCGACGCTCAACATTGGCTTTTCTCCCGCCCTGTACGACCGCTCCTGCCAGGCGATCGTGACGCGCCTTTCACAGGCAAAAGCGATCGTGCGCCTGATGCTGGAGCACCGCGTGTGTGTCGCGACGCTGCAGCCCGGCGGGCGTGCCAAAGACCGCTCGTTCGAGCAGGGCATGAGCGATTCGGCCGAGAGCCTGCGCGAGCTGGTGGATGTAGCCGAGGGTACTGGCGTGACCTTTGCGTTGGAATGCCACAGCGGTTCGGTGGCCGAGTCGGTCCCCTCAGCCCTCGAGCTCTTGGAGCGTGTGCCTGGGCTCAAAGTCGACTATGACCCGTCGCATGCCGTGATGCAATCGATCGACCTGGAGGATACCGAGCCTCTGATGGATCGCGCGGCGATCGTACACCTGCGCGACGCCTCGCCCGAGGTCATGCAGACGCGATATGGTGAGGGCACCACCGATTTCGACTGGGTGCTCAAGCGCCTGCGCGCGCGCCGCTTTCGTGGCATTGTAGGGGTCGAGTACCTCGATACAGAAGGTCAGGAGGATATCGGCCCCGATATCAAGGCCCTGTACCAAAAGATCATGGAATACTTTACCGACTAGGGGCGTTGGCTGGTGCGCGGTTTGCACACCAACTCAAGCACCCTCAAATCGAACATATTTTGCGACACAGCCGCCCGCAACAGTGCGGCTGTGTCGATTCCGCGCCCTGTCCCGCCCGCCGCCAGCACCTCTTCGCCGCTGGCTACCAGCCCGGCATCCGCCGCCATGAGGGTGATCTCGCAGGCTACCTTGAAGCCGTCGGAAACCAGGCGCAGGGTGTTGGCGATCAGCTCATCCAGCTGGGTGGGGCCGAACTTGGTCCTCACCGCCCGGTTAACCCCGCCAAAGGCATGTGCTGCCGTCACAATCGGGATGCCGGCCACCACCAGCTGCTGGCGCGCCTCGGGGAGCAATTCCTGATGGTTGGGTTTGGCAAAGCCGTACGAGTGCGACACCACGATCAACTTGGCTGGATCCAGCACCTGCATGGCGCGCAAGGCAGAGGTACCACTGGTGCTGGCGATGATAATATGCTCTACCGGGTGCGCCTGGCAATAGGCGCGCATCAGTTCAAGTGCCGCGTCGGTGTTGGCAGGCCCACCCTCAGCATAATAGGTACAGGGCTCAATCGTCTGTGTCATGAGAATTCTCCTGATAGTGTTCGATGGCGCGGTAAATGTGGCGTTTGGCGTCGCAGCAGTCGGCCTCGACCTCGCGCAGGATACGGCGCATCAGTGTGCGGCGCGAATCGGCGCTGTAGGAGCAGGCTGTGCCGCTGATAGGAAAGTCGCTCGCAGCCACAAAAGGCGTGATCTCGCGCTCCTCGATCAGTGCCAGAGGGCGGATCAACGTCAACCGCCCGTCAAACAGGCGCATTTTGGGCTCCATGCGCCGAAAGCGGGCGTTGTAAAACAGGTTCATCAGGGTTGTCTCGGCAATGTCATCGGCATGGTGGCCAAAAGCCATCACATTACAACCGCTCGCATCCGCCAGTTCAAAGAGCGCCTTGCGCCGCAGCCAGGCACAGCGAAAACAGGGCGAAAGATGGGTGGCAGCCAGCTCCTCGCGCAGCGCAATGTCGCGCACCGCCAGTGGGATGTGGCGCGCATCGCAATAGGTTTGCAGCCACTCGAGCCCGACACTGCGCCCGCACGAGCTGTCGGAGGTGATGTGAGCAGCCGACAGATGGATACGGTCGGGGGCGGAGCGCTGCCGCCGCCAGAGCAGGTCCAGAAGCGTCAGGCTGTCTTTGCCGCCCGAGACGGCCACCAGCACACGATCGCTCGCAGCGAGCATGCGGTACTGGCGCAGGGCTTTGTTGAGCGACTTTAACAGATAAAAAGCGAGTTTGTCGGCACGGGCTGGGTCAGCGGTTGACATGTGTGCATGCTAGCACATGCGGTCACGCCGAGCAACGCGAAAGAATGATTTGACGCATCCTGCCGAAATGTTATAATACTTGAGCAATAAACTTGAATAGGCTGCTTTTCAGATGAGGATCTCGACCAAAGGGGAATACGGCATTCGCGCGCTGCTGGAGCTCTCGCAGCGTTATGGTGAGGGCTATATCCAGAGCGCCGATATCGCCAGTAAGCGCAACATCCCCGAGAACTATCTATACCAGCTGCTGATCACCATGCGCAAAGCCGGGTTAATCCGCAGCCGGCGCGGTCCGCAGGGCGGCCACATGCTCTCTCGCAGCCCTGAAAAGATCTCGATCAACGATGCCGTGCTGGCGCTGGAAGGATCGCTGGCGCCCACACTGTGTGCCGATGACATCAATACCGAAGAGTGTGTCTTTGCCGACTGCTGCGCCGTGCGCGAAGTCTGGACACTGGTGGCCGAGACCACCCACCGCATGCTGGAGGAGACCTCCTTCGCCAAGCTGGCAGAGCGCGAGCGCGTCAAGCGCGCTGGATGAGCTTATCTGCCGGCGCCCGCCGGTTGATCAGCCAGGCCACCAGGTAGAGGATTACCAGCTCCGCCAGGATCACCACCCCCAGGTGAACGACAGCCCCTTGCCAGAGCGGCAGCGGATATAGCTGGATGAGGGTATCTTCATAGTAGAAAAGCCACGAGTCGCTGGTAAAGAACACACGGTGGAAGCGGTCGAAAAAGACGGAAAAGTCGATCAATGACGCCGCGACGATCAGCACAATCAGCCCCAGCGTAAAGTAAACCCCGCCGCGGATTGCACGCGCCAGGTCGCGCCGTGAGCGCTGCCACAAAGCGATCGAGGCAAGAATCAGTAGATAGGCGGCCGCAGGCCCAGCCCCGAAAAAATGATTCGTGACGCCTTTGACATCTACAATGTGCAGCACTTCGCTATCACGCATGGCTACCTCGCCCTGATCGGTGCGCATGGTGCGCATCTCCTCAAGCGATGCTCTGCCGCGAATATAGTTGATGATGACTGACGAAAGACGGCTGCGCTCGGCCGCGCTAAAGCGCTCCGAGGGCGGGAACCCCGGCGAACGATAGTGCCACTCGACATAACTGTTGGTGAAAAGCAAAAAGAGCGGCAGCGACAGCACCGCGATCGGCAGGCTGATGCGCACCAGCCAACCGAGCACACGGCGCATGGCAGGCGTGTTACGGCGCGATTCGGGCATCTCACTCATCGTTGGCACCTCGGAATCCGCTAATAATCATCGGCATACCCCTCGCTGCCCCAGCGGGCGTGCTCGCAGAAGGCGTCGTCGAGGTGCAGCGATAGAAGACCTGCAGGCCCTTTTTGGGCATGGGGTTATTCTAGCATGCCGCTGGCGACTGCCAAACGATCAGCCGGGCTGGAACGTTTTGCGGCGCTTGTCGCCGCCAAAGAAGGCCCGCCGAATTACACTGGATGCTCGCCGGCGCGCCGCGTCGCTTTGCGCTGCGGTAATCGCGTCAATCTCGGCTTCGCTGTAACGCGCCTCCAGGTAGGCGTCGCGCAGGTAATCCAGGTCGCGCCGCGCGCTCAACCTGCCACCGCTGCGCGCCTCGATCTCGTTGGCCAGTGCGAACAGATAGTTGGCAGGCGTCTGTCCGCCGGTGGGCATAAAGTCGATCCAACGGGCTGCGTCGACTAGGCACTCGTACGAGTGTAAGATGCTGTGGCGCGGCGAACGGTCACGGTCCCTCAGCCACTTGAACGGCCAGATGATCACGATTGCCAGCAGCAATACTACCGCCAGTCCGATCCAGGCGATATCCGGGATACGCGGTGCAGGAGCCGGCACGGGTGTGGCGGCCTCAAATCTGGATGTATCGATATTGCCGCCCAGACCGCGGTAGGTGAATGTCGACTGCGAGGGGGTTGGCTCGAACTCGATCCAGCCATAGCCCGGGAAGAACACCTCGGTCCAGGCATGCGCCGAACTCTCGCGCACAATATAAGCCTGGCGGTCGTGGTCATATTCGCCCATGGCAAAGCCCGAGGCATAACGCGCCGGCACGCCCACTGCGCGCAGCATCACCACCATGGCGCTGGCCGAATAGTCGCAATAGCCGCGTCTGGCATCGAACAAAAAGTAATCCACCACATCCTGGTTGAGGGCGGCACGCGGCACTTCAAGGTCGTACACATAGGTGCGTATATAGGTCTCGATAGCACGCGCCTTGTCATAGGGTGTCTCAGCCTCGGCTTCCGCCACGATCTGGTTGGCCAGGTCGATCACGCGCTGCGGCACATCGGGCAGAGGCAGGTAGCGCTCAGTCACCCAAGTGGGATAGTTGGTAGAAGCCGCCTTGAGCTCGTCGACGCTGGCAGCCGGTACGGCCGAGATAGCCGTATAGGTGCTCGTGACCACGCTGATCGACTCGATATCACCTTCAGAGCGTAGCGTTAGCTGAAACTCGTTATCAAACATCAGCGGTTGGTTAACGGCAAAGGCCATCACCGGTGAGCCCTGCACGATGGTTATGGTTGTGGTCAGAATGCGCGACGGGTAAGACCAGTCCGTCCAAGGCTGGTCTGCCGGGTAGTTGACGGTCTCTACCTCGGATTTGTTAATCCAACCACTGCCGGTATAGGTATCGTAGGTGATCTGTCGCCAGTAATGCTTGGCATCTACCTCGCCAAAGCGCAGCTCGGGGTTTAGGTTGCGCTCTTCCATGCGCAGGGGCGGCGGGGCGCTAGTGGTGACGATCAGGATCATCTGGTTGCCGGGTAGGTCGAGCGGTGATGTAACCTCGTGACCCTCGCCGCGCGCGACGACCTCGGGAGTGGCGGTGGGCACCGGGTTGCGTCCGGCAAAGGCGCGGTCCCAATCGGAATAGAACGGCTGCAGCTTGGAGCCGACATTATCCCAAAAAGCCAGCACCACCTTTTGGAAGGTAAAGTAGGGGATGATCAGCGCCACCAGAATGATCAGCGCGGTGACGCCCACGCCGGTGATCACCAGGTCGCGCTTTATCTCGGGTGAATAGTCGGTGCGCTGCTGCTTCCAGAGGCGCTCCAGTTGGCGCGCGTGCGCCCATACCTGCGTCACCAGCGTCAGCGCCAGGAAGGCATACACATAGGTGAGCCCGATGCCCGTATATGCCACGTTCAGCACCACCGCCAGACCCAGCGGGATGGCGGCCAAAAAAGTGCGGCGATGGCGCAAGAGCTCCGTACAGGCGAAAAAGGTCAGCAGCCAGATGACCAGCGCAGCCGCCAGAAAGAGGGTGATGGTTTCCTGGCTGGTACCGCCGTAATAAACCACCGAATACCACACCAGGACCTTGGTATAAAGCCAATCCAGGCGCTCGCCGAGGTGGGCGAGGGTCTGCTGGAAGGGGTATGCTATGTAGATGTCTGGCTTCCAAAAGCTCACCTTGCCGATCAGCCATTCGGCAAACTGCACCAGATCGTTCAACACGACGCGCAAGGGCGGCAGAACCTGTGCTGTCACATGCGCACTGACCACAACTCCCAGCGAGGTGCCCACAAGCCAGATCAGCCAGTTGGGCAGCGGTGAAAGCGCGAATAGGACGCCTACAACCGTAGCCAGCAGGCTGACGGGGACTAACGCCGGTGCGTTGGGGATCCAACCGACCTCGGCAATCACCAGCGGCAGGCACAGCGCCATGGCCCTCAACAGCACGAAAAAGAGCCAGTCGCCCGATTCGTAACGCGCTGTTTTAGGGGCAGGTGAGGTGCTGGCCGTCATGACTGTTCTCCGGTGTTGACCCACGCGCTGGCAGCCTCCGAGCCAGGCGTGCTCACCACCCGGCCGGTGCCCAGCACTTTGTAGCTGGGGCGCTGCTCGCGGTGCTCGTTCACGATCTGCAGGTCGAGGCTGTTATCGACGACATGCGCCACAACGTTCAGTTCGGCCAGAGCGCCCACCAGGCTGGTGACCGATTCGGTGCCCTGCATGGCAGGATTGTCGATCAAGAGTGCCGTCACATGGATGCCGCGGCGCAGCAACAGTCCGAGCTTGTCGATCCATTCGGGGTTGGCAGATGGGGTCACGATCGTAACGGTGACGCCGCGGCGGATGACTGGCTCTACCAGTTCGATCAGCTCACCCAGCGGCATGTTCGAGCGGGCATACAGGCCTGCCAGCAGGCGCAGCAATTGCCACAGCTGCCCGTGGCCCTTGCCGGGCGGCAGCACCTGTGAATCGCGGTCGTGGGTGGCGATGCCCACGGCGTGGTTGTCGAGCAGGAGCTGGTTGGCGAACGAGGCCACCAGCACCACGGCGAGCTCCTCGCTGGCCTCATCCTGGTCGCCAAAGTGCACATCGTGGTTCATGTCCATCAGGAACCACTGGTCGCCGGAGGGCTCCAGGTCGAACTCTTTGACATAAATATTGTCGCTCGTGCCCGTCGAGCGACGCGCGGTGGCACGCCAGGCAATGCGGTTGAGCGCGTCGCCGGGCACATACTGGCGCACCGAAGCTGAGTTGGTCGTCAGGTCGAGTGAACGGATTTGGGCATGCGCTTCGCCGCGTTCCATGCCGCGCGGCTCGATGATAGGCGGCAGAGCTGCGATGGGCGGGTAGACGATGAACGAATCCTGGTAGTCATGGCGCAGGTGGACCTCGTAGAGCCCGAATGGGTCGCCGGTGTACAGGTCGGTGGGGCCGAGGGTATAAATGCCGCGGCGTGAACAGGACCCTTCCGTTGACCAGCGCAGCGAGCTGTGCCCGCCAATCCCCAGCGCACGGTTTACATGGTAGCCTGGCAGGTCGGAGCGATCCACCAGCGTCAGCCAGACAGCCGACAGCCAGGCGTCGTTGTGCAGCACAAAGCGCTCTTCGATCACATCGCCGACCTGAGCCCAGCCGTAACGGTGCATGCGCTGTAGTCTTATCCGGGTAGAAAGCTGACGTGCCCAGTAATACGAGACGGCATGTACGCCCGCCAAGACCAGCAGCACAAAAAAGGTCGCTCGCGAAGGGGCGAGGATGTGCAAGCCCAGCAGGATGCCGGTAATGACCAGTGGGATAATGGTGCGGATGCGCAGCTTGATCAGTTTCATGGCCTATCCAAGCGATACCGCTATGAATAAACGAGACCCAAGTCACCTTGGGTCTCATAAGCATATGCGAGCTGTGGGGCATATGCAAAAAGCCAACCCCAGCCTGGAGGATGAGTTATGACTCGGAACCTGATGCACTGCCAGGATAGGCATAGCTGCCGGCGCGTGTGAGCACCACGGCGCCCACGCCCACCAGGGCGACAAGCGTGAGCAAAATAGCGCCGATACAGGGGATCGCGCCGAGCAACAGGATGATCAGGGCGCCGACGCCGGTCTGCAACACGGGCTGTTGGCGTGCCTGGATCCAGCCCAGCACCAGCTCGCCCAAAAACCGGCTGCAGGCTGCCAGACCTACCAGTGTGGCGGCCAGGAGGATCCCCACCAGCACCAAAACCACCGGGATGCCGATGATCATGAGGGTAAAGATCGGGATCAGCACCACCAGTACCAGCATGGTCAGTACACCGGCACCGGCCGAGTGCAGCCACGCACGGCGCACAGTGTTCGCCACGTGGTCAATGCGCATTGGAAAGAGCTGCCCCAGCGCGACGATCAGCAGCAGCAGCATGACCCCAAACACCAGGCGGCCCATGGCGCCAATAAAGCCCACCAGCGCCTCGCCCCAGTTGGAGCGCGGTAACGGCCTGATGTGGTTGCTGATCTCTGGCATATCCAGAGCGTCGAACCCGGAAATAACGCGGCCATCAACCGCAGCGTCGCCGCTCAGGGTTACATCCCCCAGGCTGATCACATCGCCGGTGATATATGCCTGGTCTAGCAGCTTGACATCACCGCCGATCACCACCAGGTTGCCGGCGATGCTTCCGGCGATCTGGGCGTCACCGCCGGTAACCGCTACTTCGCCAAAAACCTGGCTGGAGGGCTGCATTACCAGGTCCCCGCCAACTACCGCCACATCAGATTCGATGATCTGGCCCGATTCGATAGTGTAATCCTTGCCGATTACCGAGACCGGGTCGGGCTGTTGCGCCAGAGAGGTACCAGGTGCCAGCAACAGGATTACGATCAACGACAACCAGACAAGGATACGTGACCCTTTCATACGACCTCTCATTTAACGGCTATTATTTTGCAGTATCATGCCAGAGCTGCGCCGCGACAGGACTACCGTGCGCGTCCAGGCCAGCAACAACAACGCTGCTAGTGCCAGGTAACCCACTACATAGGGCGTCAGCGAGTTCAGCACAGTCGAAAGAACCAAGCGCAGGGCATATACGACAGTGCGCAGCACCGCCGCGATGCCCTCGCCCGTGGTGACCAGCCAGGCAAAGAAGGGGTAGCGCACCAATTGTTGAAACACCGGGTTCAGCAGCGATGTAAGCAGCGCCAGGGTACCTACTGCGACAAGCCCGAATATTACCACGGCTAGAAAGCCGCGCAGCACTGCCAGACGCGTACGGCGCTGATGGATACGCCGCATGACGTGCTGGCTGAAGCCGCCCGGCACCGGCAACCAGCGAGCATCCGCAAAGAGCGACTCGATGCCGATGTAACGGGCCTGCTCTTCGGCACAGGCCGGGCAACTGGCCAGATGCTCAGTCAGCTCGCGTTCCTCGGATTCGCTCAGGCGCTGATCCATCTTTAATGACATCGCACTAGAAGCTTCTTGACAGCGCATTTTCGGCGAGCCTCCTTTCGACTTGAGCGCTCTGTTCCCGCTTTTGCAGGTGCGTGGCGATCATATCGCGCGCGCGGTGCAAGCGCGATTTGATGGCGCTCACGCTGTCTTTGGTAATCTCGGCAATCTCTTCATAGCTGGCATCGTGCCAGTAACGCAGCACGATCACCAGGCGGTAGGGTGTCGGCAGCATCTCGAGGGTCTCGGCGATCAAAGCGCGCTCTTCGCGCTTGAGGGCCATCTCCTCGGGATATGGGTGATCGTCGGGGATCCAGCGCTGCCCCATAATATCTTCCATCGAGAGCACTACCCCGCGCCGGCGGCGCAGTCGGTCGATGCAATGATGCGAGGCGATCGAGAGGATCCAGCTTGAGAACTTTAACCCGGGCTTGTAGGTGTTAAAGCGCGTAAAGGCACGGATAAAGGTCTCCTGCGCGGCGTCCTCAGCCTCGAGGGGATTGCCTAGCATACGATATGCCAAGTTGTATACTGGCATCTGATACGCTTCGACCAGTTTGGCAAAGGCTTCCTCGTCACCAGCGGCGGCTGATTCGATCCACTGCCGCTCCAACTCGGCTGACATCCAGCTAACCTCCCTCGAACGGCTTTATTGACCGTCTTATATTATACGCAAGTAGTGAGCGCAAGTTGCAAAGACCAAAACAGTTGACGTATACTCCCACATTGGCACATAAAAGTGCCTATGCTATAATGCTGGATCGCACTATACGGAACAAGGGAGCATGGGATGAAGGAATATAAACCCGAGGATTTGCGCAACGTCGTAGTTGTGGGGCATGGCGGCAGCGGCAAGACCTCGCTGACAGAAGCGCTCCTCTTTGACTCGGGCACCATCACCCGGCTCGGAAAGATCGAAGATGGCAACACTGTCTCGGATTATGACGACGAAGAGCATGCGCGAGGATTATCCGTTAACGCAGCTGTCTTGCCCATGGAGTGGAAGAACTGCAAGATCAACTTGCTGGATACCCCCGGCTATATCGACTTTGTGGGCGAGGTGAACTCAGCCATCCGCGCCGCTGATATGGGTGTGGTGGTGGTGGATGCTGCCGCCGGCGTCGAGGTGGGGGCTGAGCTGGATTGGTCCTTCCTCGATGAAGCCAAGCTGCCGCGCTTTGTCTATATCAACAAGATGGACCGCGACAACGCCAACTTTGACCAGACTGTTGATCAGCTCAGAACCAAGTTCGACGTGCCCATCACCCCTGTGATACTGCCGATTGGCGCGCGCGATACCTTTAGCGGCGTGATCGACCTCGTCAACATGAAGGCTTATTCGGGTTCTGATAACAAAGAGATCGCCATTCCTGCCAACCTGCAGGCCGAAGTGGACGCCGCGCGCCAGCAGCTGGTCGAGAACGCTGCCGAGATCAGCGACGAGCTGATGCTCAAATACCTGGATGGCGAAGAACTCACCGCCGACGAAGTGATTACCGCCCTGGCAGAGGGCAGCAAGTCGGGCGCTATGGTGCTGGTGTTGGCCGGTTCGTCCTTACGCAACATTGGCGTGCGCCAGCTGCTGGATGCCATCGTCGATTTTGGGCCCAATGCCACCGACGTGGAGCGCGTCGCGCTTGCGGGTGCGACTGGCGAAGAGACCGAGATCGTCGCTTCGCAAACCAATCCGCTGGTGGTGCAGGTCTTTAAGACCCTGGCTGATCCGTTCGTCGGGCGCCTAACATATTTCCGCGTCTTTTCGGGGGTGATGACCTCGGATTCGCGCGTCTGGAATGCCAACAAGGGCACCGAAGAGCGCCTCGGGCAGCTCTTTTACCCGCGCGGCAAGGAACAGATCACCACGGAACGCGTCACAGCCGGTGATATTGGCGTAGTGGCTAAACTGGTGGCGACCTCCACTGGCGATACCCTGTGCGACCGCGGTACACCCTTTACCATGGCGCCGATCGTGTATCCCGACCCGCTCTACTCGGCAGCGGTCTTCCCCAAGAGTAAAGCCGACCTTGACAAGCTGGGGTCAGCCCTTGCCCGCCTGGTCGAGGAAGACCCGACCCTGCGCCTGGAGCGCAATACCGAGACCAACGAGACGATCCTTTCGGGGATGGGTGAATCGCACGTGCAGATCGCCGCGCGCCGCCTGGCGCAAAAGTTTGGCGTCGAAATCCTCACCGATGTGCCGACTATCCCATACCGCGAGACGATCACCAAGATCGCGCAGGCCGAAGGGCGCCACAAAAAGCAGACCGGCGGCCGCGGCCAGTTCGGCCATTGCTGGGTGCGCTTTGAGCCGCTCGAACGCGGCGGTGGGTTTGAGTTCACCAGCGAGGTGTTTGGCGGGGCGGTGCCCAAGAACTTTATCCCGGCCGTCGAAAAGGGTATGCGTGAGGCGATGGAGCAGGGCGTCATCGCCGGTTACCCGACAGTTGATTTCAGGGCCGTCATTTATGATGGCTCGTACCACCCCGTGGATTCCTCGGAACTGGCTTTCAAGCTGGCTGCTCACCTGGCCTTTAAAAACGGTATCCCGCAGGCCGGAGCGGTCTTGCTTGAGCCGGTCATGGAGATCAAGGTGACGGTGCCCGATTCGTTCATGGGCGCCATCATGGGCGACCTGAACACCCGCCGCGGACGCGTGCTCTCGATGGAACAGGTGCGCGGTAACGGCGTGGTGGTGGCGCAGGTACCGCTGGCAGAGATCCAACGCTATGCCACCGACTTGCGCTCAATGACGCAGGGGCGCGGTATCTATAGCACATCATTCTCGCACTATGATATTGTGCCGCAGCAGCTGGTCGAAAAGATCGCGGCGGCCTCTGCAGCCAAACGCCAGGAAGAAAAGGAATGATCAGCCATGTCTCAATGAGGGCAGCTCTGCAGGCTGCCCTCATTGTGTATGAGGTACACGATGCGTTGTGACCTGCATGTGCATACCCTGCACTCACACGATTCGCTCGCTCAGGCAGAGCCCATCCTGGCGCGGGCAGTTGCGCGCGGAATCGGCTGTCTGGCGATTACCGACCACAATACGATTGAGGCGGCTCATCGGATGGTGGACAATGGCCGCGTACAGATAATCGTGGGGGAAGAGATCGCTACCCGCGAGGGGGAAATGATCGGCTTGTGGCTGCATGAGGCCGTCTCTCCGGGCATGAGCGCACTCGAGACGGCGCGAGCGATTCGCAAGCAGGGCGGTCTGGTGGTGCTGCCGCATCCCTATGATGTATTACGCAGCGGTATAGCGCCAGCAATCAGCCCGGAACTGCTGGAGCTCGTAGATGCCATCGAGGTCTGGAACGCGCGCTGCTGGCGGCCGCGCTGGAACCGCCAGGCACTGCAGCTGGCCCAGCGCTATGACAAGTTCTTCACCGCTGGCAGCGATGCGCACCTGGCCCACGAAGTCGGGCAGGCCTGGATTGAGCTGCCAGAGTTTCACAATCGTGATTCCTTTGCGGCAGCCCTGCAGACGGCGGGGCATGTCAAGCGGTGCGCATCCCGGCACAGTGTGCATCTGAGCAGCACATTGGCCAAGCTGGTACATCGATTACACATCAGGCGGACGTTATGACTATCCTTCTCTCTATCATTGCAGCGGTCGTCCCAACGATCATCTACCTGTTGGTGCTCTGGCAGTTGGATCGCTACGAAAAAGAACCTCTGGTGCTCTTTTTAGCGGCCTTTGTGTGGGGCGCAGTGCCGGCCGTGATCGCTTCGTTGATCCTTGAGGTGATCGGCGAGTACTCGATGGTGGCCATGCCGCCGCTTGGCCGCCAACTGGTCGGGGCCGGCCTAGTGGCGCCGATCGTCGAGGAAGCCAGCAAGTCAGCCGCGTTACTGGTACTGTACTGGGTTTTTCGCCACGAGTTCGATGGTGTATTGGATGGTATCATCTATGGCGCGGTGGTGGGCTTTGGCTTTGCCATGACGGAAAACGTCTTTTACTTTGAGAGCGCCTGGGCAGAGCAGGGCGTGAAGGGCTTTCTCATGTTGGTACTGATGCGCGCGGGTGTCTTTGGGCTCAACCACGCCATGTTTACCGGCATCGCTGGTGCCGGGATTGGCCTGGCCAGGCTGCAGCATTCGCGCCTGACGTGCGTGGTGCTTATATTGCTGGGCTTTGGCGGGGCGGTAGTGGCTCATATGGCCCACAACATCCTGGTAGCCGCTCAGCAGGCCTGTCTGCTTGGCACGGCTGCTGATTGGGGCGGAGTGGTCGCGCTCTTTGTGATGATCGTGTTAATGTGGAAGCACGAGCGCAACATCATCAAAACCTATCTGGCAGACGAGGTGGGGATAAGCCTCTCGGCGGAGCAGTATGCCGCCCTGGCGGCTTTTCGCCCGACGCGTCCGGCTGGGCTGCCCACGGATGACCAGACGCGTGCGCGCTGGCAAGCCTGGCATCAGCTAAGCCTCGCCGCCACTGAGCTGGCTTTTAAAAAGCACCAGCGCGACACCACATCAGATGGTGAGCGCAACGAAGCAAGGATTGCCGAGTTACGCCGCCAGATTAACGAGTACAACCGCGTGCTGAGCTAGGGGGGAGCGCGATGAGGATAGCGATCATCTCTGATATTCACGACAACCTCTGGGAGTTGCAGCGCGTTCTGCAGACTATCTCTGCACACGACGCGCTTTTATGTCTCGGAGACTTTTGCAGCCCGTTTACGCTTACCACCATTGCCGAAGGGTTTCATGGGCCCGTGCATGCCGTGTTTGGCAACAACGATGGAGACAGGCTGGCGTTGGCCAGGGTCGCAGAGCGGGCTCCTAATCTGACTCTGCACGGCTTTAGCATGCACCTGCTGCTGGATGGCCGCCGGATTGCCGGCAACCATTATCCCGAGATCGCCCAGCCGTTGGCAGAAAGCGGCCAATATGACCTGGTCTGTCATGGGCACGACCATCAGCGGTGCCACGATCGTATCGGCGAGACCTGGCTGGTAAACCCGGGTGAGGTGATGGGGCGTTTTGGGGTGGTCAGTTATGGGTTATACGATGCCGTAACCCACCAGGCATCGGTTATTGAACTGTCTCCCCGCCGGCGATAGCGAGCACATCCTGCCACTGAGCCATCTGACCTTCCGTGACGGGGTGATTGGGCAGGAACTGGCAGGCACTGGCAGAGCGGATCGAGGTCTCAAAGGTCCCGATTGCGCGGGCGATTGATATTATTTCGGTCTTATCCATGCCGATCAGCGGTCGCAGGATGGGCAGTTTGATCCCCTGGGAGACGAGCGCCATATTGGCCAGCGTCTGGCTGGCAACTTGTCCCAGCGAATCTCCGGTGATGATCGCCGACGCGCCAAGACCCTCGGCCAGCGCTTCGGCGTGCTGCAGCATGCGATGCTTGCACACCAGGCAGGTCCAGCGTCCTTCGTTGGCGGCTACCAGGCGCTCGAGGTCAGGCGCAACCATCTCGGCGTAGTCGATCACGCTCAGATGCAGCTGCCAGCCATGGCAATAGCTCTGCAGGATCTCGACTAGCTCCCGTACTTTGGCTATTTCACTTTCGCTGGATGCCACGTGCAGCGGGATTACCCCGCAGCCGCGCTTGAGCATCATCCAGGCTGCCACGGGGGAATCAATGCCGCCCGAGAGAAGCGCGACAGCGCGCCCGCCCACGCCCACCGGCAATCCCCCCGGACCGGAAAGGGTGTTGCCAAAGATGATGGCGCGGTCGGGCGAGATCTCGACCCCAATCGTGACATCGGCACGGTCGGAGAGGTCCACCTTACCGCCGGTGGCTGCCTGTACGGCTTCGCCGGCGCTGCGGCTGATCTCAGGCGAGGTGTAGGGGTAGCTCTTGTCAGCGCGGCGCGCGCGCACGCGAAAGCTTATCTCGGGGGAGACATTGGCGCGCCTGGCTTCAGCGATGCAGGCCTCGGCGATCGCCTGCGGATCGCGTTCGACGCTGGTGGCGGGACTGAGCGAGACCAGCCCAAAGACGCGCTGCAGCACAGGGCAGGCCGCCTCGACGGCCTCTGTATGCACATAAAGACGCTGCCCCTGGCTGATAACCTGCCCCTCAATGCCATTGGCGGCAAGGGCAGCGCGGATGTTGCGGCGCAGCTGGCGCACGAATTGGAAGCGGTTGTTGCCCTTTAGGCCGATCTCGCCATAGCGCAGCAGGATAAAGCCCATCTCATTGCCACGTGCTAGGCGGCACGACCTGCGCGCCGATCAGCTGCGACGTGCCACACTGAGAGCAAGGGTACCGCAAAAAAGAGCGACGAATAAGTGCCCGCCACCATGCCGATCAGCATGGTCAGCAGGAACTGCCGGATGGTGACACCGCCGAACAAGATGATCGCCACCATCACAAAGATCGCGTTCAGCTGAGTCGTCAGCGAGCGCTTGAGCGTTTCTGTCAGGCTGCGGTCGATGATCTGGTCAAAGGGCTCGCCGGCGTACTTGGGCACGTTTTCGCGGATGCGGTCAAACACGACGATCACATCCTGCACCGAAAAGCCCACCACCGTCAGCACAGCGGTGAGAAAGAGCGAATCGACTTCCCAGCCCACCAGATGGCCGAGGATGCTGGCCACGCCCAAGAGAAACAGGATGTCAAAGAGCATCTTTAAGATGGCGCACACCGCATAACGCCAGGCGTGCGGCACCTTGCGGAAGGCGAGTGCCACGAACAAAAGTGTTACGACCGAAGTAGCCAGGATCGCCAGGAAGGCGGCGCGGGTAGTCTCACGCCCCACCAATGGGCCAACGCTTGAAAAGCGCAGCTCGGTGACCCCGCCAAACTTTTCTTCGATTCCCTTAAGCAGGGCTTGCTTTTGTTCGGGCTGCATTGACACGGTGCGGATCGAGACGGTGCGGTCGTCGTTGATGGTCTGTACGGTGGTATCCGCCAGGCCTTGGTCGGCAAAATAGGTGACCAACTCAGCCGGCTGGACGGGTTTATCGAACTGAATCTCCCACAGCGACCCGCCGCGAAAGTCAATGCTGGTGCGGAATGGTGAGCCGGTGGTGGCCAGCGTCACGAGCATGCTGATCAGCCCCGGGATTATCAGCAGGGCTGAGATGATAAAAAGCGTTCGTTTATACTCGACGATTCTTAGCATGTGCGTGTCACCGTCCTTAGATTCCGAGCAACCATTTATGGTCGCGAATTTTTTCACCGCCCACCGCATAGGTGCTGTTGATCAGGGTACGGGTAACCACCAGCGCGGTAAAGATGCTGATCAGCACGCCCAGTGCCAGTGTCAGGGCAAAGCCCTTGACGGAACTGGCGCCAAAGCTGTTGCCAAAGAACCACAAGATGGCGCACGTCAGCCACACCGAGATGTTGGAATCGATAATGGCGCTCAGGGCACGCTTGAACCCTGCCTGAATGGCTCGCTGCAGGGTACGGCCTGCGCGCAGCTCTTCGCGCATACGCTCAAAGATCAGCACGTTGGCATCTACCGCCATGCCGACTGAGAGCAGAAAGCCCGCGATGCCCGGTAATGTCAGGGTGACGGGGATCAGTTTGTAGAGTGCCAGCGTGATCAGCGCATAGATCGCCAATGCCACGTCGGTGAGCACGCCCGGCAGGCGATAGTGGACTGCCATAAAGATCAGCACTATCAGCAAGCCAATAATGCCGGCACGTACGCTCTTGTCGATCGAATCCTGCCCGAGGGTCGGGCCGATCTCGCGGATATCGGAGACCTTTAACGCCACGGGCAGGGCGCCGTAACGCAGCTGGTTGACAAGGGTTTGGACCTCTTCGATGTCCATGTTGCCCTCGATCATGCCTTTACCATCCGGAATAGTGGTGTTGATGCGCGGGCAAGAGATCACTTTGCCATCCAGCACGATCGCCAAAAAGTTGCCGGTATTGGCGGCCGTGTGCTCGGCAAAGATCTTGGCCCCTTCGGCATTGAGTTCAAAGGCAATCACGGGTTTGCCGGTCTCGTCGAACGAAGTGTTGGCGGATTTCAGGTAGCGCCCCGTCAGCACGGTGGGATAGGTGCCCGTCATGGGGCCCATACTGGCCAGCGACCCGAGTGTGCCGGAGAGCTGGTAGGTGGTGGTAAGCGGGGTGCCGTCTTCAAAGGGGATTGCTCCGGTATCCACCAATTCGAGCGACCCGGTTTGTTGCAAGCCTGCTACCGCCTCCTCGGGGTTTTTGAGGCCGGGCATTTCTACCAGCAGGCGCTCGCCCATCAGCTGTACGAGGGGTTCGGTAACACCCAGGCCGTTGACGCGCTGCTCCATGATGCGCCGCAGGGCTTCCATGTCGTCGCCGGTGACCTGCTGGCCTTCGGCCACATCGGGCTGCAGGATCACCTGGATGCCGCCCTGCAGGTCAAGCCCCAGGAGCAGCTTGATCTCACGCTGGATCTTGAGCCCGCCCAGCTGCAGGTTGATGCCGGGGTTGTTCGGCAGCACCACCCAGATCGATATGGCGACGATCAGGGCGATCAGCACCAGGATTCGGATGTCACTCTTCTGCATGAATTACCTCGGGGAACACAGCTGAATACCTAGTCCAAGCAATTGAGTATAAGCTTCACCCCCTGTATGTCAAACAACCTGGCCGAGGACGGCTATTCGGATGGTTGACGAGCCTTCTGGCGGCTTTATAATCCGCTATACGCAACGATGAGGTAGAAAGCATGACCAAGCAGACGATCGCATTTATCGGCCTGGGAATTATGGGCGGCCCGATGGCCGGGCACCTGTTGGCCGCCGGCTATCCGTTGCGCGCCTATGACCTGAATCATGCCAGCCTGGAACGAGTTGCCGCGCAGGGTGCCACCGCCTGCGGCAGTGCTGCTGAGGCGGCGCAGGGTGCCGGAGCAGTGATCTCGATGGTGCCCGATTCGCCGGATGTGCGGGCCGTCTACCTGGGAGAGGCCGGAGTGCTGGCAGGCGTGGCAGCGGGCACTTTGCTGATCGACATGTCCACCATCAGTCCTGTCACCGCCCAAGAGGTGGCTGTCAAAGCTCAGGAAGCGGGCTGCGCGATGCTGGATGCGCCCGTCTCGGGCGGCGAGGTGGGCGCGCGCGAGGCCAGGCTTTCGATCATGGTAGGCGGCGAAATGAGCGCCTACGAGAGAGCCGTGCCGCTCCTTTCACACTTGGGCAAAACCACCTATTGCGGGGCATCCGGCAGCGGACAGGTGGTCAAGGCCTGCAACCAGATCCAGGTGGCGCTGAACCTGATCGGTATGGCAGAGGCGCTGGTGCTGGGCGCCAAGGCGGGCGTCGATCCGGCCATTGTCGTACAGGTGCTCTCGGGCGGCTATGCCCAAACGCGGGTAATGGACGTGCGCGGCTCCAAGGTTCTGCAGGGCGACTATACCCCCGGTTTTCGCAGCCGCTTTCATTACAAGGATCTGAACATCATCCGCGAGGCAGCCCGCGCATATGGGGCGAGTCTGCCGGCGTCGGCGCTGGCACACGAGCTCTATTCAGCCATGCAGTCCAACGGCTGGGATGAGCTCGACCATTCCGCCGTCGTCAAGGTGATCGAGCTCCTGTCGAATGCTCAGCTGCCCACGGCGGACGAAACGACGCCCTAGAGCGTTATTGCGCGGTCGGCGCCCAGCAGCGCTTCGACGATGCTGTACATGTTCGAGACCGTGCCGATCGCCAGGCGATCGCGCAGGTCAAGGTAATCCAGGCAGGTGCCGCACGCCAGGATCTCGACGCCGCTTTCCTGCAGCTTGGCGAGTGATTCAAGTGCTGGCGAGCCCTCGATCACCAGCTCTACCCCCGAGTTCATAAAGATAAGTGTGTCGGGCTGCTCCTCGACCTCACTCAGGGCAAATAACAGGCTGCGGCTGAGGATCTCACCAAGTTCCTGAGGACCGCTGCCCAGTACATTCGAGGTGAGCAGCACCACCTTTTTCAGCTTGCCGGCTTTGGGTGCTTGCACAACGGCGGCTGCTTGTGCATCAACCGCAGGTTGCTGTTGGTGCAGGCGAATCAACACGCCGTCATCGCGCTCTTCCTGCTCGCTGTACCAGCCCTGCTTTTCAGTCAGGCGCAGGATATTGTTGATCGAATCCTGGCTGCTCACTAGCACCTCCAGGGCGCTGTGTGCGTGCATGGCGCGGCGAACCAGGATCACTGGCTGCGGGCAAGCCAAACCGCGCGCGTCTACCTGATGCATGGCATCCCTCCTGTGCCAATCGACAGATTACCTGAAATGGTAGTATCATACCGTACATCGCAAAAGAGGCAGTTTTATCCTGAGCCACGACCTGCTGATCGACAACATCACCTGGTTTGACGAGACCCGGCCGCTGGAGGGGCCCCAGCGCGGCGGGTCGCTGGTGGTGCGCGATGGCCGTATTGTCTGGTTTGGGAAAGGCACACCTGCCACTCCCCTCAGTGACCCGCATGCCTGCCTGGATGGCGAGGGCTGCCTGGCGCTGCCGGGGTTCATCAACGCTCATTCGCGCCTTTCGCGCACACTGGCGCGCGGCTGGGGCTTGCCTCAGCCCGACCGGGTGGTGGCAGGCGGCGAGTTTGCACGCTTTTGGGAGCGCTACGACACCCTGCTGGATTACGACGCCCTGCGTTATGCCTTTTTGCTGGCGGGGTTGGAAGCGATCCGTAACGGCACCACCACCATCTTTGATCTGCTCTCGGTTGCGCAGGATCCCGCTTTGGCCCTGGACGCTGCCGCCGAGGCCGCTACACAACTGGGCTTGCGCCTGAACGTGTCGCTGGCTGTCAGCGACCGTAATGGCGCCGAAGGCGGCCGCCGCATGGTGGATGACGTGCTGCTCTTTATGGCCAAGGCCAGCGCTTATCCCCTGCTATCTGCCTCAATGGGGCTGGATAGCTGTGTGCAGCTGAGCGATGGCACGCTCTCGTATGCGGTAGGGTCGGCCGGCATCGCCCAGACCGGTTTTCACAGCGTGGTGGGCGAATCCTACGTGGCCGGGCTGGATTGCCTCAAGCGTTTCAATATGCTGCCGGCTGTGCGCCTCAGCCATTGGGGTGTGCTCAGCCGACGCACCATTTTAACGGGCGCCCTTTACTGTACCGCCGCCGAACGCGAGCTCCTGAACCGTTCGGGATCCTGGCTGGTCAACTGTCCGCGTGCCAACCTGATGAGCGGCTCGGGTACTATGCCCGTTTTTGAGCTGCTGGCTGAGGGGCAGAATGTTGGTCTGGGCAGTGCCTGGTTCGATTATGATATGCCGGCTGAAGCGCTGGCGGGCGCATCGGCGCAGATCTACCAGTGCGCTACCGACCAGGCTGCTATTATCGAACATAGCGCCGGTTTTATGATCGCCAACAATGCCAGGCTCGCCAACACCATGCTGCGCCAGGAGATCGGCGCGCTGCGGGTGGGTGCTGCGGCAGATATCATCCTGCTGCGCTTTAACCATCTCGAGCCCGATGACTACCCCGCCTTGCTGCGCCTGCTCCTGTTGGGGCGTGCCGGCTGGCAAGTGCAAAGCACGGTAATCGGCGGAGAACTGGTGTATCATAACCGCCGTTTTGTCGCAATCGACGATGAGCATATCCGCGCGCATGCCCGCGAAGCTACGCTGCGGTTGCGAGCACAATTCTAGGAGAGGATGTATGCGCGCTGACCTTACCCGAATCAAAGCCCTTTTAATCGACATGGATGGTGTGTTGTACCGCGGCAACATGGCGTTGCCGGGCGCCGCCGACCTGTTTAGTTTTCTAGACGATGCCAACATCCAGTACCAGGCAATCACCAATAACGCTACCGTCGACCAGCAGATGGTGGTGGAGAAACTGCGCCGCATGGGCATTGACCTGACCCTCGAGCACGTGATGACTTCCGGCGCGGCAACAGCGGCCTACCTGGCAGAGCATGCGCCGGCAGGTGCCAGGGTGTTTGTGGTGGGTGAGGATTCGCTAGTGCGCGAGATGCAGCGGCGCGGCTTTACCATGGCTGGCACGGATGCCCAGTACGTAGTAGCCGGCCTCGACCGCACTATTACCTTTGACAAGCTCAAGACGGCCACGATCGCCATCCGGCATGGCGCCCAGTTCATCGCCACCAACCCCGACATGACCTTTCCGCTCGAAGACGAGATTGTGCCGGGGGCTGGCTCGATCGTGGCGGCGATCCAGGCAGCCAGCGACCAGGCACCGCTGGTGATCGGCAAGCCCGAGCCGGCCATCTTTTCGCAGACCCTCTCGGCTATGGGGGTGGCGCCCGACTGTGCTGCCTCGCTGGGCGACCGCCTGGAGACCGACATCCTGGGCGGCCAGCGCCTGGGCATGCAGACGATCTTGCTGATGACCGGTGTGACGACCCCCCAGGAGGCAGCTGCCTCGCCGATTAAACCCGATTTTACCTTTGATGATATCCCTGCTCTGCTGCGGGAGTGGCGCAAGTGCCTGTGAGCCGGTGAATCATTGTTTCTTGGTCGCTGCTGTGATAAAGTCACTGGCATCACGGAGGTGAATGTATGTACGGTTCTCACTCTGGTTATCTACTCTACTATATCTTTACGCTCCCGG
Source organism: Chloroflexota bacterium (assembly GCA_012729455.1). Classification (GTDB taxonomy): domain Bacteria; phylum Chloroflexota; class Anaerolineae; order UBA1429; family UBA1429; genus JAAYDC01. The sequence continues at coordinate 36,084 of JAAYDC010000027.1, read as the reverse complement.
CCCTGCTGTTGGGTTTGTATGCCCAATGGAAGGTCAAAAGCGCCTATAAGAAGTGGTCCAAGGTGCGCAACCAGCGCAATATCACGGGTGCCCAGGCGGCGGAGCATCTGCTCGTGTATTCGGGCATGCAAAATGTCGGGATGCAGACCACGCGCGGCACACTCTCGGATCATTATGACCCGCGCAGCAAGCAGCTCTTTCTCTCTGAGGGCGTCGCCCAGTCGCCGTCGGTGGCCGCGCTGGGGATCGTGGCGCACGAAGTCGGGCACGCTCAGCAGGATGCCAGTGGCTATACCCCGATGAAGCTGCGCAGCGCAATCGTGCCGGCAGTGCAGATCGGTTCATGGGTCGGTCCGATCATCTTTATTGCTGGTCTGGTGCTCTCGATGACTCCGCTCACCTGGGTGGGACTGGCGCTCTTCTCGTGTACCGTGCTCTTTAGCCTGGTGACGCTGCCTGTCGAGCTGAATGCCAGCAACCGCGCCGTGGAGATGCTGACGGCCTCGGGTGCTATCGTGGGCGAAGAAGAACGCCAGGGCGTGCGTTCGGTGCTAACTGCCGCGGCACTGACCTATGTGGCAGTAGCAATCCAATCGATCTTGACCTTGTTGTACTACTTTTTCCTGATCTTTGGACGGCGGCGTCGGTAATGTCGTCCCTTGAGCTTAGCGGGATGGACCTGGGCCAGCTACGCCAGCAGATGCTGGAGTGGCAACAACCGGCATATCGCGCTGGCCAGCTTTATGGCTGGATCTATAAATCATTAGTGGCGGATTATTCTGCGATGCACAACCTGCCGGCTGGGCTGCGCGCTCAGTTGGCAGCTTCTGCGTCTTGGCCGCTGCTGCAAGTGGTCGAAACCCTCGATGCCGCGGATGGCTCGAGCACCAAGGCGCTCTTGCGCGCCGCCGACGGCCAAACCATCGAGACGGTCATCCTGCGCTATCCCGAACGCAACACGGTGTGTATCTCATCGCAGGTGGGCTGTGCGTTGGGCTGTGTGCTGTGTGCCACTGGCCAGGCGGGCTTTATCCGCGACCTTTCGGCCGGCGAGATGGTGGCACAGGTGCTGTATGCCGCACGTGCACTTCGGCAGGAGGGGCGCCAGCTGACCAATGTGGTGCTGATGGGCATGGGGGAACCGCTCCTCAACTATGAGGCGGCTTGCCAGGCTTTGAACATCATTATGGACCCGGCCGGCCTGGGGATGGGAGCACGACGCATCACCCTTTCGACGGCCGGTGTGGTGCCGGGCATTCGCCGCCTGGCTGAGGATAACCTGGGCATCAAGCTGGCGATCTCGCTGCACGCCCCCAATGATACCCTGCGCGCGCAGCTGATTCCGCTCAATCGCAAGTATCCGCTGGCCAGTGTGATCGCAGCGGTGCACGAATTCATCTCCAAAACCAGCCGGCGGGTGACCTTTGAGTATGTGATGGTGGATGGCATCAACGATTCACCCGCGCTGGCTTACGAGACCGCCGAGTTGTTGCGCGGCTTGTTTTGCCATGTTAATCTGATCGGGCTATACCCAACCGAACGCAGCGCCTGGCGCGGTTCGTCAGACGAGGCGATTCTGGATTTTCAGGCGGTGTTGCTGGAGGCGCGCATTCCGACCACTATCCGGGTGCGGCGCGGTGAAGAAATAACCGGCGGCTGCGGCCAACTACGTTTCAGGGAGTTGAGCGATGACGACGACTAGGCAATCTGCTGAGGCAGTGCTGGCTGACCAGGCACGTGTGCGCATTTCACCCTCGATCCTCTCGGCTGACTTTGCGCGCCTTGGCGAGCAGGTGCAGGCTGCCGAGGCGGCTGGCGCCGATTTGATCCATGTTGATGTGATGGACGGCCACTTTGTGCCCAACATCACCATCGGGCCGCTGGTGGCGGAGGCAGTGCGGCGCTCCACCAGGTTGCCCATGGACGTGCACCTGATGATCGAACAGCCCGAGCGCTACATCGATGCCTTTGCAAAGGTTGGCGCTGACATAATCATCGTGCACAGCGAAACGTGTCCGCATCTGGAGCGCACCCTGCATCAGATCGAAGAAGCCGGCGCACTGCCTGCCGTGACGATCAACCCGGCTACCCCGCTGAGTGCCATCGAAGAAGTGCTGTACCTGGTGCGCATGATCCTGATCATGACCGTCAACCCGGGTTTTGGCGGCCAAAAAATGATCCCGGCTGCCCTCAGCAAGGTCACGCGCCTAAAAGGGCTCCTGGCAGAGCGCGGCTTGGATGTGCCCATCGAGATCGATGGCGGGGTCAACCGCGGAACGCTTGAACAGGCGGTGCAGGCGGGGGCAAATATTCTGGTGATGGGCGCAGCTCTGTTTGCTGCCCCTGAGGGGATCGCTACGGCACTGCAGAGCTATCGCGCCGCGTTGGAAAACATCAAAAAACAGCCAGCCTGAACCAAGCTGGCTGTTTTGTATAGTAGAGTCGTCAGACTTGGGTTTTGCTGAGGGTGCGAATGCAGCGCGTGCACACCTTTACAGTGCGGGTATGACCGTTGATCATCACGCGCATCGGCTGAATGTTGGGCTTCCACATCCGGTTGGTCCGGCGCTTGGAGTGAGAAACGTTATGCCCAAACTGGGGGCCTTTACCGCACATATCACAGGTAGCCATGGTGTGCCTCTTTCATCTTGTTACGTATGAGCTTATTTGCCCATAAAGCGGTAGATATGATACCATAGTCCACTGATCATGCCAAAAAGGCACCTCGGCGCTATGGGGCCACGTACTGCGCAAGTGGCTGTAGGAGGGATCCTGACATGAGTGAGAATGTAACCACAGGTACCATCAAGGTATCGCCGCGTGCGATCGCCAGCATCGCCAGCCAAGCGGTGTTGAGCTGCTATGGCGTGGTGGGGATGTCTTCTACCAGGCTAGTGGATGGCATTGCCGAGGTGCTGCAGCAGGGCAGCTACCATCGCGGCATCGTGGTACGCCGTTCAGAGAACCGCATTACGATCGACTTGTACGTTGTGATCGAATATGGCACACGCATATCAGAGGTCGCCCAGATGATCATGCAGAGTGTCAAGTTCGCGGTTGAAAAATCCCTGGGGATGCCCGTCGCAGAAGTGAACGTCCACGTTCAAGGCCTGCGCATCAGCAGCGATGACTGATTCGGTGCGCCACAGCGTGGATGGAGGAAATAGTTTGGATAACTCGATGCCCGTGAATACCCCCGATCTGGTCGGAGCGGCTGACCTGCTCTCCGCACTGCAGGCTGGCTATACCTGGCTGGAAGTGCATGTAGCACAAGTGAATGCGCTGAACGTCTTCCCTGTGCCGGATGGCGATACCGGCACCAACATGGCATTGACGGTCAGGGCAGCTCTGGATGAAGCACGCGGGCAAGAGTGGACGAGTGTCTCTGAGCTGGCGCGTGCCGTTGCGCACGGCGCCCTGATGGGTGCGCGCGGCAACTCGGGGGTGATCACCTCGCAGATACTGCGCGGTTTCGCGCGCGGCCTAGATGGCTACAAAGAATTCAACGCCGCACAAGCAGCGCATGCCCTTAGCGAGGCCTCGGCGACGGCCTACAAAGGGGTGATGAAACCGGTCGAGGGCACCATCCTCACGGTGGTGCGCGAGGCGGCACTAGCCGGTACCCAGGCAGTGGCACAGGGTGCTGATCTGGCTGGCTGGCTGACTGCGTCGTTGCAGGCAGCGCAACATGCTCTGGAACAAACACCCACGCAGCTGCCAGTACTGGCTGAGGCAGGGGTTGTCGATGCAGGTGGACAAGGATTTGTCTTTTTGCTTGAGGGTATCAAGCGCTTTATGATGGGTGAAACACGCGAGCTTGTCGTACCAGCCATGGTCATCACCGAGCACCATGTGCTTGAGGATTCGACCTATAACTTTGATACCCAGTTTATCATCCACGGTCAGGCTCTGGATGTGAATGCTATCCGTGAACGCATTGCCGAATTTGGTGATTCAGTCATGGTGGTGGGCGATGAACAGGCCGTCAAAGTGCACGTCCACTGCGACGATCCAGGTCTTGCGTTGAGTTACGGCATCACCCAGGGGCGTGTAACTACCGTCATTATCGAAAACATGCAGGAGCAGTTTGAGGCTTTTAACCAGCCCCCAAGCATTAAACCGACTGAGACAGCATTCGGCAAGGTAGGAATCGTGGCAGTAGCTTCGGGTGATGGCCTTGCCCAGGTGCTCACCAGTCTGGGGGTGAGTGTCGTTGTACCCGGTGGGCAGACGATGAACCCGTCGACGCAGGATCTGTTAGTGGCGATCGATTCACTCAGTCAGGACGAAGTAATCGTACTGCCGAATAACCCAAATATCATTCTGACGGCTGAACAAGCCAAAGCGATTGCATCGCGGCAGGTGGTGGTGGTGCCCAGCCGGACGATCCCGCAGGGGATTGCGGCGCTGTTGGCCTTTAACTTTCAAGCCGATCTTGATGAGAATACCGCCACCATGAGTGAAGCATGCAACAATGTCGAGACGATTGAGGTGACACGCGCGGTCCGAACCGCGCAGGTGAACGGCTTCAAGGTAGAAGAAGGACAACTGATCGCGCTGCTAAATGATGATCTTACCGCCGTTGCCGACTCGATGGAGCAAGTTATCGACGAGGTGATGGCTAAAATGGATCTGGACAAGTACGAGCTTGTAACCGTGTATTACGGCAAAGATACGACGGCCGAGCAGGCTGAGGCGATGGCCGCAGACCTGCAGAACAAATATCCTGCGCTGGCTGTTGAGGTATTGGATGGTGGTCAAGCGCACTACTTTTATATTATTTCGCTTGAATAGCGATTGTTTGGAGGTTGGTAGTGGCAGCGCACAAAACAATAATCGTAACCGATAGCTCGGCTGACCTTTCTCGCGAGGAGATTGAGGCCAACGAGATAACGATTGTTGCGCTGCATATTCACGTCGATGGCGAGGTCGTGGATGATTGTCCTGACTTACGCTGCAAGTCGTTCCACGAGCGCATGAGCACTGCGAAATCCAAGCCCAGGGTTTCCGCGCCGACCGTCGCCGAGTTCATCGAGGTTTATAGAGAGCTGGCTCAAGGCAATGTCGAGATCGTCTCGATCCATATGTCGTCCGAGCTCGGACAAACCTACCAGAACGCCGTCAAGGCCAAGGCAAGCCTGGCGGGGCGCCATCAGATTACCGTGATTGATTCGCGCATGATCTCGACCGCCTTGGGTGACCTGGTGATCGAGGCGGCCAAGGCCAGCCAGAAGGGACATAGCGCCGCACAGATCACCCAGCTGGTGCGTGGGCTTATCCCGCACACCTATTTTGCCTTTTATGTGAATGACTACGAGCAGCCCCTGTATAGCGAGTTTATGCCAGCCAAGTACCGCAGCGTATCAGATGCCAGCGGTAACCGCCCGGTTATGCTGATCGAAGAGGGTGAGGTCGTACCGCTGCAGTTGCAGCGCAACCGCGGTGATCAGTACGAGCGTTTGGCCGATTTCGTGAGTGAATTTGGCAGCCTCAAGCGCATCGACGTGCTGTCGAGCGGCACTTATCCGTTGCCGAGTGAGTTTACCGAGCAGCTCGCGTCGCACTTTCCGCGGAATATCATCCGCGAAGAGGTTTACGGCCCGGTGATGGGTTGCCTGGCCGGCTCTGAGGCGCTCTGCATCGTCGCGCGCGATAAATAGGCGCGCAATCATCTCGAGCCTGGTATCCCGCAGCAACCCGCGGCGGGTTGAATAACTGTGCTCGAACACCAGGAAACGCATGTCCACGACCAACACCAGGCGCAAACCGCGCGCCGCGACGCAACCAGCCGCTGCATTGGCGCCGGGTTCTCCCGTCACGCGTTTGCCGGGCATTGGCAAGGCGGCTGCCGAATCGCTCGAACGCCTCAACATTCGCACCCTGGCGGACCTGCTGTATCATCTTCCATTTCGCTATGAAGATTATTCGCGTCTGGTACCCATCGCGCAGCTGGCGGTTAACGAGCGTGTTACGGTCACCGGCACAATCACCAGCTCGCAGGTAGTCCGCCTGCCCGGACGGCGCTCTATCACGCGTGTGACGATCCAGGACGCTACCGGCAGCGTCGAGGCCCACTGGTTCAACCAGCCTTATCTGTTGCAGCAGCTGCGCCAGGGGGCTGAGGTAATCGTCAGCGGTCTCACCAGCTTGCGCGGCACACGCGTGGCCTTTATCGCTCCGGATTGGGAGTTCCCCGACAGAGACCTGCTTAATACCGGACGCATCGTGCCAGTGTATCACCTTACCAAAGGGATAGGCCAGCACGCCATGCGCCGCTGGACGCACAGCGCGCTTACACTGGTGCCGCCCCAGCTGCCCGAGGCGCTGCCCGAGGCGCTGCGGAGTACCCATGCGCTGCTGCCGATCGGCAAAGCCCTCGCCGAGGTGCATTATCCCAGTTCAGATGAAACGCTCAGAGCCGCCCGCGCGCGGCTGATCTTTGAAGAGTTCCTCTACCTGCAGCTGGGCATGTTGCAGCGCCGTGCCGAGCGCACCCAGGCGGAAGGCCGGCCAGTACCGGTTGACGATACCCTCTTCCAACGCCTCCAGGATAGCCTGCCCTTTGAGCTTACCAACGCACAGAAGCGCGTCACAGGTGAGATCCTCGCCGACCTGGCACGTCCACATCCAATGAGCCGTCTGCTGCAGGGCGATGTGGGCTCTGGCAAGACGGTAGTGGCAGCCGCGGCGGTGCTTAGTGTCGTGAGCCACGGATTGCAGGCGGCTGTGATGGCGCCGACTTCGATCCTTGCCGAACAACACCTGGCCTCGTTTCGGCGGCTGCTGGCGCCCTTCCCCGAGGTGCGTTGTGAGCTACTGGTAGGCAGCATGAGTGAGGCCGCCAAAGCCGAGGTGCGCCGCGCCGCCGCCGATGGCAGCGCGCAGGTACTTGTCGGCACGCATGCGTTGTTGGAGGATACCGTGCGCTTTAATGACCTTGGCCTGGTGGTGGTGGATGAACAGCACCGCTTTGGCGTGGGTCAACGTGCCGGTTTGCGTGCCAAGGGCGGCGAGGCTCAGCCGCATCTGCTGGCAATGAGTGCCACACCCATCCCGCGCTCACTGGCGCTGACGCTCTATGGCGACCTCGATATCTCACTCCTGGATGAGCTGCCTGCCGAACGGCAGGAGATCCTCACCAGGGTGCGGGATGCCAGCTCCTACGAGCGCATCTATGCCTTTATTCGCAGCCAGGTGGCCGAGGGGCGCCAGGCGTTTATCATCTGCCCGCGCGTGGATGACGAGGACGCGGAGGGAGATACGAAGGCTGCGCTGCAGGAGCATCGCCGCCTGCAGAAAGAGGTCTTTCCGGACTTGAACCTGGGGTTGCTGCACGGGCGCATGAAGGCTGACGACAAAGAGCGCATCATGCAAGCCATGCAGCGCCATGAGCTCGATATCCTGGTGGCGACCTCGGTGGTTGAGGTTGGCATCGATATCCCCAACGCCAGTGTGATCCTGATCGAGGGCGCCGATCGCTTTGGCCTGGCGCAGCTGCACCAGATGCGCGGGCGCGTCGGCAGAGGGGTGCACAAATCCTATTGCATCCTGATGATCGGCGATACCGCTTCGGAAGCGTTGGAGCGCCTGCAAACGCTCGAACGCACCCGCGACGGGTTGGAGATCGCCCAGATGGACCTCGAGCTGCGCGGGCCGGGCGATATGATCGGCACGCGCCAGCATGGCTTACCAGAGCTGCGTGCTGCTAGCCTGAGCGATCTGCCCACCCTCGAACGCGCCCGGAGTGCCGCTCAGGCGCTCCTGGAGGATGACCCGGCTCTCTGCAAGCCAGAGCATATCGCAATTTCTGCTAAAATGCACGAATTGTGGCATACTAGCGGCATCCAAATCTAGGAGCGCAGAATGACCGTCGCGGTGTATCCCGGCACCTTTGACCCGATCCATAACGGGCATATCGATATCGCTACCCGTGCAGCTCGCCTGTGTGAGCGCCTGGTGGTCGGCATCTACGACCGGCCCAACAAGACGTTGCTCTTTAGCGTCGAAGAACGCTTGGAGCTGGCGCGCCGTGCCCTGGCGGATACGCCCAATATTACCGTCGAACGCTATAACGAGCTGACTGTCGAGTTTTGCCACCGCGTGGGTGCGCAGGTGATCGTGCGCGGTTTACGGGTGATCTCTGATTTCGAGCTCGAGTATCAGATGGCCTTGATGAACCGCAAGCTTTCACCCGAGCTCGACATGGTTTGCTTAATGACCAGTTTGGAATATGCTTTTATCAGTTCGACGATCGTCAAGGATGTCGCCAAAGCCGGCGGCTCGATCGACGAGTTCGTTCCGCCGCATATCGCCGCGGCTATCGCCGACAAGTACCGGCGCTAGTCACCCGCGCACAGGGAGTAGCATCATCGATATTCACCAACTCATCGATCATCTCGAGCGTATGAGCAGCAAAGCCATGCGTTTGCCTGGTGGGCGTCTGATCATCGACCAGGCCGAACTGAATAATGTCATCGAGCAGCTGCGCATGGTTGTGCCCAACGAGGTCAAAGAGGCGCGCAGCCTGTTGGCGCAGCGCAACGAGCTCTTGGATAAAGCGCAGGCCTCTTCCTCCGAGATCATGCGCCTGGCGCAATACCGCGCCGAAAAAACGCTCGATGATAGCACCGTCGTACGTCAGGCCCAGGAACAGGCCGATAAAATCCTGCGGGATGCGCGCGAAGATGCGGTGGCGATCGTTAATGGCGCCGACGACTATGCCGAAGAGAGCCTGCGCCAGTTGGCCGGCAGCATCACCCAGCTGAACGCGGTGGTGCAGAACGGCCTGCATGCGCTGGCGAGCCGCCGTACGAAGCGTGCCCAAAAACCGGCTACTGTTTCGGTGCTCGATCGTCCGCGCCCGGAGCCGGCCGGTGAAGGGATCAAGTTGACCCGCGACAGCCAGTCTGGCTGATATCCTTTAAGCCCGGAGACCAAATGCCAACCAAGTTGAGCCGCCTATGTGAGCAAGTCCTAGAGGGCGGTTGGTTGCTGGCAGCGATCCTGGTGCCCCTCTTTTTCAATGTTTACTCGAGCCGTGTCTTTGAGCCCGACAAGCTCTCGCTCTTGCGTACCATCGCACTGTTTATGGCAGTCGCCTGGCTTACCAAACAGATCGACCAATATACCGCTGGGCCCAGGGACTCTCGAGCGACACTACGCGAATGGATCAGGCGCCCGCTGGTGCTGCCGATTGCGTTGACGGTGCTCGTCTATCTGATCTCCAGCCTCTTCTCGGTCGTACCGCACACCAGCTGGTTTGGCTCTTATCAACGCCTGCAGGGTACCTTGACGACCTATAGCTATATTGTGGTCGGGCTGGTGCTGATTGCCGAGTTGCGCCGGCGTGAGCAGTTCGAGCGCCTGATGACGGTGGTGATCCTCACCAGTCTGCCTGTTTCACTGTACGGTATCATCCAGCACCTCAACCTCGATTCCATGCCGTGGGGCGCGGATGTGACGGCGCGCGTGGCGTCCAACATGGGCAACGCCATTTTTGTGGGCGCTTATCTGATTTTGGTCATCCCGCTGACGCTCGCCCGGTTGGTGAATGCCTGGCGCAAACTGGCAGAGCCGCTCGCAGCGCACACCCGCTGGATACTGGCGCTGGTATGCCTGCTGCTCTTTGCCGGCGAAGTGATCACCTGGACGCAATTCGGCTTGGAACGCGGCCTGCTCTTTGGCGGTCTGGTGATCGTGGCGGCTGCCCTGTTGGCGGCCTATCTGCGTCAACGCAGCGGGCCCTTTATCGCCCTGGCGAGTTATTTGTTCATCCTCAACACTCAGCTGATGTGTCTGATCTATTCGGGCAGCCGCGGTCCGCAACTTGGCTTTATTATTGGCATGGCGCTCTTTAGCCTGTTGACCCTGGCAGTGATGCGCTGGCGGCGCGTGATCTGGCTGTGGCTGGCGGGCGCCATGGTGGTGGTGGCTTTTTTGCTGGTCTTCAACCTGCCGCAGTCGCCATTACAGAGCCTGCGTACAATCCCGTACTTGGGCCGTCTTGGTAACCTGCTCGAGACCACTGGCGGCACCGGCAAGGTGCGCCTGCTCATCTGGCAGGGGACGATCCGCCTGCTGTGCTCCGACCCGGTGCGCGCCATCGTGGGTTATGGGCCCGAAACGATGTATGTGGTTTACAACCGCTTTTACCCGCCCGAGCTGGCGCATTATGAGTCACGCACGGCCTCGCCGGATCGATCGCATAACGAAACCCTCGATACCCTGGTGATCACCGGCGTGTTGGGGTACCTGGCTTATATCTTTTTGTTTGCGTCACTGTTTTATTACAGTTTTAAACATATCGGGGTCAACTGGGGCAGGCGCTCGCTTATGTGGTTTAGCCTGCTGGTGGGCGGCGGCGCCATCGCTGGGCTGATCTTGCCATTCGCCTGGGATGCTGACGGCACCTATGCCGGCGTCGGCAGTATGGTGGGTTTTGTTATCGGCCTGTTTATCTATGCGGTGCCCGGTGCAATCCGCCTGGCGCGTCAGCCGCACGGCGAGCCCTCCGAGGCCTGGCGCCTGGTCTGGCTGGCAGCTTTGGCCGGCGGCGTGCTGGCGCATCTGGTCGAGATCAACTTTGGGATCGCTATTGCCGTCACACGCCTGATGTTCTGGGTATCGCTGGGGCTGACGGTAGCCCTCGCACAGCGCAGCCTGGAAGCCCAACCGTGTATTGCAGCGCAACCGGATGTCGTGCCTGTGCTGCCGGCTGGCCGAAGCAGCAAGGGCAAACGGCGCAGCGCTTCAGCCACACGTGCGCTCCCTGCTCCCCCGGTACCGCTCTCTGAGCGTAACCGTGCTATCAGCCACTTTGGCAGTCTGGCCATCCTGCTGGGAGTGATCCTCTCCGTCATCGCCTGGAACTATATCACCAACCCAATGCAATATACCTCTGCCGGGCAGGTGCTGGTGAGTGCCTTTACCACTTTTACTGCCAAGCAACAGCCCGAGGTGCGCAGTCTGGGAGCGCTTTACATCGTGCTGGCCAGCTGGATCGTGGGCGTCGCCGTGATCCTGGCCGAAGCCGGCGCAGTGTTCCCCGCCAGACCGATCAGTTGGTGGCTGCGCTGGGGGGTGGTGGTAGCAGGCATCGCCCTTGGCCTGGGTCTCTTGTATGCGCTGATGCAGGCGCTGCTGCTCGTCAACCTGAGGTTGGTGACCAGCTTGATCGACAGCTTTTATCGCTGGATGGTCTTGATCTGGCTGGTGCTGACGGCACTTTTGTATTTTACCCAACCGTTCCCGGCAGCTGCCGGACGGCTGGGCGCCTGGCTTGGCGGTGGTGTTGGTGTGGCGCTGGCACTCTTTCTGACGATAGTCGTCAACCTGCAGCCTGTACAAGCGGATATCATCTTCAAGCAGGGTCTGCGCTATGACGAAATGCGCCAGTGGGATGGCGCCATCCAGATATATACCAGTGCTACCAACCTTGCCCCTACCGAGGACTATTACTGGTTGTTTTTGGGGCGTGCGATGATGGAACGTGCCCGAGTTGAGCAGGATGGTCGCGTCAAGGCTGCTATCATGAACCGGACCGAGCAGGTGCTCACCAAAGCCCAGTCGCTCAACCCACTCAACACCGACCATACTGCCAACCTGGGGCGTTTTTACCGCACCTGGGCCGAATCTGAGACCGACGCGACTCTGCGTGCCGGCTATATCGAGCGTTCACTGGCCTACTACCGGCACGCCCTGGAACTCAGTCCCAACAGCGCCCAGCTGATCGACGAACTCGGGCAGGTCTACTTTATCGCTGGTGACGACGCCAAGGCGCTGGAATACTACGAGGCATCATTACAGGTCGACGACCGTTATGCCAACACTTATTTTTACATCGGCGATCTGAAACTGCGTACTCAGGACTATGCCGCTGCCGAAGACTATTACAACAAGGGGCTGGCACTCGAACCCAACTCGCCGGCTGCCTTATCGGCTATGGCTTATGCGCTCATGCAACAAAACCGCATCACCGAGGCGATCGACGCCAATCTGAAAGTGTTATCATTACTCCCGCAGGATATCAATACCCTCAAGAACCTTGCCCTCCTTAACGAGCGCATTGGGCAGCTCGATCAGGCGATCCTTTACCTGCGGCAGGCTGAGGCTGTTGCGCCTGATAACCAAAGGGAGCAGTTCACCTCCTATATCAAGCAGCTTGAGCAACGCATGGCCGGGGCTGGCAACTGATGCAGATGTATACCCCGCTGTGGATCGGACTGATCGCTTTTGTTCTGGCGCTGGTCGTTACGCCGGCAGTGCGCTGGCTGGCCTTTCGCATCGGCCTGCTCGACCAGCCTGCCGCTCGCAAGCTGCACAGCGCCCCCATACCGCTGATGGGCGGTGCGGCCATCTACCTGGCCTTTATGGTGGCGCTGGTAGCGGCGCTCCTGCTCCTGGGCGATTTCTTTTACCTGCGTGAGCTGATGGCCATTTTTCTGGGTGCGACGGCCTGTGCTCTGATGGGCTTGATCGACGACCGCCACGGCTTGCCGCCATGGCTCAAACTGCTGATCCAGCTGGGAGCAGCGGCAGCGCTGGTGCTCACCGGCGTGCAGGTGCGCAGCACAGAATGGCAGTGGCTCAACGTGGGCATCACCATTCTGTGGGTGCTGACGATCACCAACGCCATGAACCTGCTGGATAACATGGATGGCCTCTCGGCCGGTATCGCCGCCATCGCCAGCGGATTTTTGATGTTGCTGGCGGTGCTATCCGGCCAGTCCCTGGTGGGGGCGCTATGTGCCGCCCTCTTTGGTGCTTGCCTCGGTTTCCTAAACTATAACCGCAACCCCGCCAGCATTTTTATGGGAGATGCCGGAAGCCACTTTATCGGTTTTATGCTGGCTGCCGTCGCCATCAAGCTGCGCTTTCCGGAAAACGTCACTTTTGTCACCTGGATGATCCCCGTCCTGGTGATGGGTGTACCGCTCTTTGATACAGCTCTGGTGAGCATCTCGCGGCTGCGGCGTGGGCTCAACCCACTGACGACTCCCGGCAAGGATCACACCTCGCACCGCCTGTTGCGCATGGGCTATAGCCGGCGCGAAGCCGTTATGGTGCTGTATCTGGCGGGCTGTGCCTGCGGGATGCTCGCGATTTACATAACAAAGGCGGGTATCCTGGAGGGCTATCTGGTGGGGGCGGCTGCTGCTGCCATGGCGCTGATGATCCTCATTCGCCTGGAGCGCCCCGACCTGATCAACAACCCGCTGCCAGAGGTAAAGTCGTGACCAAGAAACGCCCGGTGGCAACCACTACCAAAAGGACCCGCCCGACCCAGGCAGAAAAGAAACGACGTGCTCAGTGCGAGCTGTGGGGAGCGGTGGCGATCGTCGCGGCTATCCTGCTGGCGGGCGCGGCATTCTATTATTTCGCGGTGGTGCGTCCCAACCAGCAGCCCAACCTTACCATCGCGACCGCCACGCCCCAGGAGGGGGTTGATTCTTACGCAACTGCTGAACCAACCGTTCAAACAGATAACCAATCAGGAGATGTACCCATGCAATGGTCACAACCGCCCGCAATGGCTCTCGACCCGACCAAGACTTATGAAGCGCTGATCAAGACCGTCAAGGGCGATATCCGCATCCAGCTGTATGCCGATTTGGCGCCGGTTACCGTCAACAACTTTGTCTTTCTGGCACGCCAGGGCTATTACGACGGGGTTACCTTTCACCGCGTGACCCCAGGCTTTATGGCTCAAACCGGCGACCCGACTGGCACGGGCATGGGCGGCCCGGGCTATCAGTTCGATAACGAGGTCACGCCCAAGCTGCGTCACGACAGCGAGGGCATCGTGGCGATGGCCAATGCCGGCCCCAATACCAACGGCAGCCAGTTCTACATCACCTATGGTCCAGCCCCGCACCTGGATGGCGGCTATAGCATCTTTGGCAAAGTGATCAGCGGCATGGACGTCCTACGCCAGATCACCCCGCGCGACCCAGCACGCCGTGGCCCGGCGGGAGATATGATCACCACCATCGAGATCATCGAGCAGTGAGCATGCCTCCGGCTCCTGCCGAACCAGTGCCTTCGCGGGTGGGTGCCTTTATCCGGGAGCACCGCACCCAATTTGTGGCGCTGATGCTCTCAGTGGTGATTACCGCTCTGGTGCTGATCTTTCGCGACGAGATTCTCGCCTTGCGGGGCTGGGGGTATCTGGGCGTCTTTCTCATCAACGTGCTGGGCAATGCCACCGTGCTCTTGCCGATCCCTAGTTTGGCCGTCAACTTTGCCAGCGGTAGTGTGCTCAACCCCTGGCTGGTAGGGTTGATCGCCGGTGTGGCTGAGCCGATCGGCGAGCTCTCGGGGTATCTGGCAGGTTTTGGCGGTGGTATGGTGGTGGAAAAGAGCCGCTACTATGAGCGCGTCAAAGACTGGATGAGCAGGCGTGGGTTCCTGACGCTCTTTATCCTCTCGGCGATCCCTAACCCGGTCTTTGACTTGGCTGGACTCACTGCCGGTGCCATGCGCTACCCCGTCTGGAAATTCCTCCTGGCATGCTGGCTGGGGAAAACCGTCAAAGCGACTGTGCTGGCACTCATAGGCGCCGGCTTTTTTACCGTCTTTAGCCGTTGGTTGGCAGGATAACTCGAACAGGAGCGCAAACATGAAGATCACCGCCGTTGAGACCTTTTTCGTCAAGCCGCGCTGGTTGTTTTGCAAGGTATCCACCGACGAGGGCCTGGTGGGCTGGGGCGAGCCGATTGTGGAAGGACACGCCCGCACCGTGGCGACCGCGGTAGCCGAGCTGGCCGAAGAGATCATCGGTGAGGACCCGCGGCGCATCAACCACTTTTGGCAAGCCGCCTACCGCGGGGCGTTTTACCGCGGCGGTCCTGTGCTGACTTCGGCCATCAGCGGTGTCGAACAGGCTTTGTGGGATATCAATGCCAAGGCATTGGGCGTGCCGGTGTATCAGATGCTGGGCGGTGCCTGCCGCGACCGCATCCGTGTATATGCCCACGTGGGCGGGCAAACTCCGGAAGAGATCGGGGAGAGTGCCCGCAAGCGCCTGGCACAGGGTTTTGAGGCCTTCAAGACCAGCTTTTTCGGGGCGCTGCGCACCGTGGAACCCCCCAACGTTCTGCGCGATGCAGCCGCCAAGATGGCTGCCTTGCGCGAGGCGGTTGGCTGGGAGATGGATATCGCTATCGACTTTCACGGTCGCGTCAGCCCGGCGCTGGCGGTTCAGGCTGCCCAGGCCTTTGAACCTTACAAGCCGATGTTTATCGAAGAGCCCTGCTTGCCCGAAAACGTCGATACGATGGTAACGATCGCGCGCTCCACCACCATCCCGGTGGCCACCGGCGAGCGCCTGTTTACCAAATGGGGTTTTCGTGAGGTGCTGGAAAAGCAGGCTGCCGTGATCCTGCAGCCGGATGTATCACATTGCGGCGGTATTTTCGAGACGATCAAGATCGGCGCGATGGCTGAGGCCTATTACGCCGCCATGGCGCCGCATTGCCCGTTGGGCCCGATCGCCCTGGCCGCCTGCCTGCAGGCTGATGCGGCCATGCCCAACTTTCTGATCCAGGAACAGGTCAGCCTGGGAGATGATTATCTGGTGACGCCCTTTACCATCGAGCAGGGCTGCATTCCGCTGTCGACCGGCCCAGGGTTGGGGATCGAGGTCAACGAAGAAGCCGTGCGGGAAGGCGCCTATGACGGCAGTTGGAAGACGCCGCAGCTGCGCCACGCCGATGGGTCTGTAGCTGACTGGTAGCTTAATCCATCACGAACACGGTGCGGATGTTATCGCCGGGGTTCTGGTAGAGCGCATCAAAGACCTGCTGGCCATCCTCCAGACGGGCGGTGGCGCTGATCAGCGGATCAACATTGATGCGCCCGGCGGCCACCAGTTCGGCGCAGGCAGAGTATTCGCGGTTCGAAGCGCACACCCCATACAGGTTGAGCTCGCCGGTGACAATGCGCTGCAGGGCGACTTCGACCCACGGCGCCACATTGCCGATCAGCGTGACCGAACCGCCCACGCGCGTCACCGCGATGGCAGCATCGACCGTGGCCTGCACCCCCACCGCCTCAAAGGCGGCATCGGCGCCCTGAGCGCCCAGAGCAGCCCGCAGCGCCTCGGTGGTGGCATCGGCTTGGTCGGCACGGATGGTCACATCGGCGCCCAACGCGCGCGCCAGCGCAAGGCGCCCCTCGGACAGGTCGCTTATCACGATTTTGCCGGCGCCCTTTAGGCGGGCAGCCTGCAGCGTTACCAGCCCAACGGCCCCTGCACCGATGATCGCCACGCGGTCGTTGAGGGTGAGGGGGGTGCGGTTGGCGGCGTGTACGCCGATCGAGACCGTCTCGATCAGCGCGGCGCGGGTGTAGGAAAGCGTGTCTGGCAGATGGATGGCGATCCACCAGGGCACCGCGATATATTCCGCCATGGCGCCGTGTCGTCGATAGGTGCCCTCGGAGACGCCCACCACCTGCCGGTCGAGGCACAGGTTGGCGTGCCCGGCCAGGCAGTTTACACAGCACCGGCAGTAAACGGTTGAATCGAACGCCACGCGGTCGCCCACCGCAAAACCCTGCACGTTAGCACCCAGCGCCACCACTTCGCCAGCCGCTTCGTGCCCCATGATGATGGGCGGCTGGCGGCGCCCGGTCTTGCCCGAATAACCCTTGATGTCCGAGCCGCAGATGGCACAAGCCTTGACGCAGATCAGCAGATCATCGGGGCCCATTTCAGGGTCGGCCCAGGTGCGGTACTCGAGCACATACGGGGCGGTGTTGACCAGGGCTTGCATATATTACTCCTTGTTGGGGGTGCCATACAGACGCGTCGCATTGCCAGCCAGCCAGCTTTCCGCCGTATGCTGCAGTAGCCCGGCATCCACGGCCAGGTCGCTGGCTTGTTGGGCAAGCACCTGTTGGCTGATGTACCGCACCATCTCGATCGAGCCGGCCGCCATCTCCAGGCTGGTAGCATCCTGCGAGCACATGAGTTTATCGAAAGGTATATAGTTGACCCAGCCGGCCAAGGCCTCGCGGAAATAGGCGGGGTTTAGGATCGGCATCCAGCAGGAGTCGATATAGATGCTGGGGTAATGGCGCGCCAGCCAGCCGGCCTCGCGCAGGTAGGGCCAGCAGTGCATCTGTACGATCGGCATGCGCGGATAGGTGCGCGCCAGCCCTGCCAACGGCAGCGGGTTGGAATGCGGCAGGTTATGGGTGCCCACATGCACCTGATGCGGCCAGCCGAGGGCCTCCGCCAGCTTGCAGCACTCGTGCACCATCCAATCCTGAAAGCGGGTTACCTCGACGTCCGTCAGGCCGCCGTGAAAGCGCACTGCGGCGTCATCTACCATCTCGAAATCGAGCGAACGGCTGTAGGCCTGTAACTGTTTGATGCCCAGTGCGCCCCGTTCAGCAGCGCGGCTAAAGAGGGCCTCGAGCAGTTTGCGCCAGCCGGCGGCATCTCCCGCCTCGATATTGGTCAGTTCGACCAGGCATTTGCGGCGCGGTGAGTCGTGCTCCCAGCAATCCAACAGCGGATCAATGCGCATCACCGTGCGCATCAGGGCGGCTTCAGCCGCAGCAGGCGGGGCGCCGAGGTCACTGTAATAGAACTCGGGGTGTACGGGCCGCACAAGCGCAGCGATATGCAGCACATCCATGGCTTGCCGATACCAGGTAAACGGGTCACGGTAGCGCTCGGTAATGGCCTCGTCCGCCGCGAGCAGTTCGTTGGTGCCGGCGTGCAGTACATCCACACCGTATAGTGCGCGGATACCCAGCCGGATGCACTGAAAGGTGCCTGTCAGCAATGTATTACCAGCCGCCGCTAGGAACCGTTCCCACACTATGGCGAGGGCAGCCCCCTCGGGTTGACTGCCGTTATCAGGCAGCAGGTCGCTCGGGCGGATACCAGCACCGTACAGCACGCCAGAGTAATAAGGGTCGAGCACCACGTCCAGCAACCCCACTCGCCGCGCGGGCAGGGAGCCGGGGATTATATCGGCGGTAAACCCGCCCGGGAAGGTGCCAAACGGGGTCAGCGAGCCCCAGTGTTCGTGGGCGCAGTAAATCGGCAGCTGGCTGGTATCGAGATGGGACACGCTCAGCCTCTCTGTACCGGGCGCGGCATGCGCCACCACAGGCTGCCACCCTCGACACGCTCAGGAATAAAGCCGGCACGCTGCAGAGCGCGCTGCGAGGGCAGGTTCTCGATGAGCGTCTCAGCCACGAGGCTCATGACCTCAGTATGACTAAAAGCCCAGCCTGTCAGCAGGTGAATAGCGGGTACAGCAAAGCCGCGGTGTCGATAGGGGCTATCGAGGCCGTAGCCCAGCTCGACCTCGCCCGCTGCATTAGGCAGCCCGTGCAAACCGATGCCGCCGATAATCGTCTGTTCTGCCTTGAGCACGATCGCCCAGTTGGTGCCCCACGGCCAATCCTGGGGGCGCTCTTCCAGTTGTTTGATGATCACCGGCAGCGCCTCGGCTAGGTCGGGGTTTGGCTTCTCGGGCGTATAACCCGGATAGCCCAGATTGCTTGCAAAGGCGGCGCGGTCATCGCGAAAGAGGCGCATCTGCTCAAGTGTCAGCGCAATGAGGGTGATTTGGTAGGAATCTAGTATTTCAGACATCGGCATCCTGTGCACTGCTGCCAGGTGCGCGGCTTGAGCGCACCTGGCAGGTTAAGACGGACACGTGTTACTCGCAGCCCTCGAAAGGCGGAACGCTGCGGTTGAGCTGGCTGCTGGTTTGGGCGGCTTCGATCAGCCCGATCACGCGGCGCGCGCTTTCGGGGGTCACGATCAGTTCTTCGCCCATCAGCAGGTGGTCGGCGATGTTGCGATAGTACTGGACGCTGCCGTAACCCGGCAAGGTCACCTTGACGGTGCTCTCCTGGCGGATGCCCGAGGCATAACTGACGAGCTGCAGGTTATCCGACCAATCCGCCACGATCGAACCCTTGGTACCCAGGATGCGCCACTTGGGCCGCAAACTGGCGGCGATTGATGAGACCATGAAGTCGGCCGTTGCGCCGTTGGCAAACCGCACATACACCTGGCCGTGGTCATCGTTGGTAACGGCGTGCCAGACGCGCTTTTGGAAATCGCCCATAACCTGCGTGATGGGGGACTTGATCAAACCCAGCGTCCAATCGAGAAAATGAGCACCCCAGTCAAACATCACCCCGCCCGAGATGGCCTTATCAGAGCGCCACCAAAAGCCGGGATGGCTGTAATCGCCGATGCCGGCCTCGAGGTGAAATATCTCACCGATCAGCCCACGCGCGATGATATCCTGGATGGTGAGATAGTCGCCATCCCAGCGGCGGTTGTGAAAGACGCTCAGCATCTTGCCGGCGCGTTTGGAGGCGTCGATCATGCGGTTGGCTTCATCCACGCTCAGGCAAAAGGGCTTTTCGAGGATAACGTGCTTGCCGGCTTCCAGCGCCTTAATCGCTAGGGGGGCGTGCAGGTTGTGCGGCAAGATCACCACCACCAGGTCGACATCCGGCATTGCCAGCAACTCGTCGGCGCTGCTGCAGTACGCCTTCAGCCCGGGCAGCTCTGTCTTGGCTGCTTCGACGCGCGCCGGCGCGGAATCGCACATCGCCACGGAGCGCATGCCGGGGGTATTGTTGATCCAGCCGGCATGGCCTTTGCCCATATTGAAGGCCGGGCCATAGCCCAAGAGACCAGCGCGGATCTCGTTCTTGGGCAGATCTGCCCCCGCACTCCAGGCGATGGCGCGCACCACCAGCTTTTGGAACTCGGGGTTGCGCCACACTTCTAGGCTGTGGCCATTCGCCAGGTAGGCGACGCGCCCCTTGCCATATTTCTTGACGAATGCCATCGGCTTTTTATCGCCCTGCCAGGGCGTTTCGGCCAACAGGTGCACTTTGGACGGGTCATAGTTGGTGAGATGATACATCTCGTCGTTGAGCGTGAAATCGGGCATGCGCGCGGTGATATAATGCTCATGGTCGACGATGGTTGTCTTGAATTCGTGCACCGCCGGATGGGTGGCGAACTCACCGCCGATCATCTCGATATAGGCGCTGTTGCCGCGAAAGCTGTCGTTGGCCGAGTGGATTCCCACGAACCCGCCGCCATCGCGGATGAATCCCAGCAGCCCCTGCTCGCGGGCCGGCACCAGGTCATCGCGAAAGCCGGTGGTATAGATCACCACTGCGGCATAGTCGCGCGTGTTGAGGGTGGCGAGTGCGTTCAGCTCGCCGGTAGCTTCCAGCTCAAAGCGGCCGTCGCGCGCCAGCATCTCGGACAGGATCTTGGCCGCCTCTTCGGAAGGGTGAAAGGGGCCGCCGTAGAGATATAGAACTTTACGCATAGTTACCTCCAGTGTTATTCTGCGATGACCGGGTTGGCGAGCATGCCGATCCCATCGACCTCGACCTCGATGCAGTCGCCGGGTTTGAGATACACCTGCGGAGAGCGCGCTGTGCCCACACCCGAGGGGGTGCCCGTCAGGATGACAGTGCCCGGCAGCAGCGTCAGGCTCTCGGAGAGGTAGCTGATCAGCTCGCGGCATGAAAAGATCAGGTCGTTGGTGTTAGAGTTCTGCATCAACTGGCCGTTTAGACGGCTCCGCACGGCAGCATTATCGGGATCCAGCTCAGTCTCGATCCACGGCCCCAGCGGGCAAAAAGTATCGAACGATTTGGCGCGCGCCCACTGCTTGTCGATGCGCTGCTGGCAATCACGCGCCGAGACGTCGTTGGCGCAGGTGTAGCCAAAGACATAGTCGAAGGCTTTGTCGACGCTCACATTTCGGGCCTTTTTGCCGATCACAATCGCCAGCTCGCACTCATAGTCGACCTCGTTGGGCGCCACGCGCGGCAGGATAATCGGGTCGCCGGGGTTGCATAATGAGTTGGTAGCCTTGATAAACAGGAGCGGATGGTCAGGGATGACCGCCTTGGTCTCGATGGCATGCGCGCGATAATTCAAGCCGATCGCCAAGATGTTGGCGGGCACCAGGGGGGCCAGCAGTTTGGCCTGGCTCAGGGCGATTGCTTCGCCGGTAGCGCTCCAATCCTCCAGCAGGCACCCCTTGATCAGGCGGAGCTGGTCGCCCTCTACCAACGCGTGGCTGATGCGGCCATTGGCCAGCTGTACACGTGCGAAACGGGTCATGGTCTTCCTCCGATTATCCTTGGTTAAATGTCAGCACAGCTTTGAGGGAACGCTTGTTGCGCACCAGATCAAAGGCTTCCTGGGCGCGCTCAAACGGCAGCACATCGGTGATCCATTTTCTCAGGTCAAGCTCGCCCTTGCGCACGCATTCCAGCACGGTTTCGTGCTCGTCCTGCTCGCGCACGGCGATGTCAAAGATTCTGCCGGCAGCGCGCGCCTCCTGCACCGCGGCGGTAGGCGGGTCGCTTTCCTGCGCCACGCCATAGTTAGCGATCAGCCCATCCGGGCGCACCAGGGTTAGGGCGTCTTCAAGGGCCTGCTGGCTGCCAACCGCCTCAATCACGCGGTCAAAGGCGTGCTTGCCGGCGATTTTGACCTCACTGACTGCACAAGGCTGGTCGCCGGCCATATAATAGTTGGCGCCCAGGTCGAGGAAATCGTGGCAGTGGCGCTCGTGGCGGCCAAACACCACCAGGAAGGGCGCCCTGAGCCAATGCGCCCAGTAGCACATGCCGCGCGCTACCGGGCCAGTGCCGACGATCGCCACCCAGGTATCCGCGTTTATGCCGGCGGCTTTGGCAGAGGAGAGCGTCTCCTTTAAATTGATCAGCGCGGTTGCCTCGGCTGGCGGGATCTCGGGCGGCACGATCTGCTGCGCTTGCCATTGGCCGCCGACGTTCCCGCCCGGATGGGCGGTCAGCCAGGCGTCGGGATCTGTTACCAAGCCATATTCGGCAAAGGCACCCCAAGCCGAGTTGATGCCTACCTCGGGCGCATAGTATGCACCGGCGCGCAGCACGCGGTCGCCGAGGCGGTAGCGCGTGACAGCGCTGCCTACCTTTACCACGGTGCCCACCGATTCGTGCCCCAGCACCAATGGCAGAGGAATACTGGAGACAAACTCGCGCTTTAGTATCTTGACATCGGTCGAATTACAGATGCTGGCGGCTTCGATGCGCACCAGCGCCTCCCAGGGGGCCATCTCTGGCACGGGCACATCGCGGATCTCGAGCTTGTCGGGAGCAGTTACCAAGAGTGCGCGCATCAGGCTCCTTTCTGCTGTGTGGGGTAGTTGCCCTCCTTGCGCCAGATGTCCAACATCAGGTCATAGCGCGCGAGGGCCATGCCGGTATAAACACAGTTGCTGGTCGAAAAGATATAGCCACCGCCGGGCATGCCCTCTCGCAGGGCGCGCCGCACATCGTCGGTCACTTCATAGTCAGTACCGCTTTGCAGAAGACCGCAGTTGACGTTTCCGATCAGGGTGATCTCGTCGCCGATACGCACCTTGACCTCAGCCAAGTCAACGCCGGCCTGCGGATCAATCGAGTGCAGGGCGTGCGGCTTGGCCTGTGCTAGGTCATCCAGGATCGGCATGATGTTGCCGTCGGTGTGCTTGATCGTATAGTAGCCCAATGCCTTTTGTCCGGCGATCAGCTTGGCCAGATACGGAGTCACCACCTCGGCAAACATGCTCGGACGCAGAAATGGCGCTGTGTTAAAGCAGTAATCAGCACACAGCGCAAAGCCATCCAGACCGCCATGCTTGGCCAGGCGCTCGGCAAAGGCCAGTTGCTCGTTGACCATGCGGTCAGCCTTGCGTTTGGCGCGTTTGACATCAGCATAGAGCCAGGCCGACCATTTTTCCATCTCGGTGCCGGATGGAATCGAATAGGTGGCGTCACCGTGCATCATCAAAAAGTACTTGTCGCCGCTCTTTTCGCGGATCAGGTCGATGATGCGGCAGATCTCGTCAAAGGTGTCAGGGTTCTGGTGGATAAAGATCGCGCTGTGCTCGTAACGCTTGGCCGTCATGATATAGATATCGGCGATCTCGTTGCGATGCAGCTGGCGTTCGTTATCGGACATCTGGTCCCACTGGCCGTAGGAGCGGTGGCTGGGATGCACCTTGCCAAAGGCCTCCATCGTCAGATAAAACACCAGTTCAAAGTGCGGCACACGCCCTTCCAGGGGCTTGTGTTCGAGGGCAGCAATAAAGCGTTCGCGCGGGGTAGCAGTGGTTGGGCTCATGCTGGCTCCTGTGGTTGGCTAGCGACTTGGCGGTGCACCCAGGCGGCGACGATATCCAGCCCCAGTTCGGAAAACTGGCTGCCGTTCATCACCAGGTCGGCATGCCAGCGCGAGGGCTCGACATATTCCTGATGTCGGTAACGAACACAATCCAGGTAAAAGTTGGTGATCTCGTCAAATCCCAGTCCGCGCGCCATGTTGCGGCGCGTGCGGCGCACGATACGCTCATCCGCCTGGGCGTCCACAAACAGCTTCAGGTCGAGGCGCTGGCGCAGGTCGTCGTTCTGCAGTACCAGCAGGCCCTCCAGGATGATCACCTGTACCTCGCTGGCAGCGATGGCCGCGTCGAGGTCGCTGATCAGTTGCACCAGGTCGAACGAGGTGGGGTGGTTGTGGTCCTCATACTCCAGGCGCGTGATTGGCGCGACCATGTGAGGACGCTCTTTAAAAAAATAGTGATCCATATGTATCACCAACACACGAACGCCCGCCAGAGCCTGCTCGAGGCGCTCGGCCAGGGTGGTCTTGCCGGAGGCTGAGCCACCGGCGATGCCGATCACCACAGGTTTTGTCATGCTGTTACCTCGCCGAGCTAGTCTTGATCAGCCACCGAAAACTCGATCCAACTGGATGACGATTCGCCGGGCTCGAGTATCGCCAGGTGAGCGGGTTCTTCGAGTCCGCGCGCGTGCAGGTTGTGGGCATCCGTCGAGCAGGACTGGTTTTCGATGCAAAAGTAGGGTTGGTCTTCGGGCGTATACACCACCGCGTGGGTGAACAGGTCGGAGGCTGCCAGCGTCACACGCGTGCCGATCGTATCATAGTAGATCGTCGATGTGGCGGCGGAATCCAGCCCGTAAAAGACGTCGTCGAGCGTCAGTTTAGAAAGCTGGGTGGGTGACGTCAGGTCGGCGGGCGCATTTTCCAACTCGATCAGCTTGCCGGTGGGCAGCAGCTCGTTAGCTTCCATCCAGTGGCTGGCCGGTACCTGGATGCGCACGCTATCGCGCGGGCCGATCAGGCGCCAGTAGGGGTGCAGCGCCAGGCCAAAGGGCAGGCGGTAACGGTCATCTTCGTTGATCACGCGAAAATCGTAACGGATGCGGTTGGGCTTGACGGTAAAGGTGATCACCAGGGTATTGGCGATCGGGAAGCGCTCATAAGCGCGCGTGCCCGGGACGATGCTGTAGTGGGTGCGCAGCGCAATGCTCTCGTCTTCGATAACAGGCTCATCCACTTCCCATGCCTCGTGGCGCACCAAGCCATGAATAAAGTTGGCGCCGTTGTTGGGCTCAAAGCTATAAGTATGCCCGTCAAAGGTGAACTGGGCGTTTCGCACGCGGTTGGGGGTCGGGTAAAGCACCGGCGTGCCCAGCAGCTGGCGCTGCGAGCTCTTGACCGTGCCCTGTTCGCAGATGTATTCGATGCCATCGACCGCCCAATCGAACAGGTTGCAGCCCTGGGTGGGGGCGATCTGGGCTACGGTTTGATGAGCGGTGTTGCGCGGATCCTGGCAGGCCAGGCGGATAATCGGCCAGCCATAATCTGGGTGGTCGTCGTAGCGAATCGAGCAGCGGTACATACATCCTCCTCAAGGTGCGTTACGCGCTGTGAGGATTATAGCCGATCATCCCAGTTGGTAAAGGACACTGGACAATGCCGCCCGATGCGTTAAGATAATCGCATCATCCTGACCGAGGTGAACCATGAGCGAAACTGTGCGCATCAAAGATATCCAGGTGATCCTGACAGCCCCCAACGGCATCCGGCTGGTGGTGGTCAAGGTGCTGACAGACCAGCCGGGCTTGTACGGCCTGGGGTGTGCCACCTTTACACAACGTGCCCTGACGGTTGCCAGCGCCATCAACGATTATCTGCGGCCATTTGCCATTGGCTGGGATGTCGACCGCATCGAGGATTTCTACCAGGCCGCTTATGTGAGCTCATACTGGCGCTCGGGGCCGGTGCTCAACAACGCTCTGAGCGGCGTCGATCAGGCGCTGTGGGATATCAAGGGCAAGCGCGCGGGCATGCCGCTGTATCAACTGTTTGGCGGCAAGTGCCGCGAGGCGGTGCCGGTCTATACCCACGCCCACGGCCATGATGAGCACGAACTGGCTGAGAATGCCGCTGCGATCATGGAGCGCGGTTTCCGCTATGTGCGCGTGCAGATGTCGGTACCTGGGCTGAGTACCTATGGCAGCCTGAGCCCCGTCACCGCTCAGGCGCTCAACCGCAACCAGACGCGCACCTGGGAGCCGACCCCCTATGTGCGGCGCGTGCCCGCCATGCTCGATTTTTTACGCAACAAGCTGGGCGAGGATGTCGAGTTGCTGCATGACGTCCACGAACGCATCCCGCCGATCCAGGGCGTCTGGCTGGCCAAGGCGGTCGAGCCCTATCGTCTGTTTTTCCTCGAAGACCTGTTCGCCCCCGAGGATATCTCGTATTTCCGCATGGTGCGCGAGCAGACCTCGACGCCGCTCGCTATGGGCGAGCTGTTTGTCAACCAGGCCGAATATGTGCCGCTCATGCGCGACCAGCTGATCGACTTTATCCGCGTGCACATCTCGGATATCGGCGGGCTTTCAATGGCTCGCAAGCTGGCCGCCTTTGGCGAGTTTCTGGGCATCCGCACTGCCTTCCACGGACCCGGCGATGTCTCGCCGGTGGGGCATGCCGCCAATATGCACCTCGACCTGGCGATCTCGAACTTTGGCATCCAGGAACTGGCGCTTTTCCCGGAGGAGACCAAAGCGGTCTTCCCGGGCTGCCCCGAGGTGCGCGATGGTGCCCTGTGGGCAAACGACAAGCCGGGTTTAGGAATCGATGTGGACGAAAAACTGGCGGCTCAGTATCCCTTCCCGGAAGACGCCATTAACGGCGCCTGGCCCGAGATCCGCCGTCTGGATGGCACGGTGATCAAGCCCTGAGCAATATGCGGCGCCAACAAAGCGATATTTGGATGCGACCATCAAACCCGCTAGAATAAGCGTTTACCTCAGACTGGTATGGGGTGTTGATGGAAGCAATTTTGCATGGAACCTGGATTGTAGACGACTACCGTCAGCTTGACGGCATGTTTTTCGTATGGGCGGAGCGCAAAGCCGCTCTGACGCAATCCAGATACCAGGTGCGGGTGCGCCGCCATCCCTATGCTGCTACGACCATTGAGATCGCTCAGCTGCTGAGCCTGTATGTGCCGGGGATCGCCTGGTCATCGACGGAGCGCATGACGCGTGCGGCGCTGCTGCCCTCGCAGGCTAACTCACCGCAGGTACCGCCCTGGCTGCGCATGCCCGACGACGAGGCTGATGACGCGGCTCCGCATTTTGCCTATTGGCGCCTGGAAGGCATCGGCGTGCCGATCCTGCAGATGCTTGAGGTGCTAACGGCATTGCCGGCGATCGCCAAGGAGCAGCAGGATCACCACATTGGGGTAGACCTGCAGTATTGGAGCTTGGTGGCCAAGTTCGGGCTCGAGCAATTGGCGGGCCAGCGCTATGTGCCCGGGCTGGTCTCGCAGGATAAAGCGCTGGAGGCTGTCTGGCTGCCCAGTCTCGGCAGCGATGCTGACCGCGAGCGCCTGGCACAGCTGGCAGAGGGTATGCCGCCGGCCTGCAGCGCGGTGGTGCGCGAAAGCGGCGAGATGGAGGCGGCTGCGCCGGAACCCAAACTGCTGCTGCAGAACTTTATCAATACCCTGATCAACCAGGCGGTTAGAGAGTGGGGCGGCGGTGAGGCGCTGCTGACGGGCGTGCGTCGTCCAGCCAACCTGACAGAGAGCTGGTGGCAGGCGCTCTGGCACCCCGATCGGCGCCTGAACGTGCCCTCCAGCGAGCAGCGCCAACTCTCAAACTACTATCAGAGCTGGCAGCGCTGGTCGCTCAGCAACAGCGACATAGCGGCCTCGAACTTTGGCGTATGCCTGCGCCTTGAACAGCCCGACTATACCGCCGCCAAAAATGGCGAGCTGCCGCCTTGGGTGCTGCGATATTTCATCCAGTCGCGCGAGGATCCAAGCCTGCTGGTGCCGGCCAGCGATGTGTGGATGGAACGCGGTCAGGTGCTCTCCTACCTCAACTATAATTTTGAGCATCCCCAGGAGCGATTGCTGGAGAGTTTGGGTAAGGCTGCGCGTATCTCGCCGGCCATCCAGCGCAGCTTGCTGACCTCTAATCCCGACCATGCCGTCCTTTCGGCTGAGGAAGCCTATACCTTTTTACGCGAGACAGCCCATCTGCTGGAGGGCTTGGGCATCAGCGTGCTGGTACCGCCCTGGTGGAGCCAGCCCGACGCCAGATTGCACGTGCGCATCAGCCTGCACGCCCCGACCGATATTCACGACGCCGGCATGCTTGGGATGAACTCGTTGGTACAGTACGACTGGCAGCTGGCTCTGGGCGACGAGCTGATCACTCATGAGGAATTTGAGCGCCTGGCTGCGCTGAAAGCACCCCTGGTGCAGATGCGCGGGCGCTGGGTGCTGCTGCAGCCCGACCAGGTTGAGGCAGCGATCGCCTTTTGGGAACGCCAGCAAAAACAGGGCGCACTGCCCCTGAACGATGCCCTGGCGCTTGCCCTGGGCGCCGACGAGGAGATCGACGGCCTGGAGATCGGCGACGTTGAGCTCGACCCGCTGCTCACAGATCTGTTCGAGCGCATTACGGGCAGTGTGCCCATCGAACCGCTCGAGACCCCGCCTGATTTTGTGGGCGAACTGCGTCCCTATCAGGAGCGCGGATTGGCGTGGCTGGCCTTTATGGGCAAGTGGGGCTTGGGCGCCTGTCTGGCCGACGATATGGGCCTGGGCAAGACGATCCAGGCGATCGCGCTCCTCCTGCACGTCCGTGCGCAGCTGCCTGAGCTGCCCTCGACGCTCCTGATATGCCCAACCTCGCTGGTGGGCAACTGGAAGCGAGAGGTCGAGCGTTTTGCTCCGCACTTGAACGTGGTCGTACATCACGGTGCAAAGCGTGCCGGCGCCGAAGAGCTAGCGTCGCTGGCGAGTAAAGCCGATCTGGTGATCTCGACCTATGGCTTGGCGCGCCGTGACCTCGAGAGCCTGCGCCCCATTTCGTGGGGACATATCATCCTGGATGAGGCGCAAAACATCAAAAACCCGATCACCAAGCAGGCGCGCGCTATCCGCCGGCTGCAGGGACAGCGCCGCGTGGTGCTGACGGGAACGCCTATCGAAAACCGCCTCAGCGAACTGTGGTCGATACTGTCGTTCCTCAACCCGGGTTACCTGGGTTCGCTGGAGGCTTTCCGGCGCGCCTTTGCCGTGCCGATCGAACGCTTTCAGGACGAGGAGACTTCCGAGCGGCTGCGCAAGCTGGTGCGGCCCTTTATCCTGCGGCGCGTCAAAACCGACCCCACTGTGATCCAGGACCTGCCGGCCAAGTTCGAGCACAAGGTCTACTGCAACCTCACGCGCGAGCAGGTGACGCTGTATGAGGCCGTGGTGCAGGATGCCATGCGCGAGCTCAAGGAGGGTGAACAGCGCGATCCGGTCCTGAAGCGGCGCGGCCAGGTGCTGGCGATGCTCACGCGCCTCAAGCAGATCTGCGACCATCCGGCTCTGTATTTGGGAGATGGATCGGTGCTGGGAGCGCGTTCGGGCAAGCTCAACCGCCTGCTGGAAATGCTCGACGAGGTGCTGGCTACCGGTGAACGCTCGCTGGTCTTTACGCAATATGCCCAGATGGGCCAGCTATTACAGCGACATCTGGTCGAATACTTTCGCCGCGAAGTGCTTTTTTTACACGGCGGTACCTCGCAGCCGGCGCGCGAAAAGATGATCATGCGTTTTCAGGAAGCCGACGACGCACCGGGCATCTTTGTGCTCTCGCTCAAGGCCGGCGGCACCGGCTTGAACCTGATGCGCGCCAACCATGTGTTTCACTTTGACCGCTGGTGGAATCCGGCCGTCGAGAACCAGGCCACCGACCGCGCCTTTCGTATTGGGCAATCGCGCGATGTGCAGGTGCACAAACTCATCGCAGTGGGCACCTTGGAGGACCGCATCGACATGCTCATTGAGAGCAAACGCGCTTTGGCCGAGAGCGTGGTGGGGTCTGGGGAGGACTGGTTGGCTGATCTTTCGACGGATGCCCTGCTCGACCTGGTGACCCTGCGCGCCGACGCCTTGGAGCTGGCCAGCGACGAAGACCGGGAGGAGCACGATGCCTGAGCGCCCTACACCGCATGCCGGGCCGTTGCTGCTAGATCTGAGCAAGCTGACAGTTCCGGCTTCTGCCGCACAGGATAGCTGGTCGTCGCGCTGGCGTGCTGCCATTGCAGGCATTTTCAGTCAGATAGCGATCGACCGTGCCTGGGAGGCGATCCAGACCGGAAGGGTGCTGACGATCGAGGTGCAGGATGGCTACATCGCTGCCCAGGTGCAGGACGTGCGTCTGCAGACCCAGCAGCAGCGTATCGAGGTAGCTACCCTCAGTGACCAGGAATGGGAACTCGCGACTGTGTTGCTGGCCGAGCGGGCGCTCTTTATGGCGCAGCTCCTCAACCTGCACCTTCCCAAAGATATTGAAGAGGCCCTCGACGAGGCTGACATCTCCCTCTTCCCCCGCAGCCAGGCGGATTTCCAACTCTATTGTACCTGTAATGCGTCCGAGCGTGCCTGCGAGCACAATGCAGCGGTATTGTTGGCAATCGGCGAGTGTCTTGACCAGGATCCCTTTATCCTCCTGACTTTGCGCGGACGCGACCGCGAGCAGCTTACCGCGGCTCTTTCCGACCGCCGTTCTGGTGCTCCAGCGCACGAACGGGCTGCCGGCGAACAGCTGCCAACCCTCAGCGCCATCGAACTGCAGGCACAGCGCTTTTGGAAAATGGGTGATATGAGTGCCATGCAGATACGCATCGCCGCACCCGAGGTCGAGATGGAGAGCCTGAAAATGTTGGGAGCTCCCGAGTTTGCCGGCGATGTCTCGCTCCTTGAGCGCCTAGCACCGGTCTACCAGCGGGTTACACAGCGTGCCCTGGAATTGGCTTATGGCAACGACGAAACATCTGCCGAGAATGGCGCCGTCCTGATCGACCAGGTTGAGGGCACGTCTTGACCCGCGTTCGCGCGTAATGATAGAATGAATGCGTACCCAGAGAGCGAGTGATATGGAACAGCGTGACACCCATCAGCAAGCCCTGTTTTCGGGGCTGGTATACAACACCGAGGGCGAACTGGCCGAGGTCGTGTGGATTGGCGGTGAGGCTCATTATGCTATCCCCGACGACGGCATGAGGCTGCACGTGACTGCGGCAACCATCGACGACGCGGTGCTTGCGCACCTCAAGGAACAGATCACCGCCCATCAGGATGAGATCATCCGCGGCGTGCTCAACATGATTGGCAAGGACGACCTGTTTTCTAAGGCTGCCGTGGAGTCATCCATTCGTAACATGGAGCAGAACGTGCGCCAGAGCAACCCCGCGCAGTGGCTGCCGTGGCTGCGCATGATGGGCTTGCGCGTGGTAGTCGACCATCACGGCGAGATCACCGAGTTGATTTATCCCGAACACCCCGCCGGTGATGACGACCGCGGCGACGACGAGTAACCAGCCTTAGAACGTCACACGCGTTCCCGTCTGAACTGCCTCGACCGCCTTGAACACCATCGTAAGACTTTTAAGGTTGTCATTCCCGGTCGTGGCTGGCACAGTTTCGCCGCGCAGGGCGCGCACAAACTCGTCCAGCAGATAAGCCTGGGCGCGTAACGGCATGGGTGCAGTGGCCGCCAAGCGCATCGGCTGGCCGGTGGCGCCCTGGGTCACAATATCCTGCTCGGATGCTATCACCCCGCCTTCACACTCGATGCGCCAGTCGCCGCTCCAGGAGGTCTCGTCGCCCGTCGAGCACCAGCTGCCGTGGTAGAGTACCGAGAGACCGTTGCTGCACTCGAAAACCAGCTGGCAGGAAGCATCCCCGTCGAACCAGCTCCAGGAGGGGTTCCACGAACGACCCGAGACGGCTACCGGTTCAGCCTCCAGGATGTAGCGCAGCATATCAAAGTGGTGGATCGACATGTCAATGATCAGCGGATAGGGCATCTCTTCGCGAAAGCCGCCAAAGTGCGGCCCTTTGTAAAAGGCGATCTGAGCTTGCCCCGGTTTGCCATACAGGCCGGATGCCACCAGATCATGCATGGTGCGCACAAAAGGTTGGTAGCGATAGTTCTGCGCCACCATCAGCAGCTGCTCGGTCTCATGCGCGCACGCAACCATGCGCTGTGCCGCTGGCAGCGTGTCGGAAAGGGGCTTTTCGGTGAGCACCGGTAACCCGGCGCGCATGGCGGCGCAACACACCTCTTCGTGGAATTGCGGCGGAGTGACATTGATTAGCCCGTCAGCCGGGATACGCAGAGCCTGCTCCAGTTCGGTAAAACAGACGCTCTCGGGGACCCCATATCTGGCCGACTGCCGTGCCAGTGTCGGGGCCGAGACATCCACCAGGGCGGCATAGTCTGCGTCGGTCGAAGCCGCTAAAGTGTTCATCCAGGCCTCGCCCATCCCACCTACACCTACGATGATCATCCGTTTCTTACTCATGCCACACCTCATCTGCCTGATTTGCGTGTTACGATAGCGCGCCTTGACGCGGGTGGCAAATCGATCCCAGTAGACATAAATAACTGTAGCGCAAACTTGATATTCGCCCAAGGAGGTCCATGCGAGGAGCTCGCACTTTGACACTATCATGATAAGTGGCTAGGATACACGGCGAAACGTGGGCAGAGGTTCATACCGCTGGCCCACGCGTGCCGAATATGTATGCATAGCAGTGGGAGGGCTTGATGGTCGATCCAAAGGTAGTCGCGTTAATCACAGGCTTGCTTTCGATTGGGGTTGCGGGGTACCTGTTTAGTTGGGTTATGAAGCAGACCAACGAGAACGAGGCGATGGCGCGCTTCTCCAAGGCCATCCAGGAGGGCGCGGCGGCTTATCTAAAGCGCCTCTTCCAGGCGCTTGCCCTGGTTGCTCTGGTGATCGCGGTGGTAATCATCGTGGCAGTCAACTGGCAGACGGCAGTCGCCTACCTGGTTGGTTCGTTCTTTTCAGCCCTTGCGGGTTATGCCGGCATGTACATTTCCACGCGTGCCAACGCGCGTGTTGCCTATGCCGCCCGCGAGGGGCTCAAGAAAGCCTTCCCGGTCGGATTTTATGCCGGCGGTGTGATGGGCCTTTTGGTGGTGGGTATCGCACTGATGGGCATGACCGTCATCTACTGGATTTTCAAAGATCCCAACATCGTGCTGGGCTTTTCGTTCGGCGCGAGCTCGCTGGCTCTGCTCGCCAAGGCGGGTGGCGGCATCTACACCAAGACGGCTGACATCGGGGCTGACCTGGTGGGCAAGGTCGAGTTCGACCTGGCTGAGGACGATCCGCGCAACCCGGCTGTGATCGCCGACAACGTGGGCGATAATGTGGGCGATGTGGCCGGTATGGGCGCCGACATCTTTGACTCGTATGTCGCCGCTGTGGTGGCGGTGATGATCCTGGGTTGGGAGCTCTACCGCGACCATCCCCACGGCGAAGCGTTCGTGCTCTTTCCACTGCTCTTGTGCGCGGTCGGTATCATCGCCTCGCTGATCGGGATGCTGTTTGTGCGCACCGGCGAGAGCAACGACCCGGGCAAGGCGCTCAACACTGGCACGATCGTTACGACCGTTGTGATCGGCCTGGTGACCGTCTTTGTGATCGCCATGACGGGTATCGACGCAGAGAACATCTGGACACGCAACTGGCAGGGCTGGGGCATCCTGCTGCCCACGGTGGCAGGTCTGGTGGCCGGCATCGTGATCGGCTTTACCTCGGACGCAGTGACTGATATCGACCAAAAAGCGGTGCAAAACACAGCTGCCTCTGCAATGACGGGCCCGGCGCTCCTGATCCTGGAGGGCTTTTCGTATGGCCTGCTGAGCATTGTGCCCTCGATTGTAGGCATCTGCGCAGCGATGATCGCCAGCTATTATACCGCCCAAGCCTTTGGTGTGAACGGTGTGTATGGCGTAGCGGTCTCTGCGGTGGGCATGCTGGCCATCACCGGTATGATCGTCTCGTCGGATGCCTACGGCCCGATCGTGGATAATGCCAAGGGCTGTGCCGAAGCCGGCAACGAATCCGAAGAGACCATTCGTGTTTGCGACCGCCTGGATGCGGCCGGCAACACCGCCAAGGCCATCACCAAGGGCTTTGCCATCGGCGCGGCCGCGCTGACGGTGCTGGCGCTGTTTGCCGCCTATACCGAGACGGTAGACCTTCAAACACTCGACCTGCGTAATACCGGCGTGATCGTAGGGCTCTTCCTGGGAGCTGCCATGCCGCCGCTCTTTTCGGCGCTGCTGATCCTCTCTGTCAGCCGCAACGCCTTTGTGATGGTGGGCGAAATTCGCCGCCAGTTCCGCGAGATTCCCGGCCTGATCGAAGGCACTACCCCGCCGGATAGCAACCTGTGTGTCGACATCGCCACGCGCGGGGCCCTCAAGGAGCTGCTCTTGCCGGGCTTGCTGGCCATTGGGTCACCGTTGCTGGTTGGGTTGCTCTTTGGCAAGAATGCCCTGGGCGGCTTTTTGGCGGGCTCGATCGTCACCGGTATCATCTTTGCGCTCTTTATGGCGAATGCCGGCGGCCTGTGGGATAACGCGAAAAAGTTCATCGAGGATGGCGCGCATGGCGGCAAGGGTACCGATGCCCATCATGCGGCCGTGGTGGGTGATACCGTCGGCGACCCCTTCAAGGATACCGCCGGCCCCTCCATCAATACCCTCATCACGGTCATGTCGCTGGCTGCCAGCATCTTTGGCCCGTTGATCGCCCGTTTGGCGCTCTTCCCGCTCTGAGGCTGTAAACGATACCAGGCAACCAGGCAGCCGGCCGGTTGCCTGGTTTTTGTTTATTGCTGCCAACGTCGTGACCCTGCAGCTGATAAAGGGCTGGTGTTCGCCCATGCCCAGGCGCAAACGCACGCCATGTTCGGCCATCAGGTTGACCTGCTTGTTGGCGCACTGGATGATTCCCGTCACCTGCAGCAGTAGCGGGGAGCGGATTCGAACCACTGACCTCCGCGCCGTGCTGCTTTCGTCATCCCGAAATGATCACGGGCGGCGAGGGATAACCTCATCGCTCGCTGCTTTACAGGCGATGCCAGACTTCGAGCACCAGACGGCGGGTGCGGTATTCGCCGAACTCGCGCAGCTCTTTATCCTTGAGCACGCGAAAGGTCCCGCCGGGATAGCCGCTCTGGGAGGCGCGTTCGGCGTAGGCGGCGGGGTCGAGCGCGTCGCGCACCTCTTCGTGCGGGTCGAGGATATCCTCGAGCTCGCCCGGGGTGAGGTCGGCTGGGTCGAGGATGTAGCGCAAATATCTTTTGATATGTTGTCGTACATGCTTCACCCTGCTCTTGTATTGAAGGAGAACTCCCTTCACTTTCCCCTTGGACAGAAGGGATGGTTTTGAGTAATTTTTCTGACGGCCTATGTTGAATCTAGGGCGTGGGATTCTTCCTCTCACTCTGTAGGCAGGAAAAAGGGCGTTTTTGAACGGGATAGAGAAAACTTTTTGCAAAAAGCAAAACGCCAAGTTGAACTTAGCGCCGATTCCTTAAGATTTTCTGGTTTGTAGCAGCTTGTAGCAGGATTTTCTATATAGTCCTATATTTCATCTAAATAGGGGTAACTGAAAAAACCTGCTACATCCTGCTACACCCCGTGTGTTCGTGCAGGAGCAAAATAAAAAACAGTCAGAAAATCATTTTCTCATAGAAATATTCACGCAAGGATGATAGAATAGTCATAGTTGCTAGAGAGCGAAAGGAAAATCTTATGGCAGTATCCTATGACAGGTTATTTCATCTTTTAATCGACCGGCAGATGAGCAATTCTGAACTCATTAATAAGGCCGGTTTCTCCGGGAATGTAATGACGCAGATAAAGCGCAGAAAATACATCTCGCTCGACAGCATTGAACGCATCTGCCGAGCGCTTGACTGTGGTGTGGACGATATTTTGGAATTTATTGATGAGGGTGATGTCTGATGGCGATTATTGATGATTTAATTAAACAAATTAAGGATGAGAGCTTGCGCGAGCGCATCCAGGCAGAAGCCGATAAATTGACTCAACAGAAAAAATTCGGTCTCGTTTTTGAAAATCACCTGCCCGAGTGTACTCCTCTTTACGAAGTGCCCGTTAAAGTTGGTGGTACTGTTTCCCTCAAGAATGGAAGCATCGACGAACTTTATATCGTCAAAGATGTCCAAGAGGAGCAAGTGTTTTGTGTGAGTAAGGGCGACGGACAGGAAAAAGTATTTGCTCTAAAGGATTTAGTCACGACCGCAGAATTTGGCGAGCCGATATATCCTTATTTGCAATTTGTTGATTCCATTTCTAATGCGCCGGATAGTGACCTTTGGCATACATTGATCGAAGCAGACAATTACCACGCCTTGCAGCTTTTAGAATATTTGTATGCTGGAAAAGTTGATTGTATTTACATAGACCGCCTTACAACACAGGAGCAAGGGATTGGAAATACAACAACGACTACGTAGACAGTACCAATAGCTATCGACATTCCAAGTGGCTCTCCATGATGGAAAAACGCCTGAAGTTGGCGAAGAAGCTGTTGAATCGAAGCGATGGTGTACTAATTATTGCTATAGATGATTATGAATACGCTCATCTTTTAGTTCTGTTAGAGGAATTATTTTCTGAGTATGACTGCAATACTGTAGTTATTAATCATCACCCTCAAGGTGGTTCAGCTGATAATATTACAAGGACTCATGAATATGCTATTTTTGTAACACCTAAGGGCAAAAAAGTAATCTTTGGTAATAAAAGTAGTAACGTAGAAGAGAGATGGTCGCTTATGCGAGGAGGCACCGATAGACGAAATCTTCG
>JAAYDC010000026.1 GCA_012729455.1 Chloroflexota bacterium | reverse complement strand
CGTGGTACCCCTTCGCTCTTACTCTTCGCTCTTTTGTCACTCTTCAGTTGTTAAGGTGCCTCTCAACCGCTGTGCCATCCTTGGGCACGGCGGTTCATTATACACATGCCGTCGGGCCTGTCAAATCCGCATTTGGACGCCTAGCGGCTCCTTCAGATAGCAAAACCGACGCTCTGGGCCGTCGGCTGCGTGGATACGACCGCCTCATCCGGTGAGGATATGCTCTTCTGACTTGTTAAAGCCCTGATTCACAGGCGGGTTCTAGTATAGCACAACCCATGTACCGTGTCAATACCCCAATATTAGAGAAACTCGCTTGATTCACACCTAAGGCGGAGCGAAATGTGAAAATGCGTTGATACGGGCTGAGGAGCTGTTCCTCATACGAAAAACACCCGCCACGTCCATGGGGGGTGTTTCGCAGGTCCTGTACCGCATGGGGGATTCGAACCCCCGATCTCTTCCTTGAGAGGGAAGTGTCCTAGGCCTCTAGACGAATGCGGCTCACGAGTGCGTCTGATTATGCGCCGATGAAGGCACAGTGTCAAATGCGCCGCGTGCGGGAGGACGCTCTCCCGCACGCGGCGGGACATATCTAGGCCAGACGCTTGCGCAAGGCCTCGAGCTGGGCACTCAGGCGCTTGGGCAGGCGGTCGCCGAATTTGGCAAAAAAGCTCTCGACGCCGGGCAGCTCTGCGCGCCAGGCATCCAGGTCAACACGCATCAACTCGTTGAGGTAGTCCTCAGAGATCTCGAGCCCAGTAAGGTCCAGCTCGCCATCGGCCGGCAGGATGCCGATGGGCGTCTCGCGCCCCTGCACCTTGCCTTCGAGGCGCTCGCACATCCACTTGAGCACGCGCGAGTTCTCGCCAAAGCCGGGCCAGAGCCATTTGCCCTCGGGCGACTTGCGGAACCAGTTCACGTAAAAGATGCGCGGGGCATTCTTGCCCAGCTTGTCGCCCATCTCGAACCAGTGGCTAAAGTAATCGGCCATGTTGTAGCCACAGAAAGGCGTCATGGCGAAGGGATCACGCCGCAGGTTGCCCACCGCGCCGATGTTGGCTGCCGTGGTCTCTGAACCGGCGGTAGCGCCCATATACACGCCGTGGTCCCAATCGAACGATTCTGTCACCAAGGGCACAACGCTGGCACGCCGCCCACCAAAGATAAAGATATCGATCGGCACACCCTCGGGCTTTTCCCAGTCGGGGCTGATGATCGGGCACTGGCGCGCCGGCGCGGTAAAGCGCGCGTTGGGATGTGCAGCCAGCTCCTTGGAGCCGCGCTCCCAATCGCGGCGCTTCCAGTCGATCAAATGCTCAGGGGCAGGCGCATCAATGCCCTCCCACCAGATGTCGCCGTCATCCGTCACGGCGCAGTTGGTAAAAATCGAATTCTCGTTGATGGTATCCATCGCCATCGGGTTGGACGAATGGGACGTGCCGGGCGCCACACCGAAAAAGCCCGATTCGGGGTTGGTGGCGTACAGACGGCCATCCTTGCCGATCATCATCCAGGCAATGTCGTCGCCGAGCGTCTCGGCCTTCCAGCCCTTGATGGTGGGCATGATCATGGCCAGGTTGGTCTTGCCACAGGCTGAGGGGAAGGCCGCGGCGATGTGGTAGCGCTTGCCTTCCGGGCTGGTCAGGCGCAGGATCAGCATGTGTTCGGCCATCCAGCCCTCACGGCGCGCCATTGCAGAGGCGATGCGCAGCGCCAGGCACTTTTTGCCCAAGAGGGCGTTGCCGCCGTAACCCGAGCCGTACGACCAGATCAGGTTCTCATCCGGAAAGTGGCTGATATACTTTTGCTCGATCGGCGCGCACGGCCACAGGGCATCTTTCTGGCCGGGCTCAAGCGGGGCGCCCACCGAATGCAGACAGGGGATGAACTCACCATCGGTGCCGAGGGCTTTGATCACATCCACGCCTACGCGCGTCATGATGTGCATGTTGCACACCACGTAGGGGCTGTCGGTGATCTCGATGCCGTACTTAGCCATCGGCGAGGTCAGCGCAGCCATCGAAAAGGGAATCACGTACATAGTGCGGCCGCGCATGCAGCCGTCATACAGCTCGCGCATGGTCTTTTTCAGGTCGTCAACCGCCACCCAGTTGTTGGTAGGGCCGGCTTCTTCCTGGGTGGGGTAGCTGATATAGGTACGGTCCTCTACCCTGGCTACGTCGCTCGGATCGGAGAAGAACGCAAAGCTGTTGGGGCGCTTTTCGAGCCTGATCGCGGCGCCCGTGGCGACCATCGCATCCATCAGGCGGTCGTATTCGGCCTTGCTGCCATCGCACCAGTAAACCTGGCCGGGCTTGGTCATCTCCGCCACTTCCTGCACCCATTCCCTGAGCTTTTTGTTCGCGACCTGATATGCCATTGCCCCTGCCTCCTCAATGATCGTAGCGTGTGGATAAACAAAACACCGTCTTCATGCCAGATTCCCTGGCAACTGAACGACGGTGTTCAGATATGAATCGCGCCCTTGCACAACTTACACGTCAAGAAGTGTATCAATATCTTGCACCATTGACAAATTTCCCGCGCGAGCAACTTCCAATCTGAGCGCGATACTGCTACAATGGTGCGACCGGATATCAGACACCCATGATGATCACCCAAGCGCAACTCGAGCCCCTCCTGGCACGTGTGCAAAAGCCAGGACGTTATGTCGGCGGCGAATGGAATGCCACTCACAAGGATTGGAACACCGCCGCGGTGAGGGCGGTGCTGGCTTACCCCGATCTGTACGAGATCGGCATGTCCAACCTGGGGCTGGCGCTCCTGTATGATGTGGTTAACGCGCAGCCCCGAATGCTGGCAGAGCGAGTTTTCTGCCCAGCATCCGATATGGTCAGCCAGATGCAGGATGCCGGCATCCCGCTCTACAGCCTCGAGTCGCGCCGCTCCATTGACGAGTACGACGTTTTTGGCGTCAGCCTGCAGTACGAACTGACCTATACCAACCTGCTGACCATGCTCGACCTGGCGAACATCCCCCTGCTGGCGGCTGACCGCCGCGAGGGACACCCATTGGTGATCGCCGGCGGCAGCGGCAGCCTCAACCCCGAGCCGCTGGCCGATTTTATCGATGCCTTTGTGGTCGGCGAGGGCGAAGAGGTGCTCGTGGAACTGCTCAAGCGCATTGCCGCGGGTAAACAGCACGGGCTTGAACGGCGCGGGCTGCTGGATTCACTGGCGTCGATCGAGGGCGTCTATATCCCCAGCCTGTACCAGCCGCGCTACGAAGGCGATGTGCAGATGGCGCTGGAGGCTCTCAACCCCGCGGCGCCCGCCGTGATCCGCAAGCGCATTGTGCCCACCCTGCCGCCGGTGCCAACGGCGCCGATTGTGCCGACTATCGAGGTTATCCACGACCGTGCTGCTATCGAGATCAGCCGCGGCTGCTCGCGCGGGTGCCGCTTTTGCCAGGCCGGTATGATTTACCGACCGATCCGCG
Source organism: Chloroflexota bacterium (assembly GCA_012729455.1). Taxonomy (GTDB): domain Bacteria; phylum Chloroflexota; class Anaerolineae; order UBA1429; family UBA1429; genus JAAYDC01. Next base: position 60,500 of record JAAYDC010000026.1, on the reverse strand, counting down.
AGCGCTCGGCCGACGAGGTGCTGCAGGCGGTGGAGGCGCTCATCGCCAATACCGGCCACCAGGAATTCGCGCTGGTGTCGCTTTCGTCCAGCGACCACAGCCATATCCAAACCCTGGTCGAAACCATCATGCTGCGCCACCCCAACCTGGCGCTCTCGCTGCCCTCGCTGCGCATCGATTCGTTCTCGGTCGGGCTGGCCCAGGCCCTCAGCCGGGGGCGCAAGACCGGCTTTACCTTTGCGCCCGAGGCCGGCAGCCAGCGCCTGCGCGATGTGATCAACAAGGGTGTTGGCGAGGCTGACCTGATGCGCACCGCCGAAGCCGTTTTTTCGCAGGGATGGCACAAGATCAAGCTCTATTTCATGCTGGGGCTGCCTACTGAAACCGACGAGGATGTGCGCGAGATCGGACGCCTGGTGACGGAACTGCTCGCCATGGGCAGGCGCATCGCTGGCGTGCGTACCGAGATCAACATCACCGCCTCGACCTTTGTGCCCAAACCGCACACACCCTTCCAGTGGGAGCCGCTCATCGACCGGGAGGTGCTCGAGGAACGCCAGGCGCTGCTGCGCCAGAGCCTGCCGAAAAGAAATATCAAGTTCAGCTGGTCGGACTGGGATGCCACCTGGCTCGAGGCGCTCTTTAGCCGGGGCGACCGCCGTATGAGACGCGTGATCCTGCGCGCCTGGCAGCTGGGGGCGCGTTACGACGCCTGGCAGGAGCACTTTCAGCCGGATCTGTGGCACCAGGCCGCGCAGGATTGCGGCGTCGATGCCGACGCCTTTAACCACCGCCGGCGGGGTTTCGAGGAGCACCTGCCATGGGAGCACATCGATGTGGGCGTCAGCCGCCGCTTTTTACAGCGCGAATACGCGCGCTCACTAACGGGCGAGCTCTCGCGCGATTGCCGCGAGGAATGCCACAGCTGCGGTATCCTGGCAGCCTATGCCAGCGAACTGGACCAGGCACGCGGCCAAATGAGCGCCGAACGTCCGTGGGGCTGCCCATGAGCAGCCAGCCGTTGCAGCGCCTGCGCGTGATCTATGGTGTGGCGGGAGCGCTCAGCTATACCTCGGTGTTGGAAATGGGGCGCGTGTGGGAGCGGCTCCTGCGCCGCGCCGGCGTGCCGCTTGCCTATTCACAGGGCTTTAACCCGCATCCGCGCCTGCAGTTTGCCGCGGCACTGGCCACCGGCTATACCTCGGATTGCGAGGTGCTCGATATCTGGCTGGCTGAGCGCCGCGAGAGTGCCCCGTTGCTAGCCGCCCTGGCTGCTGAAGCCCTCGATGGCCTGACGATTCACACCGTCGAAGAGGTGCCGCTGGATTCACCCTCACCGCAGGCTACCCTGCAAAGCCTGAGTTACCGCATGCACCTGCGCAGCCCGCGCCGACACGATGAGATCACCGCAGCTATCGAGCGTCTGCTGGCATCCGACGAAGTGATCATCGAACGGGTGCGCAAGGGGCTGGCCAAACCCTTTGACCTGAGACCGCTGGTGCTGGCACTGGGCTATATCGGCCGCTCCGGCGAGGATCATGTGCTCACCTGCGAGCTGGCCTTTCACACCAGCGGATCGGTACGCCCGGAAGAGGTGCTGGGCGCGCTCGATCTAGATGCCAGTGCCGTGCACATCCACCGCACTGCGCTGCGCTGGGATGCCAAGGAGACAAAATGAACAACCAGATGTGGGCGCCCTGGCGCATGGGCTGGATCAGAGGCGAACGCCCGGAGGGCTGTATCTTTTGCCATCTGCCCACGGTTGATGACGGGCTGGATAACCTGGTGCTCTATCGCGGTGAAACCTGCTATATTGTGCTGAACCTCTACCCCTACATCAATGGCCACAGCATGGTGATCCCTTACCAGCACAGTGCCAGTCTGACCGAGCTGCCGCCAGAAACGCTGACCGAGATGATGCAGTTGGCCTCCGTAACGGCAGAAGCCGCGCGCGCGTGCCTGAAGGCTGAGGGCTTTAACATTGGCATCAACATGGGCAAAGCCGCGGGCGCCGGCATCGGCGAGCACCTTCACATGCACATTGTGCCGCGCTGGTCGGGCGATAACAATTTCTTGTCCGTCACCGCGGGGGTGCGGGTGATCAGCCAGGGGTTGGAAGAGACCTATGCCCTGCTGCGCGAGGCCATTAACAGTTTGATGGGCAGCGCGCAAAGGTGACAACATTTTAAAAACGTGTATGATGTCCATCATGCGCACTAGGGCTCCTGGCGCGAGTTTGGCATAAAGGGGTAGCAGGGTTTGTCAGAGATCGCAGTACTCGATCGTGGCTGGGTGAGGCTCGAGGAGTGGATGGGCGCCGAAAAGGCTGTCATCCGTGCAGCGCGCATCTGCTACCAGTCGGAAGACAAATCCAACGAGGCCTCCGACCAGCGCCTGATCACGCGCCTGATCTCTAGCACCCCCAAGCACAATACCGTCTTTGAACACGCCGTCTTTCGTTTTGGCGTCAAGTGCCCGCTCTTTGTCGCGCGTCAGTGGATGCGCCATCGCATCGGCACCTTTAACGAAAAGTCGCTGCGCTATTGCGCCGCCGATCGCGAGTATTACGTGCCCGAGCGCATTACCAGCGGCCGCGAGGCCTACATCGCCCACATGAATGCCTCGTTTGATCTTTACGAGAGCCTGGTGGCGCAGGGCTGGAAAAAAGAAGTCGCCCGCGGGGTGCTGGGCACCGCCATCTATACCGAGTTCATCTGGACGGTCAACGCCTGGTCGCTGATGAACTGGCTGGAAAAGCGGCTGGATAGCCACGCCCAGTGGGAACATGCCCAATATGCGCAGGCGATCCTCGCGATGTTTGCTGAAAAAATGCCCGTCACGGCTGCAGCATTCCAACAGGTGGTGCTAAAATAATGAGACCCTCCTGGGACGACTATTTCATGGATATCACCCAACGGGTGGCGATGCGCACCACCTGTCTGCGCCGCCCGGTCGGAGCGATCATCGTGCGCGACAAGCGTATCCTTTCCACCGGCTATAACGGCGCCCCGCGCGGCCTGGCGCACTGCGCCGAAGTGGGCTGCATGCGCGAGCGCCTGGGGATCCCCTCCGGGCAGCGCCCCGAGCTGTGCCGCGGCCTGCACGCCGAGCAGAACGCCATCATTCAGGCTGCTCTGTATGGCACACCCATCGAGGGCAGCACCCTGTACTGCACCCACCAGCCATGCGTGATCTGTGCCAAGATGCTGATCAACGCCGGCATCGTGCGGCTGGTTTATGCCAACCCCTACCCCGACACCTTTTCACGCGAGCTGTTGGCCGAATCGGGGATGGAAATCAACGTCTGGGAAGGACCGTCTACAGCACAAAACCCCTGAATGCGCAACACGGCGCACTCTGCGGGGTTATGGGGATAACATTCATTCGAGGAGGCACAATGGCAGAGGACAATCTCCGATACTTGAACCATATGCTGAACGAGGCCAAGCAAGGTGGTGGCGAGGATGCCATAGCCCGCCAGCATGAAAAGGGCAAGCAGACCGCGCGCGAACGCCTTACCAAGCTACTGGATGCTAACAGCTTTCAGGAGTTGCACGCCCTGGTGACGCACCACGCCACCGATTTTGGCCTGGCTGATAAAACTCCCCTGGGCGACGGCGTCGTGACCGGCTGGGGCACCATCGGCGGGCGCCTAGTGTACGTCTTTGCGCAGGATTTCACCGTCATGGGCGGGTCGCTGGGGGCGGCCCACGCAGCCAAGATTATCAAGGTGCAGGAACTGGCGCTTAAAACGGGCTCCCCGCTGATCGGCATCAACGATTCGGGCGGCGCGCGCATCCAGGAAGGCATCCAGTCGCTGGGCGGCTATGCCGGCATCTTTCTCAACAACACCCTCGCCTCGGGCGTGATCCCGCAGATCTCGGTGATCATGGGCCCCTGCGCGGGCGGCGCGGTCTATTCACCGGCCCTGACTGACTTTGTCTTTATGGTCGAGGGCACCAGCAACATGTTCATCACCGGCCCGCAAGTGGTCAAAGCCGTCACGCAGGAAGACGTGACCTTTGATCAGCTCGGCGGCGCCGCCGTTCACACCGGAAAGAGCGGCGTGGCGCACTTTATAGCCGCCAACGAAGACGAGTGCCTGGCGCAGGTGCGCAAGCTGGTTGGGTACCTCCCCTCCAACAACCTGGAAGACGCCCCGCTCGTTGCCGTCAAAGAAGAAAACACCCCGGATGGCGCCGCGCTCAACAGCCTGGTGCCGCCCAGCGCCAACGAGCCCTATGACATGCTCAAGGTGATCGATCTGATCGTCGACAAGGGCAGCTTCTTTGAGGTGCAAAAAGCCATCGCCGGCAACATCCTGGTGGGTTTTGCCCGCCTGGATGGCACGGTGGTGGGCATCGTCGCCAATCAGCCAGCAGTCAAAGCCGGCGCGCTGGATATCGACGCCTCCGTCAAGGCCGCCCGCTTTGTGCGGTTTTGCGACGCATTCAACATCCCCCTGGTGACGTTGGTGGACGTGCCCGGCTTTATGCCCGGTGTGGCGCAAGAGCACGGCGGGATCATCCGCCAGGGCGCCAAGCTGATCTATGCCTACTGCGAGGCCACCATTCCCAAGCTGACGGTCATCACCCGCAAAGCCTATGGCGGTGCATATATCGTGATGAGCTCCAAAGAGATCCGCGGCGACCTGAACGTGGCCTGGCCGTCGGCCGAAATCGCCGTGATGGGCCCGGAAGGCGCCGTCAACATCATCTATCGTGACCAGATCGATAAATCGGCCGACCCGGCGGCGCTTAAAGCCCAGCTGATCAGCGAATATCAGGAGCGCTTTGCCAGCCCCTATATGGCGGCTTCCTACGGCGCGATCGATGCCGTAATCGAGCCCAGCCAGACACGCGCAGTGCTGATCAACGGCCTGCGCATGCTGGTCAACAAGCGCGAGAGCAACCCTGCCAAGAAACACGGCACCATGCCCCTATAAGGCGAAAGGAGCATAATTAATGAGCCCCAAGCCACTTGGGATTACCGATACCACTCTGCGCGATGCGCACCAGTCGCTCTTGGCGACGCGTATGTCGACGGGCGCCATGCTGCCGATTGCAGCCAAGCTCGAAGCCGTCGGCTACCACTCGCTTGAGATGTGGGGCGGAGCAACCTTTGATTCGGCGATGCGCTTTTTAAAGGAAGACCCCTGGGAGCGCATCCGCACCCTCAAAAAGGTGGCTCCGAACACGCCCTACCAGATGCTGCTGCGCGGCCAAAACATCCTGGGGTACCGCCACTATCCGGACGACATCGTCGAAAAGTTCGTCGAATTGGCCGTCAAGAACGGCATCAACATCTTTCGCATCTTTGACGCGCTGAACGATACGCGCAACATGGCCTATGCCATGCAGGCCGTCAAAAAGTACGGCGGGCATGTACAGGGCGCGATCAGCTACACCATCAGCCCGGTGCACTCGCTGGAGGCCTTTGTGGCCCTGGCGCAGGAGCTCAAAGAAATGGGCGCCGACTCGATCTGCATCAAGGACATGGCCGCACTATGCACCCCCTACGCCGCCTATGAGCTGGTAGGGCGCATCAAAGAAGTCGTCGGCCTGCCGGTGCAACTGCACACCCACGATACCAGCGGTTTTTCGGTGGCGACGCTGATGAAAGCCGCCGAAGCCGGCGTAGACGTGGTCGACGCGGCCATCTCGTCGGTAGCCAGCGGCTCGTCGCAGCCGCCGATCGAATCGGTGGTAGCGATCTTCCGGGAACACGAGCGCGATACCGGGCTCGACTTGAAGCTGCTCTCCGAGATCAGCTCGTACTTTACCAAGGTCCGCAGCGATCAGCTATCCGAGTTCGAAACCGGCCTGACGGGCGCGGACGTGCGCGTGCTGATGTATCAGATCCCCGGTGGGATGCTCTCGAACCTGGTATCGCAGCTGCGTCAGCAGGGCGCCGAGAACCGCTACGAAGACGTGCTGGCCGAAGTACCGCGCGTGCGCGAGGATATGGGTTACCCGCCGCTCGTCACCCCTACCAGCCAGATCGTGGGCACGCAGGCGGTCGTCAACGTGCTGACAGGCGAGCGCTACAAGATCATCTCCAAAGAGGTCAAGGATTACTGCCTGGGCCTTTACGGGCGCCCTCCCGCGCCCCTCAATCCCGAGCTGGTTCGCAAGGCCATCGGCGACAGAACGCCGATCAGCGGCCGCCCGGCGGATGAGATTGAGCCGGGATTTGAAAAGGCCAAAGAAGAGATCGGCGACTTGGCCACCAGCGACGAAGACGTGATCTCGTATACGCTCTTCCCGCAGCAGGCGCGCGAATTCCTCGAGCTGCGCCGTGATGGCAAGGTGCCGCCCATCGAGGAGCCGCGGGTATTTGCCAAAAAGGCTGCCGCGGCAACGCCGGCCAAACCGGCGGCTCCGGCTGCCGCTCCGGCACGCCCCAAGCCGATGGTGCCCTTGTGGAGGATCTCTAACCGCCTGCGTAACTGCTAGGACGGTATCAAACTAAACGAGAGGAGTTAGCGTGTGAACCCAAACATTAATCAGGCTCTGCAGCTCACGGCCGTAGGAATGGGGCTGGTGATTCTAGCGCTCCTGATCATTGCCGTGCTGATTATGCTCCTGCGCAGCATCTCGGGCAGAGTCGCTGCCAAGACCGCTGAAGACGGCGACGATGATGACGCCGACGAACTGCCGGCAGCCCCTGCTTTCGCCGCCGAGGCCGCTGCTGATCACAGCGACGAGGCCGCCGCCATCACCCTGGCGCTGCATCTGGCGCGCCAGCCGCGTATGGGCGGCATCAGCCGGCGCGCTATCACCTACACCGATGTCGAAGTGATCGGTGAGGTTGTGCCAATCATTGCCGTTGAGCCAGAAAACGCCGCCTGGGGTAATGCCGGGCGTCTGCAATCAACCAGGTAGGAGAGAGAGAATGAGCACTTATAGCATTACGATCGACGGTAAAGTATTTGTGGTCGAGGTGCGGGATGCCTCCAGCTCACCCGCCCAGGTAGTGGTGAACGGCGTAGCCAAGTCGGTAGCTTTTAGCGAACAAGCCCAGGCAGCTGCGCCTGCCGCGCCCGTCGCGGCAGTGGCAGCCCCCGCACAGCCCGCCCCGCAGCCTGCTGCGCCCGCCACGCCGGCCTCGGCCGCTGGCGGGACCAAGGTCACCGCGCCAATGCCCGGCAAGATCCTTTCCGTTACCGTCAAGGTCGGCGAGGCCGTCAAAGAGGGTGCCACAGTCTGCACCCTGGAAGCCATGAAGATGGAGATGCCGATCAGTGCGGCCGCCTCTGGCACCGTGCTGGCTATCCATGTCCATCCGGGCGATTCGGTGGCTTATGACGACCCGCTCATCTCGATCGGTTAAGGGAGGGCATAGGATGAACCTATTCTCACTCAACGAGTTACTGATAGGCATCACATCGATGACTTGGCAGGCCATCGTGATGATGCTGGTGGGCGGGGTTCTGATCTGGCTGGCGATCTCGAAGGAATACGAGCCGCTCCTGTTGCTGCCGATTGGCCTGGGCTGTATCCTGGCCAACCTGCCCGGCACCGGCCTGCTTGACCGCGACGCAACCGGCAACGCCATCGGGCTGCTGGCGACGTTGTACGACTTTGGCATCGAGAACGAGCTCTTCCCGAGCTTGATCTTTATCGGCATCGGCGCCATGACCGACTTTGGGCCGCTCCTGGAAAACCCTTTCTATGCGCTCTTTGGCGCTGTGGCCCAGTTCGGCATCTTTGGCACCTGCATTCTGGCGACCGCGCTCGGCTTTACCATCAACGAAGCCGCCTCAATCGGCATCATTGGTGCTGCCGACGGCCCCACCTCGATCTTTGTGGCATCAGAGCTGGCGCCGCGTTTGGTCGGGCCCATCACTGTGGCAGCCTACTCGTATATGTCGCTGGTGCCGATCATCCAACCGCCGGTAATGAAACTGCTGACAACGCGCGCAGAGCGCGCTACGCGCATGCCCTATACCACCCATCCGGTCTCGCGCTTTACGCGCATCATCTTCCCGATTGTGGTGACGATCGTGTGCGCGCTGATCGCCCCCAAGGCCACCGCGCTGATCGGCATGCTCATGTTTGGCAACCTGGTGCGCGAAGCCGGTGTGGTCGAACGCATCAGCCTGGCCGCCCAGAACGAGCTGTCCAACATCGTGACGACTTTCCTGGGTATCACGATCGGCTCGACCATGGTGGCGGTCGATTTCCTCACCCGCGACACCCTGCTGATCATCGGCATGGGGCTGATAGCCTTTATCCTGGATACCGCCGCCGGAGTGCTGGTGGGCAAGCTGGCCTACCTGCTTTCGGGCAAAAAGATCAACCCGCTCCTGGGCGGCTGCGGCATCTCGGCCTTTCCGATGTCGGCGCGCGTGGTGCAAAAGATCGGCCACGACGAAGACCACGGCAACTTTTTGCTGATGCACGCCATGGCCTCCAACACCTCGGGGCAGATCGCCTCGGTGATGGCGGGCGGTGTGATTCTGGCGCTCCTGTCCTAGTTCGTGCCTCCTTAGTGAGCCCCCGGGTCGGGAGTGTGAGCGCTCCTGACCCGGTTTATTATTGCAAGTAAGCGATGTCCGCATCTCAACCAACCTATTTCGCGCGTGTAACTGCCGGCACAGCTGCCCTGGCGTGGGGCGAGATCGCCGCGGCCCTGGATGCCGCATGCGTATCGAGCGATGCGCGCACTATTGTGTTCACAACCGCCGCGCCTCCTGCGCGCCTGACGCTGCTCGGCAGTGTCGACGACGTCTATATAAGCCTTGGCGAGCTGCCGGGACTTGACCACACCCACCCAAGCCTGGCTCGCTTCGCCGAGCACGCCCGCGGTTTGGCGTGGCGGAAGGCGGAGGCGACCGTCCGCCAGGTACGCGCGTTGCCGGATGTGCCCGAGTACACCATCACCGCCAGCCTGGGGGCCAGCGCTAACTATTCCCGCTACGACGCCGCCGACTCCCTGCAGCAAGCCCTCGCCGGCACGCTCCCCTGGCGTTATGTCGACCAGCGCAGCACCAGCGCCGCCTGCGACCTGGATGTGCGCGTCCTGCTCGAGCCGCCGCGCGCCCTGCTTGGCCTGCGCCTCGCCCAGGAGCCGCTGCACCGCCGGGCATACAAACTTGCCTCGGTGCCTGGCTCGCTCAAGGTGCCGGTGGCGTACTGCATGCTCATGTTGGCCAATCCGCGCCCCGGCCATACCCTGGCTGACCTGCTGTGCGGTGCCGGCACGATCCTGCTGGAAGCCGAGACCAACTGGGATCCTGGCCAGCTTGTCGGCAGCGACCACGACCCGGCTGCTATCGCGGCGGCGTGTGCTAACGCCCAAAACGCCAGGGCCTCGGCCGAATGGCTGCTGGCGGACGCAGCCGCTCTCCCCTGCTCCGATGGCGCGCTCGCGGCGGTGTGTTCGAACCTGCCATGGGGGCGTCAGGTGCAGCTGGCGGATTCTCCCGCTTTTCACACCGCATTGGCCGCCGAGCTGGTGCGCACCCTGACCCCCTTTGGGCGCGCCGTGCTGCTGACGGACCAGATCGAGAGCCTTCTGGAGGCCTGTGCCGCACAGGGCAGCCTGCAGCTGGCGCTGGCCCAGCCGATCAGCCTGTATGGCAGCCACCCGAGCATCTGCGTGTTTATCAAGCAAAGGCGCCCGCTCGGTCCGCTGCGGCCGTTTGCACGCTGGCACGACGAAGACCAGGCGATGGGCGAGGTGGTGCGTTCCGCGCTGCTCGGATGCCTGGCACATCCCTATGCGCCCCTGCGGCTGCGTGCCCTGCGTGCCTGTGCACGCTCCAGCGAGCGAACCCTGCTCGAGGCTGCCGCAGCATTCGCCCAAGACCGAGACGCGCACATCCGCGACCTGGCTGCCGCCGCCCGCGAACGCCTGGCGCGCAGCGAGCAAGGATAAATCACGGCTGCGGGGCGGCTTGTGGTATAATAACGTGCCAGGATAGCCTTGAGCCCCCGCATGGAGTTGTGATGTTAAAGAATATCATGCGCTTGATCCTGGGGAACCCCGGTGAGCGCGAAGTGAAACGACTGCAGGGTGTGGTCGACCAGATCAATGCCCTCGAGCCCGAGATGCAGCGCCTCTCGGCCGATGGGCTGGTCGAACAGACACGCGATTTCCAGCGCCAGCTGGCGGCCGCCTCTGACCAGTTTGTGGCGCGCATCAACGAGCTGCAGGAAGAGGCCGACCGCGAGCAGGATGACGACCAGCGCCGCAGCATCCGCCGCGAGATCGAAGCTCAGCAATCGGCGCGCGACCGCGAGGAATCCCGCATCCTGGGTAGCATCCTTCCGCGTGCTTTTGCCGCCGTGCGCGAAGCCACCGTACGCACCCTGGGCACGCGCCACTTTGACGAGCAGCTGATCGGCGGCATCGTGCTGCATCAGGGCAAGATCGCCGAGATGCGCACCGGCGAAGGCAAGACTCAGACTGCTATCCTGCCGCTATACCTCAACGCCCTCACGGGCCGCGGTGTGCATCTGGTAACCCCCAACGACTATCTTTCCAAGATCGGCGCGCAGTGGATGGGCCCGGTCTATCACCTGCTGGGGCTCTCGGTGGGGGTAGTGCAGTCGCTCGGGCAGGACCCATCCATGGCCTCCTTTATCTACAATCCCGAATATGTCTCGGCGGATGACCGCTACCTCTACCTCGAGCCGGTCAGCCGTCATGATGCCTACCGCGCTGATATCACCTATGGCACCAACAACGAGTTCGGCTTTGATTATCTGCGCGATAACATGGTCCTGGATAACGGGCAGCTCACCCAGCGCGAGCTGTATTACGCCATCGTGGACGAGGTCGACAACATCCTCATTGACGAGGCGCGCACACCGCTGATCATCTCGGGCCAGGCAGAGGAATCCACCAGCTCGTACCAGCGCTTTGCCGCCATCGCGCGCAGCCTGCGCCCCGAGCTGGATTACATCGTCGACGAAAAGCTGCGCAGCGTCACCATCACCGAAGATGGCATCAACAAGGTCGAGCACGCCCTGGGCATCACCAACCTGTATGCCCCCGAGCACTTTGAGCTGACCCCCTACCTCGAAAACGCCCTCAAGGCCAAGGCGCTCTTTAACCTGGACCGCGACTATATCATCAAAGATGGCGAGGTGATCATCGTCGACGAGTTCACCGGCCGCCTGATGTATGGCCGGCGCTACTCGGAAGGCCTGCACCAGGCGATCGAGGCCAAGGAAGGCGTGCGGGTACAGCGCGAGAGCCTGACCCTGGCGACGATCACCTTCCAGAACTATTTTCGCATGTATCGCCGCCTGGCAGGTATGACGGGCACGGCCATCACCGAGGAAGAAGAGTTTCACCAGATCTATGGCCTGGATGTGGTGCCGATCCCCACACATCGGCCGATGGTACGCGTCGACCACCCCGACCTGGTCTACAAGACCAACGAAGGCAAGGTGCGCGCCTACCTGGGCGAGATCCAGGAGCGCCACGAACATGGCCAGCCCGTGCTGGTGGGGACGCTGGCGATCGAGACCAGCGAGATGATCAGCAAGCGCCTGCATCGCATGGGCATCCCTCACGAGGTGTTGAATGCCAAGCACCACGAGCGCGAGGCTACCATCATCGCGCAGGCGGGCCGTTCGGGGGCGGTGACGATCGCCACTAACATGGCCGGCCGCGGCGTCGACATCCTGCTGGGCGGCAACCCCGAGGGTATGGCACGCGAAGAGCTGCGCCGCCAGGGCATCGACCTGACCGACATCGACCCAGCTATCTGGGAAGAGGCCTATACACGGGCCAAAGCCGCCTGCGAGGCCGACCGCGCCAACGTGCTGGCGGCCGGCGGCTTGCATGTGGTGGGCACCGAGCGATACGAGGCGCGCCGCATCGATAACCAGCTGCGCGGGCGCGCCGGGCGCCAGGGCGATCCGGGCTCGTCGCGCTTTTACGTGGCGCTGGATGACGAGCTGATGCGCCGTTTCGGGGGTGATTCGGTGGCCGACATGATGGAGCGCCTGGGGGTAGATGAGAATACCCCCATCGAGCACAACCTGATCAACCGCTCGATCGAGAGCGCTCAGGTGCGCATCGAGGGACAGAACTTTGATCTGCGCAAGCACATCCTCGAATACGACGACGTGATGAACCAGCAGCGCCAGGTGATCTATGACCAGCGCCGTTTGGTGCTCAGCGAATCCAACCTGCGCCCGATCATTGAAGATATTATCGATGATGCCCTTATTGAGGCCGTCAATGAGCACACCCAATCCGATGACGACGGCTATGACCTGAAAGGCCTGCACACCGCGGTGGGGCGCATCGTCGGTGTGGACCCTGCCACGCTCCCCGAAGCCTGGGCGGATGCCTCGAGCGAGCAGATCATTGCGCAAGCCCAGGATCTGGCGCGGCAAACCTATAACGCGCGCGAACGCGAACTGGGCGACGAGATGCGCCAGATCGAACGCCTGGTGATGCTGAGGGTGATCGACAGCCGCTGGGTTCGCCACCTGACCTCGCTGGATGAACTGCGCGAGGGCATCGGCCTGCGCGCGGTGGGCCAGCGCAACCCGCTGGTAGAGTACAAGCGCGAGGCCTTTATGGCCTTTGAGGCACTGCTGGATACGATCAAGAGCGACGTGGCCGGCATGATCCTGAACGTGCGCCTGAGCGCGCCGGCTCCCAAGCCGCGTGCTACCCAATACAGCGGTGCCGGCGGGAGCCAGGCTTCCGGGAGCAAGCCCTCGCCGGTGTTAAAGACCAAGGTGGGGCGCAACGACCCGTGTCCGTGCGGGAGCGGCCGCAAGTATAAAAACTGCTGCCTGACACAAGGCCTCAGCCCCGAGCAGGCGGCCGCCAAAGGGCGCCAGATACGCGCCGACGCAGCCAAAAAGAAGGGCTAGAGCGCGAGAGTCAAACAGTCGCCCTGTTCGAGGTCGAACATGCGCAGCGCACTATCGGGCGCGTTGAGCAGCAGCAGCTGCACTACCTGGGCGATCTGCCAGGCTGCCACCAGCATGGGAGCCGCTACCAGTGTGCCGGCCTGCGCCTCGCCCCCCTGGCAGAGCCCGCCGGTCTGCCCATACAACCGATCGAGGGCGTCGCTCTCAGGAGACAGCGTCATCACCTGGCCAGTCATGCCAGCAACCGCGCCGTGCACCAGCGGGATGCCCAGCCCACGCGCAGCGTGCGCCAACACCAGGCGATCGGGCACGTTGTCGAGAGCATCTACCGCCACCTGTGCGCCCTGCAGGAGTTCGGCGGCGTTATCACCATCCAACCGCTCTATCCGCGCCGTGGTTTCGACAGCGCGGTTGATCCGGCTGACACGTTCGCAAATCACCTCGGCTTTGCGGCGGCCCAGATCCGCCTCAGCGGCGCCCAACTGTCGGTTGAGGTTGGACTCGACAAAGCTATCATGATCGATCACCGTCAGCCGACCGATCCCCAGCCTGGCCAAACCCTCGATCACAAAGCCGCCCAAGCCGCCAGCCCCCATCACCGCCACGCAGCTCTGCAGGAGCTGACACTGTCCGTCCATCCCAAGGCAGCCCAGGTTACGGCGGTAGCGCTCCGGTACCACGCCAATCGCGAGGGATTCGCACTCGGCGGTGCGCAGGCCGATACCGTGCACCGCAGCAATACGGCTCAGCGCAGCCAGCGCGATGCCAGGCGGATCATCACTGGCAGCCGCGCGGATCTCGCGGCGGAGGGTATCCAGCAAGCCGCTCATCGGTCGAGTGCCTGGCACTGGGGGCATAGATGCGTGCCGCGCTGCCCCACCACAATGCGTTCGATGGTCGATCCGCAGCGCCGGCAGGTCTGGCCGGTACGCTGGTAGACGTTCAGGCTGGTGAGATGCTCGCCGGGCTCGTTGGCTGGGTCGCGATAGTCGCGCAGAGTGGTGCCATAATGGCTGATAGCGAGCTGCAAAGTCTCGACGATAGCGCTATGCAGGCGCTCGATCTCAGCCTCATCCAGCGAACTGGCAAGCCGCAGCGGATGCAGACCGGCGTGCCACAGGGCTTCGTCGGCATAGATGTTGCCCAGCCCGGCAATGAGGTGCTGATCCAGAAGGGCTGGCTTTAACTGGCGTCGGCAGCCGTGCAAGAGCTCGCCCAGCAGCGCGGGGGTAAAGGTGTCATCCAACGGTTCGCAGCCCAACAGGGCAGTCACGGCATCGCCCGATTCCACCAGCCACAGCCTGCCGAACTTGCGCGGGTCGTAAAAAGCCAGGCGGTCGCCCGTGCGCAAGGTAATCATCACCTGGGTGTGTTTGGCGCCATCCAAAGGGTGGGCGAGGGCGTCGGCGGCGATGTATACCATCCGGCCGGACATGCGCAGGTGCGCTACAAATACGGCTGACGGATCAAGCGGCATGACGATGAACTTGCCGCGCCGCGTCACAGCCCTAATGCGGTGCCCCGGTAACTCGGCGATGAACGCTTCGGCCGACGGAACCGCCACGGAGCGCGCCCATGCCACCTCAACGCCGGCGATCTCCTGGCCAGTAACGAGCGGGCGCAGTTTGCGTACGATCGTTTCGACTTCCGGGAGCTCGGGCATGCCTGCTCCTTAGAACGCGTCCGCCAGGCTCGGAAGATAAGCCAGCAAGGGCATGCGCAGCGACGAGGAGGGTTCCGCGCCGATGCTGATGCGCCAGCGCCGGTCGAGTTCATCCAGCCCAAAACCATACACCTGGCTCAGGGCAACTTCCTGGCGCTCGCCCTTGGCCAGCACGTCTAGTAGGGCGTGCAGCTTGTCCTCGCCCAGGTCATTGATCATAAAGTCAACGATCGAGTAGGCTTCGCCATAAAAGAGGTCCACTTCGCTCGCCAACCCGCTATAGCTGGTCATCGAACGGATCGAAAGCAGGCTATCAGTGCGGATACCCATCTCCAGAGCGGTCCTGTTGCTGGAACGCAGCGGGCCTTCGGCATACATCGCCAGTCCCTCGTCAAGCCATCTGGGCAGCGCGGTAAAGGGGTTATCGGTCGCCAAGCCGATCACCAGATGGCTGAGCTCGTGCGCCAGGGTGCCGCGCACATCGCGGTGGCTGCCCAACAGGAGCAGGGTAGTCTCGTTAACGGCCACGCCCAAGGTGGTAACAGCGTCGTCATAGCCTTCGCTGCGCGAGGCGATCGCCAGTGCCATGTCGTTACGCGAGTTGTAGAGGTAAACCTTTAAATGCAGATGCAGTTCCGTCCCGTACCGCTCGGCCAGCTCGGAAGCGTCGGCATTGGCCTTGACGGCCAGCTCCTTGGCCAGCTTTTCGTTGGCGTAATAATACAGGTCGACAAATTCGCCGCTGATCTTGATCCACTTTTGGTTGGTATCGTTATACTCGAATGTTTTCGGGCTGGTGCGCAGGGTATTGCCATCTTCCGTGCTGAGCTGCCAGTAGTATTGCATCTCGGTGCCGGGGGCGTACTGGCCGGCATAAAGCTCCTCGCTGAAAGAGGCGCTGATAGACTTGCCCGGATTGAAATCGGGGTAGATACGCCGTACCAGCGGCTTTCCGACTTGCCCGTAGAACAGGATCACATTCGTGATACGGCTATCGGCCTTGGCTTTCAGCTTAAAGTCGATACGCTCCGAAAAGACATAGCTGGCTGTGTTTTCCTGTACTTTGATGCCGCTCGCCGCGTGCAGCGCACCGACGGGCAGCACGGCAGCCAGTACCACCGCCAGTACAAGCATCCACAGCACGCGCGGTGCGCGCCTGCGGCTATTGGTTGGGGTCGGGCAAATCCTCGGGGGCAATGTCACGGTACTTGTCTCCTTCGGGAATGAGCATCACCGGGATATCGCGGCGGATGGGGTACTTGCGGCGGCACTCGTCATTTTGGCAGAGCAACCATTCCCGGTGTTGTACCAGCTTGCTGTGACACGCCGGGCACGCCAGGATCGCAAGGAATTCTTCTTTCAGCATATTCCACCTCGTCAAGATCGGCACCAGTATATCACATCGCGGTGCGCTGCTCAAGATTTCCTAGCGCGTTATCAGAGTTCCAACAAGACGGGATGGTTATAGTCCCTCAGGCGAATCACATAGACGAGTGAATCCAGCTGATTTGCGAAACACCGGCGTTCTCGAGGCAACCGCCCGCCAGGTGGTAGGTGCATTCTTCCAGAGAGCGCCTGCCCGGGCCCAATGACAGCCAGATCGACGCCTTTTTGGCACAGGCAGGGTAAGCGGCGCCGCCGCAGATAATCAGTTGGCTGACCTGACGACCTGTTCAAAGGCCTAAACTAGGTATGCTGCTCACAAAAACAGGCAGACACGAAATGCGTCCGCCTGTTTGGTTATGCGTCAGTTACCCGTCTGGAATCCAAACTCTTCTTCTTTGGCGGTGTCGCGCTCCCCCGTGATGACCTTGGGGTTCACGAGGGCATCCCATACCTCGGCGCCGATCATGGCGCGGGCGCGCTCAAGCGCTTCGGCCTCGCGCTCGGTGCCCATCGCCGCCATGGCGTGCCAGGCGGGTTTGGCCTCGCCGAGCTGGCCGGGCGTGTCGCTGCCGCGCCGCAGGCCCAGGTTCAGGCCAAACTCGAACTTGTTATCGGCATAGGCGTGGTAGATGAACGACTCGATCGCCGGCTGCTGCGCGATTTTCTTGTACGCCAGACAGTACGCGGCAAATCCGAGTTCTTCGGTACGCTTATCGTAGCTGTTAAGTCCCTGTTCGGAAAAGATGATCTTGCGCAGCTTGCCCTGGTAAAGGAAGCGCGGCTGCCCCAGATATGCCGGCAGCACCTCGATGTTTTTAAAGGTAATGCGCGGCGTCAGGAAATCAAAGCTGGTGGAGCGGTCGTTCCAAAAGTCGGGATATACCAGGTTCTCGGGGTAAGGATGATAGGCCACATCCCAGCCAAAATCGCCTTCTGCCTCGCCGTTGGCGGCCAGCAGCTCGAGCACCTCGCGGCCCTTGTACCAACGCAGCGGTTTGGCGAGGTCGTTCGAAATGTTAAACAGGTGATCGAGCGAGATGTAGGCGCGCCCCGAGGCGCGATAGTGCTGCACAATCTGCCAGGCAATGCGCAGCGCAACCGTGTATTCGGCCACATACTGTTCGACGGGCATCTCGCCGGCATTACCCCACGCCCACTGGCTGTTCACTTCGTTGGAGATGATAAAGCCAGCCACACGCCCGTGAGCGTTGTCGTCGCGCATGTAGCGGTTGGCCAAGTAGTCGCAATACGCGGCATAGTATTCCACCCCGTCGGCCGAACGCATGTTAAAGGCACTAATAAAGCCCTCGGCGTCATAGCTCGGGTGCTGCGTCAAGCTGTTGAGCAGGGCATTGTTTTGCCCGCCAAAGCGGCTGGGCGAGTTCAGCAGGATCAGGGTGAGTGTAGTGCCATCGGCGGCATATGCACTAATGGCCTTGTCATAGCTGCGCGCCGTGACGCTGCGGATGTAATAGACCCGGCCGTTGTAGCGGTATTCCTCGATGTCATCGCCCGGGATCGGGCTGAACAGTTCGGGCAGGTTGACGTTCATGGTGGCGTGGCAGACGCCCAGCGCTTTGGCGTCGGGACCGTGCGCGTGGGTGCCCTTCTTGGAGGGCTGCTCCTGATAGGGTACCGTCGAGCGGTGGGCATCCGCGCCAAAGGCCGATACATAAGCCACCCCACAGGCCCTGTCGCGGCCATCCGCCGACCACACCACAAAGCGGCTGGTCAGGCGGTCGCGCTCGCCCTCGTAGCGCGGGATCATGACCACGCCCGGCTGAGCGCCAGCCTGCGCCTGCGCCAGACTGAGCTGAGCGGCCGGCACGCACGAGACGGTCGGCACAAGCTCTTGCACCCACGGTGCCCCGCAGGCAGCCTCCTTTAGCTTGAAAACCAGGGATTCGCGTTCAGCAGTAATTGATTCGACGTACATGATACTCTCCTCCTAGCGGATGTGTACGACCGGCATGCCCAACAGCTTGCCGACCTTTTCAATAGCAGCGCCATTATGGCCAATCGAGAGCGACATGTGGTGGCAGGTCATGGCCTTGCTCCACTCCTCGATGAAATCGGCTATATCGGGGCCGAAGTAACCGCGCGTGAGTGTGTTGCCGATCGGCGGCACCCAGCCAGCCTGGCTCTCGCCCTCCGCCACGATAAAGCGGTAATCGCCGTGCATGTCGGAGCCGATCCCCACCATCGTCATGGGGCCGGTGCGGATCGAGAACTCGACCGAGACGCCATAGCCCTTTTTGCCGTGCATCAGCGAGAGCCCGCGGATAGTGGGTTTCTTGTCGCTGATGCGCAAGTCATGCGGGCCGTCATGCCCGACGATGACGATGTCGTTGGCAAAATCGGTATAAGCCAACTCGGCAAACGAACCGCCCGCGCCCAAAGCGGAGGTGATGTACATCGCCAGGCAGGTCTTCATATCGGATTCGCCGGCCAGCGCGATGCCGCGGGTGGTGAGGAGCGAGTTGCCGATCATCAGGTTGGAGGCGACCCGCTCATAGATGCTGTTGTTTTCGCCCATATAATAATAGGCCAGCCCGGAGAGGTTGTTGTTATCCACCAGATTTTCGAGGCCGACGGCGCACCTGGCTGCCCAGATCACATCGTCGTCGACAATATCCTTGGTGGTCGGGTCAAAGCTCTTGTCCTGATACTCAAAGATTGTGTTAACCTCGTCAAGTTTGCGCTTGAGCTCGGCATCGCTGCAGCCCTCGACGTACTCGACCAGCTCGCACATCTCGACAAAACGCACATGCACACCAAACTGCTTGGTGATCGAGGTCGGGTCATAGTTCATGTCGAGCATGCCCTCATAGGTATGCCCGAGCGAGCCAAAGATGGCGCCCTTCATGGCGCGGATGGCGGTGGCAGCACGGCACCAGTCGGCCAGTTTGGTCTGCACGCGCTTGTCGTTATAGAGCTCGCCAAAGATCAGATCCACAGCCGGTTTCCCGCTGCGCTCAAAGGCATTCCAAGCCTCTGGCATCTGGCAGGGTGAGCCAGCACCGGTCAGTGAGATGAGGGTGGTCTCGCCCTCGAGCAGGATGGGGCGCTGCAGGCCCACCAGCACCACCGGACAGCCAGCCGCAAGGGCGCCCTGCACATAGCGTCCCGAGGAGACATAGGTTGTCAGATAGACGAACAGGAGGTCGACATCCTGCGACTTGAACTGCACACCGGCGGCATAGGCATCCTCTAGGGTGTCGACAAAGACGCTGCCGAGGATCTCGACGCTGTGCTGGGCGATGAGCGAGGTAAAATACTCGCCATTCTTGATCAGCTCTTCCTTTAGACCCGGAAACTGCGGCCAATACTCGCGATGCCCGGCCAACATGATGCCGATACGCGCCCTGGCATTGGTACTCGTGATCATCCTTACCTCTGTTAAAGCGATGCGCGCATTATAAGGCGCTCCGCGTCCTCCGCAAGCTCACTCGGGCAGCTGCAGAGTCACGCCCATCAGGCCGATCACGACCTCCTGCGAAAGCGCCATCAGGCTGATACTCTCGAGCGGCACATCCGGGCGCAGGGTATACCCGGCGATCACGCTGCGGCAGTTTTCGCCCAGCTGCAGCGTCTCAGGCGGCTCAACAGGCAGGGCAAAGCCGTCGGTGCTATAGTTATAGTCGTTATTCGAGCCCTGCCCCAGCGCGGTCGGCTGAGCCGAGAGGGGGCACAGGCTCCAAAAGTTGTCTGGATTCACCAGGTCGAGGGCCTGCTGTACGCCATCCGCATAGTGAAAGACGACCCGCGCGTTGGGAACCCCGCACTGCATTGGGTTGGTGGTACCGCACAGGTGCAGCCAGACCGCCTCCGCAGCCCGCCCGACAGTCAGCTCGACCCTGGCGGGCCAGTTTTCCCACAACGAGGTAAAGGCGATGTTGTGTGCCCCTCTCGGCCAGCTAAAGGGCACCCCGCGCGGCGACTGCAGCAGTTCATCCTCACCCACCAGCTCGGGGATGCGGTCGAGCTTGACCACGGGGGGATCATTCTCCCAGAAGGTAAAGGTCCAGGGTGAATAACCGTCAGTGCCGATGCGCACCGAAGTAGTGGCCGGGCGCGGCTCCAGGTATTGCTGGCGGTATATCGTGCGCACATCGGCATTGAGGATGCTATCCAGCGCCAGCGGCTGGTAGCGCGCATCGGGCCGCACCGCCGGGTTGGCGGCGACGCGCTGCGCGAGTTCTGCCGCGGTGGGAGCCAGATCCAGGCGCATGACTTGCCAGTAGCGTGCAGCACCCTCGCCCACTTGCGCAAAGAGCATGTGCTGGCCGCTGCGCTCTGCCAGCTGCAGGTGCGCGATGCCATCCCGCAGCTCAGAAGCTGTCAGGATGCCTTGCGGGTCATCTAGTGCGGTAATCGCGCCCTCGGCACGCAGTGTGAGCTGCGCGAGCGGCTCGGCAGAGAGCGAAAGCGGGGCGATGACGCGTTCCTTGCCATCCAGTTCGACCACCACCTCGCCACGATCGCCATACCCCTGCGGCAGCCGCAGGATCTGCCGGCCGAAATGCGGCTCGATGATGCCATCGCCTGGGCCGACAACCCTTTGGTTATAGATCGGCAGCAGCACCTCGACCTCGACCGGGCGATGCAACTGGTAGCGCAGTGTGATGCGCTGGGCATCTTTGTGATATTCCAACTCAACGTCGGGGGTTTTGATAGATGCCTCGCGCCAGGCGGGCGGGAACTCGGGCGCCAGACGCACGCGCTTGTGCGGGTAATCGGGCTGATAGCCAAAGAGGCCGTCAATAACCGCGCGGTAGAGGAGCGACCCGGCCTCGCTGGCGATGCGTGCCGGTGAACGCCCATTATAACCGGTGTGCAGTACAGTACCCATCAGGACATCCAAGCCATCGGCGGGCATGCCGGCGCGGAAATAAGCATAGGCCAGCTGCAAGTTTTCGCCGGCAGCCAGTTCGCGCACCGACCAGATACTCGGCACCCAGTTGGACATCCACACCATGCGTCCGCCATACTCGAAATGGTCATTCTGCAGCGCCCAGCGGGTATAGTCGAGCGCCTGAACGGCTTGCTGGGCATCTAGGAGCCCCACATCCACCGGCATAAACAGCCCATACAGCCACGGGTTGGGGTGCAATCGGCGATGTCCGCCCTGCTCGCGGTACTTGCCGGGATGGCCCCTGTCCGTGATCCACAGCAGCCTAAAAAAGCCTTCACGGATGCGAGACAGCATCTCGCGATGGTGCCTGGCACAGGCCTCGTCGCCGGCGAGCTCAGCCATCTCGGCGGCCGCGCAGTGAGATCGCCAGGCGTAACAGGTCTCTTCGACGGATCCGCCGCCGTTATACCAGACCGAATCGGTCGGCCAGGAGTTGATACAGCTCTCATAGATGCCGTCGCCGTCGGGATCAAAGCATTCATCCTGCCAGCGCGTGTGCAGCTCGAGGGCAGGACGCAGGCGCTCCAAAAGGGCCTCGTCTCCCGTGGCATACCAGGCGTGGATGGCCTGGTCAAAGAATTGGGTCTGCATGTTGTACATGTGCTGGTCGGCATCCACGTGCCCGAGGCCGTAAAAGCGCGAATCGGGGGCTGCCACCGTCATCTTGCGGGCTGGATCAGCAGCAAAGCCCTGTTTATCGTCGGCCGTGTGCATGCGCGCGGTATAGTAACTGACCTCGTCCAGCATGCGTTCGTGCCAACCGCAGAGGGTATTGCCATAGCGATTGTTCCAGCCCAAATAAGGGCCATTCCACGTCAGGGTCGAGTGCATCGTGCGCGGCGGATACCAGGCGCCGTCGACTTCGTGTACCACGGCGCTCAGCACCGCGTCCAGGGCGGGCTCAGGGGTGTGCGCCTCGACCCGGCTGGCGAGAGCACGCGAGCGGGCGATGGCAGACGCCAGATCTGCCGAAAGGTCGATCGGCACCTTGCTGGCAGGCTGGTCAGCCGGCGCCAGATAGGCACCCCACACCACCGGTACCTCTCCGAGATCAAGACAGCCCGCGATATAAGGGCTGGAGCCCACCGAGACGGCGTAGCTGTGCTGCGAGCAGCTGCCCACGACTTGCAGGGGCTGAGCATCTGCCCAGATACCATCGGCGCGCAGGATAAAGCGCCCGTCGCGGCAGACGGCTGTGTTATTATGGCAGTCTTCAGTAACAAAGGTACGCGTGAGCCACTCGGGCTCGACCAACGGGTCAATGCCCCACGAGCCGGGGTAATACTGCAACCCGCCATAGCGCCAATAGACGGCACTGCCGGCTGGCCCGCGCAACTCTACCAGCATGGCCTCGCGGCCCTCGGGTGCAGCAACCGTCAGGCTGATCGTGCCGGCCAGGTCAGGGTCGGTGATCTCCCACCGCACCAGCCCCGCCTGGTAGCTGAACCCCACCTCGGCACAGCGATAGAGCGGCTTGAAGCCCTCGGCGGTCTTTAGCGCAAACTCGAGGGTGCCGAGTATCCTGCGTCCCTTGCCAAGGCGCAGGAGCGGCAGGTCGCCTACCAAGATGTAGGTGTCGGTGTTGGCGCAATAGATCGGCCGGTTGCCGAACAGGTCGAGGTTGTGGGCACTGAGCGCGCCATTCACTGGCAGATAGCGGGTGCTGGCCATAGGGGTTCCTCTCAATCATGCTGCTGCTACCTTAACACGCCCGAGGCCTGGCGACAAGGGCGGGAATTGATAATCCACTGTTTCGAGGGATACCGATTTGTTGTTTGCGACTGTTGAAAACACATGAATTCGTCTTGACTCTAGCCGTACTTTATGTATAGTGAATCCATCGTGGTAAAAGATCCATATAGGTTTCAGCTAATCTATGACTTTACATTGTGGTAGGTACGAGACCTTACTAACTGTTGGAAAGCTATGGAGAATCATGAGTATTCTTGATGAAAAATGGCAAAATCTATCTTCTGATGATCTTCATGCGATGGTGGGAGTTGAACGAGAGACAGAGCGAATCGATTTTAAAAGGGAACTGCCCTCCTCCGATTCGCGAGGTCGCCTTGAGTTTTTGAAGGACGTAACTGCACTTGCTAACACCCATGGTGGCTTCCTGTTATTTGGGATTGATGAAGAAGCTGGTTTGTGCAAGGAGATCCTTGGTTCGACAGGCAACGCTGATGAAGAGCATATTAGGTTGGTACAGTGGGCTAGGAGCTGCGTCCAACCTTCCTTGCTGGATATTCAGTATAAAGTGATAGATATTAGCGATCAGGCTTGGGTATTGGCTCTCCGCGTGGGAGCTAACCAGCAGCGCGTTTACTCAGTGCGAGAAGAATCAACACTCCATACATATGTCAGACGGGGTGCAGCTAACCAACCTCTATCTGAAGAAAAGGTGTTGAATTTAGTTATGACGAGAGAACCATATAGGGACCTAATAAGGTGGCGCTGCGATCGTATTCGAGACCTTAGACAGAGCATCAACTCAGGTAAGCTCGATGATGCTCTACTAGTACTGCATTTTATCGCACCAAATCGCTTGAGCCCACCGAAACTTGACAACAGTAAAAGGCTCTTCGTCGTGGCAGGAAGTGTACCCTTGGGAAGGGGATTTTTGCGATTCAGATGGGAGTAACTATATCAGGTGGTGTTATAGTACACTGCGGTATGTTGAGTTGAACGATTCTTGTTCTAGTGAGATAGTGGATTCTTTTCTTCTTAGGCGTTCTGATTCAGATAACCTTCTTAAGCCAATAGATTTTGAGAAGTTTATTTATATTTCTGCTAAAAACATGTTAAGACTCTATTGTGAGCATAATGTCGATTTACCAATAGTGATGTCGGTTTCTTTATGCAATGTGGACGGCTTAAAGCTACCATCCAGGCAGCTCACTAAGTTGACAGGACTCCACCCACTACAAGATCCCAATTACGGGTTTGAGACTATATTCCAAGACTACAAGCCCGTTGAATCAGCCAGAGATACCCGATTAGCCCCAATATTCAACGGTGTGGCAAGCAAATTCGGGTTAAGCAATTGGGAGTTCTTTACTAAATAAAACGCACTGTGTGTGCTATTTACTTAAAAATGCCTTCTTATGGCTGACAACGAAAAATCCGGCGAGCTGTGCGCTACACCGGATTATGTGAGCTGAGGGACAGGGATTCGAACCCCGATCGCCTGATCCAGAGTCAGGTGTCCTACCATTGGACGATCCCTCAAAAGCAGGCTGTATTCTAGCACATTCGCCCACGCGAGGCAAAAGCACTAGAGCGCTGCGAGTTTATCCTGTGCCTGCTGCAGACGCTCGAGTACAGGCGCGCGCCCCATCACCACTAGGCAGCCTACCAAGGGCGGCGAGACGCTCTTGCCGGTGATGGCTGTGCGCAGGCAGCCGAAATACTGGCGCGCCTTGATCGCCAGGCGCTCGACCTCGGAGCGCAGGGCAGCCTCGAGTGCCGCCTCCTCGAACTCGGTTCTCTGCAGCACCTCGATAGCGCTTGCGAGCACCCTTCCAGCCGTTTCTCGGTCGAGTTTTTCCGCGATCAGCTGTTCCGCGGCATACTCTATCGGCTGCAGGCTAAAGCCGATCAGCTCTTCGATATCCTCGAGTGTCTCGAGGCGCTCGCGCACCAGCGGCACCCAGGCCAGCATAGTCATAAAATCGACCTGATACCCAGCTGCAAGCAAGACGCGCTGCAAACGGCCGGCCAGGTCGTTGGCTCCCAGGCTGCGGATATATGCCGCGTTCATATGGTTGAGCTTGTCGTACGAAAATGCCGCTGCCGCTTTGCTGACCTTGCTCAGGTCGAACAAGCGCACCAGATCGGCGCGTTCCATGAACTCGGTCTTGTCATCCGGCGACCAGCCCACCAGCGCAATAAAGTTAACCATCGCCTCCGGCAGATAGCCAGCCTCGCGGAACTCGTGCACCAGCGTGAGATATTCGCTGCCATCCGGCGCCTGTTTTTTGCGCTTGCTCATCTTGCCGTGCCCGGACGGGTCAAGAATGGTCGGCAGGTGCACCATCACCGGCATCGGCCAGTCAAACGCCCGGTAGAGCTGCACATGTTTGGGCGTCGACGAGAGCCATTCCTCACCGCGCAGAATGTGCGAGATCTGCATCAGGTGATCATCCACCACCACCGCCAGGTGATAGGTGGGAAAGCCATCCGATTTCAACAGCACCAGGTCATCCTGCTGGGCATTTTCAAAGGTCACCTGGCCGCGCAGCAGGTCCTCAGCCACCGTCACGCCCTCGAGCGGCATGGCAAACCTTATCACCGGTTGGACGCCCTGCGCCTGATACTCGGCTTTCTGCGCAGCCGTGAGGTGGCGGCAATGGCGGTCATAGCCGGTGCTGTGTTCGCCACCTGGTTGCCCCTTGCGCAAGCCCTCCAGCCGTTCGGGCGAGCAATAACAGCGGTAAGCCTTGCCCTCGGCGACCAGCTGCTCGGCATACTGCCGATATAGTTCCAGCCTGTCGGATTGGTAATACGGCCCGTAAGCGCCGCCCACGTCCGGGCCCTCATCCCAGTTCAGACCCAGCCAGCTCAGTGAACTCAACAGGTCGGGGATGGCAGCCGGGTTGTAACGTGTGCGGTCGGTATCCTCGATACGCAGAATGAACTGCCCATGGTGCCGGCGGGCAAACAGCCAGTTGAACAGGGCAGTGCGTAAGCCCCCCACATGGAAATACCCGGTTGGGCTGGGCGCAAAGCGCACGCGTACATGAGTTGTTTGCATGGCTCTCCTGGTTCGTGAGCTAGAATAGGTCGGCTTCCATGGCGTGCGAATGCAGCGCCACGTTCTCTACCAACCCCAGGGCGATCAGCGTGGCTACCAGCGAGCTACCGCCATAGCTGATCAACGGCAACGGCAAACCCGTCACCGGCAGGAGTTCGATATTCATGCCGATATTGATAAACGACTGGATAAAGATCATCGCCGCCACACCCACCGCGATCAACCGGCCCTTTTGGTCGCGCGCACGCAGTCCGATGCGCACGCAGCGGCTGATGAGCGCCACGATAATGCCGATCAGCACCATTGCGCCGACAAAGCCCATCTCTTCAGCCCACACCGAAAAGATAAAGTCGGTATGGCGCACGCGCAAAAAGTACAGCTGGCTCTGGGTGCCATTCAGCAACCCCTTGCCCCACCATCCGCCCGAGCCGACGCTGATGAGAGCCTGGATGATGTTGTACCTGCGCTCAAGCGGCGCGCGTGAGGGATACAAAAAGTCAAGGATGCGGTCGCGCTGGTACTGACGCAGGCGGAACCAGATGATCGGCAGCGCCACCGCCGATAGGCCGGCCGCAATGGCGATGTAACGCCAACGAATGCCCGACATAAAGACCATGATCACCCAGGTGATGAACAAAACCATGGCTGTGCCGGCGTCGGGCTGCAGATAGATGAGAGCCACGATCGGCAGCACCGTAATGGCCGAGAGGATCACCGGCCAGAGCGTGTCATGGCGCTCGTCTGGAACGCCCAGCACGTTGGCGCCCGCCAGGATCACGATCACCTTGGCCAGCTCGGAAGGCTGCAGCGTCAGATTCTGAATGCGGATCCAGCTCTGTGCGCCAAAGGAGGTGTGTCCCAGTACATAGGTGATACCCAGCATCACCACGGTACCCGCGATCAGCACAAGCGACATCGTCATGATATAGCGATAGTCGATGATCGTCACCGCCACAAAGAGCACCAGCCCAATTGCCCCGAATATGGCCTGACGGATCACGAGGTTATCCGACCAGATGCGTCCTTCCTTGGGGGCGGCGTACTCGTAAGACGAATAGATCATCACCAGGCCCAGCCCCATCAGGATGAGGATGAACAACAAGAGCAGCCAATCAAAGCGCCGCCAAAACGGCACGGAATGGTAGGTGCGTGTGGTACTCATGCTATGCTGGCCCTTGGCATCAGTCGAGCAGCTGGCCCGAGGGGCTGGTCAGCGGTCCCAGCTCGATGCCGTAATACTGGCGGATGATGTTGCCGGCCACTGGTGCCGCGGTATAGGCGCCTGTGCCGCCGCCCTGCAGAAAGACCACCACGGCGATCTCGGGTTCGTCATAGGGCGCAAAGGCGACGAACCACGAGTGCGTCAACAGTGCGCCATGTTCGTCGCGTATCAGGTTGCCGTTTTCATCCCACACGGCATACTCGGCCGAGCCCGTCTTGCCGGCGATGGTGACGCCGGGGATATCGGCGCGGCTGGCGGTGCCGTCGGTAATGGTCTCGCGCAGGGCCGAACGGATGTAGGCCAAGATTTCAGGATCCACCGGGATTTCGCGGATCACCTCAGCCTTGAAAGGGCGCACCACGTTGCCATCCGCATCGGTGATCTCTTCAACAATCTGCGGTTTATAAAGCGTACCGCCGTTAGCGATGGCAGATATGGCGTTCACAAGCTGCAGCGGCGTCACTAGCACAAAGCCCTGCCCGATGGCGGCGTTGTAGGTATCACCCAAAGCCCATGATTCGCTATAATTCTGGATCTTCCAGCGCGGATCGGGCACGAGGCCCTTGTACTCACCCACCAACTCGACACCGGTGCGCTCGCCAAAGCCAAACAGCTTCATGTACTCGTCATAGGTCTTGATGCCCAAACCATTGACCCCGAGGGCTTCGTTGCCGCCCGTCACTACATAGAAAAAGATGTCGCACGAGCCCATAAGGGCGGTGGTGACGTTGACAGGGCCATGCCCCCACTGTGCCCAGCAGTAAAAGGTCTGTTCCAGGGCAGGGTTATCCGGGTAGTATTTGTTGGGCACCCGCATTGTACCGTGGCAGGTGACGGTGCTGCCCAGGCTAATGATGCCCTCCTGCAGGGCAGCCACAGCCGGGATGACTTTAAAGGTCGAGCCGGGCGGATACTGCCCGCTGATGGCATGGTTGATCAGCGGATGGTTCGGGTCGGTGCTGAGGCGGTTAAAGTCGTCGTACGAAATACCGCCCGAAAAGAGGTTGTTGTCATAGGTGGGCAGCGTCACCAATGCCAGGAGACGCCCGTCGCGCGGGTCCATGGCGATCGCCACGCCCACCTCGGTGTTGGCGTTTTTCATGCCGGCCCGCAGGATTTCCTCGA
The DNA here is from genome assembly GCA_012729455.1 of Chloroflexota bacterium. Classification (GTDB taxonomy): domain Bacteria; phylum Chloroflexota; class Anaerolineae; order UBA1429; family UBA1429; genus JAAYDC01. The sequence continues at coordinate 32,588 of JAAYDC010000026.1, read as the reverse complement.
CGGCGCGCTGATATTCCGTGTCGATCGTCAGGCGGATGTTGTACCCCGGGACGGGCGCCTGCTCAGCCAGTACGGCTACTTCGCGCTCGTAGGCATCCACCTCGATGTGCTTTTGGCCTACAGCGCCGCGCAGCCAGCGCTCCTGGGTAGCCTCAATGCCCGCCAGACCCACCAGGTCTCCCGGCAGGTATTTTGCCTCGGTATCGGCCTGGTAATCTGCCAGCGCGTCGGCCGGAATGCGCCCCTCATAGCCAATGATCTGGCCCATCAGGGGTCCCTCAAGGTACTCGCGAATCGGGGTAGCCACCACGCTCACCCCCAGCAATGCCAGCTGGTCCTGGTCCATCTCAAAAGCCAGCTCGCGCGGCACGTTGGTTTTGATGGCGATCGCGGTCCATTCGCCGCTATAGCGCAGGTTGAGCAGTTCTTCGATGCTGTATTCGTGTTTGGGCTCGACCGCGATGGGCTGCAGCGAGTCGCCCTGGCCCGAATAGAGCACTGCATCCAGCTCGGGCGCTTCAACCCGCATCCCCAGATACTCACCCACGCGCTCCAGCACCTTGCGGCGCTCGCTGCGGTCGGTCGGCAATGCCCCCGGGGTGATAAAGACGGTAAAGCTGGGCACATTGCGCACCAGCAGGCGCCCCTTTTGGTCGTAGATGATCCCGCGCGGAGCATCGACCTGCACCAGCCGGAAGCGGTTCACATCCGCCTGCTTTTGGAAAGACTCTGACGCCTGGATCTGCAGATTCCACAGTTTAAAGCCGATCAGCGCAAAGGCGCCGATCACCAAAACCCGGAAAACGAGATAGCGCGACTTGATATACCAGTTGGTATCCATCTTATTGCCATTCTACCGTCGGGGGGCCCAGCCTCCGATCGATGCGGTCTGCCAGGTTATAGATCACCACCATCAGCACCAGGTTATACAACAGTGCTGGGAGGACTTTTTGGACGACAAGCCCCCGCAGATAGAGAAGATCGGTGGTGGTACTGAGCCAGAATATCAGTACGATCTTGACCAACAGGGTGCTGACGACGATCGCCAGATACGGGATAATACCCGCCATACGCGGCAGATGGCGATAAGCATACCCCACGAGCAAGTTACACGCCACAAACGAGGCGATGATCAGCAGCCGCGGTCCGCCCGAGAGCGCCGCCACCGCCGCACCGCCTATCAGGGCAGCCAGCACCCCCTCCTGCTCACCGCGGATCAACACCCATACGATGGTAACCACCAGCGTCAGATCGGGGTTGACGCCAAACAGGCGAAACTCGGGAGATATCGTCGCCTGAAAGATGGCGATCAACGCGACGATCGGGATGGTAATATAGTAACGCATTCACCTGCTCGCTCAGGGACCTTCCGGCGTGGGCTGCGGCTCGACGGGCTGCTCTTCGAAACTGATCACCACCATCACGTTTTCCAGTGAGGTAAAGTTGACGGCCGGGATCACCAGCGCTTCCTGGAACATGGCCACATCCAGCTGGCGCACCTCAACCACCTGCCCCACCACCAGTTTCGGCGGAAAGGCACCCCCCAGCCCGGAGGTGAGGACCAGGTCGCGCTCCTTGACGCTATCTGTCTGGGCGATGTAACGCATCATCAGGCCTCGCCCGGGGTAGCCCTGCGTCATGCCGGTGGCGCGTGAACGCTGGATCAGGGTGCTCACCGAGCTGGAGGCATCCGTCAGCAGCATCACCCTGGAGGTCACCGGCCCCACCTCGCTGATGCGCCCCACCAGGCCGTCGGCGGTAATCACCGGCATCTTGACCCGCACGCCGTCTTCGCTGCCGCGGTCGATGATCAGGTACTGGAATATCTCGCTGGGATCGCGGCCGATCACCTCGGCTGAGAGCAGGCGATAGCTGGGGACGGTATCCTTGAACGCCAGCTGCTTGCGCAGGAACTCGTTTTCCAGCTGGGCTTCCTGCAGGATAATAATCTGGTTGCGCAGGCTCGAGTTTTCTTCGCGCAGGGCCTCGTTTTCGTCGCACAGGGCCTGCACACTCTTGAAGCTATCCGCCATGGCACGAAAAGGGGTGCCCAGCCAGTGAATGGCGTACTGCACGGGTGAAACGATGCGCGAAACGGTGGTACGGATCGGGTTAGAAGGCGCCAGGCTATCCAGCACCAGCCAAACCAGTACGATGGCGAGGATCGCGATCAACGTGATAACACGCCCACGCGACTCTTTCATCTCACTCGACCGAGTCGACACGCGCCCATATTAGCGTGAGCGCGGCAGAGCACCGCGCTGGGTAGACGATAGTACCTTGTGATAGCGGTCGAGATCAGCCACGACTGCCCCGGCACCGCGCACCACGCAGGTTACGGGGTCATCGGCGCGGTAGACGTGCATACGCGTCTCTTCGGAGAGGCGCTCTGGCAAGCCCTGCAGCTGTGAGGCACCGCCGGCCAACACAATACCCTGCTCCATCAAGTCCGAGACGAGCTCGGGAGGCGTCTCATCGATGGTAGCCTTGACGGCATCCACAATATCCTGCACCGAGCTGGAAAGCGCCTCACGCATCTCGACGCTGCTGACTTCGATGGCCTGGGGCAGGCCGGTGATCAGGTTACGGCCGCGGATGGTAATGGTCTGCTCTTCGGGCAGCGGATGAGCCGAGCCGATCGCGACTTTGGAGCGCTCCGACATGCGCTCGCCGATCAGCAGGTTGTACTTTTGGCGGCAATAGTTGACGATCTCATCGTCCATCTCGTCGCCGGCCACGCGGATCGAGCGCGATACCACAATACCGCCCAGCGAGATGACGGCCACTTCGGTGGTGCCGCCGCCGATATCCACGATCATGCTGCCCACCGATTCGCTGACGGGCAGCCCCGCACCGATGGCGGCCGCCATAGGCTCCTCCACCAGGTAGGCCTCGCGCGCGCCGGCACTGATGGCGGCTTCGTGTACGGCACGCTTTTCAACTTCCGTCACGCCGGAAGGAATGCCCACCACCACACGCGGGCTGGAACGAAATAGACCCTTTTTGGGGTGTACTTTATTGATAAAGTAATAGAGCATGCGCTCGGTGATGTCGAAATCCGAGATAACACCATCGCGCAGGGGGCGGATGGCCACGATCTGGCCGGGCGTACGCCCCACCATCTCGCGCGCTTCGGCGCCAATAGCTAATGGACGGCGGGTGCGGCGGTCGATAGCGACCACCGAGGGTTCGTGAATGACGATCCCCTGACCGCGCACGGTCACCAGGGTCGTAGCGGTTCCCAGGTCAATTCCAATGTCGCGGGCAAAGACACCCAGCAGAGAAGCTAGCGGGTTCCACACAATGGCATTCCTCACGGCTGGCTGATTGTTGGCTTTCTGATTATACCACACTGCCAAGAAACTCAAAAGGCTCTACTTGTAGGCGCTTTGCTCGTCGTGAGCCGCTATGATATATTCACCGTCAAACAGAAAGGTGAGTGAATGCGGCCGCGCGCTGCCCCCGTTTTCCGTCTGCTGCGCTTGGTGCTGGCGCTGGTGATGATCGGCGGGATCCTGTTTGTGTGGATCGCCGAGTATTCCAGCCACCGCACCTGGGAACGCGGCCTGCCGCGCAGCGAGCGGGAACCCCTCAGCAAGCTCACGGTACCGCGCTACGGGCTCAATACCGCCCTGCTGGGCAGCCCCAGCGAACTGAGCGCCGCGGATATGCTCGATACCACTGTCACGTTGGGAGTACGGGTGATCCGTCAGCGCATCGCCTGGGATGTGATCGAGCCCAATCCGGGTACCTATGATTGGTCTGTCTACGACTCTGTATTGGCAGAGTGCGCGGCGCATGACCTGCAGCTGATCGCCGTTCTGGATACCTCCCCCGCTTGGGCGCGGCCGGGAACTAACCCCGCCAAACGCTATGCCCCGCCGGATGACGCCGCCGACTATGCCCGCTTTGCCGGGCTGGTGGCGGAGCGCTATGGCCGCCAGATCATAGCTTACCAGATCTGGGACCAGCCCAACATCAACGACCACTGGCATGGCGAGATCAACCCGCAGCGTTATGTCGAGCTGTTACGCCAAGCCAGTGCGGTATTGCACGCAGCCGACCCGGATGCCCTGATAATCGGCGGCAACATGGCGCCCACCACCGAGCGCTCGGGGTTGAACCTGAGCGATGTGCAGTATCTGCGTGAGATCAATCGGCGCGGTGCGGGCGCCTACTATGACGTGCTGGGCATCCGCGTGCTGGGTTTTTGGAGCGCTCCCGAGGATCGCCGGGTCTCGGAAGAGGTACTCAACTTTTCGCGGGCGATCCTCTTGCGCGAAGAAATGCTCGCGCGCGGCCTGGGCAGCAAGGACATCTGGGCGCTCGAAAGCGGCTGGTGTGCCCTTCCGCCCGGTTGGCAGGGGCAGCCCTCACCGAGCGGCTCGGACGATGAGCTGCTGCAGGCTGAACGGCTGTGGCGCGCCATGCTGCGTGCCGAACGCGAATGGCCTTGGCTGGGGCTGGTGTGCCTGCCGGCACTGCAGCCCGAGGCCGCCCTGGATGACCCCGCTTGGGGCTATGCCCTGCTGAGCCCCTTGGGAGAAGGCCGGCACGCGCTGGCGGTGGCTGCCAGGCTGCTGCAGCGCCCCAGGCTGCTCTTTCCGGGCGTTACGCGAGCACTGGATGAAGCTATCATGCAGCCAGATGCCAATACCCAGATGATATCGTTCTATGGCAGCGATGTGTGGGTCGAACTGGCAGGGCTCAAGCCGGGCATGGAGATCAGCCTGGCGATCGACGATGACCCGCCGCAGGACATCTCCTGGCCGCAGGGCGCCGAGACTTTACGCGTGCACGCTGGCGAGCATCTCGCCAGGCATGCCCACCGCCTGGCGATCTCCAGCCGCGGCGGCAATCCCACTATCTCCGCGGTGCAGGTGCTGAACCTCGCCAGACCAGGTATGCTGCACTGGCAGTCGCTGGCAGCCATCCTGGCACTGGCCTACCTCTTTTATGCCGTCTACCGCAACCTGCGCGCACTAAAGCCGGGCGTTCTGTGGCGCCAGCTGCGCGCCAGAATCCAGCTGCCGGCTTGGGTGCTGCTGGCAGCTATGCTGGTGCTGCTGGGGGTCGCCCTGGTGCGCCCGGGGATGCTACCGCTTGCCGCCCTGGCTCTCTATGGGCTGTTCGCGCTCTTTAACCCGCGCTCAGCATTGTGGGCAGCCATGCTGACGGTGCCCTTTGCACCGCTGCAGCTGCGGCCTCTTTCGCTGACTTTTTCGGTGGCCGAGGTCACGCTGTTGGCCGCGGTGGCCGCGCAGGTGTGGAACTGGCTGCTCGGCATGGGGGCGCCGCGTCCCAGGCTGCGCCTGAGCTGGCTGGATGCAGGTGTGATCCTCCTGCTTGCAGCGATGCTTACCAGCACGATATTGGCCGAGTACCAGCGGGTGGCGTGGCGCGAGTTTCGGGTGGTGATACTCGGGAGCTTCCTGTGGTATGGCCTAATCCGGCTACAGAGTTGGGAGCCGCACGAGCTGGTACATATGCAGCGCGTGCTGGTCATCTCGGGGGTGTGCGTGGCGCTGGTGGCGCTGGTGTGGTATCTCTTCCCCAGCGGCGTGGTGGCCGCCGAGGGTGTGCGCCGGGCGCGCGCTTTTTACGGCTCGCCCAACAACCTGGCGCTCTATCTCGAACGGGTCCTGCCGATGGCCGTCGGGCTGGCAACCCTGGTTCGCGAGCGCAAGCGCGGAATGTGGCTGGCGGGCGCCGGGCTGATCCTGATGGCGATCATCCTAAGCTTTTCGCGCGGGGCGCTCCTGCTGGGGCTTCCGGCCGCCGCCCTGGTGCTGTTATTTATGCTGCGCGGATCGCAGCGCTGGCTGGTGGCGGGGCTGGGAGTATCCCTGCTGGTAGCAGTCGTGGCCATGCTGGGCTCGGAACGCCTGGCGCAGCTCTTTGACCCTGCGCGCGGCACCACCCTGATCCGCGTCGGGCTATGGCAAGCCTCGTGGCGCCTGGCGCTCGATCACCCCCTGTGGGGGGTCGGGCCGGATAACTTTATCGCCTACTATCGCGATTATATCGCCGCCAACGCCCTGGTAGAGCCCAACCTCTCGCATCCCCACAACATCGCGCTGGATTTCTGGCTGCGCGGCGGTGCAGCAGGACTGGCAGCGCTGGGGGTAATCACAGCGGGCATTGTCGGAGCGCTGCGGCGCATCCTGCGCGGGGCGCGCGGAACGGCACTGGGGCATCTGGCGCTGGCTTGCCTGGCGGGGCTGGCGGCTATGCCGGCGCATGGGTTGATCGACAGCTCCTTCTTTGTCACCGAGTTGGCCTATTGGGCGGCGATCGTGCTCGCCTGGCTGGCAACCGCCCAACAGCTGACCCTCGAGACCGCCTCTTGACCAGAATACCGCTGAGCTTATACTTGATCCAGAGGTAAGTGCCCATGCTAGTTCTCGTCACCGGCGGAGCCGGCTTTATCGGCTCGCACCTGGCGGATCTTTTGATCGCCCGCGGACATCAGGTGATCGCCCTCGATAACCTGATCACCGGCAGTGAAGCCAACATTGCTCATCTGCGCGGCAACGCAGGCTTTAGCTTTGTGCGCGCCGACGTGACCGAAAAGATCACGCTGGGGAAAAAGGTCGACGCTGTCTTTCATCTGGCATCGCTGCCCAGCCCGGTCGATTACCTCGAGATGCCCATCAAAACCATGAAGGTCGGCTCGCTGGGGACGCTCAACACCCTCGGACTGGCCAAGAGCGCCGGCGCGCGCTTTTTGCTGGCCTCCACCTCCGAGGTTTATGGCAACCCACTGGTGCACCCCCAGCCCGAAAGTTACTGGGGCAACGTCAATCCGATCGGTCCGCGCGGCGTATACGACGAATCCAAGCGCTTTTCCGAGGCGCTCACGATGGCCTATCACCGCGCGCATGGCCTGCAGACGCGCATCGCGCGCATTTTCAACACGTACGGACCGCGCATGCGCCTCAACGATGGGCGCGTGGTGCCCAACTTTGTGCGCCAGGCATTACTGGGCGAGCCTCTCACCGTCTATGATGACGGCTCGCGCACGCGCAGCTTTTGTTATGTCTCTGACCTGGTAGAAGGGCTCTACCGTTTGCTGATGTCTGAGCACGTCGGTCCGGTAAACCTCGGCAACCCCTGCGAGATGACGGTACTGGAATTTGCCAGGGCAGTACAGGCAGCGACAGGGTCGCGTTCTGAGATTCGCTTTATCGTGCCGCAGGACGCGCGCACCCAGGACGACCCGCTTACCCGCCAGCCCGATATTACCCTGGCGCAGAGCGTGCTGGGCTGGCAGCCAAAGGTGGGGCTGGCCGAAGGGCTGCAGCACACCATCGCCTGGTTCCGTCAGCAGCTGAGCACATGCTGACGAACAGTTTCAGCCTCGAGCAGCGCCTGCCCCTCGCGGCGCTGAAGCGTGGTGTGAGCCTTGCGTTAACGCTGCTGCTGGTGGCGGTACTGGCTATCCTCATCCACACCCAGTCGCTGATGCTCAGTATTGCGCTGCTGGGCGGCGTGGCAGCAGCCATCCTGGTATTGCTGCATCCCACCCTGGGGCTGTGTCTGTTGGCCTTTACCATCCCCTTTGGCGGGATCAAGCAACTGGCACTGGGCGGTTTTACGGTGGATGCCTCCGACCTGCTCATCGGCCTGATCATGATCTCCTGGCTGATGCGCCAGACCGTCCAGCCAACCGCGGTGCGCAAACCGGGGCGCTGGATACTGGTGCTGATCCTGTTTCTCTATGTCGCATTGTTGGGGCTCCTGCCGGCATTGGATCTTTCCGAGGCGGCCAAGGAGCTGCTCAAATGGGTCGAGTTCGCCCTGGTATGGGTTTTTACCGCCTATGGCGCCGACCGTCGCCTGGCAGGGGGTGTTGTTGCCAGCCTGTTGATCGCCGGCAGCCTGCAGGCGTTGGTGGGCATCAGCCAGTTTCTATCCAGCGATGGACCAGCGAGCTTTGCTCTGCAGAATGGCCTTTCGCGCGCCTACGGCACCTTCGAGCAGCCCAACCCCTTTGGCGGTTATCTCGGCCTGCTGCTGCCGATTGCTTTCAGTGTGCTGCTGGTGCTGCGTCCGTACCGCCGACGCGAGATGGTGCTGTGGTGGCTGGCAGCTGCCGCGGCGGCACTGATGGGTATGGGCCTGGCGGCGAGCGGATCGCGCGGGGCTATATTGGGCCTCGTGGCCGGCATCGTGGGTCTGCTGATCGTTGCGGGACCGCGCCAGCGCCTCTGGCTAGCCGTCGGGATTGCCATCCTGGCGGCATCCTACTCGGTGTGGCAGCAGGTGGTGCCGGTTACCTACCTTGAGCGTATCAGCGATCTACTAACCGTAGGGTTGAAGGTAAACGTTGATACCGTCGAGCTCACCCATGCCAACTTTTCGCTGGTCGAGCGCTCGGCGCACTGGCTGGCCGGTTGGCGCATGTTTGAGCGCTCTCCCTGGCTGGGGGTGGGCCTCGGCCAGTACGACATCGTCTACCCGCAGGTGGCGTCGCTGCGCTGGCAGCAGCCGCTCGGGCACGCCCACAACTATATCATAAACACGATGGCAGAAGGCGGCATCGTCGGTCTGGTCAGCTACCTCATGCTGCAGGCCGCCTGGCTATGGCTAGCGATTACAGCAGTTCGCCGAGGCGACCGTTCTTCTCGTCTGCTGGGGTTGGCTGCGGTGGGCATGTGGTGCGCCCTGATGACCCACAACCTGGTCGATAACCTGTATGTGCATTATATTCAGCTCCTGCCGGCCATGCTGCTGGGGCTGGTGGTACTGTGCCGCGGCGCAGACTGCGGACTGACAGGAGACCGCACATGACCTTCACCGAACGCCTCAAAAGCCTGAAGAGCACCCACCGGCGCGAGCTGGTGCGCTTTGGCAAATTCCTGGTGGTCGGCGCGATCGGCGCGGTGGTGGATTTCAGCGTGCTCAACTTGGGCATCCAGGTGTTTCACCTGGCCAAGTGGCTGGCCAACACCTTTTCGTTCAGTGCCGCGGTGTTCTCCAACTTTACCTGGAACCGCCTGTGGACCTATCCCGAATCACGCAGTTTGCCCTATTTTCCGCAGCTGGGGCAGTTTCTGCTGGTCAACCTAGCGGGATATGGCATCAACCAGGTGGTGTTTCTCTCGCTCGATCGCTGGGTGTTCAGCAGCTGGGGCACCTGGGGATACAACATCTCCAAGGCCATCGCCATCGGCGTGGTTTTGTTCTGGAACTTCTTTGTAAACCGCGTCTGGACCTACCGAAAGGTGGCCTGATGCGCATCGCCATCGACTATACCGCGGCGATCCAGCAGCACGCCGGCATCGGGCGCTATACGCGCAACCTGGTAGGCGCGCTGGCAGAGCTCGACCAGAGCAACCAGTATGTGCTCTTTTCGGCCGGGCGTGATCCGGCTCCCCCGCCCTGGCCGGCGAACTTTAGTCGGCGCGAACTGCCCATTAACGATCGCCACCTGGCGATCCTGTGGCAGCGCCTGAAGCTGCCGCTGCCGGCGGAGCTGTTTACCGGGCGGATCGATCTGTTCCACTCGCCCGATTTTGTGCTGCCGCCGCTGGTGCGCGCCGCCAAGGTGCTCACCATCCACGACCTGTCGTTTGTGCGCCTGCCAGAGTGCTCGTCGCCGGCGCTGCTGCGTTACCTGCTGGATGCCGTACCGCCTTCTATCGCGCGCGCCGACCATCTGCTGGCTGATTCGCACGCCAGCAAGCGCGACCTGGCCGAGGTCTACAACATCGATCCGCAGCGCATCACGGTGATCTATGCCGGCTTTGACCCGGTCTTTACGGCAGTTCCAGCCGCCGATGATGCCGAGGTACTGACGCGCCACGGCCTGAGCACGCCCTATATTCTAAGCGTGGGCACCCTGCAGCCGCGCAAGAACTATCCCACGCTGATCCGCGCCTATTCCCGCCTGGTGGCGGAACAGGATATCCCTCACCAACTGGTGATCGCCGGCGAACGCGGCTGGCTGACAGAAGAGATCGACCGCGCCATCGCCGATTCGGGCATCACCGAGCGCATTCGTGTGCTGGGCTTTACGCCGGATGCCGACCTGCCGGCCCTCTACCGCGGCGCGGCGCTGTTTGCCTTCCCCTCCCTGTACGAGGGCTTTGGCATTCCGCTGCTCGAGGCGATGGGCTGCGGCACGCCGGTGGTAGCCTCCAACAACTCGTCGCTGCCCGAAGTGGCCGGCGATGCGGCCATCCTGGTTGAGCCACGCGACGCCGAAGCTCTGGCAGCTGCCATGTGGCGCGTGCTCTCGGACGACACCCTGCGGAGCAGCCTGTGCGAGCGCGGATTTGCGCGTACCCAGGTGTTCAGCTGGCAGGCTGCCGCCGAGATGCTACTGTCTGTCTATCGTCGTTTTAGTTAGAGGAACCAGCCATGAAACTTGCCGCACGTATGTCTCGTCTGGGTTCAGAATCCGCCTTTGAGGTGCTGGCACGCGCCAAAGCGCTCGAGGTGCGGGGACGCAGTATCGTACACCTGGAGATCGGCGAGCCGGATTTTGCCACGGCGCCCCACATCGTCGAAGCTGCCTGCGATGCGCTGCGCCGCGGCGCCACCCACTATACCGCCGCGCCGGGCATTATCGAGCTGCGCAGCGAGATCGCGCGCGGGCTTTCGCAGCGCCGCGGCCACGAGATCGTCCCCGAGCAGGTGGTGGTGACCCCTGGCGCCAAGCCGATCATGTTTTATGTTATCCTAGCGCTGGCAGAAGAAGGCACCGAGGTGATCTGCCCCGACCCGGGCTTTCCGATCTACCAGTCAGTGGTGTCGTTTGCGGGGGCGCGCGCTGTACCGTTGCCGCTGCGCGAGGAACGCGATTTCAGCTGCGATGCCGACGAGCTCATCAGCCTGATCAACGACCGCACACGCCTGATCATCCTCAATTCGCCACAGAACCCCACTGGCGGGGTCATCCCGCGCTCCGACCTGGCGCGTGTGGCCGAGATCGCCGCCGAGCGCGACATCCCGGTGCTCTCGGACGAGATCTATGAGCGGATGGTCTATGACGAACCCTTTAGCTCAATCGCCGAGTTCCCCGGCATGTCGACCCGCGAGCGCACCATCATCCTGCACGGGTTCTCCAAGACCTATGCCATGACGGGCTGGCGCCTGGGCTATGGCGTGATGCCGCTCGAGCTGGCCGATCATGTCGGTAAGCTGATGGTCAACTCAAACTCGTGCACCGCCGCCGCCACCCAGTGGGCCGGGCTGGCCGCCCTGCAGGGCACCCAACGAGAGGTAGATGCCATGATGCGCGCCTTTCATGAGCGCCGCGACCTGTTCGTGGCAGGGCTCAACCGCATCCCGGGCATCAGCTGCCGCACACCCAAAGGCGCCTTTTACGCGTTTGCCAACATCCGCGGCACCGGCATGGATAGCCGTACGTGTGCGCGCTTTTTCCTCGAAGAAGCCGGTGTAGCCTGTCTTTCGGGCACCAGTTTTGGCGCCGAGGGCGAGGGTTTTGTGCGCTTTTCGTACGCCAACTCGACTGCCAACCTCGAACTGGCCCTAGAGCGCATCGCCGCTGCCTTGGCTGAGCACTGACAAACGGCGATTTGCCACCCGCGAGGGTCTCGGAGTATAATCGTCGTTCGGGCAATGCCCGAACATCATACACGCCTGCCTGAAAGCCAGCGTCCTGCCCCGCGAGGGGTTCGCTCGGCTGGGTCGGCGGAAGAAAAAAGGAGAGATCGTGGCAGTTATCAGCATGAAGCAGTTACTCGAAGCCGGCGTCCATTTTGGGCACCGCAGCCGCCGTTGGAACCCCAAGATGCGCCCCTACATCTTTACCGAGCGCAACGGCATCCACATCATCGACCTGCAGCAGACCATTCGCGGGCTCGAAAGAGCTTATAACTTTGTACGTGATACCGTGGCCGAGGGCGGCACTGTGCTCTTTGTGGGCACCAAGCGTCAGGCGCAGGAAAACGTGCAGGCCCAGGCTGAGCGCTGCGGTATGCCCTACATCACCGACCGCTGGCTGGGCGGCACGCTCACCAACTTTCGTACCATCCGCTCGCGTATCGAGTACATGCTCGACCTCGAGGACCTTTCTGCCACCGGGCGCTTGGATGTGCTCCCCAAGAAGGAAGCCACCCTTAAAGAGCGCGAACTGGGCAAGCTGCACCGCCGTCTGGGCGGCCTGCGCAACCTGAACCGCCTGCCCGACGCCCTCTTTTTGGTGGACGTGATATCGGATGAGATCGCCGTCAAGGAAGCCCATCGTCTGGGCATCCCGGTGATCGCCATTGTCGATACCAACTGCGACCCGGATATGATCGATTACGTCATCCCGGCCAACGACGATGCCATCCGCGCCATCCTGCTGATCACCAGCAAAGTTGCGGATGCCGCCAATGAAGGCCAGCAGATGCGCGGCGTGATCATGGAAGAAGAAGGTGTCGACACCGTGGGCGAATTTGAAGCGCCCAAAGTGATCAGCTCGGCCGGTTATGGGGCTGACCTGGACGGCACCGGCTACCTGAATATCTCGGACGACGCCGAAGAGGCCGATGACGACATGATCATCATCGATGACGATGACGACGACAGCGACGAGCTGGATAACTAAGGAGACTCTCCCATGGCAACTCTGACCGAAATGATCAAAAAACTCCGTGCTGCCACGGGCGCCGGAGTGTTGGATAGCAAAAAAGCGCTCGAAGCCACCGGCGGCGACTATGAAAAGGCCGAAGCGATCCTCATGGAAAAGGGGCTCTCGACGGCGGCCAAAAAAGCCGAGCGCGAGATGAAGGACGGGCGTATTGAGGCCTATGTGCACCCCGGCAACAAGCTGGTGGCTGTGGTCGAGGTAAGCTGCGAGACCGACTTTGTGGCGCGCACCGAGGAATTCATCGCCCTGTGCCACGACGTGGCTATGCAGGTGGCGGCCATCAACCCGCGCTGGGTCTCGCGCGACGATGTGCCCGAAGAGATCATCAACCAGGAGATGGAGCAGGCGCGCGCCGACCTTGCCGGTCAGAACAAGCCCGAGGCGGTCATCGCCAAAGCCCTGGAGGGCAAGATGGCGCGCTTTTACCAGGAAAACTGCCTGCTCGAACAGCCCTTTATAAAGGACGAGTCGCAGACCGTTGGCCAGCTCGTCACCAACCTGGTAGCCAAGCTGCGCGAAAACGTACAGATCCAGCGGTTCGCCCGTTTCAAGATCGGCTAGTATACTGGGGTTAACCCAACCACGATTTGAGTGAGGTAAAGATGCCAAGCTCGCCATACAAACGCGTCATGCTCAAGCTGAGCGGAGAGTTCATGTCGAGCAAAGGCTCGTTTGGCGTCGATCCGGCTACGGTCGACGAGATCTCGCTGCAGATCATTGGCGCGCTGCGCTGCAATGTTGATATTGCTATTGTGATCGGCGCCGGCAACATCTGGCGCGGCGCCGACTCGATCGCCATGGGCATGGAGCGCGCTACGGCCGACTATATGGGCATGCTGGGCACCGTGATCAACGCCCTCGCCCTGCAGGATTCGCTCGAGCGCCACGATGTGGTCACGCGCGTGCAGACGGCTTTCGAGATCCGTCAGGTGGCCGAGCCCTACATCCGCCGGCGTGCCATCCGCCACCTCGAAAAGGGGCGCGTGGTGATCTTTGCTGCCGGTACGGGCAACCCGTTCTTTACCACCGACACAGCCGCCGCCCTGCGCGCCACCGAGATCGGCGCCGATATCCTGCTCAAGGCAACCAAGGTCGACGGCATCTACGACAAAGATCCCATCAAGTTTGCCAAAGCCAAGCGTTTTGAGCACCTTTCATACCTGGATGCGCTCAATATGGGCGTCAAGGTGATGGATAGCACAGCGCTCTCGTTGTGTATGGATAACAACCTGCCGCTGGTGGTGTTCAAGCTTTCGCCGCCCGACAGTCTGGAACGCGTCTTGCGGGGCGAAGCTCTCGGCACGCTGGTCGACCACAAGCCCAGCGTCCCGTCAAGCGAGGTGTGAAATGATTGATGAAGTGATGTTTGAATCCGAAGAAAAGATGGAAAAGACCGTTGAGGCACTGCGCCACGAGCTGATGACGGTACGTACCGGACGCGCCTCGTCGGCGTTGGTAGAGCCGGTCAAGGTCGATTACTATGGCTCGACCATGCCGCTCAACCAGCTCGCCACCATCGCTGTGCCCGAGCCGCGGCTGATCACCATCCGCCCGTGGGATGCCGGGTCGCTTTCAGCCATCGAAAAGGCGATCCTGAAATCCGACCTCGGCCTGACGCCGCAAAACGACGGCAAACTGATCCGCTTGCCGATCCCATCGTTGACGGACGAGCGCCGGCGCGACCTGGCCAAGCTCGTCAACCGGCGCGTCGAAGAGGCGCGTGTGGCAGTGCGCAATATCCGCCGCGACGCCCTGCGCGATATCGGTGAGCTCGAAAAAGACAAACAGATCTCGGAAGATGACGAGTTCAAAGCCAAAGAGGACCTGCAGAAACTGACGGACGACTATATTGCCAAAGTCGATCACGTCGGCGAGCTCAAGCAGACCGAGATCCTGGAAAGCTAATGGGCGAGAGCGCTCCGCTCGACCTCTCCGCTCTGGTTAAGGTTCCCGTTCACGTTGGCATCATCATGGATGGCAACGGCCGTTGGGCCACTGCTCGCGGGCTGCAGCGCACGGCTGGGCACCAGGCAGGGGTCGAGAACCTGCGCACGGTGATGCGCGCCGCCGCCGAGTTCGGCGTCAAGATCCTCAGCGTGTATGCCTTTTCCACCGAGAACTGGGGACGGCCTGAATCCGAAGTGCGCGCCCTGATGGCCCTGTTTGGGCAGGCCATGGAGCGCGAGTATGCCGCGCTGATGGAAAACAATGTGCGCGTGCGGCACCTCGGCAGCAAAGAGAGGCTCGGCCGCAGCCTGGCAACCAGGCTCGATCAGATCATCGCCGATACCGCCAACAACACCGGCCTGACCGTCAACGTGGCGATTAACTATGGCGGGCGCGCCGAGATCTCTGAAGCCGTGAGAGCCATCATCGCCGCAGGCACGCCGCCCGAGATGGTTAGTGAAGTGCTGATCTCTGAGCACCTCGGTACCGCCGGCCAGCCCGACCCCGACCTGATCATCCGCACCGCCGGCGAGATGCGCCTGAGCAACTTTTTATTGTGGCAAGCCGCTTACGCCGAATACTATAGCACACCGCTCACTTGGCCAGAGTTTGGCCGTGAGGCGTTTTACGAGGCATTGCTGGCATTTGGGCAGCGCAAGCGCCGTTTTGGCAAGCTCAACCAATAAACAGCCGGCACACACATCGCAACACCATAGCAGCCTGAGGAGACTATGCTGGGAAAACGCATCCTGAGTGCTGTCATCCTGATCCCGATCGTGGTAGCGGCAGTCTGGCTGGGCGGATACTGGCTATGGGTGCTGGCCACCCTGGCTGCCCTGCTGGCTGGCTATGAGCTGTATCGCCTGGCTACCTCGCAGGAGCTGCACCCGAACTGGTTCTGGGGGCTGGTGATCGTGGTCAGCTTTTTACTGCACAGTCCGCCAATCAACTTGCGCGCCGCCTGGCTGGTGGTGCCGATCGCTACCCTCACGACCCTGGCGCTCGAAGTGCGCCATCACAACCGTCCCGGGTCGCTCCTGAGCTGGGCGCTGACGATCGCCGGCAGCCTGTTTATCGGCTTTCCGTTTTATGCCATACTTAACCTGCGCGTGCTGCCACAGGGGGCTTATTGGATCGTGGTCACCATGGCGGCCACCTGGCTGGGCGATACGACAGCCTATTTTATCGGCTCGCGCTATGGCAAGACGCCCTTTTTCAAAGACATCAGCCCGCACAAGACCCTGGAAGGCGCCATCGCCGGCGGGCTGACCAGCCTGCTGGTCGTGGTCATCCCGTTAGTTGTCTTTATGCAGATCCCCTGGTATTGGGCATTGGCAGCAGGCGTGGGCATCGCGATTGGGGCCATCTTTGGTGACCTGGCGGAGTCGGTTATCAAACGGCAGCTGCATCGCAAAGATTCGGGCAACCTGATCCCAGGCCACGGTGGCATGCTCGATCGCATCGACAGCCTGATGTACACCGTCACAGTCGCCTACCTGGTCGCCCACCTGGTGACACACGGAATCGATTATTTCATGTAAACGCATACAATAGAGCTATGCAGACAATCACGCTCCCGATGGTGCTTAGCTTTGGCAACCTGATCCTCTCCTCGGCCAACGTCATCATTGGCTTTTCATTACTCATTTATATCGCCGCGCACAACCCTTCCAGTCCGGTCGCGCGCGCCTACTGCGCACTGATCACCTTTGTCAGCATGATCTATCTAGCAGATGTCAGCCTGGCGGAGGTCTCTTCAGTAGAGAGCGCCTATACTTGGCTGCGCTTTCAGTGGATAGGGATCAGCTTTATCCCAGCCGCCTATATGCACTTTGGCGTGGCGGTGCTGCGCACCACCGGCGATACCCAGCGCTGGCGGCACGCCCTGGTATGGCTGGGCTATGCTATCGGTACTCTTACGATACTGGTAACGCTGACGACAGACTGGCTGGTGAACGGGGCGACCCAAACCAACGGATTCTACCACCTGGTAGCGGGGCGCTATTTCGTGCTCTTTGCGCTCTATTACATCTCAGTGCTGGTGATGGCCTGGTTGCACATTGCTTATGCACGCATGCGCTGTGTCACCACCACCTCGCGCCGGCGCATGTCGTACCTGTTACTGGCCTTTGCTGTGCCCAGCCTGGGGGTCTTTCCGTATCTCTTGTTCCCGACCACAGCGCATTCATTTAGTGCCACGAGCATTGAATTCCTGGCGCTCCTGGGCAACCTCGGCACTGCCGCGGTAACGGTGCTGATCGGCTACATTGTGGCGTATCAGGGGGTACTCTCGCCCGACCGCGTCATCAAGCACGACATGTTGCACTTTCTGCTGCGCGGGCCGGTGGTGGCGATTCTTGTGATCGTGATCATGCTGGTGGTGCCGCGCGTCGACATCATCCTGGGGCTGCCGCGCGAGATGGTGCTGATCGTGGCAGTGGCAGCTGCCATTGTGTCCTTTCAGCTGTTGGCCAACCTGTTCAAGCCAGCCTTTGACCGGCTGATCTATTACCGCGACCGGAATGAGATTGAGTTGATCCAGACCATGGAACGCCGGCTGCTTACCAGCACAGACCTTTCGCAGCTTTTAGAAAACTCGTTGATCTCGCTGTGCGACCTGTTGCGCGTGCCGGATGGCTTTATCGCCACCATCACTGATAGCGAGCTGCAGCTGCGTGTTTATAGCGGACAGCGCTCCCATGCCGCCCAGTTCCTGGATCGTCTCGACCTGCCCCACCTGGTGAACGAGCTGTGTTCCAGCCGTCCCGAGGGGCTGGTAGAAAACAGCGATTTTCGCGCTGCGGATGGCTATTGGGTGCTACCGCTGCAGTCCAGCGAGAGCCGCGTCGAGCTGGGGCTGCTGGCGATCCGTGCCGACGGACCGCAGGCCCACTTTGAGCCCGAACAGCTGGATAGCGCCTATTCGCTGGTGCGCCGCACCGAGCTGGCGTTGGAGGATAAAGCCCTGCAGGAACAGATCTTTGGCGTGCTGCGCAGCCTGGAGGCAGAGCTCAACCTAGTGCAGGGTTGGCGTTCGATCACGGCTTACAGCAGCTCCGATGGTCAAGTCCTGACAAGCAGCACCGTCGATGCCGGCTTTGGCCAAAGCGTCAAGGATGCCCTGGTGCAGCTGTGGGGCGGCCCAAAACTTTCGCACAGCCCGCTTTCGAGCATGGAGATCGTGCGCGCACGCCTGAGCGAGTTCGGTAACATTCCCACCCGGGCAATCCGCGCTATCCTGCAGGAAGCGATCGAACGCCTGCGCCCGGATGGCCAGCGCAGCATGACCTCGAACGAGTGGATGCTCTACAACATCCTCGAACTGCGCTTTATCCAGGGTCAGCGCATCCGCCACATAGCGCAGCGCCTGGCGATGAGCGAGAGCGACTTTTACCGCAAGCAGCGCATTGCCATTGACCAGGTAGCCGAGACGCTGCTGCAGATGGAACGCAACGCCCTCGAAGGCGAGCATAGAGACTGATACGGACGAACCACATGCCACCCCTCAAGGCCTTTCGCTTTCTACACTTGGCTGATCTGCATCTCGGCTACCAGCAGTTTGGCAGCGAACAACGCGCCAACGATATGGCGCTGATGCTGCACTTTGCCGTAGAGCGCGCCATCAACCAGCGCGTCGACTTTGTGCTGGTAGCCGGCGACCTGTTTCACAAGCACAACATCAGTCCGCAGCTGCTGCATCAGGTGACAGAGCTGCTCAAGCCGCTGAGCGCGGCTGGCATCCCCCTGCTGGCGGTGATCGGCAACCACGACAACCCCACCTATGCCGACGAGATGAGCTGGCTGGATTACCTTTCAGCTCACGGCAGCCTGATCCTGCTGGATGCGCAGACCGGTGCAGATGGCTTTAAAGTCGTGCTGCCGTGGGATGGCGCTATCCGCCGCGGCACTTATATCGACCTGCACTGCGGCGCCAGGGTGGTGGGGATGCGCTACTATGGCGCCAGCACGGCGCGCATGCTCGAGATCTATCTGCGCGATCTGCGCTCCCTGCCGCATGCGCCCTATACTATCCTGATGCTGCACACCGGCCTGGAGGGCATGATGGATGCGCATGCCCTCAGCATCACCCGTAGCGCGCTCAACCCTTTCCGCGAGCTGACGGATTATGTCGCCCTGGGGCACTTTCACAAGCCCTTTATCCAGGATGACTGGCTCTACAATCCCGGCTCGCTCGAGACGGTCAGCTCGGACGAAACCGCCTGGCCCCAGCGCGGCCTGCTGCAGGTTTCTGTAGAGCCGGGCGAACCGCCAGTGCAGCGAGTCGAGCAGGTGGTTGTGCCGCGCCGGCCTTATGTGCGCGTGCTGGTGCGCATGGATACGATCTATTCAGCGCAGGAGCTGCTCGATGCGATCGATGCCCAGCTGCTGGCCGAGCGCCTCGATAACAGGCAGCGCCCTCCGGTCGTAGAGGTGACGCTGACGGGCGTGCTGCAGTTCGACCCATCCCAGGTGGATGAGGCCGAACTGCAAAGCCACATCCGCGAGCGCTTTCGCGCCCTGGTGGTGCGCATCACCAATCGCGCCTCGGCCGAGGCCGGCGAAGTTGCCCTGCCCGACGACCTGACACGCAGCGAACTTGAACGGCATGTACTGACCGAGCTGATCAGCCGCGACGTGCAGCTGGTCGAGGAGGCGGATGCCTGGGCTGCTCTGGCGGCGCGTATGAAGGAGAGGGCCCTGGCGGGCCGCCCGTCAGCCGAGATCGTGGATGAGCTGGAAGCCTTTTTGGCCGCCCACCCCGCGGAGGCGGACGCATGCTGATCCACTCGGTCAGGCTACAGGATTTCAAGAGCTATGTTGATGCCGAGATCATGTTTGCGCCAGGGGTCAACGCCATCTTGGGGCGCAACGGTGCTGGCAAGAGCTCAATCCTCGAGGCGATTGGTTTTGTGCTCTTTAACCATACCAGTGGTACCGCCGGAAGCCTGTTGCGCGAGGGCAGTAAATCCGGGCGCGCCCTGGTGCGCTTTATCTCGGCACTGGATGAACGCCAATACGAGGCCGAACGGCGTTTTACCGCAAGCACCACCACCCAGTATCGCGTGCGCGATTGCGAACTTAACGAGGTGGTGGCGGAGGGTGTCTCCGGCGTACAGGGCTGGATGCGGCGCCACCTGCGCCTGGATTCCGGCGCAGACCTGGCATCGCTCTTTGAAAACACCATCGGGGTACCGCAGGGCACCATGACGGCGCCCTTTCTGGCACGCCCGGCAGAGCGCCGCAGCCTCTTTGGCCCGCTTCTGCAGGTGAGCGACTATGCGGTAAGTGCCGACAAACTGCGCGAAACGGTGCGCCATATCGAGCAGCGCCTGGCGAATGAACGCAGCATCGCCGCAAGGCTTGAGGGCCAACTGGAAGAGCAGCCCCGATTGGAGGCCGACCTGGCTGCGCATCAGGCAGCCGCAGCACAGGCGGCGGCGCGGACGGATGAGCTCTCCGGGGCTCTTGTGGAGCTAGAACAGCGCATACATGGCTATGAACTAGCCTCCGAGGCGCTGGAACGTGCCAACCAGGCCGTCACGATCGCCCGACGCACACACGACCTGGCCCAGCAGCGCGCCGAGACCGCTGCCGAAGCCGCGCAATCCGCTGAGCGCGCCCGCAGTACCTGTGTAGCCAGCGAGCCGGGGCATCTGGCTTATCAGCGCGCCGAAGAAGCTGGCCGTGAGCTGCAAAATGCACGCGTGGCACGCGACAAGCTCACCCAGTCGGCCGCCAAACTGGCGAGCCAGCGCGCCGAACTGAGCGGCCAGGTCTCTCAGCTTGAACGCGAACAGCAATCCACCGCGCGAGCCGAAGCCGAATATCGTGCCCTTGAACCAGAGGTTGCCGAACAGTCGCGTCTGGAGCTGCATCTGGCACAGCAAAACAGTGCCGTCAGCCATTTTGAGCAAGCCCAACGCGCACTGGCCGACGCCCAGCGCGGGCTTGAGCGTGCCCGGCAAGAGCTTGAGCGCACCCGTTCAAGCCATAAAGAGTCCCTCAGCCTGGAGGCTAGCCTCAAGCTCCGCAGCGATGCCCTCGAGGCTGCACGCAGCGACGAACGCGCCACCCTGGACGCCATGGCCAGAGCTAAAACCGAGATAGAACGCATTGAGCACGCTAACCAGCAGCTGTGCCAAAGTGACCTCGCCACCTGTCCGGTGTGTATGGCTGAGCTGACGCCCGAGCATCGTCATGAGCTACTGGAGCTCAACACCGTGCAACTCGAGCAACTGCAGCAGGAGCTCGCCAAAGCGAGCGCCCATGCTACCGACGTGCGCGGCGCGGTGCAAAGCGGGCAGCGCGAGATCGACAAGCTCTATGCCAGCTTGCGTAAACTGCCTGCCGCTGATGCCGTCGAGGCAGCCACTAAGGGCGAGGCCAATGCGCATGCACAAGTCGAGAAAGCGCGTACCGCCCTGCAAGCGCTTGGCGATGCGCCGGCACTGCGCGATGCAACCTGCCGGCAGCTCGAGGCTTTGGGCAACCCGCGCACCAGGGCAGCTACCTTGCAACGCGCTGCCGAGCGCCATCCGCAGGTAGCCAGCGAACTGGCGGCTGTACGGGTTAGCCTGGAGGCGCTGGACGCCGAGGAGACCCAGCTGCAGAGCGAGCTGGCAGCCTATGCCGGGCTCGAAGACCAGCTGGATACCAACCAGCGCGAACTGCGCGCCAACCAGCCTGACCACGAGCGCTATCTGGCCAATATCCAGGTAGCCGGTGAGTATAACGAGCGCGCAGCCAGAGCGCGTACCCAGCTGGCTGAAGCGGCCGACCGTAGTAAAGAGCTCGAGTGTGCCCAAATCGAGGCTGCCGGCAGGCAAACCGCTTATGATGCTCCTGCCCACGCCGAGCTGCGCCGCCAGCAGACCCAGTACGCCAGTGAGTTGGCCGCCTCCCGGGCGCAACTGGAGCTGCACAACGCTCAGGCTAGCATCGCCCAAAAGCGCCTGAGCGAGCTGGTCACCGCGCGCGACAAGCTGGCCGAGGCGCAAGCGCAGATCGCACGCAGCGACCTGGCGCGCATGAGTGGCGAGCGCATCCGCGGCTGGCTTAAGGAGGCCGGTCCGCAGATCACCCGGCGGCTGACCGAGCGCATCGCTTACGAAGCCAGTGCAATCTACCGCGAGATCATGGCGGATACCTCGGGCAAGCTGATGTGGGATTCCGACTATAGCCTGAGCCTGTCGGTGCGCGGTGAAACGCGCGCCTATCCGCAGCTTTCGGGCGGCGAGCAGATGGCTGCCGCGCTCGCCCTGCGCCTGGCACTCTTGCGCAACGCCTCGGGCATCGACTTGGCGATCTTTGACGAGCCGACCGCCCATCTGGATGCCGAGCGCCGCGAAAACCTTTCCGAGCGGCTGGCCCTGATCCGCGGCTTTGGGCAGATTCTGGTTGTCAGCCACGACGACACCTTTGAACGCTATGCCCACCACCGCGTGCACATTATCCGCGACGAGCGCGGCTCGCGCCCTGTTGAGCAAGCCTGATGCTGGATTCCGAACTCCTGCTCAACGCCCTGAACGAACGCAGCCCAGAGCTGCTCGCCTGGATGCAGCGCTTCAGGGCAAGCGCCGTTGCCGGCGCTGATGCCCTGGCAGAACTGGCTGAGCTGGATGCCGAAACCATTCGTGCGCGCCTTGCGGCTCATGCGCGCCCCGGAGCGCTGCCCACCCCGGAACGGCTCCCCGGCCAGCCACTGGCACGCCCGTTTGACGCTCCTTGGCACAACCGGCCCGCCGCACTTGCTTGGGCTCAGGAGATGCTTGCCGGGCGCAGCGTGGCCGCCATCGATGGCTCACAGATCATGCCCAGTCGCGACATCGCCCTGCCGCTGGGGGTGGTGCAGGCCGCTGCCTATATCAACCGCCATACGGCTGACGGCAGTTATGAGACGCCGCGTTGGCTTGAACTGCTCACCCCCGACGACCTCGGACTGGACGGCAATGATCCCGAGAGCGCCTCTGAGGCACTCGTCAACCAGGCACGCTATGAACTCGAATGCCGCAGCGCCTGTCAGGTCATGCAGCAACTGGCGTGCACGTCCAGGATGGCCCTCGTCCTGGTGGATGGCTCACTGACGCTTTCATTCGCCGGCATGCTGCACCCGACCCTGCGCACATGCTATGTACAAGCGGTGCAGGCCATGCTTGCATGTTCGAAGGAGACACGCGTCCCCCTGGTGGGGTTTATCGACCGCTCTTATGCCCGCGATCTGACGCGCATGCTCTCCCTGCTGGACACGTCCGCCGGCATGATTGAGGTACCCGATGCGGCACTGCTGGATCGTGTGCTTGAATGGGGAATGCGCAGTGACTTGTGGGTCGTAGCGCGCGACGACCGCCTCTCGCAAAACCCGCCGGATGGGATCGACTATTATCGCGAGCTCCATTTTGCGTATTTAAAGACCTCCAGCGATAATCCTCCTGCGCGTATCGAGTTGCCCGCCTGGGTACAGACAGCCGGCTTGGCGGATGAGGTGGCCGACGTCGTGCGCGCCGAATGCATCGTCGGGAGCGGTTACCCCTATGCGCTCAGCTCGGCGCATTCCCAGGCGGTGCTTTCCCAGCCAGATGCCCTGCGCCTCTGGCGGCTGCTTGATCGTTTACTCCATGAGCAGGGCTTTGAGCTGCAGTTAGCCGCCAAGGCTGCTGCCAAACAACGTCGACAATAAAGGAACGGAACCCGCATGCAGATCGGCACGATCGTCAGTTCGCGCTCGCATACCCTCTACACCTGCCGCATTCTGGGACGCGGCGAAGCGGCTGAGGCATTCAGCCCGGCCGACCACGCCCTCGGTACGCTGGTGGGCATGCGCCTGGAGGACGTCACACTGGTGGCGATCCTCACGGATACGCAGCTCTACAACCCGGATTACGGCAGCCGCTCGCCGCGCATCACCCAGCCCGACGCTCTGGCTGTCTTTGCGCCTGATTACCTCGACGAGCTCGCTACTTTGGTGGAGCTGACGGTCATCGGCAGCCTGGCCGAGGATGGCAGCGCCCAGCAGGGCTGCGCCAGCCTGGCAGCCAGCATCGGCACAGTCGTCAGCACCCTCAGCGAGGCCGAGTTCGATGCCTTTCATACCGCGGGCGGTTCACTGCGCATCGCCTATCTTCCAGGGCTGCTGGCTAATCCGCAGCCGCAGATGCTACAGGTGCTCACGAGGCTGCTGGCTGTGCTGGCAGAGCGCTACCCCGATGAGGCCCCCAGCTTGCAGCTGCTGGCGGATGATATTGCCTGGCGCACCAGCATCCGTCCGCTGGAGGCGCGCCTGTGAGCGCGCTACATGCAGCGGTCGGCATCACCCAGGGGCCGGGCGAAACCGCCAACAGCTATGTCTTCATCGCGCGCGACCCGCACAACCACCTGAGGCACGGCGAATTCGTCTACTATCAGGCCGAAGAGCGCATGGTACTGGGACGCATCAGCAAGCGCGAACTGGCGCGCAGTCTGCCGGATAACCTGCTGGCCGACCCGGCCGTCTCGCCCGACCATCTGGCCGGCCTGCTGGGGCTTGATCCGCCCCCCAGCGGGTTGTATCGCCTGAGCGTTAGCCTGCTGGGTTATCTGGACAAAGCGCTCGGTTTTGTGAACCCGCACGCCCTGCCCGTGCCGGGCACGCCCATCTATCTGGCGGCCGATGCACAGCTCACCGCCCTTCTCTCGCGCTTGAGCGCCGAGGCTACCGGCGCGGTGCAGATTGGGTCGCTGCTGACGCGTGAGAGCGGAAGGGTACCGCTGCAGCTGGATGCGCGCGGCTTTACCAGCACCCACCTGGCGATCATCGCCTCGACCGGCGCCGGCAAGAGCTATCTGGCAGGGGTGATAGTCGAAGAGCTGATGATGCCGCACAACCGTGCAGCGGTGCTGGTGATTGATCCGCACGCCGAATACGACACCCTCGAGGACCTGCAGCGCCTGCCGCAGTTTGCCGCCGCGGATTACGCTCCCCAGGTACAGATCCTGAGGCCGGCGGATATCAAGGTACGCATGTCGTCGCTCGAAATCGGCGACCTGCGCTATCTGATGCCCAACCTCTCCGAAAAGATGCACAATAACCTCAACCGCGCCTTCAAGGATTCGCGCAGCGGTGCCCGTGCCCGCGGGCGCTGGACCTTTCAACACCTGCGCGAGGCGATCACCAAGCCTGCCGATGACACCCCGGAGGCCACTACAGACCCAACCGTCGGCGCGTTGCTTTGGCGAGTAGAAGCGCTTGCGGAAAACAAGCTGTTTGATGCCGACCAGGACCTCAAACTGGGCGAGCTGGTGCGCCCCGGGTTGTGCACCATCCTGCAGCTCAACGAGATCCCCGAGCGCGAGCAGCGCGTGATCGTGGCCACTATCCTGCGGCGCCTCAACCAGGCGCGCATGGATACGGTGCGCGGCCGCACGGTGCGCGGGGCCGAGAACTATCTGCCCTACCCCGTCTTTGTGCTGATCGAAGAGGCGCACAACTATGCGCCTGCCAGCGACGACATCATCACCTCTGCGGTGCTCAAACAGATCCTCTCCGAAGGGCGCAAGTTTGGCCTGGGGGTGGGGCTGATCAGCCAGCGCCCCGGCAAGCTGGATAGCGACGTGCTTTCGCAGTGCATGACACAGTGCATCCTGCGCGTGGTCAACTCGGTCGACCAGGCACGCATCGCCGAAAGTGTCGGCTCGGTGGGGCGCGACCTGCTGGACGAGCTGCCCAACCTGAGCAAAGGCCAGGCGATCATTGCTGGGGCGTCTGTCAACACGCCCGTGCTGATCCAGGTACGCACGCGCCTCACCCCGCACGGCGCGCCGGACCCGGATGCACCCAGCCAGTGGCGCAGCTACCGCAACGACGAGCCTCCCGAGCCGCATCCGGCGCGCGGCATCCCGCCAGGCGCCTATCCGGTGCTTACGTTCCACGAAGACGACCCATTCTGATCGACAAGGAGCCTGCATGACCAGCATCCATATCACGGTGCCGACGCGTGTTGATTTCGCCGGTTCAACCCTCGACGTCTACCCGCTCTATCTGTTCGAGGGCGGCGGGTTGACGGTGAATGCCGCCATCGACGTGCATGCCGAAGCCATCCTAGAGACGCGCCCCGACACCCAATTCACAATCCACTCGCGTGACCTGCAGCTTACCGAGGAGTTGCCCTCGCTCGAGGCGATGACCTTTGGCGGGCGGCTCGACCTGGTCAAGCGCGCGCTGGCGTACTTTAAGCCCGAGATGGGACTCGATATCACCATCGCTTCGGCAGCGCCCAACGGCTCTGGTCTGGGGGCGTCATCGGCGCTGCTGATGGCACTGGCACACGGCCTCAACCAGCTGACGGGGCGCGGTTTTACTTCGGAGCGGATCATCGACCTGGGTGCCAATATAGAAGCCCAGGTGATCGGCATCCCCACCGGCAAGCAGGATTATTTCCCGCCGATCTATGGCGGGGTGTGCGCCATGTGGTTTGACGTGGATGGCTGGACGATCGAGCAGCTGCATGCCGATTCCGACTTGATCGCCGAGCTCAACCGCCGGCTGATCATCTCTTATACCGGCGTGCCGCACGATTCTGCCATCACCAACTGGGCGATGCTCAAGAGCTATATCGAGCGTCAGGGCAGCACGGTCGCCAACATGCACGCCATCCGCAGCATCGCCGACGACATGCGCGCGTGCCTCCTGGTGGGTGATTTTGCACTCTTTGGCGAACTGGTCGAGGCGGAATGGCAGCTGCGCCGCGGCCTGGCCGAGGGCGTGACCAATGCCGAGATCGAGCGCGCTATGGCAGCTGCGCGCGGTGCCGGAGCCGTTGCGAGCAAGATCTGCGGCGCCGGCGGCGGCGGCTGTATGATCACCGTCACCGAGCCGGCCCAGCGCGAGGCGGTGCAGCGCGCCCTGAATGCCAACGGCGCGCGCGTGATGGATGCGAAAGTGGTGACGCAGGGCATCACCATCCGTTAGAGGCAGCTATTCCTCGCGATCGTAGACCGGATCGACCCCCACCCAGCGGCGCGGCGCGACCGTCGGCACGGCAGCACGTTCCTCGGGCGTCAGCTTGAGGTCGAGGCCGCCGAGGGTGTCTTCCAGCTGCTCCAGGTTGCGTGCGCCTATGATCGGGCAGGTGACCCTGGGCTCAGCAATCACCCAGGCCAGTGCCAGCTGCGCCGGTGTCACACCGCGCTCGGCGGCGTGCCGGGTAAAGGCTTCGATCACGTCAAAGGCGTCTTTGTACAGGTAGCGATGCGCATACAGTGGCATCACCTGCAAACGCACACCTTCCGGGATGGGCTTACCGCGCTCGTACTTGCCCGTCAGCATGCCGCCAGCCAGCGGGTTATAGGCGATCACGCCAAGCCCATCGGCGGCGCACAACGGCAGCAGCTCGTTTTCGATGCTGCGGTTGAGGGCGTTATAGACTGGCTGCAGGCTGATAAAGCGTGTCCAATGGTTTTCCTTGGCCGCCTGCAGGTACTTGGCCAGATGCCAGGCTGCTAGGTTGGAGCAGCCGATGTAGCGCACCTTGCCCTGGCGCACCAGGTCGTTGAGCGCCTCGAGGGTCTCTTCGACGGGGGTGTTGGGATCCCAACGATGTATCTGGTACAGGTCGATCGTCTCGATCTGCAACCGCCGCAGGCTGGCCTCGACTCCCTTAAAGATGTGGTAGCGCGAAAGCCCGCCATCATTGGGGCCTTTGCCCATCGTGGCATAAACCTTGGTCGCCAGCAAAAGGTCCTTCTTGCCGCCGCGCTGCCGGAACCAGCGTCCGATAATCTCCTCGCTCAGGCCATCCGAATACATATCGGCGGTATCGATAAAGTTGCCGCCCAGCTCGATAAAGCGATCCATTAACTTGAACGAGGTGGCTTCATCTGCCTCGCGGCCAAAGGTCATGGTGCCCAGGCAGATCTGCGAAACCTGTACACCCGCATTCCCTAAGCGTCGATATTGCATCTTGCTCCTTTCACCGATCATAATCATTTAACCTGAAAATGGCCGCCGGTGCAAGCCCTTTCGGATATACGACAACACACTTATAATAGAGGCAGAGGACTTGCCCACCTTGGAACCTATGGATAGCGGAAAGCACCGCACCACCCACAGCCTGCGCACGCAGCTGATCGTTTCGATCGTCACGCCAGTGACGATCATGCTGATCGTGCTGACGATCGCTGCCCTTGTGGGCGCCTTTCGCCTGACGCGCACGCTCATCAAGGAGCGCGACGCCCAGCTGGTATATCTGGCGGCGCGGCAGATCGCCTACTATTGGTATGACTCGGTAACGCTGCTGGCCAGTGTGGCCGCCAACGATGCCGTGCGTGAGGGCGATCCGCAGGCCAAGGTTGAGATCCTGCAGGCCAATATCACCCTCAGCCAGCGCTTTGACCAGGTGATCATCACCGATCCGAAAGGCAATCTGGTGGCTTCCACCGCGGATGACAACAGCATCCCGTTGCGCGGCGAGCCGTGGATGGAGCGCTCGGGGCGGCTGCGCCGACCGGTGCTATCGGGGCGTCTGAGCGACCGCCAGGGCAGGCCGCTCCTGTGCGTCTCGATCCCGTTGTTTGATAACCGCGGACGCATGGTGGGGTATGTGGTGGGGGTGTGGCGGCTGGATGGCGAACGCCTGGGCCGGCCGATCGCCAACATCAGCATTGGCACAGCCGGACGTGCCTACCTTTTGGATGCTGACGGCACGATTCTGGTACACCCCGATAACAGCCTGGTGGGCACTGTCGCGCACGACGACCCGGGCTACCTGGCCCTGACCAACAACCGCGGCGGCGCCGAGACAATCGCCTCGGGTGGAAACCTGCAGGTGGTCGGCTATGCCAAGGTGCCGCTGCGCGATCTGGGCAGCTCAGTGTTTGCCGACGAGAGCTGGGGCAACTGGTATCTGGTGACCAGCGAATCGATGGCTGACATCCTCAACCCGCTGCGCCCATACACCCCTTATATGATCGTTCTCTCGGTTTTGGTAATCCTTTTGCCGTTCCTGATTATCTTTACGAACTCACGGCGCATCGCCGCACCGCTGCAAAGCCTGGCTGGCCAGGCAGGGCGCATCGCATCGGGCGAGTTTGACGGCAATGTAGCGACCTCGCGGGCTCCGCGCGAAGTGCGGGTGTTGGAAGATTCGTTCAATACCATGACAGAGCAGCTGCGGCGATATCGCGCCGATATCCAGAATTACGTCGCCTCGGTGCTCAACGGGCAGGAACAGGAGCGCAAGCGCATCGCGCGCGACCTGCACGACGAGACCGCCCAGGCGCTGATCGTGCTCGGCCGGCGCATCGAGTCGCTCAGCGAGATCGACGACCGCGAGGAACTCGAGGCTGAAATAGAGCTCCTGCGTGACCAGGTCGACGAAACGCTGCAGGAGGTGCGCAATTTTACCAGCGACCTGCGTCCGCCCCTTTTGGCCGAGCTGGGCTTGCCGCGCACCCTGCAGCTGCTGGGCGACAAAATGGAGCGCGGCGAACCCTTTAGCGTTGATTTCGAGATTGTCGGCGAAGAAGCCAAACTCTCGGACGAGCTTGAGCTGGGGCTTTACCGCATCGCCCAGGAGTGCCTCAACAACGTGCGCCGGCACGCCCATGCCGAGCACGTCCAGGTGGTACTGAGCTACCTATCCAAAGCGGTACAACTGCTGGTGGTTGATGACGGGGTCGGTTTTGAACCTTCTGCCAACGTCAACGAACTGATAAAATCGGGACGGCTAGGGCTGATGGGAATCTATGAGCGTGCCAGGCTGTTTGGCGGGTCGGCACAGATCGAGTCGCGCCCCGGCAAGGGCACCCGCGTGCTGGTAGAACTGCCCATAGCTCAGAGCTACCGGCCGCTCAACGTGGTCGAGCATCCTAGGTAATATTGCTGAATTAAAAATGGTTAATTGTACCGATGTAACTGAAAATGGACTCTTGTATACTGTGGGCATAGTAGTCGGCAGTGTCGCCGGGCTACCGGAATTGGACGGACGCTTGAACTACAAGCTGCGCTCTCAACTGGTGCGAGAGACAGCGCTTCTTCTCCTCCTTGGTGGACGAGCCTCGGTAATCGCGGTGGGCAGCGATTAACGAGGCTCGTTCGAGTTTTACGACAGGAGTATGGTTAATGGAAAGTCATGCAGGGCAGATCCGGGTGTTGTTGGCGGATGACCATATAATGGTGCGTGAGGGCACCCGGCGCATTCTGGAAAAAGAGCCCGACCTGGTGGTGGTGGGCGAAGCCGGCGATGGCGCCGAAGCCCTGGCACTGGCACAGCAGACCCAACCCGACGTGGCGGTGGTAGATATCTCGATGCCGGTAATGAACGGGATTGAGGCCACCAAACAGATCAAAGCTTTGCTGCCCAACACAGCCATCCTGGTGCTGACGGCTTTTGACGATGACGAATACGTCTTTGCTATCCTCGAAGCCGGTGCAGCCGGGTATCTTTTAAAGAATGCGCGCTCCAGCGAAGTAATCGACGCGGTGCGGCGTGTCCATGACGGTGAGTCGGTGCTGCACCCATCCATCGCAAAAAAGGTGCTGCAGCGCATCAGCCACGACAAGGCCGCCCCGCAAGCCCCTTCCGACGACCTGCTCACCGAACGCGAGCTGGATGTGCTGCGCCTGGCCGGTCAGGGACTCTCTAACCGCGAGATCGCCGATGCCCTGCAGGTCAGCCCGCGTACAGTGCAAACCCACATGGCCAACATTTTTGGCAAAATGGGGGTCGGCTCACGCACCGAGGCAGTCATCATGGGCCTCAAGCACGGCTGGCTGGTGCTCGGTTAAAGCCAGAACCTCCGCCAGGTCATAGGTTCCTGATCCGCACATGCTACGACAAAACCGCTTGCACCCCTCTCTGGATTAGGCTATATAAAGAATTGTTATGCCAGCGAGGTTACTCGCACATGCAGCATTCTGTCTGTCGCACCCCTCACGGCCGCACGCAGTCGCCAACACCGTGCTCAGCACCTTTTGCAGTGCTGCATACCCCCTCATTTAGTCCAATCATGTCAATAAATCGGCCGCACTCCCACCTTTTGTTGCGGATTCTGCAACGTCTAGCTGCTATATTATCTGTAAAGTAGGTGAGATATGCCAGTCAATTCAGCGCTTGCCAAAGCCGCCAGGTTACTGCAGATCGAAGCACTGCTATTAGCGCATCCCGAAGGGCTGACTCAGGCAGAGCTTGCCAGACGTCTGGGGGTCAACCGCTCGACCATTTACCGCTACCTGCCGGATCTGGTGGGGCCCGTGTATCAGGAAGGCCGCAAGCTGTTTATCGACCGCGAGGCTTATCTGGTGAACGTGCGCTTTAGCCTGCACGAGGCGGTAGCGGTGCACCTGGCGGCGCGCCTGTTAGCCGCCAGGCAGGATCGGCAGAATCCGCACGCGGCTTCGGCGTTGCGCAAGCTGGGGCTGTCGCTGGAAAAACTAGCTCCGCGTATCTCGATACACCTGCAGCAGTCGGCTGACACGATGGATGGCGCCAGCCGGCAGCAGGATCCCGTCTACCTGAAAGCCCTCGAGCGCCTGTCGCTAGCGTGGGCTTCCCAGGTCAAGGCGCGCATCTGCTACAAGCCCGAATCCAGCACCACGGCGCGCACTTATGTCTATGCGGTCTACTTTATCGAGCCGTACGCAGTGGGACAATCGACCTATGTGATTGGCTACAGCGAGCCACAGGCAGCTATGCGCACGCTCAAGATCGAACGCATCGTATCGGTCGATCTCCTTGATGAACATTACGAGATTCCACCCGACTTCGACCCGACTAAGCTCCTGAGCGGGGCCTGGGGCATCTGGTATACCGAGCGCGACCCCATCCGCGTCAAGCTGCGCTTTTCGCCGCGTGTCGCCGGACGGGTGCGCGCTACTCAGTGGCATCGCTCGGAGGAAACCTGCGAGGGCAAGGACGGCTACCTCATCTGGGAAGCCCAGATTGCAGAGCCGCAGGAGATGATGCCCTGGATCCGCGGGTGGGGCGCCGAGGTCGAGGTGCTCGAACCGGATTATCTGCACAAGGAGCTGCGGGATGAGGTGCTGCGCATGATGGCGCTGTATGGCCTGGAGGCACGCTGATGGAGAGGAAAGTGTATTACGCACATACAAATGAGCAGAGCGAGGAACAGTGGCAACGGCTGATCGACCACCTACGCAACACCGCAGAGCTGGCGAGGCAGCTGGGCGCTTCAGCGGGGGTCGGTGAACTCGCCTACACCGCTGCGCTGGTACACGACTTGGGCAAGTACTCGAACGCGTTTCAAGCGCGTCTGCGTGGCGCCACCCAGGGCGTCGACCACTCGACGGCAGGCGCCAAGGTGTTGATCGAGAAATACCAAGACGCTCAGCAGTCAGCGCTTGCATACATGATGGCATATTGCATTGCCGGTCATCACACGGGCCTACCGAATTATGGTAGTGCGACCGACCTCGCAGGAGAAGCTACTCTGTGTTCGCGTTTGAAGGGTAAGGTGCAAGACTATTCTGATTTCCAAACCGATCTCCAGCTCGAGGAAATCCAGTTACCTTTAAAGTTACCAGGTTTTAGGCCTAACCCGGAGGCATTTGGCTTTTCGTTCGCATTCCTGACGCGTATGGTCTACTCAGCCCTGGTGGATGCTGACTTTTTGGAGACCGAGACCTTTATGCGGGGCAGTGTCGCACGGGGTGAGTTCGAGTCCATTCCGGTTTTATGTGAACGGTTAAATGCCTATCTGGAGCGATTTGCCAGCCCCAAGCGTGATATAGATCGCGTGCGCACTGACATCCTGCGTGCCTGCATAGCGGGTGCTGAAAGGCCACAAGGGTTCTTTACACTAACTGTACCGACAGGCGGTGGAAAGACGCTCTCGTCCCTGGCGTTCGCTCTCAACCATGCTGTGCGCTACAAACTCGACCGTGTCATCTATGTGATCCCCTACACTACCATCATTGAGCAGAACGATTTCTGTCAAGGGGGTAAATGATATTTTAGCAGCAAAGTGGCCACGGATAACTTTCCGTAGCCGCTTTGCGCTATTTTTTCCTCTATCTCATTGATGTGTGAGTATCCACTTGTAAATT
>JAAYDC010000025.1 GCA_012729455.1 Chloroflexota bacterium | reverse complement strand
CGTGGTACCCCTTCGCTCTTACTCTTCGCTCTTTTGTCACTCTTCAGTTGTTAAGGTGCCTCTCAACCGCTGTGCCATCCTTGGGCACGGCGGTTCATTATACACATGCCGTCGGGCCTGTCAAATCGCCCAAATGGGCTTGTGACGTTCCTGCTCGGCCGTCATCTCCCGCACGAGAGACAACGAGGAGCCATTCTAGGCAGTTCGCCGAATCTGTCAAAATCGTTGTTTTACTCCTTTCAGGTTGCCTTTCCACTGACCGCGTACAGCACGTTCGATTGGCATGTCTGCAGGGCTATACATTATGCTGGAGCTTGCCTTTTCTATTGCGTGCCTTTATAATGACTTACTAGGTCTTTCGTAAGGAGATGGCGCGCATGGATGAGCATCAACTCATGAACAACAACGAGCCGGGCGGTGAGAACCCTATCGAAGAACACCCCATGGCAGCGCTGTTGGAGCAAGAGTCGGTCAGTCACGCCCCGCGGCGCGGTGATATCCGCGAGGGTGTGGTCGTCAATGTGTCGCCCACCGAGGTGCTGATCGACATCGGCGCCAAAAGCGAGGGGATCGTCTCCAGCTCCGACCTGGACAGCCTCGACCCCGAGTTCCGCGAGAACCTTGCGGTCGGCCAGCAGGTATACGCCTATGTGGTGCGCCCCGAAGACAGCGACGGCAACGTCGTCCTGTCGCTCAGCCGCGCCCAGGTGGAGACGGATTGGCAAAAAGCAGCCAAGCTCTTTGAAGATGGCGAGATGATCAACGAGCCTGTGGCTGGCTATAACCGCGGCGGTTTGATCATCAACGTCGGGCGCGTGCGCGGGTTTGTCCCTGCCTCGCAGATCGCCAGCGTGCGCATCTCACGCACCGGCACCGACGAAGAGCGTGAAGAGGCCCTGAGCGGCCTGGTTGGCAGGCAGATGCTTGTCAAGATCATCGAGATCGACCGGCGCCGTAACCGCCTGATCCTTTCGGAGCGCGCTGCCAGCCGTGAGAGTCGCCAGGACCTGAAAGAAAAACTGCTCGACGAATTGGTCGAGGGCACCGTCAAGCGCGGAACCGTCAGCAGCCTGTGCGACTTTGGTGCCTTTGTCGACCTGGGCGGTGCGGATGGTCTGGTGCACCTCTCTGAGCTTTCGTGGAAGCGCGTTTCGCACCCGCGCGAGGTGCTGAGCGCTGGCCAGGAAGTGGATGTGTTGGTGCTCTCGGTCGACCGCGAGCGCAAGCGCATTGCCCTGAGCATGAAGCGGCTGCAAAAAGAGCCCTGGGCAGCCATTGAAGAGCTCTATCAGGTCGGCCAGCTGGTCAGTGGCACCATCACCAAGCTGACCAATTTCGGTGCCTTTGCGCGCCTGGATGATTCGATCGAGGGGCTAATCCATATTTCCGAGCTCTCAGACGAGCATGTCACCCATCCGAGCGAGGTGGTGCAAGAGGATCAGGAACTTACCTTGCGGATCATCCGTATAGATAGCAGCCAGCAGCGCATCGGCTTGAGCCTGCGGCGCGTCAGCGAAGACCAATATTCCGACGATTACGACTGGTCGGCCGGCCAACTCGACGACCCCAGCGACTCGGAGGACACCAGCGGCTAAGGCAAAGCCTGTTGCTGCCCAACCGCAGCAGCAGGCCTGAACCCAACAATTTGTTGGCTGAAGCAAGAGGCTGGTGTAAAATGACCTAGCCTCTTGTTGTTTATCTAGAGAGAATGGATATGTCTGATAGCATGGATCGTTTCACCAGCCGCGCCAAGCAAGCCCTGGGGATGGCTCAGGAAGAAGCTCGCCGGCTACACCACAACTATATAGGCACCGAGCATCTTCTGCTTGGCTTGATGCGCGAAGAAGACGGCATTGCATCGCGCATCCTGAGCGAGTTGGGCCTCACCATTGGGCAGGTGCGCCATGCCGTCGAACGCATGGTTGGCCGCCAGGATGGCCCTACCGGCACCATGGAACTGGCCGACCACACCAAGAGGGTGATGCAATACGCCATCGCTGAGGCGCGCAATCTCGGGCAGCGCTATGTCAACACCGAGCACCTGCTTCTAGCACTGATCCGTGATTCGGACCATATCGCCTCGGCGGTTCTCTTGAGCCTGGACGTCAGCCGTGACGTCGTGCGCCGGCGTGTGCTCGCAATGATGCGCCAGGAGATGCGTCCTGCCGCGGGCAGGGAAGAGAGCCGTCCGGCAGCGGCAGCAAATGCCAAAGAACCCAGCCTGATTGAACAGCTCGGGATTGACCTGACCAACCTGGCTCGCCAGGGCAAGCTCGATCCGGTGATCGGCCGCCAGAAAGAGATCGAACGCGTGGTGCAGATCCTGGCGCGCCGCAGTAAGAACAACCCCGCCCTGATCGGCGAGCCCGGCGTCGGAAAGACGGCCATCGTCGAGGGATTGGCGCAGCGCATCATCGCCAAGCAGGTGCCCGAAGACCTGCAGGATAAGCGCCTGGTACGCCTGGATGTAGGCACGCTGGTGGCAGGCACGATGTATCGCGGCCAGTTCGAAGAACGTCTTAAAAAAGTCATCGACGAGATCAAGACCACCGCGACGATCCTGTTCATCGATGAGCTGCACATGCTGATCGGCGCCGGCGCGGCCGGCAGCACGGTGGACGCCGCCAATATCCTCAAGCCGGCCCTTTCGCGCGGTGAGCTGCAGTGCATCGGCGCCACTACGCTCAACGAATATCGCAAGCACATCGAAAGTGATGCCGCCCTCGAGCGGCGCTTCCAGCCGGTGCACGTCTCTGAACCTACAGCCGATGAAACCCTCAGCATCCTGCAGGGGATACGCAGCCGTTACGAAGAACATCACAAACTCAAGATCACTGACGAAGCCCTCGAGGCGGCCGTGCGGTTGGCAGTGCGTTACGTGCCAGACCGCTTCCTGCCCGACAAGGCAATCGACCTGGTGGATGAGGCCGCTTCGCGCGTGCGCGTCTTTAAATCCGGTCGGGTGACCGATGCAGTCCCCAGCGAGCCCATGCAGATGGTAACGGCCCCTGAACGCCCCACCATGCCGTCCAGCCTGGTGACACAATCCGAGTTGGGGCTGTGGGGTGAAAAACTGGGGATCGCTATTGAAGCAGTGCCTGCAGAGCCCGTTGAGCTGCGTGTGACGGCCGATGACATCGCCGAGATCATTGCCATGTGGACGGGCATCCCCGTCACCAACATCGCCGAAGAAGAGTCGCAGCGTTTGCTCCTGATGGAAGCCGCGCTGCACGAGCGCATTGTGGGCCAGGAAGCAGCTGTGCACGCCCTCGCCAAGGCGGTTCGGCGTGCCCGCGCGGGGCTCAAGGACCCGTCGCGCCCGATCGGTACCTTTATCTTTTTAGGGCCTACCGGCGTGGGCAAAACCGAGCTGTGCAAGGCTTTGGCAGAATTCCTCTTTGGCACCTCGGATGCCCTGCTGCAGTTCGACATGTCCGAGTTCATGGAGCGCCACACCATCTCGCGTCTGGTGGGGGCGCCTCCGGGTTACGTCGGCTACGAAGAAGCCGGCCAGCTGACGGAAGCCATCCGCCGGCGCCCGTACGCAGTGGTGTGCTTTGATGAAATCGAAAAGGCGCATCCTGAAGCCTTTAACATGCTTCTGCAGATTATGGAAGAAGGCCATCTGACGGACGCCAAGGGGCGCAAGGTCGACTTTCGCAATACCTTGGTGATCATGACGAGTAACGTGGGGTCGAGTGAGATCATGCAAAATGCCTCGCTCGGGTTTGCCGCGCTCGGCAGTGGTGACCAGATGATCGTACCACACCGCGACATGCAGTCGACGGTGATGCGCGAGCTCAAGCGCCTGTTCAAGCCCGAGTTCCTCAACCGCGTCGATGAGGTGGTCGTCTTTAGCGCCCTCTCGCGGGATGATATTGAACAGATCGTCGATATCCAGCTGCGGCAGGTGACCAAGCGCCTGGAGGAGCACCAGATTCAGCTGGAGCTGACCGAAGAGGGGCGCGCCAAGCTGGTGCAAGAGGGTTTTGACCCGCAGTATGGCGCCCGGCCGCTCAAACGTGCCATCCAGCGCCTGATCGAGGATCCGCTGGCCGACAAGCTGCTGGACGGCACCTTCCAGGATGGCGACCTGGTGGTGATCGACGTGCTCGATAGCGAGTTGGTGTTGCGCCACCCCGACGCGAGCACCGCGCTGACCGAGTTCGACCAGGCCGAAAGCATCTAGTTCATGGCTAAAACTAGCACGCGCTATATTTGTCAGCAGTGCGGTAACAGCCAGGCGAAATGGATGGGCCGCTGCCCCGAATGCGGCGAGTGGAACTCGCTGGTGCTCTCGGCCCCGGTGGCGGGTTCCAGCAAGGTAGCCAGCGGCATCAGCCAGGCGATGCCGCTGGCTGAGATCAGTGCTTCCGACCAACAGCGAATTCAGGTGCCGATCGGCGAGTTCAACCGCGTGCTGGGCGGGGGCCTGGTGCCGGGTTCCCTGGTTCTGATCGGCGGCGACCCGGGAGTCGGAAAGTCGACCCTACTGTTGCAGGTAGCCGGATTGGTCAGCTCTGACCAGCCGGTGTTGTACGTGTCGGGCGAAGAATCGGCCACCCAGGTCAAAGCGCGCGCCGACCGCATTGGAGTTACCGCCGGCAACCTCTATCTGTTGGCCGAAACCGACCTCGAACGCATCATCGGGCAGATCGAAACGCTGCACCCCGCCCTGGCGGTGATGGATTCGATCCAGTCGGTGCGGTTGGCCGAGGTGGAGTCGTCATCCGGCAGCCTGACCCAGGTGCGCGAGTGCGCCAACGCGCTCCTGCACCTCGCCAAAGGGCTCAACGTGCCGATCCTGATCGTCGGGCATGTAACCAAGAGCGGAGCCATCGCCGGGCCCAGGGTACTGGAGCACATCGTGGATACGGTGCTCTACCTAGAGGGCGAACGCTTTCATGCCTTTCGGTTGCTGCGCAGTGTGAAGAACCGCTTTGGCTCGACCGATGAGGTTGGCGTGTTTGAGATGCACGAAAGCGGCTTGCACGAGGTTGCCAACCCCTCACAAGTCTTTTTAGAAGAACGCCCCAGCCACGCCCCCGGCTCGACGATTGCCGTAACCATGGAGGGTACCCGCCCGCTGATGGTCGAGGTGCAGGCGCTGGCCAGCCGCTCAGTGCTGCAGTTCCCGCGCTACACTGGCAACGGCATCGACCTGAACCGTCTGTGGCTGCTCACCGCTGTGCTGGGCAAACGTGTCGGGCTGCACATCCATGATCAGGACTTGTTCGTTAACGTGGTGGGCGGTCTTCGGCTGCGCGAGCCAGCCGCCGACTTGGCGATCGCCGTGGCGATTGCTTCCAGCCTGCAGAACCGGCCGGTACATCCCGACCTGGTGTTGTTCGGCGAGATCGGCCTGGCGGGCGAACTGCGCAGCGTCGGGCACAGCGAGCGCCGTCTGCGCGAAGCTGCCAAGCTGGGCTTCCGGCGGGCCGTGATCCCGCAGATGCGCAGCGGGGCATCCCTCAACCTGGATGGTGCCAGCCTGCACATCGAGACGGTACGCACTGTCGCCGAGGCGATCTCCGCCTCACTCATCGGCAGTCAATAGCGCTGCCAGAATTGCCTCACCCCATAGTGCGCTTATAATAGGGCTGGAACCGCATCGGAACGAACCTATATGAAAGCTGGAATCACTCGACAACCTGTGTGCATCTGTCGCCCGGGGCGCGCCTCCTAGCGCGTCCCTCCCCGCTCCCGCTGCTCACCGACCAACACGCCCAACTATACCAGGGAGAAACAGATGGCACTCGTCATTTACAACAGCCTTTCGCGCCAAAAAGAAGTCTTCACGCCGATCCAGCCCGGGCGGGTGCACATGTATGTGTGCGGCCCAACGGTCTACCACGACGCCCACCTCGGCCATGCCAAGACCTATATCAACTTTGATACGGTCGTTCGCTACCTGCGCTACCGCGGTTACCGCGTACTGTATGTGCAGAACATTACCGACGTAGGCCACATGCTTGATAGCGGTGAAGACCGCATCCTGAAGGGCTCGCAGCGCGAGCAAATGCAGCCCATGCAGTTGACCGAGTATTACACCCGACGCTACCTCGAGGATATGGACCGCCTGAATGTGCTGCGCCCGGATATCCAGCCGCGCGCCAGCGGACACATCACCGAGATGATCAGCTGGATCCAGCGCCTGATCGAGGCTGGCTATGCCTACGAGGTCAACGGCTCGGTTTATTTTTCCGTAGCCAAGGATGAGGATTACGGCAAGCTCTCGGGCCGCCAGCTCGAAGACAGCCTGAGCGGCACGCGGGTAGACGTGCTCGACGAAAAGCGCGATCCGGCCGACTTTGCGCTGTGGAAGAACGCAGCCCCCGAGCATATCCTGCACTGGCCCAGCCCATGGGGCGAGGGCTTTCCCGGCTGGCACATCGAGTGCACCGTCATGTCGACCAAATACCTCGGGCAGCCCTTTGATATCCACGGCGGCGGGGTCGAGAACAAATTCCCGCACCACGAAAGCGAGATCAGCCAGGCAGAATCGGCCAGTGGCGTGCCCTTTGCCAACTACTGGATGCACAACGGCATGCTGTTTATCCGCGGCGAAGAGATGCACAAGTCGCTGGGCAACTTTATCACCCTGAAGCAGGCCTTTGAACGTTGGGACCCGATGATGCTGCGCTTTTTTATGCTGCTAAGCCACTATCGCGGGCCGATCGACTTTACCGAAGAATCCATCGGCGCCGCCACGCGCGGCCTTGAGCGCCTCACCAACCTGTGGTACAGCCTGATCCAGCGCCTGCCCAGCGCCCCCGAAGGCGAGGTCGATCCTGAGATCGCCAAACTGGTAGAGACTACCACTGCCAGCGTCATCGCCAGCATGGATGACGACTTTAACACCCCCGGTGCGATTGCCGCACTCTTTGATATGACACGCGAGATGAACGCGATCATGGCGGATCGTGACCCGAGCGCCGGATCGCTGGAGCTGGTGCGCACCTTTATGGCGGGCTTTATGGAAGATGCCATCGGCCTGCAATTGCCCAGTGAGGATTCTGGTGCGGGCGCCGACAAGGCCGGCGCGTTGGTCGAGCTGCTCCTCGAGACACGCCGCGAACTGCGCAGCGCCAAACAGTGGGCCTTGGCGGATGAGATCCGC
Source organism: Chloroflexota bacterium (assembly GCA_012729455.1). Classification (GTDB taxonomy): domain Bacteria; phylum Chloroflexota; class Anaerolineae; order UBA1429; family UBA1429; genus JAAYDC01. Next base: position 32,661 of record JAAYDC010000025.1, on the reverse strand, counting down.
GACAAGCTGACCGCACTGGGCATTGAACTGCGCGATAGCCCCGACGGCACCACCTGGAAGTACGTCTAGGTGCCCGCGCCGCGCGAGTTTCTGGCGGGGCGCAATGCGGTGCGCGAGGCGCTCGTAGCCCGTCGCCGGCGCATCTATCGCGTATTGTTGGCCGAAGGGCTGGCCACGCGCGAAATCCTCGACGAGATCACGCGCCTGTGCAGCACTGCCGGCATTCCGCAGACCCTGATGCCCCGTGCCAGCCTGGATGCCCTCAGCGCCGGTGTGCGCCACCAGGGGGTACTGGCTGAGGTAGCGCCCTACCCCTACTCGAGCCTGACCGAGATCCTCGAGCGCGCCCAGACGGCCCAGCAGCTCGCTTTTATCCTGGTGCTGGATAACCTGCAGGATCCGCAGAACGTCGGGTCACTCCTGCGCAGCGCAGAGGCCACCGGCGTGCATGGCGTGGTGGTGCATGCCCAGCAAGCGGTTGGGATCACCCCAGCTGTCAGCCGCGCCTCGGTGGGGGCTGTCGAGCATCTGCATATCAGTGCCGAGACCAACCTGGCACAGACCCTGCGCTGGCTCAAGGGCCAGGGGGTGTGGATTGTGGGCGTCGAGGAGGACGCGCGCGCCGAGGATTACCGCAGCCTGAGCTACGACATGCCGTTAGCGCTGGTAGTGGGCAGCGAAGGGGCTGGGTTGCGGCGCCTGACGCTCGAGCTGTGCGATTTCGTGGTGCGTATCCCCATGTTGGGGCAGATCCATTCGCTGAATGCTGCCATCGCCAGCTCGCTGGTGCTTTACCAGGCTGCCAGCGCGCGCGGTGCGCTCTAGGGCTGCATCTCACGCCGTCCCAGCAGCGCCTCGGAGAGAGTCACGCGGTCAGCGTATTCCAAGTCGCCGCCGCGCGGCAAGCCCAGCGCCAGGCGGCTGACGGAAACCCCGCTGTCAGCCAGCTGCCGCAGGACATACAGGGCGGTGGCATCGCCTTCCAGGGTCGGGTTGGTCGCCACGATCACCTCGTGCACCGTACCGCGCTGCACCCGCTCAGCCAGTTCACGCAGCTTTAACTGGTCCGGCCCGATGCGGTCCATCGGCGAAATATGCCCATGCAACACATGGTAGAGGCCGCGAAAGCACCCAGTGTGCTCGATTGCGAGCACGTCGAGGGGCTCTTCCACCACGCAGATCAGGTCTTGGTCGCGCGACAAATCGCTGCACAACGCGCACGGGTCGCTTTCGCTGATGTTATAGCAGTTCGAACACAGTGTGATCCCGCTATACAGCTCACCCAAGGCACTCTGCAGGGCTTGCGCTTCTTCTTTACCGCCGCGCAACAAGTAATAGGTCAGTCGCGAAGCCGTCTTGGGGCCGATGCCCGGCAGACGGCTAAAAGCATCGATCAGGCGCGTGACCGCCTTGGGAGTGGCACTCATCAGCTCAGGCCGCCCAACCCCAGGCCGCCGGCCAGCGGGCCAAGCGCCGCGTTCATCAACTCGGCAACCTTTTCGCTGGCCTCTTTAAAAGCCGCCATAATCAGGTCCTGAAGCATCTCGACATCTTCCGGATCAACCACTTCGGGCTTGATGGTGATGGCACGCAGCTGCTGGTCGCCAGTCATCTCGACAGTGACAGCCCCGCCGCCGGCCGAACCCGTCACCATGGTAGCGGAGAGAGTCGCCTGCATCTGTTCCATCTGGCTTTGCATCTGAGCTATCTGGCCGCGCGACTGAACGCCGGGCGCGGAGGGCATCTTGAAACGGCGTTTTCCTTTACTTCCCATGCTTAATCCTTTTCTTTGTTCAATGTGACATCCATCACCTGACCGCCGCGGCGCACCAACTCCTGTACGGCAGGATGGTTGCGCAGGCGCTCACGTTCAGCCTCTCGCGGATCGGTCGGGGGCGGCGCGGCTGGTGCACGCGATGCCGGACGCGTACTTTTAGGACTCACCAGCTCGCACGTCAGGCTGGTGGGCGTTACCAGCACCTCGCTCATGACTTGCTCGATCTGCTCGCGCCGGGTTGGCTCCATCAGCTTGTCGCGATGAAAGGCCGCCGGGCAACCCAGTACGATCTGGTTATCGCGCACTGCCTGCAGCGTGACCGAGTTGAGCAGCGCACGCGCCTGTGGGTTGAGCTCCCTGACTCTGGTTAAGATGTCGGTCCAGCTAGCTTGCACCAGCTCGAGCGTCAGGGCGCGCCCAGATGGCGGCGGGCTGACAGGTGCGGCTTGCGCAGCAGGCGGAACCTCTTCGTGGGGCGGGTCTGGCGCAGGCACGACTGGGCGTGCCACCGGCTCTGGCTCGCGAAAGGCCGGCTTTTCACGCCGTACCGGATGCAAGACGGGCACCTCGGAAGGGACGGCGGCTGCCGGGCTGGCATCCACCAGGCAGGATTCGATAAAGGCCAGCTCAAGCGGGATGAACGGGCGCGCCGCGCCCTTGAACCCCACAGCAGCCTCGTTAAAGCGCTTGATAGCGCTGACTATTACGTTCAGCGCGTCCGGAAAGCGCTGGGCAAGCGCCTGCAATGCGCGGATATCCTCCGGGTCGAGCGAGAGGTTGTCGGTGTTGCCGACATAGATGAACGCCAGCCCGCGCAGCTGGTCGATGATCGCCGCGGTGACTTCGCGCGGGTCTGAGCCGCCATCCAGCATGGCATTGATCACCCCCAGTCCGCGCCCCATATCGCGCTCACACAGGGCTGCCACCACCTCGCGCACCTGCTGCGAGGGGGCCGCTCCGAGAATGGCTTTGATCTGCTCGAGGCTGATCTCCTGATCGCTAAAGGCTGCCAACTGATCGAGCAGAGATTCGGCATCGCGGTAACTGCCAGTGGCGCGCCGTGCGATGTAATCGAGCGCCTCGGGAGTAATGCGGATCCCTTCCGCCTCGCAAATGCGCCGCAGTTTTGCCTCGATAGTAGCCAACGTGCCGCGCCGGAAATCAAAGCGCTGGCAGCGCGAGAGCACCGTGGCCGGCAGGCTCTGCACCTCGGTGGTGCACAGGATAAAGATCACCCGCGGCGGGGGCTCTTCGAGGGTCTTGAGCAGGGCGTTAAAGGCCTCCTTGGTGAGCATGTGTACTTCGTCGATCACATACACCTTAAAGCGGCACTCGCTCGGTAAAAAGGCAGCCCCTTCGCGCAGGTCGCGGATTTCGTCGATGCCGCGGTTGGAAGCCGCGTCGATCTCGATCAGGTCGGTTGAGGCGCCCTCGGTAAGGCTCTTGCAGATGCGGCACTGGTTGCAGGGCGGATCATCGCTTTCGCCGGTGCAGTTAACCGCCTTGGCCAGGATGCGCGCGGTCGAGGTTTTACCCGTTCCACGCAGGCCCACAAACAGGTAGGCATGCCCAATACGGCCGCTACGCACCTGGTTGCGCAGGGTCGTGGTAATGTGCTCCTGGCCAAGGATATCGGCAAATGTCTGGCCGCGCCATTTATTATAAAGCGCTTCGGTGGGCATGCTGGCCTCTCAACTCGTCTGCTTCAGTGTAAACCAAGCCCCACGGCGTGGCAAACCCTTATTACCCGCCCGTCACGCACGTGACCTGGTTTAGCGCCTCCAGGCTGAGCGCACCCTGGCGCAGCACCCTGGGCGGGGTGCAAGTGCAGTCGACGATTGTCGAAGCCACGCCGCCGCTCATCACGCCGCCATCCAGAATCAGGGGGATACGCCCCGCCAGCTGATCATACACCTGCTGTGCACTCACCCCCGAGACTGAGCCAGAGCGGTTGGCACTGGTAACGGCGAGCGCCCCGCCAAGTGCCGCACATAGCTCCAGGGCTTGTACATGGTCGGGCATGCGCAAGGCAACCGTGTCCTTGCCGGCAGTGACGATCTCGGGCAGCGTGCCACAGCTGGCGGCTACCAGGGTGAGTTCGCCGGGCCAGAAGGCATCGGCCAAGGCGCGAAAGGCAGGGTTGAGGAGCGCCAGCTGGCTGGCAGCCCGGTCGAGGCCGCTGATCAGGAGCGGGATCGCCATCTCGCGCGGGCGCTCCTTGACCTTGTAGAGACGAGCGACCGCTTCTGGTTGCCAGGCGTTACAGCCCAGGCCATAGACTGTATCGGTTGGGAAGGCGATGACCTCGCCCTGATGCAACAGGTCGATCGCCTGCGCGACGGCAGCCGGATCGCCGGCGGGCAGGATAACCGTGTTCATAGACGCCCCCTGCTAGCCTTCACCCAAGACCAGTTTTCCCAGGATGTGCGCCACGCCGTCGTCGTCGACGCTGGGCGCCACCAGGTCGGCGGCTGCCAGCGCATCAGGTGAGGCGTTGCCCATCGCAACCCCAACCCCAGCCCAGCGCAGCATCTCGACATCATTGCCCGAATCGCCGATGGCGATGACCTCGCCGGCGCTAAAGCCAGCCTGCTCGCAGATCCATGCCAGGGCGCTGGCCTTGCTGATACCGCTCGCCAGCCCCTCGATAAAGAGCGGATGCGAGCGCACGATCTGCAGTTTACCGGTAAAACGCGCCTCGATATCGGGCTGCAGGCAGTCGAGCCGTGCGGGCTCATCGGTGATCAGAAATTTGGTCGGATCGCCGGGCAGCGCCCCCAACAAAGAAGGCACCAAATGAACCGGCAAGCCGAACCAGCGGTCGTAAAAGTCATCCGACTGGCGCTTTTCTTCGCTATAGATCTCGTCGTCATGATAGAGCGTCAGCGAGAGGTCTTGCGCCCGGGCATAAGCTACCAGTTCGGGGATGAGATCTGACGAGAAAGGGTAGTCGCGCACCGTTCGATGGGTGGCTGGATCGGTCACGCGCGCCCCCTGATAGCCCACAACCGGCGCGGCGATGTGCAGGCGCTCGACCCACGGCAACAGCGACGGGTAGCCGCGGCCCGAAGCGATCGTCACCCATACCCCACGCGCCTGTACGCGTGCCAGAGTAGCTTCAACCCGCTCCGAGAGCTCGAGGTTGTGCGGCAGCAGGGTGCCGTCCAGATCCAAAGCAACCATCTTGTACTGCATTTTTCCTTTTATAACCATTCTGCACGCACCACTCTCTCATAACCAGCATAATCGCGCAGGACGCGGATTTGAGCACCCGGCCGCACTGCGCTCAGTAGGGCAGAAACTGTTTCGCCCTGTCCTTGATCAATCTCGAGCAGCACCAATGCGCGTTTTGCCAGGCGAGTCGGCAGCATCTCACACAACCGGCGGATCAGTACCAGACCATCAGTGCCGCCATCCAACGCCAATCGTGGCTCATAGTCGCGCACTTCGGGCTGGCGCTGGGTGAGGATGGCCGTCGGCAGATAAGGCAGGTTGGCGCATACCAGCGCGAACGGCTCGCGCAGCGCCGCCAGCAGGTCGCTATTGAGCAGCATGACCCGTTCCGTCACATCCACACGCTGGGCGTTGCGCTTTGCCACGCGCAGAGCATCCAGCGAGATATCCAGCCCTGCTACCATGGTTGCGCTCAGGTGACGCGCCAGCGCCAGGGCAATCGCCCCGCTGCCGGTGCCGACATCGACCGCCCAGGCTCTGCGCGCAAACTGTCCGCCCCACGCGATGGCGGCCTCTACCAGTGCCTCGGTCTCGGGACGCGGCACGAGCACATCCGGCGTAACCTCGAGCTCGAGATCATAAAAGGCGCGCTGCCCCAGGATATAGGCCATCGGTTCACGCCGCAGCCGACGCGCGAGCAGCCCATCCAGTTGTTGACGTTGGCTTGCCGTGAGCGGCTGCTGTCCCGACAGGTACAATTGGGCATGAGCCAGACCAGTGACCCGCTGCAGCAACAGGCGGCTATCGAGTTCGGGCGTATCGATGCCCGCCTGACGCAGCAACTCGCTGACCCGCTGGCGCGCCTGCACCACGGTTTCTGGAAAGCCCTCGCTCATGCTAGACTTGAGGCGCCAGCAACTGCTCGGCCTGATCTGCCTTGGTCAACTGATCGATAAACTGGTCGAGATTGCCAGCCAGCACTTCCTCGAGGCGGTGCACGCTCAGGTTGATGCGGTGGTCAGTTACGCGGTTTTGCGGAAAGTTATAGGTGCGGATCTTTTCAGCCCGCTCCGAGCTGCCCACTTGCGAACGGCGCGCCGAATCGATCTCGCTGGCCTGCTTTTGCTGCTCCAGATCAGAGAGGCGCGCGCGCAAGATCGAGAGGGCGCGTGCCCTGTTCTGCAGCTGTGAGCGCTCATCCTGGCACTGCACCACGATGCCGGTGGGCAGATGCGTGAGGCGCACCGCCGAGTCGGTAGTGTTGACCCCCTGCCCGCCGTGTCCGCCAGCGCGGTACACGTCGATGCGCAGGTCGGTGTCCTTGATCTCGACTTCGAGCTCATCGGCCTCGAGCAATACCACCACACTGGCAGTCGAGGTATGGATGCGGCCGGAAGTCTCGGTAGTGGGCACGCGCTGCACGCGGTGCACGCCCGACTCGTACTTGAGCTTTGAATACGCCCCGCGGCCTGCCACCTCAAAGATGACCTCTTTATAGCCGCCAATACCCGTCTCGTTGCTGGAAAGCATTTCCGTGCGCCACTGGTTGAGCGAGGCATATTGCAGATACATGCCATACAGGTCAGCCGCAAAGAGGGCTGCTTCTTCGCCGCCAGCGCCGGCGCGGATCTCGACAATCACGTTGCGCTTGTCGCGCGGATCCTGCGGCACCAGCAGCTCGGTGATGCGCGCGCTCTGGCGCTCGATCGTCTCCTGCAGCGCAGCGAGCTCGTCCTCTTCCATCTGGCGCAGGTCGTCGTCTTCTTCGACGGCGATCATCTGCTCAATCGATTCCTGCTCGGCCACTGCGGCGCAGTAATCACGGTATAACAGAGCCAGCTCTTCGATATCGGATTGTTCCTGGCCATATTTGCGCAGCAGCACCGGGTCAGAAGCGACCTCGACAGTCCCCAAAAGCTCGGTCAGTTCATTATAGCGCCGCAATACTTCGGCGACGTTTTCAAACATGCGTTACTCTCCATATTCGGATGTTGCCGGCTCACTGTTGACCAACCGGTTATAGAGCGCGTCCAGCTCTTCATCCGAGTAATAATACAATACTACTTTTCCGCCCTTGCGGCTGCGGTAAAGCTCGACTTTGGTGTTGAATGTGTTACGCAAAGACTCTTCAAGCGCTTCGGTCTCGGGCGAACGCGGGCGCCGTTCGCGCGGCCCTGCGGCGGCTTTGAATCGGCGCACCAACTCCTCTGCCTGGCGCACCGAAAGCTGACGCTTGACGATCTGGCGGCTGATTAATTCCTGCTCATCGGCGTCATCCAGCGCCAGCAGGGCGATAGCATGGCCCGGCTGGATCTGGCCAACCTGCAGCAGCTCTTTGATGGTATCCGGCAGGCGCAGCAGGCGCAGTGTGTTGGCGACACTCTCGCGCGAACGCCCGACGCGCTCCGCGATGCGCTCCTGGGTCATACCGAACTCATCCGCCAGCTGGCGGTAGGCACTGGCCTGCTCGAGCGGGTTGAGCTCGGAGCGCTGGATATTCTCAACCAGTGCCAGCTCAAGCATCTCGAGCGGGGTGGCCTCCTTGAGGATCACATCGACTTCACGCAAGCCGGCCATCTGGGCGGCGCGCAGGCGGCGCTCCCCGGCGATCAGTTGGTAGGTAGCCGGCCCCTCGGGGCCAGAGGTGCGCTGGACGATCAACGGCTGAATCAGCCCCATCTCGCGGATCGAATCAGCCAGCTGCTGCAGCTCATCTTCATCAAAGTGCTGGCGCGGCTGGTAGGGGTTGGGCACAATCGCCTTGAGCGGTACCCTGAGCATGCCGGCAGCGGGTTCGCCCTCCTGGGGGATCAATGCAGCCAGGCCTCGTCCGAGCGCACTGCGATTTTTCATCGTGAGGATCTCCTGCATCGCATCGTTGAGCGCATCATCGCGGCTCTCCGGATAGGAACTCTTCTACCAGAGCCTCATAAGCCTGTGCGCCGGCAGAATCGGGTGCATAGGTACCGATCGGCTCGCCAAAGCTGGGCGCCTCGCTCAGGCGCACGCTGCGCGGGATGATCGTTTCAAAGGTATGGTGCGGGAACCTGGCGCGCACATCGTCAGCCACTTCGCGAGAGAGGCGGGTGCGCGGGTCATACATGGTCATCAGCAAGCCCCGCACCCTCAGGCGCGGGTTGAGCGAATGACGCACCATCTCGATGGTCTGCAACAGCTGCGCCAAACCTTCCAGGGGCAGGTATTCGCACTGCACCGGGATAATCACACCATCGGCCGCAACCAGGGCGTTGACGGTCAGGAGTCCCAGCGAGGGCGGGGTGTCGATCATGATAAAATCATACTGCGGCAGGAGTGGCTGAAGGGCGCGCTGCAGCAGGCTTTCGCGGTTAGCAAGCGCGGTCAGCTCGATATCGGCGCCGGCCAGGGCTTGGGTTGAGGGCAACAGATCGAGTCCCTTTTGGTGGGTGATCAGCAGGGCTTCCTGGCTGGTAAGGCTGCCGGTCAGCACGTCATAGATCGAGTGGGCCAGGGCAGCGCGGTCAATCCCCAGGGAACTGGTGGCGTTGGCCTGAGGGTCCATATCCACCAACAGGACGCGCTTGCCGGCAGATGCCAGATACGCGCACAGGCTGACGGTCGTGGTGGTTTTGCCAACCCCGCCCTTTTGGTTTGCCAGTGTGTAAATGCAAGCCATACATCCTCAAAGCATGCCGCGTGCGATCAGGCGTACATCCGGCCGCTGCGCAGGCGCTCTTCGACCTGCTCACGGGTTGGGATCGTGCTCGTGCCAGTACCCTCGATGATGAACGACGCCGTGCAGTTGGCAAAGCGTGCCGATTCAAGGGCATCTTTGCACTCATGATACCTGATAAAAAAGGATGCTGCGAATACATCACCCGCGCCGGTCAGGTCGACCTCGCGCGCCAAAAAGGCCCTCACGCGCTCGCTACGCCCGTGTTGATACACGATCGCGCCATCCCTTCCACAGGTCTGCACCAGCAAAGGAGCCGCTGCAGCATATCGCGCCAGGAGCTCGCAGTCGCCGGCCAGGTCCTCCAGGCTGAGCACGACACAGCTCGACTGGGCGAGCAGCGCCTCAGCATCCGGGAGCGCGCTAAAGCTCACGCGGTCATCTGGCCCCCACTGCCTGAGCCAGCCCTGCGGGGTGATGTCCAGCACCTGCCCGGGTGCCACCGCCATAAACTCGCGGCTGACCTCCTGGGCGACCGGACCGAGGTGCACAATACCAGCCTTGCGCCAGGCACTCGGGAGCGCGGCTAGCTCGAGCGGAGCCGCCACCGAACGCAGGTATTGGATACGCCCCTCGGGGGTATAGACGTTCTCAAAGACGGTGTCCTGGACGGAGGGCAGCGACAACACCTCTATGCCCGGGATATCCAGGGGCGCCGGCGGGGTGTGGGTGCTGGTCAGGACGGCCACACGCTGGCCCAGGCGCTGAGCCGTAAGGGCGCAATAAGTGACCGTGCCGCCGTAGCGCCAGCCTCCAGGCACCAGGTCACGAGTGACATGGCCAATGACGAGATAGTCGGGGATTTGTTCAAACACGCTCGCCCCGCTAGCGCAGCAGGATTTGGACTTTGCGCTCCTCGTCCTCACCGGTGCTTTCGGTGTAAACGTCGGGGTCGTTATGCAACGCCAGATGGATGATGCGCCGTTCGTGAGCGGGCATTGGTTCCAGGGTGACGGCGTTGCCAGTACGCTTGACCTGCTCGGCCATGCGCTCAGCCAGCCCCCTGAGCAAGCTCTCACGGCGAGCTTTGTAGCCTTCTACATCCAGGAGCAGGTTTGGCCACGAGCCAATCTTGCGGCTGATCATCAGGCGCACCAGGAACTGCAGGTCGCGCAGGGTCTCGCCGCGCCGGCCGATCAGCATGCCCAGGTCGTCGCCAACAATATTTAACACCAGTGGGCTGGTCTCGCCATCTTTACCGACCACCCCGCCGGGGTCGCTAACCTCGACGGCCGCGAGCAGGCCCATCTTGTCAAGCAATTCGGAGACAAGGTCTTCGGCGACGTGCTCGAGTTTGGCGCCGTGGGCAGGCGGCACGGAGGGTGCCACCGCTGCCTTTGCTTCGGAGGTAGCCTCGGGCTCTACCTCACCAGCCTCTTCAAGGTCGGCGTCGATGATCGAAACAGGCAGCCATACGCGCACGATCGCCTCACCGGTACGCACCAGGCCCAGCACGGTGCGGCTAGTCTCTTTGATAACCTGGTAATCGAGCTCGTCGAGCGTCAGCCCGAGCTCGGACGAGGCCCTTTTCAGGGCTTCGTCGACGGTCTTGCCGGAATAATCAGCGCTTGGCCTTGCGTCTCTGCTTTTTTCGCTCATGGATAACCTCGCGTGTTGCTGGTGGGGCTGTAACAGTCTCCGGCAGTTTGAGATCCGCCGGTTTGATAATACGGTCAATAGCAAACTGCATGCCAATGCCAATGATGTTGGAGATGATGAAATAGATCGCCATGCCCGACGAAAACTGGGTGGTGAAATAGCCAAACATCAACGGCATCATGATCTGCATGGTCTGGTTCATCGAGGCGGTCTGGGCATCAGTCGAGGGCGGGGTCATCAGCCTTTGCTGCAGCCACATCGTGCCGCCCACTAAAATCGGCAGCACCACCGGCGACGGATCGGGCAGCGCCAGGTTGAGCCACAGAAATCGGTTCTGGATGGGAATAATACTGGGAATGACCCCCAGATTGCGGTAGACGGACATCCCCAGGCTCATGAGCTCGATGGGGGTATCCGCCAGCATTGCGTTGATCGCCTGGACCAGCGCGATCCAGATCGGGAACTGGATAAAGGTGGGCAGACAGCCCGAGAGCGGGTTGACCTTGGCTTCGCGGTAAAGCTTTTGCTGTTCCATCGCCATCCGCTGGCGATCGCCCCCGTAACGCTCCTGCAGCTCTTTGAGGCGCGGTTGAATGGCAGCCATACGTCGGGTAGTAGTCAGCTGCTGGATCTGAAAGGGCAGTGTGATCAGGCGCAGGAAGAGGGTAAACACGGTGATGGCGACCACAAAGCTGCGTCCGAGATGAGCATAGAGGAACAACAGGGCGTTGAGCACAGGGCGGATGAAGACTTCGCGCCAGATGGTGCTCCACCCAACTTGAAAGCCAAGGATCACCACAACTGCAACTATCGCCCAAATCAACAGCGTCTTGCGCAGCTGCTTGGGGTTAATACTGGGCCTGGTGGCTGGTGTCACTGATCAACCTCCGCCGAACTCTACTTGGTAACCGCAGGATACTGCCACACCGGCGCACCACCCACCACGGTGGTATCGAGGGCAAGTATCTGGCCCGAATCAGTGCCGACCAGCACACGGTTGCCGCTGACAGCCGGGCGCGAAAGGATGCGGCCGGCCGACTTGTAGAGCAGCTCTGCCTTGCCGGTCGCCTTTTCGACGCGATAAATATTGCCCTCAGCCGTGCCGATCACCAGATAGTCTCCGGCAAGGGCTGGTCCGGAGCGGGCTGCCCCTTGCAGCACGGTATCCCACTTGGTCTCGCCGGTGCGCGGGTCGAGGGCATGCAGTTGGCCATCCAGCGAAGAGACATAGACCACACCGCCATCCAAGAACGCCTCGCCCCACACCCACTGTTTAAACTGAGATTCCCAGACCACGTCACCGCTGGCAATCTCCAGGGCGGTGAGCTTGTTGGCGACCCCGCCAACCAGCACCAGGTCATCGGCCAGGGTGATGTCGCCGGCGACGGCAGCGCCCATGTCGTGATCCCACACCAGTTCACCATCGGCGCGCTTGAGCGCGTAGACGTAGTGATCGAGTGAACCCACGATGACGAGGTCGTCGGTGAGGACAGGAACACCCCAGATAGCGTGCTTGGCTGCCTGAGTGCTCCATAACAACTCAGCCCCTGCAGCCGAGGTTTTGAGGGCGTATACACGGCCATCCGAGCCGCCCAGATAAACCTGCTCGCCATCGACAACCATGCCGCCCATCACTGACCCCTGGGCGACATATTCCCAGGCTTTCAGGCCTGTGGCCTGCACAAAGGCCACCACCTTGTTGTCATAGGTGCCGGCCAGGACGAGTTCATCGGTAAAGACGGGCACGCCATAGACGGCATTAAGAGGAGGATCACCGGCGGGCTGGCGTCTAAAGAGCCCACCTGAGGCCTGTGCGATCGGGTAGACCCACTTCTCTGAGCCGGAGGCAGCGTCCAGCGCTACCACTTTGCCGGTATTTAGTACGGCGTAGGCGATATCCTGGTTGATAGCCAGCACCGTCCACCCCGGGTTGGACACTCCGCGCGAGACACATCCGCTCACCAATAGCCCGAGGCTGACAACCAGAATCAGCACAAACCCCAGACGCTGTTTAACCTTCAAACCATATCCTCCTGGTGGATACCTACACATCAGGGAACTGGATCATAGCCACCCGGGCAAAACGGGCTGCAACGTAGGATGCGCTTAAAGCCCATCCAAAAGCCCTTCGCGGCGCCATATTTATCCACCGCCTCGTACATATACTGTGAGCAGCTCGGCGTAAAACGGCACGAAGGGGGCAACAATGGCGAAATGCCCCATTGGTAAAAGCGCACAAGCGCGAGCAGAATGCGTTTACCCACTGGTATTCTGCCGAATCCCTGAACGCTCAAACAGCTCGAGCAGGGCACGTTCGGTACTGGCGTAATCGAGCGACGATGGTGTCCTGCGGACGATGACCAAGTAATCGTTCCCCGGGCGAATAGCGCTCAGATGCCTGAAGACAACCTCGCGCAGTAACCTCTTGATGCGATTGCGAACGACAGCGGTCCCGATACGGCGGCTGACAGAAAATCCAAAACGGGCGTGTTCCTGTGTGTTTTCGGCAGCTATCAACACGAATCTGCTGTTGGCCCATGAGCGCCCTTCACGATGCAAGCGCCGGAAATGCTCGGAGCTTGTCAGGCGGTAGGGCTTGGCTAACACCTCGTCAAATCAGCGCGGCACCTTGTAGTTCTTTTGGACCGTCAGCACATGCCGACCGCGCGCGCGACGCGCCTTGAGCACATTACGTCCGCCGGTGGTCGACATGCGTTTACGAAAGCCATGCACACGCACACGGCGCAGTTTTTTTGGTTGCCAGGTTCTCTTGGTTGCCATATTGTCACTCCGTTAGGAAGGTCAGCCGCATATCGACAAGCTTGCGGATTATAACCCGGCTGGGCATAAAATGTCAACTTGCTCACCGCGTTGATCAATGCGTACCCCCTCGCACGGCTTTGGGAAAAACACCAGTTCTGAGCCCGCCTCTTTGAGCGCAGCGATTACCGGTTCCGGATCAAGGCAAAGCGCGATGATGGTACCGCCATTGCCAGCGCCAGCCAGCTTGGCGCCCTGAGCTCCGGCAGCCAGCGCCACCTGGATATAGCGCTCGTTGACCTCGCCCGATCCGCCCAGATCGCGCTGGATGGCGTGGTTCTGGTTCATCAGCGCCCCCAGGCGCAGCCAGTCGGCTGCCAGGAGCGCCTTTTTACCCTCGCGTGCCAGCTGCGCGATTTCTTCATAGGCACTGCGCACCACCGGGTCGCCTTCCAGCCAGCGTTCGCGCAGAGGCTTGTGCACTGCCCCCGAAAGATGCGCCACACCCGTGTGTGCCAGCACAAAGGGTAACTCGCTGACATAGTCATGCAGCGGTTCGATGGTGGCATATAGCTCTTCGGATTCCTCGCGGTAGAACTGCTTGCCGCGGAAATCCATATAGTTGAGACCGCCAAAGGTACACATGTAGGCATCCTGGTAGCCGCACACGATCTTGAGGTGGTTGAGCTCGATATAGCGCGCCAGCTCTGCCACGCGATAAGGATGATAATGTTTGCCCTGGTAATCGAGCAGCGCCACCAGCAGCGCCACCGTCAGCGCTGTCGAGCCCGAAACACCGGCCTTGATGGGGATCTCGCTCTGATAGGAGATGCGGCAGCGCAGATGCTCGCCGCGTAAATAGTCGAGCACCGAGCGGCCTACATCGAAAAGATCGTCGCGCAACAAAAGGTCGTCGTCATTGCGGATAAAAAACGATTCGCCGTTGGTACGCAACTCGAGCGTATCGGCCGGCTCGATCGTCACCTGGGCGCGCTTGTCGATCGAGCACGAGATCACCGATCCGCCGTACATGTCCGTAGGATTGCCGATGATCCCGCACCGGCCGGGTGCGGAAGAGCGCCAGATGGGCATTAAAACTCCCTGACTTTGCGCTTTAAATACTGCCGCACCAAGTAGCCATATTTTTCATCACTCAGCGCAAAATCCATAAAGGCCTTGAAATAGCTTTCAAAGTTGCCAATATCATAACGGCGTTCGCTGCCAGTCAGGCGAATGGCCTGCACAGGATATCCCAGCTGGATCAGCAGGCGGATCGAATCAGTCAGCTGCATCTCGCCGTTGCGGTCGGGCAGGGTACGGCTGATGGCATCGAAAATCACCGGGCTAAAGACATAGCGCGCCGCAATCGCCAGGTTGCTGGGGGCGTTCTCGGGTTTGGGTTTTTCCACCAGATCGCTGACTGCAAAGCTGCCGGCAAGGTCGGCCCCGTCGGAAGGTTTGACAACCCCATAGCGATAGACCTCATCAGGGTTGACCTCTTCGACGGCGATGGTGCAGGCTGCGCCGTTCTCGAGGTGGGCACGGATCATCTTCTCTGCCAGGGAACCATCTTCGTGATTGCGGATGATCGAATCACCCAAGGCCACCAAAAATGGGTCGTTATCGACAAACTCTTTGGTATGCCCGATGGCATCTGCCAGACCGTTGGGCACACTCTGGCGGGTATAGTAAAAACGCGTGTCGGTCTCGGTGTAGGCCAACTCTTCGAGCATGGCATAGCCGCCGCCGGAAGATAGGATGCGCACCAACTCGGGGTCGGTATCGAAATGGTCTTCGATGACAGTCTTTTTGCGGCCGGTGATAAAGAGGATCTGCTTGACCCCCGCAGCCTGCATTTCCTCAACCACATACTGCACCACGGGCTTGCGCCCCACCGGCAGCATCTCTTTAGGCTGCGCCTTGGTGGCCGGCAAGAGGCGCGTCCCCAGACCCGCTACCGGCACAACTGCCTTGATCACTTGTCTGGTCTCCATCACTTGCCCTCCTTGACGCCAACAGCCGTGAGCACACTGCGAAACGCTTCGACAGCCCTGGTAAATAACTGCGGACCCGAAAAACCGCTGAATGCCCCGGCGCTCGCCAGGTGCGGCTCAAGCGAGGCAAAACCGTCAAAGCCGCGCTCAGTCAGCGCTGCAATCAGCTCGCGGATCTGCCCATCGCCTTCACCGGCTGGCACCACGCGTTTTTCCGCCATGATGCCATCTTTGATGTGCAGGTACTCGACCCAGTCGGCCAGCAACGGGTAGGCATGCGTATAAGGCGCGATGTCGTTCATAACAAAGTTGGCCGGATCAAATGTGGCGCGCAGCTGCGACGAGGCGATCGTCTGGTGCAGGTCGAGGCAGCGCTCGGGTATATCGCCATAGATGTGGCTTTCGTTCTCGTGCAAGAGCACCACCGAATGGCCTTGAGCAGCCTCCACCAGGGCATGCATGCGCTCCATAACCTGCCCGCGGTACTGTTCGGCCTCACCGGCTGGCACGAAAAACGAAAAGATGCGGATGTAGGGTGCCTGCAGCAGCTCGGCGATCTGCAGGGTGCGCTGGAAATCAACCAGGTGCGGTTCGAACGGGGCGGTAATGTCGATCTTGCCGATCGGCGAGCCGATCGCTGATACCCTGATGCCGCTGGCATCCAGGACACTTGCGATAGTGCGCAACTCGGCATCATCGAGCGCCAGGACGTTCTTGCCCCACACGCCGCGCAGCTCGAGGTAGCGGATCTCCAGCGTTTGCAGCGTAGCGAGCTGTTGATCCAGGTCGGGCGAAATTTCGTCGGCGAAACCCGAAAGTATGTACATGGCCTGCTCCTGTGAAGACAAACCGGCAGCGTGTTGCGACGCTGCCGGCTCGGTTAGCTATTCAGGTTCAGGGGTACCAGGCGGCGAAGCAGGCTTGAGCCTGCAGCGCCTAGACACCCTGGTCAGCCTGGTCCGCTATCGGGGGCGCAGAAGGCCGCTTGCGCTGGGGCAGGCTCCAAAAAGAAGCCCCAAAATGCGGTGTGCGCACCAGGCCGATCACAATCATGCCCACGATCAGCACCAGCGCAACATCCAGCGGATCCATAAAGCCCATGGGCAGGATCCTGCACTAACTGACTCAGGCAACGGGGCCGGACGGTGTGTCGTCTTTCGGGGCTGGCGGGGGCTCAACCGGCGGCACCGTGCTATCCGGCTGCGGGGCAGGCCTTTCGGGATCTTTGACGGCGGTGCGGAAATCCTTGACCGCCTTGCCCACCGATCCACCGACGCTGGCCAACTTGCCGGCGCCAAAGATGGCGATTACGATCAATAGAATAATTACCAGTTCGAGTGGACCAATACGAAACGGCATGCCAGTATCCTCCAGATTCCTTGGTATGTAAATTTTACGTTGCAGAGAGCGTTCGTCAAATACTCCAGCTACGCTGAATCCATTATGTATTGTAACCGATTTTGTCGGCGGTGTAAACTGGTTTTTCATCTGTGGCGCTCTTGGATACAATGACATTATCATCTGATCGGAATACAGTCGCTCGTGTCGGATTCTGAACGTGAAAACTGCCAGATCGCTCAAGCCTTTTCGTTGAGCATAGTCGCCCTTTTCAGCCCGGTGCTGTATTGGGTTGGCTTGCTGACGCGCGGCGTCTCGTTCTTTTACCTGCCGATGGCCAAGCTGGCCGGTACCTATCTGCTGATGGCCGCCGCGGCAGTGGCAGCCGTCTGGCTGCTGTTGCGGCCTCCGCGTGTGCTCTTTCGCATTCTGGCGGTTGTGGCGCTGCTAGTGAACCTCGGCGGCATTATCTATGCCGGACGGCTGTGGCGTGCAGATGCCCGGCTCCTCACCAGTGGTACCCTTTGGACTCCCTTTGAAGAAGGCAAACTCGGCATTGTCATCGCCCCCGCCGGCGATAGCGCCCAGGCACTGGCAGTAGCACGCACCATCGAAGAGACCATCCGTCAGCAAGTGTCCCTGGCTGGCCTGGATGGGCTCATCGAGACACGCCAGGTCACTTCCTTGAGCACTGTAAAAGCCGCCCGCCACGTAGCGCAGCGCATGCAAGCCTGCGTGATCATCTGGGGCGCCGAAGAGGGTTCCGAGCTGCGTCACACCAAATATTATGTCACCTCGCTGGGGGCGCGTCTGGCGGCCTCCAGCCTGGAGCCCTCGGCGCTGATGATGCTCCTGGTCAGCGATACCACCCTGGCCCTGGCCGAAAACAGCCTCACCAGCGAAGGACCTGCCGTGGCAACCGCCAAACAGGTGATCGTGCCGGCAGCGCTCGGCTTTGCCACGTTGGCGGGCAATCAGCCGCTTTACGCCGCCAGCTTTTTCCAGGTCGCCCAGGTATCCCAGCTGCAACCCGCCGTACAGAGCCAGTTGGCTGCCAACTATGCCCTGGCACTCCTGTATGCCAACCGCGCCGACCTGGCGGCCGATGCGGTCGCCGCCGCCGATCCGGCCGGCAACCTGCAAAGCGCGCTGGTGGCAGGAACACTGGCCCTCGTACAAAACGACAGTGCTGCTGCCGAGGATGCCTTCCTGGCGGCGCGCATCCTGGATGCGCACTCGGCGCAGGCCTATTGCGGATTGGGGATCATCGAAGCCTCGCGCGCAAAGCTCGACCGCGCCAGCGCGCTCTATAACCAGGCGTTGACGCTCGAACCTGGCTGGGGGATTATCCAGCTGCTGCGCGCACAGGTGTTTGAGTTGCGCGGCGACGTCGAGGGCGCCCGGACTGCCTATGACCTGGCAGGCAGCAGCTTGGGCCCATTTGGCAATCTGAGGGGCGTGATCAGACAGCGCGTCGACCAGTTGGCGGCTGCACCTCCGGCACCGGTCGCTACTGCCACCATCGCGGCGACGCCCTCCCCCATGTCAGTGCCGGGGCAGCGTCAGCATGTCGTTACACGTAATCAGACCATCCGCGAGATCGCCGGCATCTATGGCGTCTCGGAAGAAGACCTTATCCAGCTGAACAAACTAGAGGATCGCAATACCCTCTTTATCGGTCAGGTGCTCGTGATTCCCGACGAATAAGGACATCGCCGTGCCGACCATTGACTTGAGGCACCACTGGAGGTGCTGCGCGCTGTGTGCCGTGCTGCTGGCTCTGACAGCCGGCTTGGCTTGGCCGCTTAAAGCGCGGGCTCAACAGCCGGCGCTCACCCCGCCATTGTTGGTGAGCGATGCCATCACCCCTGGCACTCCCTTTGCACTGGAGGTTGATCCATACGGTATGGTAAGCCTGGCCTGGCACCAGGAAGGTGTCCTGCACGTTGCCAGCCCCAGCCTCCTGCCGGGCAAAGTCTTTACCAGCGAAGGCGAGATCGCCACTAACCTCGCACCCATGCTCAGCCGCGACCGCCTGGAGTGGCAAGCCGCTCGCGATGGTACTGCATTCGTGCAGTCGCTCGATTTACCGCAGGGAGCACGCCGTTCTTACGAACTGATCGCCGGCGCGCGCTGGGCACTGAACCCTTCTGCCGAGCTGGTGAGCGCCTGGGCCGACGGCACCACGCTGACCTATACTCTGCCCGCGGGCGCACCACAAATTCGCCGACTGGGCGGAGAAGTCCGCAACCTGCAGCTTTCGGCGGATGCCGGCTACCTCGTTTGGGAACAGACCAGCGCAGATGCCTCCCTGGCGGGCATCTATGTCCTGGAGCTGATGCCCGATGCAATGCCTCTGCGGATTGCTGCTGACGGTTCGCCGTTGTTAGCCGATGCACAGGGCGGAGTGCTGCATGTGCTCTATCGCGTAGGCGATAGCCTCATATACCGCAACAGCGCCAACTGGGAAGAGGATGTCATCGTGCTGGAGGAGCATAAGGCGGCATCACCGCTCGCCCTGGCTGCCGATACCGATGGCAGCGCCTGGTTGGCTTGGGCTGATGGCGCACGCATCATCCTGCAAAACAGTATCGATCGTACCGCCAGCCAACAGGTCTTGACGGCAACCGGAGTTGTCGAGCACGTCACGCTGGCAGTGGGCAGCCGCGGCCAGCTACACCTGGCTTTCAGTGCCACGGGCGAGGAGGGCACGGCGCTCTACTATCTGCCGGGCGAACACCAGCCCCTGCAGCTCGCCATCAACGGCATCACCGCCGGCGAGGTCTATCGTGCGCCCCACACTGTGCATGCACAGACTAACCTGCCAGCCACCGAGATTTTGCGGATCAGTTTTCGCCTCGAATATACGGATGCCTCCGAGCAGCGTATCTACCAACCTGCAGGCACCGATGCCGATGGCCGTGACGGCTGGAGCACCCTGCTGGGCTCCGAGCTGAGCACACCTGTTTTAGCGCGGGTGTGTGCCCTGGCAACTGCCAGCGACGACCGCCAGGCAGAAGCCTGCAGCGGCGAGTTCACGCTGCTGCCAACCGATCAGGTGCCGGTGCAGCTATACTATCCTGCCGATCTGAATGGGATGCCGATTATCTATACCCTGGTCGATGCCGAACTAGGGGGCCAGCAGATCGACCTGTATGTCCAGCCTCTGACCTGCCGCGAGAGGCTGGTACGCTGCACGAACAGCGACATACATTATCTGGGGCGCCAGACGCTCGGTCAGCCGCGCGCCGCCGGGGTCTATCGCCAGCGCCTGCTGATCGATTGGGACTCCATCGCAAGCGGCAGCTATTACCTCATCGCCGCCATGGCTGGCACTCAGCCGGACCTGGCGACCACACCCGGCATCGTAGTACAGGTAGCGCATGAGCAGCCCCCTCAGGTGAGCTTGCTGCCATTCCGCAGTGCCATCACAGTGGGTGAACTGCTCGAAGTGCGCACCCTGATCACGGCCAGTGCCGAACCCGTCAGCTATGTGGATTTCTACCTGGTTCGCGAGGATCAGCCCGGCTTGGCCGAGCATGCCGTCAGGTTCCTGGGCACAAGCACGCTGGCAGACAAGTGGCGTATCCAGGTACCCGTCAACAGTACCTGGCTTGGCACGGGTTGGCACATCCGCGCACAGGCCTACGATCGTGCTGGACTGGCCGGCACCACCACCAGTGATGCGACGATCGATATCCTCACCTCTGGCATCCCGCGGCTTCAGTTCATCGGCCTGCCCAGCGAACCGATCAGCGGTATTGTCGCGGTGCGCATCGGCGCCAACGCCCCACTGGAGAGCAGCCCGGCGTTGTATGTTTCAAATGACGACGGGGGCTGGACCAAGCTGGGCGAAGCCATACCCAGCGCCGAGGGATGGACGTTCGAGCTCGATAGCCATACATTGACCAACGGTGCTCATCAACTGTGGGCGGCCGCTTCATCTGCAGAACCATCTGCGTATCCAGCGCGTGCCACACTCATCGTCGCCAACCAGCCGGGTACTGCCGTTCTGAACACCTCGCTGGATCAGCCCCTCTCCGATAAGGTAACGCTCAGCACTATATCACCAGATAGCTCTCCCTATCGGTGGATCGTATCGGGCACCGCGGGCAGCTGGGAACTGCCGCGCCCGGCTGCCAACAGCATCGCCAGTAGCTGGTTGTGGGATTCCCGCTCGCTCTTGGATGGCCCCTATACCCTTACTCTGGTTTCCGGCGAACCGCTCCAGCCGCTCGTGACGGTGCAGACCCCCATCACCGTGCAAAACCAGGCGCTGGACATCCGCCTCATCAGCCCGAGCGGCCCAGCCGCGTTAGCCGGCACAGTCGCGGTCTGCTGGGAATCCTCTGAGGCGTCCGAGCAGGTGCGCCTGGAGTACAGCCCCGATGACGGCGCGTCCTGGTTAACGATCGTAAGCGGAGAAAAGCCCTCGGGGTGTTACCGGTGGGATTCGACGCGTACGCCCGATTCATCGCTCGGGCGTGTGCGCGCGGTGGCGCTCGCAGGCCTGGCTGAATCCAGCGCCACCAGCGGGTTGTTGGCGGTCGATAACATCGCCGAACAGCCCCTGCTGCGCCTGCTTGCCCCCAGCACGGACACCGTTACCGAAAGTGGTGTGCGAATCGCCTGGCGCAGCTGGAACCCGGATGCTTGCGCCGTGCAAGTGCGCCTCAGCTATGCCCTGGAGGGCAGCGACCAGTGGAAACCGATCGCCCAGAGATTGCCGGCTAATGGCGAGTATATCTGGGATGTCGCCGGCCGTGCACCCTTTACCTGTACGCTAAAGGCTGAGGCCGTCAGCGATAACGGCCGGGTGACCACCGAGACACATGAAGGGTTGCACATCTCGCCCGAAAACCCGCTCAGTATCCGGTTGTTTTCGCCGATTGCAGGGCGCACGCTGCAAAACGAGGTACTGGTGCTGTGGAACGTGCCGGCCCTGACCCCCATCCAGGACTCTATCGACCTGTACTTTAGTGACGATGCCGGCATTACCTGGGTACCATTGGCCGAAGGGTTGCGCAACACCAGCAACTATCGCTGGCTGCTCTCATATCTACCTCCCGGCGAGAACTATCGCATCAGGGCCAGAGTCTCGACCGCCAATAATAGTGCCGGAACCACCTCGGGCACTTTTATCATTGGCCGCAGCACCGAACTGCAGGTACAGCTGAGTGACCCTCCTGCTGCAGGGTTGCTGCGCGGCATTACGCCCATTACGTGGCGCTACGAGGGGCGTCCGCCGTCCGAGCGCCGCGTCGAGTTGGCACTTAAAAGCGCCCAGGATGATGCCTGGCTGGTTGTCGCAGAAGCGGAACGCGATACCGGTATGCTGCTGGTGGACACCAACGCGCTGGCAGATGGCGCCTATCAGCTGCGCCTGACCGTCTCGGCTCCTGATCTGGCACCGCTGGAGAGCATTCTGCCGGTGACGATTAACAACCAGCTCAATCTGGCGCCCATCACCGAGCTGCATGTGCCGGAGCGCCTGCTGCCAGGACAGCTGGTGCCGATCAGCTGGCGGGTGTGCGACCCGGAGGGTCTGCCGGTCGCCATCCGTCTGCGCTGGCGATCGGATCTCAGCCAGGAGTGGGTTAGCCTGGGCGAGGACTTGCCCAGCCAGGGCGAAAGCTGGTGGCAGGTTCCGACAGATGTGCCATCCGGCTTGCTGGAGTTATCGGCCAGCGATGGCGTCTCTGAAAGTATCCTCCAAGCAGCCACCCTCCATACCTGGCTGCCGGATGCCCTGCTGGTAACCGCTCAGAATGGCGCTCGCGCGCTCACCTGGGAGCTGGGCAGCCCGGCTATCCTTGCGCCGGGATTAACCGCAGTCGGTCAGCCCGTAGCAGTCGTGCTGGCTACGACTTTACCTGCCAGCATCGAGCTGACACCGCGGTTGGTGATCTCTGGGGTGGTGCTGCCCTCTAACCCGCCGCTTCTGGAAACCCAGTTACCAGATCAAGCGGTGGTCTGGCGCGGCCAGCATGAGCTCACCTGGCAGACCGATGACCCGCTGGGGCGCTCAGTGGGCATCCGCATCGACCTGAGCGCTGACGGCGGACATAGCTGGGACACCCTCGAGAACAAGGCCGAATCGCAGGGCTCCTATATGTGGGATACTACTCGCCATACCAATGGCACTTATCTGGTGCGCATCCGCGCCGATAACCGCGGCGTCTTTACCCAACACATCAGCGCGCCGATCACCCTGGCAAATCCGCAGCGTGACCGCCCTGCGGTAGCACTCATCGAACCCGATGTGCGCACCTGGTGGGGCAACCGCACCCTGCGCTGGAGTTCGCCGCAGATGCCTTTGGCAAAGGTGAGTCTGCTCTATAGCGAGGATGGCACCACCTGGCAGATCATTGCCGGCAACCTGCCTGATAGCGGCAGCTATACTTTTGACACGCGAGCCCTGCCCAACAGCGCGGCGCTCTGGCTGCGCCTGATCCATACCAGTGAGTTGGGGATGGTGGCGGATATCACCGACACGCCCATCGCGGTCGCCAACCCCGAGTCACCCAACATCCTGGTCGCAGTTGCGCCGGGCTTATATCCGGCTGCACTGAACATCACCTGGCAAACCAGCGAGCAGCGCAATGTATCAAGCCGCGTGCGGCTTTACTATGCGGTGGAGGGCAGCGCCGTGTGGGTACCCCTAGCGGAGGATCTGGCTGCCAGCGGCAGCTATAGTTGGGATGCAGGCGCCCTGGCTTGCCATCGGGTAACCGTCAAGGCGGTTTCGAGCAACGATTGGGGAAGTGCTGTAGCGCTGAGTGACCCTGTGGCCCTCCCGTGCCAGGTGCGTCCGGGCGAGGCGAACCGTACCCCCTAATGCACCGTCCAGCGTTGGGCGGTGCATCAGGGTATCTCCTTACTTGAGCGGGTACTTGGTCAGACGCGCGTAACGCATCAACGGTCCTCCGATGAGCGGCCGGGCATAACGGATAAAGGCTTCCGTGACGCCGTTGCCCTGCGCGTTGATATACTCGGCCGGCACAAGATGCTCATAGTTGGCAACCTTGGATAGAGGCGCCAACCCGTATTCGCTCTGGTAGATCTCGCCGGGAGCACGCTGGATTGTGACCATCATGCCCGTCTTGCCCTCGGTAGCAGCGCGCACTGCTCTACGCCCCACCTGGTAGGCCTCTTCGCGGTCGACCGGCGACTGCAAACTGGCGAACGAGCGCTGCAGATAGCCGGGCTTGTCATAGCGCGTGCGCAGCTTGAGGTGATCTTTGATTAATCCGTCGACAAACTCGACCACACCGCCCTTGAGCACGTGCCCAAAGGCATCCACATCGCCTTTGCCAGAGCCCAGGTCCTCGCCCTGGTCATCCTTGGCGCCTTCTGAGATCGCCATCACGCAATAGCCCAGGCGGCGGTAAACCTCGTCGACATCCGAGACGATCTGATCAACCGAAATGCCATGTTCGGGCATGTAGATCAGATGCGGCGGATCATCAGGGGTCTCTTTGGCCAAGGCGGTTGAGCCCACCAGCCAGCCGGCGTTGCGTCCCATGATCTCCATGAACTTGATCGGGCTGCTGTCGCCCATCGCCAGGGTATCGACGCCGGTATCGCGGATGGCTGTCGCGACAAAGCGCGCCGCGCTGCCAAAGCCGGGGCAATGGTCGGTCTCGGCCAGATCGTTATCGACTGTCTTGGGCACCCCGATGGCATACATCTCATAGTTGCGGCTGGCAGCCAGCTGGGCGATCTTGTTGGTGGTATCCATCGAGTCGTTGCCGCCGATGTACATAAAGTAGCGCACGTTGTACTTGATAAAGACGTCCAGCAGGCGCTCGTAATCCTGGTCCTTGACGCGGTAGCGCACCGTTCCAAGGGCTGAAGCCGGCGTATCACGCAGGATTTCGAGCGTTTCGGCGGATTCGCGCCGCAGATCGATCATCTCTTCATTCATCAGCCCCTGGATACCGTGCACCATGCCATAGATGCCTTCGATCTGGGGAGATTCGAGCGCCTCGTGGATGACGCCCACCAGGCTATTATTGATCACGGCAGTCGGCCCGCCCGATTGTCCAACGACCAGATTCCCTTTAACAGCTGCCATATGTGCCTCCTTCAGATGTTTCAACGCCCGATCATACAACCAGTATGGTGAATTTGTCGAATCAGCGCTCAAGGCGCATCAGATGATAGTTAGGGCCAAACGAACGATCAAGGGTATAGCGGCTTTGGATGTAGCGATCCAGCACAAATATCCCGCTGGATCGCCCCGAGTCGTTCGGCTCCTGTACATCCTCAAACATCGAAAATAGTACTATCAATTCTGGCTGCTGGGCCTCCAATTCGGCAATGATCTGTGCCTGTACCGCAGCCTCGGTAACCACTCCCGGGTACATCTCGTGATGGCGAGTGACACTTGGCCGCCCCACCAGGAAATAAAGCAGCGGATCGTTAACGAAAACGCGATCGTGGCGCGAAAGCCCCTCGAAAAAGGGTTGTCCACAGAGCAACCCGCTCGCGACCGCCGGCACCACCTGCACCTGCTCGATGGCCACAAAAGTGCCACAGCCAACACCATCCCGATGATGCTGGCTGCACGTCCGTGAGCGCGCAGCGCGCCAACCAAAAGCGACAAGCCGGTGATGGTAAACACCAGCAGGCCAGCCAGATGGATATAATCGGCGCGGGTGCGCGCCTGGTTGATCGACACCACCGCCGTGAGTACGATCAGCCCCAGGACAGTCGCACACCCCACCTCATCCGGCGCCAAGCGAAGGTGCCCCAGGCGCATCGCACGCACCAGGGCATACAGCGCCAGCAGGATCGTCACCATCCAGGTCAGGTGGTAGGGTCAGTTGGCGGAGCACATCGGCAGTTAATGCCGGATAGAGCAGCGCGCGCACACGCGGAAAGACAGTCGCCGGAAAGATCACCAACTGATCTGCCAGCAGCGGCCAGGGCACCGCTATAAGAGCATTGCCACCGGTACCGTCACGAGGGCTGTGCCGGCCATCATGCTCAGCCAGGCTTTATCCAATTTGCGCCAACCACGCCCCCACCCAGCCGCACCGCCCAGCAACACGAGCGCCATCACGATCAGGGCAGAGGCAATCCAGGCATAGGCGCCCAGATTGTGGCGAAAGAGCCGCCAAACCCAACGCTACGCCCGCCCAAAACAGGCAGCGCTGCGGTTGTGGTGAATCGAGCATCCCTAGGAGCAGGTTAAAGCCCACCAGTGTTAGTCCGAGAGCAGCATATATCGGGTAGCCGTAAAACTCGTAAAAGCCCAGCCACGCTATGAGGGCGACCCAAGCCAGTAATCCAGCTGGCCAGGTGCCGCGCCGCCATAACGGCGCGCAGGAGGGTATCCCAGATGCGCTCGACTAGTACACTCGAACCAAACATCCTGAACAGACCAGCCAGGACATAATACTGGGCGGGGCTGTAGAGTGTCCAAAAGTCGCGGTAAGGCACCTGCCCCAGGCTACCCGTTGAGCGCCGTAGAGGATCAAGCCCTCGTCATAGATATTGAGCGCCCGCGTGGTGCCGCTCGCAAGATAAGCAAATGCCAACAGAAAGAACCCTGCGTATATCAAACAGCGAGAGAGGGCACGTGAACGGGTTTGCACGCGGCTATCCACGGGGCGCCTCCTATAAAAAAAGCTCCCGTGCCGCACTACGGCGGCTGGAGAGCTGAAAAAACAGAGCGGGTGGTGGGATTCGAACCCATGACATTCTGCTTGGGAAGCAGACGCTCTGCCAACTGAGCTACACCCGCGTAACCACAGTATAAACAAGCTGGTTGGGATGTCAAACTTTTTCGCGTGTAAGCCTTGGCCTATAATAAATGAGAGGTGTTGTATGCCAACGACGATCACTCTGGTGGGCCTTGGCCCTGGCGACCCGCTCCTGATCACCCGCGCTGCCTGGGAGGCACTGGCGGCCTCACCGCACGTGTATCTGCGCACCCGCCAGCATGCGGCCGTTGCATCCTTGCCCAAAGGCCCCAGCTATGAAAGTTTTGACGATCTCTACGACCAAATCGATGATCTGAGCGAGGTCCATCACCAGATTGCCGAGCGACTGCTCGACCTTGCCATCGAACAGGAGGGGCTCACCTATGCCGTACCGGGCGATGCGCTCAGCGGTGATGCCACCACCAGCGCCATTCGCTCAGGTGCCGCTGAGCGCGGCATTGAGTTGGTGACCCATGCAGGCATCTCCTGGGTAGACGCTGCCTGTGCCTTGCTTGAAGTCGACGCCCAAAGCGGCTTGCAGGTGCACGCATGCGAGCAGGTGATCGCTCGTCTGCATCCCAACCTCGATCCGGACGTGCCGGCTCTTATCATGCAGTTGGGCAACCGTTACCTGGCATCCCAGCTCAAGCTGACCCTGATGAACCTCTATCCGGATGGCCACCCGATCCGGCTGATCACCGCGTTGGGTACTCCGCAGGCACATGTAATCTCCGCCAGCCTGCACGAGCTCGATCGTCAAGCATCGCTTGACCATCTGGCGTGCGTGTACCTGGGGGCGCTGCCCGAGCGCAGTTCGGTTGCCAGCCACCAGGATGTGATCGCCCGCCTGCGCGCCCCGGACGGCTGCCCGTGGGATCGCGAGCAGACCCACACCACAATGCGCACCAACCTGCTCGAAGAGACCTATGAAGTGCTGGATGCGCTCGATTCTGGCGATATGGACAAGCTGTGCGAAGAGCTGGGCGACCTGATGCTACAGATCATCATGCACGTCCAGATTGCTACCGAAGAGGGCGATTTCCGGCTGGTGGATGCTGTGGCAGCTAATATTGCCAAACTGGTGCGCCGCCATCCGCACGTTTTCGGTGATGCAGCGGTAAGCGGCTCCGAAGAGGTGCTGCGCAACTGGGAACAGATCAAACGCCAGGAACGCAACGATGCGGCCAAATCATTGCTGGATGGCGTCTCGCGGGCACTGCCATCGCTGCTGCAGTCGTTCGAGATGCAGCGGCGCGTGGCGCGCGTGGGCTTTGACTGGCCCAACCTGGCCGGCGTGCAAGCCAAGTTCGATGAAGAGCTCGCCGAATGGTGCCAGGCCCAGACGGCTGCTGAGCGCGCCAGCGAATTAGGCGACGTGCTCTTTAGCCTGGTGAACCTGGCACGCTGGTACGAACTCGACCCCGAATCGGCCCTGCGTGAGACCAACCAGCGCTTTGCGCGGCGCTTTGCCTACCTCGAGCGCTGTGCCCATCAACAGGGCGTGGCGCTGGAAGATTGCACGCTGGAGACCATGGATGCCTGGTGGGATCAGGCCAAGCAGGAAGAGGAGCGCAACCCATGAGACCCTCGCCTCAGCCCACCCGTAATCCGTTGCGTTATACCTTGGTAGCGATGCTGATCGCCCTGACCACCGTGTTTACCCTGCTGGTGCGCATCCCCATTCCTGCCACGCAGGGCTATATCAACTTTTCAGACGTGGCCACTTATTTTTCGGGCTTTAGTTTTGGTCCGCTGGTGGGCGGTCTTGCGGGCGGGGTTGGCGCTGCGATTGCCGACCTGTTGGGCGGTTACGGCCAGTTTGCGCCGCTTTCGCTGCTGGCGCACGGTTTGCAGGGGCTGGCAGCCGGCTGGATCAGCCGGCGCGGCACCATGCTGGCCATGTTGGCCGGCTGCCTGGTCGGCACACTCCTGATGGTGGGCACCTACCTGCTCGGTGAGGGACTCTTTTTTACCAGCTGGGCTAACGCCTGGCTGGAGGTGCCTTTTAACCTGGCTCAGAATCTGGCCGGCGCCCTGGTGGGCATCCCGCTGGTTTACGCAGTGCGGCGCGCCTATCCGGCCATCAGCGCCTTTCGCCACAAACGCGGCTGAGCGCGGGCACTCACCATGGCGATCATTGAGGTGCGCGGGCTCTCTTACCGTTACCCGCAGGCACTGGATTTGCAGCCCCCTGCCTTGCAGGAGATAGACCTCACGATCGAAGCCGGACAAATCGCGGTGCTGGCGGGCGCCACAGGCTCCGGCAAGACCACACTGTGCCTGACATTGAATGGCATGATTCCACATCTGGTAGGCGGTGATCTCAGCGGCGAGGTGCGCATTGACGGTACCGATACCAGCCAGATCGCCCCGGCTGACCTGGCAGATGTGGTCGGCATGGTATATCAAGATGCCGATAGCCAGCTGCTGAGCGCCTCGGCGGCCGAAGAGGTGGCCTTTGGGTTGGAGAACCTCGGTCTCGATCGCCAAGAGATCAGCGACCGCACCAGCTGGGTACTGGATGCCGTGGGCTTACACGACCACTGGCACGTGCCGCCTGCACAGCTTTCAGGCGGACAAAAGGCCAGGCTGACGATCGCCTGTGCGCTGGCCCGACGGCCGAGGGTGCTGATCCTGGATGAAGCTCTGACCAGCCTCGATCCGGCTGGCCGGGAGGCGCTCCTGCAGCTGTTGCGGGATATCAACCGCCAGCAGGGCACCACCGTGCTGATGACCGTCAACAAGCTGGATCAGGAACTCGCCTTGGCTAACCGGCTGATCCTCATCGAGAGCGGCAGGCTGCTAGCCCAGGGCGAACCGCGCGAACTGCTGAGTGATCCCGCGCTGTGGTCGACATTTTCCGCACCGACGCTGGTGCAACTGGCCTGGCAACTGCGCAAACAACTGCCGGCGCTGCAGCCGGCCGACTGGCTGGACGTTGCTCAAGCCGAACGTGACCTGCGTGGGGGTCTGCATGCCTGAGCCGGTCATCCGCCTGGAGGCGCTCAGCCATGCCTACGAGCCGCAGGTGCCGGCTATCGAGGCGGTAACGGCCGAGATATGGCCCGGCAGCATCGTCGGCATCATCGGGCACAACGGCGCCGGCAAGACCACCCTCGTCAAGCATCTCAATGGCCTGCTCAGGCCTACCAGCGGTACGGTCTGGGTCGACGGGCAGGATTCCCGCACGCGCACCACCGCCGAATTGGCCCGCAAGGTTGGGTTGGTATTTCAGAATCCTGACGACCAGCTCTTTGCCGGCAGCTGCCGTGAGGAACTGGCCTTTGGGCTGCGCAACCTTGGATTTAAGCCGGACGAGATCGTTCGCCGCAGCGAGGCGATGCTAGAGCAGATGGGGATCGAACGCTGGGCGGATACCCCGCCAGCCATGCTGGGATATGGCCAACGCCGTCTGGTGGCGCTGGCGAGTATCCTGGTGATGCGGCCGCCCGTGCTGGTGCTGGACGAGCCCACCGCCGGGCTGGATGCCCGCAGCGCCAGCGCGCTGCTCGCTCAGGTGCTCTCCTTGGCAAGCTCGGGGCATACCATCATCCTTGTTACCCATGACATGGCCCTGGCTGCCGAGCACTGTCAGCGCTGCCTGGTGATGTGCAGGGGCAGATTGCTGCGCGATGATGCCACCCGCAGCATCTTTTCCGATAACGCGCTGCTGGCGGAAGCCGGCCTGATGGCTCCGCCCCTCATTCGTCTGGCGCGCGCTCTGACTGACCTTGGTATGCCCGGCGATGTACTCACCAACGCCGAGTTCTCAGCTGCTGTGACGCAGCTGCGTGGGGGTACCCAATGAGCGCCGTCTTTGACTTATATCAGGCCGGCGGGTCGTGGCTGCACCGTATGGATGCACGCGTCAAGCTGGTTACCGCGCTGCTGGCCTCGGTGGTGATCCTGACACAGCGCAACCTGTGGTTCACCCTGGCAGCGCTGGGGCTGATCCTGCTGGTTGCCGCCAGTGCCGGTATCCTTGCTACAGTGTGGCGCTCGCTCAGGCTATTGTGGGGTGTAATGGCCATGATCGCGCTCTTTACCGCGCTGCTAACCCCTCTGCCCGGCGAGGCATGGCTGGCATTGGGGCCTGTGCACCTTTCCGCAGCCAGTCTGTTGTTAGGTGTGACGCTGGCTTTACGCATCGGGGCACTGGCGGGGGTGGTGCTGGTATGGCTCATCACTACCAGCCAGTCGGCCACCACGCGCAGCCTGGTAGGGCTGGGGCTGCCCTACAGCTGGGGCATGACGCTGGCGATGGCGCTTAGCCAGCTGCCAGCCTTGGCTGATACCTACCGGCGCATCAGCGACGCCCAAAAGGCGCGCGCCCTTGAGCTCGACCGGGGCGCGCTGCTGGTACGTCTGCGGGCGCTGATCCCGATTGCGGTGGCGATGGTGATCGCCTCGCTGCGTTCAGCCGAGGCGCTCAGCCGCAGCCTGGCCTCGCGCGGATTCGGTTCACACCACCGCCGCAGCGACTGGCAGCCGCTTTGCATGCGCCCGAGCGACTGGCTGGTGCTGGGGATCTTGTTGGCGGCCTTTGCCGGCTACCTCGTGTGGCGCTGTAACTGGGGACTGTCTTTATTGGGCTGACGCCTTGCCTTCGGCTGCCCAGAGCATTCCGCGCGTCATAATGGTGATGATCTGCGGATCCTGCTCAAATACCTGTGCAACATGCCCCAGCGAGCAGTAAAAAACGCGCCCTTTGCCATAGTGCTTTTTCCAGACTACCGGCATGACCGTTTCGCCAAAGTTGGTGGTCGCAAGCACCTCGATGACCGGGTCGACGTGCATATAGTATTGCTCAGAGCACACCTCGAAATCGGTAATGCCCTGCATGATTGGGTCAAAGGGTTTGACCACGTTCACCATGTAGCGCACGCCGTCGTTGCCAGGATGCGCCACCCACTGTCCACCGACCATGTACTGAAACTCGGTCTCGTTGCGAAAGGCGTCGCCCATACCGCCGTGCAGCCCGGCAATGCCAACACCGCTTTTAACCGCCTCAAGCAGCGGGTTGAGTTGGGCGCTCGTGATGGTGCCCATCGTCCATTCGGGGACGATTAGACCAAGCGCTTTAAGCGCCTCGCCATCTAAAAAGGCGTCCAGCGTATCCGAGACCGTTACCTCAAAGCCCTCCTTGCGCAGCGCACCTGCCAGGATATCTGCCACCGGCTTGGGCTCGTGTCCCTGCCATCCGCCCTGGACAATCAATGCTCGTTTCATCTCGCTCCTCGTCCACGATGATACTTTCTTCTACCACCGCACCCGGCACCCGTCAACCCTGGCGCAGTTCGAGGTTTGCCAACCGTTGCGGACAAGCTATACTTTTCCCAATCAGCGCGCCAAACGCCAGTCATGCTCTGCAACAGGTGCTTGAGCCGCTGCCGGATAATTCAGCTGGTTAGACTTGGAGTCCCTATGGCTAAAATGACTTCGCGCGAACGTTTTATCGTCGCCATGCAGCGGGGTATCCCGGATCGCGTCCCCTGCACACCCGATATCTCCAATATGGTCCCCGCCCGGCTGACGGGCAGGCCCTTTTGGGATATTTATTATTACCAGGCACCGCCCTTGTGGCGCGCCTATATCAATGCCGTCAATGAGCTGGGCCTCGACGGCTGGTTTTTCAATGGCTCGCCGCGCTTTACGTACGATATCGACCTCGAGCACGAGCAGCTCGCCTATCACTGGAGCAACGAACGCCTGGTGATCGATTCGCGCATCGGCACCCCTGCCGGTGACCTCACTCAACAGGTGACCTATTACATCGCTGATCCACCCACCGTCACCATCAAACCGATCAAGGATTTCAAGACCGACTGGGCCAAGCTGCGCTACCT
Source organism: Chloroflexota bacterium (assembly GCA_012729455.1). GTDB lineage: Bacteria > Chloroflexota > Anaerolineae > UBA1429 > UBA1429 > JAAYDC01. Next base: position 751 of record JAAYDC010000025.1, on the reverse strand, counting down.
GATGCAGGTTCCTACCGGCTATGATGCCTCGATCTGCGAAATCCAGCGCCGTGAACTGGGAGAATCGGGCGCCTTTGGGATGGCGGTCGGCATGCCGGGTTTTCAGGGGTGGTTTGGCCTGGCCGAAGGCACTGCCATGGCGCTGACCTATCTCTACTACGACGAACCAGACCTGATCGAAGAGCTGCGCCAGATGGATGACGCGCGTCAGGTCAAGATGATGGAGATGCAGCTAGAACTCAAGCCCGATTTTATCCTGATCGGCGCCTCGGGGGCGATCACGCTGCAGTCACCGGCGCTTGCGCGCCAGCTTTCGCTGCCGACTCTCAAAAAGCTGTCCCGCATGGCGCGCCAGGCGGGAGTGCTCACCATCCTGCACAGCTGCGGGCTGGAAAAAGACCTGGTCAAGATGTGCGCCGAAGAGACCGAGTTGGATTGCATCAACCCGCTCGAGCCTCCGCCGATGGGCGACTGCAACCTTTCCGAGATCAAGCAGCTCTATGGCGACCGGCTGGCGCTGATGGGTAACCTGCACACCACTGATGTGATGCTGCGTGGGACGGTGAAAGAGGTCGAGCAAGCCGCCAAACAGGCGATCGACGATGCCGGTGCGGGGGGCGGGTTCATCCTCTCAACCGGCGACCAGTGCGGGCGCGACACCCCGCTCGAGAACCTGCGCAAGCTGGTTGAGGTGTGCGAGACATACGGCCGCTACGACTGAGCGAAAGCGCGGCGCCTAAAAGAGACGCTG
>JAAYDC010000024.1 GCA_012729455.1 Chloroflexota bacterium | reverse complement strand
GCTGCTGCACGCCCTCGCCAACCTGGTATCCGCCCTGGGCACGATGCTCGGGTAGCACAACAGGCGCCGGTGTGAAAATCGGCGCCTGTTGTTATGTAGAGCTGCGGACTAGGAGGGTCACTCTCCCACAACGCCCTTATAGTAGTACACCGCCACCTGATCTTGAGGCGCACCGCCCAGCAGCATGACTGCGCTCACGCAATATTCCACACCCGCCGCGACCTGCCGCGGAACAAAGGAGGCACGGATCGAGACCGCCTTGCCGGCTGCCACCGCCACATCCGTGGGATCCATACTCACCAGTTCCCAACCTTGCGGCAACGTCAGGCGCACGCTCGTACGCACATCCTGCTGGCTGTAGTTGTGCACAACCAACGCCAGTTCTTCTGCCGCACCTTCCTGGATATACAGCACATTTTTCTGCTTTTGTGCATCATCATGCGCCAGGCGCGGCTGGCTGGGGCGCGTAACGGCCTGCATAAAGACGTGCTGCCGTTCACCAAAGCCCTCGTGCGAAGGTGCGAAATGCGGTGTCGGCGGCACCTCGCGTAGCTGCATGCGGCTGATGTCCAATCCGCGCACAAAGACCGGTTTCAGCGAGAGCTTTAACTCAAACGAGTCGCCCTCCAGTTCGCGCAACTTGCGGCCGATGCTATCCACCAGATAGGCGCCCTTGCACAGTGGCAGCGTGAACGATCCATCCGCGGTGGACCAATCTTGCCCCGGTTCGAGCACCGGTAATGTCGCCGCCCAGCCCGTTTCGACCAGTGAGTTGGTGTTGGACCACGCCACCCCCACGAAATCGCCCGGCTGGCGCTCAAAGACTATGCAGTAGGAATCATCCTCCTGCAGATACCCCACCACCTTGGCCTCACCCACCTGGCGGATGAGCGCCCCTAACGCGATAAAGGAGGGTTTGGGCGTGAGATCATCGCGCTGCACGCCCCACAGGTGCATGCCATACTCGAGGAATTCCTGCTGGTAAAAGAAAAAGAAGCGATCCAACCCGCTGGCCAACCCGCAGGCATAGCAGCGCAGGATATAGGAAACCTGGATCTCTTCCGCCAGGCGGTACGAACCATCTGGCGTTGGGCTACCGCGCATGCCCATCTCGGTCATCCAGATCGGCAGCTCGAGGCCATACCTGGCCAGTATATCGCGGTCTTCCTGGTGGAGCGCGAACTGATCTTCGGGCTTGCCGTAAGAGTGCTGGTTAAAGATATCGACATAGGCGCCCGCGCCGTTGGCCAACCACTTTTCCCAGAACTCGGTACCGGTACAGCGCGATGCCGAAAGGATGCCGATCGTGGGATCAACATCGCGGATACCGAGCGCACAGGCCTTGGTGAGCGCCGCTATATCCCACGGGTGGCCGGAGAAAAAGCCGCCATCCGGTTCGTTCCAAACCTCAAAGTAACGGATGTAGCGCCCCTGATCCACCGCCAGGCGAGCACCCAGATCATACATCGTGCGCAGATCCCAGGGCGGCAGGGAGCGATTCGGCGTGGGGTTCAATGAGCTGGCCAGCGCCCAGAGTGGCGTATCGTGAAAAACCTGGTAAACCTCCAGGCCATTTTCGTGCTGGATGCGCGCAGCCCGGCCATACCTGCCCCAGTCAAAGACCCCCGGCTGCGGGTTGACGTCTCCCCAGCTCAGACGATCGCGCAGGGTACGCAAGCCCAGGCGGTAGCTGGATGCGGCCTGGGTGGCGAAGCGCCCGTCGGTAGCCAGTACGTCGCGCTTGCTGGAGTCACCGCCCGTCGGCCATGACAGGCCGGCATCGATGGCGATGGCGTAGTGTTCCGGCGGTTCGAAATCGAGCGGTGTGACGCTGCCCAGCGAAAGACGCTGACGCGCTTCTTCCAGCCCCGGGGCATTCGCGCGCAGATCGAGTTCATAGTAGCCCATAGGCAGGGCTGGCAGGCGCAGATAGACCTTGGCCTGACCCTGCTTGAGGTTCACATCCAATACACCACTATGCACCACCTCGCGGTCGAAATCTTCCAGGCGGTAGCTCAACTCGATGGCCGCCAGGTCGCTGGGCGCCCCGCTGACCGTGATAGCGTATTCCGTCGGTTTGAGCGCATTGAACAGCGCCCCGGGAGCAGCGGGCTTGGCTTCCAGCAGCAGGCTGGGGTTAATACTGGCTGGGCTGAGCCACAGCGATCCGCCCGCACCGACGCGTCCCATCTGGCCTACCGCCTGTAAATACATACCGGCTTTGGCTATCACAGCGCCTGCGGGTGCCACGCCCCAAATCGTCATCGGGGCATAGTCGTGGTCACAAAAGGCCAGTTCGCTCCGAACATCACCCAGATCGCTGCCATCTACCGCCAGCCAGTGCAGCCTGAGCTGGCCATAGGCGCGGTCGAGGGCTGTCTTGACCATGGCGTGCAGGGCATAGGCACGTCCAGCCTCTACCGGCCAGATGCGTGACTGCAGGGCTTCATACGGAGCATCCAGCACGACATCCATCTGTAACGCATCTGCGTTGCCGGGTGCGTCCTGGATGATGATACGCATCGCTCCTTCATGCGCAGCATTGGCGATGGCTAACTCCCAGGTGGTGGGTTTATCTGGCATGCGGTTTTCTCCCTGCCGATCTGACGGCCTTGATGTGCTGAGGCATATTCTAGCCGAGGCAAGCACGCTTTTGCAAGCGCCTAAAACAGAGCCGGGTAGTTTGGCCTGCCCGGCTCGCATAAAGCTTCAAATGTCGACTGTTTACCCGCCCCGCCAGCACCACCCGGTAACCCCCGGCGCGCAGAAACTCGGTAACCGCCTCACGCTGGTCGCCCTGCAACTCGACAACCCCTTCTGGGGGTATGCCTCCAGTGGCGCAGTTTTTGCGCAAGTCGCGGCGAGCACACTCAGCTCTGCGGCAGGCAGATGGATGCCGCTCACCAGCGTGACAGTCTTGCCGCTCCGTCCGCGCCGGCTGCGTTCAACTCGTACCGCGCGCTGAGGCGCGGGCGTTGCTCCCTGATCCTGGCAGGCGCATGGTTCTTTGCGGCAGCGCGGGCATACGCCATCCAGGCGGCCTGTATCGCTCGAATAAACCAGCTTGCCAGATGGCGGCATTCTGATCCCTCTAAAAAGTTAACACCGCTGTACAGTGCACGGGCACCTCGGGTACCACCAGCCGCACCACCGTTCCAGTGCCGTCCTCGGTATCGTTCACCGTATAGCTGGTAGTGCCTTCGACAAAGAGCACCTGCACCGCGCTCGGTTTGTTGGGCATAATCGCCGATATCACCACCGGACCGGCTGGGGTCGGGTTGCCGTCCGGATTCGCCGGACTGATGTAACCTTCCTGGCGATTCAACAGGTGCACCAAAACCTTGTTATCTTTTAACCGTTGCGTCACATCCACTTTGGGAGGTGCTACCACATTGATGGCGATCGGCGGCTTCAGCGCGCGCACAACTGCACCAATAAACACACGAATCATCTGATAGCGCGTTAACTCAAAGGCTTTGAACAGGTCGCATGGGATATAGGCGACCTTGCCCTTACCTACCTTGTTGATCACAACCGGCGGAAAATCGGTCATCTCAGCGTTCGTGAGCGGTGTGCGCCCGACAGCACTGAGGCCTTCGGCAGTTGTAGGCGCGAGTTTACGCCACACCTTGCTATACACCGGCGTCGAACCGTCGCCGGATCGAATATAGAACACCGCGTCTTCTTCAATCCCTGTCGAGGTGGCGCCCAGGAACGCCTCTCCAAAACGCTCGTAGGCAGCCGCTCCCGAGAGCAGCAGGTTGCCGCCATTTTCTACATAGCCCTTGAGCTCAGTCACCATCGAATCGGACATGTTGTCCTGTTCAGGTGCTACCACCAGAGGGTAACGCTCCAGGACGGGCTTGAGGGCCCACTCATCCATCAGCTCGACACTCAGGCTGTTTTCGCTCAGACCATAGACTGCCCCGTGGATGGCATCCAGGTCGTAAGCCCAGAAGAGGTTATCGACCTTTTGGCTATAGACGTGCTGCTCTGAATTCAACACCACCACCTGTGGAAAGGCAGTACTGCCGATACACAGCTCCTGACGCTCACGAAAAAAGTCGCCTACTTTGCCAAAGCGCTCCATGCGCCAGTTGACCAGGCGGCCATCGCGCAGGTTGGTGGTCTCATAGATCTGAAAGTTACCGCCCAGGCTCAGGCACACAGCGGCTTCCTGCTGCAGCCTGGCTACCGACTTGACCTCCCAGGGAACGCGCTCACTGGCGCGATCTGCGCCGTGCGGCTTGTCGAATGCCCAGCCCATTACATCCCAGGGACGCTGTCGGGTGGCCATAAAGCGTGCCTCGATGCGCACCTCGTCGAGGCTCATCCAGACATCGCCCGAAATCCAGTCGCTGGGTGCCACCGGCTCGCCGGGCATGCGATAGGTATAGAGATAGTTGTCGCAGATCAGCGCCTGCGGACAGCGCTCGTGCACCGCTTCGATATAATGGGTCACGAACTCTACAAAGGTCTGGCGCTGGAAAGCCACCCACTTGAGCCACTGCGGATCCTCGATATCGGTCGGTGGCTCCTGTAAGCCGGTTTGCTGGCGAAAGGCGTCGCGGCAGCGCGGGCAGTAGCAAAACATATAGCCCGCCACTTCGCCATCCACCCAAAAGCCGTTCAGGCCATAGCGCTCGACAGCCTCGATCAGCTGCGGCACCATCAGTTTGTCGACATACTCGCTGCGCGGGCAGATGTGCGGCCGACCGGTGCTCTTGCCGGCGGGGTTGGGCACCAGGCGCCAGGCAGGGTACTTTTCCCAGGCAGCTTCGTCATCCAGCCCGGCATAATGCCCGTGAATGGGAACGCCCAGCTTGCGCGCTGCAGCCGCCCAGCCGTGCAGGGCATCCTGCACCACACCCGGACTGACAGTGGCAGTGGGCGTGGTTGAGAACCAGCTGGTCATGCCGGGCCCACCCTTCATGTCGGTCTGGATCCACTGCGGAGCCATCAGGCCCAGGTCGGGCAAGAGTTCTTCAATGCGCACGTGCGCGCCCAGGTCGGTATCCTTGGCGTTGGCATGCAGATCATAGTGCATGCCAAAAGCCACCCCATCGCCATACCAACGCCCCGCATATGCCATATCGTGCCTCCTGAACGGTGTATTGTGATTTAGCGCGCCTGGACAGCGCGATTGATTGCAGTAAGCTGGCGCATGTAGGCTGGTGCGATGGCGCCATCATCGGCTACAGGCAGATCCCAAGTCATCACCCCGCCCCGTTGTATCAGGTAAACCGTGTAGGCAGCGGCGAGTTCATCCGTCAGGCGAGGCTGGCCTCCCGACCAGCGCTCGCCCAGGTAAGAGAGCACCTGATACTGGGCGCCGTCCACCCAACGCCCCGGGCAGGTCGGGAAGGCCTCGGCGATCTCTCCGGCGGTGTAATCTTCGGCCTCGCTGAGCGAAAAGACCGGCGTAAAGACGCCCGGGTTGAACGCTACCAGGCTCTTCAAATTGCCGGCTTTGGCGGCGGCCGCAAAACTGGCAAAGTTGGGCGCCTCGGGATGACGATACATCGCATCGGCAAAATAGCAACCGTCGAACCACCAGCCGCGCACCTTGTTTCCCCACGTACGCGACCACTCGGCGATCACAGCCTCCCAACGGCGCTGAAAAGCCTCCAAGCGTTCGCCGGTTGGTTTGCCTCCGCCTACCTCCCAGGGCTGGTCGAGCCCCCAGCGCCACTCGAGCCTTTCCATGGCGAGTTTGTCCATCGTGGCGGCGCCGCTGGGCAAGTAAACCAGCAACTCGATGCCGCGCGCGTGCAGGGCATCATACAAGTCGGCGATCAGGTCGCGCCGCGAGCACAGAGAGGGCTCCCGCCCGACAAAGCCGTCATATACGCGGTTAGGAGCGCAGTAATGCCCCGAGTTCTGCCCAATGGTAAAGAAGCAATAAGGCGCCTGCACCTGGGCGAGCTGGTCGGCAAAGAGCACTGTGTCAAAGCCACCCACACGTTTATTCCAGTCTTCTGACGAGGTGGTATGGCTGGTGAGATAGTGGAAAAAGACGCCCCACCCAGCCTGTTGGAACCAATCGGTGTTTGCCCGCATCCTGCTCCTTTATGCATCAGTTCGGTTGCATTATATACCAGCTTGAACGATTATCCATCTATACAAAACCCTGGGAGGTCAACCGCATGCAACCGCTCTTTTTTAAGCCGGAAGGCGCCTGGTCGGGCGATTATATCCCCTTTTATAAAGATGGCACCTTTTACCTTTATTATCTGCTGGATTGGCGCGACGCCGAGGGGCATGGCTCGGGCACGCCCTGGTATCTGGTGACGACCACCGATTTCGTGCATTTCGAGGATCGCGGCGAGATGCTCGCGCGGGGCGCCGAAGATGAACAGGAGCGTTGGGTATTCACCGGCTCTGTGATCGAGGGTGAGAGACGCTATCACATCTTTTATACCGGACACAACCCGGCCGTACAATCGCGCGGTCTACCGCATCAGGCGATTATGCACGCCGTCTCGGATGACCTGCTCAGCTGGCAAAAGGTGCCCGCGGATACCTTTTATGCCCCGCCAGAGCTGTACGAGCCCAACGACTGGCGTGACCCCTTTGTGTTTTGGAACGATTCTGCGCGTGAATACTGGATGCTGATCTGTGCCCGGCAGAGCAGCGGCATCCCTCGCCGGCGCGGCTGCACCGCCCTGGCCACCAGCACCGACCTGGTGCACTGGCAAGTGGCACCCGAACCATTCTATGCGCCGGGGTTGTATCACACCCACGAATGCCCCGATCTGTTCCGCATTGGCGATTGGTGGTATCTGGTCTTTTCGGAATACTCGCAGAAACTGCTGACACGCTACCGGATGGCGCGCAGTCTGGCGGGCCCCTGGATCACGCCGGATGACGACGCCTTTGATGGGCGCGCCTTTTATGCTGCCAAAACAGCCGCAAGCCCCGCGGAACGCTACTTGTTTGGCTGGAACCCCACCCGCACGCCTGAGACTGACCAGAGCCCTTGGAACTGGGGCGGAAACCTGGCGGTGCATGCCCTCAGCCAGCGCGACGACGGCACCCTGGCAGCCAGCTGCCCACAGCAAATCGTAGCTCAGTTCATCCAAGAGCACCCCCTCCAGGTAGTGCCCGTCGCCGGACAGGTACAGCAAAACGCGCGTGAGCTGGTGGTTAAAGCGTCTCCGCAGGAGTGGGCCTGCGCCATGCTGGGTAATATGCCCGAAAGTTGTCTCTTTAGCGCACAGTTCTCCTTTAGCGAGGGCACCCACAACCTAGGCGTCATGCTGCGCGCCAGCGCTGATGCTGAGACTGGCTACTATGTGCGCATCGAGCCCGGTCAGCAGCGCCTGGTGTGGGATACCTGGCCGCGCCCCGGTGATGCGCCGCACCAGACAGGCCTGGAGCGCCCGCTGCAAGTTGGCGCCGGGCTCCCGATCACACTGCAGGTGGTGTGCGAGGGCACTATCGCTGAAGTTTATGTCAACAACGAGATCGCCCTGAGCGCACGCATGTACGACCATCGCGAGGGCGCGCTGGGTGTGTTTGTCGAGGGCGGCACCCTCAGCGCTGCGGACCTATCGCTGCACACACGGTAGACCTGAATCAGGCAGAGCTGTCTGCCGAGACTGAGGCTATTATGCAGTTCGCTAGGCAGACGCTTATTATGTGATACGCGGGCTTATTCTGGGAAGATGCTGAAGCTGGTATAAAACTCGCAGTCGGCGGCGGGAGTGGTTACTCAGCGTGCACCAGCGTGCACCTGGTAGATTAGCGGCAGACTGCTATCCGCCAGGGTGATCTCAAAGTAACCGCCTGGAGTGAGTGACGTGAGGTCGACCATCAGCGAGGTTTTGAGGGTATCAACTGCCAGCACTTCCCAAGTAGCCCCCCCATCGGCTGTGTAACGCACCGTAGCAGGCAAGCCGTTGTTTTGCCAGTGCAGGAGAGAGCCAGAGAGACGCACGTCGTTGGACACTGGTTGGGCGTCTATCTGAGTTAGCACACGCTGGCCGATCACCTGCTCGCCATGGCCGATCACCACACTGGCAACAGCGGCTTCAGGCGCAGGAATGACAACTACTATCGAAAAGGCACTCAGGGAAACCGCGCTGGCCTCGCGCACGACCACCGGCGTGCGCGAGAGCTCGATACCATCAGCGTCCACCAGGGCGATCCAATAATCGCTGCGCGGGTCAATACCCAGTGGAGCAGCCTCGATATGATAAACCGGTGAGAGCGTCGCCGTATCAGCCTGCATATCGATAGCAGCACGTACAAACAGGCTCTCGACGGGCGCTGCCTGGATGTCCGCACCAACACTAGCTATTGAAGCTTGGCTATCGAGCAGCTTGGAATAGGAATAGGGCGAGATCCAACGCGGCCCGCAATAGCTCATCAAGTCATAGTTTTCAAGGGGGTCTTTGACTTCCATGATTTCAAGGTCAATGCCCACCTCACCGATGCGGCCGTCATTCGGTGTCGGCCAGTAAGGGTCGACCGAAGTCGCACCGCATCCCGGAGCATGCCGCAGACCGAGGTTGTGGCCGATCTCGTGGGCAGCCACCAGCGCCGAGACATTTGCGCCCCAGACGTTCGGGTGCAGCTGTAAGCCCACAGAGTCACGCCAGCCAACGTAGCCCAACCCGGCTATACCGCCCAAATACCAGCGGTCATACATGGTATTCTGGGTGGGGGCATAACCATAATAAACACGACCTTCGGGCGCATTCTCAAGTACCCGCAAGCTGTCGATCATCTCCAAGAACCTGAGCCAGCTGTTGTAGCTGGTGTTGAAATCCGGATGGCTGAGCTCCCCGACAAAGTCTTGGGCAGGTGCCAAGGTGACTTGCACATTCGAAATCGGGAAGATACGCTTGATATAGTCGCTGATATCGTCGCCAGGAGCGTTATACCAAAGGCCCTTATAGGTGTCATAGTAGCGGATCGGCACGATCTTTAGATCCAGCGCCGGCACATCCAGCAACTCGGCGGCGGTGACAACCGTATTGTTGCCCTCGATCTGCTCATAGATAACATCGTCTGGATCAACTGTCGCGGTTACCTCGAGCTCTCCTGCAGCCAGCCAGTTGCTTGGCAGAACAAAGTTAAAAGTCCCGCGCAGCTGCAGACGCTCTGTGGAGGCACCCACGGTCTGAGGTGCGCTGGTGATCGAACCTACCAGAGGCACCCCATCCAACGATGCTGTCAGCCTGACGGTCACATTGTTGATATTTGTGGTTAGGTTAGAACTGACAAAGACGCGCACCATGGTGGTGCGATCTGCCACCAGGTTAACGGTGTTATCGGGTGACTGGATACCCTGAACTACTTCGACGTGGTCGATAAAGAGGTCGGTATCTGAACCCTGCAGCGATCTGGCTACGATCGGCAAGTAAGCAGTGTGCACCGCAGCGGGTTTCGCTGCACGAGAGTTCTGGTTGTTCAGTAATAGTAAAACTGCACTTGCTGTTGCAAGCAACACAAAGACGATCAAGTGCAGGCGACTATGCCGGCGCGCGTTCACTCTAATCCCCCGGATACATGACGTCCCCAAATCCACGTCCCAGCCTAGGGAGCGAGAACCATTATAACGCATAGTCCAAGTTTTGTCAATAGTGAATCGAGACAAAATGACAAACTAATTCGATCAGTCATTATTTGTTGCAATTTTGTCAGGGCATTCTATCAAGACAATTTCCTGTGGATAATACGTGTGGACAGCACTACGATAATTTATGGCAAGCGCAACAGTGCAACTGTACAAAATATGGTTAGCTTGGACCGCAGACCAAGCACCTGTGGATAAGTGCTGTGGAATAAGCCTAGCCCAAAACGCAAAATAGACAACTATATTTGTAGTGTCTTTGTACAAAGAGGGGCCTTGACAAACATCTGTGGATAAGCAGTGTGGAAATCTATGGCACGAGTATAAAAAACGGGGGAGCTCGCACTCCCCCCGCAGGTGACCAGATCAGGGACTAGTGATGTTCGGAGACAAAGATCGGGTCAAGCGACTCTGCCTTTTTAGCCAACATGGCTTCTTCTTCGGCGCTGAGCGGCTTGAAATTATCCGCTGCGTCGCACGCCCACCACAGGAATTCGGCATGGCCGGGGCTGGTGATAGCGGTAATCGGCTTGCTCAGGGTAAAGCGCAAGCCCAGAGCGGCCTCTTCTTTGGTATCCACTGGCGAATACCAGGTCTTGGACCATTTACGCTCCTCGCCTTCAGCCCACTTGCGCTTGGCAAGCGCCTTGAGGGCCAGGCGGCCCAAACCCTTGGCTCGGGCAGTAGCGAGTGTATCCTTGCCAAAGTTACCCTTATTCCAGGTGACCCAGTTCCAGGGGAAGAGGATCGTATCAAAGTTAAAGCGGTTCATCAGCGCAATAGCAGCCTCGTCTGAGTGCGCCGAAAAGCCCAGCCAACGCACCAATCCCTGCCGACGCGCCTCGATCAAGGTCTCCATTGCGCCACCAGGAGCAAAGATAGTATCGACCTCTTCGAGGTTCGTCATGCCGTGCAGCTGATACAGGTCGAAATAATCGGTGCGCAGCCGCAGGAGCGAGGTCTGCAGTTCCTCCCAGGCACCTTCCTTGTCACGCCTGCCCGTCTTGCAGGCCAGAAAAATGTTCTTGCGGTACGGCTCAAGGGCGGGACCCATCATCACTTCGGCGTTGCCATATGAGGGCGCCACATCAAAGTAGTTGATACCGCGCTCAATGGCCATACCGATATTACGGTCGCACTCTTCGGACGTGGCATTCATGCAGATAATACCGCCAAAGCCCACTACGGAAAGCTCTGCCCCTGTTCTGCCTAACACTCTGGTAAACATTATCAATAATCTCCGAATGATATACCTAGTATATCAAGTCCTTTAACAATAATAAAAATACGCTTGTCTCAGGCAGTGGTGACCTGCACCCGGCTTGCGAAACACGCCGAAGGGTTGCGCCATACCAGGCAGTTGCCCTCGATCGTCATATCAGTCTGGCTGATTGCTAAGCTGACAGAGGTGGGCAGATGCAGCCGGATAAATGCTGGCGGATTCGCACCTTCCAACGTTAGTTGCACATCGATGCGCCTGGCATGGTCATGCTGTTGGATGGAGTAACTGAGGGTGCCATAATGGCAGCTGGCGTTGCTGATGCCGACCAACTCGCCGCTTTCCAGCCATTCGGGGGCGATTCCCAGCCCCAGCTCGAGACCTTCGCCGCGCTCCAGAACGAGCATGTCGCGCGTGGCCCGTACGACGGCCACCGGAGTCCATAGGTGTTGTCGGTCGCCGGTCTGTGACATGGTGCCGGGCTCAGGACCGCGCTCTTCACACCACGAGTAAAATGGCGTGGCATGGTTGAGGGTCGAGTAGAGGTAACGTGTGGCTGCCTCACCGTTACCGCGTGCCAGGTGGGTTTCTGCCACGTTATCCAGCGTGATCGCCACCCACATGCCGTCCTGCAGCCAGCCGGTCTTGATTGGTTGGCCACCTGGGCTGATGTTGGATTCGATATACCGCAGCGTCCCGCTGATCAGCTCGTCATTGGGCGCCAAGATGCCGCAGGGTACGGCAGCGTTCAATGCTCCCCAGCGGCTGCCGCATGTCTTGCCGGCCACTCCCGGGATCCAACGGTAGCTCTCAGAGCCATCCACGGGGCTCTCGGTAATGACACCCGCCTCCAGGGCACACATCAAGTCAGTACGGGCGGTGTTCACGATTGCCTCGATCTCAGCCACTTCTTCGGCCGGGCGGCCCAACCAGCGCGCCGCATCCAGAGTGTTATAATCCGCAAAGAGCGACCAAAAGTTATGCGGCAAAAAGACGCCGATCATATCGTCATCATCCCACAAGCCGCAATCGCCAAAACCTCGCGGCATCAGCCCAAAGGTGCTGTCCTTGGTACCATCTGCGTGCAAAACGCGTGTCCGAGCGCGCGAGCGCTCCTGAAACCGCGTGCTGGCGAGCATCCTGGGATAGTAACGTTCAAGAAAGGCGGGGTCGCGCGTCATCAGATAGTGTTCGCGGATCATCCACGACTTGAACCCTGCGCAGGCCCAAAAGGTATGCCCCCACCCATGCGGGTCGGCCCAATTGCCATCCTCGCCCTGCTGATTGAGCTCCATTTCGAACTGAACCACGGCATCGTCGTGCATGCTAAACTGGTCGAGCGCGATCGCAACGATGCCGGGCTCGCCGGCGTTGGCAGCTCGGTAGCCTTCGGTGCCGGGCATACCGGCGATATAGCCCTCGGCTACCGGCTCACGCATGATATAGAAATCGAGCAAGCCGGCATACAGGCCGTCGCGCACGCCCTTATCGGGGATGTGCGCCTGTGCCATCGCAGCCTGCTTGTCGCGCCAGACCTGCAGCGCTGCGGTAAAATCGGCCGCCCAGTCGCGTCCGCGCCAGGCAGGCATATCGGCACAATAGGCCTGGTAAGGTCGTACGATCCAGCCCTCAGCCTCTTCGCCGGGTGCCAGGGTCCACTCCAGGCAAAGCGTCTTGGCGACGCCATCGCGGCGGATTGGCATGCGCTGAGCGCCCTCGATAAGCACCATCACGCGATCGGCGCGTTCGTTGTAGGCGCACATCATATGGTCGGGCGGGACGCGCTCATCCCAGGTAGCCGGCACCTTGTGGTGCCCCACCCCCACCAGTACCACCTGGTAGGTATGCTGATCAGCGCTGGTATTGCGTACCTGCACCCGCACGAGCGCTTCCTGTTCGGCGCCTACCACCTCAAAGAGCACCTCACCAAGGTCGCTTTGATACAGCTGCTGAGCAGACGGCAGAGCGCCCTCAATGCGCTGCCAGCTAACAGCCTTCAGACGCTGGCCATCCGCCTCGGGCCAGATGTCGACCTTCCAGTCGGTTCGCGGGGTAATGAGCGCACCCAGAGGGAAACTGGTGCAATCCTGATAGGTCCACCCCAGCCACAGCTTGTCGGGGGTGCAATCCACGAGGGTCTTGTGGCTGGAATCCGGCATGGCTACCGTCACGCGGTGCGGCGCGCCAAAGGCGTAGGAAAAATCCACTTGAGAGCGCATGTGTCCTCCTGGCAGATTATGGGCTGACCTTGGGCCACGCATCGGGGGCAGCATCCACCCAGGTGCCGTTGGTCAGGCGTTGAAAGACGCGGGTAGACAGATCGAAACGGTACAGGTTACGATGACCCTCGCTGTCGATGCTGTAACTGAGGTACAGGGCGCTGTTATCGGGCGCCCAGGCCGGCTCGTGCGCATCACGAGTGAGCGTGGTGAGCTGCACGGCGTCCGCCGAGTCATCGGCTCGGATCACATACAGCTGCATGACACCGCTCGCGTTGCCCGTGAAGGCGATCGTCTGGCCATCCGGTGACCAGGCTGGCTGATGTTCGATGGCGCTCGAGTTTACCAGATAGGTGAGAGTCCCGCTGGAGAGCTGGCACAGGACAACATCTTCGGAGCGATAGAACGGATCGACCGATGCATCCAGCATGGTGTAGGCCAGGGCGTCCCCTTGCGGTGCCCAGGCCGCCTGGCGCTCGTCTGAGGGTGAATCGGTAAGCCGACCTACCGTTAGATATTCATTGCGCTCTACCTGCCAGAGCTCGGTGCCGTTATTGTAGCTGCGCGTAAACACGATGCGGCTGCCATCCGGTGACCAGGCGGGTTCTGAATCGTCAGCATCACCGCTGGTGATCAGCCGTAGGGTGTTGGCAGCCATATCAAGGATATACAGGTGGTAATGGTTATCCGCCGGGTTGACGCGCGCGAAAACGATCTTGGTGCCATCCGGCGACCAAGCCGGGTCGCGATCGCCGCACTGCGAGAGGGCGATGCGCGTCAGACGACTGCCGTCGCCGCGTATGGTCCACAAGCCGCATCCAGGCGAACGATCACTGGCAAACACGAGCTTGCCCATCCCGTCATAGTTCAGCACCAACGGCAGCCAAACTGTGCTACCTGCCTGAGGCGCGGCACCGGTGGCTGGGCGCGCGATTGCCAGCAGCAACAGGCATGCCGCCAACAGTGCGGTCAGCCGGCTCGCGGCTCTCTTAGAGCCCATACTCGGTGCGGGCAATGATGTCATCCTGATGCTCACGCGAGAGCCAGTTGAAATAGGTGCTGAAACCACCGATGCGCACCATCAGCGAGCTAAAAGCTTCGGGCTCGTGTTGCGCCTGGCGCAGGGTAGCAGCGCTCACTACGTTGATCTGCATCTGCTGCAGACCGAGTGCCATACCGCTGTTGACCAGCTGCAGCATCTGGTCAGGCGCTTCGGGACCGCCAAAGACATCATCGCCAAAGCGCAGGTTGAGCGCCAGGATGCTGTGACAAGCGCTGTGCGGCAACTTGGCAGCCGAAAGCAGGGCAGCCGTCACGCCATTGCGGTCACGTCCCTGGCTGGCGCCGATCGAATCGCACAGCGACGAGCCGCGCAGCCTGCCATCAGGAGTAGCGGCTGTGCGCTGCCCCCAGATGACGGCGCCGGTCCAGCCGATCACATCGATGCCCCAGCGCCGGCCATACAGCTTGGCCTGGTCCATAAAGAGGTGGTTCACCTGACGGTACAGCCCAGCCACCATCTCGTCGGCCTCGGTGTTGTCGTTGCCGAATTTGGGCACGCAGAGAAACACCTCGCGCAGCGCCGCTTCGCTTTCCCAGTTGCGGTCGAGCACATCGACCAGGGCGCTCAGGCTGATCATTTTGCGCTCGTACACAAGCTGCTTGATCGCCAGCAGCGAATCGCCACGTTGGTGAGTCCCAGCACATCCGCCAGGTCTTCGGTATAAAGCGCTCCTCCGTGGCGCAGATCCTTGCCCTGCTCCAGGCAGCCCTCAATCAGCATCGATTTGAGCAGATCCGGATAATACTCACCTACCAGCGCGAACTGGCGGTTAATGGCGTCGACCTGCTGCTCGACAGCATAGGTCAGCTGTGTGCTCCAGGCTCGTTCGAGGTCGGCGTAGCTCGTCAGATCCTGCGGCGCACCGGTGTGCGGACCCATCTGCTGGCCGCTGATGATGTCATAGCCATCGTGCAAGGCCAGTTCGAGGCACTTGACCACGTTGAGGATCAGGTCCTCATAGGCGCCCGAACAGCGTCCGCGCGAAACCACCTGGGTGCAGCCCACTAGGGTATAGTCGCGGGCATGCTCCAGGCTGATGCCGCGCAACAGCATGGCATTGATCACCGGCTCATCGTTGACGATGGCGGGCATCGAGAAGCCTTCGGCCAGCAGCTGGCAACTGGCGCGCAACAACTCGGGCGGTGTGCCGCGATGTACCCTGAGCTCGACGTTGGGAGCATCGGTGCGCAGCCTGTCCAGGCTGTTGAGGCACAGCCAGGTAAGCACGTTGGTGGCGTCGTCGCCTTCCGGCGTCTGGCCGCCAAGGGTCAGGCTCCAGCAGCGGTTCTGCGCCATCTTGATCCAAATGCAATCTACCAGCTCCTGGGCCTCATCCATGGTGATGCGCCCAGCCGCCAGGTCGCGCTCGAGCCAGGGCGCCAAGTCCTGGTCAAACCGGCCGGGCGAATCAGGCCGATGCAAGAGCGCGACCAGCCAATAGGCCTGCAGCGCCTCGGCAAAGGTGGCAGAGGGTTGGCTGGCACGCTCCTCGCGCTGGCTGAGCGCCAGCAGTTCGGCCCGGCGGATAGGATCAGGCTCATCGGCGGAGGCAGTGCGCGCGTCTTCGGCGTAGGCGGCGGCAAAGGCGTCGATGCCATCCAGCAGCTCGAGCATGCCCTGCCACCAGGCCGGCCGTTCGCAGCCCGGCTGATACAGATGTGCCTCGCGCGATTCCAGCACCCTTTGGCGCAGACCCGCGGTGCCCTCCTCGGCCAGGCGCACCAGGAAGGGCGAGGAGGGGCAGCCCGGCGCCGAGGGTCCGTGGTAGCACATAAGGGGCAGCTCGTGCGGCATGATGGCGCGCGCCATCAGGTCACCCGTGGTGTGCCCCTGCCACTCGTCCTTGAGCGCCAGTAGCGCCTCGCGTTCGGTATCATCTGCCGCGGCCAGGCGTTGGTAGTAGAGCTCGTGATTGAAATGCACGCCGGTGCTGAAATCCCACCAGACGATAGCCTGCGATTCTAGGCGCCCAACGATCAGCTCGTCAGGCTCGATAATGCGCGCCGCCCCCAGCCACTGCGCCACGATAGCCCTGGCCAGGCGCACCTCGCGTTCCTCAGCGCGGTTAGCCACCCAGGCAGCGTGAAAATGCTCGCCATAGGGGGCCGGATATTGGGCATAACGGTTGGCAAGCAGGCTTGTAACACGCTGGCTAACGGCAGACGGCGCGACGGTCGTGATACTGGCCATTTAGGCCTCCACCAGCCAAGCGACTTCCTCGGGGGTGAGGATTATATCGGCTGCCGCCGTGCTCGAGCGCACCTGCTCGAGGGTATGGCTGCCTGCGATCGCAAAGCTCGGGAAGGGCTGGTTAAGCAGATAGGCTACCCCGATCGCATTGGCGTCGCAGCCGTACTTTTCGGCAAGCTGACGGGCCTTTTCGGCGCGCGCCAGGTTGGTGTCATTGAGATAGTTGCGCGCCAGGCCGCTTGCGAGGAACTTATCATCTTTTAATGCCACGGGGGTGACTTTGTTGAAAAATCCGGCCGCCTGCGACGAATAAGCCGCCACCGGAAAACCCTCGCGGTGGTAGAGAAGCATCTCGTCATCCATATTGAGCGTGCCGGCATAGGCAGGGGTGATCGGGTTGGGCTGTGCCAGGCTCCAGCCCACTGAGCTAGCGCTAAAGCCGTGCATGCCGTTGGCTTTGGCCCATGCATTGGCTTCGCGCATGCGCGCCGCCGTCCAGTTGGATGCCCCAAAGGCACGGATGCGTCCGGCGCTGCGGTGCTCGTTGAGGCAGCTGATCACCTCGCCGACTGGGATGTTGGTGTCGTCGCGGTGGAGATAATACAGGTCGGCATAATCGCTACCCAGGCGCTCGAGGCTCTCAGCCAGATCCTGGGCGATGTCTTCGGGACGCATGCGCGGGATGTGCATGGTTTTCAGGTCGGGATGAGCTCCCTTGGTAGCTACCATGAACTGCTTGCGCACTCCGCGCGACCTGAGCCACTCGGCGATGCAGCGTTCGGAAAGTCCCGAACCGCCTTCGATCCAGGCGGCATATACGTGCGCGGTATCGACCCAATTGCCGCCGCAGCTCACAAACTCGTCCAGCAGGGCGTTGGCCTCGGGCTGCTTGACGGCTGAGCCCAGTGGTCCGCCTCCCAAACACACCCGGGAGGCTTCAAACGGCATCCCTTCGATAGTCGCATACCGCATGGTTATTGCTCCTTGTTATCTCTGGGGCCATGCCACAGCCTGGTAGCCGGCCGCCATACCCAACCCTCGGCGGGCTGCGGTACGGTCTGTGTCTCCCAGCCGGCCCGGATGCGGCGTTGGGTTTCATCCCACGAGCGGATTCCGCTGAGGGTATCGAGTGCCTCGACATTAAAGGCCCCCACCGCTGCGGCGGTGTTGGCAGCCTGTTCGATGCTCTGGCCATGCAGCATAGCAGCCAGGAAGCCGGCGATGGCTGCATCGCCCGAGCCCGCGGTACTGACGACGATCGCCTTGAAGGACGGCGCCCACAGTTCGCGGTTCTGCCAGTTAGCAGCATCCTGAGGCGTGGCACGCCCGATATCAGCCAGGTCGCCGCAAGTTCGCACCATCAGGCCGCGGTCGCCAGCCTTGAGCACTACGATGTGCGCCCCGAGTTCCATGGCGCGGTCGGCCAGGGCCACGATCTCACTCCCCGAAAGAGCTGTCAGCATGCCGCCCTGCCCCACTGTGCTGACAAGTTCCATATAGCGAGCGCGGTCCAGCATCAGCAAGAGCTCTTCCACGCTGGGCAGAAAGACGTCCACATACGGCAGAGTGAGCGTGAGGATCGCTTCCCAGTCGGCCTGGCCTGAGGGGCGCGAGATATCCGGCAGCGACATATCCAGCGAAGTGGTCGCACCTGCCTCGCGCGCACGCTGAAAGATGCTGGCCAGTTCTTTACCACCATCCGCGTACATGCGCCTCAAGAGCGGCGGATACCCGAGGTGAAAGAGGCGCGTATCACGCAGAAAGAGGTCGCTTATATCTGCCGAACCAAAGGTATCATTGGTGCCGGGGCAATGTAGGAAAAAGCGGTCCGTGCCGGGCGGGGCGATCACCAGCGTATAGGAGCTGGACTCGCCCTTGGCTGCCACCGGCATGGTGGAGAACTCGGGGTTAGTACGCCACAGGATGCCGCGGATCAGCTCAGCCATCAGGTCGTCGCCCACGCGCGCGATCAGGCGCACATCCATACCGAGCTTGTAGAGCGCCTGGCCGGTGTTCGAGACAGCCCCGCCCGTTGAAAGCACCACGCCGCCCACTTCCGTCAGGCGCCCGGGCGCCATAAAGGCGGGTGAGAGCGCGGTCGCCTCATCGATGGCGGGCGTAATATCCACGCACAGGTGCCCAGCTACAACTGCGTCGTACATGCGCTACTCCTGAGGCTCTACTGGAAGCATTATAACGCGCCATCGGGCGAATGCAACCGAGGTGCGCATTGTGCACGCATGTGTTACAATACCGAGGTATAGCTCACCAGGAGGAGATGGTATGGCACTGACACTCGAATGGCGCCGACGCATTGAAAACTGGCTCAAGGAAATGCCCGCGCATCTGTATACCCCGTTGGGCAGCATTGAGTTGGAAGGCTTTATCACCCTCGAGCAGCTCTCCCCGCTGCAGGCTCTCGGGCGCGAGTTTAGCGCCTTCCCGGTTGGCACCCAATGGGGCGCCAAATGGGAATACGCCTGGTTCAAGGCCCAGGTTGTACTGCCGCCCGAAGCGCGGGGCAAGCGCATTGTGATGCGTCTCGATCCCGGCGGCGAAAGCGCCGTGTTCGTGGATGGCATCGCGGTCGGCGCGGTCGATAACCAGCACACCGAGATTACCCTCACGCGCGCTGGCATCCCCGGCACCAACTATGCGATGCTTTGTGAGACCTATGCCGGACACGGCCCCCGCGTGGTCTCAGCCGGACCGGTCGGCCTGGGGAGGGAGACCGTGCCCGAACCTCCCGAGACGCAGGTGACAGTCGGTCACTCGACCTTTGGCATCTGGGAAGAAGAGCTCTATCAGCTATGGATGGACGTGCGTACCCTCCTGGGCGTGCGCGATAATATCGATGCCAACTCGCTGCGCGTGGTAGAGATCGACGCAGGCCTGCGCGATTTCACCCTGCTGGTTGACCTGGAAGCTGACTATGACACCAAGCTGGCCGGTGCCGCGGCAGCGCGCGCCCGCTTAAAGCCGCTCCTGGATGCTGTTAATGGCTCCACCGCACCGCTCCTTTATACCTTTGGACATTCGCATATTGACGTGGCCTGGCTGTGGCCATTGGCCGAAACCGAGCGCAAGACCGCGCGTACCTTTGGCACCCAGCTGGCGCTGATGGACGAGTACCCCGAGTTCAAGTTCATTGCCAGCGAGCCGCACATCTTTCGCTGGGTCAAGAACAATGTGTCTGAACTCTACCAGCGCGTGCAGGAAGCCGCCGCGCGCGGCCAGTTCATCCCCGAAGGCGGCATGTGGGTCGAGGCGGATACCAACATATCCGGCGGTGAGGCGCTCATCCGCCAGTTTGTGCACGGCCAGCGCTACTATGGCGAAGAGTTTGGTGTACGCTGCGAGATGCTGTGGCTGCCGGATGTGTTCGGCTACTCGGGCGCCCTTCCGCAGATCCTGCAGGGCTCGGGGATCAAATACTTTTCGACGGCCAAGATCTTTTGGGCATACAACGGCGGCGATCCCTTCCCCTACAATACCTTTTGCTGGGAAGGCATTGACGGCACGGGCGTGCTCGTGCACTTGATGAACGACTATAACTCGCATACCGACCCCGCCAGCCTGATCGAGCGCTGGAACGGGCGCGTGCAAAAGGATGGCATCAACGCGCGCCTGGTGCCTTTTGGCTATGGCGATGGCGGCGGCGGCCCCACGCGCGACCATCTGGAATTCCTGCGGCGCATGCGCAACCTGGAAGGCGTGCCGCGCACCACGATGCAGTCGCCGATCGATTATTTCCACGACCTGGAGGCCAACAATCCGCCCAAAGAGCGCTATGTTGGCGAGCTGTACTTTCAGGCGCACCGCGGCACCTATACCTCGCAGGCACGCACCAAGCGCGGCAACCGCAAAAGCGAGTTTGCCCTGCATGACGCCGAGCTTTGGGGCGCGGTCGCCAGTGTGCTGGGCGGCTACAATTATCCGGCGGAGCGCATCGACACCGCCTGGAAGGGCGTGCTGCTCAACCAATTCCACGATATTATCCCCGGTTCGTCGATCCATCGCGTCTACAAAGAGGCCGAGGCACTGTATGCAGAGATAATTGCCGATGCGCAGGCGGTGCGTCAGGAAGCTGAAGCCGTCATCCTCAACTGCAACACGACCATGCTTTCGCCGCACAACCTGACGGTGTTCAACCCCACCCCATGGGCACGCTGTGAGCTGGTGGCGCTGCCGGAGGGCGCCAACGGCGCGATCGACGCGCACGACCAGCCGCTCCCGTCACAGGAGATCGACGGGCGCCGTTATACGGCTGTGAAAGCCGTGCCGATGGGCTGGACCACCATCACCGTCTCAGATCATAGCGCCGCTGTCGAGGCTCCTGTCAATGCCTGCGAGCGCTGCCTCGAAAACAGCATGATCAAGGCCGAGTTCAACGCGCGCGGCGAGCTCACCAGCGTCTATGACAAAGAATCAGGCCGCGAGCTGCTGGCGGGTGTGGGTAACCAGATGCACATGTACAAGGATGTGCCCACCAACTGGGATGCCTGGGACCTGGATTCTACCTACATGCACTCACCGGTACCGCTTGAGGAGCCAGCCGAGATCAGCGTTCTGGCTAAAGGTCCGTTGGTAGCCAAATTGCGCGTACGCCGCAAGCTGAACAACTCGTGGATGACGCAAGAGATCAGTCTGCGAGCCGGCAGCCGGCGCATCGACTTTGCCACCACTATCGACTGGCAGGAACGCCACAAGCTGCTCAAAGTAGCCTTCCCGGTGACGATTTTCAATACCGAGGCGCTGCACGAGATCCAGTTCGGGCACATCGCGCGCCCCACGCACGCCTCACGCCCCTTTGATGCCGACCGCTTTGAGGTGGTTAACCACAAGTGGACGGCGCTGACCGAGCAGCTGCGCGGCTGCTCGGTGCTCAACGACTGCAAGTACGGCGTGAACGTGATCGATAACACCATCGCGCTGACCCTGCTCAAGTCGGCGCTGGCACCCGATATGACGGCTGATCGAGGTGAGCAAGTGTTTACCTATGCCTTTTACGCCTGGAACGGCCCCTTTAGCGATAGCGGGCTAGTGCGCGAAGGCTATGCCCTCAACCTGCCCGTGACGGTGGCGAATGGCGGGTCGGGCGAGCGCAGCTTGATGTCGCTAGATGCCGAGAATGTGGTGCTCGAATGGGTCAAGCCGGCCGAGGATGGCAGCGGCGATGTGATCCTGCGCCTCTACGAAGCGCAGCGCACCGCCACGCGCACCAAACTGAACCTCGACCTGCCCGTCAAGATGGCGTGGGTTACCAACATGCTCGAGGAAAAGCAAGCCGAGATCGCCGTCCAAGATGGTACGATCGCGCTCGACCTGCGCCCCTTTGAGATCTGTACCCTGCGTATGGCTTTCTAGTAACGTTACGTCAAGCTCGGCGGATGGCAGACCGCCACCCGCCGAGCTGGGGAAAGGGTATCACCTTGGACCGCTCGAGGTACCACATACGATGCCACACTGCCCGAGATCAAGGAGGATAGCGATGGCAGCCGCCCTGCTGATTTGTATTGCGCTATGCGCAGCCCCGGCGATCTATAGCTCTATGCAAGGCATGCTGCGCTTGCATCTGCTCACCAAACCCCTCACCACGATTCTGATCATCGTACTGGCCGCCAGTTTGCCCGCTACCCAACCCGCCCCCTATCGCGCCCTGATCCTAGCCGGCCTGGTGTTTTCGCTGGCCGGCGACATATTTTTGATGTTGCCTCGCGGTCTCTTTACGGCTGGGTTAGCGGCCTTTTTTATCGCACATCTGTGTTACATCGCGGCCTTTTGGCGCTTACCGCTACAGGCGTTGTGGGCGTTGCCAGTCTATGCGCTTTACGTGGTGGTGCTGATGCGCTCACTGTGGCGCCGCATCGGCGTCCTGACGGGTGCCGTGTTGGGCTATGCGGTGATTATCAGTCTCATGTCATGGCTGGCGTGGTCACGCTATGTGGCGCTGCCCAGCCAAGCAGCGTTGCTGGCCGGAATCGGATCGCTCCTCTTTATCGCCTCGGATAGTATTCTAGCCTATGACCGCTTTGTAGGGATGGCAGGCAACCAGTCGCTGGGGATCCTCGTCACCTATTATGCTGCCCAAACGCTGATCGCACTCTCGGTTTAGTTTTTAACGGCGTTGAGGTACAATAACAAGTAGCTATTGCATATTCTGCTTGTTCGAGGTGACGAATGAACATTGGCAAGCGTATCCGCCTGAACCGCTTGTTTGCGCATCCTTCTGGGCGGCTATGTTCGCTGGCGATCGACCACCTGGTGGCGTATGGGCGCGGGTTACCGCCCGGTTTGCGCCACATCCAGGCCACCCTGGCGGCTGTGATCCCCGAAACCCCCGATGCCGTTACGATGCACAAGGGTCTGGCGACCAGTGTCTGGGAGCCCTACGCCGGGCGAGTGCCAATGATCCTGCAATCAACGCTGATGCGCATCGACGACAGCGCGCGCGAATATGCCGCCACCCCTGAGGATGCCGTACGACTGGGAGCGGACGCCTTTGCGGTGGCCGCCTTTGTCAACGGCGCCACCGAGAGCGCTTTTCTGCGCGCCATTGCCGATTTTGTGCGCCAGGCCGCCCATTACGATCTGCCCGTGATCTGCCACATTTACCCAAGGGCCTTTAATGAGGGTGAGCCGGAGATCTCTTACGACCCCGACGATGTGGCCTGGGCGGTGCGCTGCGCGCTGGAGATGGGCGCCGACGTGATCAAGGTCCCCTTTTGCGGCGATGTCAAGGCTCAGGCGCAGATCGTGGCGGATTGCCCTGTGCCGCTCGTTTCAGCCGGTGGTGCCACGACGAAAACGCTCCAGGATGCCCTCGAAAGCCTGGAGGGCGTAGTTGCCAGCGGAATGCGCGGGGCGACCATTGGGCGCAATATCTGGGGACATGCTGATCCGGCTCTGGCGATGCGCGCCTTTAACGCCGTGATCCACGATGGGCTGAGCGGCGCACAGGCTCTGGCACAGGCCAGCCGCGCATGAGTGAGCTGATGCGTGATGCCAGCGGGTTCCGGCTGGTGCGCACCAGCGAGGCACCGGCAGAGCAGCTCATCGCGCTCCTGCAGGCTCTGGCAGATGATGGCGTCAGCACGTTTAGTAAGGATGTTGCCTTAGCGCGAGAGGATTTGGCAGCCTACCGAGCGATCATGACCGATCGCGAGGCTGGCCGCAACCTGCCAGCAGGAATGGTAGCATATCACTCGTTCCACCTGCAAGGTCCCGACGGACGGCTGCTGGGCACTATTCGGCTGCGCCACCTGCTGACGTCGCATTTGGCGCACGAGGGCGGGCATATCGGCTATGCCATCCATCCGGCTGAGCGCGGGCTGGGGTTCGGCAAGCTGCAGCTGCAACTCGTGTTGCCGATCGCGCGCGAGCTGGGGCTCGGACACATGCTGATCACCTGCAAGCACGAGAATGTCGCCTCGGCGCACGTGATTGAAGCCAACGGCGGCGTGCTGGAAAACAAAGTACTCTCATGGGTTATACCCAACCAGTGGTTCCGCCGTTATTGGATAACGTTATAGGAAACGCTCGCAACCCCACTCGGGACGCTGCGTAAAGAGTTTGACTAGACAATAAAGAGGAGCATGCCATGAACACATGGTCACTTTCGAACGTCAAAGAGGTACTTGCATTCCCGTTCAAAGACCCGCGCTGGCTGACCAAATTTCTGATCGCTCTCCTGGTGATGCTGGCTGGCTTTATCGTCCCGATCCTGCCGGGCTTCCTGCTGGTGGGTTATGCCGCACGCATCACACGGCGCATCACCAACGGCGACGGCGTGGCCGCCCTGCCTGAGTGGGACAACTGGGGCGATATGTTTATGGATGGTCTGCGCCTGAGCGTGGCGCGCTTTATCTATTCGTTGCCCGTGATCCTGCTGTTGATTGTGTCCATGGGCTTTATCTTTGTGCCCACGATGATGATGGGTGCAATGGACGACCCCAACTTTGATGGCGGCGCGGCAATGTTTATGATGCTTTCGTATTTTGTCAGCATCGGCATTATGGTGTTCCTGGGGTCTCTGCTTGAACTGTTCGTAGCGCCGATGAGTGCCCATGTGGTAGCAAGCCGCAAATTGGGTGCTGCTTTTGAGTTCAAAACCTGGTGGAGCATCTTGAAAGCCAACCTGGCCGGCTTTGTTTTGGTCTTTGTCATCGTGCTGGGCATCGGCCAGATCGCTGGCCTTATCTCGACGGGAATGATCTATACCTGCTGCCTGATCTGCCTGGCGCCGATTGTGATCCCGGCAGTCTCTTTTTACACTTCAGCCGTGACGGCTGCGATCAACGGCAAAGCCTACCGCGAGGGGGCTGAGCTGGCTGGTGTCGTCATCGGGCCGGATGTGGTTGTCTCCGTCGACGAACCTGAAGTGCCGGCAATTACCGCCGAATAAGCGCTCACAGGTATTATTCAAGAGGCCGGTCGATGTGACCGGCCTCTTTTACTACAAATCTGCCGCCCAGGGGTATTTCCAGCCGTGTGTAAAAGCGTGCGCGCGCAGCTCTTCGAGAGTCGCCGCCGAAAGCAGCACGCCATCCGATGCGGCAGCGTTGACGGCCACATACCTGCGCGTGCGCATGCCAGGGATGACCGTCGAGACGGCCGGGTGGCTGAGGATCCAGCGCAAGGCCAGCTCAGAGAGCGACATGCCCTCGCGCGCCGCGATGCGCTCGAGTGCTTCCACGCGCGGCAAAGCCTGCGTTAGGCGCTCGGGGGTAGCCCAGCCAGAACGCCAGTCGCCCTCGGCGAACTGATGCCCCGGCTTGAGCGTGCCGGTCAGCAGTCCCTCTTCAAAGGGCACCCTGACGATAATGCCAACATTGTGGCGCAGGGCGGCCGGCAGCAGCGAGTGCTGGGGGCGTTGCTCAAAGATATTATAGATCACCTGGATGGTATCGATCAGACCCGATTCTACCAGGCTGACAACTCCGAACGGATCCCAGTCGTTGGCTGAGACGCCGAAAAAGCGTACCTTGCCCTGCTCACGGAGTTTGTACAACGCCTCAAGCCAGGCAGTCTGCTGCACATAGTCGGGCGTCCAGGCGTGCAGCTGCTGCACGTCGATATAATCCATCTGCAGGTTGCGCAGACTTTCCTCGGTGCAGCGGATTACCCACTCCGCCGAAAAGGCGCTCTCGAGCGGCTCGCCCGGCATAACTGGCCAGCGGCCGGTCTGCGGCGGGATCTTGGTGGCCACCACTGCCCGCTCGCGCTTGCCCTTGAGCACGCGGCCGACCAGCTCCTCGGCATGGCCGCTGCCATAACCGAGTGCAGTATCGATAAAGGTGATGCCCTGCTCGAGGGCGGTCTCCAGCGCGGCTATCGCTTCGGCGTCGTTGTTAGGGCCCCAACCGCCGCCGATCGACCAGGTTCCCATGCCGATCTCACTGACCAACTGCCCGGTGCGTCCGAGCATGCGATAACGCATAGTGCTCCTCTCGTTACCTCTACCAGGTGAATTCAGTGTTAAAGCGCACACAGCTTTTACCCTGACTGCGCACGATTACAAAAGGCCGGTGCGGAGCGACATAGTCATGGGTACGCGGCAGGTATCCGCATAGTACTTTGGAGCCCGCCGGCACATCGATGCGTACATGCATCTCGCGCCCGGCTTGTGTGACGATCAGGCTGACTTGATCACCCTGTACATCGGCCTGCTGCAGCCCACGTGCCCAGGTATACGCCTCACCCTCGCCTATCGTGTCGATGGGGTTCAAGGCCAGGTCGCTAGAGACCTCACAGCCTGGCTCAAAGTGCAGCTGATAGTCGTACTGGTGCGGGGCCGCGGAATCCAGCAGATACTCGTCGTGGAGGGCGCGCGCATCCAGCTGTAAAGTGCGATGCTGGATAACGCCCTCCACCAGCATACCGCCATCGCAGACACTGATACGGCGGTTTTCGGCAGAGAACTCGACCAGCCTAAGATTGCGCCGTACACTGCGCTGGTCGCGGCCATCTACCATCACCAGGTTATGGCACAGTGTACTGCGGTTGAGCTGGCGCTGCACCGGCGCCGAAAAGCCGTGCCCGCTGGACAGGGATTCAGCATCTACCAACCAGCGCTTCCCTTGGGCATACAGCTCGATCGACAGGCGATCCTGATGATGATGAATGCCGCTGTACGCCCAGTTGACAAAGCAGGCGGACGACTGGTCGCCAAAATAGTCGCCGCCGGGAGCCTGTGTCAGCAGGGTATAGCCGTGCTCGGGCCACAGCCGCGTGACCACCCTGGGCTTGAGCTGCAGACCCAGCTCCTGCTCGGCAAATATCTGAATCCAAGCCGGCACTTGCGCGCCCTCGCGCTGGCGTGCCAGCACCCAGGCGTAACGCGGATCGCCATAGACGGCATAGGCCAGCTCATACTGTACTGTCGGCAAGGCAGCGCGCCGGCCGTAACAATCACCCACGTTAGGCAGTATGCCATCCGGCAATAAAAGAGCCAAGGCGGCATCATAGATCGCCCGCAGGCTCTTGTAAGGGCCGTATTGCACGCTAAAGAGGTCGATCTCGGCACCGCTATTGCGCAGGCACCACGCCAGCACCGCATAAGCTGCCGACCCCACAAAGTTGTAACCCGTAGCGCTCTCGAACCAGAGGCCTTCATCTGTCAGGCTGTTGATCAGGCACGCGCGGATGCCCATCGGGTTATTAAAAGCATAGTCGAGCAGCTCGGGCCGATTGAACATCAGCCCATAGGTGGCGATACCCTGGTGATGCCAGGCGTAGTGGTTGTTATAGAGCCCGCCCCAGCCATTGGCGATCCATTCGCGGTCGTTGGTCTGCACGGCGCGCACGTATTCGCCGAAAAAGGCGTCTATCGCAGCATGCTCGTCGAGGGCGTCATACACTAGGTCATAGGCATACAACAGCGGCAGCCCCCATACCGAGTAATTCATGCCCACATCATAATGCTGAACATCAAACTGGAACGTGTCGGCATAATGCGTGAGCACCCTGCGTACGGCTGCCAGGCTCTCGGACCGGCCAGTCAGGGCGAAATCCAACGCTGCTCCCAGTGCCGCCGTGGCTGGCGGCTCTGGGATATAGGTGCAATGCTGCGCAACGAGCGGATATAGTGCCGGCCAGTCCTCAAACGTCTTGCCGGCATACCAGCTGTGGTCAAATACGGGCAGCTCGATATCAGCTGCCTTTTCCGCCAGGGCTCGCACCTGCCTGGCGCCCTCCATTGCCGGCGAAAAACCGGCTGTGATGCGCGCCCTGGCCTGCTCGATCAGCGCGGGCGTCGCCAGCAGTCGCGGATGTGAAAGGGTCTCTGCACCAGACATAGCAGCCTCTTGCGATCAGTGGTCAAAGTTAGAGACGATTCCCTCCTGCGAGGCGTCGGCGTCCCGCTCGCGGTTGACATTGCCCTGCCCCGGAATCGAAAGTCCTTCGCGCGAGCGGTCGATATCCTCCGTCACTTTCGGCGGGCTGAGCAGCGCATCAAAGAGCTCCTCGCCGATAAAGGCGCGCGCCTCGGCCACCCTCTGCGTTTCAGCAGGGGTATCCATGTCGCGCATCACATAGTAGATCGGCTTGGGTTCGCCGGCGATGTACTTGCCGTTGGCATCCTGTCCGCCAAAGCGGCGGATGCCCAGGTTGAGGCCAAATTCCCAGGGGTTATCCATATAGCTGTGGTGCAAAAAGAGGTCGATGGTAGGCTGCTGGCGGATTTTCAGGTACGCCAGACAGTACCCGTGTGCACCCTCCAGCTCGGTATAGGTCTCGTTATCACGCGAGTTAAAGCCCTGCTCGGGGAAGAGAATGCGGCGCGGCTGGCCGCGGTAGAGCAGGTGCTCCTGGGCCATATACGCCGGCATGACCTCGAGGTTCTTGAACGTCACCCTGCGGGTGGTAAAGGCAAAGGTCGGCTCGCGGTCGTGATAGAAATCGGGGAACGAGAGGTTCTCCGGGTAGGGATGTGTGGCAATATTCCATGGAAAATCGCCGTCGCGCGCGCAATATTTGGCAATGTTGTCGATGCATTCGCGCATGCCATAGTAGCGCCGTGGCTCAGCCGGCACGTGGCGTCCGCTGAAATACTGGTCAAAGGAGGTGTGAATGCGGAAATTGGCATAGTGCTTGCGCGAAAGCAGCCACGCCAGGCGCATGATGGTGGTATATTCTTCCATGAACTGCTCGCAGCTCATTTCGCCGGCGTTGTTCCAGATATACTGGCTGGTGACTTCGTTGCCCATCTCAAAGCTCAGGCACCAGCCATACCGGCGATCCTCTCGCGAGTAGCGCTCCACCAGGAAATCGGTGCAGGCGCAAAAGTGATCAAGACCCTCTTCGGTGCGCACGTTAAAGGCGCTCATATAGGCAGCCGGAAAGTCATAGTCGTATTTGGGATGCTGGATTATCTCGACCACCTCGGCATCGGCGCGCTCGCCGATCAGGAAAGCACCATTGATGTAGCGCATCAAGCAGGGGATCTCACGCGCGGCATAGGGCGCCAGGTAAGCGTCCAGCGCCTCTACAACGTCCTTTTTCAAGTAATAGGGCTTGCCGTTATAAATGTGGGTGATGGTCTTGTCCGAGGGATGCATCGCCATCAGCTCGGCCTGGTTGGGACCGCAGCTGGTCTGCCCCAGCCCCAGGATGTCGATATCCTCCTGCGTGTTGTTGGGCACGTTGACGGCTTTTATGATGCGCTTTGGGTAGGGATAATTATATGTGGCGACACTCGGGTCGACTTCGGTGACATAGCACACGCCTTCGGCAGCTCCGTCGCTGCAGCTTACTACAAAGCGGCAGATCAGCTGGTCGTAATCGCCGGCAAAGCGCGGGATGGCAATGCGTCCGCCAGCGACTTCTCGCTCGTATTTCGCCACCATGCGCGCTGGTTTGAACTCGGCCTGCGGATCGCCGCACACGACTGGCACATAGGCTGCCACGCTGGCGTCTCCGCATGCACAGGCTTTATCGCAGGTAAAAATGATCTCGTCTTTAGTCGCGGTGATTTCGCTGATGCGCATATTGCTCCTCTCGAGCTTGATTGGCTGACCCTCTTATACCCGCGAACGCGTCATTCGGCAAGCGCGCCGCAAAACAAAACAACGGGATAAGATACCTTATCCCGCTGTTGGATATCAGATTGAGCCGGCGCTAGTCTTGAGTCTCTTCTTCTTCGTTGCTGCGGCGCTGCTTGAAACGGTAGACGATGCGTCCGCGCGAAAGATCAAAGGGCGAAAGCTCGACGCGCACCCGGTCGCCCAGGAGGATGCGGATATAGTACTTGCGCATCCGGCCCGAAATATAGGCCAGCACTTCGTGGTCGTTTTCCAAACGCACGCGGAACTGGGTGTTGGGCAACGCTTCGATCACGGTGCCTTCGACTTCGACTTTTTGTTGGCTTGGTTTGGTCATAAACCCTGAACACACTCCTTGAAACACAACTGTACCGCGGTTTACCAATCGTCCGAAGCATTATCAAATATATTATACTGTAAATCAGAATACATAACAAATACCACCGACATAGCCATCTGCTCAGCCTTGACAGGCCCGGGCATTCGCCTAGACTGAAGTCAGCTCGGTTACCGGAGGTGAGGTATGGCATTTGTCTCTGCGATCTTGGGCAAGGCCGTTACCGACCTGGAGGGCGTGCGCATCGGCACCGTCAAGGATGTCCTGGCGCTGGAGCGTGCGTCTCTTACCCACCCCGAGATCACCGCACTGGCGGTGCGCAACGACAAAGCCACCCGCCTGATCCAGATCGCCGATGTCGCGGTGCTGATCGCGCCGGCTATCCCCCTCTCGCGCCGCAGCGCTGACCTCGAAGAGCATGTACCCGCCGAAAATGAGCTGTGGCTGGCGCGCGATGTGCTCGACAAGCAGATCATCGATACCGATGGCATGCGCGTCGTGCGCGTGAACGACCTCGAGCTGGCGCGCATTATGGATCGCTTCTATGTCGCCAACGTCGACATCGGCTCAGCTGCGCTGATGCGCCGGCTGGGCTTGGGCGCGCTGGGCAAGATCATACCAGGCCGCAAATCAGCCCCCAACGAGGGCATTATCTCGTGGGATAACGTCGAGCTTCTGCCCGAGACCGGCTCGATGCGCCTCAAAGTCCCAACCAGCAGCCTGGGCGAACTGCACCCTGCCGACCTGGCCGAGATCATCTCTGACCTATCGCTGGCTGATTCGACGGCCGTGCTCGAGACCCTGGATGCCAAGATAGTGGCGGATACCCTCGAGGCGGTCGAGCCCGAGTTCCAGGCTAGCCTGGTGGAAAACCTCGACGACGAGATGGTGGCTGATGTGCTGGAGGAGATGGCCCCCGACGAGGCCGCCGACCTGCTGGCCGAGCTGCCCGACGAGCGCTCCGACAGCCTGCTGGAGTTGATGGAGCCCGAGCAGGCCGATGACGTGCGCATGCTGCTGCGATATCCCGAGGATTCGGCCGGCGGTATCATGACGACCGACTTTGTGCTGGTGCGCCCGCACATGACGTCCGCCGAGGTGATCGAGTACATCCGCGAAGAGGCTTCCGATTATGATACGATCACCTATCTGTACGTTGCAGATGCCAAAGGTCGCCTGATCGGCTGTTTTTCGCTGCACGACCTCGTATTGGCCGCTCCCGGCAGCGAGGTATCGGACTTTATGGATGACCACGTGATCACCTGCCAGCCCACCGATACCCAAAACGATGTAGCGCAGATGGTCAGCAAGTATAATCTGACGGTCATCCCCGTGGTAGATGAACAGGAGCACCTGATCGGTTTGGTGACAGCCGACGACGCACTCGACAAGATCATCCCGACCGCCTGGAAAAAGCGCCTGCCGCGCTTTTACCATTAACCTTTTCCAAGGCATAACAAACACGTGCCAGCAAACCGGCGCGTGTTTTTGTGTGTCTCTATTTATTTACAGGGCGTGCCGGTGCCAGGTGGCGCAGCATACGGCAGGTGGGCTGCTCGCGCAGTTCTAGCCAGCTTGCGGTAGGCACCTGCAAACAGGCGATATGCGCCGTGCCCATCTCCGTCGCCTGGCCCGTCAAGAAACTGACCAGCTCACTGAAATCTGGATTGTGGCCAACGATCATCACGCGCTCTTCAGCGAGGCCTGTGTTCGCCAGCCCCACCAGAATGCGCTCCCAGCCTTGCATATAGAGCGCCGGCAGGATGACCACCTCGCCGCGATATCCGCTGCCGCGCGCCACACGCTTGGCCGTCGAGCGCGCGCGTTTGGCAGGTGAGGAGACGATCACATCCGGGATCAGACCCAGCTGGTTGAGCAGCTCGCCCTGTGCCAGGGCGTCGCACTTGCCGCGCTTGCTCAGTGGGCGCTCGATATCCGGCACCACCTCGCCGGGAGCGCTCTCCCAGTCGGATTGTGCGTGGCGCATCACCAGCAGCTCTAGCATGGCGCTAGCCCCGCACCAGGCTGATCAGCTCGTGCAAGCCGGCCGCCGGATCAGTCCCCAGGTTGATGCTCAGCGTCCGCCGACCGGCTGCATGAAGGGCTGCGAGGTCGCCCAGAGCTTGCGAGCGTTTGAGCACGCCAAAGGTATAGACGCGCCCCGGAATTTCCAAGTCGTTGGCTTCGTCCTGCACCAGCTGAATAAAGGTGCCGTCGTTGGGTCCTCCCTTGTGCAGCTGGCCGGTCGAGTGTAAAAAGCGCGGTCCAAACCCGATCGTCACCGGCGTGCCGAGGCGATCCGCCAGAGCGCTGGCCAGTTCGCTCAGCAGCGCATCATTGGCCGGGCTGCGGTCGATATAAGCCATCAGGGCGGCATAGCCGCTGGCGGGCGTGGCGTTCAGAATCGTATCCATCAGCGCACGCGCGTCGTCAGCGGGTTGCTCGGCATAGAACTGCAGCGATCCGAGCCTGGCAACCGGCTCGCCGATCTCGAGTTTGCGCTCGGATTCGTAGCGTGCTAACGCACTGCGTGCTGCGGCCTTGGCCGATTCGACATCTGGCTGGTCAAACGGGTTAATGCGCAGCACAATACCCGCCACCGCTGTGGCAAATTCCCACAGCATGAACTGGGCGGCGATGTCATAGCCATCGCTCAGGGTAGCCGTCAGCGAGGGCAAGCCCTCGGCGCAGATGGCGGCCATGCGCGCATCCAGGGCAGTGTTATCATCGCCATCGAGGCGCAGGCAGGCATACAGGCGGTTCTGCGGGTTGCGCGCCTGGCGCGGCAGCTCTTCATCCACCACCGGCAGGATGCCGACCCCATCTTTGCCGGTGCTCTCGGCGATCAGCTGCTCTAGCCAGCTGCCAAAGGCGGATAGCTGAGGCGAGGTCAGAAGCGTCAGTTTGTTAACGCTGGGCGAGGTCTGTGCCGCCAGGACGCCCATCAGCGCCCCCACCAGCAGGCCCGGGTTGCATTCCGGCGCGCTTTGCTGGCAGGCTTTTGCCATGGCGGCGCCGCGATCCAGCAGCCTGACCAGATCGAGCCCCAGCAACGCCGCCGGCAGCAAGCCAAAGAGCGAGAGGGCCGAAAAGCGCCCGCCGATATCGGCCGGGTTGATGAAATAGGGCAGCTCTTCATCGATCGCCAGAGCCGTCAGGGCGGTGCCCGGGTCGGTGATCACACAAAAATGCTCCGGGATAGCCTCGTCGCCCAATTCGGCACGTACACGCTCGCGAAAGTAGGTGTACAGGTTGAGCGTCTCGGCGGTGGTGCCCGACTTGCTGGCCACTATAAAGAGCGTCTCGCGCAGGCTGCCGGCCGCCTCCACGCGGCGGATCTGAGCCGGGTCGGTGCTATCCAGTACATCAAGTTCCAGCCAACCGGGCGCGACCCTCAGCACCAGGCGCAGGGTTTCGGGCGCCAGGCTGCTGCCGCCCATTCCCAGGTGCACCACGCGCTTGAGCCCGCTCTCGCGCGCCTGTCTGGCAAAGACCTCAACGCTGAGCAGTTCGGCACGCATATTTTCGGGCAGGCGCAGCCATCCCAGGCGATTGCGGATCTCGGCATCGTACTCGGCGCTCAGCTTCCATGCCACTGGGTCGTTCGCCCAGATGCGCTCGACCGCGCCGGCTTGCGCAAGTGTTGCGAGCATATCGCGCAGCAACTCGGTATAGGCAGCCGGCTGCACGGCGAGGTGCCCGCCGGGGATTTCGCATTTGAAAACGTTCATAATGTCCCCTTGGATCGACCAATTAAAGCTGTCCCTGCCTCCTGAGCCGCCTCGCGCACGCGCGCGAGGGACGCGCCGGAACGCTGTGCCAGGGCAGCACAATCATCATATTCAGGTTTGAGCGATACGACCTGCCCATTGAGCAGTTTAAGCTTGACTCTGACCTCGCCAAAAGCCGTGCTGACCTTTGCCTCAGCCCGTTCAGCCACCAGGCGCTCTGCCAGATGCCAGCGCACCCCCAGCGTCGAACTGGCGCGTAATAGCAGCTGGCAAAAGCGCTCGCGTTCGCTGGCGGCGCACAGCACCGTCAGGAGAGTGCCCGGCCGGCTCTTTTTCATCTGAATGGGGGTAAACCACACGTCCAGCGCGCCGGCTGCCAGCAGGGTTTCCATGAGGTGCCCCAGCTCTTCACCGGTCATGTCATCCAAGTTGCAGGCGATCTCGGCGACCTGGTCAGGAGCCTCTTGCATGGGCCTCCTCTGCAGCGCCGCGGCGCGCCTCGGCACAACGGTTGGCGATCAAGCCGGCCATAGCGCCGGCGCCGATGCCGTTATCGATATTGACCACCGCCAGACCCGGAGCGCATGTCTGCAGCATCGAATAGAGCGCTGCCAGACCCTCGCCGCCCATGCCATAACCCACGGAGGTGGGCAGGCCGATCACGGGCACATCCACCAGGCCAGAGACGACCGAGGGCAGCGCGCCATCCATGCCGGCCGCCACGATGATCACATCCACTTTAGCCTCGTTGAGCAGCACCTCGAGCGGCTGGAACAGGCGATGCAGCCCCGCTACACCCACATCATAGACTGTATGGAGCGTGCAGCCCATCTCCTGGCAGATAATGGCGGCCTCTTCGCAGCGCGGCTGGTCGGAAGTACCGGCCGAGATGATCCCGACCACCCCGCCCCCAGTGGGTACTGCCGTGCTGTCGTGGCGCACGACTGCCATGCGCGAGACCGGATACCATATCAGTTCACCAGCACCCCAGCGCTCGTGCAAGGCAGCCTCGAGTGCAGGCGGCACACGGCTTAGAATGGCGCGGCTGGTGCGCTCCAGAAAGGCCTCGCTGATCGCCATACACTGCTCGGTGGTCTTGGTGGCTGCCAGGATCACCTCGGGCACACCCTTGCGGCTTGAGCGTGCATAGTCGGGCCGAGCAAAGGCCGCCAGTCCGGCTCGGCCGTGGGCATCAGACTTGCTCATTACTGCTCCCCATGCGGTATCCTTCCAGGTCGAGGGTGATGTAACGGTAACCCAGTTCGCGCAGCAACACTGTGATCTGGCTGCGCTGCGGCTCAGAAGCCACCCAGCCCACCTCTGCGGCGGTTACCTCCAGGCGTGCCAGGTCGCCATGGTCGCGCAGGCGAAACTGGCGCTTGTCCAACAGGCCGCGCAGTGCTTCTTCGGCATGGCCGACACGTAACAGGCCTTCTGCCGTCAGCGGCGTGTTGGTGAGAAAGCGCGTCGCCAGACAGGCACCCGCCGGCGCGTCCCAGTTGGGCAAGTTAAGTGACTGCGCCAACGCGCGGATGGAGGCCTTTTTAAGGCCCGCTTCAACCAGCGGCGCACGCACGCCCAGCTCCATGGCGGCGCGGCTTCCGGGGCGATAATCGAGGGCATCATCGGTGTTTTCGCCGTGTATCAGCACCGCACCCTCGGCAGCGGCAAGTTCGCGCAGCGCACTAAAGCGCGCGTGTTTACATGCATAACAACGCTGCGCATCGTTGCGCGCCACATCCTCCAACGCGAGCTCGTTAAAGGGCATCCAACACACTGCCACCCCCAACTGCTCCGCCACGAGTTCGGCGTTGCGCCGATCGTGGGCGGTCATCAGGGGGGAATCAACCGTCAGCGCCAGCACGTTGGCGGGCCCCAGCGCCCGCAGGCTGGCCGCCAGGAGCAGGCTCGAATCGATCCCTCCCGAAAAAGCCAGTGCCACGCGCTGCAGCGGCTTGATGGTCTCGACCAGACGTTGATAAAGTCCTTGATTCATATTATCTGGCATAGTATGATTATAGGATGTGACTCTGTTGAGTCAATCACAGGCCATCTCCAGACGACCTGCGTACTGGTTTAGTGTTTCTTGTACATCCACCACTAAGGGGTGTATGTTGCGAATCGGTATCTTTACCAACTCGTATCATCCCGCCATCCATGGCGTGGTGCGCTCGGTCGACATTTTTCGTCGTGAGCTCGTGCGCTTGGGACACGATGTCTTTGTTTTTTGCCCTGCTGACGAGACTTATATAGATAACGACCCGCAGGTCTATCGTTACCCCTCCCTGGCAAATTATCGCGCTATGGATTGCCGCATCTCGGTACCGCACTCGTTCAAGATGGATAGAGTCATCAAGGGTCTCGATCTGGACATCATCCATACCCAGCACCCGATCTTTATCGGCTACGAGGCCAGCCGGCAGGCCAGACGCTGCGGTATCCCGCTGGTGCTGACGTATCATTCGCAGTACGAGAACGTGCTGCGTACCTATTTCGACTGGTCGGAAGGTTTTTTCCGTGCGATCTTTCGAATCCTTTACCAGCGCTATTTCGGCCGTACCGACTGCGTCATTACTCCCACCGAGTCGATTCGGCGCATGGAACTGGCGCGCTCGCCCGACAACGAAGGACATTTCGTGGTACTGCCCACCCCGCTGGATGGCGATATGCTGCTTGACCCTCACCCCGAGCCGGTGATCGAGCGCTACGGCCTGGCTGGGCACTTTACCTTTGTTAGCACCAATCGTCTGGGCCCCGAAAAGAACCTCTACACCATGATCGATGCGTTTGGGCTGATCGCCGAGCGTGACCCATCTACACGCCTGCTACTGGTAGGGGATGGCCCGATCCGGCAGGATCTGGAACGCTACATCGGCGCACGCAAACTCAGCCACCAGGTAGTGATGACGGGCATGGTGCCGATGCGCGACATCCGAAATTACCTGGCGGCCGGGGACGCTTATGTGTGCGCCTCTCTCACCGAGACACAGGGGCTGGCGCTGCTGGAGGCGATGGCGATGGGACTGCCGGTCGTGGCGACCCAGGCGCCCGGCAATTCGGACTCTGTCACCCACGAGGTGGATGGCCTGCTGACCGAACCAAATACTGATTCATTGGCAAGCGGGATGCTCACCCTGCTGCAGGACGCGGATCTGCGCATCCGCCTTGGGCAGGCTGCCCGTGAGGTGCTAGTTCGTTATGACCCGGCTACGCTGGCCAAGAGGCTGTTGGCGATCTACCAGGCGGTCATCGCCGGTAAGCCCTATCCGCCAGACCTGTCTTTCAATCCTTCAGCGCGAGCGGGATAAAGACCGCCTCTTTTTTACCCAGCACTACAATCTGATCGAGCCCCAGGCTCTCGCCCTCGACGCCGTGATATCGCCAGATCACGCGCACTGTCTGGCCTGCATAGTCTGCCAGGTTTAAGCTGACTTGCCGATACTTGAGGCTTGGCCACGACTGGTCGGCCAGGCGCCACACCGACGTGGTGACGCTGCCCGCCTGGATGTATACCGTCACCGTGGCTGTCGGGTAGTTGGTACTTGTAAGTACCCAAAAGCTCAGCGCCACGTCTTGGTCGTCGACTGGCACGCGAAACGGCGATGAAAACAGCCACTCATCCTGCGCCTCGCTGCTATAGTTCACCCAGGCAGCATATGGGCCGCTGTGCACGTAATCCGGGAATTGTTCGGCCGACACAGTGCTCCACTTGCGGGCCGTACCACTCGAGTAGCTGAGCGTTTCCCAGTGCGCGGGGGGCATGGCATCGTTCGGGAAATCCTGCGTCATAACCGGCACCACCGCCAGGATTTGCAGGCCGGCACCGCCAGTGCTCGCCACTGGCTCGCGTGTGGTAAAGGCTGGCGTCTGCGCGCTGGAGTGTATCCCCAGCAGGCACAGCATTACCAGCAGGCAGGTCAGGCATCGCCCCAGTATGCGCATGGCGCTCAGCTAGTCCGCATCAGAATAGCCCGGGATGTGCTGGAAGGGTACCGCCCAGCTCGGGTCCTGGATCAGCAGTCCGGCATCGGGGTCAGCCGGCATCCGTGGCTGATCGTAGAGCCGCCACCCGTCGCCATCCAGCGGCTCTTCATAGCCGTCGTCGCGCAGCCTCCCCTGCATGCGTTCGCGCATACGCCGCAGATCGCCCTGGGTAAAGGACAGTCCGGCACGGCTGCGCAGTTCCTGCGGATCCTGCTGCCGCTCAAAGAGGTATTCCTGACGGTCGGCGGCCGAGTAGTAATACTTCCACTGCCGGTCAAGCGCCATATAGAGCGCATCCGGCCCCTGCGACCACTGGCTGTAGACGGTGCGGTCGGCGCTCGCGCCCTCAGCCAGCTCGGCCAGGTCGATACCATCCAGCCCCTCGGGCCGCGGTATACCGGCGGCAGCCATCAGGGTTGGGTAGATATCCACCAAGCTGGCAGGCGTATCGCAGACCTGGCCTACTGCAAAATGCCCTGGCCAGCGCGCCAGCAGCGGGATATTAGCCGGCGGATTGAGCATGCCGCGCTTACCAAAGCAATTATAGTCGCCAAGGTATTCGCCGTGGTCGGAGCTGTAGACAATCAGGGTGTTATCCAGCTGCCCGAGCTCTTCGAGGGCTTGCAGCAGGCGGCCCACCTGGTAGTCAACAAACGAGATGCAGGCATAGTAGTAAGCCTTCATCACGCGGAACAGGTTCAGGTCGCGCCCCTGATCGCGGTACTTGTAGCGGTTCTGATAACGGTTGATATGCGTCATCAGAAAGGCGCTCTCCTCGGGCACGTGCGGGGGCGGCATCAGCGCCGCACGGTAGAGCTTGTTCCAGGGCGTGGGCGGCGAAAAGGGCGGGTGAGGATGGATAAAGCTGGTCCACAAGAAAAAGGGCTCATCCGCGGGCTGCTCGCGTAAAAACGCCAGCGAGCGCTCCGCCACCCAATTGGTGGCATGGTGTTCGGCAGCCATCTGAGCCGGCTGAGGGATATAGTACATCTCACCGCGCGGCCCCATGGCATCATATATGTGCCCGAGCCCTGCACGCCGCAGGTAGGCAAGGTAATGGTCGTGGTCGCCGGCAACCCCCACCTCTTCCTGAATCTCACGGCTCTGCAGACCGCGCAGCGCGGCGATATCCGGGGTAAAGTGCAGCTTGCCGACTGCGTGCGTGCGGTAGCCGGCCTCCGTCAGGCGCTGCATCAGGGTGCCCTCGTCACTGGGCATGGGGTTGGCGTTGGAAAAGCACCCCGTGCGATGCGGGTAGCGCCCATAGATGAGCGAGCACCGCGCCGGCACGCATTCAGGCGAGGGCGTGTAGGCGCTGGAGAAGCGCACACCATCGCGGCACAGCCGGTCGAGGGCAGGGGTCTTGATGACCGGGTTACCGCCGGCGGCGATGGTATCAGCACGCTGCTGATCGGTAATAATAAACAGAATGTTGGGTCGACGTTGCAGCATATCAGGCTCCTTGGGTGCTGACGCCATCATAGAGTGTTTGAAGACCGCCTGCAAACTGCTTGCGCGGATGCTCAAAGACGCTCATAATACATAAAACAGCTGCCCAGGAGGTGGGTATGAAGATCGGTGCAAGCTATTGGATGTTTGAGCACGGCCTGGCAGGCACTGAGCCGATCGAGCGCGCCATGCAGCAGGCCAAAGACCTGGGCTATGATGCCATCGAGCTGTGTATCGCCTCTGAGGGCGTGCTGACCGACCGCACCAGCCAGGCGGAATGTGAGGCTATCGTCGCAACGGCGCACCGCATCGGCATCGAGATCGCCTCGGTAGCTTCCGGCGAAAGCTGGGCGGCCTCGCCCACTGCCAACGATCCAGCCGTGCGCGAGCGCATCCTGAGCTTTACCGAGCGCGCCCTGCAGGTGACACGCTGGCTGGGCACCGATGCTTACCTGTTTGTGCCGGGGGCTGTCTCGGTATTCTTTAACCCGGATTCAGAAGTGATCCCTTATGATGTGTGCTACCAGCGCGCGCAAGAGGCCGTCGCCAGGCTCAAGCCAACCGCCGAAAGGCTGCAAGTGCGCCTGGGAATCGAGAATGTATGGAACATGTTCCTGCTCAGCCCGCTGGAGATGCGCGATTTTATCGATTCGTTCAAATCACTGTGGATCGCCTGCTATTTTGATGTCGGCAACGTGATGCAGTTCGGCTATCCCGAGCAATGGATCCGGATCCTGGGCACACGCATCGCGCGGGTACACATCAAGGATTTCAAGCGCGCTATCGGCACCGCGAATGGCTTTGTCGATCTGCTGCAGGGCGATGTGGATTTCACCGCCGTACGCGAGGCCCTGATCGCAGCCGGTTATGACGGCTATGTCACGGCAGAGATGATGCCGTGGACGCCCGAGCGCCCGCGCGTGACGGCTGAGGCGCTCACCAGGATATTCAAGTCTCAGGAGGCAGTATGTTGCGAGTAGGGATCATCGGGCTTGGCTTTATTGGGCATGTGCATTACAAGGCTTACCGCGCGCTCAAGGACAAAGTAACGATCGCCGCGATATGCGATATCGAGCGCGAGCGGCTCGACCATCCCGGCGCGATCCTGGGCAACATTGACGCCGGTCCGGATGGCGTCGACCTGAGCGAGGCAGCGCTCTACACCGACGCCGCCAAAATGCTCGCAGAGCAAAAGCTCGATCTGGTCTCGATCGGTTTGCCCACCTATCTGCACGCCAAATACACGCGCATGGCGCTCGAGGCCGGCGTGCATGTCTTTTGCGAAAAGCCTATGGCGCTTAACCCGGCCGAGTGCGACAGCATGATCGCGGCGGCTGAGGCTAACGGCAAGCTGCTGCAGATCGGGCATGTGATCCGCTTTTGGCCCGAATATGGTTGGGCACGCGATGCCGTCCAGGACGGGCGCTATGGCAAGCTGCTGGCAGCGCATTTTCAGCGCCTGTCGCAAACTCCCAATTGGAGCTGGCAGAACTGGCTGTTGGATAGCACCAAGTCGGGCGGGGCAGCTCTCGACCTGCATATTCACGATGCCGACTATGTGCACTATCTGTTCGGCATGCCCAATGCCGTCTTTAGCACCGGCGCCACCCGGGTATCGGGCGGCAGCGACCATCTGCTCACTCAGTACCTCTACTGCGGCAATCTGGCGGTGAGCGCCGTCGGTGGCTGGATCATGAGCAAAGCTTTTGGCTTCCGACAGGCTTTTGATCTGGTGTTTGAGCGCGCCAATATCCAGTACGACTCGACGCACAGCCCCAGTCTGGTGGTACAGCCGCACGATAAGGAGCCCTTTAGCCCCGAGGTATCGAGCGATTCCGGCTATGATATCGAGATCTCCCACTTTGTGGAGCGCATCCTGGGCGCCGAATTGCCCATCGTGCTGACGCCGCAGGAATCGCGCGAATCGGTGCGCCTGATCCTGGCAGAAGTCGAATCGGCCGCTACTGGCAAGGTCGTCGCCCTCTGACATATTTATGTCAACACCCGCTTACGGCGTTGAATGCCGTAAGCGGGTGTTTTGTTGTGCTTGCGTTACAGCAGGATGCGCGAGTAAAACTCGGGCACGCCGCGCACACCCGGACGCAGCACAAAGAGCCCGCCGGCGCCCTCGCCTTCACCTGCCTTGCCCTTGTCGCCGATAGCGGTCGTGATGTACAAGTCAGCAAGGTCGTCGCCGCCAAAGATCACGCTGGTGATTTTGCGCGCCGGCAGCTCAATGCGCGCCAACTCGCGCCCATCCGGCGCGTACTTGAACACTGCGCTGCCATCCCAGCGCGCCGACCAGACGTTGCCCTCGGCGTCGACGGTCATGCCATCCGGCAGCCCTTCGGTGGCCGGATCCACACTCACAAAATCGCGCTGGTTGCTGAGCGCCCCAGTGGCGCGGTCATAGTCGAAAAGATAGATCCTGCCGACCGTCGAATCGGTATAGTACATCTGCGTCAAGCCCGCGGTAAAGCCCATGCCGTTCGAGCAGCCGATGCCCCCGACCAGCTTGGTGACGGAGCCGTCGCGATCCAGGCGATATAGGCTTCCCAGATGGCCTTTGCCCGGCAAAGTACCGCAAAAGACCCTTCCTTCTGGGTCGGCGATCACGTCATTAAAGCGCGCGCCCTCCTCGCCGGGGATGCTCTCGATTACCGACTCGATCACCCCATCGTGCCAGGTGCGCACCGAGCCGTTATCGCCAAACAGGAGCAGCTTGCCATCCGCCTGGATGGTAAAGCCGCCCAGTACTTTGCCGTCGATCACCTGTTCGTGAGTTTCGCTGTGCGGGTCGTAGCGAAACACGCGTGCAGAGGCGATATCAGCCCAGTAGAGCTTTTTCTCGAGCGGGTGCCAAAGCGGTCCCTCTCCGCAGATGCAGTCATAGTTGGCGATCATACGCGGTTGCATATCAACTTACTCCTCGATAAATACAAGCTTTGATGCCCTCGGCAGCACGTTTGAACAGCTTCCATTCGGCATCCGGCGGGATCAGATGGTCAAAAGCAGCGATATAGCGCCCGCCTTTCAGCATTTCGTCTGCACGCGCGATCTCGGCATCTACCGCTGCCTCATTGGCCGACAGGGCACGCTTATCGAGCCCGCCGTAAATGCCCAGGCTCGGGTACTGCGCCCGATAAACCCTCACATCGTTGCCGGCCTGCACCTCAAAGGGCATAAAGGCGTTCACGCCGTAGCGCATCATCAGCGGCACCAGCTCACTGCAGTCGCCGTCGCTATCCACCGAGATCACGTGCACACCGTGCGCGCGCGCAAACCCGGCTATGCGCGCGTACTGCGGCATCATAAAGCGTTCGATCATGTGCGGCGAGATCAGCGAGCCCTGTTTGCCGGACATATCCTCCCAAATGTGGATATGGTCGATCTGTACCACCTGAGCAACCGCCTCCCACAGATGGAGCCACAGGCTGGTGAGGTGCTGCATCATATCGGCGACCATCTCGGGCTCGTCATAGAGCGCGACCAGTAGGGCTTCGACACCCAAAAGATCGCGCACCGATCCAAACACGCCCCAAGGGTACGCCCCCACCTGCACCGCCTCACCGCTGGCGCGTACACGCCTGGCAAAGGCATTCAGATCCTCGGCAATGCGCGTCGGGTCGCCGATCTGCAATCGCTCGTGCTTTAAAGAACGCCACTCGTCGGGCGTGTGTACCGGATAATCGAGCCATTCCGGCATGCTGGCACCATCGCGGCGGTTACGCAGCGTGATGCCACGCCCGTCGCGTGCGGTATAGGTCTCGTCATCTTCACACAGCAGGGTCGTCTCAAAAGGCGGCCAGATCCCGCTGTGCAGCTCAGGGATGGCAAACCCCAAGTCATAGCCAAAACACTCTGCAGGGTCGAGTGTGCCGATACCGCTATCGCGCTGCCAGTTAGCCAGCGCATCGCCCCAGGGCTGCCATCCCAAACCAACCCCAAAAGGCGCACGATCGATGGGTACTCCCGTCAGGCAGCGCACCAGCCGTTCGCCTGGAGCAAGGCCGTTCATCAGGCGCCGCGCAGCAAACGGATATAGTCGCGCGCCACCTGCAGATCCTGCAGCGCTTCGACCGAATCGGTCATCGGCTTGATCTCGCCCTTGACAGCGCGCACAAAGTTAATCGCCTGTTGGCGCATGGCGTGCACCCACGGCAGGGTCGGCACGAGCGTCTGCGGGATCTTGCCGTTGCTCGGGTCGCTGAACACCTCGACACGGCCGGGACGGTTGATCGCCATCGGTGCAGGCAGCTCGATCTTGATATAACCGTGTTCAAAGGCTACGAACGCGGATTCGTGCCAATCGAGTGTGCTGGTATAGGGCGACATCTCAATCACTCCCGCTGCACCGCTTGGCGTCGTGGCAACCAGCAGCACGCCAGAGGGATCGGCATAGGTCACACGGTAGGGTTCGCCCAGCAGGTGACGAAGCAGGTTGACCTGGTGGATGTAATAGTTCACAAAGCCGATGTATTCCTGATACAGCTCGGGCGACATGTCGTCGGGGGCGGGGTCGCCTGCCAACTCGGGGTAGGATTCCTTTGACTGCACCAAGTCGA
This sequence comes from Chloroflexota bacterium, assembly GCA_012729455.1. Classification (GTDB taxonomy): domain Bacteria; phylum Chloroflexota; class Anaerolineae; order UBA1429; family UBA1429; genus JAAYDC01. The sequence goes on along the minus strand of JAAYDC010000024.1, from coordinate 14,606 downwards.
CAAAGCCATTGGCGACCCAGTCGCCGGCCGGCATCAGCACGCGCACATACTTTAACTTGCCCAGCTCACCGCTCGCTTGCAGGCGCTCAATCTCGGCCTTGGCATACATGGTGGCTGGGTCGGAGCGCTTGTGGTAGCCCAGCATCTGCCAGGTGCCGGACGCTTTGGCGGCTGCCACCACCTTTTCGCCCATCGCAATCGACCCTGCCAGCGGCTTTTCGGTCATAACCGGCACACCAGCCTGCAGCAGCTCGGGGATAATCGTACCGTGGCGCGTAAAGGGCTGTGCCGAGACGAGCGCATCCACCTTTTCGGCCACCAACAGCTCAGTGTGGCTGGCATAGGTACGCGGGATGTGATATTTGGCTGCAACCAGTTTGCGCAGCTCGGGCCGGATCTCGGCGATCGCCACTACTTCGCACTCTGGCACGGTGCAATAGTTCTTCAGATGGGCGTTCTGCCCCATACCGCCTACACCGATAAACCCGATCTTGATCTTGTCCACGATGCCTCCTGAAAGAATGTTGATCTGCTAAACCTAATGGTAATACTGGCTGGCCGGCGCGGCCGGCTCGTTGGGCGAGCGCCCGGCCGGGTCGTTGGCAATGGCACCCTCGGGGGCACGCACCAGGTCGCCCGCGAGGAGAGGGTCGGTGGTCGCCTCCATCCAGGCCTGCAGGCGTGTGCGCATATCCGCGAGCAGGTCCGCTTGGGCAGCATCATCAGCCACGTTGCAGCTTTCGGTGGGATCAGCGGCCAAGTCATAGAGCGCCTCGCGTGGTAGCGCGCGCTCTCCGCCGCCCTGCTCAAGCCACACGGTCTTGGAGGGCGAATCGTCGCAGTTGGGCAGCACCGGCAGCTCTCGGCTGCCGTAACGACGGATGTAGTTGTGGCGCAAGGTGCGCACAGCGCGCTGCGGCTCGTAAGCCGCGTGGTAGGTGACCTCGGCGGTGATCTGGTCGCGAACAGAATCCGCTGTATCCTCGATCAGAGGCCAAAGACTGACCCCCTCGCACCACGCGGGGATAGATAAACCGGCGAGCTCGCACAGGGTTGGCATAACATCGAGGTGCGAGACAAGGGCGTCGCACACCCGCCCGCCCCGCATGCCGCGCGGTCCGCGCATGATCATTGCCACACCGATGCCGTGGTCTGTCAGGGTGCACTTGCAGCCCGGGAAAGCAAGGCCGTGGTCGGTGGTGTAGAACACCAGCGTGTCATCCGCCTGTCCACTGCGTTCGAGCGCCTCCAGCACCTGCCCGATGCCGGTATCCAACTCGGCGGCACTGGCATGGTAGCCGGCCATATCATCGCGGCTGGCGAGGCTGATAGCGACCGGTGTGGGCGGCCGCAGATAGCGTCCCGCGCCAGGCTCGACAGCTGGATATTCGCGATGAGTCTCGAAAAAGCCAACCGAGAGAAACCAGGGTTGGCAAAGTGCCTGATCGAGCCAGGTACTGGCAGCAGCAGAGACCTCGCCCCTGCGCATGGCTGCGGCCGGCAACACCTCTGTATAACCGAGTCTGCGGGGGTCAGAGGTGGTCTCGTGCTGGATGCCGCACAGCACGCTGCGGTAACCGCCCTGCGCCAGAACGTTGGCCAGATGACGCTCGGGGCGGCTCAAAGCAAAGCCGCGATGCGCCAGGCCGAGCATCCCACTGGCATGCGCACATTGCCCGGTGAGCATGGCAGCGCGCGAAGGCGAGCAAGTCGGCGCGGTGCTAAAGGCGTTGCTAAAGAGCACGCCCTGCTCAGCCAGGCGCTGCAGGTTGGGAGTGGGCACGGCGGCGCCATAGGGCTGCAGATAGCGGCCGGAATCGTGCGAATGAATGTACAATATATTGGACGGCATGGCAGCACCTCTGGCTGGGCAGTATAGCGCCGGCATATCTTTGCTGCAAGGCAATCCGATGCCGGCAGGGCGCTTGCCAGATCACCACACCACGCTACACTGTAGTAAGGGAGGCCCTGCATGAGCGTCGAACTGATCTTGGCACCACCAGCAGGCGGCAAAACGAGCGAATGTCTGCGCAGAGTTCAGATGCTGCGCAGCCGCGCGCCGCTCGCCCCTGTGCGGGTGGTGGTCTCGAATGCCCTGCAGGCCACCGACTGGCGCCACCGTCTGGCGCTCAGCGGCGGGGCAATCGGCACAGAAATCGGCCTCTTTGACGACCTTTACCGCCAGATACTGCAGCACAGCCCAACTCCCACTCCGCAGCTGCACCGTGTCGGTGCCGCGCGCATGGTGCGTGCCGCAATCCGCGCGCAGGAGGAGGCGGGGACGTTGCAGCATTATGGGCAGATCGCACAGCTTCCGGGTTTTGTGCAGGTGCTTGGGAATGCGTTTGCCGAGCTAAAGCGCAGCATGGTCGATCCGCAGTACATGCTGGAGGTCACCCGCAGCCGATCGCGTGCCGAATACGAGCTGGCCCTGTTCTATGACGCCTATCAGACCAGGCTGCAGGCACTGGGATGGGCCGATCAGGAAGGACTGAGCTGGCTGGCGGTCGAAGCGCTCGAGCGCACTGGTGGTTCACAGCTGTGGCGTATGCTAATCATCGACGGCTTTGATACTTTTACCGGAGCCCAGCTGGCGGGCATGGAGGCGCTGCGTAATGTAGAACAAGTCATCATCACCTTGCCTGTGAGCGGCGATGAGCCCCCGCGCGAGGTCGAACAGCGTATGCATACGAGCCTGGCGGCCTTGCGCGAGAAGCTAACGCCCAGAGAAACTCGTCTAAAACCCGCTCCTGCCCAGCGCACGCCTTTGAGCGCCCTGCTCGAACGCCTCTACGTCTCCAGCGCTGCGCGCCTGGAGGCCTTGCCCGCCGTGGAACTGGTTGAGGCGCGTTCGGCGGCCGAGGAGGCGCGCGAGGCACTGCGCTGGATCAAGGCACGCTTTGTACGCGACAGCATTCCGCTGGGAAGCTGTGCTGTCTTTATGCCCTCACCAGGCTACCGCCCCTATCTGCAGGCTGCTGCACGCGAGTTTGGTATCCCGCTGCGCTTTGCCCAGCGCGAGCCTCTCAGCCGCTCGATGGCGTTATATGCTTTGTTAGGCTATCTAAATCTTTCCATAGATAATACCCCGCACTCCCTCTTGGCCTGCCTGACTTCGCCCTATCTGCAGCTCGGGTTTACGCGCAACGACGCCGATGCCCTGGCGCGGGTCGCCGAGCACGCGCGCATTACCGGCGGAATCGAACAGTGGGAGGCAGCGCTGCATTCGTTGGCCCTCAGGAGGCCGCCAGAGCGCTTTGAGGACGAGCCCAACGAGGGCGGCGCTGTAGCGCCGTTGCTCCGCGGCGAAGAGGCCGAGCGCCTGCTTGAGAATCTGCGGGGGCTTTATGCGCATTTACCTGCCCCCACCGACGTAGCCAGCACGGCCAGATGGATCCAAACGACGGAAGCACTGACCGACTGGTGCCGGTTTAGCACGACGCTCAGCAGCCAGGAGGAAGTGGCCGCCTATCACGAGCTAGTCGAGATCTGGCGTGCCATGTTTTCAGCCGACCAACTGGCGGGCGAGCGGCAGCTCACTTGGTCGGAATTTTGCGCCGAACTGCGCGTACTGGTGGTCACCAGCCCCAATGTCGATGATCCTTCCGTCGGGCGTGACGAGGCCGTCGTGGTGAGTAACGTTGCCAGTGCGCGCGGCGTGCGTTTTAACGCCGTCGTGTTGCTGGGCCTCTCGGAGGGCAGCTGGCCGGAGGTTGAGCATCCGGATCCATTCCTCGGCGAAGCGCTGCGTTTGGAACTGGGACTTGATGCACGTCTTGGGCGCAATCAGCAGAGCCTGTTTTACCAGGCAGTCGCACGTGCCGATCTCAAGCTCCTTCTCACGCGCCCCTATCTGGCAGAGGGCGGTGAAGACTGGGAGGAATCGCCCTTCTGGTCTGAGCTGCGGCGCCTCCTGCCGGAGGACTACCGCCCGCAACGTGTGCGCCACGATGGCGCGGTCGCCCTGCATGACGCAGCCTCGGCCAGCGAGCTCTTGTTCTATGCCGTCCGTCAGGGACACCTGCCCCTCGATGACGCCATCCTGCAGGAGCGTTGGCAGGCGATCGACCACGGCGGTCAAGTGCTGGCCAGCCGGCGTGAACGGCGCAGCAGGGGCGTCTATGAGGGCGACCTGAGTTCGGTGCAGCGCCAGTTGCGCGCGCGTCTGGAGGGCGCCAGTTCCTGGAGCACCTCGCATCTGGAGACCCTCAGCCAGTGCGCCATGCAATACTACTTTGCGTATCTGCTCGAACTGACCGCTCCGCGCCCTCGTGAGCCGATGCTGGATGTCAGCATCCGCGGCTCACTCCTGCACGAGATCCTCGCAGAGCTGTTCAAGTGCTTCCCGGATATGGCCGACGCGGAGAGAATCCGCAGCGCCTTGCCCGATATCGCCAGACCGATTCTGGCAGCCGCTCCGCAGCGCTACCAGTTCCGGCCGGGACCGCTTTGGGAGAGCGAGTGCACCCAGATGCTGGACCTGCTGGCTAGTAATATCCCAGCCATCACGTGTATGGCCAAGGGTTTTACCGCGAAAGCTTTTGAAACCAGCTTTGGACGCGATGGTGCCCAACCGTTGGTGCTGGAGTTTGAAGACGGCACACGCCTGACGCTGCGCGGCGTGATCGACCGCATCGACTGTAATGACGCCTGTGAGCTGCGCATCATCGACTACAAATCGGGCTCAAAGGGCGTGACCCTGGAAGAGATGAAGCTCGGTAAAGGCCTGCAGCTGCCGATCTATGCTCTGGCAGCCGAGCGTGCCCTTGATCGGGGCACGGTCGTGGAGGGCTACTATTGGCAGCTGGGCAGTCAAAAACCTTCGCCGGCAACCCTGAGCGGATACCAAGATGACACCAAAAGCGGCGTAGAGGGAGCTATCGCCAACATGCTCAGCCAGGTGAACAAGCTCGTGGACGGTTACGCATCCGGCAAGCTGTATCCCGCTCCGCCTGCCGGAGGCTGCCCATTTTACTGCGCCGCCGCACAATTCTGTTGGCGCTATCATGCTGCGGGGTGGCGGTGATGAACAACAAGAGCGCTACTGAGCGCGCCATCGAGGGCTTTGGTCTGACGGACGTTCAGCGCCAGGCCGCACTTGAGCGCAACTGCGACGTCTACCTGACGGCCGGCGCCGGCTCTGGCAAGACCCGCACCCTGGTAGCGCGTTATATCAGCCTGCTGGCCGAAGAGGGCTATGGCCCGCGCAACATCCTGGCGGTGACGTTTACCAAAAAGGCGGCCCGCGAGATGCGCTCCAGGGTGCGCCGCGAGCTCCTGAAGCTAGCCGAGACGGGAGCGTCCGACGAGTGCGCCCGCTGGCGAGACCTCGTATTCAAGCTGGATGCCGCGCGCATCAGCACGATCCATTCGCTGTGCGCCGAGATCCTGCGCGCGCACCCCGCCGAGGCACGCATCGATCCCGCGTTTGGGGCTTATGAAGAGGTCGAAGCCACCCTGCTGCGCGGCGAGGTTATCGAGGCGTCGCTGCAGGATCTGGCGGCAGACCCGCGCTTCCGCGAGCTGCTGGATGCCACCGACCCCAGGGATTTGATCAATGCGCTGGACGAGGGCATCAAGGCCAGGCTCAAGCTCGAGCGCATGACCAGTGAGAACGTGAACGAGCTCGTATGCGGTGAATTGCTGGCCATCTGCAACGACGAACGCCTGACAGCGCCTGTAAACGAGCTGTCGGGTTGGTCCCGCCGTGATTTGGTTGACGACGCGAACCAGACTCTGGCGGATCAGATCAGCGCGCTTATCGATACGTGGCGGGCTGCGCGATCAGCCCTTGAGAGCAGCGACCTGGCTGCGTTCGATCACTGCCTGCCAGAACTAAAGCGCTGTCTGACCACCAACACAGGCAAGAAAACCAGCCGTGCGAAACTCGTGCTTAAAGAGATGCGGGTTGCTCATGACGAGCTGTTGTTGCCGTTGCTGGATACCAAGCCCACAGATACGCCCACTCCCAAACTGGCACCAGCCCTCGAGGATGCCATGCGCCTGGTGATCGCCCGTTACCAGAGCGCTCTCGATGAGCGCGGCGCGCTGGATTTCGACAGCCTGGAGAGCCGCACTGTCGAGCTGCTGGAAGACCCCGCCGTGCGCGCGAGCTGGCAAAACGAGTTCGGCGCCGTGTTGGTGGACGAGTTTCAGGATACCAACGCCCGCCAATACAGCATCGTGAGGGCTTTGGCAGGCACCAAACCCGGGCGCCTCTTTGTCGTGGGCGACGCGCAGCAATCGATCTATCGCTTCCGCCAGGCTGACGTGCGGGTGTTTCATAGCCTGACAAGCCCGCATCCGCCCGCCGGCGCGCTGGGTTTGCGCCTCGACCAGACCTATCGCACCCATACAGAGCTGCTGCAGGCCACCAGCGCCCTGTTCAGCCAGATCCTCGCCGACGATGAGGAATACCTGCAAACCTACGAGATCCCTTACGAGCCGATGACCTCAGCCCGCGGCGCCCTCCCCGAGCCCCCTGCCAGCCCCAGCATCGAATTCCTGCTGGGCAGCGGCAGGGAAGCCGAAGACGCCCGCCCCAATGCAGCCGAATTGCTCGCCCACCGACTGACCGACCTCAAGGCATCCGGTGAAATCGGCGAGTGGCACGAGGTGGCCCTGTTAGCGCGTGCTTCGGGCAGTTTCAGCACCTACGAAGACGCTTTCGAGCGCTGGGGCATCCCTTATGTCACCCAGTCGGGGCGCGGCATGTATCAGCGCCCCGAGATCCGCGATACCATCAACCTGCTGCGCGCGCTGGCCAACCCGGCCGACGACCTGGCCATGGCGGGCGCGCTGCGCTCGCCGGCATTTGGGCTCTCGGATGCTGCCCTCTACCAGCTGCGCTGGAGTTCGGCCAGCGCGCAGCCTCAGCAGCTATGGTACGCGCTGCAGCATCGCACAGAGCTGCTGGCGGGAGCAGACCGCACAGCGGGTGCCAGGGCGGTCGAGATTCTCAGCCGCCTGCTGGATCAGGCCGACCGCGTCAGTGCTGCCGAGTTGCTCCAGGAGCTGATCGCAGCGAGCGATTATCGCGCCATCCTCGCGCGCGACCCGCACCAGGGCACCGCCGGCAGGCTGTGGCGCAACCTCGACAAACTACTTGACGACATCCTGCCCAACGAGCGTCTGGGCTTGCGCGAACTGCTCGAATATCTTGAACACCTCAACAGCCGCACAGTGCGCGAAAGCGAGGCTGAAGCCGAGGTGATCGGCGCTATCAGGCTGATGACGATCCATGCCGCCAAAGGGCTCGAGTTCAAGGTGGTGGTGCTGGGGGATGCTTCACGCGCTGAAAACCGCCGCACCAGCACAGGACCGCTGATCTCTTCAGACTATGGGGTACATCCGGCTGCGAGCAAAGAGATCGTGGCACGCTATGCGCGGCTGCAGGAAGCCCGCCAGGATGCTGCCGAAACCAAACGCCTGCTATATGTAGCCCTCACGCGCGCCCGCGACAAGCTGATCATCAGCGGCCATGTAACACATGGGAAAGGCGAGGTACCGAAATACACACTAGAAGGTTATGCCAGTGTATTACTTGATGCTGCCAGCCTCAAGCCCCTGCTGCCTGATCTCGCGCGCGATCAGCTGCAGCATGTCAAGCTGCCGAATGGCAGCACAGCCGGTATCTGGCTGGCCAGCCCGACCGAAGAGGGCGTCAGCGAACCGCCGCTGCCAGCCCTCGCTGCCGACGCCACCTTGCCCTTTGTGGCCAAAGACGCCCTGTGGCAACCGCTCCCGCTGAGCCAGGAGGCTGAGGAGGCCCCTGAAGAGGGGCTGCAGATGCCCCACCCCGCCAGCCAGGCACCCGCTGAGGCAGCCGGCGTGCTGGTACATGCGGCAATTCAGGCATGGTGTTTTCCCGGCGACGCCCGTTTGCCCGAGCTGCTGCGCGAGCGCTCGCGTGGCTTGGGGATCATCGAGCCCGAGCAAGCCAATGCGCTATATGCGCGCGCAGTTGAGCTGCTCGAGCGGTTGCGAGCCCATCCGCTGTACACAGAGATCGCCCAAGCTGACGAACGCTGGCATGAACTGCCCTACGTGCTGGCACCCTACAAAGGCACCTCACGCAGCGGATATATCGATCTGCTATACCGCCGCGGAAAGGCGTGGCATGTGATCGACTTTAAGACAGATGCGCTGGCCGCATTGCCGGATGGCGCCGCCGTGCGAGACAGGTATGTCAAACAGGTCGGGCGTTACATCATGGCAGTGCGTGCTTTGCTCGGTCACAACCCATCCGCCGCGATCTGCTATCTGGACGACGCCGGCCAGGTCACCCTTCAGGAGGTGACATAGGCGCCTGACGATCGAGGCGTTTGTTGCGGTAAAACACCGCCAGGTTGAGGAGCAGCATCGTCAGGTTAAAGACGTAGACCGCCACCACATAGTTGGGGTTAAAGAGCAGTTTGCCCGCCAGGCCCAGCGCATAACCGATCGCAATCAGCCACAAAAACACCTCGCTGACCCCCTGCGCGGTGCGCGAACGCCAGGCCTTGCGCAGCGAGACGGGCCACGAAATCCCAAAACAAATCAGCATACCAGCTTCTAGGATCTCTTTCATACCAGCCCCCGTCAGAAAGGTAGCGTCAGGCGATCCTGGGCGCGAAACTGAGCGCCGTAGGCCTCCATGCGGCGCATCTCGGGCTCTGTGAGGGTCATCTTCCGGCACAGACCCGCCACCGTGCGGCGAAAACGATCGACATCCCGCAGGCCCATCATCGCCACATGCGGAGCCGGATGGGTGAGCACGTAGCGGTAAAAGTCGGTCTCATCGGGTTTGAAGGGCGCCCCCGGGTTGGCGTACAACACCGTCGAGCGCGCCACGCTCATCAGCGTCACTCCCATATTCTGCTCTGCAGCTACCGGAAAGACCATACCCTCGGGCTCGCGCATGGCGCAGTTATACCAGCACAGCACCACATCAAACACGCCAGTAGAGAGGGCCTCGTGCAGCACCGACCAATCGTGCCCGGTAACGCCGATAAAGCGCACCAACCCCTCCTTTTTGGCCTTGAGCTGGGCTTCCAGACCGCCGCCGGGCCCCATCTGCCTGGCCAGTTCGGCGCGCGTCATCACCGCGTGGCTGTGCCAGATGTCGAGATAATCGGTCTGCAGATCGCGCAGCGAGATCTCGAGTTCCTTGCGCATCTCCTCGGCAGTGCGTTTGCCCGACTTGGTGGCGATGATCACATCCTGCCGTGAGCGCCCCTTCAAGGCCTCTCCAACGATCTTTTCGTTTTCACCCCGCAGATATTCGCGCGCCAGGTCAATGTAGTTGACCCCGCAATCCAGGGCTTGGCGGTACATATCGGGCTCTTTGCCGTAGGCGCCGCCGATCCCCAGGCGGGTCACCTGCAGACCGGTGCGTCCCAATGTGATGGTGGGCATCAAATCTCTCAAGAGATCACCTCCGTTGGAAACTTTGACAATCATAAGAGCATCTCGCGCAGATGACAAGTGCAAATCCGCTTGCCCACCGCGCGTTATGCGGTTAGAATGCGGCTACTATCTAGGAGGTCAGCCATGCAAGTACTGACGATATCCGGTGCACGCAACCCAGCGGGGCAGACCAGCCAGGCCGTCAATGCTGTGGCGCAGGGCATCATCGCCGCCGGCGGCGTCGTTGAGACAGTGCTGCTGCCCGAAATGCACATTGAGCGTTGCCGCCAGTGCGATGATAACGGCTGGGGCATCTGCCGCACCCAGGGCCGCTGTGTGATCGAAGATGACCTGCCCGCCATCAAGGCGCGCATCCGCCAGGCCGACCTGGTGCTGTTCGCCACCCCAGTTTATTACGCCGACCTGGCCGAAAGCCTGCGCGCCTTTCTTGACCGCCTGCGCCGCACCAGCGCCCCCGAAGAGTTCTCAGCCGGCATCCGCGGCAAGCGCGCCATCGGCATATGCGTGGCCGGGGGAGGCGGCGGCGGAGCGCCCAACTGCTGCGTCGCGTTGGAACGCGCTCTGGCATCCACCGGTTTTGACGTCTACGACCTCTTCCCGGTGCGCCGCCAAAACCTGGCGCTCAAGGTCGAGGTGCTCGAAGCCTACGGTTATCTGCTCGCCAAAGCCTGATCGACGGAGTAATGCATGTTGCCTCTGGCATATAAACCCGACCTGGAAGAAGCCGTTGCCCGCATCAATGCCTGGTGGGATAACCAACCCGCCGACCGCGCTCTGCTGCAGGTGATAGCCCTGCGCGATGATGCCCCGCCCGCTCCAGAGCTGCCCGCGCGCGACCTCGAGCAGCAATGGACCGATATCGACTTTATGCTGGCACGCACAGAATCGGCCATGGAGCGCACCTGGTTCGGCGGTGAAGCCGTGCCTATTTTTATGGCCAACGTCGGGCCAGACGCCTTTGCCGCCTTTTTGGGTGCAGAGGTCGAGCTGCTGCCCGATACTACCTGGGTGCGCCCGTTGATCCACGACTGGGACAGCGCTCCCGCGCTGGTCTTTGACGAGGCTGCCCTCTGGTGGCAGCTGCAGTTCGGCCTGCTGAGCCGCGGCGTCGAGCTGGGTGCCGGGCGCTGGCTGGGAGGATTCCCCGATACGCACAGCGGTCCGGATGCGCTATCCGCCCTGCGCGGGCGCCAGGCGCTGTGTTACGACTTTTACGACAACCCCGATCGCGTCCACCAGGCTGTGCACGAGCTGCGTGTGGTCGGGCGCGAGGTTTACCAGCGCTATTTCAACCTCCTAAAGCCCGAGATACAGGGCAGCTCGAGCGGCTGGTGCACCGCCTGGGGAAACGGCTACTGCAACGTGAACCAGTGCGACATGATGGCCTTGATGAGCCCCGCGACCTTTCAGGAGTTTTTCGACGAGTGGCTGCAGGAAGAGCTCTCCTGGTTTGACCGTATTGTCTGGCACCTGGACGGCCCCGAATGCCTGCCGCACCTGGATTACCTGCTGGCCCAACCGACCATCAAGGCCATCCAGTGGGTGCCGGGCTCGGGAATGCCGCCCGTCTCGCAGTGGATTGACCTGTTAAAGCGCATCCAGGCGGCCGGCAAGAGCCTGTGGTGCGGCGTCAGCCCCTGGGAAGTCGAGATCCTCACGCGCGAGCTGTCGTCGCGCGGGTTATTGATGCACACCGGTATGCCCACCCAGGCCGAAGCCGAGCAGCTGCTCGCCGATGTCAAACGCTGGTCGCACAGTTAAAACGCCGCTCAGCGTGCGGCGCATGACAAGGAGTATGGGATGAAAATCGTTGTCTTGGATGGTTATACCCTCAACCCCGGTGACCTCTCGTGGGAGGGCATCGAGGCGCTCGGTGAGCTCACCGTGCACGACCGCATCGCGCCGGAAGACACAGTCGCGGCGGCCCGCGAGGCGGATGTGATCCTGCTCAACAAGGCGCCCCTCACGAGTGAGATGATCGCCCAGCTGCCCAACCTGAAGCTGGTGAGCGTGCTGGCGACGGGGTTCAACATTGTGGATATCGAGGCGGCTCTCGCGCATGGCGTCACCGTCTGCAATATCCCAACCTACGGCACCCGATCGGTGGCGCAAATGACCTTTGCGCACCTCTGCAACCTGACCCTGCACGTAGCTGAGCACAGCAAGGCGGTGCGCGAGGGACGCTGGACCAACTGCCCCGACTTTTCGTTCTGGGATTGGCCGTTGATCGAGATCGCTGACAAGACCATGGGCATTATCGGCTTTGGGCGCATCGGCCGTTCAGTGGCCGAGGTAGCGTTGGCCTTTGGCATGAAGGTACTTGCCAACGATTCTTTTGCCGGTGAGCCGATGGAGGGGGTCAAGCTCGTCGAGCTGGACCAGCTCTTTAGCGAGAGCGACGTCGTCAGCCTGCACTGCCCGTTGACCCCTGAAACGCGCGGGATTGTCAATGCTCAGCGCCTGGCGCAGATGAAGCCCACGGCCTACCTGATCAACACCTCGCGCGGGCCGCTGGTGGTGGCGCAGGACCTGGCTGACGCCCTCAACGCGGGCAGGCTGGCCGGCGCCGGAGTGGACGTGCTCGAGGTGGAACCGCCGCCGGCGGATAATCCGCTTCTGAGCGCGAAAAACTGTGTGATCACACCGCACATCGCCTGGGCAACTACTGCGGCGCGCTCACGCCTGATGGATATGACCGTCACCAACATCCGCGCCTTTATGGATGGCAAACCGCAGAACGTCGTGAACTGACACAGGTTGGGCGGGCATCGTCGCTCGCCCGAGGAGTGAGCATGCCCGAGCTGATCCTGGCGCACGACCTGGGCACCACCGCTGACAAAGCCTCGCTTTTCGGCGCCGATGGCCAGCTGTTGGCGAGCGCCTCGTGCAGTTACCCCACCTATTACCCGCGCGCGGGCTGGGCTGAGCAATCGGCGGATGACTGGTGGGCGGCGGTATGTGCCGCAAACCAGCAGTTGTTTAGCCAGTCGCCCTACCGTGCCGAGGATGTCGCGGTTGTGGGGTTTTCCGGCCAGATGATGAGCTGCCTCCTGGTGGATGGCAGCGCTAGGCCGCTGCACCAATCGATCATCTGGGCCGACCAGCGCGCTGCGGATGAAGCCGCTGCTGCCGAGGTTCAGCTTGGTACGAAATATCTGTATGGCATTACCGGGCACCGTTTCGGAGCCAACTATACCGCAGCCAAGCTCCTGTGGCTGCGCAAGCATCAGCCCGAGCTGCTGCAGCGTGCTCGCTATGTGCTGCAGGCCAAGGATTACATCGCCGCGCGCCTGACCGGCGTGTTCGCCACCGACACCTCGGATGCTTCCGGTACCAACCTGTACGACCTCACTGCCGGCGGCTGGTCACAGGCGCTCCTGCAAGCCCTCGAGCTCGACGCAGCGCTCCTGCCAGATCTGCATGCCGCCACAGATGTGATCGGTCAGGTAAGCCGCTCAGCCGCCCAAGAGAGCGGATTACGCACCGGCACGCCGGTGGTGATCGGCGGAGGCGACGGCGCCTGTGCTACGGCTGGCGCCGGTCTGGCTGCCCCGGGGGATATCTATCTGTATATCGGGTCGAGTTCGTGGATCGCCAGCCTTGCAACGCAGCCATTGTTCGACCAGGCCCGCCGTACCTTTACCTTTTCGTACCTTGATCCACAGCTTTACCTGCCGACCGGCACGATGCAATGTGCCGGCGGCTCCTATGACTGGCTGGAGCGCCTGCTGCGCGGCGAGGGCAGCACCCCGCCGTATCGCAAGCTGGACGCCCTGGCTGAGGGCGTGGCGCCCGGCGCGCGCGGTTTGCTCTATCTGCCCTACTTGCTGGGTGAACGCAGCCCGCACTGGAGCACCACCGCGCGTGGCAGTTTTGTGGGGCTTAGCATGCTGCACGGGCGAGCCGAGATCGCGCGCGCGGTGCTGGAAGGAGTCGCCTTTAACCTGCGTGCCATCTTGGATGCCTTTCGCGCGCAGGGCACGCAGTATGAGAGCCTGCGCATCATCGGCGGCGGCGCGCGTTCGGCGCTGTGGCGTCAGATCGTGGCCGATATCCTGCAGCTGCCGCTGTTGCGTCCGCAGCTGAGTGCTGAGGCAACCTCGCTGGGAGCTGCTATGGCGGCCGGCACAGGGGCTGGTCTGCTTGGCAGCCTGCGGCAGGCTGCCAGGTTGGTGCGCCTCAGCGAGGCCGAGAAACCCAATCCGGCCAACAGTGCGCTTTACGACGACTTCTACGGTCTGTTTTGCCAGGCCTATCGCACACTTGAACCCCTCAACACAGCACTGGCGGCTCACACCGACGACACGATCGAGTGACAGCTATTTAGTTAGCCACACTATATGATCGATGCGCGTTGATAGTCGGTCACCTCTTCCGCCAGGCGCAGCGGTCCGCGGCGGCGTGCTACCAGCAGCGTCATCATGACACAGAGCACCATACCGATTGCACCCAGCAGGCCCGCTTCGGGGCCAAATGCCCCGCCGGTCATCGCTTCCGGGCCCACAGCGGTCGTCTGCAGGAGTGCGGCACCCACCGCACCGCCCGAGACGGGCAATCCCGATACAGCTCCCATAAACCAGTTCCAACCGATGTGCAAGCCTACAGCCAACCCGATGTCGCCCATCACCAGCATGGGGACGCCCAGCATGAGCCCGGCCCCAACCAGCAGCAGGGTACTGGTGATGCTTGCGTTATCGTTAAAGATGTGCAACACACCAAAAACGGCCGACGACAGGAACCACGCCAACAACAGTGCCGCTTTAGGGTGCATAAAGCCGCGCATCCACTGCGCCAGGTTGGGCAGCATCCAGGCGCGGCTCATCAGTTCTTCCATGATGCCAACCATGATATACACCACAAGTGCCTGCAGCACGCCGGACAACACGCTGGGGAGCGCCGCCGGGGCGATGCGATACCATCCGGCAGCCCAACCCGTCAGCAGCATAACGCCCTGGGTGATGCAGGCGACGACAAAGCCGATGGCTACATCGCCCAGCCACAGCCTGAGGTTGGGCCAGTGACGTTGCCGGTCAACCAGCATCCTCAGGACCAGGATCGCCACCGAGAAGGCCAGCAGGCTGACAGCAGAGACCAGCCAATCAATCCCTAGGTATTGCAGGAACATGATTATGGGTACAGCGGGGAGCAGGGCACCCAGCACCAGAGGTACTATTGCCAGCATCCGCACCACGAATCTC
>JAAYDC010000023.1 GCA_012729455.1 Chloroflexota bacterium | reverse complement strand
TACTTCAATTATGCCGGAAATGAAAAGCACGCTCATACCATCCATGATTGTGATGACTGTATCGATGGGAGCGTTTATAGGAATGCCGCCTTCGCTGATTGAAACTATGGAAGTGATGTAAAAAAGGTATATAAGGCAAACAGAGTTCCTATATATGTCGGCCTGTTGACAGTGTATCTTTCAACATTCTTTCATACGTTGATTTCTTGTTTGATTATATTACTGTCAGCACCATATCTGTTTGAGGCGGCATCTCCAATTAGTATTTCATTCTTTATTCTTGCACTTGTTATATTTATTCTTGTATCGCAGAGCATCGGCAGTATATTGGGACTGGTTATTAAAAATCAGGCAAGGGTGACGATGATGGCGCAACTGCTATTTATACCTTCAATTATGCTATCTGGAATCATGTTTCCCATTGACTTGTTGCCTGACTCCCTAAGAATCGTAGGCCGTATTTTCCCCGCATCTTGGGGATACCAATTGATGCTGGATAATGGCTTTTGTCTTGAAAATCTATGGTATCTAATCCTTGTCTTTTTTATAGCATGCATCGTATGTGTAATGCTTTTGCATAAAGAAAAATCCAATTAAGTATGTGACAGGGAAATTAAGAAGGACAAATCAGGTGTGATATCCAGATACTGGCAACTAAATCCAACGCCCCACATGGCTTATCCATGCAGGGCGTTTTTTGATTTATCGGGTACACTTCAATTCGCACTGTAACGATAGCAGGAAACTGGGCAGCGTTTTGCGAGGCTACACGCCCCTCGCCCTTGGCCTCTCCCAAAGAACAGAATAGACGTTAATGTGCAATGGAAATCCGCATGAATACGGTTTTTTTAATTCCGCTACAATCCCTTGTTTTTCGATGCCAAGGTTATCTATCACCTGCCCCCAAAACGGCTATTTGTCCTCTACAAAGTGCTTCGTGACAGAGCGGGCTCTTGCTTTAACCGTAGCGTTATTTCGCTTTGCCCTGACGCTCGGCGAACCAGCGGTAGTCGATGGTGCTAAAGACCTTGTCCTGTTCGTAAAGGGTGTCGGCCACATGACCCGCCTCGGAATAGGCTCCCCCTTGCAGCAGATCGGCCAGCTGGTTAAAGCGCTCGACATGGCCGTTAAAGCGCTTGATAGCATAGGCATGCGCCTGGCTGGTGGTCACCAAAAAAGGCCAGTCGCTGGATTGCAGCAGCAACAGCTCGCGAGCGGCTTGGTTGAGGGCTCGTAGTACCTCGCCTTCCGCGTTCGGGAAGCGTTCCACCAGCGCTTCCATGCGTTTTTCGGCGGCATGGATCGGCGCCCACATCCACCTGGTGTCGTCGTTATCCCATGTCCAGTGATATCCGCCGCTGCCCCACGAGCTTTCCGGCACAGCCAGCATCTGAGTGGGTTCACGTACCGTCACAAACTTGCTGATGGTGGTGAGCTCAACCTGCTCACTGGCTGCCAGAATGCGCAGCACCTTGCCCAGCCAGCGCACCCCTTCGAACCACCAGTGCCCAAACAGCTCGGTATCATAGTTTGAACTGATCAGCCCATAGTCGCCAGTGTGGTTGGCGTAGTCAAGCAGCAGGTCGTGCACCAGCCCGGCATAGTGCCAGGCATGCTCGTCGATGCGCTGGTCGGCCTCCCAGGGCTGGTAGATCTCCTTGTTGCCCAGGTCGGTCTGCGAGCCGGTGATGCGCCAATACTGCAGGCCCGACTCGGAGTCTTTGCGGTGGAACTCTCGGTACTGGCCGTCGCCAGGATAACCGAACTGGGCCGACCAGACCTGTTGGCCAGTGCGGTTGTTGCGCCCGATCACGGCGACGGGCGGATCCGTCAACCCGTTCTGGCTGGCGGTATAGTAGGCCCGATAGGTGGTGCCGCCGCCCTCAAAGTCCTTGCGCGGCGCGACCAAATAGTCGCGCATGACGGCGCCGTAAGGGCCGATGCTGACCTCGTCGGCGGCCTTGCCCACCGGCTGGCCGCCCTCGATGGCGTGCGTCTCGACCAGGAAGGCGCTCAGGCCCGCGCCCGCCAGGAACTCTTCCAGCCCGGGGCGGATCAAACCGTTTTCATCGCGGTAGGCCGGGCGGTAGGCACATTCGGGCAGCCAAATGGTACGCGGTGAGCGTCCAAAGTGGCGCCGG
Source organism: Chloroflexota bacterium (assembly GCA_012729455.1). GTDB lineage: Bacteria > Chloroflexota > Anaerolineae > UBA1429 > UBA1429 > JAAYDC01. Next base: position 31,671 of record JAAYDC010000023.1, on the reverse strand, counting down.
TAGCTCTCGATGCCAGCCTGAATCTGCCCATAGATCGACGAGTCGCGCACCAGGAGCGGCAGGTAGCCGTGCGTGGCGGCCGAGGTGATCAGCTCGATCAACCCGGCATCTTGTAACCTCTTAAAGGCGCCGATCACATCGCCGCCCAGGCGCTCGTTGTAGACATTGCCCACGTGCGTGTAATAGTCGTGGTAGAAAATCGCCAGGGTCTTTAACTGCTCTTCGCCGGATGCTTCAAAACGCTCGATATCGGCCGAAGCGGCGTCGATCTTTTCCTCGAGGTAGATTATAAAGTGCTCGCGCACGTCCATATCGGCAAGCTGTTCGGTGAGCACCGGTGTCAGGCCGATGGTCAGCTGGAAGGGCACCTGGTCTTCGGCCATATCAAAGAGCGTCTCGAGCAGCGGGACATAGGTCTCGGCCAGGGCTTCGTGCAGCCATTCCTCGCCGTGCGGCCAGCGCCCCGACATGCGGCAATAAGGCAGATGCGAATGCAGCACAAAGGTAAAGGCCCCCACGCGCTTGTCGGCAATGCGCTGTGCCAGGTTCAGTCGCCCGCTGCTATCCGGGCGGGGGCGCATGCGCCAGTGGCCGGCCTTTATCTGTTCCAGCAGGGAGCGTACCCAGGCCAGCTCGCTGGTTTGGCGCTCACGCAGGCGGTCGTGCACGGTGCGGACCAGCGGCCAGTTGTCATCTGATTCGGACAGTTCCTTGCAGCGGTTATCGGCGCGCTCCAGCTCGCGCTCGAGGTTATCGATGCGTTTGGTGAGGGCGCTGACCAGGCCATCTGCCGAGATCAACTCGGGGTTGAGCAACGTGAGGTCTTGCACGGCACTGGAAGAGCCCGCTTCTGACCAGGCCTGGGAGAGCAGGCTGCGCAGAGCCTGGCTGCCGGCGGCCGTCAGGCGGTAGCGTTTGCTGGGCGCCTGCTCAGGGGTGGCGGGTGCGACCACTTCGCGCTCGACCAGGCCTTCGTCGATCAGGCGGGCCAGCTCGTGATAGATGCTCGAGAGCGGCACCTCGGCCCACAGGCCCTGCTGTTCGCTTTCAAGGCGTCGAATTTGAAAGGCGTCCAGGCTGCTCTGATGCAGCAATCCCAGTAAAGCTAGACGGATTTCGTTCATTCAGCCTCCTCAGGCAACCTTGTCTCATTCTAAGCTGCTCTGGCCTTCTGTCAATCGTTTGCGGCTGGCCGCAGGATCACGTCGGAGGCGATACCGCCGCGATCGTCGGGCGCCCATAAGCACACTCCCAGGCTGTAACGGCATTCTGGGCGCAGCACTCCCAGCGCGAGCGCCAACCCCTGGTGTGCCCGGACACTCTGCCCGACAGGCTTGCCATTCAGGAATACCTGCAGCCATTCGCAAAACCGGGCGATCTCCAGCACTCCTTCCACGCCTTTCCAGTCAGCTTCCAACCACAGTGGTCGTTCATACCAGATAATCCCTACGTAGCCGGCGATGTGGTCGCGCCATATCCCGGGCACGCTCAGCGAGCGTTTGCGGGTCTCGAGCGCTTCCCAACCGCCCGTCGGGTGCGGCAGTGGGCTGGATAACGCGTCTTGCTCGGGCTTCCAGGGGTTTGAGGCATCCAAGTAAGCGTGCCACCAGCCATTCAGGTTTTCTGCTGCAGGGATCATGTTGATGCACCTCATAGCATGTCAGGCGGACCCGGCTTGACGAAATCCGCCCGAACCCTTACATTAGCACAATTACCCTCAGGATGATACCGTTGACCGAACAGCAGCAGTACGCCAACTATAAACACAATGCCTTTTGCATCAGCGGAGAGTCGACCACATTCAACATTGCGATCGCCTTTATTTCGGCTAGTACAGTTATCCCTACCCTGGTGACGCGCCTGACGAGCTCACCCGTGATGGTGGGACTGGTGGCTGGTTTGCCCAACGGCGCTTGGCTCTTGCCGCAGCTCTTTGTGGCAGCCTGGACACATCGCTTCCCGCTCAAGAAACCGATCCTGGCGTGGTCGTGCCTGCTCTCGCGCCCGATGTTTCTACTCATCGGTCTGGCGATTGGCTTCTTTGGCGCCACCAACCCAGGCTTGGCGCTGGCCTCTTTGCTGGTCGGGCAGATCCTGTTTTACTTTGGCGACGCGGTCGCCAGCATCCCGTGGTTTGACCTGCTGGCACGCACTATCCCGCCGCGGCGGCGTGGCCGGGTGATGGGCATCGCGCAGATCACCGGAGGGATTGGCGGCATCCTGGTGGGGATTGCTGTGCGCTATATCCTGAGCGACCAGAGCCCGATTGTCTATCCCTGGGATTATGGGGTCCTGTTTCTGGCGGCCGGCACCATCATGATGCTTGGGGTGGCGATGCTCTGGATGATCAAGGAAGATCCGCCCCAGGAACTGGAGGGAGCCTCGCCGGGGATGGCAAAAGTATTGGCATCCATCCCGACCCTGATCAGAACCGACAAGCCCTTTGCGCACCTGCTATTGACGCGTGTGATGACAGGCTTTATCTCGCTGGCGACTGCTTTTTATGTGATCCATGCCACCAATGAGCTGGGCATGCCCACCTCTACGACCGGATTGTTTATCTCGGCGCAGGTAGTTGGCGCGTTGGTATCGGGCTTGTTGCTGAGCTGGCTGCAAGATAAGCGCGGCGTGCTCTTTTATATGCGTCTGGTAACCGGCGTAGGAGCGCTTCCGCCGCTGTTGGCGCTCCTGATAGGTATCTTTGCGCGCCAGCTGGGGTCTTTGGCGACGATCCTTTACTTGCTGATCTTTGTGATCTTGGGCATCTATATCAACTCGATCGGCTGGCCCACCTTTGGATGGATTCTCGAGCACGCCCAAGAGCGCCAGCGCCCGATCTATATCGGGGTGAGCAACACCCTGGGAGCCCTGACCATGCTGGCCCCGCCGCTGGGAGGCTGGATCGCCTCAGCCTTGGGTTATCAGGCGGTGTTTATCGCCTCGATCGGCTTTGCCGCGCTGACCCTATTCTTGACACTCAAACTGCCCGAACCAGGCACCCATCTGCAGTCTAGCCCAGGGCTACCTCCAGCACCATCATCAGAGTAAAGCCCACCATCGAGCTGATGGTGGCATAGTGGCCGTCCGAGCCCGCAACAGCCTCGGGGATAAGCTCCTCAAAGACCACATAGATCATCGCCCCGGCCGCGAACGAGAGCGCATAGGGCATAGCGCTGTCCATCGAAAGCGATAGCAGAGCGCCTGCCAAGGCGGCCAACGGTTCGACAATCCCTGAAAGGATCCCCAGCAGAAACGATTTGAGCGGGCTCAGGCCCTCGCAGCGCAGCGGCATGGCTACCGCCAGTCCTTCTGGCAGGTTCTGCAGGCCGATGCCCAACGCCAGCACCAGTGCGCCGGTCAGCGATGCCTCGGGGATACCGGACGCTGCTGCTCCAAAGGCGACTCCGATGGTAAGCCCTTCCGGGATGTTGTGCAGCATCACCGCCAGCACCAGAAGGACACTGCGGCGCCAGTTGGTGGGTACGCCCTCGGAAGGGCAATCGCGCAGAGCCGGGTGGATGTGCGGCAGGATGGCATCGATCAGCAGCAGCACACCGCCGCCCAGCAGAAACCCGATTGCCGGCTGCATCCAGTTGCCGCCCGTGATGCGGATGGCCGGCGCCAACAACGACCAGTAGCTGGCAGCCAACATGATGCCAGCAGCACTCCCCAGCATCACCGCCATCAGGCGCGGGTGAACCTGCCGGGTGAAAAACACGGGCGCCGAACCGATCGCCGTCATGGCAGCCGTAAAGAGGCCTGCCAGGAGTGCCTGCAGAGGGACTGCCAGCGCAGCAAAACTCTCCAGCATCAGGCGCGGCTGCCGAAAACGGGCTGTTCGTAGGAGGGCTTGTTGACATAGCGCTGCATGTTCAGCTGCAGCTCAACTTGCCCGCCGGGCGCCAGGCGCACACGCACATACTTGCCCGCATCCTGCGGGGCGGATTCGCCGGCTGCCAGATCCTGCACGCTGGTGAAGCGATGCTCGCCAAAGGCTCCGGCCTGGATTAACAGCTCGCGCGGCTCCAGCGTGCTGATGTTGGCGATGCGCACGCGGATGCTTGAGCCATCCAGTCCGGTGACCAACGCGCCCACATCGGGCGGCAGGCCTGGGCGAGCGGCGATAGCGTCGTAATAACGCAAACGCACATGAAGCAGCCCGCCGTGGTAGATGATCTGCGGACCTCCGCAGGTAAGCTGCAGCAGTGCCTCGGTGTGTACTGGGTTGATATCCTGCCAATGATGCACGTCCCAGGACTCGGGGTCGCTGTCGTCGCTGGCCATGCGTGCCATGCGGCGCGCCACCTCGTTCCACTGGGCATCCAGCAGCGCCTGCGGATAGCCCGGGTTAGCACCCTCCAGGAAGCGATAGTAGGGCGCGATGTGGATATCATCGCCCTTGCCGCGGCCGGGCGCCACCTTGCTCCATTCGGTGAGGCGCTCGGGGAAGCGCTCCAGGCGTGCACGGTCGCGTTCATCCTGCGACATGAACCAGATCTGCAGGGGATACTCGGGACGCAGTTGGCGGAAATCGGCCCAGCCAGAATCGAGGTGGCGGTTGGGCACCATCAGTGCCTCGCCCTCCACATGCCCCAGCTCGATGATGCGGTCGATCTGCCCGCGCGGGATATCCAGGTAACTCTGGTCGCCGGTGAGCAGCACCGCGTTCATGGCCGCGATCGTCAATGGCTGGATAATGGTCATAAAGCCATGCGGCCAGCGCCAGCCATAGTAACCGCCCCACCACTTGCCGTCGTTAGTCTCTCCTACCACGCCGTTAGGCCCCACGTTATCGGGGCAGATGCCGCCGTTGGCCTGAATGCGTTCTGCCCACACCTGCAGGTAATCCAGCACCCAGGTGCGGTATTTATCGTCGCCGGTATACAGGTAGGCATGTGTGATAAGGCTGGTGCTGGTGAGGTTGAGCGGCACATCGCAGCGCATCATGCGCGCGTTGAGGGCCTGCAGGATGGTGCTATAGACCTGGTCGTCGTTCCAGTTAGCCAGGGGGCCCGGCACGCCCGGCAGATCGTCAAAGGGCGGCGGATACAGCGCCAGAACGGCACGGTGGGTGGCCCAGTCATCCCAAGTGTTGACCAGGCGCGGCCCGCGGCTGCCGGTGATGGGCGAGCGCATCATGCGCTTGTCGGCGTCCCAGTTGGGCGCAAGGGGATCCTCACCCATGTACATGCGCGCAAAGCGCAGCGTGCGGGCTCGGTCGCGTGCGCGGGTCGGGTCAGCCAGGCCAAAATAGTAAAGGTAGATCGAGCTCTCGCCGTGATGCATCCAGTCATAGTTGGCATCGAACTCGCGGTAGACTTGCCCATATTCGGTAAACTGGCGCGTGACGGTCTCCCACAGCCAGCGCGAGCGTTCGTGCAGCTCGCTGTCGCCGCCCAGGGCGTAAAAGAGCGGCCAGTTATGGTACGATTCGTACCCGTCATCCGAGCCATCAAAGCCGGGCCACTCGTCACGCCAGATAAAACTACCATCGCGGCGGGTATAGTGTTCCTGGTAGCGTAGCGCGTTGGTATTCATCTCGGTAATCAGGGCGCGCTCCATGAGGGCCCAGTCGGGCGGTGGGGCGCCGAGTTGGCTGGTCAGGAGGGGCTCAGGCATGGTTGGGCTCCTTGGCGGTATCGTCCCAGGTGAGGATCGTAGCATCAGATACAGGTTTGGACCAGTCGATCGTCAGGCGCCGGCCGGCACAATCCAGTTCGATGCGGCTGCCAGCGGCAAAGTCGTCGGGCCCCTCCTCGGGGCGCAGCGCATGCAGCCAGGGCGCGGCGTGCAGCTCGAACGAATCGAGCCGGGTTGTGACGGGCTCGAGGTCATGGCCGCCACCCTCGTAGTAGTGAGCCTCTACCGGCTTGCCGAGCTCTTCAAGGCGGGTTTGCAGCGCACGGGTGTGAGTGTCGCAATCGACGGTGGTATCGGCAGTGCCGTGCTCGAGGATCACCCGGCAGCCGATGTAGCCGGCCAGACCCGCCACATCGCGCACGGCGGCTTCGTGCGGTGCCAGACAGCGGCCGGAGGATGGCACATGGTTGGGAGAGAGATGCGTCATCGGGCTGGCGGCATACACCCAAGCCCATGTACGGGGGGCATAGATCGCCGAAAGCAGGGCAATGTGTCCGCCCTGGCTGCCGCCATAATGATACAGCCGCCGGCGGTTGAGCGCGGGCAGTATCTCGAGGATGCTGCGCATGCCGTTGAGTACGTCCACCACCTGCATAAAACTCAGGTCATAAGGTATCATCCAGCCGTATCCGGACGGGCTAAAGTCATAGCCCGACTGGCGGAACTCGACGCTGATGCCCACCAGGTTGTCGCGCGCGCAGGTGGCTTCCATGAGCTCGCGATATTGGTATCGGTTGCAGCCCCATCCGTGGGTAAAGAGCATCGCGCCAGTCTCGGGCGTCATTTCAGGCGGTGTGATCACCAAGGCTGTGATCAGCTTGTTGGAAGTTGCATAGTTGGCGGATTCGAAAGTCAGCTCAAAGGTTGGCATGCTCGCTCCTACAGCTCAGGATGCGGCGAGTATAGCCACACAGAGGCGAACCGGCAAGGGGGAATACAGTGGGGCGGGAGGGTTTCGAACCCTCATGGGGTTGCCCCCAGTGGATTTTAAGTCCACAGCGTATGCCATTCCGCCACCGCCCCAGCGAATTCCGATCTTAATCTTATTGGATAATCGTGTCAAAGCGTATAAGATACTATCATGCGCGTGACATTGATTTCTAAAGCATTTGTTGTGGGCGCGTATCAGCGCAAGCTTGAAGCCCTAGCGGCTTTGCCGGATATCGAACTGACGGCGCTCGTGCCGACATCCTGGCGCGAAGCCGAGCACGAACAGTTCCTTGAGCCGGTCTATACCACGGGCTATCAGCTGCTGGTTGCACCCCTGGCGTTGAACGGCAGCTTTCATTTGCACCACTATCGGCGCCTGGGGTCGCTTTTGCGTGATGCCCGCCCCGAGATCCTGCACATCGACGAAGAGCCCTATAATCTGGCAACCTATCTGGCGTTGCGCAACGCGCGGCGAATCGGCGCCGAACCGCTCTTTTTCACCTGGCAAAACCTGCTGAGAAATTACCCCTGGCCGTTCCGTGCCATGGAACAGGCTGCCTACCGCCAATGCCGGGCTGCCATCGCCGGCAACCGCGAGGCAGCCGCAGTGCTGCGCCACAAGGGCTACCGCGGAGAGATCGCCGTGATCGCCCAGTTTGGGGTCGATCCAGTGGCCTTTAGCCCTGCGGAACGCCCCGCCGAGCGCCCCTTTACCCTGGGATACGCCGGCCGGCTCGTTCTGCAAAAGGGGTTAATGGTTCTGTTGGAGGCCCTGGCGCAGGTGCGCGGCGAATGGCAGCTCAAGATCAGCGGTTCGGGCCCCCTGCGCGCTAGGATGGAGGCGTTTATCGCCAGCCACGCCCTCAGCGAGCGGGTGACATTCCTGGATTATATCCCCTCGCATGCCATGCCAGATTTCTACCGCCAGTTGGATGCCCTGGTGCTGCCCTCATTGAGCACGCCCAACTGGAAGGAGCAGTTCGGCCGCGTGCTGATCGAGGCGATGGCCTCGGGCGTGCCAGTGATTGGCTCGGATTCCGGCGAGATCCCTGCCGTGGTGGATGACGGCGGGCTGATCGTGCCCGAAGGCGAGGCGGATGCCCTTTGTGCCGCCATCGAACGCCTGCAGGGCGATCTGCAACTGGTGAGTGCACTCGGCGAGGCAGGCCGCCAGCGCGTGCTGGCGCACTTTACGCACCAGCAGATTGCCGCCAAAACCATAGCGGTATATCGTTGGCTGGCGGGCGAACTGAGCGAGTTCCCCACCACGGAGCCGACGCTTGACTGCTAACGCGGAACGGTTGCGCATCGGGCTGAATGCCCTGCTCTACAGCGAGGCGCGCTCCTACCGCGCGGCGGGCGTCAGCCATTATATCGGCGGCTTACTCAATAGCCTGCCGCAAGTCGACCCGGATGCCGACTATACTGCTTTTACCGAGCCGGGCATCAGCCAGTATCCGGGCTGGCAATATCTGCCGCAACCGGGTGCCGTTGGCCATCCCATCAGGCGCATCCTGTGGGAGCAATTTGCCCAGCCCGCGGCTATCCGCAAAGCACACCTCGACTTGGTGCATGCGCCAGTGTATGCTGCACCGCTCGGTTCGCGTTGCCCATTTGTCGTCACCCTGCACGATATGGTGCCCTTTGTGTATCCCGAGATGCTGCGCCCTGCCAAACGCGCCTATCTGCGGCGCATCGTGGCCCTTTCGGCGCGCCGGTCTGCCGCGGTGATCTGCATCTCGGAATCTACTCGGCGCGACGTGCTGCGCATATTGGGCATCTCGCCCGACAAGGTACATGTGGTGCCAGTGGGGGTTGAGCCGGCGATGAAGCCGCTGCCACGTGCCGAGGTCGATGCCTTTCGCGTCAAACGCGGTCTGCCCGAGGAATACCTCCTGTATGTGGGCACCCTCGAGCCGCGTAAGAACATCCCGCTGCTGCTGCGCGCTTATTATGTGCTCCTGCAGGCTGGGCGCGCGCTGCCGCCGCTGCTGGTTGGCGGAGGCAAAGGCTGGTATTATAGTGCCATTGAGGAGCTCATCAGCGATTTAGCGCTGGGTGACCATGTGCGGCTGGTGGGATATATCCCGCAGGAAGAGCTCGCCTTGTGGTATAATGGCGCCAAGGTGTTTATTTTTCCGTCTCTTTATGAAGGATTTGGTATCCCACCGCTGGAGGCGATGGCATGTGGGGTGCCGGTAATAACGTCGAATACGTCAGCACTACCAGAAGTTGTGGAGGATGCTGGGATGATGGTAGACGCCCATTCGCCAGATGAGCTGGCCGTGGCGCTTGACCATGTGCTGAGAGATCCCCAGCTGCACCGCAGCATGGCGCAGCGCGGGTTGGAGCGGGCCGCCCACTTTAGCTGGGAACAGAGTGCCCGTCAGACAGCAGCCGTGTATCGCGCTGCGTTGGATGCCAGATGAACAAGCAGCGCACCTCGCGCACGATCAAGCCGATCCTGGACGCCCTGCTGATCGTGATGGCCTTTGGGCTGGCCTATTACCTGCGCTACGAAAAGCAGTGGTTCCGCGAAGTCGAACTGGCTTACCGCGTGCCGTTCAGCGTCTATCTGCCGAGTCTGCTGGGCCTCACCGTGGTGACGGTGCTCTCTTTGTGGATTGAGGGCGCCTACCGCTACAAACGCGACCGCCCGCTGACCGGCGAGATCGTTACCGCAGGACGCGCCTCGTTAATCGGCATCACCCTGACGATTTTCGTGGTCTTTTTGGCTTACCCGGGCTATTATTCCCGCCTGATATTTGGTTACGCCGGCGTGCTGATGGTACTGTTCCTGAGCATCGGGCGCGCCATCGAACGCATCATCACGATCTGGCAGCATCGCCGCGGTAAGGGCGTTACCCGCGTGCTGTTTGTGGGCGCCGGCGAGCTGGCTCGTTCACTATTGCGCACCATTTGTGCCCGTCCCGAGCTGGGTTATGCTGTGGTTGGCCTGCTGGATGACGACCCGACCCGTTCACAAACCGATATTGGCCGTTTTCAGGCCCTGGGCACCACCGACCTGTTAGAGGGCTTGCTCGCCGAAGGGGACGTGGGTGAGGTGATCATCACGCTGCCTTGGAGCGCGCACAGCAAGACAGTACGCATGATCGAGCTGTGCAACCACTATGAGGTTTTGGTGCGGGTCGTGCCGGATCTCTACCAGATGAGCCTGTCGCGCGTGGCCATGGATACGCTCAACGGCATCCCGCTGATCACGCTCAAGCAACCCTCTTTGCGTGAATGGCAGAGCGTGCTCAAGCGCATCATGGATGTGGCGATGTCGGTGCTGGTGCTGGGAATCTCGCTGCCGATAATGCTGCTGACAGCTCTGGCAATCCGCCTTGATTCGCCAGGGCCGATATTCTTCAGGCAGCAACGCGTCGGCCAGGATGGCGAGCTGTTTGATCTAATCAAGTTCCGCTCGATGTACGAGGATGCCGAGCAGCGCGTTCAGGAATTAAAGGATCAGAACGAGGCCAGCGGGCCGCTCTTTAAAATGCGCAACGACCCGCGCCGCACAAGGGTGGGAGCCTTTATCCGGCGCGTGAGCATCGACGAACTGCCCCAATTCTGGAACGTCTTAAAGGGTGAGATGAGTGTGGTCGGCCCGCGCCCAGCCCTGCCCAGCGAAGTGGCAATGTACGAGCCCTGGCATCTGCAGCGCCTGGAGATCGCCCCGGGCATCACCGGCTTGTGGCAGGTGAGCGGCCGCAGCGACCTGACCTTTGATGAGATGGTGCTGCTGGACGTGTACTATATCGAAAACTGGTCGTTGGCTACCGACCTGGTGATCCTCGCCAAGACCATTCCCACCGTGTTGATGGGTTCGGGCGCTTACTAGCTGCGATAGTGCGCGTTTATATCGATGTAGCGATGTGTCAGGTCGCAGGTCCAGATAGTGGCGCGCTCCTCACCCTGTCCCAGGTCGATCGTGATGTCAATATCTGTCTTGGCCAGCAGCGCGCTTGAGCGCTCTTCGTCGATCTCGTAGGGGGCACCCTCGCGCACCAACTGCTGATCGCCCAGCCAGACGCTGACCGTTTCGGGCGCGATACCGGCTTGGCTGTAACCCGCCGCACAGACGATGCGTCCCCAGTTGGCATCCTGGCCATATATAGCCGTCTTGACCAGCTTGGAGTTGGCGACAGCCTTACCCACCTGGTGCGCCTGAGCGCGGTCGCGCGCGCCCTGTACCTCGATCGTGATAAAGCGCGTGGCGCCTTCACCATCGCGCACCACCGCCTGGGCGAGTTCGAGCATCAGGGTTTCCAAGGCGTCAGCAAACACATCATAGGCTTCTTGCTGTGGGTCGTCGATTGGGGAGATACCCGATGCACCGTTGGCCAGCACCAGCACGGTATCGTTGGTGCTCATGTCGCCATCGATGGTGATACAGTTAAAAGTACGTCCGGCAGCCTCTGCTAGGGCAATTTGCAGGAGCGGCTGAGTGACGGGGGCATCCGTGGTGATGAGGCACAACATGGTAGCCACGTGCGGTTCGATCATGCCGGCGCCTTTGACCATGCCAGCGATGGTGTAATCGCCGGTGGGGCCCGTCACTTTGAGCGCGGCTTGTTTGGGGTGCGTGTCGGTGGTCATGATGGCGCGCGCCGCCTGCAGTGCAGCGTCGTCGGTGGCAGCCAGCTGTTGAGCGGCCTGGCGCAAGCCCGGGATAAGCTTGTCCATCGGTAGGGGTTTACCGATCACACCCGTCGACATGACCAGCACGGTTTCTGGGTCGATCCCCAGCAGCTCGCCGGCGGCTTTGACGGTAGTGAGGACATCGGCCTTGCCCTGGTTGCCAGTGCAGGCGTTGGCACTGCCGGTGTTGATCACCACGGCCTGGACGCCACGGCGAGATTCGATCAGCGCGCGGTCATACGCCACCGGCGCCGCCTGAAAGACGTTGGTGGTAAAGACGCCCGCCGCCGCACACAGCGTGTCGCTGGTCACCAGCGACAGATCGAGCGCCTCGTTGGGCTTGAGCCCACACGCCACACCGCTGGCCTTAAAGCCCTGTGGACTGGTGACGCCGCCTTCTTTGATGTGTTTGCTAACCCAATATGCCATGCCAGCCTCCATTTCGAGCCAAGTATAGGCTGGCACCTGCCAGTGTCAAAGGCTTGACCAGCGCCTCCCAGCCAGCTATACTGCCCCCACCAGCGGAGGATCTGTGCATGCGCATCACCATAACCGCCGGCGACGTGACTGTCTCGGCGCAGCTAAACGATAACTCAACCGCGCAGGCGATCTGGCAGGCTTTGCCGATCAGTGCGCGCGTCAACACCTGGGGCGACGAGATCTACTTTGGCATCCCTGTGCATCTCGATGAGGCAGAGGATGCTCAGGAAGTGGTTGATCTGGGCGACCTGGCTTACTGGCCGCCAGGTCACGCCTTTTGCGCCTTTTTTGGGCGCACGCCCATGAGCAACGGCAACGAAATTCGCCCGGCCAGTGCCGTAAACGTGTTTGGCCGCATCGAGGGCGACCCGCGGGTTCTCGCCAAGATCAAGGATGGCGCGTCGATCACCCTGGCACGCGCAGAACAAGGAGCATGATGGCAAACGAACATATCCTGCAAGCCCTGCTGGAAGCTGAGCGCAGCCGCCAACCGATCGGCCCTGTCAGCGACCTGGTGGAGGGCGGCCTGAGCCTGGGCGAAGCTCATCGCCTGTGCGAAGTAGCCATGGCGGCGCGCTATAAAGCCGGCGAAGTGCTGGTCGGCTATAAGATAGGCTTTACCAACATCGCCGTGCGCACCAAGATGGGGCTGCCCGATTCGACCTATGGCTACCTGACAGACCGCATGGTGCTGGGTAATGGAGGCGATTTCGACCTCAACGAACTGATCGCCCCCAAGCTCGAGTGCGAGCTGTGTCTGCGGGTGGGTGAGAGCATCCCGGCAGGTGCCAGCATCGACCAGGTGCTGGGCAGTGTTGATGGCGTGATCGCTGCCTACGAGATATGTGATGCCCGCATCCGCGACTGGAAGTGCCCCTATAGCGACTTTTTTGCCGATAACGGCTTTTCAGCACGCATTGTGCTGGGTGACAAGTGGCTGCCGGTGGATGCTCTCGACCTGTTGGGCGAGGAAGTGGTGCTCTCGCAGGATGGTAAAGAGATCGCCCGCGGAGTGGGCGAGAACGCGCTGGGGCATCCGGCAAAGGCAGTCGCCTGGTTGGCGGATCGGTTGGCAGAGCGCGGCCAGTCGCTGCAGGCTGGTCAGCTGGTGATGACCGGCACGCTCACGCCGATCCTGCCGATTGAAAAGGGCAGCCGTTACCAGGCGGTGTACAGTTCGCTCGGAACGCTCGACAAGCGCTTTGTCTAGCCCAGCGCCACATCCAAGAGCATCATAATCGCAAAGCCCAGCATCACGCCAAATGTAGCGACGTGGCTGTTGCCCTCTGACTGCGACTCGGGGATGACCTCTTCGGCGACCACAAAGATCATTGCGCCGGCGGCAAAAGCCAATGCCCATGGCAGGATTGGCTTGGCGATTATCACTGCAAAGGCCCCCAACACGCCGGCGATCGGTTCGACAATACCGGAGAGCTGCCCCATGAAAAAGGCCTTCCTGCGGCTGATACCCTCGCGCCGCAGGGGGAGTGCCACGGCTGCGCCCTCAGGCAGGTTCTGAATGCCGATGCCCATTGCCAGGGCGATCGCTCCAGCTAGACTGGCTTCGGGCAGGCCGGCTGCCAGGGCGCCAAAAGCTACTCCAACTGCCAGGCCTTCCGGAAAGTTGTGCAGGGTGATCGCCAGCACCAGCAGAACGGACTTGCGCCATTGGGTGGGGATACCTTCGCGCTGGTTTTCGTCGCTCAGGCCAGGATGCATGTGCGGCAGCACGAGGTCAACTAGGCGCAGAAAGGCGCCGCCCAGCAGGAATCCGCCCACTGCCGGCAGCCATTTGGGCAACGGGCCGCCCTCGGAAAGGGCGATGGCGGGGGCCAACAGCGACCAAAAGCTGGCTGCGATCATCACGCCCGCGGCAAAACCCAGCATGCCATCCAGGACACGGCGATCAACCGATTTAAAGAAAAACACCGTGCCGGCACCCAGAGCGGTCATCCCATAGGTAAACAATGTGCCGATGAGGGCTTGGCAGGTAGGGCTGAGCGAGACAAACCAGTCGTATACCACACTTCCCCCGTTGCTGACTGAATTGCGAACCGACTAGAGCGATTATATGCTAGGCATTGCGCACCGACAATAAGAGATGCCAGGAGGCGGGTATGTTGGAGCATTGTAATGTACTGGTGATCGGCGGAGGAGCAGCCGCACTGCGCGCTGCCTGCGCGGCGGCCGAACAGGATGCCTCGCTCGATATCCTGCTGGTAACCAAGGGCCGTCTGGGTGAGAGTGGGGTTACTGCCACAGCGTTTTCCGACCGCATGACCTTTCATGCTACCTTACCGCAGACCGAGCCGGGCGGGTCGGATGCCTGGCGCTTGCACGCCGAGGATATCTACCGCCTGGGCGGCTATGTATCCGATGGCGACCTGGCCGAGATCCTGGCACAGGGCTCAGGCGGGGCTTTTCGTTACCTCGAGCGCCTGGGAGTGCCGTGGGTGCGCCGCGCGGATGGCCTGATTGACCAGTTCGTTACCGATGGTTCCGCCTATGCGCGCGGCTGCTACACCGGCCCAGACACTGCCCGCCAAATGGAGCTAGCCCTGCTGCGTCAGCTCGCCAAGACCCGTGTGCGTGTGCGTGAAAACTGTATGGTCATCCAGCTGGCCACAAACGGCGATCTGGGAGCCGTAACTGGCGCCTGGCTGCTCGACGAATCGAGCACTGCACTCGAGTATGTGGCGTGCGGTGCGGTCATACTCGCCACCGGCGGTGCCGGGCAGGTATATGGCGTGAACGTGTATCCGCCCGATTGCAGCGGTGATGGCTATGCCCTGGCGTATCATGCCGGCGCCGAACTCGTCAATATGGAGTTCATCCAATTTGGGCTGTGTTCGGTTGCTACCAAACTGGCCTGTTCCGGCAGCATGATGCGCGCCCTGCCGAGGCTGATGAACGACACTGGCGACGATTTGCTGGCGCGTTACCTGTCCGGGCTGGCGCCGGCCGAACGCCTACAGCTTCTGTATGCCAAAGGCGCAAGTTGGCCGGTCTCCAGCGAGCATCCTACTGCGCGTATCGATATCGCCGTCACGCGCGAACGGGTCGCTGGCCGGCGAGTGTATCTCGACTATGCGCATGACCCGGCAGGCATCGCCGGGGGGTTTGATAGTCCCGCCTGGCAGGCTACCCTGGGGGCTATGCGCGGAGCCGAGACGGACGCATGGCAATCGGCGAACAGCCCGTTGGAACGCCTCCGGCACATCAACGCGCCGGTAATCGGCTGGCTGCGCGAGCGCGGCATTGACCTCGAGCGCGGCGACCAGCTCGAGATTGCGCCAGCGGCACAGCACTTTCAGGGCGGGGTGCGCATTAATGCGCAAGCCGAGACCAGCCTGCCGGGCTTGTACACCGCCGGCGAGGCGGCTGGTGCCCAGCACGGCGCCAACCGTCCGGGCGGTAATGCGCTTTTGGATACCCAGGTGTTTGGCGAGATCGCCGGCGAGCAGGCTGCGCGCTACTGCCGTAACCATCCTGCCTCGGCGGACATCATGCCGCTGCCCCCCGAGTATGCCGATGGCATATTGTCGCCTTTGGTGGTGCTGACGGAGCTGCCGAAACTGATGGACCGCAACTGCGCGGTGGTGCGCAGCGAAGCGGGCTTGCGCGAAGCGCTCGCTCAGGTGGTGGCCTGGCGCAACCAGGGCATTCGAATGGACAAAGACGGAATGAACACCGCCTGGCGCGCGCGCAGCCTGCTCACGGTGGCCGAGCTGGTGCTGACGGCCGCCCTGGCACGCGACGAAAGCCGCGGTCCTCATCTGCGTTTTGGCGCTGACGATCCGGATAACCCCCTCCCTGGCGACCAGCAGCGCTGGCGCCGATATCTGGTGCTGGACAAGGCCGGTGACGAGGTGCGTGTGCGCAGCGTAGCGCCGCGCACATTGACGCGCTGAACGCAGCATGCTACCATAATGGCTCGATTCATCAGAGGGAGTATGCATGCCACAGATCGGGCGTAACGATCCCTGCCCCTGCGGCAGCGGCAGAAAATACAAGAGCTGCTGTCTGATCCATGACCGCATCACCGAACAACGTGATCTGGCGATAGGCAAGAGCGAGGCAGCCCTGCTGACCTATCTGTTTAACTATGCGCGCCAGCCGCGCTTTAACCAGGAGATGGTCGAGGCTTTTAACGCCTATTGGGGCGGCGCCTATGATCCGGCGGCGGCCAACGCCATCGGTCCCGAGAATATGCGCCGTTATTTTGAGTGGTTCGTGCATGACTATCCCACTCTGGCGGACCGACGTTTCGTCATCGACCTGTATGCCGAGATGGCCGAAGGCCGCTTGGAGCCCGACTATCAACAGCTGCTGGATGCCTGGCGCGCCTCAACGATGGGGCTCTACCGCGTGGCTGCCAAAGAACCGGATGACAACCTGCTGCTAATCGACGTGTTGCGCGGCACCGAGCTGACGGTGACCGATGCGGTATACCAGCGTAACGCTGTGGTGGGTGATCTTTTAATAGGGCGCGTATATACCCTGAATGATCAGCCGCGCCTCTCGCACATGACCATGGCACTGCCGGCAGCCTACGAGGCCGAGCTGAGTGCCTACCTGGTAAACGCTTATCGCAACTATAGCGGCGAAGCCGGCACCGAGGCAAGCTGGGACACCTTTTTGCGTGCTCACAGCATGCTGTTCAGCGCCTTTCTGCTTTCGGAGCGCAGCACCCATCTGCGCCGCAACATTGGGCCCGGCAGCCCCTATGCCGACCCGGCCATCGGGCGCGACAAACTGGTCGAGGAATCCGCCAGACTGGCCAATGCACGCCGTCAGGCCGAGGCCGCTCGACGTCAGGGGCAGGCCGGCACGCAACGCACCGCCAGCGGCATTATCCTGCCAGGCGCGCCGCCCGCGCCGCCGGAGGAGGCACCCGTTCCCGAACGCCCCAGCACGATCCTGATCCCAGGGCGTGATGACTAACAGTGCGAGGATGGGATGATTCAAGGCTTACTGCTTGACCTGGACGGCACCCTGTTGATCAACGATATGGACACCTTTGGGCGGTTCTATTTCAAAGCCATCGCCAAACACATGGCCAGCTTGTTGGACCCGGACTTGTTCATGTCGGCACTGATGTCGAGCACCGAGGCCATGTATCAAAATGATGGGCGCGGCGGCACCAATGTCGAGGTCTTTCAGGCGCACTTTTTCGAGCTTACCCAGGCCGACCCGGCCGTGATCATGCCAGCCCTTAACGAGTTTTACCAGACTACCTTTCAGGATCTGGATATCTATACCGAACGCGACCCGGCCGCACGTCGCCTGGTGGAGTGGGCCATTTCGCGCGGTCTCAAACTGGCAGTCGCTACCCAGCCGCTTTTCCCGCTGGAGGCTATTCTGACGCGCCTGCGCTGGGCGGGGGTGAGCGCCGACGAGTTCCACTATGACCTGATCACTTCCTATGAAGTGATGCGCACCTGCAAGCCGCACCCGCTCTACTTTCGCCATGTGGCAGCCAGTCTGCAGCTCGATGTTGACCAGTGCTGCATGGTCGGAGACAGTGTTGAGGCCGACCTGCCGGCTGGCGAGGTGGGCATGCGCACATATTGGGTCGTGCGCGATCTGGAGCGTATCACCGATCGGGTGGCAGCCAACGGGCGCGGTACGCTGGATCATCTGATCTATTGGCTGGAACATGGAGGGAATGATGTCGTCTGAAAACAGTGCCTGTGCCGAAATGGTCGAGCGCACACGTCGGGCTTATATCCAGGCTTATGGTAAGACGCCCGAGCTGATCGTGACCGCACCCGGCAGGGTCAACCTGATCGGCGAGCACACCGATTATAACGACGGCTTTGTCCTGCCGGCGGCTATCGATCGTCAGGTGGTCATGGCGGCCGGGCGGCGCGACGATGGCCAAGTAGGTCTGCGCGCGCTCGATTTCGACGATGCCGTCGAGTTTCACGTGGCGAACCAGCGACGCTCAACCGTCAGCAAGTGGAGCAACTATCAGCGCGCCGTGATCTGGGCGCTGCAGGAGGCTGGATACGAGGTGCCGGGGTTCAACGCCGTCTTTACCAGCGACGTGCCGATTGGCTCGGGGTTGTCGTCGTCGGCGGCCATCGAGCTGGCCACCTGCCAGACCTTGCAGAAACTGGCGGATATCGACCTGGACGGCGTGACGCGAGCGCTCCTGTGCCAAAAGGCTGAGAACGAGTTCGTCGGCATGCGCTGCGGCATCATGGATCAGTACATTATCTCGCTGGGGCAAGCTCAGCACGCCCTGCTGATCGATTGCCGCGACCTGAGCTACCAGGCTGTACCGCTCCCGCAAGGCGTCAAGGTGGTCATCTGTGATACCAAAAAGCGTCGAGGCTTGGTCGATTCGGCTTATAACACCCGCCGTGCTGAGTGCGAGGCGGGCGCCGCGGCTATGGGGGTTAAGGCACTGCGCGATATCTCGCCCGAGCAATTCACCGAGTACGAGTTAAAGCTCGATACAACCGTGCGCAAGCGCTGCCGGCACGTCATTACCGAAAACCAGCGTGTGCTGGACGCCGTAGCCGCCATGCGCGTCGGCGATCTGACGACCCTGGGCAGGCTGCTGAACGAATCGCACGCCTCTCTGCGTGATGACTATGAAGTGTCTTGCACCGAACTCGACATCATGACCGAGATCGCCTGGCGCCAGCCGGGGGTGTTGGGTGCGCGCATGACGGGCGCCGGTTTTGGCGGCTGCACCGTCAACCTTGTGGAAGATGAGCACGCTGAGGCGTTCCTCAGCCAGGTCAGTTCGGCGTATCAGTTGGCAACCGGCTTACAGCCCGATATTTACATCTGCACAGCTGTGGAAGGTGCGCATCAGGTTGTCTGAAACACAACGCTCTCCGGTTGCTGCCGCTTCGCTTTCCACCGGTCTGACGGGCGTAAGCCTGATCCTGATCGGCTCCATGCTGCCGCACATCGTCGAAGCTTTTGCCCTCGGCGAGATGCAGACCGGTCTGCTGACGGGTGCGCCCGGTTTTGGCTACCTGGTCGGTGTTTTGCTGGCGGGTTTTCTGGGGGATCGCCTCGGTTACCTGCACTTTTGGCGCCTGGGCGGTCTGATGGGCGTTCTGGCCTTTACGGGTCTGGCATTGGCGCCCACCTTTGGTGTGGCGCTGGCAGCTGCTATCGCTCTCGGGATGGTGCCGGGCTTTTTTGATGGCTCGATCAACCCCCTGTTCGTGCGCCTGCTGGGAGATAAATCCGCCGCAATCCTCAACCGCGTACACGCCTTTTTCGGGGCGGGCGTCATCGGGGGGCCGCTGGTGATAGCGTTTCTGATGGCACGCGGCCTTCTGTGGCGCTGGATCTTTGGCCTGGTAGCGGTGCTCGCCGGCGTGGTGTTGGTTGCGGCGCTACGCGTGCCCGCTCCTCCAAAGCAAGAGCGCCAACCTATCTCGCTATGGCAGGTACTCAGGGCGGGATGGTTCTGGCGCGGGGTGGTGGCTTCGGCTATGTATGGCGGGCTCGAGGTGATCATGCTCTCGTGGACGGCGCTCTATCTGGTCAAGGTGCGCGGGGCAACCACCGAGCTAGCCGCACTGCCGATTGCGCTCTTTGGAGCCATGCTGCTTATTGGGCGCCTGGCAAGCGCACGAATGGTTCAACGTATCGGGGCCAGCCGGTTGATCGTGGCCGGCGCGCTGGTGGCAGTCCTGGGCTTTGGGCTCCTGGTGGTGCTGCCGGGGATGATTTGGCCGTGGGTGGCTGTCGCCCTGGCCGGCATCGGTTTATCACCGATTTTGCTGACGGTCTTTGCGGATGCCAGCCACCGTGCTGTGGGCCTGGAAGGGGCCGTCTCGTCGCTGGTGAGCGCTTCCAGCGGTATGGGCAAGTGGCTGCTGCCGTTGGCAATCGGCAGTCTGGCTCATCGCGGAAGGCTGGACATTGGCATCCTGCTGGCGGTGCCATGTGCGCTGATCCTGGCGGGAGCCTATTTCAGCGGTGCGCTGCGCGAACCGGCGATCAGTTCTCCGGAGGGGGAGCCACCTCGCGGCCGCTGTAGTGCGTCTGGTAATAAGCCTGGTAACGCGTCCCGTTTTTAATCTCGCGCCACCACCATTCGTTATCGCAGTACCAGCGCACCGTCTTTTCGAGCGCCTGGCTAAAGCTGTGGCGCGATTGCCATCCCAACGCGCGGATCTTGCTCACATCTAAGGCATAACGCCGGTCGTGCCCGGGGCGGTCGGTGATGTATTGCAGCAGCGACTTGGGTTTGCCTACCAGCTCAAGTAGCAGATTGGCCATGTCGATGTTGCGCGTCTCGGTTCCGGTGCCGAGGTTATAGATCTCGCCGATCTGCCCCTTTTGCAGCACCGTGTTGATTCCCTCGCAATGATCAACAACATACTGATAATCGCGCGCCTGCAGGCCATCTCCATAGATCGGCAGAGGCTTGTCGTCGATGGCGTTGGTTACAAAGAGCGGCACGACCTTTTCGGGGTATTGATAGGGGCCGATGCTGTTGGATCCGCGTGTGATCGTGACGGGCAGTCCAAAGCTGGTGTGGTAGGCCAGCACCATCAGATCACCGCCGGCCTTGCTGGCTGAATAGGGGCTGCGCGTGTGGATCGGATACTGCTCGTCGGCAGCGCCTTCCAGCACCTCGCCATAGACCTCGTCGGTCGAGACCTGGTGGTAGCGCTCAAGCCCCAGCTCTTTGGCAGCCTCGAGCAGCACATAGGTGCCAAAGACGTCAGTATTGATAAAGCTGCCGGCATCCGTAAGCGATCGGTCAACATGCGTCTCAGCCGCAAAGTTGACGATCGTGTCGATAGCGTGCGTCTTTAGAGTGTCGCGCACACGCTTTGCATCGCAGATATCGCCCTGCACAAAGGCATAGCGCGGGTCATCACGATGGGAGAGCAGGTTGTTGAGGTTGCCGGCATAGGTGAGCTTGTCATAGACCACCACGCGGCAGTCGTCGTGGTGCTCAAGCAGCCAGGTGACAAAGTTCGAGCCGATAAAACCGGCACCGCCAGTGACGAGATAGTTTTTCATGCCGGATTCCTTTCAGGCAGGATCATGCGCCGCAGCTTGCGGATGATTTTCTTGGGTTGGGCGTAGCGCCGCCAGATTCTGCGCGTGGCGCGCTTCAGGCGGTTGGTGGGCGTGCGCACCTGCGATTCGCCCAGCGCCCAGTTGAGCCACTCATAGTCGACGCCCTTGATCTTGGCTTCGTCGGGGTTGCGCCGAAAACTGTCGTGGTCGGTGATCAGTGACAGGTCGTTTTCCATGCAATAGTCATACAGGTCAGAACCGGGGTGCGGTGTGTAAAAGGCCGGGCTGTAATAATCCGGGTCGATCTCTTTGAGCATCGAGATCGTCTCCAGCACCTCTTCCTTGGTCTCGGTAGGCAGCCCCAGCATATAGTTAGCCCAAATGGCGATGCCATATTTCTTACAGATGCGCGCTGCCGCCAGGTTCTGGGCGCGCTTGGTGCCCTTGCGGATAAAACGCAGCACGCGGTCGGAGCCCGATTCAAAGCCAATGAAATAGCCGCGCAAGCCCACCTTGGCCATCAACGCCACCATATCATCGTTTTTGACGATGATATCGGCACGGCTTTGGCAGAAAAAGGGCTGCGTAAAGCCGGCCGCGCGGTAAGCTTGGCAGAACTCGATCACCCACTCGCGGTCTTCGGTCAGACAGTCGTCATGGAACATCATGCTGGCAAAGTTGAACTGATCGCGCAGCATTTCGAGCTCGCCGATCACGTTCGCTACGCTGCGGCGGCGTACCTTGCGACCAAAGATGTGGCGTTCAGCCGGCTGGCAGTAGCTGCAGTTGTACATACAGCCGCGCCCGGCAATCATCGTCACAAAGGGCGGCGGCAGTTCCTGCACAAAGGGTGCCTCCGGCGAGGTCACGGCATAGCCCTGGGCACGCCACTCGTCGATGAACAGATTGTGGTCGGCGTAGGGGATCGCGTCCAGGTCGGGATGGTCGCCGGTGATAATCTGCTCCACCGCCTCGCCGCGCGCGAGTTTGTCGAGCGCCTCGGGGAAGACGTTTTCGCCCTCGCCGATAATAATGTGGTCAATAATGGGGTTATCGGCCAGCTCATGCGGCATGATAGTGGCGTGTGCGCCGCCCACCATGGTGACGACCTGCGGATTAACCTGCTTGGCCAGCTCCAGGCAGCGCATCGCCGGGTTATAATCGGCCGACATGATTGTGACAGCCACCGCGTCCGGGGCGCGCGCGGCCAGCTCTCGCTCAAAGTGCTCCCAGCCCTTCATGGCTCGCAGGTCGATCAGGCTGACGTTATGACCGGCTTTTTTAGCACACGCCGAGAGGATCGCCAACCCGTGGCTGATCCAACCAGAATCCATACCCTGCCCGATGCTGTCGAACCCCTTGCCGACAATGCCAGGATAGATCAAGCAGACCTTCATGCTGTGCTCCGTTAGGGCGAAACGCCATTTTGTTAGCGCCATTATAGCCGCCAAACGCGCCGGCACCAAAGTTCTTGGCAACCGCAGGCTGCAATGATATAATCAGCCCGAGTGAGGTAACCCATGCAACTGGCACGCGAACAGATCCTGCACATTGCCGAGCTGGCCAAGCTCACCCTGAGCGACGGGGAAACCACCCTCTTTAGCGAGCAGCTCTCGGCTATTTTGGAGTATTTTACTCTGCTGGACGAGCTCGATACTTCGGAGATTTTGCCGACGGCTATGGTGATCGAGCAGCGCAATGTGCTGCGCGAGGATGTTGCTGGCGAATCGCTGCCCGCCGAGGTAGTGATGGATCAGGCGCCGCACGCCCACGGCGAGCATGTCGCCGTCAAGGCGATCCTCGAATCGTGAACCCCCGACAAGGACCCAACTGTGCAGCTATACGAACTGACTATCCATGAGGCTCTGGCCGGGTTGCGCGCCGGCAGCTTTAGCGCCGTCGAGCTGACCCAGGCGGTTCTCGAGCGCATCGAGCATGTCGAAAGCGCCACGGGTGCTTATCTGCACCTGGCGCCTCAAGCGGCGCTGCAAGTCGCCGCCAGGGCTGACCAGGCTCGCGCGGATGGCCAGGACGGGGCGCTCTTGGGGATCCCGCTGGCGATCAAGGACCTGATCTGCACCCAGGACATGCCCACCACCTGCGGGTCGCGCATCCTCGAGGGCTTTATGACCCCTTACGACGCCACCGTGATCAGCCGGCTGCGGAAGGCGGGGGCGATCATCCTGGGCAAGACCAATACCGACGAGTTCGCCATGGGCTCCTCCACGGAGGCTTCGGCCTACCAGCTGACGCACAACCCGTGGGATCTGACGCGCGTGCCGGGCGGATCCAGCGGCGGCAGTGCCGCGGCGGTGGCGGCGGGCGAATGCCTGGGCGCACTGGGCTCGGATACGGGCGGCAGTGTGCGCCAACCGGCGGCCTTTTGCGGGGTGACGGGTCTCAAGCCCACTTATGGGCGCGTTTCACGCTGGGGTGTAGTGGCGTATGCCTCCTCACTCGACCAGGTTGGCACTCTGGCGCAGGATGCCCAAGATTGTGAGCTGCTCCTGAGCGTGATCGGCGGTTACGACCCGAACGACGCTACCTCCAGTCAGCTGCCTCTTCCTGCCAGCGAAGAGTCTCTCGAACCGAACCTGCGCGGCATGACGTTGGGTCTGCCAAAGGAATTCTTTGCCGCTGGCTTACAGCCCGGCGTCGAGCAGGCGGTGCGCTGCGCCATCGAGACATTTAGTGAGTTGGGTGCCGAGATCGTCAAAGTCTCGCTGCCGCACACGCGTTATGCCGTGCCGACCTATTATCTGATCAGCACAGCTGAAGCATCTGCCAACTTGGCGCGCTTTGACGGCATCCGTTACGGCAAGAGTGCCGAAAAGGCCGACGACATCTGGGAGGTTTTCCGCCGCACACGTTCCGAAAGGTTTGGTCCCGAGGTAAAGCGCCGCATCATGTTGGGCACTTATGCCCTCTCGGCGGGCTATTACGATGCTTATTACAAAAAAGCGCAGCAGGTGCGCACGCTGATCAAGCAGGATTACGACCGCGCATTTGAGACCTGCACTGCGCTGCTGACCCCCACTTCGCCGACGACTGCTTTCAAACTCGGAGAGCGCATCGACGATCCGCTGGCGATGTATCTGGGTGACCTGTGCACCCTCTCGCTCAATCTTGCGGGCAACTGCGGCATCTCGGTGCCGTGCGGCAGCGCCGACGGCTTGCCGGTAGGGTTGCAGATCCTGGGCAACACCTATGACGAAGCTGCCATCCTAAAGATGGCACGCGTGTATCAGCAGGTTACAGATTGGCACCGTGCCAGGCCGGTGCTCTAGGAACCAATCGGAGGCCATGGTAATGAAGGTTATTATCCCGCTGGCCGGGCTAGGCAAGCGCATGCGCCCACATACCTGGTCAAAACCCAAGCCCCTGCTGCAGGTGGCTGGAAAACCCGTCCTGGGCCACGTGCTCGACAAGTTCCTGCCGATCAAACCCAGCGAAGTGATCTTTATCACCGGCTGGCTGGGCGATCAGATTACTGATTATGTGAGCGCCAACTATGATCTGCCGGCGCATTATGTCGAGCAAACTGAGCTCAAGGGCCAGGCACACGCCATCTACCTGGCGCGCGAATTCCTCAGCGGCCCGTGCATCATCGTCTTTGTCGATACCCTCTTTGAGGCGGATCTGACGGGTCTGGTGGAATCAGGGCTGGATGGCGTGCTCTATGTCAAAGAGGTGCCCGATCCGCGCCGTTTTGGCGTGGTGGTTGAAGAGGCCGGCCGCGTAACCCAACTGATCGAAAAGCCCGAGGATGACACGTACCGCAACGTGATGGTAGGGTTATATTATGTGCGAGAGGGACTTGATCTCGTGCGGGCGATCGAGACGTTGATCAAAGACAACCGCCAAACCAAGGGTGAGTTTTACCTGGCGGATGCCCTGCAGGTGATGATTGAGGACGGTGCGCGCTTTGGCACGTGCCAGGTGGGGGTCTGGGAAGACTGCGGTACTCCCGAGGCGCTCTTGCACACCAACCGCTACCTGCTGGCGAACGGGCACGCCCAGGCCGGCGAGGTGAGCGAATCAGTGGTAATCGAGCCGGTATATATTGCCGCGAGCGCCCAGATCGAACGCAGCGTGGTGGGCCCGTATGTGACGGTGGGCGCAAATGCACACATCAGCAACACGGTCATACGCGACGCCATTGTCGAGGAAGGTGCCTCGATCCGGAATATGATTGTGGCCAACGCCCTGGTGGGGCAAAATGCTCAGGCCCTCGGCATGACAGCCTCGCTCAATATCGGCGACGACGTAGTTGTCGATATGTCTTCATCTGCAGCAAACGACCTCTGAGCGCGCCCACACAGAGCTTTGCAAGGAAGGATCCCTTATGCGACGCTCTAAGTGGATTCTAGTTGCTGTAGTCTTGTGGCTGCTGAGCAGCGTGACGGCTTGTTCGTGGTTCAGCCGCTGGACTGAACGTCTGGTTACGCCGACTGCAACTTTGCTGCCGACGCTGGTGCGCCCCCCCACGCGGGTTGCCACGGCAGCACCGGTGATCACTATTAACCCGCATGATAACACCTTTGAGGCGACCTACAGCGAAGCGCAGCTGGAAGCCCTGCTGTGCGAAAAGATCATCCCCAAGTCGGATGGCTATGTGCAGGATATATCCGTCCAGGTGACACAGCAGGAGATCATCGCCAAGCTTCGAGTTTCGGCTCAAGAGCTCAATAAAACCTTTGATGTGACGGTGCGGGGCTTGCCGGTGGCGAAAGAAGGCCAGCTCTTTATTCAGGTGCTGGGCTACGAGATCGACCCGTCTCTGGAGGGCTGGACGCGCCTGGCGGCCAAGACGTTGGTGCGCGGCTATCTGGATTCTGCCAATGCCAACCGCGGCATCCCGATTCCCATCAATGGTGTGTCTGTGTATGTCGACAGGGTTGAGCTGCGTCAGGGCGCGGTTTACGCCAGCGGCCGCACCAACTAGCGGTATCCGAGGCTAGCCAGGCCATCGCGCATGGCCTGGTGCTCGCTCCAGGGGTATTCGACAGTGCCAAGGCACATTGAACGCTCATGCCCCTTGCCGGCTGTCAATACCAGGTCGCCCGGGCGCGCCAGCTCCAGGGCGGCCTGGATGGCTGCGGCGCGGTCCTCGACGCGTTCGAACTGCTCGCCCTCTAGCATTCCCGATTCGCGGCAGCCCTTTGCGATCTCTTCGATGATGGCGTCCAGCGGTTCGGTGCGCGGGTCTTCGGCGGTCAAGACGGCGTAATCGGCCAGGCGGCCGGCTACCCGCCCCATCCAGGCACGCTTGGCGCGGTCACGCAGGCCGGCGCTGCCAAACACCACAATCACGCGTCCGTTGGTCAGTTCGCGCACCGTGCTGAGGGCCCGTTCGAGGGCGTTGGGGGTGTGGGCAAAGTCGATTATCGCCGTGAAGGGTTGCCCCTGGTCGATGCGCTGCATGCGCCCCTCGATGGTCTCTACCGAGGCAATGCCCCGCTGGATGGCGCTGACCTCGATCCCCAGCCCAAGCGCCGCCGATGCGGCTGCCAAAATGTTCTCGATGTTGTAACGCCCTAGGAGCGGTGACTGAATCTCCTCAAGCCGGCTTTGCCAACGCAGCGTAAAGCGCAACCCTTCCGGCGAGACGGTGATGTTGCCGGCGGTGATCGGAGCACCTGGCTGCAGGCCATAGATCATCTGCACGTCAGCCGGAAAAGCCGCCAGAATCGGGAAGGAGGGGTCGTCGCGGTTCAGTACCGCTACCTTGGGTACCCCTGGCTTGCGCACGCTGTGCTGCAGCCCGGTAAAAAGCATGGCCTTGGCATCGCGGTAGGCCTCGTACGAGCCATGGAAATCCAGGTGCTCGTGGGTGATGTTGGTGACGACGGCCACGTCGTATTCGCATGCCGCCACGCGGTATTGTGCCAGACCGTGCGAGGTCGTTTCCAGCACAGTGTATTCGGCACCGGTATCACGGATTTGGCGCAGATAGGCCTGCACCTGAGCGGCATCCGGTGTGGTGGTGTGAAAAGAGAGCGGGTAATCGCTGCCGGCAATCTCGGCGCTGATGGTATTGATGCTGCCAACCGCTTTGCCAGCCGCGCGCAGGATGGCGCTCAACAGGCGCGTGGTGGTGGTCTTGCCGTCGGTGCCAGTTACGCCGATCACCACCATCTCGTGCGAGGGGTTGCCATAGTAGGCTGCCTGGGCATGGGCATAGGCCTGGCGGGCGTTGGGCACCACCAGTGTAGGCTGTTGGACCAGTTCGGGCGTTTCGCGCTCGACGATGCAGCCGACCGCACCAGCCGCCAGGGCTGCGCCGATGTAGCAGTGGCCATCCACCGCTACCCCCGGGATCGCCACAAAGAGGTCGCCAGGCTTTACCCGGCGCGAATCGCTGGTAACCTGTCTGATCTCGAAATCGCCCCAGCGCAAGGCCTGGGCTGCCGGCAATGCCTCGAGCAGTTCACGGCTGTTCATCGTCTATTCCGCTCCTTAGTCGGCCGACTTCGGCCACGATCGCGCCGGGTGCCGGGCAGCGCGTGTGTGGCGCAGCCACAGCAGGGGTCGTAAGCCCAAAAGGCCATCTCAACCTGGTTGAGCAGCCTCTCGGTGATGGCCTTGCCGCCGCCGATCAGTGCCTGGGCCGTCTTTTTACCGACATGCAGATCGCGGCGTGTTTGTTGGTGGTACCCACGATCATATTCACGCGTTGGATCATGCCGTTGGAATCCGTCACATAGTGATGCGTGAGGGTGCCGCGCGGCGCCTCGACCGTGCCGACCAGTATCGACTTGCAGCATCACTGCTTCCGTATGTGTTTCACTATCAATAATTGCGGACCAAAAAAGAAACCCAGCCCCAGGCATGGCGCTGGAAGTGGCAGTCTCAAATCTTCAGCGAGCCATTAGGCTCGTATCAATTATATAAATGATGCCTCAAAGTGCAAGCATTCATTTGAGGCAGCTTGCAATTGGGGGTCATTTTGCTATAATACCCGTCACTGGGGCAGGTAGCCCAGTTGGTTAGAGCGCCACGTTGACATCGTGGAGGCCGTAGGTTCGAATCCTATCCTGCCCACAAGTTGGCAATGAAAAAGAGGGCAAGCACGCCTGCCCTCTTTTTGTTGGAAACAGGTTACTTGATTTCGACAGCAGCGCCGACGGCCTCGAGCTTTTCTTTGGCTGACTGGGCTTGTTCCTTTGTGACAGCCTTCAGCAACTCGGCAGGGGCAGCCTCGACGGCTTCCTTGGCCTCGCGCAGGCCCAGGCTGGTGAGCTCGCGCACCACCTTGATCACCTGGATTTTCTGCTCGCCAACGCTCTTGATCACGACGTCGAATTCGGTCTGCTCTTCGGCAGCGACGGGGGCTTCAGCAGCACCCGGGGCGGCAGCCACGGGGCTGGCTACCATCGCCATAGGGGCGGCGGCCGAGACGCCGAATTTCTCTTCGAGCGCCTTGACCAGTTCAGCCAACTCCAGCACAGTCATCTGGCCGATGGCATCGATAATTTCCTGCTTGGTCACGAGAATCCTCCTGATATGATTTGTCTAGTAGAGTAACAAACCACCGGTCAGTTAACTGGTGGAGCCTTCTTCGAGCTTGGCACTGTAGGCGTTGAGCACGTTCGGCAGGCCGCGCAGCACGCCAGCCAGAACGTTGACAAAGCCACTGATGGGCGCCTGAATGGTGCCGACCACACGAGCGAGCATCACATCGCGCGGCGGCAGGTTGATCAGGTCTTTGACCTGCTCAAGCGAGACCAGCTTGCCGTCCAACAACCCGCCTTTGAGCACAAAAGCGGTGTCGCGTTCGCGGCTGAAATCTGAGAGCGTCTTGATGGCCGGCGGAATTTCGCCGTTGACAAAGGTCACCATGGACGCACCGCTCATCAGATCGTGGTCGTAATCCATCTGCGCACTTTCCAGAGCGATGCGCATGAGCGAGTTCTTGACCACGACGGCTTCGGCGTTGACGGCGCGCAGACGACGGCGCAGATCCTGGGTCTGTGCCACAGTAAGCCCTTTGTATTGGGCCCACACGACCACTTCGGCTTTAGAAAGCTTGCTCTGATAGCCCTCGAGAATGGTAGACTTGATTTCACGCGGAATTGCCAAGGATATTCACCTCCTTATAAGACATAAAAAAGGGTCTTGTGCCATGCCGACACAAAGACCCTCCGTGATCACGGATACAGCGCGGTTCTTTGCCTCGGCAGGCCAGATTAAGCTGCTAGCACCTGCTGTCTTGGGCTCTGGAAACGTATTCAGTTATAAATGAGCTATGCGGTAACCTTGATAGCCTGCGCGCTGGGCACATCCACGCGGATGCCAGGACCCATTGTGCTGGAGAGCGTGACGCTGCGGATATACTGCCCCTTTACCGTCGTCGGGCGCGCCCGCACGACAGCATCCATCACCGCCGCCCAGTTCATGGTGAGCTGTTCGGGGGTAAAGCTGCTCTTGCCGATCGGTATATGCAGGTTGGCGTTGCGGTCGACACGGAACTCGACGCGTCCCTGGCGCAGCTGCTGGATGGTTTGCGGGATCTCTTCGGGCTGCACCACCGTGCCTGCCTTGGGGCTGGGCATCAGGCCGCGCGGGCCGAGTACACGCCCGAGCCGGCCGATCTTGCCCATCACCTGCGGCACTGCCACCGCCACGTCAAAATCAGTCCACCCCTCGGTGATCTTGGCGATCATGTCGTCCGTGCCGACAAAATCAGCGCCCGCTTCGGTAGCCAGGCGCGCGCCATCTCCTTCGGCAAACACGAGGATGCGCAAAGTCTTGCCGGTACCGGCGGGCAAGGTCACGGTGCTGCGTACCTGCTGGTCGGCCTTGCGCGGGTCGACGTTCAGGCGCATGTGTACCTCGACCGTCTCATCAAACTTGGCCTTGGAGGTCTCTTTGACAAGCGCAACCGCCTCAGCGGGTTGGTACTTGATGTCGCGATCGACCTGCTCGGCGAGGGCGCGGAAACGTTTACCTGGTTTTGCCATACGATATTACTCCTTGTGGTGATGGCGGGAAGCTTGGACCTCCCTCCCACGCTAAACCGGCACGTTGGCCGGGCTGATACTTATTCGACGACCGTGATGCCCATGCTGCGGGCGGTGCCTTCGACCATTTCCATGGCCCCTTCGATATCCACCGCGTTGAGGTCGGGCATCTTGATCTGGGCGATCTCGCGCACCTGGGCTTTGGTCACACGGCCAACCTTGGTTGAGAACGGGTTCGCCGAACCC
Source organism: Chloroflexota bacterium (assembly GCA_012729455.1). Taxonomy (GTDB): domain Bacteria; phylum Chloroflexota; class Anaerolineae; order UBA1429; family UBA1429; genus JAAYDC01. Next base: position 1,756 of record JAAYDC010000023.1, on the reverse strand, counting down.
TTGGCCACACCAGCGGCCTTGAGCAACAGGTCCTTGGCGGGCGGGGTTTTGAGGATAAAAGCGAACGACCGGTCGCCATAAATAGTGATCTCAACGGGGATTGTGCCGCTCTGCCCCTGCGTGCGGGCGTTGTATTCCTTGCAGAACCCCATGATGTTGACACCGTGCTGACCAAGCGCCGGGCCGACCGGCGGCGCCGGATTGGCCTTGCCGGCGGGCAGCTGCAGCTTGACGATCGCGATTACTTTTTTGGCCATGGATATGCTACCTCTTGTTCAGCTTAAAGGCCGCCGCTAGATGCGCTCGACCTGCATAAAGTCCATTTCGACGGGCGTTTCACGCCCAAAGAACGATACCAGTACCCTGACCTTGCCGCGGTCGGGGTAAAGCTCGTCGACGATTGCCATGAAATCGGCAAAGGGTCCATCGACGATGCGCACCGTCTCACCCACCCGGAAGCTGACCTTGATGCGAGGCTGTTCGGCTTCCATGCGGTTAAGGATCTTGCCGACCTCTTCGTCCGTAAGTGGGCTGGGGCGAGCACCCGCCCCGACAAAACCGGTCACGCCGGGGGTGTTGCGCACCACAAACCAAGATTCGTCTTCCATGATCATCTGCACGAGGATATACCCCGGAAAGACGCGTTTGCGGCTGGTACGCTTTTGGCCGTCTCGGATCTCGACCTCTTCTTCGGTGGGGACCACGACCTTGAAAATCTTGTCTTCCATCCCCATCGAAGCGATGCGCTGCTCCAGGTTGGTGCGCACCTTGTTTTCGTAACCCGAATAGCTGTGGACTACAAACCACTCGATGTTGCCGCTGCCGCGATGGGCGGTCTCGAGGTCTTCCTCGACATAGCCGTCGTCGTCACGCCGCGTACTCTTGCGAGCGCGCTTGGGCGCGGACGCCTCGGTCGCCAGGGGTTCGCTGGTCTCGTCTTCCAGCTCGATTTGGGTCAGGTCGTCTTCAGACATGCCGCCTTCCTCGTTCCTAGATGCTGAGGATCAGGCTGATGAGTTTGCTGAACAGAAAATCGACCGCCCCCAGGAATACGCTGGTTGCCAAGGTAACGGAAAGCACAATTCCCGTCAGGCGCAGGGTGGTCTGGCGCGTTGGCCAGATGACCTTGCGCAGCTCGGCGCGCACTTCTTTGAAATAGCGCACCAGCTTGTTTTCTTTTTTGATGGATTGCTCGGCCGGACGTTTGGCTGCCGCACCGGCCGGCTTGCGCCGGCTGTCTGGAGCGGCTTTTTTGGTTTTAGGCTCTGCAACGGCAGATTTTTTGAACAGCACGATTTCCTCGACTAGGGAGACTATCTACAGGTGAGGCAGGAATCGAACCCGCAGCCTATGGTTTTGGAGACCATCGCTCTGCCAATTGAGCTACTCACCTACGTGAGGGCGGCTCAAGCCACCCTGAACTTATTTCTCTTCGCGATGCTCGGTGTGCTTGCGGCACTTGGGGCAATACTTGTTAAAGCTAATACGCCCCGTATCGTTCTTGCGGTTTTTCTCGGTCGTATAGTTGCGCTCTTTGCACTCGCCGCAAGCCATGGTTACGACCAGACGATTTTCTTTCTTTGCCATTCTTTATGTTCCTTCAGACGCACGGCACATGGGCTGCCGGTCGTTACGAAATCAACGACGTGATGACGCCAGCGCCCACCGTGCGGCCGCCCTCGCGGATGGCAAAGTGCAGACCGACTTCTAGCGCCACAGGGGTGATCAGCTTGATCGTCAGGTTGGCGTTATCACC
>JAAYDC010000022.1 GCA_012729455.1 Chloroflexota bacterium | reverse complement strand
TATGCCGATGATAAAGCAGCGGCCCACATCTCGGGCTATCGCGGCTATGTGGCAGCCAACCGCGATGCCCTGAAAGAGATGTTCCGTCAGGTCGGCGACGCGCTGGAGCTGGGCGAGCACGGCATCGCCCGGCGCGGGATGATCATCCGCCACCTGGTGCTGCCGCAGGGCTTGAGCCAGACGCGCGCCGTGCTGGGTTGGATTGCCGAGAACCTCTCGAACCAACTGCACATCAGTTTGATGTCGCAATACTACCCGGCCTGGCATGCTGTCGGGGATGCCGACCTGGGGCGCCCGCTCAACATCGACGAGTACCAAGAGGCGCTCGACGCCCTGGAGACTTTCGGCTTTGAACAGGGCTGGCAGCAGGAACTGGACGGCTAGCTTTTTGGGCGACACTGCAAGCTGCGCTATCATTAAAGGTCGCCGTCTGCAGGCGTTGAGCAGGAGCATGCATGAACCAAGATAAAATCACAATCCGCGGCGCGCGGCAGCACAACCTCAAGAATATCAACCTGGAGATCCCGCGTGACAAGCTGGTAGTGATTACCGGACTTTCGGGCTCGGGCAAGAGTTCGCTTGCCTTTGACACCATCTTTGCCGAAGGCCAACGGCGTTATGTCGAGTCGCTCTCGGCGTATGCCCGCCAGTTTCTCGGCCAGATGGACAAGCCCGACGTCGACCATATCGAGGGACTCTCGCCGGCCATCAGCATTGACCAAAAGGGTGCCAGCCGCAGCCCGCGCTCGACGGTAGGCACCGTCACCGAGATCTATGACTATATGCGTTTGCTCTATGCACGCGTCGGCACGCCGCACTGCTCTTCCTGCGGGCGTGAGATCAGCCGCCAGACCGTGCAGGAGATGACCGATAGCATCCTGCAGCTGCCCGAGGGTACGCACTACATGGTGCTGGGTCCGCTGATCCGCGACCGCAAGGGCGAGCACAAAAAGGTGCTGGATGACCTGCGCAAAGCTGGCTATGTGCGGGCACGCGTGGATGGCACGATCGTCGGCACCGACGAAGAGATCGACTTGGATCGCTACAAGATGCACACCATCGAGGCCGTGGTCGACCGACTGGTCGTGCGCCGTTGGCCGGAAGACGACACCGAGTCGCGCGATGCCGACCGCAATCGCCTGAGCGACTCGCTTGAGACAGCTTTAAAGCTGGGCGCCGGCGTGGTACTGGTGGTAGAAGAGGGCGGCCGCGAGCACCTGTTCTCTGAAAAATATGCCTGCCCGGTATGCAACATCAGCCTGCCGGATATCGAGCCGCGCACTTTCTCGTTCAACAGCCCGCATGGTGCCTGCCCAGAGTGCACCGGATTGGGTACCAAGCAGGAGTTCGACCCGGCGCGCATCGTGCCCGACCCCAACCTGACGCTCAACGAGGGCGCTCTCGAACCGTGGGGACAGGCTTCGCGCTCCGAAGACAGCTACCATCACCAGCTGATCACCTCCGTGGCGCGCCACTATGGCTTTTCGACGAATGCTCCCTGGCATAGCCTCAAGCCAGAGCACCAGCACATCCTGCTGTATGGATCGGGCAGCGAAGCTATCGAAATGCACTATACCAACTCGCAGGGCGCGCGCTATAACTATCACCATTCCTTCGAGGGCGTGATCCCCAATCTGCAGCGGCGCTATAGCGAGACCTCATCCGACGGTATGCGCGAGTGGATGGAGCAGTTCATGTCCACCAACCCCTGCCCGGTCTGCCAGGGCAAGCGCCTTAAACCCGAGAGCCTGGCGATCACCGTCAACGGGCTCTCGATCGACGCGCTCGCCCACAAGTCGATCCTGGGGGCGGGCGAGTTCATCGGCGGGCTCAACGAGGTGTTCAGCGAGCGCCAGCGCACCATCGCGCGCGATATCATCAAAGAGATCCTGGCGCGCCTAAACTTTTTGCGCAACGTCGGGCTCGACTACCTGACGCTGGATCGCGGCGCGATCAGCCTCTCAGGCGGCGAAGCCCAGCGCATCCGCTTGGCCACTCAGATCGGCTCGCAGCTGATGGGCGTGCTCTATATCCTGGATGAGCCCAGCATCGGTCTGCATCCGCGCGATAACCGCAAGCTGATCGAGACCCTGCTGCAGCTACGCGACCTGGGCAACTCGGTGCTGGTGGTCGAACACGATGAAGACACCATCCGCCACGCCGACCACGTGATCGACCTGGGGCCCGGCGCCGGCGAACATGGCGGCTATGTGGTCTTTCAGGGCAGCGTTGACGAGCTGCTCGCCGACCATGCCTCGCTCACTGGCCAGTTTCTTTCGGGCAAGCGTGAGGTTCCCGTGCCCAAAAAACGCCGCCTCGGCAACGGCAAGTTTCTCGAGGTCAAGGGCGCAAGGGCCAATAACCTTAAAAACATTTATGTCTCGATCCCGTTGGGGTGCCTGGTGGTGCTCACAGGCGTCTCGGGCTCGGGCAAGTCGAGCCTGCTGATGGATATCATCCACCGCCGCCTGGCACAGGATCTGCATCGCGCCCGCACCGCACCGGCTCCGCACGACGACATGCTGGGCATCCACCACCTCGATAAAGTCATCGATATTGACCAGTCGCCCATCGGGCGCACGCCGCGCTCGAACCCGGCCACCTATGTCGACATCTTTAACCACGTGCGCGAGCTGTTTGCCAGCCTGCCCGAGAGCAAGGTGCGCGGCTACAAGGCCGGACGCTTCTCGTTCAACATTAAGGGCGGGCGCTGCGAGGCCTGCCAGGGCGCCGGCATCAACCGCATCGAGATGCAGTTCCTGCCGGATGTGTATGTGCCCTGCGAGGTCTGCCACGGGAAGCGCTACAACCGCGAGGCCCTCGAGGTGCTCTACAAGGGCCTCACCATCGCCGATGTGCTCAACCTGACGGTGGACGAAGCCCTGCCGTTTTTTGAAAAGATCCCCGCCATTCGCCCCAAGCTGGAGACCCTGCGCGATGTTGGCCTGGGTTATGTACGTCTGGGTCAGCCCGCCACGACCCTATCGGGCGGTGAGGCTCAGCGCATCAAGCTGGCACGTGAGCTTTCGCGACGCGCCACGGGCCGCACGCTCTATATCCTCGATGAACCGACCGTGGGTCTGCATATGGCAGATGTTGAACGCCTGTTGAGTGTGCTCAACCGTCTGGTAGATACGGGCAACACGGTGGTGATCATCGAGCACAACCTGGATATCATCAAATCAGCCGACTGGCTGATCGACCTGGGCCCCGAAGGCGGCGACGCTGGCGGGTGCATAATCGCGGTGGGCACCCCCGAGCAGGTCGCGGCCCAGGAATCCAGTTATACTGGCCAGGCGTTGCGTCCATTGCTCGAGCGCAGCGCGATAGTCACAGAGCCGGCATGAGCGCCACGCCCAGCCGCAGCTATTACCTGTGGAACATTGGCTGCCAGATGAACAAGGCGGATGCCTGGCGTCTGGCGGACGCACTGCATCAGCGCGGGTATCGCCAGATACGCGCCCCCGACCAGGCTGAGTTGATGATCCTGAACACCTGCGTGGTGCGCCAGAGCGCCGAAGACAAGGTGCTGGGGCGGCTGCTTTCGCTCAAACCCTATGCCTCTGAAAAAGGCCGCGACCTGCTGGTGATGGGCTGTTTTGTGGATGATCCGCAGGCGCTGCGCGAGCGCTACCCCTTTGTGGCTGGTTTTTTTGCGCCTTCTGATCTGGATGGCGTGCTGCGCCATGTTGACCGGCGCGGCAACGCACAGCCCAGCAACACCGCCGAGAGTTTCTCCGGCCGGGTGGCAGAGATGGTGCCGCTCAGCTATGGCTGCGATCACCACTGCACCTATTGCCTGGTGCAGCTGCGCCGCGGCGCTCAGCGCAGCCGCAGTATCGCCGAGATCAGGGCCGATTGTGCCGACCTGGTAGCCCGCGGTGCGCGTGAGATCACCTTGTTGGGACAGAACGTGGATGCTTATGGCCAGGATCTGCCCGATGCGACTGACCTGGCGGATGTACTGGAGGCAGTGCACGAGATCCCCGAGCTGGTGCGCATCCGCTTTCTGACCTCGCACCCGCGCGACCTCTCGCTCAGGCTGATCGAGACTGCTGCCAGGCTGCCCAAAGTGTGTGAATCGTGGGAGCTGCCGGTGCAATCGGGCGATGACCTGGTTTTAAAGCGCATGGGGCGCGGATATACCGCCGAACACTACCGCGAGCTGGTCGAGGCGATCCGCACAGCGATGCCGCAAGCCGCTATCAACACCGACATGATCGTGGGCTTCCCGGGGGAGACGCTCGAGCAATACGAGCGCTCGCTTGCGATGGTGCGCGATCTGCGCTTTAACGCCGTGCACATTGCGCCCTATTCTGAGCGTCCCGGTACCGCTGCCACCGTCTGGGAGGACGACATCTCATCCGTCGAAAAGGAGCTCCGCTACAGCGAGATGGACCAGCTGCAGACGGCGATTGCCACTGAGCGCAGTGCGGCCTTCGTGGACCAGGAAGTCGAGGTGCTGGCTGAGACGCGCCAAAAGGGGCGCTGGCGCGGGCGCACACGTGGCAACCAGATCGTATTCTTTGAAAGCCGCGAGCACTGCCTGGGCAAGCTCGTGCGGCTGCGTATCACCTGGGCGGGACCCTGGTCGATGGTGGGCGAATTCGCCGGCCTGATTGACAGCCCCTCCTCGGCACCCTAGAATCAGCCCAGCCAACGCGGAGACACCGACGGATGCGTTTGTTTCGTCAGTTGCTCAATTTCATCGCCGCCGTAGCGCTGATTGCAGCGGCCATCGGCCTGGTTGCGGTGGCTTTCGGCTATGTGCTGGCGGGCGCCTGGGAATACGAAAAGCCCAAGGAAGACTCTCGTCAGGAAACATGGATGGAAGTCAACGGCGAGCCCATGCACCTGACGGTCAAGGGCCCGCAAAACGGGCCGGTGATGATCCTGCTGCACGGTACCGATGTCGAGGGTTCGCTGACTTTCACATACAATATCGAGGCGCTCTCAAAGGCCGGCATCCGCGTCATCGCGATTGACTTTCCCGGCTTTGGCTATTCGACGCGCAACCCGGCGCTCGGCTACATGGCCAACGACCAGGCCCGCCTGCTGGGCGAGATCATCAACGCCATGCAGCTCAAAAACGTGACGCTGGTTGGGTTCCAGCGCGGTGCGGCGGTCGCGCTGGAGTATGCCCTGCAGCATCCGGAGGTGGTGGCACGCATCGCTCTGATCTCGCCGCAGGTATATCACGACGCCCGTCCGCTCGACCCCGGCGTCGTCTCGCTGCCCGTTATCGGCCGTTCGCTGATGTGGAGCCGCATCGCCGGACCCCTGCTGTACGAGTCGCGCCGCGACCTGTTTGCCAACCCCAACCATCTCACCATGGATTACCGAAAGCTAGTGGCCGGCACCACCCACATCGTGGGCACCAACGACTTTCGCCGCAGCTGGATGACCGATCAGCGCCGCGACCGCATCACGGGCATCAACCGGCTCAGCGAGGTACTGTCGCCGGTATTGATCCTCTCTGGCACGGATGATACCAGCCCGTCAGCTGGTGAAGTGCGCCAGCTGGTGCAGGCCTTGCAGGATGCGGAATGGCGCGAGTTACACGATACCGGCGTCTATCTGCATCAGGAAGATATCGAACAGACTAACCAGCGCCTGATCGAGTTCGGCCTCCGCGGTACCCGCTGACGCGTCAGTTAACGCGATAGTGACAGCCGTGGCTCTCGCGGTTTTCCCAGGCAGCGCGCGCCACGATCGTGGCAGCGGTGGCCGAGTTGCGCAGATTCAGGATACCCGGCTCAAGCCTGGTCGTATGGTAAAACGCGTCGATATCCTGCAGCAGGGTTGTGAGGTCGCGCATGGCACGCTCGAGGCGCCGCCGTGAACGCACCAACCCCACATAAAACCACATGGTATGCTTGATGGTCGTCAGGTCGTGTTCGATGAGCGCCTGGTCGGGCTCTTCGGTGGCGTCTGAGCCATCCCACGGGGGGATGTGCTGCGCCGGGATGTGCTCCCAGCCCTCAAGACGCGTCGATATCTCCTGTGCGGCACGGTAGCCCCATACCAGGCCTTCCAGCATCGAGGCACTCCCCAGGCGGTTGGCGCCGTGCACGCCCGTGCAGGTGACCTCGCCCACCGCGTACAGACGCTTGATACTGGTGCGGCCCCAATCGTCGACCCACACCCCACCGCAGAAGTAGTGCGCTGCCGGCACCACCGGAATCGGCTCATGGGCTGGGTCAACCCCATACCGCAGGCACGCCTGGCGGATGTTGGGAAAGCGCTCGGTGATCACATCGGCCTTGAGCACGGATGCCAGGTCGAGATAGACAAAAGCACTGCCGGTGCGCAGCATTTCCAGGTGGATACTGCGTGCCACTACGTCGCGCGGGGCCAGCTCTTTCCACTCGGGTTCGTAGCGCGGCATAAAGCGCTCACCGGCGGCGTTGAGCAACAATGCCCCCTCGCCACGCAGCGCCTCGCTGATTAAGAACATGGCCCGCCCGCGATGGTAAAAGGCAGTGGGATGAAATTGCACATACTCGGCGTTGATAATACGCGCGCCGGCGCGGTAGGCCATCGCCAGGCCATCACCACTGGCACCCGCCGGGTTGGTGGTATTGAGAAAGATCTGGCCCAACCCGCCAGTGGCCAGGATAGTCGCCTTGGAAAGGATCGTCTTAACCTGGTTGGTTCTGGCATCATAGACATAGGCGCCTACACACCACACCGGTTTGTAGATATCCAGCCGGTCGAGCGAATGGTGCGAGGGTGTGAGCAGGTCGATGGCATAATGGCTGGTGAGCAGCGTGATGTTGGACTGCGCCTTGAGCTCAGCTACCAGGGTTTCCTGGATGGCGCGCCCGGTGGCATCGTCGGCGTGCAGGATGCGGCTGGTCGAATGGGCTGCCTCGCGGATTACCTCGAGTTTGTTCTCTGGCGTGAGCGTAAAGGGCACTTTGTAGCGCCCGATGAGCAACTCGCCTACCAGGCGCGGCCCCTCCTCGGAGAGGATCTGCACAGCCAGGGGGTTGTTGAGGCCGTCGCCGGCACGCACCAGGTCCTGCGCCAGCGACTTGGCCGAGTCGCGTGCCCCTTTGTAGATGATGCCGCCCTGGGCATAGAGGGTGTTGGATTCCAGCAGGTCGTCGTTTTTGGTGACAACCACGATGTTGAGCTCGCGATTATGCGCCAGCTCGAGTGCCGCCGTGGCACCGCCGATGCCGCAACCGATGATTAGTACATCACAGATCAGGGGCGCGTCGCTCTCACTCATCAGATTACCTCCAGCATACGGTCGAGTGCCAGACGGGCATCATGGGCAGTCTGCTCGTCGACCTGCACAACCCCCTGCGGTTCGCCAGCGACGATGCTTTCGAGCGATGCCAGCAGGTGTCGGGCTGTGGTCATCGACATGGTACCGCAGGTCGAACGCCGCAGCGGCAGGACCAGCCGATCGGGGTGCTGGCGCGCCAAGCGGTAAACCAGGTGCCACTCGGTGCCGATAAAGGTAACCGAACCCGGCGCGGCTTGCTGTACCACCCGGATTATCGTGCTGGTGGAGCCGACCTTATCGGCCAGCTGCACCACTTCGGGGCGACATTCGGGGTGCACTACGACCTGCGCATCCGGATGAGCGCTGCGGGCACGTGCGATATCCTGGCTGCTGAAAACGGTATGTACATAGCAGTGCCCCTTCCACACTACCACGCGGTTGTCCTTCAGCGTGGCCGGGTCGGGTGGATTAAAGGGATCCCAAGTACCCACCTGTTCCGGCGGGATACCCATAGCATAAGCCGTGTTGGTGCTCAGGTTTTCATCCGGCAGAAAGAGGATGTGCCCGCGCTGCGCAAAGGCCCAACGAAAAATACGCTCGGAATTAGCGCTGGTGCACACCGCTCCCCCGTTGCGGCCAACAAAAGCTTTGACGGAGGCGTTCGCGTTCTGATAGGTGATGGGGATGACGTCGCCCGGCCAGACCCGCTGGAGGGCATTCCAGGCAACCGCCACGTTTTCGGCGTCGGCCATATCAGCCATGGTGCAGCCTGCCGCGGTCACCGGCTGCAGCACCAGGGTTCCGGGCTTGCACAGCATAGCAGCCGTCTCCGACATAAACATCACGCCGCAAAAGACGATATGACACGCTGACTCGGCATCTGTGGCGCAGTGAGCCAATTCGAGCGAATCGCCCTGGAAATCCGCAAAACGCACCACATCATCGCGCTGGTAGTAATGCGCCATGATGGAGAGATCGCTGCCTAGTTGGGCCTTGAGCGCTTTGATCCGCTCGTAAACCCGCGCATCCGAAAGATCGGGGTATAGTTTTTTCATGCCAACGATACCTCCAGGCTGATATCGAGCGCCATTACCGAATGGGTCAGCGCGCCCACCGAGATAAAATCGACTCCCGTCTCGGCGATGGCACGCACCGAATCCAGGTTCACTCCGCCGGAAGCCTCCAACTCGGTCTGGCCAGCAGTAATGGCGACAGCCGCGCGCACCTCATCCAGCGACATATTATCCAACATGATGCGCTCAACCCGGAGCGCCAGAGCCTCGCGCAGCTGCTCGAGGTTGGTGACCTCGACCTCGATCTTTAATCCACGACTGCCCGGCCAGGCGCGTACCTGCTCGACCGCCTGGGTAATACCGCCGGCCGCCTCGATGTGGTTATCCTTGATCAGCACCATGTCATACAGGCCGATGCGGTGGTTGCTGCCGCCGCCCAGGGCAACGGCCAGTTTGTCAAAAGCCCGCAGACCCGGCACGGTCTTGCGCGTATCCAGGATGATGGCGTGTGTACCGGCTACCGCAGCGACATAGCACTGCGTGAGAGTGGCGATGCCCGACATGCGCTGCAGCAGGTTCAAGGCGGTGCGCTCAGCCGTCAGGATCGCCGGCCCATTGCCAACCACGCGGGCGATCACGTCGCCCTTGCTCACGGGGCTGCCATCGGCCGCCAGCGCCTCAAAGCGCACCTGCGGGTCGAGCTGGCGAAAGACCTCCTGTGCGACCTCCAAACCGGCCAGGATGCCCTCACCCTTGACCACAAAGCGCCCCGTCAGGGCACGATCCGGCGGGATAGTCGCCAGGCTGGTGATATCACCGCTTTGGATATCTTCCGCCAGGGCGTTCAGGATAGTTTGCTTCATCGTCAGAGTCAGCATGCTGGCTATTCCTTTCCGACCACGAATGTGCGAGCCGCCAGGTCGCCCAGACGCTGGTGTTTGGCGGACATCGTTACCAGAACAGCCCCCAGCAGGTAAACAGCCGGTATAAAATCGACCAGGCGCAGGATGCCGCGCACGAGCGCCCGCCCCAGACCGGGAGGTGCGCCAGTAGCGTCGATGATGCGCATACCCAGCATTCGCTTGCCGGGCGTCCCGCCGCCAGCCTCGAGAATGACCGAGAGGATCGCCAGTGCAATACCGAAAAAGGCTCCGGCAGCTGCAATCAGGCGCGTCTCTGTGCGGAAAAACGACCCGCCTACCATCATAATCAACCAGGCAATGACCCCCAGAGGGAGTGCCAGGACATAGCCATCCAGCACCGTCGCGGCAAAGCGCGGTAAAAGCCCCTTGTAAATGTAGCGTTCGCTGATGGGCGGCTGAATGGTGCGCGCCACAGTTGGCCGTTGGGCTGGGCTTGTAGCGGCTGTGGGTCGGGCGTGTACGGGCTCAGGCAGTTCACCGGCGCGGGTCACCGGCTGGCGCCGTACCGGGCTGGCTGGCGCCGGCCTTGCTGGCATAACCGGCGGGACGGCAATCGGCGGCTGCTCGGCAAGGGTTAGCTCTTGAGAGGCTGCGGGCAGGATGAGGTGCTCGGGATCCCCTCCTTTGGGCGCGGCTTCGGTGCCGATCGGCTCGCTGCCCGAGCCGTCCACCCTTGAACCGCACACCCGGCAAAAGAGGTCATCGGTATCCAGCGGGGTATGGCAGCGCGCACAGGCCATTTTAACGGTCGCGCCGCATTGCGAGCAGTAGGCATCTCCGATGCGCAGTTGGCGGTTACAGATTGAACAGTGCACAGCGCTCCTTGTCCGCTCCCCTTTCAGGAGCGCAACGCAATCGCCCCTGGCAAGACCTCGAGTTCGATGTGATGCACCGGGCGCTCAATGATCTCACCATCGACGTGCATGTACAGGTCATCCGGCGAGCTGACGACCACCTTTTTGGCTTTGACTAGATGGATCGCCTTGTGTTTCAGGTGTGTACCCCTCATAAACTTGGGGATCAGCTCAAAGACCCGCAGGTGCGATACCACATCAGTATAGAGCAACTCGAGTTCTCCGTCATCCACCAGCGCCTCGGGGGCCAGGACAAAGCCGCCACCCTCGCACCGGCCATTGGCCGCTACCACCATCAGGGTATCGTGGCGGATGGTCTTGTCGTCGGTCATCAGCGTGATTTGCATGGGCACCAGCCGCAAAAAGACGGTACGCAGCAGCGCCACAAAATAGAGCGGCATCCCGCGCAGTCCACGCAGCCGGCGCGTCTCGATGTTCACCAGGGCGTCAAAACCGATCCCCAGGGTATTGTGGTAGTAGCTAGAGTCGCTGCCATCCAGCACCATGCGTACGATGTCGACCCGGCGTGAGCGACCGCTCAGCGCCACCTGGCAGGCTGCCAGTGTGCCGGAAGGAATCTGGTTGACGGCCGAAAAATCGTTACCCGAGCCAGCCGGGATAATCGCCAGCTCGGGCAGTGCCTCGCTGCCGGCGCTCATCATGCCGTTGATGACCTCATTCACAGTGCCATCACCGCCAAGGGCCACGATCACGCGGCTGCCGGAGAGTACCGCCTGGCGCGCCAGCTCGACCGCCTGGCCGGCATAAGTGGTCGCATGGAAGCGATAATCAGCCTGGGCGTCGCTAAAGCAGCGTTTGGCGGATTCGGCAATGCTGGTGGCGCGTCCGCGTCCAGCCAGCTGGTTGGCGATGATCTCGTACTCGGGCATCGAGCTCCAATGTGCACAGGATAGATGCACCAGTATAGGCACTTGCTCGGTTACTTCAAGAGTGACACCTTTATAACACTATAGATAAGGTTGGCAGCTAACCCGCCTGCCCGGTTGACATACTATGTCAGCACGTTAGAATTGACAGGCTGAACGACATGGATTGCCAATGCAACCGGATACATATATCGCGCCAGTTGGCCAGGCACAGGCCTCCCAGGTGATCAAAAACTCGCGCTTTATCGGCACCGCCCAGGGCGCCGAGGATGCAGACGCCGCCCAGGGCTGCATCGCCGAGCTGCGCAGCCGTTATCCCGATGCCAGCCATCACGCCTGGGCATACCGCGTGGGTGTAGAGCGCGCCCTCACGGCGTTCAGCGACGACGGCGAGCCTGGCGGAACAGCGGGGCGCCCGATCCTGGCAGTGCTGGAAGGCAGCGGTTTGAGCAACACGGTGGTAGTCGTTACACGTTACTTTGGCGGCACCAAACTAGGAGCTGGCGGTCTGGTGCGCGCCTACAGCGGTACCGCCTCGTTGGTGCTGGCTGAACTATCTCGCGCCGAGTATGCCCACCACCAGATCATCCGGCTGCCGCTCGACTATGCCCAGCATCCGCACGCAGTATACCTGGCGAGCCAGCTCGGGGTGCCTATCCTGGAGACTGCCTTTAAAGAACACGTCGAGCTGGTGCTGGCGGTACGCCCCAACCAGGCCGATGTGCTGCAGCAGGCTCTGGGCGAAGTAGGCGTCTATGGGCTGGATTGGCCGGCTCTGCTCGAGGCAGAACGTTACCTGCCGTTATGACCAGACCCATTCGCTGGCTTTTGGTGCTGATGAGCGTGCTCGTGACCTTGAGCGCCTGCCAGGCTCGTCCGCAGCTGGATGCGCTCAAGGTCGGCAGTTATGAGAATGGCTTTAGCACGGTAGCCGGCCAAGTGCTGGCGGCCGCCCTGAAGGCGGCGGGATATCAGGTCACGGACCACACCTACGAGATAGCCGAGCAGGCGCACACCGCCTTGTCTGCCGGCGAGATCGACCTGTGCTGGTTCGATGCTGCCGACGTGTGGTATCAGGTGCTGGGACACGACTACCCGCATCGGCGTGCCTATGGCCTGACTGAGGCTATCCGCCAGGACGCAGGGAACGACGCGCTGGTTTGGTCGGCAGCCGCGCCGCACATCCTGGAGCCTGGACTGGCAGTGCAGAGCGCCCAGCTGGGCGAACGCAAGATCGACACGATCAGCCAATATGCAGAGCAGAGCCAACGCTTTGAGCCGCTGCGGTTGTGCGTGCCTGAAGAGATGCTCTCGGCAGGGCTCAACCTGGCGGATTGGCAGCGCGCCTACCGTCTGAGCATCCCTGCTGAGCAGATCAAGACCCTGCCGTATGAGCAGGTTCTGCCCGCACTGCAGCAGGGAACGTGCAGCTGCGCGCTGACATACCGCGGAGACACGGCATTATTCAGCGAACTGCGCTGGCTTACAGACGACAAACACTTTATCCAGGAACGCGGCTATATCCTGGCGACCAACGAGGCGACGCTTGCGCGCATGCCGGCACTGGCGCAACAGACTGATCGTGTCATCAGCTGGCTAAATACCGAAACCGTAACGCCGCTCCTGCAGGCGCATCGCAGCGGCGACGACCTGACTAAACTGATTCGAGCCATTGTTGCCTCGCACAACTAGACGAAAGGAGCATGACATGGAAACAATCTTGCGCAGTGCCCGCACCGAGGTTACGATCAGCCCCGATAACGCTACCGTCCTGATCGGTGAGCGCATCAACCCGACCGGCAAAAAGCTGCTGGCCGCCTCGCTGGTAGCTGGCGACATGAGCCGGGTACGCAAACTGGCCGAGAGCCAGATCGCCGAAGGCGCCGCCGTGCTGGATATCAACGTGGGGGCTGCCGGCGTCGACGAAGTGGCTATGCTGCCGGCTGCCGTACAGGCTGTGATGGAAGTGACCGACGTACCGCTGTGCATCGATTCGGCCAACGCCGCCGCACTGCGCGCCGCACTCGAGGTCTATCCCGGCAAAGCTCTGGTCAACTCGGTTAATGGCGAGGAAGCCTCGTTGGCGCGCGTGTTGCCTCTTGTCAAAGAGTTTGGCGCGGCGGTAATCGCCCTGACAATGGATGACGACGGCATCCCGACGGATGCCGACAAGCGTACCGCCATCGGCCATAAGATCATCGCGCGTGCCGAGGCGCTGGGCATCCCGCGCGAGGACGTGCTGATCGATTGCCTCGCGCTCACCGTCAGCGCCGATACCAGCGCAGCGCTCACCACGCTCGAATCGATCCGCCGTGTGCGCGCCGAACTGGGCGTTAACCAGACCTTGGGTGCCAGCAACATCTCGTTTGGCCTGCCCGATCGCGACGCCATCAACGACGTCTTTTTGGCGATGGCGATCGCAGCGGGGGTGAACGCACCGATCGTCAACCCGGGGCTTTCGCGCAAGACGATCCTGATCTCGGATATGCTGCTGGGGCACGATGAATTCGCACTCAACTATGTGACCTATTACCGCGAGCAGGTCAACAAACAAGCCTGAGCAAAATACGAACGAGTGTGGAGTAAGCATGGTATTGGCTTTGGGCATCGATACGGGCGGCACCTATACCGACGCAATCCTGATGGAGTATGGCTCGAGCGAGATTCTCTCCTCCGCTAAGGCGCTCACTACGCCCCACAACCTGGCGATCGGCATCCACGAGGCCATGACGGCCGTGCTGGGTGGGCGCGAGAAAGAGGTGAGCCTGGTCTCGGTTTCGACCACTCTGGCGACCAACGCCATCGTCGAAGGCAACGGCGCGCCAGTGTGTGCTATCCTGATCGGCTATGATCAGGTGTTTGATACGCGCCGCGACCTGACGGATATCCTCAGCACGCCGCACTATGCCATGATCTCGGGCGGACACGAGTCTAACGGCGAGGAGCATGCCCCGCTCGATCTGGCAGCCGCCGTCAGCACGATCCAGCATTACGCGCCGCAGGTGGCGGGCTTTGCCATCTCGGGCTATTTTGCCACGCGCAACCCGCAGCACGAGCTGCAGGTGCGCGAGATCGTCACGCAGCAGACTGGCAAACCGGTCAGTTGTGGGCACGAGCTCACTACCCAGCTGGACGCGGTACGCCGTGCCGTAACCGCCAGCCTCAACGCCAGCCTGATCCCGCTCCTCACCGACCTGATCGCCTCGGTACAGGCACAGATGACTGAGCTGGGCATCGATGCCCCGCTGATGGTCGTGCGCGGTGATGGCTCGCTGGTGAGTGCCGAATTTGCCAGCCAACGGCCGGTCGAGACAGTGCTCTCCGGGCCAGCCGCCAGCGTGGTAGGCGCCCAGCACCTGGGGGGCGCCGGCAATGCCGTGGTGGTGGATATGGGCGGCACGACCACCGATATCGCCCTGCTGCAGGATGGGCGCCCGTCGCTCAACAAGCAGGGCGTGCAGGTGGGCTCGTGGCTTACGATGGTCGAAGCCATCGATGTGTACACCACCGGCCTGGGCGGCGACAGTCGTGTCTGGCTGACGCCGGATGGCGACCTGATGGTTGGACCGCGGCGAGTGATTCCGCTGAGCCTGCTGGGCAGCCGGTACCCCAGCATCAGGGACGAATTGAGCGAGCAAGCCGCCGCAGCGCGGCCAGGTCCGCAAGCCGGCGAGTTTTATACCCTGCAACGGCCGGATTGGGCAGACCAGGCACGTCTGCCGGAGCCGGTGAGCGAATTGCTGAACGTCCTGGCAGAAGGCCCCCGTTCGCTGGTGTGGGCCAACCACCTGCTGGTACATCCCGAGCTGTATGCGCGCCACCTCGAGCGCCTCGAGCATACCGGCGTGATCGGCCGCGCTGGCCTGACCCCAAGCGATGCCGCACACGTCTTGGGTTATTACGGCGACTGGGATACCGCCAGTGCCGAGTTGGGTGCCGAGGTGTTTTCGCGCCGCGCGAGCACGCACACGCGTGCGCTGTGTGAGGAGATTTATCACATGACCTCGCGGAAAATCGCCGCCGAGGTAGTCGCCAAGACGCTCGAAGATGACGGGCTGCGCGCGGATGAAACCGCTGCGCCAGAACGAGAGCTGATCGCACGGGCGCTGGGGCCTAAAGCCGGTGAGCGCCTCAGTTGTGCACTGACGCTGAATGCCACCGTGGTGGGCATCGGCGCGCCGGTAGCCACCTACTTTCCGACAGTGGGCAAATTGCTGCACTGCCCGGTGCGTATCCCGGCCCATACCGAGGTGGCCAACGCCATCGGCGCGGTGGTGGGCAGCATCGTGATGACGGTGCACATCCTGATCCAGCCCGAGCAGGAAGAAGCCGGCGTGCGAGTGCATACCCCCAGCGAGGTGCGCCACTTTGAGAGCCTCAGCGAGGCGCTTGCTTTTGGCGATGATGTCGGCCGCAAACTGGCCTGGTCGTGGGCGATGCAGGCAGGTGCTGAGGATATCCAGGTTACTGCTGAACGCCACGACCACAACGCACCGGTAGCCGAGGACTGGGGCGACGACCTCTACATCAGCACCGATCTGGTATTCACCGCGATCGGGCGGCCGCATCTGGCAGAGCGCTGATGTGGAACAAGGTCGTCCTGGTGGCTGCAGGCCTGGCCTGCGGCTGGGCTGCCATCCATGCCCAGGCGGTGCCGCCGGAGGGCCGCAGGCGCCAGGTGATCCAGTTTTGGGCGGCGCTGGCAATCGGGGTGGGGATGAGTACCTGGCTGGCGCTCAGCTCACTGGCAACGGGGGCTTATGGGCTGGGCGTGTTTGGCGCCACCGCGTTGATCGCGGCCCTGGGGAATGCGCGCCAGGTTAACCGCCAACCCTTTGTGCTGCCGCCGCACCAGCCCGAGCGCGCTGCCAACCCGCCATACACTAACACGATCCTGCTGGTGAGCACCGCCGAGCCGGAGGGCTACCACGGCCCGGGATACTGGGCGCAGCAGCTCCGCCAGATGCCTGATGCGCCGCACTGGCTTGCTTGGCCGCGCATCTACAGCCGTATCCGCGGTGCCTATGCTGCCACCACGGGCCAGACCCCGCTTACCGCGGCGCTGGTGGCGCTGATCGACGATCTTCGCGTACAACTGCCAGAGGCACACCTCGAGCTGGCCTGGCTGGGGGAGGAACGCAGCTACCTCGCGCAGCTGGTGGCAGCCGCCGAGCAAACCGGCGCGCACCTCGTCCTGGCGCTCCTGGATGACGACCCGCGCGCCCTGGAACGCGCCCAAACCCTGCTGGAGCTGGTCGAAGTGCCCGTGCTGCAGGTGACCCTGCGAGCTGTGCCGGCACCCGTCATATTGCAGCCAGCCGCGCGCGCTGAGCGCCTAAAGCAACTGGCCGCGGGCGGTATGCCGGATGTTGCCCGCGCGGCCAGTGAGGAAACAGTTCTATTAGCAGGCGCCCTTCGCCGACTGTTGGCCGAGGGCTCACACCAGGCGCAGTTCTAAGCTACGAGACGGCCACCTCGCGTCCTTCTGCCGCCGAACGATAGATCGCATCGATGATGCGCATCATCTCGACCCCGTTTTCAGCCGAGGCATCCGGCTCGGTATCGTTGCTCACGCATCCGATAAAGTGTTCAATGGCGGTCTCGCTGCGCGGCATGTATTTGGGGTTCACCTCGCTCAGCGCGCCGGCCACATTCTGCAGCACCACCGCCTCAAACTCATAGCCCTCGCCCTTGTTGCGCTGGATCGCGGCGCCCTCTGAGCCATAGATGCCGGTGACCATATCCTGGTCCTTGGCAGTGCCGCCGGCAAAACTAACCTCCAGGTTGATGACTGTGCCGTTTTCCAGACGGATCAATGCCGTTGTCAGGTCTTCACAATCGTATTGCACGCCAGCGTCGCGGGCGATGCGCGCCCCGAGGATACCCGAGGTATAGGCGCTGACCGACTTGGCTTTGGGGTAACCCATTAGCCACATTGCCAGGTCGAGGCGATGCACCCCCAGGTCGATCAGCGGACCGCCGCCGGAGAGCTTTTTGATGCCAAACCACCCACCCAGTTTGGGGATACCGTTGGCACGCAGCCAGTGAGTTTTGGCATAGTAGATCTGCCCCAGGTTGCCCTCTTTCACGTAGCGTTTCAGGAATTGCGAGGGCGCACTGAAACGATAGTTAAAGTGGATCATTAACTTTTTGCCAGCCGCTTTGGAGGCCGCCAGCATCGCTTCTGCCTCGGTGGCATTGAGCGCCATCGGCTTTTCACACAGCACGTGGCAGCCTGCCTTGAGCGCGGCGATCACCACCGGTGCGTGCAGGAAATTGGGCAATGCCACCGAGACGGCGTCCAACCCGCCGGCGGCGAGCATCTTTTCATAGCTCGTATAGTCTTTGGCATTGGCGTGCTGAGCCAAAAACTCGGCTAGCAGCTGCTCGTTTTGGTCGCACAGAGCTACCACCTTTACCTGCGGATTGGTAGCATATTCGCGCAGATGATGGCGCCCCATCCCCAGACCGATCACTCCAACGCGCAGTTGCTCTTTCACAGCACCACCTCACGCCCCGTATCGGATGAGAGATAAATGGCGTCGAGGATCGCCTGTACATCCAGAACCTGCTCGGGCACCACGATCATATCGCACTCGCCGCGCACGCAGGCCACAAAATGGCGAATCTCCTCGGCATGCGGCTTGACTTCAGCCAGCGACGACGGCACGATATCCGCCAGCATGCCATACATCTGTTTAAAGATGCGCAGCGGCCGCAAAAAGGCGCCTCCCTCAGTGCCGAGGATACGCGTCTCGGAAAAATCCTTTTCGATGTTGGCTGCCCAGCTGGCACGCAGGTACAGGGCGGCGCCGTTCTCAAAGCGCACCATGCCCACACCCAGGTCGTCGACGTTGAACTTGTCCGGATCCCACTTACCCCATGGGTTGACGACGTCGTCGCGCTTTCCGAACTTGGTAAAGGCGGCGCCAGTGACGGTAACGGGCTTGGGGTTGCCCATCAGCCAGAGGGTGTGGTCGAGGGTGTGCACGCCGATATCAATGAGCGCCCCGCCGCCCTGCATCTCTTTCTGGGTAAACACACCCCAGCCGGGAATGCCGCGGCGGCGCATATAAGTGGCCTCGCCATAATAGATCTCGCCCAGCTCGCCGGCATCGATCATCTTTTTGAGGAGCTGTGCCTCGGCGGTAAAGCGCCAGTTCAAGCCCACCTGCAGGACGAGTTTTTTCTTGCGCGCCATCTCCACCATCTCGCGCGCTTCAGCCAGGTTCATAGCGATCGGCTTTTCGCACAGCACGTGGCAACCGGCCTCTAAGGCTGCGATGGTGGCATCGTGGTGCGATACGTTGGGTGTGCAGACCGAGACAGCGTCCAGCTTTTCTTTCTTGAGCATCTCGGCATAACTGTCATAGGCCTTGGCAATGCCAAACTCCTTGGCGAATTCGGCGGCGCGGCCCGGCACCACATCGCAGGCCGCCACCACTTCCACCTCGGGTTGGGCACGATATCCTGGCATATGGGCGTTGCGGGCGATACTGCCTGAACCGATGATCCCGATCCTGAGCATGACGTGTTCCTCCTGAGACTAGAATGTTGATATGGCTGCGAGCTGGTCATAGCTCGCTTTGAGCGCGGGATACAGGCTGCGGTATACCGGATAGTACGATTCATAGACGCGCCGCTGGGATTCGTTCGGCGCGGTGCGCTCGACCACGCGCACCGCCACGCGGCAGGCTTCGGGTACGCTGCCAAATGTGCCGGCCCCGACCGCTGCCAACAAAGCAGCGCCATACACCGTGCTGTCGGTGACGTTGACAGTGGTCAGTTCGGTGCCAAAGACATCGGCCAAGATCTGGCGCCACAACAGGCTGCGCGCCCCGCCGCCGCCGCCGCGCACTTCGCGAATGCTGATGCCCAGCTCGCGAAAGATCTCGAGCGAATCGCGCAGCGAGTATGCTACTCCTTCCAGGACAGCACGCGCCATGTGGCGCCGGTCGTGGCGCACGGTCAGCCCGAAAAAGGTGCCGCGTACCGTGGGGTCAGCGTGCGGGGCACGCTCACCCGTCAGATACGGGGTAAAGAGCAAGCCGTCGCTGCCGGCTGGCGCCTGGGCTGCTTCGGCGGTGATCAGCTCATAGGCGTCCTGACCTGTCAGGCTGGCCACATGCACCTCGGAGTGTGCTAATGTATCGCGGAGCCAGCGCAGCGACCCGCCTGACGACAGCGCCACACCCATCATGTGCCATTTGCCGGGCACGGCGTGGCAAAAGGTGTGCAGACGGCCCTGCGGATCGGAAGAGGGCTCGTCGGCATAGGCAAACACGACCCCCGAAGTGCCCAACGTAACGGATACTAGCCCCGGCTCGACAATGCCGTTGCCGATGGCGCTGGCGGCCTGGTCGCCTCCGCCGCCCACCACCGGGACGCCGGCTGGCAATCCGGTTGCCTGAGCCGCCACGGCACTGACCGTGCCGGTGATGACTGGCGATTCGACGCAGTGCGGGATCCACTCGCGCGGGATCTCGAGTTTATCGAGCAGCTCGCCGCTCCATGCGCGCTTGGCCACGTCCAGCAGCACTGTGCCAGAGGCATCCGAGACCTCGGTGGCATAGTCGCCCGTCAGGCGATAGCGGATATAGTCCTTGGGCAGCAACAGATGGCGGGCGCGTGCATAATGGTCTGACTCGTGACGGCGCATCCACACCAGCTTGGGAGCGGTGAAACCGGGCAGCGCCGGGTTACGGGTGATCTCCAGGAAGCGCTCGCGCCCAAAGGTATCCATGATCCAGGCACATTCCTCCGCGGTGCGCTGGTCGTTCCACATGATACAGGGCCGCACGACCTCGCCGGATTCATCCAGCAGCACCATGCCGTGCATCTGGCCTGTCAACCCAACCGCTCGGATCTCTTGAGCCTGGATGCCGGCCATATGGATAGCGCGCGGTACCGCCTGGCAGACGGCCTGCCACCAATCGGCGGGGTTCTGCTCAGCCCACAGGGGTTGCGGCGTCGCCATCGGGTAGTCGTTAGCGGCGGTGGCTACAGGATTGCCGAGCGCATCGATGATCAGCGCGCGGGCACTGGTGGTGCCGATATCGATCCCGATGAGATACGACATAGTACTCCTCGACGTCTTGGGTACGCGGATAATAGGCGAGTTTCTGGCACTCGGCAAGTGCTTTGACAGCCGCAAGCGTTCGTGCTATGCTTGCGAGTGACATAATGAAACGGATTCACATGCGAGCCGGTTTTACAAGCCTCATCCTTCCTGGGCTCCTCCTGACGGAGGAGCGTCTTCTGCTGGGTTGAGTGATCATTACCTGACGCGTTGCCATGTCTGACCTCATCCAGCCGGATGAGGTTTATTTTTACCCAGGAGTTACCCATGCACGCACCCAAGTATCAAGCCCTAGAGATCGAAGCTAAATGGCAATCCCGCTGGGAAGCCAGCGGCTTGTATGCCACGCAGCGCGACGAAACACGCCCCAAGCACTATGCGCTGACGATGCTGCCTTATTCGTCGGGCGACCTGCACATCGGCCACTGGTATGCCATGGTGCCCTCCGACGCCAAGGCGCGTTTTATGCGCATGAATGGCTATAACACCTTTTTCCCGATCGGTTTTGACGCCTTTGGCCTGCCGGCTGAGAACGCTGCCATCAAGCATGGCATCCATCCCCACAAGTGGACGCTCGCCAATGTAGAGCGCATGCGCGGCCAGCTGCGCCAGATGGGCGCGATGTGGGCCTGGGATCGCGAAGTCATCACCTGCCTGCCAGAGTATTACGTCTGGACGCAGTGGTTCTTTTTAAAGCTGCTCGATATGGGCCTGGCGTACCGCAAGTTTGCACCAGTCGACTTTTGCCCGAAGTGCAACACCACCCTGGCGCGCGAACAGGTATGGGGAGACGACCACCACTGCGAGCGCTGCGAGACGCCGGTGATCAAACGCGACCTGAACCAGTGGTGTTTCAAGATCACTGCTTACGCCGAAGAGCTGTTGAGCGGACTCGATCAGATCGACTGGCCCGAGCGGGTCAAGACCATGCAGCGCAACTGGATCGGCCGTTCAGAGGGCGCCCAGGTCACCTTTAAAAGCGAAGAGGGTGACCCGATCGTGGTCTTTACTACCCGGCCGGATACGTTGTGGGGCGCCACCTTTATGGTGCTGGCTCCCGAACACCCGCTGGTCGAAAAACTGACCACCGCTGAACAGCGCCCAGTGGTCGAGGCCTACCGCGCCCAGGCCGCACACCAAAACGAGATCGAGCGCATGGCGGTTGACAAGGAAAAGACGGGCGTCTTTACCGGCGCCATGGCCATCAACCCAGTCAATGGCCAGCGCATCCCGATCTGGACGGCTGACTATGTGATGATGACCTATGGCACCGGCGCGATCATGGCGGTGCCAGCGCACGACGATCGCGACATGGCCTTTGCGATCAAATTCGGCCTGGAGATCATCCCGGTAATCAAGCGCCCAGACGGGCTGGCCAAGAGCGCGGTCGATATCGCAGCCCTACGTGAGCCATCCGTGTTCACCGCTTGGCTGGATGAGGTCCATATCGCCTACGCCGATACAGGTTCTGAGCTGCAGGTGAGTTTGCAGGGTGATGCAGAAATCAATCACTACATTACACAACTGCGCCAACAGATGCTGCCGGGCACCTATGCCTGCGTGGCAGGGAGCCGTTTTGCCTTTGTGTATGCCGATGCCACGATCAACCTGGATTCCTTTGCCAACGCCTCCGCCATCCTGATACGCTGCCGCGCCGCTAACCCGACTGCCAGAGAGGCGCGTACTGCCTTTGAGCTGCTGGCCGGCAACTCATTTTACGCGGACGTCCTGATGGACACCGCTATGGGCGAGATGATGCACTCGGGCACCTTTACAGGGACGCCGGGAGAGACAGCCAAATCAGCGGTGATCGACTGGCTGGCCGAACAGGGCCTGGGCAAGCCTGAGGTGAATTACCGCCTGCGCGACTGGCTTATCAGCCGACAACGTTACTGGGGCTGCCCGATCCCGATCATCTACTGCGATACCTGCGGTACCGTGCCGGTGCCTTATGAAGACCTGCCGGTGCTGTTGCCCGATGACGCCGAGTTCATGCCCACGGGCGAATCACCGCTAAAGTACCATGCCGGATTCCGCGACACCACCTGCCCAAAATGCGGTGGGCCAGCCCATCGCGAGACCGACACCATGGATACTTTTCTATGCTCGTCGTGGTATCAATATGCCTATGTGAGCCCTTATCACAAGGGCGAAACCCCCTTTGATCGCGCCGACGCGGCCTACTGGCTGCCGGTCGATCAGTATACCGGCGGAGTCGAGCATGCCACCATGCATCTGATGTACACGCGCTTTTTCACCAAAGCCATGCGCGATATGGGGCTGGTGGATTTCGACGAACCGATGCTAAAGCTCTTTTCGCAGGGTATGATCCTGGGCGAAGACAACGAAAAGATGAGCAAATCGCACGGTAACGTAGTCAACCCCGACAATTATGTCTCGACTCTCGGAGCCGACACGGTACGCGCCTTTTTGATGTTCATCGGCCCCTGGGAGCTGGGCGGCAGCTGGAGCTCGACGGGTATAGAAGGCCTGAACCGCTTTATCAACCGCCTGTGGACCATGATGCTGGAGCCGCGCGAGGCGCCCACCCAAGTGCCTGGCGATGCTGACATTGCCGCCCTGCGGCGCATCACCCACAAGACGATCCGCTCTGTGACGGACGACATCAAGGCGTTCAAGTTCAACACCGCCCTGGCGGCCCTGATGCAGCTCAACAACTACATGATCAAAGCGCGCGAGAGCGACGTCTTTGGCACCCCCGCCTGGGATGAGGCGCAGCGCACCATGGTGCTGCTGATCGCCCCGCTGATGCCGCATGTAGCCGAGGAGCTGTGGGAGCGCCTGGGCGGGGTGTACAGCGTTCATCAGCAGAACTGGCCCGTCTATGACCCCGAACTGGCTGCCGATGAGCTGGTCACGCTGGTGGTACAGGTCAACGGCAAGGTACGTGCGCGCTTACAGGTGAGCCCCGACATTACCGAAGAAAGTGCACGCGCTCAGGCTTTGGCCAACGAGAATGTGCAGGTCTTTATGAATGGGCGCAGTCCCAAAAAGGTGGTGTATGTGCCCGGTAAATTGGTGAGTATTGTTGTCTGATGTGACGAGCGGATGGTATTTGACGCGCTTTGCGAGAGTGGTATAATGACCATCCGCTCAGGTTGACCGCCGGAGACGGGTTATCTAGGCGTGCCGACGTAGCTCAATCGGTAGAGCGGCGGTTTTGTAAACCGCTGGTTGCGGGTTCAAGTCCCTTCGTCGGCTTGGACGATCGCCAGGATTCTTTAACATGGGCAGGTTCCCAAGTGGCCAAAGGGGACTGACTGTAAATCAGTTGGCAACGCCTTCGGAGGTTCGAATCCTTCCCTGCCCACCATTACCGCTCCTGACGTTGGGTTCAGGCCCACATAGCTCAGACGGTAGAGCACGTTCTTGGTAAGAACGGGGTCAAGGGTTCAATTCCCTTTGTGGGCTCTCGCACATCTGAACCGCGCCGGACGGTTCAGTGCTTCAAGGAGGAGACTTCATGGCAAAGCAAGTATACGAACGCACCAAACCGCATGTGAACGTTGGGACGATCGGCCACGTCGATCACGGCAAGACGACCCTGACGGCCGCCATCACCAAGGTATTGGGGTTGGCAGGCGGGGCCAAGTTCCTGGCTTATGATCAGATCGACAACGCGCCGGAAGAGAAAGCGCGCGGTCTGACGATCTCGATTTCGCACGTGGAATATGAGACGGAGAACCGTCACTATGCGCACGTAGACTGCCCTGG
>JAAYDC010000021.1 GCA_012729455.1 Chloroflexota bacterium | reverse complement strand
TGCAGCAGCCAGCCGGGCAAGATAGAGCCCTCTGCCTCGCGTTCATTGAGGTAGCCTATCATCCAGCCGATGGTGCCGGTATAGAGCATAATCACCCCGGCTTTGACTGCCCCGATCATTCTGTACATCAACACAGCATGCAGAGCGCCAAACACGGCTGCCTGAATCAGGTTGCCCCAACCAAAACCAAGTTTCGCGATCAGGCGTTTGCCCAGGAATCCGCGGAAAAAGATCTCTTCCGAGAGGCTGGTCTGGATAAATGCATAGATCAACGCGCCAATCAGGTTAGCGAGGTTGAGTTGGACAAACTCGGCGTCTGCCAGCCTGGATGGGTCGCTTATCATCGGATACACCACGAACCCCAGCGCCCAAAAGGCAGCCAGGGATCCGACGAACAAGACGATAAACCGTCCCTTGCGCGCGATGACCGGCCGTCTGAGACCCAGCCCGAAAAGAAGCCGATCTTTTTTCGGGCTGTTACCAACCACCAGATCAACGGAACCAAACTCAAGGCCAGTACCTGAACCAGCGCGTTCAGAAAGTACAAGAGGATATCCATAGGATCCCCCATACATCAACCCAAGGTGACTGAAAGGGGGTGCCCGCCTCAGCTCAACCCGATTCACGTAAGTGCTGAGGCAGGCGGTGTCACCACGCGATTACTCGTAATCCTCAAGCCGCCAGCTATCCTGCCAACGCAGCACGGGCTTGTCGCCCTCGAACTCGACCGGCAGCCAAACATAATCGGCGATCGAGGTGTTGATATTCTCCAGTGTCGAAGCGGCGCGCTTCATCTCATAGGACAAGTCGGCAGGGCCGTGCGCGGTATTGGGGCCCGGCTTGAACATACGCTCAAACAGTTCTGCAACCAGCTCGTACTGCCGGCCGTTGCCATAGGCATCGCCTGCTCTTTCAGCCAGGTCTGCGATCCAACGATCCCCGATGGTAATGTAGAGGTCCTTTTTCCACGGCACCTTAAAGACCGAAGAGATCTGGGTGTTGAACGAGGTGCGGCTCGGGTCGTCGATATGCGGGTCACCCAGATCCACCCACGGACCGTGCCAGTCATCCGCCATGGCCACCATCGTAGGGTTAGGATGATACCCGGTCGTGCCAGAGGTGAACAGATAGTGCTTGCCGCCGCGGGTAAAATGTGCCGGCGCCTCGCGCACAAAGGGCGGCTGCCCGAGCGGAAAGTGCGACGAGTAAACCCCGGAGACGTCCGTATAATCGTCAGTCAACTCGGCGCAGATGAGCTCGGTGTGCACCTTTTCGAAATAGTAATAGGCCTTGCCAGTAGCGCAGTCCACCACCAGGTCCAGGTCGCCAGCATTCATCCCGAGCGGTTTCAGGTCGCGCTTGACGATGGTGTAGGGTCCGGTAAACGTGTCAGCCGTCAGTACTGTCTCGCTCTGACCGCCATCGGGCTGCATGATCTTGAGCCAGGCCACGTATTTGCTCGTCTTTTCGTTGTAAATGATATGCGGGCGGTCTAAAAAGCTGGCCGGATGCAGCGGCGAGCCGGGTTCATCTGGCAAGGGCGGGATGATCAGCCCTAGGTCTTCCCAGTTATACAG
This sequence comes from Chloroflexota bacterium, assembly GCA_012729455.1. Classification (GTDB taxonomy): domain Bacteria; phylum Chloroflexota; class Anaerolineae; order UBA1429; family UBA1429; genus JAAYDC01. The sequence continues at coordinate 40,729 of JAAYDC010000021.1, read as the reverse complement.
GTCCTTGGAACTGTAACAGCGCACGCCCCAGTGCCAGATGCCGCTGCCGGGCAGGCTGCGTTCTTTGTTTTCGCCGTACCAGTACACCGTGTCGCCAGCTGCAAACAGCGAACCGCCATGCGCCTGGATGCGCCTGCCATTGGTATCGAGCCATGGACGGCCGGGATATATCGCATCGTATGCCACAGGTCTCCTTTCCTCAGCGCGAGGTGAGCGTAAAGTATCCCAACGAGATATTGTCGGGCACTACTTGATAGTATTTGGCCAGGAAGGCATCAATATCGCGGCCCAGGAGCTCCAGCGCGGTCGCGATCGGTTCGTCGTCGGCGCGGTTCACCTGGTCAGCGCGCAGGAGTGCCACCAGCTCATCGGTCAACACTGACGGCACCTCTTGCCCCTCGGCGCGATACTTGCGCATGATGTCGGCCAGGTTGGTTTGGCGCAGATGGTAGACATACGCCAACAGGCGGCGGCGCACGCCATCCTGTTCAGCCAGCGCAGCGTAAAAGACCGGACGCCAATCCTCGCGGATATCCGGCGCGATGCGCTTGCCGATTGTCAGCGCCTGGAGTACATAGCCGGCCGCCAGCTCGCAGCGCAGCTGGATATCTTCCAGCAGGTAGGGATCGGGCTGCTCGGAATCGGTCTTCATAAAGATGGCGCGGCGGGTGGATTCCCAACTGGGTGTGCGCACCTGCTGCCCGCGCGTAAAGGCCGCGTCAAGGGTATGTGCCGGGTTGGAGCGCTGGATCTCTCGCATAAACCAGGAAATATCCCAGGGGATCATCTCGATGGCAGTGGATGACAAGCGCCAGTAGCGGATCATCTCGTCGGCCATGGCGCCATACGGCTTTGCCAGCTCCTCAAGCATGGCCTCTTCGCTCAGCTCGGGATTGTTGAAAAAGAGACCCGTGGCGCGCAGGTTGGGGTCCTCACGGTTGGGCATGAGCCCATAGTATTCCTTGATGCCGCGGATGCCCTTTACGGCTGCCATGGCTTGAAGCGCACGCCAGGTTACCAGCGGGTACTGCAGGTGAAAGAAGAACTCGAGCTCTTCGCTGCCGGCGCCCAGCCAGTGCTCGCCCAGCACGGGGATACCGCGTTCGCTGGCCAGGAAAGCAGTGTTCTTGAACCAGCGGTCGACCGGAAGGGCCGCCATCACCTCAGCCACGTTGGAGTGGATCGAAAGTCCCACGGTATTCGGGTCGAGCAGTTCGATGGCCTTGTAGACCTGCCCAGCCGAGAGTTCCCAGGGCTCCCACCATAGGCGCCCCTGCGGGTTGATCGCGTGCCAGGCAGCGGCGATCTGGTTGACGAAATCGGCCGCGCGCTGATGCAGCGGCACACCTCGGCAGTTGGCACAGTTGCCGAACTCGTCGCACAGCCAGGCGTCCTGGTCAAAGGTATATACGAACAGGTCATCGACGCCAGGATATTCCTTGGCAAATGCCTTGATCAGCGCGATCTGGCGCGGTATCGTCAGCCCGTCCAGCGTACAGTTGGGCAGCGGTTTACCGGCATAACCATAGTAGCTGTTATAGGGTGCTCCAAAGTGAAAGATCGAGCGCAAGCCAGCATCCTGGCACATTTTGATGCGTTCTTTGAGCTGCGCATGGCGCTCTGCCACGCGCGCGGGGTCCTGGTTGGATTTCGGCGGGACTGGTGCCGGCCAGGCAGCAGCGTCTTCGGGGGACAGCTCGACGACGTCCTCCATATTGAGCGGTTCGTCAGCCGGGCGCCAACCCCAGCCGATGTTGAGCTGTGTCGCATTAAAGCCGAGTGCTTTTAACTTTTCGAGCACCTCGGGCGTCCAGGGCATGTGCGGTTCTGAGGGGCTTCCGACAATTGCAACACGATATTTGAGCGTCATGGTCATTCCTTTCGTTATTCGATGGTGATACCGACGGTGCCGTCTTCGAGGGGCGGCCAGCGCAGGTCGAGGGCCTGCAGGCGTTCCTTCAAGATCGAAGCTATGAGATAGTTGCGGAACCACTTACGGTTGGCTGGGATGACGTACCAAGGGGCCTCGTCGGTGCTGCAGCGCATCAGGGCAGCTTCGTAAGCCTTGCGGTACTCGTCCCACTTGGCGCGCGCCTTCAGGTCGCTAATGTTAAACTTCCAGTGCTCGGTGGGGTCTTCCAGACGGTCCTGCAGTCTCAGGCGTTGCTCCTCCTGGTCGATGTGCAGGTAGAATTTGCAGAGGATCACACGGTTGTCGGTGAGCATCTTTTCAAAGTCGTTGATCGTGCGGTAGCGCTTGGACCACACTTCCTTGGGCACGATATTCTCCACGCGCTGTACCAGCACATCCTCGTAATGCGAGCGGTTAAAGATGCCGACCATCCCGTGCGGCGGCACCACCCGGTGCACGCGCCAGGTAAAGTCGTGAGCCATCTCGATTGCCGTCGGCACTTTAAAGGACGTGATCTGCACGCCCTGCGGGTTAAAGGCGCTGACCACCTGCTTACAGACGCCGTCTTTACCCGAGGTGTCCATTCCCTGCAGGATGATCAGCAGAGCATAGCATCTATCGGCGTATAGCTGCGTCTGCAGCAGATTGAGCTCCTGCTTGAGCTTTAGCAGCTTTTCGTTGGTCTCGTCTTTTTCGAGTTTGCCGTTATCGTTGGCGTCATAATCAGCCAGACTCATCTTTTTACCAGGCTTTACCAGATACCACTCTGTTTTCATATTGCTCCTTTACAGTGATCCTACGCATTGTAGTGTACTGTGGCTCCACCGGCAAGCTACTCGGCGCTCCGCGAGGCGCTTGACACTCACCCTATCGCGGTTAAGATGAGAACAGTTTACTTAAAAGGAGTTTTACATGCCCCACTATACCGGAATCTGGCCGGCCCTTGTCACACCCTTGACAGACGAACACCAGGTGAATGAAGCAGCCACCGCTAAACTGATCAATGATCTGATCGCCAGCGGTATCAGCGGCCTGTATGTTTGTGGCGGGACAGGTGAGGGTGTGATCTTGCTGCCTGAAGTGCGCCGCACCATGACCGAGGTCGCTCTGGGTGTGGTAGCCGGGCGCGTGCCCGTGATCGTACACGTTGGGGCGGTCAACACCGACCAGGCGGTCGGTCTGGCCCAGCATGCCAGCCTGATCGGCGCGGATGCCATCAGTGCAGTGCCGCCCTTTTACTATAGCGTGCCCTTTAGCGCCGTAAAAGCCCATTACCAGGCGATTACCGATGCTGCCAGCGTTCCGCTCTATATCTACTATATCCCCGGCGCTACCGGCACACCGATGGCTCCCGAGCAGCTGCTCGAGCTATGCGCCATGGATGGGGTGGCCGGATTCAAGTACACCTCGCAGGACTTGTATTCGTTTACCAGGCTGATGGCGATGCGCGACCCGGAGCGCGTCAACGTCTTCTCTGGCCCCGACGAGCTCTTTTTGCCGTGCCTGGCATTAGGGGCTGATGGCGCCATTGGCACGACCTATAACTTTATGCCGCGGCTGTATATCGATATCTACGAATCGTACCGCGTCGGCGAGGTCGAGCAGGCACGCAAATTGCAGTGGGCTGCCACACAGCTGATCCACCGCCTGCTGCCGCCCGGGGCAATCGCCGCGACCAAGGTGCTGCTGCACTGGCTGGGCTATGAGGTTGGCTTTTGCATGCCGCCCTTACCGCGTATCGAGGGCGATGCCGCCGAAGACCTGCGCGTTCAGCTGGAAGCCGCCGGTTTGTTTGAGCTGGTGCAGCGCAAAGCTAAGCATGGCCCTGCCGGTGACCCGATGCGCGGACGGCTGGCCTAGGAGGCAAGCATGGAACCCTTTATCATCAGTTTCTGGCACGATCCGCCCGCCACACTCGAGCGCTACCAGGAGCTGGCCGAATGCGACTTTACGCTGGCTGCCTCCGAGGCTCAAACGGCTACCGAGGGGATGGCAGTGCTCGATCTATGCGCTCAGACTGGCCTCAAGGCCATGCTGATTGATCCGCGCATCACGGGCGCGGTGGATGCCCACGACGGCTGGCAGGATGAGGTCAAGGCGGCTGTGGCAGACTACCGCGGACACCCGGCTCTGTGGGGCTATTACATCACCGATGAGCCCGGCTATCCGCTTTTTGAGCAGCTCGGAGCGATCCATGCCCTGTTGCTGGAGCAGGATCCGAGTTCGGTGCCCTACATCAACCTATTCCCGAACTATGCCAGCAACGATCGGCTGGGCACCGTGGAATACCGCCGGCATGTGCGCCGCTTCTGCGAAGTGGTCAAATCGGTCTATCTCAGCTATGACCACTATGCCTTTTTTCGAGACCCACGAGTTCCCGATCTATTTCGAAAACCTCGAGATCGTTCGTGAAGAAGCGTTGCGCGCGGGAATTCCTTTCTGGCAGATCATCCTCTCATGCGCGCTGTTCAACTATCGTGACCCGACACTGGCCGATCTGCGTTATGGCGTTTATACCACGCTCGCCTACGGCGGCCAGGCATTGGCCTACTATACCTATTGGACCCACGACGATGCCTCGTTCCGCGAGGGGCCGATCGATAAATATGGCGCGCGCACACCCATGTTCAAGGTGATCCAGCAGCTCAACCTGGAGATGCAGGCTCTTGGACCGTGGTTGAACAAGCTCACCTCTACCCGGGTGGCGCACTGGCCGGAAGCTCCTATCGGTGCCAGACTGTTGGATGGCGAGGGCATTGTGGCGGAGGTATCTGGCGGCAGTGTGGTAGTGGGTGAGTTCGAGAGCCAGGATGGCGAGCCGTGGGTCATGGTGGCCAACACCGACCGCAGCGCCTCGGCTTTTATCACCCTCAGACTGCGTACGCCGTATAAACAGATCGCCGAGGTGTCTCGTTCGAGCGGTCAGCTGCGCCCGATCGCGCGCGACCAGGGTGTCAATGCGGCGTTTGGCTATGAAGATGGCATGGTTGTGCGCTTTTGGCTGGCGCCAGCCGATGGGCGCCTGATGCGGCTATATTAGACATAAAGGAGAGAATATGAAACTGGAACGCTTCCCGATCAGCTTTTGGGTGCAACCTAAAAACACGTACGAAGCCTGGAAAGAAGTCGCGGAGGGTGGCTATACGGTGGCGCCTTTCAGTGCTGAGAGTGTCGAAGAGGGCCGCCAGGTGCTGGATTGGATGGCTGAGCTGGGCATTCAGGGCATGGTGCTCAACTCCAAAGTAAACTGGTCGATGACGGCCAAAGCCGGTTGGAAGGATGTGGTAGCGGACATCACCGCGGCCTACAAGGATCATCCTGCACTGTGGGGGTATTTCATCACTGACGAGCCTGGCCTGGACCGCTTTGAGGCGCTTGGAGAGATCGTGGCAGCATTCAAGGTGGCTGACCCGGCACATATCGCCTACATCAACCTGTTTCCCAACTATGCTGCGGCCGACCAGCTCGGGACAATCAGTTACGACCGCCACCTTGAGACCTACCTCGAGATCGTCAAGCCCGAGTTGCTCTCCTACGATAACTATTCTCTGATGGAAGATGGAGACCGACCGCAGTATTTCCCGAACCTGGAGTCGATCCGGGCGGCGGCGCTCAAGGCCGATGTGCCCTTTATGAACATCTTCTTGGCGACACCGCACTTTAGCTACCGCGACCCATCTGCAGCGGATATGCGCTGGCAGGCTTATACCAGCCTGGCCTATGGCGCCAAGGCGATCGCTTACTTTACCTATGTGACGCCGGATGTCGAGAACTATCGCAACGGGCCGATCAGCATCTATGGCATCAAGACGCCGAAATACGACATCATTCGTCAGATCAACCTGGAAGTCCAGGCTTTGGGCAAGTGGTTGGTCGGCTTGAAAAGCACCAGCGTGCAGCACACCGGCTGCGCGCCAGCCGGCACCGAGGCCTTTTGCGGCTGCGGGCTGGTGGCCGAAGTGGGCAACTCGAACAACAACCTGTTGCTGGGCGAGTTTGCCGATGAAGAGGGCAACCCCTGGCTTATGGTGGTGAACAAATGCCGCGAGCGCGCGGTCTGGGTCACGCTGAAACTGCGTACCCAGCTAGGAAGCCTGCACGAAGTCGCCCGCTCCACGGGCGAACTGCGCGCCATCGCGCGTGACCAGGGTGTGGATGCCTTCAAGCGCTACGAAGATGGCATGACGGTCGCCTTTTGGCTGGCCCCTGCTGATGGCCGCCTGATGCGCCTGAGCAAGTAAGCCCCTCGAGGCATATAAAAACGGCAGGCCCCCTACGGGCCTGCCGTTTTCTGTAATGCGAGGGTTGGTGCTATTGGGCAGCGTAGGTGCCGAGGATCTCGCCGAAATAGATGCGGTGATAGTCATTACCACCGTAGGCGCTGGTTTCGATTTCGTCCGAGAGGTGCGCTGGGATGACGTCGTTATGGTGCACCACGCGGCACTCGTAGACCATCGGGCACTGGTCGATCGTGATCGTCGGTACGTGCAGGGCCGGCGATGTGGCAATGTTGTAATCCTTGAACTTGTCGATATCGCGACCGCTCTTGGTGCCGCAGATCGCCGTCCACTTGCGCAGCTTGGGCGACGGCACGTTGACGGTAAAAACCTGCGAGGCTTCGATGAATTGGTAGGTGTACCGCGAGGGCCGCACCCAGGCCTGAAAGATCGGCTTGCCCCAGATGATCCCCACTGTCGCCCAGCCGATCGTCATCACATTCGACGTGCCGTCAGGCTTGCTCGAGACCAGCAACAACCCTGGGTTCATCAACAGTTTGAGGTTTTCAACGAGCTGGTAATCATAAGGTACAGATTGACGCTGCATGTCAGCCTCCTCAGGTAAGTGATTTCTTGCTGCGCGAGTATTGCAGCTCGCGCGCCTGCACGGCCGAGCCAGCCAGGAGGCCGCGCGCGATGCGGATATCGTCTTCGGCCTCGCCCACGCTGAGCGTGCCGATGCAGATGGTGTCGATCGGCTTGATTGAGTGATACACGAACGATAAACCGGTAGGCGGCAGGATGCGTCCGCCTGCCAGAGGCTTGATGCAGATGATCGGCTTGGGTGAATTATTGATCACGCGCTCGATCCAGTCCGTCTCCACCTGGCACAAGAAACCGATGGCGTTATAAATCTGTATATAAGTTTCGACGTCATAACCGGCCTTGTCGCATATCACCACCGTCTCAGGGCGATGGGTGGAGAGGCCCGGGATCATGCCCAACTCGCGGATGCGGCGGGTAGCCTGTTCAATGCCGATTATGCGCTGCTCGTTGGCTACCAGGTTGCCGTCCGTCCAGTGCTGGTGCGGTAGGCAAAAGCGCGCGCCTGCTTCGGCGCTGGCTTCGATGCCGGGCAGCAGGTCGTCGATGTGCTCACCGCTTGGGGTGGCGATCAGGTGCATTGTCACGCCGGTCTCTTCCTTGACACGGCGCAGCACTTCTTTTGTTTGGTCATCCGGCATGGCGATGTAAGCGTTGATGCCGTTGCACGCAAACACGCACAACACCTCGGTGATGAGCTCAAGAGTCATGTACTCGCGGATCCACTTGTCCTTGGCGGACGAATAATGCGAGTATCCGCGGAACCAGTTCGAGCCGGCGATCATGCGCGAGATCGGCTCCCCGCCGATGGCAGTCATCGGAAACGAATCCATAATCCTCTCTCCTTAACGCAAGTAAGCGGCTTCAACCTTGCTCAGGATTGCAGCGATATCCTCAACCTCGCGCTCACTATAGCCCTCGTGCCAGGGCAGCACAAAGTGCGCTTCGATGGCACGGCGTGCGTCGGGGCAACTACCTTCGTACTGAACCTGATGCCCGTAAAAGGGGCAAGACCAGGGGCATTCGCTGGAGCCATAGTTAGCGCGTTCGCGGAACCAGGGCGATTCATAGGCGATACAGTCATAGTGCAGGTCGATCGGCATGCCCTCTGCGTTACAGGCGGCCACGAAATCGGCTTTGCTGGTTCGCAGCCGCTGCGGGTCGATGTGCAACAGCATCAGCCAGTAGGTTGGTTCGACGCCCTCGATGACATGCTGCATGCGCACCGCCTGCAGGTCGCGGATGCCCTCCTGCAGTTTGCTCGCCAAGGCGCGCCGTTTGGCCGCTACCTGGGGCAGCTTTTTCAGCTGGACACGCCCGATGACAGCTTCCAGCTCGGTCATACGATAATTGTTGCCCAAAAATAGGTTCTTGATGGCTGTCGAATTAAAGGGTTTGCCACGATCCGCAAAGCGCTTGGCGTTCCAGTACAGTTCTTCATCATTGGTCAGGACCATGCCGCCCTGTCCGCCGGCGGTGTGGTGCTTGCCGCCCATCAGGCTGAACGCCGAGAGATCGCCAAAAGAGCCCACCAGCTGGCCTCCAAAACGAGCTCCGTGCGCTTGGGCGCAGTCCTCGATCAGCGGGATACCATGCGCACGCGCGATCTCCGACAGCTGGTCGATCTGAGCCGGCTGGCCCGTCAGATGGGTGACGATGATCGCTTTGGTGCGAGGCGTGATGCGCGCCTCGAGTGACGCAGGCGCCATGTTCATGGTTTCGGGGACAGTATCAGCAAATATGGGGATGCAGTTGTTCCACAGAATCGGCGCAACTCCGCCCGGGTCAGTGATCGGCGAGGAGATCACCTCCTGTGCGATGTCGAGGCGCAGCGCGCCCAGGGCAGTGTGGATGGCTGCCGTGCCGGATGACACCGCCGTGGCATAGCGCATGCCATGAAACTCGGCGAACTCGCGTTCGTAAGCATCGACATGTTCGCCGCCGTAGCGGTCAAAACCACCGCCGTTGGTGCGTTCCTTCTGCATCAGAGCGGTGACGGCATCAATCTCTTCTTCACCCACCAGGATACGCCTCGGGAAGGGACTGCTGCGCAGCGGAGTACCGCCTTCGATTGCCAGTTTTGCCATGTGTGGCCTCCTATGTCGTTACGGGCAGTCTAGCACATGCCCGCTGAGGTGTCGAACGGCATTCGGCAAGCGTTTGCCTTCTGCCGCCAAGGGGCTATCATATCCTTAAAATGTTCTTAACAGATTGGAGCCTCGCCGCCTGATGCAGCCTTGGAAACGCAACCTTCTGTTCATTTGTCTGGCTCAACTCGCCACCATGGTCGGTTTTTCGACATATGGCTCGTTTATCCCCTATTACCTGCAGGAGCTGGGCGTGGACTCGTACGAGGCGGCTCTGGCGTGGACGGCCGCCTTTAACAGCGGCGCCAGCACGGCGATGATGATCGCCGCGCCGATCTGGGGGAGACTGGCTGACCTGCATGGCCGCAAGTTAATGCTGGTGCGCGCTACTGCCGCTGGCACAGTGCTTGCAGCGCTGATGTCGCTGGTGACGGACCCGGCCCAATTGATCGTGATCCGCATCGCGCAAGGAGCGCTATGCGGTACGATGGGGGCGGCTATGACTCTGGTAGCCACCGGCACTCCCGAGCGCAATCTGGCTTCCAGCCTGGGGGCGCTGCAGACCACCCAATATGTAGGCATGGCGATTGGACCGATGATCGGCGGCTTTCTAGCAGATGCTACTAATTATCGCTCCGTCTTTCCGATGGCGGCGGCCTTTATCGGTAGCGGCCTTCTGGCGATCATCTTGGGCGTGCGCGAGGTGCGCAAGCCAAAGCAGGCCGTGAAAGAGGATAAACCCAAAGTGACAATTAGATCGGCTATCCGTATCCGCGGCATTGTCTCGGGTACTACGATGCTGCTGATCGGCGCGCTCGCTTCGACCAGTTTTGCCATGGCGGTGCTGGTGCCGATCATTCCGCTGTATATTCAGGTACTGGTGACTGACTCTGACCGCCTGGCGACTACAGCCGGCCTGATAGCCTCAGTAAGTGCAATCAGCACCGCCATTTCGGCGATGGTGATCGGACGCCTGGCTGATCGCATCGGGCTAAAACGCGTGCTGGTGGCGTGTGTCGTCGGGGTGGCTGCCACCTTTGTACCGCAAGCTCTGGTCGATAATCCGACCCAGCTGATCATGCTGCGCATTGTACAGGGAGTGTTTGTAGGAGGCATCCTACCGACAGCCAACGCCCTGCTGGCTGTGTCGACACCGCAAGAACACCGCGGCACCATCTTTGGGCTGACGACCAGCATGCAATCGGGCGGAAACGCCCTCGGGCCCATTATAGGGGCAGGCGTGGCCAGCCTGTGGGGACTGACGAGTGGCTTTTACCTGACGGCGGTGATCTTTGCTATCCTCGCGACCGTGCTTCAGATCTTTGTAAAACCCAACCTGAGCCGCTATGCCAAGGAACCCTCGCCCGAGATCTAGGGACGCCAGTCGCGGAAAGCCGGGAACTCGCGGATGACGGCTTCCGGCCAGCCCAACATGTGGCATTTGGTCCAAATATAGTAGCAATAGGTGTCCCATGGCACCTCGCCGGGGCAGCGATGGTCAACGCCCGGGATAAAACCTCCCTCCAATACCGCCGGCTCGATGCGTTTTAACTCTTTCAGCACGCCCTCGCGCCCCTCGTGCAGGGCGAACTTGTTAAAACCGCCGCGGATCAGCAGATCGCGCCCATACTCGCGCTTGAGCGCAACGGGGTCGTTGCCGGGGTTGACCTCCAGTGGAAAGACGGCGTTCTGGCCGATCGATAGCCACTGGGGGATGAGCGTGAGGATGTTGCCGTCGCAATCGGTATAGATCACATCCACGCCGTGCTGACGCAGCATCCTGGTAACACGCGCCACATGCGGGGTGATGCGCTCTGCAAAAAAGCGCGGGCTGAGGATCGGTCCCGAGTTAAAACAGATATCCTCCCAGCCAGCTCCCAGGTCGGCCGGGCAGCGCTCAAGTACTTGCTCGGTGAGGGTGACGCTCATGTTCACGAGGTGCTCGACCATCTCTTCGACCAGGTCGGGGTCGTCCATCGACAGGAGCGCCAACTGCTCAAAGCCGCACCAGTCGCGGATAAAGCCGATGAACGAGCCTATCCAGACCTGCACGGGCTGCTCAGAGGTACGCGCCAGGTCTTCCATGTGCTGCAGCTCTGTCTCGCCAAGCACGCGGCTGGGATGCGCCGGGTCGAGGAATTCGTCCCGAAAGGCCTGCCAGGTGGCGCGGTCGCGAATCGGGAACTCGAGAAAGTGCGGGATGGTGTGGGTGCCGGCAGTCTGCACCTCGCTGAGCACCCCCAGGCCGTCACGGAAGATGCGCCGGTCGGCCGTCTCGGTGATGATGACGTTGGCGCGCAGAGGCTGCGCACCGATGCGTGCCCCCACACCCGCCAACTGCTCGCAGCCAAAGTACTGTTCAACCAGGTGGTCGGGGATTGAGCCATCCGCCTGGCGCATGCTCTGGGGCAGATGGCCCTGCTGCATCCAATCCTCTTTGAGCTCGTCCCAGTAGCCAAACTCGAGATGTGAGATATAATCGACCTGCTGATAGTGCATGGTGCGCACAAAGCGCTCACGCGATGTCAGCGGCGGGGTAAAGGCACCAGTTTTACGGCGGATGTCGAGCATGATCACCTCCAAGCAGATAACCCGTGCTATACCGTACGCCAGCCTATCTTCAAGACACTGGGCGATGCTGATGCACACGCGCCTATTGGCTATCATGTGCGGCCTGGTATTGGCAGCCAGTTTACTGCGCTGCAGTCCGCCCCCACCGGCTACCGGCCAGCCGGGCACAGCACCCGCTGCTACGGCTGTCCGGGCGACCTTAACGCCTCTTCCAGAACGCACCGAGCCTGCCCTGAAGCGTCGTTGACAGGCCGAGTAGCGCGCCGGCGGTGCGCAAAGCCTAAGATGTAGCTCCCTCAGCCGGATGATCGGCATCGTCGCAGGCTGCCAGCCGGCCTGCCTCCCAGACGGCGAACTGGCGCGCATACAGATGCGCATAGTGGCCTTCCGGAAGGATGAGCAGCTCGTCGTGAGTGCCGGTCTCGACGATGCGGCCATTCTCGATCACCATGATGCAGTCGGCGCGCTGGATCGTACTGAGGCGATGAGCGATGATAAAGGTGGTGCGGCCTTCCAACAGCTGGCGCATACCATCCTGGATGGCACGCTCGGTCTGGCTGTCGACGCTGGAGGTAGCCTCGTCCAGGATCAGTATGCGTGGGTTGGCCAACAGCGCGCGCGCAAACGAAAGCAGCTGGCGCTGTCCCACCGAAATGCTGGCACCGCGCTCGCCCACCTCATGTTCGTAGCCGTCCTCATAGCGCGAGATAAAGCCATCGGCGTGTACGGCTGCCGCGGCACGCTCGACCTCTTCCATGGTAGCGTCCAGCCGGCTATAACGGATGTTGTCGGCGATCGAGCCGGAGAAAAGGAACGACTCCTGCAGCACCAATGCCAGCTGATCGCGCAAGGTAGGCAACTGGACGCGTGCGATGTCATAGCCATCGACGAGTACGCGCCCCTCTTGCGGGTCGTAAAAGCGCATCAGCAGGTTGATAATGCTCGTCTTGCCGGCACCGGTCGGGCCAACAAGCGCCACCGTCTGGCCCGGCTCGATGGTAAAGTTAATGTTCTGCAGCACCCAGCGGTCGTCGTCCTTGTAGCGGAACGACACATTCTCAAACTCGACACGTCCGCTGATCCCCCTGAGCGGCTCGGCATCGGGGATATCGACGATCTCGGGTTGAGTATCGAGGTACTCAAAGATACGTTCCGCGGAAGCCATAGCCGAGAGCACACGCGAGTAGACACGGCTGATGGCATTGATCGGCTCCCAGAAGCGGAACAAATAGTCGGTAAAAGCCAGCACATAGCCGATGGTGAGTTCGTCCGCCAGCACCAGCCTGGCGCCATACCACAGCACCAGCGCTGAGCCGGTGATGCCCAACAAGTCCACAAGCGGCCAGATCAACACCTCAGCGCGGATGGCGCTCATAAAAGCACCAAAGTAGGCGTTGTTCAACAGCTGGAAGCGGCGCACATTCTCACCCTCGCGGCCAAAAGCCTGCGTCACACGGATGCCGGTGATCGACTCGTTGAGGTTGGCGTTGATGTTGCTGTTGGCCTTGCGTACATTACGCCAGCCGGTCTCTATGGCGGGACGCAGGCGCGCGATGGCAAAGACCATAAGGGGCAAAACCACAAAGGCCATCATAGCCAAGCGCACGTTGATTACAAACATCACCACTACGATGCCTACCAGGCTGATCGATTGGGCGATGATCGTTACCAGGCCAGAGTTGATCAGGTCGTTGATCGTCTCGACATCATTGGTGACGCGCGCCATGATGCGCCCGACAGGGCGCGCATCATAAAAGCGCAGCGAGAGCCACTGCAGGTGATCAAAAAGCTCCTGGCGCATGTCATAGAGCAGGTTTTGCCCGGTGCGGTTCAGGATGTGGATGCGAATGTACTCGGTTATCGCACCGATGATCTGAAATGCCAGCCAGATGCCAGCGACGCGGTTGACCACCTGCATGTTGCCGGGCGTGATACCCAGGTCGATGGCGGTGCGCAGCAGATAAGGCTCGGCCAACCGGAGTACGCTGCCGATGGCGATCACCACGGTCGCGAGCGTCAGCTCTTTACGATACGGCCTGGTATAGCGCAGCATGCGCTTTAGAAGGCCATAGTCAAAGGGCCTTTTATCTACCTCTTGCAGTTCCTCGTATTGTCCGTCACTCATGCGGTTGCCCCTCCAGTAGCCGGGCATTCATCTTCCAGCAGGGTTTCCTGGGCTTTGAGCTGCAGGTTATAGATGCGGGTATACTCGCCACCCAACGCCAGTAACTCGGCATGCGTGCCGCGTTCGGCCACGCGCCCGTCCTTGAGCACCAGCACCTGGTCGGCATTTTGCACTGTCGAGAGGCGCTGAGCGATAACGATGCAGGTACGGTTGCGCATCACGCGGTCGAGCGCCACCTGCAGCAGATACTCGGTCTCGGCATCCACGCTCGAGGTAGCCTCATCCAGAATCAGGATGCGCGGATCCGTCACCAGAGCACGCGCAATGGCGATGCGCTGCTTTTGTCCGCCAGAAAGCCCCAAGCCGCGTTCGCCGACCCTGGTATCCAACCCGTTGGGCAGCTCGCGGATAAACTCGGCAGCCTGGGCAGCCTCAGCGGCTTCCAGGATGACCTCGTCCGACGTGTCCGGGCGGCCAAAGGCGATATTGTTACGCACCGTATCCGAAAACAGATAGGTCTCCTGCGGGACGATGCCGATCTGGCGGCGCAGGCTCGCCAGCGAGACGTCGCGCAGGTCGATGCCATCGATGGTGATGCAGCCCTGCTGCGGATCATAAAAACGCGGGATCAGATTGATCAGCGATGACTTGCCTGAGCCGGTGCCGCCCAACACCGCCACCACCTGGCCGGGCTGGATCTCCAGGTCTAGGCCCTGCAACACGGGCGTTACGGTTTTGTCGGTGAACGCAAAGTGCACATCCTCAAAGCGCACCAATCCCTTGATGGGCGACATCTCGCGTTCAGGGGCAGTGTCGGGGATCTCCAGGGGCGAGTCAAGGATTTCAAACACACGCGGGCCCGAGGCGATCGCCTTTTGCGCGATGCTGATCAAAAAGCCGAGGAAGCGGATCGGCCAGATCAGGCTCCAGATATACCAGTTAAACGAGAAAAAAGTGCCCAGACTGAGCTGGCCATCGATCACCCGCCGCCCGCCATACCAATATAGCAGTAAAAAGCACATACCGGTGATCAGGCTCATCAGCGGAAAGGTGCGCGCTTCGATATCGGCGCGGTCGACGTTGGCCTTCAGAGTTGACTCGTTGCGCGCAGAGAACTTGTCAATCTCATGATGCTCGCGGCCATAGGACTTGACCACACGCACCCCAGAGACGTTTTCCTGCAGCGTGGTGGAGAGCTTGCCCATCTGCACCCGGATCTTTTCCCAGGCCGGACCGACGATGCCCGAAAAGCGAAAGGCAAAAAAGATAAGGAAGGGGATCGGCACGCAAACCACTAGCGTCAGGCGCCAATCCAGCACCAGCAGCATAATCAGAGTAAAGGTAAACATCAGCGAGGCAGAGACCATCTCGGCGATGCCAAAGCCAAAGAAATCCATGATGGCTGAGACGTCGTTGGTGAGGCGCGACATGAGATCGCCGGTGTTGTTGGCGGTGTAGAACGAGAACGATAACCGTTGTAACCGGACATACAGGTCGTGGCGCAGCTGGCGGACGGTCTCCTGGCCGAGGCGCTCCTGCGAAAGCATCTGGCCGTAGCGCAAGGCGGCACGCACCAGTGCGATGACCACCAGCAGTGCCGAGTACTTGAGCACGTTGGGCATTGAACGAAGCATAATACCGCGGTCGATCACAAAAGTGAGCAGCCTCGGCCCGAACACGTCGCCCGCCAAACCGGCGAACATGCACAGTAACAAAAAGGCCAGAAGCCGATAATATGGCCGCAAATACTTGCTCATCCGGCGTAAAACCGCCATCCGACTCTCCTTTGCGCGGCACGCGCAAATAACTGGTGATTAACGAAGTGCTAGCCCGGCACAGACTCCGGGTACGGGGCAGGGTTTGACAGGAGCGGAGTTTAGCCGAGGAAGAGGTTCCGTACACACATGGGTTATCGACCTTCTTGGTTGAGGTTGACCCAAGATACCATATAGTATGCGAATGTCAAACGCGCACAGCTGGAGGGCTGCACGACCCTCCGGCTGCCAAACCGTGCTATTGCTTGTTATGATAAGCGGCTTCAAGTGCCAGCAGCCCATCACGATGGGCTGCTAGCGAGGTGTCGGCATCGGCGCCCATCTGCTCGCCAAACCACTCGCCGGAGTAATAACCTATGTAATGGACCGACTGCAGCAGGTCAAACATCTTCTGCACGGGCAACCCTCCTTGGCCAAAGGGGGTGATGATCGGCGCGCCAGGTTCGTTGACCGAATCATGAAAGTGCGTGTGCTGGATATAAGGGCTGATGGCTTCCCAGGTGGTTTCGAGTGACTCGCCGTTGCGATATGGATGCATGTTATCCCAGTTGATCGCCACAGCCGGATGATCGGCCAGCCGGACGATTTGACCGGCGTCAACCGCCAGCGAGACCGAATCGTGGGTTTCCAGCCACAGCTGCACGCCGGCCGCCTGGGCGCGGTCGGCCACCTTGGCGATGTTCGCTGCCGCACGTTTGATGGCATCTTTGAGGGAGACACCTTCCGGCAGCGGTCCGCAAAAAACGCGCAATCCAGGAATGAGTAACTCGGCAGCCAGGTCGATCAGCGCGGGGGCCTGTTCTACGGCTTGCTCGTTGACAAACTGCAGGCTGGTGGCCAGGCAGCACGCTTCGATGCCAGCATCCGCCATTTTATGGCGCATCTGGACGCGCGTGGCAGCATCGGCACTCACTTCCACACCGTGGGCATGCCCGGAATCGGTGCGAAACTCGATCCCCTGGTAGCTGTGGCGCACGGCCAGATCGACAACCTGGTCAAACGAGTAATCGGGGCAGGCAAAGGTCATAAAACTGATCTTGATCATAGAGCAACCTCTGTATTTGGTGATAGTAACAGCTTAACCGATTCTGCGTTAAGCGCCAAGCGTGCGAGTACGCGCACGCACCTTTTTCTGGACCGATGGGTTATTACAGGCTATCCCGGCCCCCAGCCCGGTTGGCCAGCAGCGCCCGCAGCGCGTGCATAACAGGCGTTCGGCGCCCTGTTGCAGGTTCAACCCCAGGGCGGGCTCTGCGATCAGCGGGCGGCTTAGCGAGACCAGTTGCGCCACGCCGGACGCGAGCACCGCTTCCATCGCGACACGTGTGCGGAATCCATTCACCAGCGCGAGGGGCGCGTCTAGCCCGCAGGCAGCGCGCACCGCCTGCGCCTGCGGCAACAACAATGGCTCGGTGGGGTTCACGTTGTTTGGCATCCCCAGGGCGTGCGAGATCTCGATGCAGTCGACTCCGGCAGCAAAACTAGCGGCTGCCGCGGCAGCGCCCTCTTCGATCGGCAGCCCGTTGCTGGGCGTACCGGCTACCCCCAGTTTGAGCCATAACGGATAATCTGGCCCGACCTGCGTCCGTGCCTCGGCGATGATCGCCAGCAAAAAGGCCCGCCGGCGGGTTGCGTCTCCGCCCCAGGCATCGTCGCGTCTGTTGGTGGCCTGCATCAGAAACTGGCTCACCAGGTAGCCATGCGCGCCATGCAGCTGTACGCCATCGAACCCGGCCTCGCGTGCGCGCCGTGCCGCGGCACCAAATGCCGCAATGGTGGCATCAATCTCGCCGGATGTCAGTGCGCGTGAGCGGCCTTCCTGGTTGGTCGCTACGCCCGAGGGCGATACCCTGACGGAATGGAGTTTCTGGTCGCAGCTGGCCCCGCCGTGGTTGATCTGCGCGATCACCCGGGCACCAGCAGCTTGTGAGGGCGCGATGATGGCGCGCCAGTGGTCGATCATGGCATCGTCAGCCAGCGAACACATCTCGTTGTGGCACTGTCCGGAGCTGGTCACGTAGACATGTCCGGTGATGATCGTGCCCGTACCGCCGCGCGCGATGGCTTCGTACATAGCCGCCAGCCGCGGCGAGGGCGTGTCTGTGGTATCCAGCACCAACCGCTCTGCGGTGGCAGAACGCACCAGACGGTTGGGCAGCTGCAGGCTGCCGACCAGCAGCGGGCGAAATAGCAAGGTGTTGTTGTCCATGTGGTTGCACATCTTGTAGTATTGTGCCAGAATACTAGCCAGAACAGCCTATCCTGACAAGGTGCATGATGAACAATCCTGAACCAACTGCCTTCCACCTGCCCGAAGCCTGGGAACCAACTGCGGTTGATGCACTGATCGAGGCGGGGGAATACCTCGCAGCTGGTTTTCTGGCGTGCGATGGCAATGTCACCGAGCGCATGGCACGCGGCTGGCGGATGCAAATCGAGCATTGCGAGCTCCCCGCCTGGCATGGCGAGGCGCTCTATCCTGCGGGGCGCAGGAGCTACTTTAGCCAGGGCAGCGCGATCCAGTTTCATTATTCGTCATCGATGACGGTCAATCGCAGCACGCTCAACAAGCGTGCCGAGGAGTCGGCCGTATACGCCGCCCTGCGCGATAGCCTGGGCGTCTATCCGGTGCCGTCAGCGGCTATCGACAGCGACCTGACCCTCGGCGGAGCCAACTATACGCACTCGATCATCAACTATGGGCGGGTGTTGCGTAAAGGGCTCGTCCGCTATGAGGAGCGCGTGCAGGCAGGTTTGGCACAGGCTGAAGCGGACGGCGACAGCGAAGCCGGCGCGTTCTATCGTGCCATGGCGGATACGCTTGAGGGTATCCGCGTCATGCATGCTCGCACGCTGGCCTATCTGGAGGGCCTGAATCCGCGCGACCCGAGCGACCGCGCCAGTCTGGCGCGCCTGGTGAATGCTCTGCGCAAGGTGCCCTGGCAGCCGGCGGAGACCTTTTACGAGGGGTTGGTGGCGACCAACTGGCTCTACTATCTGGATGGCTGCGACAACCTTGGCCGCCTCGACCAGGATCTGGGCGTCCTCTATGAGCGCGATCTGGCTGCCGGCCTGCTCAGCGAGGATCAGGGCACCGAGCTGATGAGCCTGATGTGGAGCAATGTCGACGCCAACGACGGCTGGAACACTGCCATCGGCGGCAGCGATATCAACGGCCGTTCGGCTGCCAACGCTCTTACACTTGCGTGTTTGCGCGCCGTGCCGGGGCATCGCCGGCCCAATCTGGCGCTGCGGGTCACGCACGACGCCCCCGCCGAGGTGCTGGAGGCCGCCCTGGACGCGATCGCCTCGGGCAGCGGCATCCCGGCGCTCTATAACGAGGCGGCCTATTACCGCGCTGTGGAGGCGGCAGGGCTGGGTATTCGTCCGGAAGACCTGCCCAGCCTGGCATTCGGCGGCTGCACCGAGACGATGGTGCATGGATGCTCCAATGTCGGCTCTCTGGATGCCGGGCTCAACCTGCCCCTGATCCTTTCACAGACCCTTGAGAGCCACCTGAGCACTGCGACGAGCTATAGTGAGCTCGAAGACGCCTTCCAGGCGGATATGGCCGCGGCGGTGGCGCGCATGGCAAGCGGAGTGAGCCGCGCCCAGGAACTGCACGCCGAATGGCAGCCGAATCCGCTGCGCAGCCTGCTGATCGACGACTGCCTGGAGGTTGCACGCGAGTTTAATGCCGGCGGCGCGCGCTACAACTGGAGTGTGGTCAATGTCGGCGGCTTGGCGACAGTCACCGATTCGCTGGCTGCCATCCGCGAGCTGGTCTTTGAGAGCGGTTACATCACAGCTCCGGAACTGTGGCGTGCCCTGCAGGCCAACTTCGAGGGCTATGGCGAGCTGGCGCTGCGCATCGCGCTGTGTCCGCGCTACGGCAACGACCAGCCTGCTGCCGACGAGATCGCCGTGCGTTTGACGGAGGGGTTGTTCGGCGAGTTCAAGCGCTACACCCCTTGGCGCGGTGGGCGCTTTTTGCCCTCCTGCCTGTTGTTTGTGACCTATACCGATGCCGGTGCCCGCGTGATGGCCACTCCAGACGGACGCCGTGCCGGTGAGGCGATCGCCGATTCGATCGGTCCGGTGGCCGGACGCGACCGGCATGGCCCCACTGCTATGCTGCGCTCGGTGGCCAGCATTCCACAGGAGCAGGCGGCTGGCACGCTGGTGATGAACATGCGCGTCAACAAGGGCATGTTTGTGGGTGAAAACCGCGAACGTATGCTCGACCTGATGCGCAGCTATTTCGCCATGGGCGGCATGCAGATGCAGATCACCGTGGTGGACCAGGAGACCCTGCGCGCCGCGCTGGCCGAACCCGAAAAGTACGGCGACCTGATTGTGCGCGTGGGCGGGTATTCCGAATACTGGCGCAACCTCACAGACGCCCTGCGCCGCACCGTGCTGGAGCGCACCGAATATCTGGTATAGCGTTAGAGGGTGGTGGTGCTTTAGGCCTCAGTAATTGATACATCAAACCCTCTATCAAAGAGTGTGTGTAATGTAATGCTTGTTGTCGAAATATAAGGAGACTCCTGAAATGAATGATATTAGAGAAACGATCGATTATCTAAAGTTTTGTCCCATGTTTTTCCTTGCAACTGTGGACGGCGATCGCCCCAGAGTTCGCCCCTTTGGGGCGACAAGTTATTTTGAGGACAAGTTTTATATCCAAACCGGCAATATAAAGCCAGTATTCAAGCAGATGAAAGCTAATCCCAAGATTGAAATCTGTGCCAGCAGAGGTGACGGCACCTGGATTAGGATAGAGGCAGAAGTCGTTCAAGATGACAGGTCAGAAGCGAGACAACACATGCTCGACGAAAACCCGACATTAAAGGACCTTTACGCCGCAGATGACGGAAATTGCGAAGTTCTTTACTTGAAAAATGCCAAAGCCGTCATATCTTCTTTTGGTACAGATCCGATAGTATATAGTTTTTAAAAGTGATGAACAGGGCGTTCGTGCGTGCCTAAAGTACGCGCCCTATTACAAAAAAGCCATACTACTCTTGTCGTAATAATAGCTCAGAATAAAAGGTGATAGAAGGACGGTTTCTACCCTCAAGAACACCTGCAAAGCAATTAAAAACACAGGTAGAAACGATGGCTTTCTACTAATGTCTCTGTATGGGCGTAAAGCGTCTTTGGAGAAAACTCAAATATACTAAAAGCAGAGGCTATTTGCACCCTCTGCTTTTTAGTACTTGATTTGCAAAGACTTGAATCGGCGTGTGTGAACCTTGCCGATTTCAGGCTCCGTCGTGCGTTAACTCCACAGGCGGTCGTGCGACCAGTCGCTATCCCACTCATCGGTGGGCGTCCATACTTCAGGGCTGGTCGGATCTATATGCTGCGCAATCAACTCGTCATTAAGCGATTCAATCCCCAGTCCGGGCTGCTCAGGAACGGTGATAAAACCCTGCTGCACCAGCGGTTTGGCGGCGCCCAACACCAGGTCATCCCACCAGTCAACATCCGCCGAATGGTATTCGAGCACATAAAAGTTTTCGCAGGCAGCCGCAGTGTGCACGGCAGCCAGCGCGCCGATGGGCGATTCAGCCATGTGCATGGCCATCGCCACCCCGTGCTCAAGCGCGAGGTCCGAGATCTTTTTCGTCTCCAGCATCCCGCCGGCAGTCAGCAGGTCGGGGTGGATGACCGAGACTGCGCGCGCCTCGAGGAGCGGCCGAAAGCCCTCCTTCAGGTAGATATCCTCGCCGGTGCAGATCGGCACGGTAGTCGACTGGCTCAGGCGCAGGTACTGGTCGGTATACTGCCAAGGTATGGCATCCTCCAGCCAGGCGAGGTGATACTTTTCGACACGGCGCGCCAGGTTGATTACATCCTCGACCGCGATGTGCCCCAGATGGTCGACCGCCAGGGGCACCTCATCGCCGATGACGCTGCGCACCTCCGCCACATAGGCCTCCAGGGCATCCAGCCCCTTTTCGGTCAGGTGGATGCCGGTAAAGGGATGCGGCACATTGTTGGCGTCGTACAGGCGCCGGCGAGCCTCGGCAGGCGCAGCCTCATCGGCGGCCTCGCGCGTCTGGCGCTGCAGCTTGGCGATCGATTCCAGGTAGCCCAGCGGGGCGCTGATCGTGCCGGTCGTGCCAGCCAGCTGGCTGATGCCCAGATCCATCTTTAAAAAGGTAAAGCCGCGCTGCATGCGCTTGCACAGGGCTTCGCCCATAGCCCGGCCGTCGGGGCGCCCGTGGGTATCGGTATCACAATAGATGCGGATGCAGTCGCGGAACTTGCCTCCCATCAGCTGGTAACAGGGCACCCCATAGGCCTTGCCGGCCAGATCCATGAGGGCTACCTCGATGCCTGAGACTCCGCCGCCCTGGCGCGCGTGTCCGCCAAACTGCTTGATGCGCCGAAAAAGACGGTCGACATCGCAGGGGTTCTCGCCGATCAGGTGGCGGCGCAGCATGGCGGCATATTGCGGGCTCGCGGCATCGCGCACCTCGCCGTAGCCCTCGATGCCCTGGTTGGTGGTCATCTTGATCAACGGGCAGCGCATGGGGGCGCCCGTCACGTGCGCAATCCGGATATCAGTGATGCGCAGCTGCGAGGGCGCCGAGGCGCGCTTGAACGAGCCTTCCAGAACGAGCGGTGCGTCAGCATTCTGGGTCATGACAAGCCCCTTTCAGGTTGTGTGCAGCTCGGGCTGGTAGAGCGCCACACCGTAAAACTCGTACGAGGCGGCAGTATCGGGCACATCCACGACATGCACGGTAAAGCGCGCCGGCACGCCGCACTCTGGGCAGCGTTCAGCGAAAAAGCCCGAGTATGCCTTGGCGTACTCGCGGCGCAGACGTTCACACTCGGCGGCATAGCCGGCCGGATCCAGCACCGGATTAGGTGCTTTGGGCAGGCAGCCAAAGGCGTGCACCTCGATAAAATCGACCTGGCTGATATCCTCACAGACGCCGGCTTCCTGCAGCCATAGCTCCCAGCAGCGAAAAACGAGCGGAATCTCGCGTTCGGGGTCCATGCTGACGAGCTCTTCAAGTTCCAGCACCCCCTTGGCCGAGTAGCCGCCCGTTAGGCCAGCCAGGTAGCACTTTAACACTCCGCCGCCGAGATCTTCTGTCACCAGGGCAGAGAGGGTAGGATGGTCGCCATTGTAGTAATAGGTCAGGCGGCCGCGCTTTTTGACGTTGAATGCCATAGTACCTCCCTAATCGGTGAGTTCGAGTACACGCACCTGCGACGCTTCAAAAGGCAGCTCCACGCGTGCGCTTCCATTCACGAAAGTTACCGGCCAGCTCTCACCGCTGATGATATCCGCCAGTTTCTGCGCGCGCAGACCGGGAATGCGCAGCACCGCACTGCCCGCGCTGGCCACGAGGCTGTTGGCGATCACCAGCTGGCTGGAGCCGTCGGTGAGCACATCCACACGCACGCGGTCGCCCTCTGAACGCGGGCGATCTGCCGCCTGCGGGGTTTCAGCGAGGGCGGCGATCAGCTCTGCAGCGCCCGGCAGATGCTGGCCAGCAGCACCGCCCAGATAGGTGCCCGCCAGATAGAGCGTGCCGGCACCATACTGTGCCCTAACCAATCCTGCCCAGCCGTTGGAAAAGCGCCCCAGCACCTCGGCACGGTTCGGCAGGAGCTCAAACACCTGGTGGTAGGCGCTCAGGCTGTAGTGTTGGCCATCCAGCTCGACGTTCAGCTGGGCGCCTGCAGCCTGCGCAGTGCCCGAAGCAGCCACATACGAATCAAACTCGGAAGCATTGGGCTGCAGCACAAATCCTTGGGTGCAGCCAAAAGCCTCCTCCCAGCCGTTGCCGGGGCGCAGCTGGGTGTGCCAGCCGTTGGCAGGGTTCATTCCCGCAAAGCTGGGCTCCGCCACCAGAATGCCGCCACTCTTGACATAACCATCAAGGGCGGCGAGGGTGCCGCTCTGCAGCCAGTAGGGCGCAGGGCAAAACAGTACCGGCAGATCCTGGGCGGCGGGCACATGCGTGGGATGCATAAACTGCACGCGGTATCCGGCATTATACAAGGCATTGTAGATGCCCACCACGTCGTTGGCGTAATAGTTGGTGTTGTGGGCGATGCACCACTGGAAAATCTCGTTCTCAGGGTCGATCAGGATGCCCACCTCGGGCTCACGATTGCGGGCTGCCAGGAGAAAATCGCGGCGTTCCTGCAGGGCATGGTTGAGTACCGATAAGCGAGCCAGCCAAGGGGTCGGGTTACCGGCCGGGTCGGTGAGGCCCCAGTTGGGCGATTCGTTGCCCAACAGCTCGGGGCGGTATTGCCAAAAGACAAAGCCTTTGATGTCATGAGCCAGCTGCGGCAGGATGTAGCGGTCGGTCGCCAGATCGCTCAAGGGGCGGTTTTGGTGAAAGGTCGAGCCGCCCATGGCGTGGATCTCGGCATTGATCACCGGGCGCCCCTGGGCCGCGGATGCCAGCAGGTCGGCCGCGTTGGGGCTCGAGCCGGCCGAGTTGCCGAACAGGTCGCAATCCTCAGCCATGGCAAAGTCGTCCGAGGCACACGTGATCAGGTTAAAGATCGGGAAGGGCACCGTGTGGGTCATGACGAGGTGATTGGGATCAAGCTCGCGCACGATGTGCACCCGCGTGCGGAACTCTTCGGTGATGGTATCAACGAAAAAGCGCCGCCAGTCGATCATATCCTTGAACGTCTCATACGAGCGCGGAAGCTCTAGCTCTTCCCAGTGGCGATAGTTGCGCGACCAGGCATTGTTGAGAGCATCCAGCGAATCGCCGTATTTGGCACGCAGCCACACCAGGAAGGCGGCGCGCGAGTGCGGGCAATAGCACACCAGGTTTTCAAGGATCGGCTCGCGGGCGATCGCTTCCGTCAGCTCGGGCTCGTTCCACACGTCCCAAACCGCCAGGGCGGGTTTATCTGCACAAGCTTGCACACACGCGCGCAGGAAATCGTACGAGTGCTGCATGACCGCCTGATGATGATAACAGGGGCTGGGGGCGCCGTTAATCGGGCGCGGACCATTCGTCTGCGGCCCCAGCGTGCGCCCGCCAAGGGTGAGCATACGGCAATCCGGATACTGCTGGTCGATCCAGGCCGGCGCCACATCGGTGATGGTGTTGATGATCACCTGGATGCCGACCTCCTCTGAGATATCGAGCAGTTCGAGAATGTCGTCGAAATGGTATTCGCCAGGGGCGGGCGTGTTCCAGCGCCACTGTGCCCAGATCTTGATCGTGTTGAGGCCCTGGTCGGCAAGGCCCTGCAGGTCGCGACGCCACTCGGCGCGCGCCGGGGTGGGGGCGCGATAGTATTGCGAGCCCATGATCAGCGGATGACGCAGCTTGTTTAGCATGACAGACTCCTGTTTTTATTCGAAGTACGCACCCTGGTCAGCCAGCACTCCGCGCAGTTCATTGGCATCCAGCTGTGAGGGCAGGATACCCTGCTGGGCTGAAAGTCCTGCGGCGGCGCCGGCTGCCTGCCCGGTAACCATGCAGCAGCCCACGTTGCGCGTCGAGTGGTGCACCACGTGGTCGGTCGAGATCATGCGCCCGCACATCAGCACGCCCTCAACCTCGCGCGGCAAGAGCGAACGGTAGCTGACCCCATAGGTATGCCCATCGGTGACGGCGAACTCGGGCAGGTCGATAAAGCTGAAACGCCCAATCTCGTCGGGCACGCCCCAGCCCTCCATCACATGCGCGCGCGGCATATCATAGACCGCCTGCATCAGGCGTGTACGGCGCACGCCCAGGAGCGGGCCAGTGGCTGCCAGGTAGGCGTGCTCAAAGCCGGGCATGCAGTTGGTAAAGAATGCCACAATGTTGTGGATCTGACGCTGCAGGTAGATCGAGGCGCGGCTCATATCGGCTACATCCACGCCGTTGGCCAGCACACCCGTGCAGTTCATATAGGTCAGGTCGCCCTCGCGAAGCGATGTGTTGATCACTGCACCGATGCGCGCATCGTATTTGTCAATCAGTTCCTTCCAGGGCGTCAGGCGCGTGCTCAGGCGCATGGTGCTCTTTTCGGTGGTGCCCAGCTTGACGGCACGCGCATAGTGGTAGACCAGATCGCGCTTTAATACTTCATCGGCAAAAGTCTCGATATCCACGCCCTGCATGCGCAGGTTCATGCTCACACCAAATTGCTCGACAAAGGTAAAAGGCGCGCCGCTGCGGCCGACCACATCGGCATCGCCGGAGGCATCCACGATCGCTTTAGCCAGGACCACCTCTCGCCCCGACTTGGATTCGATCACCACGCCGGCCACGCGGTTGTCGCTCATCACTACATCGGCTACCTGGGTGTAAAAGAGCACCTCAGCGCTGGCCTCCAGCACCATCTCGAGGGCTACCCATTTATAGATCTCTGGGTCGACGGGGGTCAGTACGCTGATAAAGCGCGCCGCCTTTTCAAGCTCGATATGCCCCGGGCAGCCGCCGGCGGCTACCAAGCGGTCAACCAGATCCTGCGGGATACCCTTGATGATTTGTTTCTTGCTCTCGGGGGGCACATCAGGAGTACCGTTGGCGTCATGATAGCAGTTAAAGAAAGAGTGCATGCCGGTAGGTCCGCCGGGTACCAAACCGCCCAGGAAGCCATAGCGCTCGACCAATAACGTGCGTGCGCCCGTGCGGGCTGCCGCGATAGCGGCGATAACGCCGGCGGAGCCCCCGCCAACTACCAGCACATCCACTGCTGTACGCACCGGCAACTTGCGTGCGGGTTCATAATAACTAGCCATACTAGCCTCCCATGAATTGGCGGCTGCATAGGGCCGGCATCCGCCTGAAACCGGATTACGCGGCCAGTATAAGTGATGCAGCTGCCCCCCGCAACCATCCTGCGCTGGGGCTACCTTGCGCGTACACCCAGCAGCGCCGGCAACTCTACGAGGGTCGTGATCGTCTCGATGTCTTTAGCAGGGGGATCGCCGCGGCGATTGAGCCAGATGCTGCGCCAGCCGGCATTGCGCGCCGCCCGTGCGTCGTCGTTAGGAAGGTCGCCCACATAGCAGCAATCGGTTGCCTTTGCGCCAGCAAGGGCCGCAGCAACATCAAAGATGCCCGCCTGCGGTTTGCGGTAGCCGGCGCTGGCGGGTGTTACAAGCCAGCGAAAAAAACGACCCAAACCGAAAGTGCGCAGCTTGTCAGATTGTTGGCTCGGCTCGCCGTTGGTAATTACGCCCTTGCAGTAATCTGCGAGCAGCCCGAGGGCAGGCTGGGTATCTGCAAATAGCGACCAGTGTTGACGATAATGCGCCAGGTATTCGGCAAAATGTGCGTCCGCTTGGGCGTCATCGGCGGTTGGCCAATAATACCGAATGCGCGCGCGTCGCTGCTCAATAAAGGAAAGCTCTCCGCGCACCCAGCGGCGGTAGTAATCCACCGAGATGCTGCGCCACGCGGCCGCAAAGGCACGCGGGTCGTCACCGAATACCTCAGGGTGACGTTCTGCCCAATCACACGCTGCCAGATGCTCGGCGCGCGAGCTATCCAGCAGCGTGTCGTCGATATCAAAAAACAGATACACTGCGCCTGTTTATGCAGTGACCAGGTTATCGTTGATATAGTCCCAGATAAACTCCATCCCCAGGCCGGGTTTGGTCGTCAGAATCACATTGCCATCGTCATCCAGCGGGTCGGGAATGGCCTTCAGGTAGGGCGGCGGCACATCGTAATCCAGATCGGGGCGCAGCAAGCCGTGCTCGAAATACTCGCAGGTTGATTCGGGAGTAGCGCCCAGGATGTGCGAATTGGTCCAGTGACCGCCGTGCATCTCGCACTGGATGCCATAAGCCTGGCACAGCATGGCGTGCTTGTACGAGCCGGTGATGCCGCCGTAACCCACGTCGATGCGGCTCATATCCGAAGCCCCCTGCAGCACCCATTCGGCGCGTGAGAAAATCCCGCCGTGCACGTGCTCGGGCGAGCAGATGGCGATATCCAGCTCATCGCACAGCCGGCGATAGGCTTCTGTGCGCGTCTCGATCATGGGATGCTCGAGCCAGTAAAAGCCCAGTTTCTCGAGCTCGTGGCCCACCCAGATCGATTCCTGCAGGGTATAGACGCCAAAGGGATCGAGCATGAGGACCATATCGGGGCCGACCGCCTCGCGCACCGCGCGGCAGACCTCTACATCAGCTTTGGGAAAGCCCGGCAGCTGCGGAGCGTGCTCCCAGGTATAGGGGTTAAAATAGATATAGGCGTGTACCTTGTAGGCCTTGTAGCCCTTGGCCTTCATCGCCACAGCGTGCGCGGCGTAATCCTCGGGTTTGCCCATGTTGGGCCAGGTGCTGGCATAGGCTTTGATGCGGTCGCGGCAGCCGCCCAGGGCCTTGTGCACTGGCAGATCGACCATGCGGCCGTATAGATCCCACAGGGCGCAGTCGATAAAGCCCGCTAACCCTTCACTGAACCCAGGATGTTGAGCCATCCAGTGCCACAGCTTTTCGCGATTGAGCGGGTTTTCGCCCACCAGGAGCGGCTTGACGACATGCTCAATCACCGCCGGATCGCCGCCCAGATTATAGCCCTCCAGGCCGTCATCGGTGATAATCTTGGTGATCGAACTTACCACGGGATGCTCGTCGCCCCAGTAATAGTAGCCGTACTTGGTCGGATAAGTCCGTGATGTGGTACGGAAGCGGATCACCTGGATATCTGCAATGCGCATACTGCCTCCCTAAAAGAAATAGATGTCACGTGCCGAGTCGAAACTGGCATCATAGGTATAGTCATCCACGCGTGTTGCGCGCGCGGGTACGAAACGATCAGCCACCGATTTATCAGGGAACCTGAGCCGTCCGCGGATGGGCAGCTCGAGGCGATATGGCCGGCATTGGCTGGTACGGCCAAGCGCCTGCCGAGCGCCCTCGCGCAACCTGTCGTGGGCTGCCTCGGGAGCCAACAGAAGACCGAATTCCTCGCCATAACCGCGCTTAACCTCAACCGTAGTGAGGCCATCGCCCAGTAAGGCACGCGCCTCACGGCAGGCAGCGTGGTCACCGCTGACCAGTATGACAGGGATATCATAGTGGCCAAAAACCAGCGCATCCTGGGCAATCTCACCGCTTTCACACTCGTTGTACCAGTAGCGGTTGCCCTGCATCGACGATTGGGTATGACGCAGCATACCATCGGGCGTGCCTGCCATAGCATGATACCCTAGCAGGATGCCAGCATCGGCGCCCTGGTATAATTCCTCCCAGCCTAGAAAAGGCCGACGGTTGCGCCCTGTGAAATAGCGTGCCCCGGGGTGCATGCGCTCCGGTATAAAGTTAAAGCCGCCGCCGTGGCCATCCAACACGATGATGTCGTCAGCACCACCAGCGATCAAACCTTCCACCAGGGCGTTGACATCCCCCATCAGCAGGTCGCGTGCCGACTGATACATGGCGCTCGACATCTCGCGGGTCTGCTCCCAGGATACCACCCCGCTGATGCCTTCCAGGTCGGTTTCGACGATCACGCGCATGGCACATAGCCTCCTCACACAGATCTGCGGCTAATCTAGCCGGGCGCAAGACGCTTGTCAAGGCAGTCAGGATCAGCCATAATGACAATATCATCTAGTCGGAGGGCGGTTATGATTAACATGCTCAGCACGATACGCGGGTCGCTCCTCGAAAAGATCTACCCTTCGGGTTGGGACCTGGCCAAGATCGATGCGTGTTGCTCGCACGTACCTGAAACGATCACCCAGCGTCAGGCGCACTGGCATGCTGATTTCGAGCCGGTGGCGTGCGAGTCGTTGGATGATTTCGCCATGCTGATGGGCCACGAGATCGCTTTGGAGATCAAGCGTACCCGCGATGAGGGCCGCAAGCTGATCATGATCCTGCCGGTTGGCCCTATGGGCATGTACCGCTGGGTGGTGTTCTTTCTCAAAAGCTGGCAAGTATCCGCCAGCCACGTCTATGGCTTTAATATGGACGAGTGGTCCGACGCGGATGGCAACACTGTGCCCGGCAGCGACAAAGCCTCCTTCCAGAATGCCATGCAGGATGCCTTTTACGGCCCGCTGAGCGAGCTGGGTGTGCCAGAGTGCCAGCGCAACTTTGCCACCCGTGAGGTTTTGCCCTCCTATGGCGACAAGATTGCCGCGCTCAAAGCCGAGGGGGCCCGCCAGGTGCTGGTGTTCGGCGTCGGCAGGGTCTTTCACATTGCCTTCTGGGAGCCGCACTTTGCCGCCGAATACACCAGCGTCGAGGAGTGGAAAAAGCCTACCCACCGGCTGGGCGCCAAGCTGCATCCGCTCACCATCGAACAAAACGCCCTCACCAGCTTCAAGAGCCGCTACACGCTGGTGCCCTGCTTCGCCAACACCATCGGTCCGGGCGTCTTTATGGGGTCCGACCGCATCATCGGCGGATGTGACGGCGTGCTGGGGCGCGGCATGCAGTGGCAGGGACTTTCGTTGTGGGTTACGCTGCGCTACGGGCCCGATAAGTGGGTGCCATCCAGCTTTATGCCCACCCTGCCGGGCAAGCTCTTTTTCATGCGGGAACTGGCCGGTCCGCTTGTGCCGGATGCGAATTAGGAGGCAACATGCGTGATCTCAAGATCGGCGTGATCATCGGCCTGCAGAGTATTCTGGATAAAGGGATCGGCGAGCTGCTCGAGATGGGCCTCTCCTGGATCCAGCTCAACAGCTGGGACCCTAAACTGGATACTCCCGAAAACGCCCAGCGCGTGAAAGAGATCCTAGGCGACAAGGTGCACATCTCGAGCCTGTGGGCGGGCTGGCCGCCGCCAGCGGTGTGGAATTTCATCGACGGGCCTGCCACCTTGGGCATCGTGCCGAGCTGCTACCGTTATCAGCGCATGGACGCTCTCAAGCACGGTATGGATTTTGCTGTGATGCTGGGCCTGACTGACGTGACCACCCATATGGGCTTTATCCCCGAGAATCCCTCCACCACCGAATACCGCGAAGTGGTGGCGGCGGTGGGCGAGCTAGCGCGCTATGCCAAGGCGCGCGGCTTATGGTTCAACTTTGAGACCGGCCAGGAAACGCCAACCACGCTCTTGCGCATCATCGAGGACGTCGGCACGGGCAATCTGGGGATCAACCTCGACCCGGCCAACCTGCTGCTGTACGGCAAGGGCAACCCGGTCGATGCCGTGGGCGTCCTGGGGCCGTGGATTCGCGGCGTGCATGTGAAGGATGGCCAGTATCCTACCAATGGCCGTGAGTTGGGCCACGAGACACCAGTGGGCGAAGGCCTGGTCAACTTCCCGTTGCTGATTCCGCGGCTCAAGGCGTTCGACTATCAGGGAGCCTGGATCATCGAACGCGAGATCAGCGGTCCGCAGCAAAAGACGGATATCCTCCGCGCCAAAGAGCTTCTCGAGGGGTGGCTGGCGTAAACCAGCGCGTCGTGTCAGAGCGGAGGGGGTTCCCCTCCACTCTTTTTATACCGTGAGCTGGTCGCCCTCACGCAGCACGCGCGCTTCAGGCAGTCTGTGCGGATGTTCGCCGATGACGAGCTGCGCGATCCGTACCTCGCCGCCCAGCACCTGCAGCTCGGTGTGCCGGCCGTCATCCGCCTTCGTGATAAGGCAGCTCCCCCAGGCGTATCCGGTCGACCAAAAGTGCCTGCCGGCGTGTCCGCCAAAGCGCATTTCGGCATCGATGGCGTTGTAACGAAAACCAGAAAGCGCCAGGACCGCTGCCCATGAGCACATCGCGCGCGCATAGTGGTGGCCGCATTCGGCTTCGTTGTAGGGGTTGCGGCGCTGGCCGTCGTAACGCGCGCGGATATCGGCAATCGCCTGCAGGCCCTGATCGGTCAATCCCTCGTAGAGCATGTGTACCGCTGCCGAATACTCAAAACCGGTCATGACCTCGTTAAAGTAGGGCACCGGCGTGTGCGGGCGTCTGCCGCGCGGGTAACTGACCATCAGCATGGCGCGTTCGTCATTCAGCGCAAAGGTGCGTAGGTGGTTAAAGTGTCCATATAGATTATCGTGGTGGTTATAGCGCCAGATGCTTTGCAGGGTTTGCTTGACGTGCTCCTCATCCAGCAGATACCCCAGACCGCAGACGTGCGCCAGCAGCTGCCCCACGAGCTGATCGACCAGGCATCCGGCACCGAGCTGGTAATCCGGGTCAGCCAGGTCTACCGCGCCCATGTCGGAGCGCAGTCCCGGCAGGATCGCCTCGGCCGAATCCGGCGGTTGGATATGCTGCTCGTAATAGTCGCCGTTAAAGAGGTTGGCATCCACCCAAGCCGCCCCTTGCTCAGCCAGCGACCGGCAGTGCACAGCAAAATCGTCGTCACCAAGGAATTCGGCTATCTGCGCCCCGGCACGCAGTGCCCCCAGATACCAGCCGGCCATAAGCGGGTTGGGCCCATAGTACTCGACATCGAGGGTGTTGTGCTGGCAGCCCTCCATCACGCCGTCTTGGTCGGCATCCCAACCGCCCGGCAGCCAGGCAAATGCGAGCGCCTTTTTTGCGGCCGGCCACAGGGCTTGTAGGGCGGACGTATCGCCCGAAAGCTGCCAGTCGCGGTAGAGTTTCATCAGGCAGCCCATCTGGCCATCGGCAGCGGCCAGCAGGTAGCGCGGGGCACGTGCGCGCGGGAGCGGCACGCGAAAGTTCATCAGACCGTTGGGCTGGAGCATGTCGTTGAACTCGACGGTGCGCATGCTCCAGGAAAGGCTGCCAAAAAGAAAGGCAATCGCCTGTTCATAGTTCCAGACATGCGTGCAGGAACCGTGGCAGCTGCCGTAGTTGTCTCCGCAACCCTCCCAACCACAAAAGGTGCCGTCGGCGGTGCGAAAGCTAGTCTGGCAGCGCAGGGTCGAAAGGTTAAACAGAGCGGCTTCCTTGACGGTTTCGGGCAGGTCGGACGCCAGGAACGTTGTGGTGAACTGCAGCGTTTTATGCTCGAGCTCGCTGGCATGCTCTGCCGTCTGCACGAGCGCATCCCAGGCATTCGCGAAACAGGTGGTGTAATAGTTGCCCACACAGTCCTCCGACTGGCAACCGCAGCCCTCAGATGGCGCTTTGTCGGGAGTAAGCGGTGTCCAAGTCATGCGATTGGGCATGTGCCACGCCAGGTAAAAGGGGATCTCGACCAATTCGCCGGGCCCCAGGCGGCAGCTGGCCGCCAGCGATCCGATCGGGTTGAGGCCCATCGAGTCCTGGGCATCCAGTCGGCCATCCTCAAGCAGGTCGTCCCAGTGGTGCAGGAGCAGCCCGCCCCAGCCCCAGGATTCCTGCCCCCACGATAGTTTGTAGGTCACATCGGCATGACTGGTGGCCAGCGCCAGGCTGCCCCAGCAAGGGTCATGAGGGTCTAGCTCGGAGGCAGTCAGACAAAGCCCTTGCAGAGTGCCAGTGCGTATCCACTGGTTGCGGTTGCCATGCCCTTTGGCGGCGCCGTCGCGATTGCCGATAAAGTTGCGCAGGCTAAAGCTGATGGTGGCGTCCACTGCTCGTACGCCGGGGTTGCGCAGAATATAGCGCAGACAGGCGACCGGCAAACCGCTGCGGTCGGCATCTGCTGGGATAAACGGGTTGAATGCCTGCAGGCTCACCTCGAGCGGTACATCGGGATCAGCCAGGTCGACCTGTGCGAACGGGTATGCCGTGCCATAACGGCAGCTGCGCATGCGCGGCAGGCCGTGATAGGGAGCGCGTGCCCCCATGGCGCCCTCGTAGGGTGGCCGCAGCACACCTTCTAATACGCGGCATACGGCTGGATGGCCTTCTGGCCTGGCGTACAGGATCACCACCGACTGGCCGTCAAAGCCTTTTGCTGGCTGGTCGTAGATTTCCCAATCCTGAAGCTGGCCGCGACCGCCCAGCGAGACGGTGCCTGTGCCGATACCGCCCAACGGCAGGGCCACGCGCGCGAGATACGCGCCCTCATAGGTTCTAAGGACCGGGTAAGTCGTCGGTGTTGGCTGCATCGGGCACCTCCTAGTATTGCCGCACGTTTGGAGCAAGTATAACGGTGCCCCACATGCCCCGCAATCTCTTGCGCTTGACAGCGGCCGGGTGCTAGTTTATGATAAATATGGTCAGGTGCTCGTTGGCCCGGATGCCGCGAGCGCGATGGTGAAGCCGGTGCGAGTCCGGCGCTGTGCCGCAACTGTAAGTCGCAAGACGAGCCAGGTCCCAGCCTGACGACTATACAACCTCGGCCTTCGAGTCAAAGGCGGCGGGATGGGTAAAGCTACCCCCCTTCGCGGGGGGGTTTTGTTGCCCGGCCGACGAGGGAAGGAGCAGCTATCGCACAAACTGGGTCCGTGTTGTTACCAATTCATTACATATAAGGAGGTACCATGCACACAGTATCATTGCGCAGCCGGCGCATCGTCGTTTGGCTGCTGGTCGTTTCTCTTCTGTTGGCTGCGTTCCCGGGCGTAGCGCTCGGGCAGGCGCCAGCGCACGCGAATGCAGTCGAGCGCGCTCTCGGCTGGCTTGCCTCGCAGCAGGCCCCCGATGGCTCTTATGGCGACAGCGCCTCAATGACGATCGAAGCCGTTTTGGCGCAGACTGCCGCCCGGCGGGATGTCTCTGCCGCTCTCGGCTATCTGGCTGAACAGGCAGAGGGCTATACCACCGACGCGGGCGCTACCGGCAAACTGCTCACCGCCGTCTCGATGGCTGGGGCAGACCCACGGGCGTTCGGCAGTATGAACCTGGTGGAGCATCTTAACGGGCAGCTCGCGGATACGCCCCCGGAAGAGATGACCGCCATTGCAGCAGCCTGGAGCTTGTTGGGTTTACGCGCTGCTGGCGAAGCCTTGCCGGCCAAGCTCGTTAAGAGCCTGGTTGACCTGCAGCAAACCAATGGTGGCTGGGAATGGGGCCCGGGCTATGGTACCGATTCCAACACCACGGCGTTCGTGCTGCAGGCACTCCTGGCAGCCCGTGTTGAAAAGGCCGTGCTCACGCGCGGCAGCAACTATCTGGTAACGCAGCTGAGCCCGCAGGGCGGGTTTACCTTCTCGAGCGACTGGGGCACTGATGCGGATGCCAACTCAACGGCCACCTCGCTGCAAGCCCTGCTCGCACTGGGCGTGGCTGGAGACGATGCTTCTCTGTTTTCTAATGGCCTTACACCCGCAGAGGCGCTGCTGGGGTTCCAGCTCGAAAATGGCGCCTTTGTCTGGCAGGCCGATACCGATGCCAACCTGCTGGCGACGGCACAGGCCATCCCGGCTTTATTGGGCCGTAGCCTCGTTTATACCAATGTTGCCGCGTCACGTGATAGAGCTCTGGCAGCCCTGCAGGCCATGCAGCAGCCGGATGGCAGCTATGCCGGCTCCTTTGGCAGTCTGGGGCCCAGCTCGCAGGTCCTGCTGGCGGTTGCAGCTGCTGGCCGTAACCCGGCTGAGTGGCGCAATGCGGCAGGAGATTCGCTGCTCGATTACCTGGCCTCGCCTGCTGCTGCCCCCCAGGATGTGGGCACCGCTGGCCGTCTTGCAGCCGGGCTAAGTCTGGCAGGGATCAACCCGCTCAGCGTAAATCCGTTGCTGGCGGAGATGTTCGCACAAGCCTATGATCCCTCAACCGGCCTGTACGACAGTTACCAGAGTATATGGAACCAGTCGCTGGCGATCTGGGGTGTGCTGGCGACCGGTGCCACGCTGCCGCAGCCTGCGGTGGATTGGCTGATCAGCCAACAAAACAGCGATGGCGGCTGGGGATGGGCCGCTGGGGAAGCTAGCGATACCAACTCGACGGCCATTGTCTTGCAGACTTTGGCAGCTACCAGCCGGCGAGGCGGTGACGAGGTTGTGGACGCGGCTATTGCCTACCTGCGCGGCCAGCAGAACGCCGATAGTGGTTTTCCATTTGATCTTGCGGTCTCGACTAGTTCAGATAGCAACTCGACGGCACTGGTGATCTCTTCACTAACGGCGTTGGGCATCGATACAGAGGGCTCCGACGAGTGGATCCGCGGCGATGTGACGCCCGTTACCCCGCTTGAATGCCTTGCTGGCTTCCAGACAAGCGACGGCTCATTCGAATGGCAAGCAGGTACCGGTGGTGATCTGCTGTCGACCGCTCAGGTGATCCCGGCGCTTTCCGGCGCTATCTTCCCTATAGCTGTCGGTGTGGTTCCTCAGTACGCCAGCAGCATCACGCTCGATGCGGTGCAATCGGCAACCCTGTACGGTTCGAACGCAGGCGCCTATCGCTACTATATCCTGGTGGTGCCCGAGGGTGTCTCCAGTGTGCAAGTGGAGCTTGAGGGCCTGCCGGGCGACAAGCTGGTCTCGCGTGCGCTGGGCGTTAATCTGTACGACCAGACAGGCACGTTAGCCGAAGCCGGCGCATCTGACGGCTCTGCCAGTGCCGAGGTGACAGTGGTGCCTGGAGAGACGGTGTTGATCCAGGTATACAACTACTTGCCCGATCTGGCAGCGAGCTATACACTCTCTGTACACTAATCTAAGCAAGCAGGCATGGAGGCAACTTCATGCCTGCATCTTGTACATCAGAGGTGTCAGTGAGTAGATCCACGCAGTTACGCAGCTGCCTTGTAACAACCATCCTGATGTTGATGCTCTTGGGCGTGCCGGGGGCAGCCAGCCATGCAGAAGCGCCCAACCAGGCGACCCTGATCATCCTGTTCGACAGCGGCGCTCCCCTGGTACGCTGCGTTGAGTTTAACGAAGCCCAACTGACGGGTGAACAGTTACTGGTCAGGTCGGGCATACAGATGGTCTCGCAGCAGACCCCCGGCTTGGGGATGACGGTTTGCAAGATCGAGCATGTCGGATGTGTTTACCCAGAAGAGGTCTGTTTTTGCCAGTGCCAGGGCGCGGATTGCCTGTATTGGAGCTATTGGGTCTGGTCTGGCTCAGACTGGACCTATGCCAGCCGCGGAGCCGCGCAGCAAGTCGTCCTGCCAGGCTCAGTAAATGCCTGGGTATGGGGTGATGGCAAGACCAAACCGTCTGCGCCAGCCAGCCTGGGCGGTTGCGCCATGCCAGACTCCAAACAGGAAGCCGCAGCGATCACAGCACCTACCACCATACCGCAGGAAACGTATCCTTACCCGGATCCGGGCTCGAGCACGTCAGAGGTGCCACCACCTCCCCCGGCAGATGCCGAACCAACCTACGACCCCTATCCAGCGCAAACGGAGGCTGCCGGCGGACAGCCCACTGATGCAAAAGCTGCGACGAATACACCGTCCGTTGCCGACACAGATTCTGAGATGGGAACGCGTACTCCCCGCGGGCTGCTGACGCCATTGCCGAGTAACGCTCGTACTGCCACAGCGGCTGCACAAGCCACCCCAAGCGCTACCGTTCCCGTGACCCAGGCTACCGACGGTCCCGACCACTCGGCTACCGCCATCGCAGAATCAGCCACGAATGCGGCACTCACCGGCACGCCTGCCGTCGATACTGCAGCGGAAGAGCGCCGTTCGTTATGGGCGTTTGTCGGGCTGGCGCTCTTGCTGCTGACGGCGATCGGCTATGTGCTGGTGTTGCGGCGCCGGCGCGAACGACAGGGACGCATCGACTAAGCCAGGAGGATCTGACATGCGTGTTTGGCAGACCGGTGTTCCCGATGATGGCGGGATCCACACCTTTGGTAATGGCGCCATGTTCGCCTTTTCGTGCGGCCCCGAGGTAACCGCCCTGGCGGGACCGCCCTTTAGCTCGCCGGATTCGCTGAGCATACGGCTGCAAGAGGGTATCCAGCTGTGTGATGAGGCTCAGCGCGAACCCGGTACTGCCATCTGGCAGCACTCCCTTGCCTACGATGGCGGGCGTGCCGCGATGACGGAGTTCATACAGCCCGACCAGAGCATCTACACGCGCATCTTTCAGGCAGAGGGCAGCGAGCTCGCTTGGTTGATTACCTTTAACGCTGCCAGCCAGGTTGTAGCCTGCAGTGACCTGCCGGATACCTACCTCGGTGTGCTGCGGCCCGGGCAGCGCATCATGTTCTATGGCGATCCGCTATGGCACTACCATTGGGTAGCGGTGCGAGGGGCAGCCGCCCTTGAGCCGATCGATGCCCACAGTCTGTGCCTGGTCGTCAAGCCGGGCTACTCGGTATTGCAGGTTATCGGGGCCTGGCGCCTGGGTGAGGGCAAGCTGGTCGCCGAAGCGCTCGCTGGGCGTAACGCTGGAGATCTGCTCTCCCAGACTCGGCGTTGGTGGGAGGCATTCTCGGCGGAGCGCCAGGCGCGCATACCGGTCATCCCGCCGGATGCAGAGGCGCAGCAGGCCATGGATGATGCTGCTATCCTGCTGAAAACCAGCCAGTCTGCCGATGGCGGGCTGATCGCCGGACCGCCCTTTCGCTATGCGTATCTGCGCGATGGGTATGGAGCCTCCCGCGGACTCGTGGCGCTCGGGATGCTCGACGAGGCGCGGCGCGCACTGGCTTACCGCTACCACAAGTTCGAGCGCTATGGCACACTGCAGACCGCCGAGAGCCTCGGGCATGACCTGATCCGCCACGTACACGAAAACGATGAGGTCGAGACGACCTCGTATTTCATCCTGCAGGCGCGTGATTATCTGGCTGCCAGTGGTGATAGGACCTACGTGCGTACGCTATGGCCGCTCCTGCAGCACTGCTGGGTGACGCCGCTGCGACATCTGGCGGGCGGGATGCTGCCCTTTAACGGCGATGAAACCTATGTGGCGGGCGGCTTTTATCCGCGCCACGGGCTCAACCATGGCTCGGCTGATTCGACCCTGGCGCTCATTGAGGCTGGACGCTGGCTGGCCGGCTGGGCGCTCGAAGAGGGCCTGTGGTCAGATGAGCACGCCTCGGCAGCCCGTGAAGTCGTGCTGCAGGCTGAGGCGGCATATCGCCAGCACTTTGTGAAGGGCGCGCGCATCTGGGCCAACGCCCCTGAACGTGAAGCCCTGACGAACCCTCCGCGTTTTCGCCACGGTGTCTGCGGTGGCTGCTATACCGAAAACTTTGGCTGGCTCGAGCGTTCCGCCAGCGGGCAGTATCTCTGCCCAATTTGCTACAACACTCGCGAGGTAGCCTCACCGCCTTTGAACAAGCTCGAGGTCAACTCGGTGTCGCTGCTGCCGGTGTATTTGGGCTCTCCTGTGCTGGATAGAGCCGCACTGCGACCTATCGCCGACCATATTCTGGCGCAGGCCGCCCAAGACGGCACGATTCCTTCGGTACCGGGCATCGAGGGTTTTGTCGGCTACGATCCGGCTCTGCTAAGTCTGACACTCACTCACCTGGCGCATCCACAATCGCAAGCCGCTTACCAGCGCATGATGGCGCAGCGTGATAGCATTGGAGTGTGGGTCGAGTATTACCAGCGCGACGGCCAACCAAAGCCGTACTGCTGCCGCGCACGCACCTGGGAAACGGGTGTGAGCATCGCCGCACTGTCGGCTTATTGGGGAGCGCAAAAACCTGCATAGTAGAGCAGGGAGTTAGCGCAAACGGCGCAGCATCCTGGGCAGAACGCCTTTGGCAGGCGCAAATAGAAACACCAGCAAGAAGATGGCTGTAGCCGTCAGCACGATGGCGGGTCCCGAAGCAATATTGACATAATAAGAAAAGTACAACCCGACGACGGCTGAGATCACTCCGAACGCCGCGCTCAGCAGCATCATGGTACCCAGCCGGCGGGTGATCAGCCTAGCAGTTGCTGCTGGCGTCACCAGCAGGGCCGTGACCAGCCCCACGCCAACGGTCTGCAGTGAGATCACCACGGTAACAGCGATCAGCACCAGCAAGAGGGCGTTGATAGCCCCGGCCGGCAAGCGCAGCGTCGCAGCCAATACCGGATCGAACGCCACCAGCAGGAATTCCTTGTACAGCATCACCACGACGACCAGTACAGCAGCACCCAGAATACCGCAGAGCAAGAGGTCCTGATTGCTGACCCCCAGGATGTTGCCAAACAGGATATGCGAAAGATCGGTAGCATAGCTCTGCAGCGAGCTGATCATGGCAACACCCAGTGCCAGGCTGGCGGCAAAGAGGATGCCGATGGCGGTATCTTCTTTGATTGAGCTACCGCGCGTGAGCGTCCCGATACCGAGTGCCACCAGGATCGCGGCTGCCAACGCACCGACTAGAAGATTACCGCGCAGGAGATAGGCCACTGCCACACCCGGAAGAATAGCGTGCGCCATGGCATCCCCCAGAAAAGCCATGCCCCGCAGCACGATATAACAGCCGATGACGCTGCAAACTATGCCTACCAATATGGCGGCTGCCAATCCGCGTTGCATAAAGCCATAGATCAGCGGCGCGGTGATCACATCAAACATGGTATGGTAGCCTCGCAGTGGATGCGTTAATCTTGTAATTCGTGTGCATTATCAAACTCACCGTCGTGCGAGCAGCACTGGTCGATCACCAACCCTCCATCGACCTCATACACCTGGCTGTCAAAGGTGTGCCGCACCAGGTCGCTGGTAAAGACCTCTTCAGACGGCCCGAACGCTATCAGCCGTTGGTTCAGTAACATGCTGGTTGTAAAGCGATTAATGGCCATGTTCAGGTCGTGGGTCGAGACCAGTACGGTAACACCGCGCTCGCGCAAGTCCTCAAACACCCGCAGGATCACTTCCTGGGTGCTTGCATCCACGCCGGTAAAGGGCTCATCAGCCAGCAACAGCTCTGCTTCCTGTGCTAGAGAGCGCGCTAAAAAGGCGCGTTGCTGCTGCCCGCCGGAAAGCTCGCCGATGGGGCTGGTGGCCAGGTTGGCGATTCCCAGCTGTGCGAGGGCTTCCATGGTGGCTGCCTGGTCGCGCGCGCTGGGGCGGTGGAGCCAACCGATCTGGCGGTAGCGGCCCATCAGCACCACATCGCGCACCAGCACGGGAAACTCCCAATCTACCTCGCAGCGCTGCGGGATATAGGCGATGCGCACCCCCGAGGCACCCAAGCTCTTGCCCCGCCATAGGATGCTGCCCTGCTGCAGCGGAATCAGCCCTGCCAGCGCCTTGAAGAGCGTCGATTTACCGGCTCCGTTGGGTCCCACCACAGCCACATGCGCGCCCTGTGGGATACTGAGCGTCACATCGTTCAGCACTGCGTTATCTGCATATGCTACAGTGACATCCCTGAGCTCTACCATGGGCGGATTTGTATCCAGCGTGTGGGCATGTGCGGGGCTTGGCAGGACTTTTAACTGCATCGGTCAGCCTCCCAGGCCGCGTTGATACACAAAGTAAATAGAGAGAATATAAGTCACGGTGATCAGGAAACCATCCAGATGAGCGGGACGGCCGCGGCGGCGCGCGATGATGTTCGAGATCGTTACCATCCCGACAAGGATAAGCGACAGTACGCCCACTAACCCAAAGATGGGGTCGATATCCAGCAAGAATTGCCCTTTGGTATAGATAAAGTCGGTGATCCCCAATGAAAAGAGGTTGAAATTCAGGCTTCCAAGCAGGTTGCCAACCGCCAGGTCGTAGGCACCCAGGCGCATAGCCACCACGCAAGTGACGATTTCGGGC
>JAAYDC010000020.1 GCA_012729455.1 Chloroflexota bacterium | reverse complement strand
TTGGTCGTACCACATGATCGAACGGCATCCATCAAAATGGCTGCTTTGCATGTTACCTCCTGTGGCTGATGCTATTGCGCCTCTGGTTGTGAGCCCCCAGAATGCTTGGCAAAGAAAGCGCCATGAATGCTGCTGATATTCTGGATCACACCGACGACCTTGTTGATGGCGCCCGTGGTATCGCGGCGTGCCACCGCAGCCATGTGGCAGATCGCCGATCCTTCGTTGGGCGAGACTAGCCGCAGCAGGAAATGAGTGTCCGCCCCCTGGGTGATGGTGGCCTGCAGCTGCTCATCGACATGCGTACGGTCGTCCGGGTGCACGCGCGAAAGGAACCATTCATAAGTGAGCCCACCCGTGACGTGTCTTTCAAGTGCCAGGGTTTTGAGACTGCGTTCTGAAAAGGAGAAGATCTGGCTGCGCACATCCCACATCCAGGTGCCCATGCGGCCGACATCTTCGGTGAGCACCAGGTTGGCCAGACAGGTCTGGAAAGCCTCCTCGCTGAATATGCGCTCGGTGATATCCTGGATCATGCCCACCAGGCGCACCACCTTGCCGGTGCGGTCGCGCACCGAGGTGCTCTTCATATGCACGAAAAAGGGAATATCGCCGGGCATGTACATGCGCACGTTCATGTCGACATCCGGCCCGCCCGCCAGGGCTTCGTCGATGGCGACCTGCAGTGACGGCCAATAATCGGGATGGATATAGAGCTGCAGGGTCTCGGGGTAGGTGGGCAGGTCGGTGCGGTCGGTGGCGCCGAACTGGCGCAGCAGGTCTTCGGATAGCGTCAACTGGCCGGTCGAGACCTCCAGGTTCCAGCCGCCCACACCGGCGATCTGCTGGGCGAGTGCCAGGTTGGTCTGGCTTTCACGGATGGTGCTCTCGATCTCGATACGTTCGGTAATATCCTGCAGGATACCCTGGATATAATAAGTCTGAGTGGATTTATCGGCTACCAGGGTCGATTCGTCGTGCAGCCAGACCATATGGCCATCTTTATGGGTTGCACGGTACTCGACCGCCGTGGTTTCGTGGATGTTTCGTTTAGCAAAAGCCTTGCTGACCAGGTCAAAGTCTTCTGAATGAATAAAGTCGCGCCAGCGGTTGGGGCTAAAGAGATATTCCTCCTGAGTATAGCCGAGGATTGACTCGATCTGCGGGCTGACATAGACCATCCCGCTGTCGCGCGCAAGATAGACCACTGCCGGCAGATGCTCCACCAGGTTGCGGTAGCGCGTCTCGGCAGCATTGATTTCGGTCTCCATCTGCTTGCGGGCAGTCACGTCCTGGCGGGTACCGGTGATGCGCAGCGGTTCGCCGGATTGCGGGTCGCGCACGGTGTGTCCGCGGTCGAGGATCCAGCGGTATTCTCCTTCATTGTTGAGGACACGGTACTCGATCTCGGGGACGCGGTCCTTGGTCATGCGCTGGCGCACGATCATGCGCTCAAGGCGCTGGCGATCGTCCGGATGGACCAAGTTCAT
Source organism: Chloroflexota bacterium (assembly GCA_012729455.1). Taxonomy (GTDB): domain Bacteria; phylum Chloroflexota; class Anaerolineae; order UBA1429; family UBA1429; genus JAAYDC01. Next base: position 61,376 of record JAAYDC010000020.1, on the reverse strand, counting down.
AAAATCATCCAGCCGCAGCTCGCTCTCGCGCGGGTTATAGCCCAACATCGTTTGGTAACGCTCATCAACGTGAATCACGCCGGTATTCAGGTTGAGGTTGTAGATACCCAGGTCGGCAGCAGAGAGCGCCAACTTTAAGCGTTCTTCGTTCTGCAACAGGTCGGATTGCACGCGCCCGCGAACCAGCACGTTGGAGAGGATACCGGCTGCGAGCTTGAGCATCTGGATATTGTCGTCGGTCCATTCGCGCGGCTGCGAGAACGTATCGCAGGCGATAAAACCCGAAAGGGTATCCTGCACCATCATCGGCATCGCCATGACGGAGCGCACCTGAGCCGCATTCCAAGCCTCGCGTTCAATATCGCTGATATCGGCAAGCTTGAGGACGTCATCGATTGCCAGGCCTTCTTCGCCGCTAAAGCGCAGGTGCGACCAGATCAGCAAATCTACCGTGCCTCGCGTGCTAGGGTAGATATTTTCTTCGCTGACCTCGCTGTGCCAGTCATGCACCAGGCTGGCGACGCTGCCATCGGCCGAGATTTGGCTGATGTAGCAGCGATCGACATCCAGGTATTTACCGATTGACTGCAGCACCGAGCGCAGTCCGCTGTCGAGCTCACTTGGCTGCAGCCCCACCAACTGCAGCGTGATGCTGCCGATCAGTTGTTCGGCGGAGAGCCGCCGCCGCAGCGCCTCCTGGGCACCCTGGCGCGCCTGCAGGTTCACTTCGAGCGCACTTACCACCGTCTCGAGGCTGAGCGCCCCGATGTACGAGATCACCGAGATAAACGCCACCGCCGCCGAGCCGGAAATTGCGATGGCGTGGGTTTGCAGGTATCCAACAATGATCGACAGGATGTTGATAAAGATGGCAAAAACAGCCGCATAGCGCGACGGCAAGACGGTCGAAGCCAACACGATCGGGATTGTCACGAAAAAGATACCGCGCGAGCGCATCAGGTCGCTCGAGAACGAGTTGAGCAAGACTGCTGCACTGAAAACGATCAGGATAACGGCAGCAGCCGGCTCAGTACGCCATTTGACACTGAGGATGTAGGATGCCGCGATCGCCACCACCACCATAATGAGAGTGGACATCTGCAGTATGGATATTCTGGGAAAGGTGTCAACGCCCTGCTGGAAGATCAACCACGCGCTGACAGCCAATACAACCACGACTGCCATACCCTTGAGTGTGATTTGCAGGATTTGGCGGCGGACATCCTCAAGAATGTGAGAAGACGACTGTTGAAGGTTTAACAAACGACGCATACAGCCTGCCTTTGTGTACCCGGTAGCCATCCCGGAATGTTCCAATGGGCAAGAGACACTTGCTACGTTAATTGTAATCGTTATATAAAATACATCAACAGCTTGTATCAGGCCGGTAATGGTGCATTTACCTTGCGATCGATACCGCTTCGGGTATAATGGACTAACCATCCTATTAACAATATACCGTTCAAACGCGGTGTTCTGGAGTCGAACGTATGTTGAAACGCCTCGGTTTTGTGTTCCGCTATACAGAGCGTTACATCCCCTACCTGGTTATCACCATCATCGCGATGATCCTGCTGGTGGGCGTGCAGCTGCTCACGCCCCAGGTGGTGCGCACACTGGTGGGAGCTGTCAGCCAGGGCACCTGGGATAACGAGTCTGCTCAACTGATTTTAAAGTTGTCGCTCGGTCTGCTGGTAATTTACATCGCGCGCGCCGGACTGGCCTTTGTGCGCAGCTATATGGCGCATAAAGCTGGCTGGGGGGTGGTGGCAGATGCACGCCGCCAGATCTATACCCACTTGCAGCGCCTTTCACTGCGCTTTTACGAAGATCAGCAAACCGGCCAGCTGATGTCGCGCATGGTCAATGACTCAGGTTACTTTGAATCGCTGATCGCGCACGCTGTACCGGATACGGTGGTCAACGCCCTTACGCTGGTGGGTGTGAGCGTAGTGCTGATCAGCATGAACTGGCAGCTGATGCTGCTGACGCTCATCCCCATACCGTTGATCGTGATTGCCATGCGGCTGTTTGCCACGCGGGTGCACCCTGCCTTTCGTGCGCGCCAAAAGGAGCTGGCCGAGTTGAACGCCCAGCTCAATGAGAACCTCTCGGGCATCCGCGAGATCAAGGCTTTTACGCGCGAAGAGCCCGAAGCAGTGCGCATCAGCACCAATATCGACCGCTTTCGCGACTCCAACCTGGAGGCGCTTAAGATGATGGCCACCTTTGGCCCGTTCATCGAGTTCGCCTCATCGCTGGGCACCCTGATCGTGATCTATTTCGGCGGGCGTCTGGCCTTTCAGCAGGTGCTGCCGATCGAAGACCTGGTGGCATACTTTTTATATCTGGAGATGTTTTACGCGCCCGTCAGGTCACTCAGCGGCGCCTGGGAGGCTATGCTGGAAGCCCTGGCCGGGGCCGACCGTGTGGCAGAACTGCTCAATGAACAGCCTGATGTCGATAACCGCCCCGATGCCATCGCCCTTCCCGGCCGCGCCCGGGGGGAGATCGCTTTTAAAGACGTATCCTTTCACTATTCGCGAGGCGACGAGGTACTCGAGCACATTGACCTCGACATCGCTGCCGGCCAAGTGATTGCCCTGGTGGGGCCGACCGGCGTCGGCAAGACGACCATGGCCAGCCTCCTGCCGCGCTTTTACGACGTGACTTCGGGCGCCATCACCCTGGATGGGCACGATATCCGCGACCTGACGATCAAGTCGTTGCGTGAGCAGATTTCGTTCGTGCTGCAAAACGTGTTTCTGTTCCATGGCACCGTGCGCGAAAATATCGCCTTTGGACGCGAGGGCGCCAGCCAGGAGGAGATCGTTGCGGCGGCCGAGGTGGCCAACGCCCACGAATTCATCACCAACCTGCAGGATGGCTACGACACGATCATCGGCGAGCGCGGTGTCAAGCTCTCCGGCGGACAAAAGCAGCGTCTGGCGATCGCCCGTGCGGTGCTCAAGGATGCGCCGATCCTGATCCTGGATGAGGCGACCTCGTCGGTCGATACTGAGACCGAGTTGCTGATCCAGGAAGCGCTTGAGCGCCTGATCGTCAATCGCACCACCATTATTATCGCCCATCGCCTCTCGACCATCCGCAACGCCGATCGCATCGTGGTGCTGGAGGGCCGCCAGATAGCTGAAACCGGCACACACCAGGAGTTGATGGACATGGGCGGACTCTACCGCCACCTGGTGGAAGCGCAGAATCGCCTCGAACCCAACCTGTTGATCGCCGAAGAGAAACCACTCCTGGCCGAGACGGGAGCGGCCTCATGAGCCGGCCCGCTTCGAGCAGCGCGCACCCGTGGCAGATCCGTGCGGCGGCAGAGGGCGACATTGCCGGCATTATCCCGCTCCTGAACGAGGTGCAGACGCTGCACCACCTCGCAGAGCCCGATATCTTTGTGCCCTCCAGCCGGGTGCAATCGCCGGATGCCGAAATCCGTGGTTGGCTGGCTGATCCTGCCTGCCTGATGTGGGTGGCGGTTGAGGACGACACTGTGCTGGGAGTCCTGCTCCTCAAGCAGACCGCTGCACACTCGCCCAAAGTGATCAAATGCCTGGCGGGCAACATCGAGGCGGTGGCCGTCAAAGAGGGCTGGCGCAGCCAGGGCATTGGCCGCAGCCTGCTGGAGCATGCCGAACAGGTTGCCGCTGAGTTGGGCTGGCAGCGCCTGAGCTTAAAGGTTTGGGAGTTTAACCAGCGCGCTGTGGGGCTCTACGAAAAGGCCGGCTACCGCACCGCTCAGCGCATGCTGATCAAGGACCTGCGATGAGCCCCCAGCCAGGTGGGTACCAGCACACTGCGGGTGCGGCATGATCTACCTCGACTATGCGGCCACTTCGTGGCCCAAGGCGCCCGAGGTGACTGACGCCATGCTCGCATTCCTCGAAAAAGCCGGCGGTAACCCGGGCCGTTCCGGGCATAGCCTGTCGATCGCAGCCGGCCGGGCGATCTATGAGACGCGCGAAGCGCTTGCCGAGTTGGTCAACCTGGATGATCCGCTGCGCGTCATTTTCACCCTCAACGCCACCGAAGCGCTCAACCTGGTGCTGATGGGCTTGCTCAAACCGGGCGCCCGCGTGCTGACCAGCAGCATCGAGCACAACTCGGTGATGCGCCCACTGCGCCACCTGCAGGCCAGCCGCGGCATCGATGTAGCCACGGTGCACTGCGACGCTCAGGGGCGCCTGGATCTCGGCGACCTGGCGAGCAAGCTCAATACACCGACCCAGTTGGTGATCCTTACGCACGCCTCTAACGTGTGCGGCACGATCCTGCCCGTCGGCAAGGCGGCGGCTATGGCGCATGCGGCTGGCGCACTGCTGGCGGTGGATGCCGCTCAGACACTCGGGATTCTACCGCTGGATATGCGTGAGCTGGGCATCGACCTACTGGTGTTTTCAGGCCACAAAGCTCTGGGCGGCCCGCCCGGCGTAGGTGGGCTTGTACTGGGCGATGGCTTTGACCCGGCGCAGCTCGAGCCGTTGGTGCGCGGGGGCACTGGCAGCCGCTCGGAGCACGAAGAGCAGCCCACGTCACTGCCGGATAAATACGAATCTGGCACGCCCAACGGTGTCGGCATTGCCGGGCTAGGCGCCGGTGTGCGCATGGTATTGGCGGATGGCGTGGCAGAGCGCCGCGCACACGACTGTGCCCTGTGCGAGCGACTGTTGCAGGGTATTGCAGAGCTCCCCAACATACGCGTCTACGGCCCAGGCCGGCCGGATGAGCAGATCGGCAACATCGCGCTGACAGTCGCCGGCCAACATGTCTCCGAGGTTGGCTGGCAGCTCGACCAGCGCGAAGGCATCCTCAGCCGCGTGGGACTGCATTGCGCCCCTGCGGCTCACCGCACCCTGGGCACCTTCCCAGAGGGCTGTGTGCGCCTCTCGGTGGGCGCCGCCACCACCGCGGGGGATGTTGATGCCGCCATCGCAGTCCTGGCACGGATCAGCCGTTCATGAGCCAATACGGTGTCGTGCTGGTGCCCAACACCTCCTCGGCGCTCAAGGCTGAGCAATTGCTGCGGCGGGCGGGCTACACCGAACAACTGATCCCGACTCCGCGCGAGTTTTCGAGCGATTGCGGCCTGGCAGTGCGCATCAACTGGTCCCAGCGCGACGAGGTGCGCCAGCTGCTCGCGGATGGCAAGGTCGAAATCGTCGACATACACAAATTGGATCGCTCACAGCTAACCAAATAAGGAGGCTCTCATGCGCGTCGCCTATCAAGGAAACCCTTTCCCGAACGTCGGTGCTCCCGGCTCAATGGATGCCTGGGGCTGCCCGGTGCACTGGATCTGGCACCCCGATTGTGCTCCCGGCGATGCCGCGGTGCTGGCGTTTCGCCTGCCATTTCATCTGGATAAAGCCGCCACGATCCGCGTACACCTCTCGGCCGATCAGCGCTATGAGTTCTTTTGCGACGGTGTGCGCCAGGGGCGTGGACCCGAACGCGGCGATCCGGCGCATTGGTCGTTCGAGACCTATGAACTCAAGCTGGATGCCGGCGACCACCTGCTGGCGGTACGCGCCTGGTGGTTGCCGCGTGACGGCTCACCCATGGCACAAATGACGCTCGTGCCAGGCTTTCTGCTGATGGCAGAGGCGCCCTACACCGAGCTGCTTTCGACGGGTGCCGCCGAGTGGCAGGTTTGCCGCATGAACACCTTTACCCAGGAGCCGGTTAACATCCGCGCCTATTTTGTGGTGGGATGGTCCTTCCTGACGGAAGGGTCGCAGTTGCCGTGGGGCTGGCAGCACGACGCGCAGGCGCCCGGCGATTGGCAAGCTGCGGCCAAGCTGCGTGTACCGGTGGGCGGCAACCACAATCCGTATTATGGACTCGAGACGGCCGACCGGTTAAGCGCTCCCTTCCTGGTGAGCGCGCAGCTGCCGGCGATGATCGAAGTGCCGCGCCAGCTCGGGACCGTGCGCCAGGCTGAATCGCCGGATGCCGGCGAAGCAGTCGTGCTGCTCGATCGGCATCAGGTCGGACTGGCCGCCGAGTGGCAAGTCCTGCTGGAGGGAAAAGGCTCGCTAAAGGTGCCAGCCGGCAGCTCGCAACGGCTGATCATCGACCTGGGCGACTATTACTGCGCCTTCCCAGAGCTCGAGACCAGCGGCGGTAATGGCGCGATGCTGCGTATGGGCTGGGCGGAGGGCCTCTTTGAGCCCGGCGAAGGCCACCACATGCACAAGGGCAACCGCGACGAGGTCGCCAACAAGATCTTCATCGGCCCGCACGACCGTTTTGTGTTCGAAGGTGGTCAGCGGCGCGTGTACGACACCCTGTGGTGGCGCTGCGGGCGTTATGTCGAGATAAACATCGCCACGGCGGAGGATGCGCTGACGATCGAACGCCTGGTATGGCGCGAAGAGCGCTACCCGCTCGAGAACAAGGCGCGCTTTGAGGCCAACGACGCGCGCCTGGCCAGCACCATCCCGATGATGTTCCGCACCCTGCAGATGTGCTCGCACGAGACCTATATGGATTGTCCCTTTTACGAGCAGCTGATGTATGCCGGCGACGGCCGTTTAGAGGTGCTGGTCACCTATCTGACGGACGCGGATTGCCTGTTGCCGGAAAAATCGGTGCAGCTGTTCGACTGGTCGCGCGCGGCGGATGGCCTGACCAAGAGCCGCTATCCCTCGCAGATCCCGCAGGTCATCCCGGGCTTTTCGGCCTGGTGGGTGGCGATGGTGCACGACCTGATGATGTGGCGCGGCGACAGTGAGATCGTCAAAAAATCGCTCTTGGGCGTGGACGCCGTGCTGGCCGGGCTGGCGCAGTATCTGCAGCCCAACGGGCTGATGATCGCTCCGCGCGGCTGGAACTTTTGTGACTGGGTGCCCACCTGGAGCGCCGGCATCCCGCCCGAGGGCGTGAGCGGTTATTCGGCGCTGCTCAACCTGATCTATCTCTACGCCCTGCAGCGCGGGGTCAGCCTGCACGAGACCTTTGGCCACAGCCACCTGGCAGCACATTGGGGAGAAGTTGCCGGCCGCCTCAAGCGCGCCATAGCCGATACCTTCTGGGATGCCTCGCGCGGTCTGCTGGCGGACGACCCCAACCATACGCTCTACTCTGAGCATGTCCAGGCGCTGGCGATCCTTACCGATACACTGGATGCTGAGCGCCAGGCCATGATGGTGCGCAACCTGCTGAGCGCTGACATAGCGCGCTGCACAGTTTACTTTAGCCACTATCTGTTCGAGGCATACGCCAAGGTAGGCGAGATGGATGCCCTGATCAAGGGGCTGGATTTCTGGTTCGATCTGGCCAAGCAGGGGTTCAAAACAGTGCTGGAATCGCCCGAGCCCTCGCGCTCGGATTGCCACGCCTGGGGCGCCCACCCGATCTATCATTACTTTACCTCGATCTTTGGTGCCAAGCCGGTCGCGCCCGGGGCTGCAAGGCTGCGTATCCAACCGCAGCTGGGTCCGTTGAATAGCATCAGGGGAGCCTTCCCGCACATTGCCGGCGGAGAGGTGCGCTTTGACCTGCACAAGGCTGGCAATGGGTTGCAGGGCAGCATCACGCTGCCGGATGGGGTGACGGGCAGTCTGGTTACTCCGCAGGGTGAACGCGAACTGCATGCCGGCGATAACCAACTCTGATCGATCCCTCACCTGGCCGCGCTACATTGCCGCGGCCAGGCGGTATCTGATGCGCGGGGCGCAGACCAATGCGCTTTAGGCGTCTGGAGCAGTGGCAGATCAACCTGTGGGCGATCGTCGCTGCCGAACTGCTGACCATCCTGGCATTCAACGCGGCCCTGATCCTGGTGCCCTACTATATCCAGCAGATGGGCATCACCGACCTCAACGAGGTAGCGCGCTGGACGGGCATCTATCAGGCGACCGGTGCGGTGGCCTTTGCCATCGCCACCCCCATCTGGGGGTTCCTGGGCGACCGCTTTGGCCGCAAGATGATGCTGGTGCGCTCTATGATCGCCACCACCACCGTCCTGGTGCTGATGGGCTTGGCACGCACCCCACAGCAGCTGCTGGTGCTGCGCATGATTCAGGGCTTTTTCACTGGCACACCGGCAGCTGCTTCCGCTCTGGTGGCGGTGGGCTCGCCCAAGGACCGCCTGGCGTATGGCCTTGGATTGGTGCAGACCGCCGTCTTTATCGGCGCGTCGTTGGGGCCGATGATCGGTGGCTATGTGGCGGATGCCTGGAGCTACCGCTCGGTCTTTTTTGCAGCCGCGGTGCTGGCGGGGGTTTCACTCCTGATCGTGGCCGTGTTGACGCGCGAACCGCATCTCAAAGCGGCACCTCAGCCGCGCACGCACACGCCAGCGCTGTCGGGCTTCCGGGCGCTCCTGCAGACGGGCCCGCTTCTGCGCCTGACAGCCATCGTGCTGGTGATCAACCTGACCCTTGGGCTGCTCGGGCCGGTCCTGCCGCTCACGATCCAGCGCCTGGTGAGCGATAGCTCGCGACTGGCATCTACCGCCGGTACCATCTCGGGGGTCTTTGCGCTCAGTGCTGCGGTTGCCGCTCTGGTGGTGGGGCGCATAAGCGACCACGTCGGATATGCGCGTACGGTTTTCATCTGCGCGCTGGGGATGGCGCTCATGTATCTGCCGCAGGGCTTTGCCGCGAGCGTGCTGGTACTGGGCGTCCTGCGCGTGGTGCAGGGCATCTTCCAGGGCGGGTTGGCATCCAGCATCAACGCCATGGTGGTCAACTCGGCACCGCTCGACCAGGCTGGCGTCACGATCGGTCTTTCCACCAGCGCCGGGTCGATCGGCACGGCTCTGGGACCCATGCTGGGCTCGTATCTGCTGATTATCTCGACCGACCGCGCCGTCTTTCTGATCTCGGGCGCCCTGTTTGGCATGGTAGCATTGCTGGTGCTGCTCTTTGACAGGCGCTTTACGGCAAACGCTGACCAAGTATAATAGTCACGAACCATAACCGACAAAGGAGACGTATGCAGGGCTTGAAAGTTGGAGTCTTTGCCGACAACATGGGTTTGGGTGTGTGGGATGGCATGAAAAAGGCCGCCGAGATCGGCGCTGATGGCGTGCAGTTCTATACCACCAGCGGCCCGCTCTCGCCGGAAAATCTGCCCAAGGAAAAGCGCGCAGATGTGGCCAAGCTGTTGGCCGATCTGGGCCTGACCCTCAGCGCCACCTGCAGCGATTTTGGCCAGGGGCTGGTGGATGAAGCCAAGAACCGCGACCTGATCCCGCGTATCAAAGCCAACATCGACCTGGCGCTCGACCTGGGCACTACGATCATCACCACCCACATCGGCCATGTCCCCGCCGATAAAAACGACCCGGTTTGGGGTGTGCTGGTCAAAGCCCTGGAAGAAGTGGGTGCCTATGCCGACTCGGTGGGTGCTGTGCTGGCCACCGAAACCGGCCCCGAAGAGGGCGTGACCCTGGTGAGCCTGATCGAGAGCTTGAAGACGCGTGCAATTCGCGTGAACTTTGATCCGGCAAACTTTATCATTTATGGCTATGACCATCGCGCCGCAGTGGATGCCCTGCGCCCCTACATCGTGCATACGCACGCCAAAGATGCCAAGGGCAAGCTCGAGGTGCCCCTTGGTCAGGGCGATGTCGACTTTCCGTGGTACGTGGGCAAGCTGCGCAGCTTTGGCTACGACGGCTTTTATACCATCGAGCGCGAGGTCGGCCCCGACCCGATCGGCGATATCCAGCAGGCGATCGCATTCCTGCGGGCGCTGTAACGCAAACAACCTGCCCTCTCTGTAAAGAGAGGGCTTTTTGTGAGGTGGCGGCATGTACTTTGGAGCAGACTACTATCCGGAACACTGGCCGAGGAACGCTGGGAAACCGACGCTCGCCTGATGCAGGAAGCCGGCCTGAACGTGGTGCGTATGGGCGAGTTTGCCTGGTCGCTCTTTGAACCGCACCAGGGAGAGTACCACTGGGATTGGCTCGACCGCGCCATCGAAACGCTGACGGCGCGCGGCATCCAGTGCGTGCTGGGTACACCGACGGCGGCTCCACCGGCTTGGTTGTGTGCTGCCTATCCAGACATAATGCTGTGGGAACGTAATGGGCATCCGCTCACCTTTGGGGAACGGCGCCAATACTGCCCCACCAGCCCCACCTATCGGCGCCTTTCGCGTGAAATCACGCGCGTCATGGCAGAGCACTATGCCGATAACCCGGCTGTGATCGGCTGGCAGCTGGATAACGAGTTCGGCTGCCACCACGCGCGCTGCTATTGCGGGCAGTGCCGCGCGGCCTTCCAGATCTGGCTGCAGGCGCGCTATGGCACCCTTGAGGCTCTGGCAGATGCGTGGGGCACGCATTTCTGGAGCCACGACTATAGCAGCTGGTCGCAGATCCCGGTGCCGCTTGATTCGACGGGAGTCTCCAACCCCAGCCTGGAACTGGATTATTGGCGCTTTTCATCGGACCAGTGGGTCTCGTTTCAGCAGGAGTAGATCGATGTACTGCGCACATTGGTTCCCGCCCGGCAGCGCATCACTCACAACCTGATGGGCTATAACTTTCAAGAGATCGACTACTTTCACTTGGCACGCGAGCTGGATTTCGTTTCGTGGGATAACTATCCCATCTTTCAGGCCGACGACCCGGCTCATATCGCCCTCAACCACGCTACCATGCGCGGTATAAAAGACACGCCGTTTTGGGTGATGGAATAGCAGGCTGGACCTAGCGGCTGGCAGGTAATGAGCCGTCAGCCCAAGCCCGGGTAATTGCGGTTATGGGCTTACCAGGGCATTGCGCACGGCGCAGATGGGATCGTCTTTTTCAGGTGGCGCAGCTGCCGCTACAATACCGAGGAATACTGGCACGGCATCCTGGAGCACCACGGGCAGCCGCGCCGACGCTACAGGGAAGTGCAGCAAATGGGCCAGGAGCTGGCCAGGATCAGCAACACTTTGACCGGCGGCATGTCGCCCAAGCAGGTGGCGATGATCCTCAACTATGACGATTCGCGCACGCTGCGCCTGCAGCCCGGCGCACAGGGCCTGACCTTTAACTGGATCATGACGGCCTCCTATCGCGCTCTGCATCGGTTGGGGGTAGCCATCGATATCGTGCCGCCGGATGCCGACCTGACGCCCTACAAGGCGGTGGTAGCACCGATCCTGCACCTGGTGGATGACGCGCTGGCTGAAAACCTGTGCGGTTATGTGGCCAAGGGCGGGACGCTATGGCTGGGCGCGTGCAGCGGCGTTAAAGATACCTCCAACCGTGTCAGCAGTGAACCGCTACCGGGGCTGCTGGCGGATCTGTTCGGGCTCGAGATCGAGGAATATGACGCTATCGGGGTCAATAACTCGAACGGTATCGCCCTCGAGATCGATGCCCCCGCCCTGCAGGGCGTGCGCATGAACGGCTCGACCTGGTGCGATGTGCTGGCACCGAAAAGAGGGACCGAGGTGCTGGCGCGCTATACGTCGGATTATTACGCTGGCCAACCTGCGCTGACCCGCAGTAAGTACCGCAGCGGACAAGCCTACTACCTGGGTACCATGCTGGAGACACCCGATCTATGCAAGCTGTTCTCCTGGATGCTGAGCGAGGCGGGCGTTGCATGCGCGGACGAACTGCCGGAGGGGCTCGAAGTCACCCAGCGGGTGCTGGATGGCAAGACGCTCACCTTTGTGCTCAACCACAGCGCCTCGCCGGTGCAGTATGTGCTGAATGGCGAGATGCGCGAGCTGATCAGCGGTAAAACGGTAAGCGGCGTCCTAGAGCTGCCGGCTTACGAGGTCGCGATCCTGACTTAATTGTGCATATAGAATCTAGACACGCATTCGCGGCTCGCCTATAATGGGGTTCAGTGGCTGGATGTGATCAAGGAGCAAGTATATGAACATCTTTAACCGTGTTGTGATGGTTTTGCTGATCTTGTTACTGATCGGACTGATCGTGTTCTTTTTGGTGCGCCCAGTAGAGGTGGTTGTGTTCCTGGCCGGCGCCGTCGCCATGCTGCAGGAACGCATCTTCGACGGCACCTTTTGGCTCTACCTGGTGATCGGCTCGGTGATCGCGATCGCCCTACTGGTGCTGCTACTGTTCTTGGAGGTACGCCGACCCAAACTACGGGTAGCCCGCGTGCAGGGGACTGGTAACAGCGACACGTGGATGAGCATCCAGTCGATCTCCAAGAGCCTAGAGTATCGCATCGACGAGCTGCCCAACGTTCGCACCGTGCGACCGCGTGTGCGCAGCCGCGGCAAGGATGTAGAAGTGGCGGTCGAATTGGATGTCAGCCCGGGCGCCAACATCGTTTCCATTACTGACCAGGTGGCCAAGATCGCCACAGATATCATCGAGACCCAGCTGGGATTAAAGATCCGCAACAAGGTGGCCATCAAAGTCACTCAGGCGCCGTATCCAAAGGGACCCGCTGCAGCGGTAGCGTCCGTGGCGGTAACACCGCCAAGCGAGGTTCCGCCGTCGGCACCACCTGAGCCCCCGGCTGACCCAACGGTCTAGTCGATTCCCGATGTAATCTACAGCGATTCGCTCTCCAAGAGGCAGCCTGGAGCTGTTATACATTGGGGAGCGAATCGTTGGTATTGCGAGCGAGTAAATCCAAGGCCAACTGGGTGTTTGCTCGCGACAGTTGATGCGATGCAGCGCTAACACAGACAGGACATTAATCAAGCTGGCGCCTGACAGCCCATCAGAGAAACCGTTACTACCAATTACAGTCTGCTAGGAGTACGTGTGCCTCACAGTGACCTGATGCGCAACATCGAAGCCCTGCTTTTTGTGGCGGATAGCCCCTTGAGCGTGGCCGAGCTGGTACGTATTTTGGAAAGCGACGAGCCGTCTGTTATCGAGGCCTTGCAGCAGCTTGAGGCAGCGCTATGCGAACACGGTCTGCGCGTGCAGCGCAACGGCACGATCGTGCAGCTGACGACCGCCCCTGAGTGCAGCGCAGTGGTGGAGCAGTACCTGGGCGTGGAAACCATCGGCAAGCTTTCAGCAGCTGCCATGGAAACACTGGCGATCATCGCCTATCGCCAGCCCGTCACGCGCGCCGTTATCGAAGCGCTACGCGGGGTGAACTGCGAGGGCGCCCTGCATAGCCTGATCTCACGTTCGCTGGTGACCCCGGCAGGCCGCCTGGAATCGGTCGGCCGGCCTGTGTTATATGCCACCACCCCCGAGTTCCTGCAGTACCTGGGCATCAACAACCTCTCCGAGTTGCCCCCCATGCCCGAGGCCGTCTCGCTGGACCTGTGAGCTAACTGCCCGCCTCTTCGCCGGCAGGATCCTATCCATCAACCTTGAGCGAGACCACCTGCGAGATGCCCTGCTCCCCCATGGCGATGCCATAGATCGTTTGGGCGATCTCGATCGTGCGCCGGTTATGAGTAATGATAATAAACTGGGTATCGGAAGCATGGCTGCGCAGCAGATCGCGAAAGCGAAAGATGTTGGCCTCATCCAGGGCGGCGTCTACCTCATCGAGGAAGCAGAACGGCACGGGATGCGCCTGCAAGAGGCTGAAAATCAACGCCACAGCCGTCAGCGAGCGCTCGCCGCCCGAAAGCATGGATAGGCTCGTGGTGCGCTTGCCGGGTGGGCGTGCCGAGATATCAACCCCCGAGTCACTGGGATGCTCAGGGTCCGTCAGATAGAGCGAGGCTGAGCCCCCCGAAAAAAGCATGTTGAAATAGGTGCTGAACCATTGCCGCACCTGCTTGAATGTTGCCAGCATCTCGTGCTCGACGAGGGCATCCAGCTCGACGATCACCTCGCGCAGCGAAGCAATTGCGCTGCGCAGGTCGTCTTCCTGGGTGCGCATAAAGGTGAAGCGAGCGTTGGTTTCGGCATACTCGGCCGGCGCCTCCGGGTTTACGTCGCCCTGACGGCGGATCGTGGCCTTCAGGCTGCGCAACTGGTCCTCCAAGCCGGCCGGCAGGGCACTGAGGGGCGGCAGGGTTGCCTGGCCGACCTTTAAATCAAGGTGCATCTGCTGCGGCGCGCTATTGGCAGGCAGCGTGATATGCAGGTCGCCCTCAAGTTCGTTCTGCAGCGCCGCCAGCTCGCGCTGGTACTGTTCGAGCGTCTGGCGCACGCGGTCAAGCTCCAGACGCGCTTCGCCCTGTTCAGACTGCAAGGTTAGCTGGGCGCGCTCGGTGTTGCGCAGCTCGCTTTCCAGCGCAGTGCGATGCTCGCTCAATGGCTCCAGCTGGGCACGCAGCTCGCTTTGCTGCTGTGCGGTCTCTGCCAGGCTAGCCTCCAGCTGGCGATGCGCAGCTTGCTGTGCTGCGATAGCGCTCTCGAGTTCTTTTACCTGCATGCGTTTCGCCTGCTGCTGGGCTTGCAGCTGCTCCTGGCTGGCGCGATGGCTGGCTAACAGAGTACGCTGGCTCTCCAGGGTGCGTTCGAGGATCGCCGTGCGTGTCTCCAGTGCCGCTAACTGCTGGCGCGGCGACTCGTCGAACGAGACGGCCTCCTGTGAAGCCTGTTGCAGCTCTGTCTGAACGGCCTCCTGCTGGCTCTTTTGCTGAGCCAGCTCATCGGCCAGGCGCTCTATCTCGCGGTGCAGCTTATCCAGTTCCGACAGATCGCGCGTGCGACGCTCGCTTTGCCAGTCAAGGTCCGCCTCGCGCTGGCGCAGGTGGTGTTCAGCCTGGCTCAGGGCAGCGCGTTGCTCGTCAATGGCCTGCTGTTGCCCGGCTATTTGCTCAGCAACCTCGGTGATGCGCGTTTGCGCCAACTTTTGCGCTTCGAGCGCCTCGGTGAGGGCAGCCTGTGCTTTGGCTTCGCCGGCGCGCGCTGCATCAAGCTGGGCGGGCAGTTCGCGCCAGGCGCGCTCCTGAGCCAGCAGAGTACTGCTACTGCGGCGCGTTCCGCCGCTCAAAACTCCGTTAGGTTGGACGGTTTCTCCCGCCAGGGTCACCAACAACGAGGCATTGGGCCAACGATGCAACAGCCGGCGCGCGGTAGGCAGATCATCTACCACCACTACGCTGCCGAGCACCATCTCGTAGACCGGCTGCAGGGCTGCATCATAACGGACCAGGCTGCTGGCCGTGCCATGCACCCCCGCCTCTGGGGTGACCTGCAAGGCCGGACGCGCACGCAGCGTGTCGAGCGGCATAAAGGTGGCCCAGCCGACCCCGCTCTTTTTCAGGTGCGCGATGGCAGCTTCGGCATCAGCCCAGCGCTGTGCCACCACGTGCTGCAGGCGCGGACCCGCGGCAGCCTCGATAGC
The DNA here is from genome assembly GCA_012729455.1 of Chloroflexota bacterium. GTDB lineage: Bacteria > Chloroflexota > Anaerolineae > UBA1429 > UBA1429 > JAAYDC01. The sequence goes on along the minus strand of JAAYDC010000020.1, from coordinate 46,155 downwards.
CTCCTCGTAGCGCGCCAGCACCTGCATGAGGCTCGCCACGGTTCCGAGCAAGCCCTTTAGCCCAGATGATGCTGACAACACGCTGCGTACGCCGGGATGATAGCCGGGCATCTCCTGACGCAGTCTTTGTTGGAGCTCATACCGCGATTGCAGCGCTTCGACCTGGCTGGCAGCCTGGCGCTGGGCCTGTGCCAGATCGGCAAGGCTCTGCTGGTGTTGCACCAGGTCAGCCTCCAGCACCTGCTGGCGGGTGCGTGCCTCGGTTTGTTGGGCAAGCTGTGCTTGTAAGGTCGATTCGAGCTGACTGCACTGGGCGCGCAGTGCACTGGTCTCTTCTTTCAGACCATTGAGCCTGGCAGCGCCGCCGGATGCGTCGCGTTCAAGTTCCAGCAGGTGTTGTTTGGATTGCGTAAGCTGGGCTTCGATAGCTGCCAGCGCAGTCACGACACGGTTGAGGGCATTCTGAGCACGCCCAACCCGTTGGCTCAGGTCGCGGCGCAGTGTCTCGGAATGCGCCTGAGCCTGACGGGCCTCCACCAGTGCGTTGCGGCTGAGCTCAAGCGCGGATTGCTCATCAAGCAGCTCGCGCTCTGCCAACTCGGCCTCATCGAGGACCACGCGCAGACGGCTTTCGGCCATGCGGATATCCTGCTCGGCTCCTTGAAGCTGCTGAGTATACAGCTTGATGCGTTCAGAGGCCAGCAGACTATCGCGCCGCAACGAAACGATGCGGTCGTTCAGGGTTGTGCGCTGCTCGGTGAGATGGCTGTGGGCCTGCACAGCCGCCTGCAATTCGGCTGCCACATTACGGCGCGCATCCTCCAGACGCTCTGCACGCCCCTGCAGGGTTACCACCGCCTGAGCGCATTCTTCCAATAACACCTCGGCACGCGCCAGACGGCTTGAGAGGTTTTGCCACTGGTAGGCGTACCAGATGCGCTGCAGTTCCGTCAGATCGCGCCGCAGGATGGCCTGCTCCTGAGCACGTTCAGCTTGGCGCTGCAGGCTGCGCACGCGCGGCTCCAGCTCATGGATGATATCGGCGACGCGCTGCAGGTTGCGTTCGGCCTCGGCAATGCGCTGGATGGTCTCTTCACGCTTGCGCAGTTGCGGCGTAACGCCGGCAGCCTCTTCAAAGAGCGCGCGGCGTGCTTCAGGGCGCAGCGACAAGGCTGCATCGACCATGCCCTGGCTGATGACGGTATAATTGCTGCGCGCCAGGCCCGCACCGCCAAAGAGATCCAGCAAATCGCGATAGCGCACGCGCGCACCATTCAGCAGGTACTCGTTTTCGCCCGAGCGATATGCTCGCCGGCCAACCGAGACCTCGCTGTATTCGAGCGGCAGCCAGCCGGTGGTGTTATCAAACACCAGGATAACCTCGGCCATGCCGAGTTTGGCACGCGTGCGTGTGCCCGCAAAGATCATATCTTCGGTGGTTTTAGCGCGCATGCTGGAATAGCTCTGCTCGCCCATGACCCAGCGCACAGCATCGGCAATGTTGGATTTCCCCGAGCCGTTGGGTCCGACGATGGCGGTGATGCCATCTTCAAAGCTGAATATGGTACGGCTGGCAAAGCTCTTAAAGCCTTGCAGTTCCAGACGCTTTAATCTCATTGAAAGATGCCCTGCTCCTCTTGGTAGATGAGGGCAGCCGCTGCCGCCGCCTGTTCGGCAGCCTGTTTGGAATACCCGCTCCCCTGGCCCCACACCGCACCGTTGATGCTGACCACTGCGGTAAAACGTTTGGCATGATCAGGTCCGCTGGTACGCAGTATGCTATAGACTGGGGTAACTTTAAGCTTGAACTGGACCAGTTCCTGAAGCGTGCTTTTGCTATCGCGCGCCAGGCGATGAGCTTCAATTTGATCGGCGTGCGAATCCAGCAGCATCCACAGCCACTTGCGCACATGCTCGATGCCACTATCCAGGTAAACCGCACCGATCAATGCTTCAAAGGCAGCGCACAGATTGGCAGGACGCTCTGATCCGCCGTTGGCCTTTTCGCCACGCCCAAAGCGCATCATCTCGCCCAAACCCAACCAGCCAGCCACCTCTGCCAGGCTTTCGGTGCGCACGATAGAGGCGCGCAGACTGGTTAGTTCGCCCTCGCGCGAGGCAGGGTAGTGGTTATAAAGCCAGTCTCCCACGATAAAGCTGAGGATGGCATCTCCCAGGAACTCTAGGCGCTGGTTATCATCCTCGTCGCTGCCAGGCTGTTCGTTGACATATGAGGGATGCGTGAGGGCTTGGATCAGCAGTGCAGGCCAGCTGAAATGCAGGCCCAATACATCCTGGAGCTCGTCCAGGTTACTCGGGCGTTGAAAGTGAGGGCTCATGGAGTCTTGCTGATCCTTCGAGTATTCGGTCTAGAATAGCACAGCCGCCCTATCCTGGCAACGTATTGCCCTGGGCGATCCATTCCAGGCTGCAGCACACATGGCGGATGTGCGTACGCCGCCAAGTATAGGCAATGTGCAGCAAGCCGTCGGCCGTCTGGGCGATCGACGGGTAAGAGTATTCGGCACCGGATGTGTCATAGGGCTCCAGCTCGCGGCCTGCGAACCAGCTATTGCCGTTATCCGCCGACAGCGCAATATTGAGAGGAGAGCGTTGCGGCGCGCGCTGGTGGTTATAAACCAACGCCAGCCAGCCGTTCGCCAGACGCGTAAGCTGGAACGAGCTGTTGTTCTGGATGGCCGTGCGCTGCGGAACGGACCAGTTACGCCCCGCATCAAACGAATCACCGCGATAGAGGCATGCCCATTCGGGCGAGGCACCGTTCCAGTAGATGCGGCTGCGCAGCCAAGCACGCAGCTGCCCGGCGCCCAAGTCGATCACACACGGTTGTGCCAGGCCTGCATCAGCCGTCAGCCGGCCGGCCATAGCGCTGCCAGTGGCGGCCCTGGTCATCCGAGATCAGGACGCTGCCCTCGTTACCAGCGTCGAGGTTGCGGTTGTCATAGATCGGCAGCAGCCACTCGCCACCATCCAGCACCAATCCGGGCTGCCGACAGATAAAACCCAGTTCCTCGGTGATGGTGTGCTGCTCGCTCCAGCTGGCGCCTGCATCCCACGAATAACGTGCATAAATGCGCGCTTCGTCCCAGATGACCCGGCCGCTGCTGTGAGAGAGGGTATAGATCAACGCGATGCGCCCTTCAGGCAGCGTCCACAAGATGGCGTTGCCCGCGGCGCGTCCCTCGGTTGCCTGCAGCACGGCAGGGGAGTGCCAGGTGCCGTCATCCCGCAGGTAACTAAAGAGGTGCGCCGAATCGCTCGACCCCTCATAACCGCCGGCAAAGTAGACCACCGCCAGACGGCCATCCGGCAACAAGCTCAGGCTGGCGGCATGGCAACTGGTAAAGCGCGCGTGCGGCGTATGGATGAACTGATAGCTCGCTTGCATAGCAGAAAACTAAACCAGTACACACCATTGGTCAAGCGCCATAGTATGGTTGAAGCAACGCTACGGATTCCTTATAATATCCGCAGGAGGCCTGACATGAGCACAAAACCGCGCCGTTTGATGCTGCTCGATGGACATGCCCTGGCTTATCGGGCCTATTATGCCCTGCAGCCGATGACCACTCTGCGGGGCGAACCCGCCAACGCCATCTATGGCTTTGCCAGCATGCTGCTCAAGGCGATCGCCGACTACCCGCCGGATTACGTGGTGCTGACCTTTGATGCCGGCAAAACCTTTCGCCACGAGCTCTACCCGGATTACAAAGCCACCCGTCAAGCCATGCCCGACGATCTGCGCGTGCAGATCGAGCAGATCAAGACCCTGGCCGAAGCCTTTAGCATCCCCGTGTTCACCAAAGAAGGCTACGAGGCCGACGATCTGCTCGGGACGCTCTCCAAACAGGCCGAGGGTCAGGGCATCGACACGATCATCATCACTGGCGATACTGACACCTTTCAGCTCGTCTCGCCACTGGTGCGGGTACTCGCGCCGCAGGGCCGCATGGGCGAGGCTGTGCTTTACGACGAAACGCGCATCAACGAGCGCTATACCCTCAAACCCACTCAGCTGATCGACTACAAGGCGCTCAAGGGGGATAGCTCGGATAACATCCCCGGCGTGCGCGGCATCGGGGAAAAGGGCGCCACCAGTCTCGTGGCGCAATATGGCTCCGTCGAGGGTATCTATGAGCGCCTCTACGAGGTCAAACCCGAGCGCACCCGCAAAGCGCTCGAAGCAGGCCGAGAGGCAGCCCGCGAGAGCAAGCAGCTGGTCACGATCGTGCGTGACGTGCCGGGCATCGAACTCGGCAACCTCACGCTGTGGGGTGAATTCGACCGCGCGGCGGTGATGCAGCTGCTGCGCGAGCTCGGGTTTACCTCGCTGGTGGGGCGCATCCCGCGTGCCCCGGCCGACGAAACTCCACTTCAGGGCACGCTGTTCGCTGAACCGGTACACGCCGCTCCCCAGCCAGAGACGGCGGCTGACTATCGCGTCACTAACAGCGAGACAGCGTTGCTTGAACTGGTGGAAGAGCTCAAGGGAGCCTCCCTGATGGCGTTGGATACCGAGACCACCTCAACCAATCCGATGCAAACCGAGCTGGTGGGCATCTCTCTGGCGGCCGAACCAGGACGCGCTTTTTACCTGCCGATCGGCCACGTGGGCTTACTCGAGACAGAACCGCAGCTGCCGCTCGAGCTGGTGCGCCAGCATCTGGGCCCGCTTCTGGCGGATGCTAAGCTACCCAAAGTGCTGCACAATGCTGATTTCGACCTGATTGTGCTGGAGCAGCATGGTCTGCATGTGGAAGGGCTGGTGTTTGACACCATGATCGCTGCCTGGCTGCTCGAGCCCGAGGGGCGCGGCCTGGGGCTCAAGAACCAGGCTTTTATCCAGCTGGGGGTCGAGATGACCCCGATCGACGCACTGATCGGCAAGGGCAAGAACCAAAAGACAATGGACCAGGTAGCCGTCAGCCAGGCTGCCCCCTACGCAACTGCGGATGCCGACATGACGCTGCAGCTGGTCGACAAGCTGCGCCCGCAGCTGGTCGAGCGCAAGCTGACCAAACTGTTTGAAGAACTCGAAATGCCGTTGGTGCCGGTGCTGATGCGTATGGAAATGCACGGTATGGTCGTCGACCCGCTAGTACTGCAGGAGATGAGCGCTGAGCTGGGTGATCGCATCAGCAAAACCCTCAGTGAGATCTACCAGCTGGCAGGCCACCCGTTCAACGTAGCCTCGCCCAAGCAGCTCGGTGACGTGCTCTTTAAGGAGTTAAAACTGCAGACTGGCCGGCGCACCCAGACCGGCTATTCTACAGATGCTGCCGTGATGGAAGAGCTGCGCCATGCACATCCGATTGTGCCACTGATCCTTGAGCAGCGCCAGATGGAAAAGCTGCGCGGCACGTACCTGGATGCCCTGCCTCAGCTGATCAACCCGGCTACCGGGCGCATCCACACCAGCTTTAACCAGACCGGCTCTGCCACCGGGCGGCTGAGCTCGAGCAACCCTAATCTGCAAAACATCCCGGTGCGCACCGAGATGGGCCAGCGCGTGCGCTCTGCTTTTGTGGCGCCTGAGGGCGCGACACTGCTATCCTGCGATTACTCGCAGATTGAGCTCCGGCTGCTCGCGCACTTTTCCGAAGACCCTGAGATGATCGGCGCCTTTGAGCGCGACGAGGATGTGCACACCACCACCGCCGCGGCGATCTATGGCATTCCGCCGGAAAACGTCACCAAAGATCAGCGCAGTCTGGCCAAGGCAATCAACTTTGGGCTGATGTATGGTATGTCCGATTTTGGGCTCTCGGCACGCACCGACTTGTCGGTGGGCGAGGCATCCAAGTTCACCGCCGCCTATTTCGCGCGCTTCAAGCGCGTCAAGCAATACCTTGACGAAATCAAGGCCTTTGCCCGCGAACACGGCTATGTCGAGACCGTGCTGGGACGCCGACGCTACTTTCCAGAGCTGCAGAACCGCAGCACGGCGGCGGTGCTGCGCCAGCGTGCCGAACGCGCCGCGGTCAACATGCCGATCCAGGGCAGCGCCGCCGACATGATCAAGCTGGCGATGATCGAGATCGACCGGTCACTGGCGGCCAAGTTCAAGACGCGCATGATCCTGCAGGTGCACGATGAGCTGGTGTTTGAGGTGCCGCACGGCGAGCTCGAACACGTGCGCCAGGCAATTGTCGGCATTATGGAACATGCCATGCCGCTCAGGGTGCCCGTGCAGGTCGGTACTGCGACCGGATCAAACTGGATGGAGATGAATTGATGGTATCAGCCGACGCCGAAATCAAGGCCGCCTTGCATACTGCCCTTCAACATGCTCAACAGGCCGGGGAGTTGCCCGCGGGTGAGCTGCTCGCCGAGATTCCCCTCGAGCGCCCCAAGGATGAGACCTTGGGCGACCTGGCGACCCCCATTTCCATGCAGCTGGCGCGCATCCTGCGCCTGGCGCCCATACAGATCGCCGAGACATTGGTGCGGCACATGCCAGTGCTCGAATCGATCGCCGAGCTGCAGGCGGTACGGCCTGGTTACATCAATATGCGCTATCGCGCAGAATGGCTCACCAACCAGATCGAGGCTATCCTGAGCGCTCCGGAGCACTTTGGCGAGGTTTCACTCGGTGAAGGCCGCAGCGTGCAGGTCGAGTTCGTCTCGGCCAACCCCACTGGGCCGCTGCACATCGGTGCCGCGCGCAACGCCGTGCTGGGTGATACCGTGGCCAGGGTGCTGGAGGCAGCCGGTTATCGCGTTGAACGCGAATATTACGTGAATGATGCCGGAAGCCGTGTCAGGATGTTTGGCGAAACGCTGTATGCTCGCTACGCCCAGGCGCTCGGTGTCGATGCCGAGATGCCCGCGGATGGCTACATGGGCGCCTATATGGTCGAGATGGGCAGTGCCATCGTAGCCGAGGCAGGCCGGCAGTATCTGGAGATGGAGCGCAGCCAGGCGGTGGCCGATTTGGGCCGCGAGGGGTTACGGCGTGTGGTCGCCGATATCGAAAGCGACCTGGCGCTGATGGGTATCCATTACAACCGCTGGTTTTCGGAGGCCAGCCTGTATCACGACGGCACTTATGATACTGCCATCGCCATTCTCGAACGCGGCGGTTACCTCGAGCAGCATGACGGCGCCCTGTGGTTCAAGGCCAGCGCCTTTGGCGTCAACAAGGATGAAGTGGTAGTGCGCTCGGACGGCACGCCGGGCTACTTTGCCTCGGATATTGCCTATCATTATGACAAGTTCGTGCTGCGCGGGTTTGACCGTGTCATCGACGTATGGGGTGCCGACCATCAGGGGCATGTGCCGCGCATGCACGCCATGCTGCAGGGCCTGGGGATCGACCCGCAGCGCCTGACGATCCTGCTGTACCAACTGGTGACGCTCAAGCGCAGCGGTGAGATCGTGCGCCTTTCCAAGCGTACCGGCGATATTATCACCCTGCGTGAGGTGCTCAGCGAGGTCGGCTCGGACGCGGTGCGCTTTTTCCTGCTGGCGCGCGATGCCAACTCACAGATGGATTTCGACCTCGACCTGGCCAAAGAACAGTCGGATGCCAACCCGGTCTTTTATGTGCAATATGCGCACGCGCGCACCTGCTCGATCCTGCGCCACGCAACGGATATTGACTATTCTGCCGGTGACCTGGCGCTGCTGACCGAGCCAGCCGAACAAACTCTGATGCGTCGCATGATCCGCCTGCCCGATGTGGTGCGCCTGGCCGCGCAAAACCTCGAGCCGCACCATCTGACGTATTATGCCCAAGAGCTGGCCAGCGCTCTGCACGCGTTTTACCGCGATTGCCGGGTCGTGAACCTGGAGCCGGGGACGGAAGCCATCACTGCTGCGCGTTTAAAACTGGTAGCCGCTTGTCGCATCGCACTGGCGCGCACCCTGGTGCTGATGGGCATGTCAGCCCCGGAAGTGATGTAGTACGTCTCTTTGGGCGAGACATTGACGTAATCCGCGCTTGCGGCTATAATGCGTGTCTGATCGCTTTGGGATGCGGGCGAATAGCTCAGCTGGGAGAGCGCTTCCCTTACAAGGAAGAGGTCACAGGTTCGAGCCCTGTTTCGCCCACTCGCCTGGCAGGCGCGGGTCGATGGAGGAGGAGTTCATGGGTGTGGCCGGAAAGCTGCAGACACAGACCCTGGAGTTTTGGCGCGACGAGTTTCAGGTCAGTGAAGGTGACCGTGACCTCGTCACTGGCCAGATCCTCGAAGCCAGCCGGCCTCTATCCATCGAAGCCCTGGCGGGGGCGATCATCTCGCACCGCTACCAGAACGAGCGCGAAGCGGCCGCCACCCTGGCCACCAGCGGCGATATCTACCAGCCCCAAGGCACCTATGAGGTGGGGCAGCGCCTGATCTTTACCGCCTTTGATTTTGCGCGCGGGCGTGTGCTCAGCCTGCGTGAGGGGCGTAACCCCAAGTATGGGCCTTTTAACGTCATGCAGGTCCAGTTCGAAGACAAGCGCCCCGACGCCGCCTTTGTGTGCGACTTTCCGTACGAGCATGCCCTCAACGTACCGCTCGACCAGTTGGTCGGTAAAAGCGACGACTCTGTTAGCGAAGAGGACCTGATCGCCGATTTTAGCCCCTATGTTGCCGACAAGCTAAAGGCAGTTCTGGTAAAAAACCGCGAGTTTGTCACCTTTGAAGACGTCTGGTTCCTGCGGGAGCTGCTGCCCGAGATGGGCATCGGGGTGCTCAACCTGGCTGAGGCAATGATCGACCTTGCTCAGCATCCCCTGCCCGAAGAAGAGATCCTGCAGGGCATTAACCTTGAGTTGGCCGCCTCGCCCGAGGCGCAGCGCTTTGCGCTCAACCTGGCGCTTGGCAAGGATGAGCGCTTTGTCAACGTCGCTTCCAGCGAACGCCCGCTGTGGCAGCTGCGCGCCGTCATGCCGGCTGCCGTCTTTGAGCGCCCCTGGATCCTCGTGCCGGCCCAGCGCACCCAGGGCAGTGAGCTGATCGGTTCGACCATGCTCGAGCTGGTGGAGCAAATTGGTGATGAGCTGGATATCGTGCCTGGAGCTACCTCCGGCAGTGACGAGGTGCTCGTAGAGCTCAACTTCCCGCACCTGTACGCCGGCACGCTGCCGGTTAATGAGCGCTTGCTGGAGTCCGTGCCAGATCGGTCGGCGCGTTATGTCGCCATCAAGCTGATCGAGAGCCGCAGCGGGCAGACTTTTGACGCCTGGCTGTGCCCGGCCGAGGGATACATCGCCGGGTTGGAAGACTGGTACAAGCGCGTGCGCATGTGCGTGGGCGGCATGATCACTCTCACGTCCGCTGCAGAGCCGCTCAGTTGGAACATTGCCATTACGCCGGTGCGCGGAAAAAAGAGCGAGTGGATCTGCTCAGCTTCAGTGAGCGATGGCACTCTTACACTGCAAAACCAGCGCGTGGCACTCGAGATCAAGGCCGACCGTAATATGGTGATCGATGTGCCCAAGTGGGATGCCGTGGCCAACGCTATGCGCGCCTCGGAAGAAAACAGCACACCCCTCTCGGCGATCGTGATGCACGTCTTTACCGAGCTGGCTAAGCTCTCGAGCAACCGCACCGTGCACGCCAAGAGCATCTACTCTGCTGCCAATATGGTCCGGCGTGTGAGTGCGGTGGCTGTCTTTGCTGAGCTTACCCGGCGGGCCTGTTATTCGCCCCTTGGCGGTGGTTTCTGGGCGCTCGATTCAGCCCAGCAAAAGGTCATCTATCAGACCCCCGAAGAGATGTTTGAACGGCCTCTGGCATCGCGCGGCGAAGCGATCAAAGATCCCGTCATCCAATACGCGCAGGCCTAGGAGGAATGTGATGAGCAGATGGCAGCGTCCTACCATCGATACCAAGTTTCACATCGACCTGCAGTGGTGGCAATCTAGCCAGCTTGATCTGCGCTTTTATATCCGCGAGGCGATGTGCTCAAGCTGCCAGGCGGATTTCGGCAACCTGGATGACGCCGAACAGATCGACTGGGTGGACGAAGTGACCGGAGAGGTCACTACTCTGGACGGAGTGTGGCAGGCGCTGCGCGCGCACTGTGTCAACGAGCCCAACTTTATCGACGCCACCACCCCAATTGTGGATGCCGTCTTTCGCACTTTCCTGGCTAATGGCAACCAGCCGCTCAGCATTGTCGAGCTGCATGCCTTGCTCGACCGCCGTTCCCCCGAGACGCTACTGCGCATGCTCATAGGCGGCCAAGTATACCTCGGGATCCGGCCAGTCCTCTAAAATGCAGTGCACACCCGGCAGCCGGGGGGGGCTTGTCCATGAAGTTGGCGCATTCCCATACCAGGTACCTGCTGGGCATAGCGGCTGCCGTGTTTCTCCTCAGCCTCTTTTTCGGCCACCTCATTTGGGCATCTAACGGTTTCTACTCGGGTGATACCGCGCGCGGCTACCTGCCCCAGCGCGTGACGCTGCAAAAAGCTTTAAGCGCAGGCCAGCTGCCCTGGTGGGATGCCAGCCTCGGGCTGGGATATCCGCTGCTGGCAGAGGGTGAAGTTGGCGGCATCTACCCGCTCAACTGGCTGCTCTTGGCGATCTTGCCGGTCGACCTTTCGCTCAACGCGACCCTGATCCTGCACACCGCCTGGTGCGCACTGGGTTGTTATCTGTGGGCGCGCAGCTGGGGAACGGGGCGCCTGGCAGCGCTGCTGGGGAGCTGTGTGTTTGCCCTGGGCGGTTTCTTTGCGGCGCATTATCCGCACCTCTCGATCACCACAGTGACCAGCTGGATGCCGTGGGTGCTGTTGTGTCTGCGCCAGCTCTATGCCACACGCTCATGGCGCTGGGCAACGGGGTTGTTCGCCTGCGTTGCCCTGCAGTTCCTGGCCGGGCACGCCCAGATGTCGCTTCTGGTGATGCTGGCAGCTGGACTGTATGCCATCGACCTCACGCTGCGTCGTCTGCGCGTGTCGGATGATCCGCAGCGCGCTCGGCAGCGGTGGGTGCCGGTGTTGATGGCGGCAGCGGCGGTTGGGTTTGGCACGGCTGTGGCACTGCCCCAGCTGGTTACCGGCTGGGAGCTCTCGCAGCTTTCGGACCGCGCCGGCGGTCTGGATGTGGCTTACCTTACCAGCTTTTCGTTCCACCCGCTGATGAGCGTCACTTATCTGGTGCCGTGGTTCCGCGGCAACCCGTGGCCGCTCGGTTCGATAGAGGTGATGGTGTACATCGGTTGGCTGCCACTGCTTCTGGCACTATGGGGCGTGCTGCGCAGCCGTTGCAGCGAACGCTGGTTTCTGCTGGTTATGGCACTGGGCGGATTCGTGCTCTCACTCGGCAGCTATAACCCGGTGTACCCTCTGATAGCATGTATTCCGGTACTGAACCTCTTTCGTGTGCCGTCACGCTTTATCATGTGGAGCTCGCTGGGACTGGCTGGACTGGCGGTGCTGGGGTTTGAGGAGCTTCTGCCGCGGCGAACAGAGATGCGGTGCTGGGGCAAGCTGCTAACGGCGATCCTCGCGGCTGGCATCCTGGCACTCTGGGTGGTGATCGCCACGCGCCCGGATGTCGAGGCACTCATCGAGCTGCGCTGGGCATTGCCAGCCGGCGCGGCGCTGCTGGCGCTGATGCTGCTGGCCGGTTCCCGCCAGATCGAGCGGTATGGTTGGGCAATCCTGGCAGTTGGGCTGGTGGTGGTGGATCTGTATGGGTTTCAGCGCGTGCTGAACCTGACCTATAGCCGTTCCCAACCGCTGGAGGTGATCCGCACGGTACCAGTGCTGGCTGACTGGCTCTCGCACGACACCACCCTCTATCGCCTCTATACCAAAGAAGAGATCCTGCCGATCGAGTTTGTGCAAAAAGAGTCGCTCTACCCCAACTATGCTGCCACCTATGGCCTGCGCAGCGCCAACCTGTATATCCCGCTGATACCACAGCGCTACCAGGCCTATACCAACGCACTCGATGCTGCCAAACTCAACCAGATGAATGTCAAGTACTATGTTATTCCGCAGCTTTTACCAGTGGATGCCGCCAGCGAGCTGTACGACGTGCATAACCCCTTTGCCAACCTGCCCTACAACCGCACGATGGAGATAACCCCGACAGCCGTTTTAACGCTTGAGGTCGAGTCGTACCTCTCGCACTCGACCCGGATGGAATCCGGTGAACTGGCGGCCAACATCTACTTGCGCGGTGCAAACGACGAGCTCCTCACCATGCCGATCCGTGCCGGCATTGAATCAGCCGAATGGGCTTATGAACGGCCCGATGTGGTCAGCTCGATCCGTTACCCGCCGGCGCCCATCGCCAACACCTTTGTGGCACGCTCAGGTCTGGGACCTGTCGAACATGCCGGCCATACTTACCTGGCGACGCTGCCCTTTACCCAGCCCTTTACCATCAGTTCCATCCTGATCGAGCCGACTATACCCGAGGCGTTCGTGCGCATTGAACAGATCCGCCTGATGACGCCCTCTGGTGAGCGTATCCTGCTCAACCACCTGATCGGCCAGGGTGATCATCGCCTGATCTATCGCACCGAGGATGCGGTGGTGTATCAAAACCATGACGCCTATCCGCGCGCTTACCTGCTGACCAACGACCAGGCAAAGGTTCGGGATGGCGAGCTCCAGTTCGAGGCGCTGTCTGGCACACCTCCCGAGGCCGAGATCACCCATTACAAAGACCAGCGCGTGACCATACAGACCAATACACACGAGCCTGGCTACCTGGTGCTGGCGGACCTCAATTACCCCGGCTGGGAGGCCACCATCGACGGGCAGCCGGCCGATATTATTCTTGCTCAGGGGGCTTTTCGAGCCCTGGCTATTCCGGCAGGCAGCCATCAGGTCGAGTTTCGCTATAATACAGACTGGTTCAAAACGACAGGGAGGCTGATCCGCAATGCCATTGCACACCTATCTCGCTAAATTCGAGCGCATTGCGCGCCCAGAACGCGACGAACGCATCGCGGCACGCTTTCGTGCGGTTTTTGAGGGCGAGCCGCTCGAGCAGCTGCCGTTTGTGTGGAGCGACCTGCCTCCGCTCGCAGACGCCGACTGGCCTGCTCCGGCTTACAACGACAGTTTTGAGGATCGCGAGCTGATGCTGCTCGAGCAACTGCGGGCTGGGTACCTGCACTATCAGACGGGTGACGACTATCCTGTCACCATCCGTGCAAACTATGGCACGGTCATCCTGCCCTCGATTTTCGGCGCCGACTGGCAGCTCACCGAGTCATCGATGCCGTGGGCGCACCATCTGCCCAACCGCGATGCCATCCGCGCGCTGCTCGACCGCGGCGTGCCCGATGTGCGTGCCGGACTCGGTGAGCGCTGCCTGGATACCACCCAGTATTACCGCGAGATCCTGGTCCACTATCCTGCGCTGAGCCAGATTACGCAGATCTATCACCCCGACCTGCAGGGCCCCTTTGATGTGGCCCATCTTTTGTGGGGGCCCGATATCTTTTTGGGATTTTACGACTGCCCCGAGATGGTGCACGCCCTGCTGGACCTGGTGACCGAGACATATATCGCCTGGCTGCGCGCCTGGAAGAAAGCTGCCGGCAATGGCAACGACTGGACGGTGCACTGGAATCTGTGGCAGCGCGGGGGTACCATGCTGCGCGACGACAGCGCCGTAATGCTCTCGACCGCTCAGTACCGCGAGTTTGTTCAGCCCTATGACCAGCGCGTGCTAGATGCCTTTGGCGGCTGCATTCACTTTTGCGGGTGCGGCGATCAGTTCATAGCGGATATGGTCACCAGCCGCAACCTCTACGGCATCAACATGTCGCAGCCCGAGCTCAACAACATGCCGCGCCTCCTCGATCTGTGCCGTCAGCACAAGCTGGTGTTTTTAAATCTGGACGAAGCCTACACCCCTGCAGATGCCACGACCGGCATAACCCTGCTGCGCTCTTGGCGCGCCAGCCAGGGATAGGGAGACACCTGCCGCCGTTCTTTTTGATAGTCAAAGCAAAGACGCCGCCCGTGGTGGGCGGCGTCTCGAGTATATGCCTCTACCAGCTGATCGGGTTAGCCAGCATCTGTACCATCAGGCGCGTGGCGTTCAGCACGTCGTTATAATCAACCACTTCCGAAGGACTGTGCACGTAGCGGGTCGGCACCGAAAGGCAGCCCGTCGGCACGCCGGCGCGTGCAGTCTGGATGGTATAGGCATCCGTCGTACCGCCAATCAGTACTTCGAGCTGGTAGGGCACGCCAGCCGCCTCGGCTGAGGCTACCATCCAGCGCTTGACGCCTGAATGCGCCAGCATACCGCCATCCTTGACCTTGATCGCCGGACCTTTGCCCAGCTCGATCGCCATCGGCTTGGCTTGCGGGGTATCTCCCCAGGAGGTCACGTCCACCGCCACCGCCACATCCGGCTCTATGCCAAAAGCCGCTACCATCGCGCCGCGGCAACCAACCTCTTCCTGCACGCTGAACACGAAATAGACGTCGTTGGGCGAGGCCGGCAGCTCGAGCAGCGCCTGCAGGGCCACCGCGCAGCCGATGCGGTCATCCATGGCTTTGGAGGTCAGGCGCGGGCCCAGCTCTTCCATCGGTCGGTTGATGCAGGCCACATCGCCGATCTGCACCGGCGAATCCTCCGGGCAGGTGGCGCCTGTATCGATGTAACAATCCGCCAGAGAACCGGGGCCGGCCCAGCCGTCCTTTTCGTTATAAATAACCCCGACGGTGCCGTTGGCAAAGCGCACCCGCGCGCCCGTCATGGTTGATATGGGTAATCCGCCCACCGGGTTAAAGCGCGCAAAGCCCTTTTTATCGATATAGCTGACGATCAGGCCGATCTCGTCCATATGGGCTGAGATCATCACCCGCTTTCCGCCGCCCGTGCCCTTTTTTAGCACGATCAAGTTGCCGAGGTTATCGGTGCGGATGTCATCGGCAACCGCTTGCGCTTTGGCACGGATCAGTTCGGCGACCTGCTCCTCGTATCCAGACGGCCCGAAGGCCTCCACCAGTTCCTTGATGAGCGCTTTCATGCCTCAAGGCCTCCTTCAAGATGTGTAAGAACGGCTTTAACCAGCCTGACGGCGTTATCGAAATCGTTCAAACTGACCATACTGACGGGCGCATGGATGTAACGGCAGGGCACCGAGATCACCGCGGCACGCACACCCTCGCGCACCAGATGCAGGGCGCCGGCATCGGTGCCACCCACGGCACTGCGGCGATACTGCCAGGGAATCCCCTCAGCGGCTGCGGTTTCGGTAATGAGCCGCACCAGGTTCTTGTCGCAGATCACCGAACTATCGCGATAGGAAACCGCCGGACCGTGTCCCAGCTGAGTCACCGGCGTCACATCGGCATCTTTCTCTTTGGGCAGGTCGTCGCACACGGTGCCCTCGAGGGCAATGGCGATATCGGGATTAATGCGATAGCCAGCCACCCGCGCTCCGCGCAAGCCGACCTCTTCCTGAGTGGTAAAGACGGCATAGAGATCAAAGGCATAGTCGCCCTGCAGTGCTTCTACCAGCACCGCACAACCAACCCGGTCGTCAAAAGCCTTGCCTTTGGCGCAGCGCAACCCATCTTCAGCAAGCACCTCAAAACCGGTGCGGAAGGTGACATAGTCGCCTACCTGCACCAATCTGGCGGCGCTCTCTTTAGAGCTTGCGCCAATATCGACGACCGTCTGGCTGATATCGGCCTTTTTCTCGAGCCCGCCCCGCCCGATCAGGTGGATCGGCCGAAAACCAATTACTCCCGGCACGGCCTTCTCACCTACCAGCACCTGCTTGGATAGCAGCGTGCGGTCGTCGATGCCGCCAACCTTGGCATAGCGCAGCGACCCGTCGCTGTTGATGTCGGTGATGATTAGGCCGATCTCGTCCATGTGCGCCGCCACCAGTACGCGTTCAGATCCGCCGGCCACGCGCTCGCGGCGCGCTTTGCGCAGGCAGATCAGGTTGCCCAAGGCATCCACGCGGTGCTCGTCGATGAACGGTTCGACCGCTGGTAGCAGGATCTCACGGATGGCCGCTTCGTTGCCCGAAACTCCGCGTGCTTCAGAGAGCGTTTTCAGCAGCACGATTTCCCCTCCTTAGAGACCCAAGTCTGCAGCAAAGGCTTCGTCCAGCCCGCTGATAAAGAGTGCCATCAGGCGCCCGGCGCGTTCGATATCCTTGACATTGAGCGTCTCGACGGTAGTGTGCATATAGCGCAGGGGAATCGAGAGCACCGCCGTGGGGATTCCTGCGCGCGCCACCTGAATCGCCCAGCCATCCGTGCCGCTGGCGCCAGGGATCACTTCCTTTTGGTAAGGGACCTCGTTTAGGTCGCCAACCGCCATCAGGCGCGCCTGCATCTTGGGGTGGACATTGGGGCCGATCGCGATAGCCGGGCCGGCGTTCATGCGGATCGACTCGTGCTCTGCTACACCGCTCTGCGCGCCAAACCCCACATCGACGGCAATGCCGATATCCGGGTTGATGCCATAAGCAGCGGTGGTGGCGCCCTTTAAGCCAGTCTCCTCCTGGGTGGTCGCGATGGCATAAACATCCCAGCTGTGTTGAAGGCTGCTGAGCTGCTCCAGGCAGACGGCCAGGCTGGCAACGCCGGCGCGGTCGTCAAAAGCCTTGCCCGAGACATGGCCTTCTGCCAGCTCGATGAACTCGCGCCGCAGGCTCACCAGGTCACCGACGTGCACCAGCTCTGAGACCTGGTCAGCAGGTAAACCGATGTCGATAAAGAACTGATCCCACGGGACGGGTTTTTCATAATCTGTAGCAGCCAACACATGCGGCGGACGCGCACCGATGACACCCGGCAGGTCGCGCACGCCGTGCACCACCACTTCCTGACCAAGCAAAGTGCGAAAGTCGATCCCGCCTACGTCGGTGGCTCGCAGGTAGCCATCTTTGACCTCTTTAACGATCATGCCGATCTCATCCATGTGGCCAGCCAGCATGATCGAGCGGCGCACACCTGCCACAGGACGCGTGGCACGTTTCAGAGCGATCAGGTTGCCGAGTGTATCGACGCTGAACTCATCCGCGAATGGCTGGAATGCCTGGCGGACGCTTTCGGCCAGGGCGCACTCATAGCCCGAGATGCCGGTGGCACTGGAGAGCGTGCGCATCAGCCCGACGATATCCATATATTACCTCCGCCTCAGTGTTGTTGCGGTGCGTATAACTGTGCAAGGATAGCGATTTATGGGTCCGGCGTCAAGGTGGGGAACAGGGTCGGCTCGCTCGATCCAGCTGTAGCGGTAGCTGTAACGGTTGGTGTAGGTGCTTCGAACGCGCTCTGATACTGGCGTCTGAGCAACCAACCAAAGGCACCCAGCATATAGAGCACGACGATCGCCGACCAAAACACGACCAGCAGAATTTGTTTCGCGCGCTGTTTATCGGGTAGGTCGCGCCAGCGGGTGTGCGATGAGGCCATCAGCGGTGCTCGTGACGCGGGATGCAGTAATGCCGCACGGGATATAACACAGCTCGCGGCTACCGTAAGTGCGTGATGGTTTCACGCAGGGCATCGCGGGCAGCCAGGAGGTAATCCAGGCTGACGAGCGAATCCCAACGCTCGAGGTCGAGTGCCTGGTCGGCAGGAGGCGGTTCGCTTTCATCGAGGTCAAAACCGAGCTCGTCTGCCAGGGCACGGATCTGTGCTTCGACCAGCTGCAGGTGGCGCTCCAGGTATACTTTACGGGCACGCACTGGCATGCGTTCGACAGCCGATCCGCTTTGTGAAAACAGCGCGGTTATCAACCCATAATTCATGCCCTTTGCAGCTCTAGCCATCTCTCCTCCTCGCAGGAGCATGATACATCCCCCGCCAGGCGATGTCAAAGATCGTTAAAAGCAGCCTAGCTGGCAGGGCTTGACCTTGATCCCCATCGCTTCGGCGATATTGGCGATCCCCAGGTAGGGGTATTCGAAAGCTTTGGCCACTGCCCACACATGCTGACAGCTCACCACACCATCGCGGGCGTTGCTGAGCAAGGCCTCCTCAATCTCCGGCAGGATATCCTGCGCAGCCAACACGATGCGGTGCTTGCCGAGGCTCTTTTCTCCATAGCCGAAAAAGCCCAGCTGGCAACGGTTCACACGGATGCCGCCGTGCGCGTTGATCGCCTGGCCCAGCGCTTCAGGGCTGATTCCCAGGCGCTGTGCCTGGGAATGCGCCTCCACACAGGCGACCAGGCCATTCTTTGCCCAAAGGGCCAGCGTCTGTTCGAGTGAATCTGCCATGGTAACCTCCGTGTCGTTCTCCTTGATAGTATCCGCGCTTACCATATAATCAAATCAAAACGTGGGGAGGCGGCAGGATGCGCGTTCTGATGTTGAGCTGGGAATACCCTCCTTTTGTGGTGGGCGGTTTAGGCAAAGCGGTGGCTGAGCTCGTGCCCGCCCTGGTGGAGTGCGGCGTACAGATCCATCTGGTGACCTCGGTACCTGAGGGCACGCCGAGTGTTGAAAACGACGGGTTGCTCACCGTGCACCGGATCCCCACCCCCAACACCATCGACGACTTTTACCAGCGCGCCGAATACATCAACGAGCTGCTCTATAATGCCTCGGAACAGATCGTGCGTATGTACGGCCCCTTTGATCTGGTGCATACCCACGACTGGCTCACCAGCTTTGCGGCTATCCGCCTGAAGAACGCCTTTCACCTGCCGCTCCTGGCAACCATCCACGCCACCGAGCGCGGGCGCGGACACGGTACACTGGGTTCCGAGATGGCCCAACGTGTCAACTCCGCCGAGTGGCAGCTGGCCTATGAATCCTGGCGGGTGATCTGCTGCACCGAGTATATGCGCCAGGAATTGATGGATTACCTGCAGGTTCCGAACGACAAGATCGATGTGATCTATAACGGCATCGATCCGGCTCCCTTTGCCGTGCTCTATGGGACCGATCTGGCCGAGGTGCGCTTACGTTACGCCAACCCCAGTGAAAAGCTGGTCTTTTTCGTAGGGCGCATGGTGTCCGAAAAGGGCGCTGCTATCCTGGTACGCTCCGCGGTACACGTATTGAACCTGATGCCTAATGTAAGGTTCGTCTTGGCCGGACGCGGTCCGGAGCTCAGTTATGTCCAGTCGTTGATCCACGAGCTCTGGCTGGATCGCCACGTGATGCTGGCGGGCTTTATCTCGGATGAGGAGCGTAACCGCATCTTTGCCGTCTCGGATTGCGCGGTCTTCCCCAGCCTGTACGAGCCCTTTGGTATCGTAGCACTGGAGGCTATGGCCGCTCGGGTACCAGTGGTGGTCTCGGATGTCGGCGGGCTCAAAGAAGTGGTCAAGCACGGCGAAACAGGGATCACGATCTATCCCAACAGCCCCGAATCCTGCGCGTGGGGCATCCTGCACACCCTGCAGCATCCCGAATGGGCGACGCAGCGCGTCGAAAATGCCTACCGCGAGGTGCTCACCACCTATAACTGGAAGCGCATCGCTGAGCAGACCCGTGCTGTGATGGAGCGCATTACCGCAGAACGCCGCTTCGTCAGCTGGTGAGCGCTGGGGCGCACAGCACCTCGTATACTGTTGGCGGCGGCGCAACGCGCTCGTCGCCGATACGGATGGCGTCATCCAGGCGGCGAGCAGCAGCATCGGCCTGCTCGGTTTTGCGTGCATGGATAGCGGCCAACGGCTGGTTGCGGCTGACCGCCTCGCCAGCCTTGTGATGCAGAACAATGCCGACCGCCGGGTCGACAGCCTCGCCCTTGCGCTCACGCCCGGCACCGAGGGCACCTGCGATCAACCCGACCTCGCGCGCATCGATGCCCTGAATGTAGCCGTCCTGGCTGCTCACCAACTCGCTGATCACCGGCGCGCTGGGCAAGAGAGTCAGGTCATCTGCTACACGCGGGTCGCCCTGCTGGGCTGCCACCCACTCGCGAAACTTGTCCAAACCCGCCCCACTGGATAGCAGCTGCTCAACGCGCTGGCGCGCCTCTGTCGGTGTGCCGGCCACCTTGCCCAGAAGCAGCATTTCTGCACTCAGCACCAGGCAGTGCTCCACCAAGTCGGCCGGACCGCACCCAGCCAGCGTGCGCACGGCTTCGGCTACTTCCAGGGCATTGCCCACTGCCAGTCCCAGCGGTTGGCTCATATCCGCCAGCAGCGCCGACACTTGCTTGCCCAGCCCCTGCCCGATGCGCATCATCAGCTCGGCAAGTGCGCGGGCTTCCGGCAGGGTCTCCATAAAGGCGCCACGCCCAACCTTGACATCCAGGGCGATGGCATCTGCGCCCGAGGCGATCTTTTTGCTCATGATCGAGCTGGCGATCAGCGGCAGGCTGGGAACGGTAGCCGTGACATCGCGCAAGGCATAGAGCTTGCCATCTGCCGGCGCCAGTTGGGCGGTCTGCCCGGCCAATGCAATGCCATGCGCTTGCACTGTAGTGCGCAGGGCGTCGATATCCAGGTTAACGTTAAAGCCGGGGATGGCTTCGAGCTTGTCGAGCGTGCCGCCCGTATAGCCCAAGCCGCGCCCCGACATCTTGACAACCGGTAACCCGGCAGCCGCCACCAGGGGCGCTACCACCAGGGTAGTTTTATCACCCACGCCGCCAGTCGAGTGCTTGTCGACGATCCAGTCGGCCAGGTCGTGCAGGTCGAGCACTTCGCCGGAGTGGATCATGGCCTCCGTCAGGGTGATCGTCTCGCGCTCCGTCATACCGCGCCACAGCACCGCCATGAGCCAGGCGGATAGCTGGTAATCGTGCAGGTCATCCGCCGTCAGGCGCGTGATCAGTTCATGTAACTCGGCGGCGGTATGCTCCTGGCCATCCCGCTTAGCCGCGATAAAATCCACCATTCGCATGCTCAACCCTCCCCTCTGGCTGCTCAAAGTAACGGATTTTAACCTTCTTCGTAAGGGATGATATAATCAGGGATTATAACCCGGTATAAAGGTGAACTCGAATGGTTCCGCGCATCCCGGTCGCCAACCTGTCGCTTAACATGCTCCTCAGGCGCCAAAGCTTTATGCTGCGCGAAAAGACGCTCTACAAGACGCGCGCCGGCAATCTGATGCTGCGCACTTTGCTGGCCGATAAAAGCGGGACGATCGCCGGTGTGCTGTTTGATGTGCAGCAGGCAGTGGCCGACAAGCTCGAGGTTGGCAGCGGTGTCGAGGTGAGCGGACAGATCGGCGAGTTTCGCAACCAGCTGCAGGTCAATATGGATAGCATCGTGCCAACCAAGCTAGTCGATCTAAGCGAGTTCCTGCCGACGGCGCAGCGCCCGCGCGACGAAATGCTCGCCGAGTTAGATGCCCTGCTGGCTGATATCCGCAACCCCCACCTTGCCCACCTGCTGAGCCAGCTCCTGGACAATCCCGAGCTGCGCGCACAGTTTATCAGTGCGCCGGCCAGCAAGTTCAACCATCACGCCTGCGTGGGCGGGTTACTCGAGCACACCCTGAGCGTGGCGCGCATTGTGTTGGCGGCTTGCGGGCTCTACCCGAATGTCGATCAGGACCTGGCGCTGTGCGGCGCGTTGCTGCACGATATCGGCAAGGTGCGCGCCTACGACCCGCTCACCTTTGGCTTTACCGATGAAGGCGCGCTCTGGTCGCACCTGTATATCGGCGCCTCGATGGTCGAGCAGGCTATCGCAGCGTGCCCGGGGTTCCCCGCCGAACTGCGCCTGCGGGTGGTGCATGCGATTTTATCGCACCACGGTAAATACGAGAACGGCTCGCCAGTCATCCCGATGACGGTAGAAGCGATAATCCTGCACTATGCGGATAACTTGGATGGCGACGCGCGCGGAGCGGTCGACCATCTCGAACGGGAAGACCCCAATGAAGGCCCGTTTACTGAACGCAGTATGATGCACGACACAAAGCTGTATCGCGGAGAACGCGGCTGGACGGAAGACAGCGCCGAAAGCTGAACTGTCGCAACCGCCGCGTCTACGCTACCAGGATGAGGTATGACGATAAAGTCAGAGAATAGAGCCTGGATGCGCCCCTTTTTCACCATATGGGGCGGTCAGGCGGTTTCGACATTTGGCAGCTCGATCGTCCAGTTCGCGCTGATCTGGCACCTGGCAGAACAGACCAACTCGGCCACGGTGCTGGCCTTTGCCAGCATTGTCAGCGCCCTGCCTTATATCTTTGTAGCCCCCTGGGCGGGAGCCCTGGTCGACCGTTGGAACCGCAAACGGGTTATGATCCTCTCGGACGGTTCGATTGCCTTGCTCTCGCTGGTGCTGTTGTTGCTCTTTTATACCAACCACGTGCGGCCCTGGCACATCTTTGCCATTATGTTCATGCGCTCTGTGGGTGGAGTTTTCCAATGGCCGGCAATGGCCGCCTCGGTACCTCTGATGGTGCCCGAAAACCAACTGGGACGCATCGGCGGTATGAACCAGACCCTGCAGGGCGCATTGATGATCGTCGCACCGCCCGTAGCCGCGTTTTTACTGACCTTTATGCCATTGTGGAGCATCATGGCGGTGGACGTCTCCACAGCACTGATCGGCATCATTCCCCTGGCGATCACAGCCATCCCGCAACCACCGGTACGCTTCGGGCCGGGCGACATACAATCCAAAGTCGGCAGCATCAAGAACGATATCCGTATCGGCCTGCGCTATGTGTTGCGCTGGCCGGGCTTGCGTACCGTGATGCTGCTCGGCGGGCTGGTCTACTTTATCATGTCACCCACTGTCTCGCTGGGGCCGATCCTGGTGCGCAACTATTTTCACGGCGGTGCCAAGGATCTGGGCTTTGTGCAGTGCGCCATGGGGATCGGCATCTTTATCGGCGGGGTGGTACTCTCGATTTGGGGCGGTACGCGAAAAAAGGTCTATACAGTGGCGGGCGGATTGGTGGGAGTTGGCATTGGCACGTTGATCATCGGGTTTAGCCCACCGCACCTCCTTAACCTGGCTGTAGCAGGCGCCTTTATCGCCGGGTTAATGGTTTCGGTGGCTAATGCCCCCCTCACGGCGATTATTCAGTCGTCGGTGGATCTGCGCGTACAGGGGCGCGTGCTGACGGTGTTCAACAGCTTGATCTCGGTGATCTCGCCCCTGGGGTTGGTGATCGCCGGGCCGCTTTCGGACATCTTTGGGGTGCATGTTTGGTACATCATCGCCGGGTTGGGGACCCTGTCACTGGGTCTGCTGGCATTCCTATTGCGCTCGGTGCAAAACCTTGAGGAAGAAGGCCGCAAGCACCGTGAGGCCATGGCGCGCATCGACTTTCGTCCGGTATCGCGCGAGACCGAAAAGGACGAGTTCGGCGAGGGTTCCTGATTACACGAGCGGGAAAGTAAACGCGAGCCCCTTGGAAAGCGCCACGACCAACTGATAGTTAAACCCCGCCACTTGCGAGGCAATCTCCTCAGACGGCTCACCTGCTGCAAGACGCGCCTTGACCTCGTCCAGATTCGCCAGCACCAGCGCGTTCATCGCTGCCAGACGCGTGCGGTCAGAGTACAAGGAAAAGGCACCGCCCCGCAAGGCGAGCATGATGGCAGCCTCATCGGGCTGCTGGCCGACCGTCTCGAGAGCATACAACCCCACAGCACTGTGGTGATGGGCGTCGGATGCTGCTACCGCGAGCTTGGCGTGTTTTTCAGCCAGCGCATACGCACCCTCGCGTGCGTGCTCGAGGATGTGGATCGAGTGCACCTCGATGGCATCGACGGATACCGCGATTTCGTCTGGCACCGTAGGGTTGTAGCGGTAAGGATGCGCCAGGATGATAAAGCTGTCATAGGCGCGGGCCTGCGCAATCGCCTCATGGGCAGGCATGCCAAACTCAAAGGGTACCTCGGGCGGCACGCCATAGATCAGCAGATCCTCGCCCTCAGCGGTAGTAACCTCCAGCCCTGAGTATACCGCTACACCAGGGAATAGCGCCTGCAGTTCAGCGAGCTCATCGGCTGCCCAGCGGCGGTGGTGTTCGGTAATAAAGATGGCCTGTAAGCCAGCGGCTTGAGCACTGGAGAGCATCTCCTCGGGGCTTGAACGGCCACATCCTGAATAGCGGCTGGTATGAAAGTGCAGATCAATCAGCAAAACCAAACTCCCTATTGGCCAGCATACTGCTGTATATTGGCCAGATGTTCTTCGAAGGTGGTGGCAAAAGCGTGGGTGCCATCGCCCTTGGCAACAAAGTATATATAGTCAGTGCTCTCTGGATTGAGGGCAGCCTGCAGCGCATCAATGCCGGGGTTGCAGATCGGCCCGGGGGGCAAGCCAAAGTGCACATAAGTGTTATAGGTGCTCTGCACACTCTGTAGGTCTTCGGTGGTGAGAGGCGGCCACCAGGTACCTACCTGCAGTCCCTTGGCATACTGTACGGTCGGGTCAGCCTGCAGATGCATCGACTGGCGCAGACGGTTAATATAGACACTCGCGATGGTGGGCATCTCGTCGGCGACGACCGCCTCGCGCTCGATGATCGACGCGAGGATCACCGTCTGGTAGAGGGTAAGCCCGTTGGACCCAGCCTGGTCGCGCAACTCACTCGGTACGCGCCTATCCCAGTTATCGAGCAGTTTCAACACCACATCGTCAGCGGGCGAGTTTTTGATCAGCTCATAGGTATCCGGGTACAAAAAGCCCTCGAGCGATGTGGAACCGCCTTCTGGCCGTTCACCGATAAAATCTGCCGGCACCCTGCCCTGTAAGACGATACTGACAAACTCTTGCGCGCTGCAGATGCCCGAGGCTTCCAGCAAAGCACCGATCTCTTCGGCGCGCAAGCCTTCTACGATGGTCACCGAGAAGGACAGCTTTTGCCCAAACTGCAGTTCCTTCATAATCTGCTGGATCGTCATATCTCGCCGCAGCGCAAACGACCCAGCCTGGATGCCTACATCGCTGCCATGGTATTGCACATAACGGCGAAACAGATCGGCGTTATTAATGAGCCCGTTATACCTCAGGCGCATCGACACCGAGTTGAGACTTTCGCCTTCATCGACAGTGAACTCGGTTACGGTAGCATCCTCAGCATCGGCAGGCACATCGATCTCGTCGCGATGCATCTGCAAATACACCCACAAAATTGAGCGCTCGATCGTATTGGTGGTAACCACATAGCCTTGCTTGGGTGAGCACGTCTCGGCATCGCGCAGCAAATACACCAGGGCAGTCGACAGTACGATCACGACTGCCGAGATACCCACCACCAAAGACACGATGCGCAGGAAAATACGAACGGCTCTCATGGTTCGCGCAACCTTTCGTTTCGTTCGTCCAGATATTGCTGCAATATGACTGCCGCGGCCGCCGCATCGAGCCTAGAGGCCTGTCGCTTCCGCGAACCGCCGCCGGCACGTAAGAGTTCGCTGGCCTCGCTAGTCGAGAGGCGTTCATCCCAGCATACCACTGGCAGGCTGGTATAAACCGCCAAACCGTTGAGATAAGCCTGCACCGAACGCACCTGTTTGCCCTCGCTTCCATCGGGCAGAAGCGGCCAACCCACCACGATCCGCTCAACCGCATGAATGTTGATCAATTCGAGCAGTTGCAGATAGCTGGCTCTGCCCGAGACACGGCGGATCACCGCCAGCGGACGCGCGCGGGTGAGCGTCTCATCAGAGATCGCCACACCGATGCGCTCGTCACCAACGTCGAGGGACAGGATCGCACTCATGGTTTGGGCGCGAGCACAAAGATCTTTAAGCGCTGGTCAATAATCGGCAGGAACGGCCACCAATCCGGTTCCAGGATAATCTCAGTCGGCGCTGCCAGCTGGTATTCCTCGCTCAGCAGCTGGGCAGCCTCGTCGGGCGTCTTGCGCTGGATCTCTTGGCGTACCGCTTCTACATCGATACGCGGACCCAACTCGCCGCTGGCTTGTGCACCAAACTCGAGCGCGGTACCGACCGTGCGCACCTCGCCAGAAAGCTGCACATCGACACTATCCAGGATTACCTCGCCCGTACCGCCGGCCTGGTGCTCCAGGAAGGCCTTGGCGATCAGGCGCAGCGACTCAACATCCACCGCCATGGCGCGCACGCGTAGCTTCATGGTCATGCCCAGGCGCTCTGCCTGCTGATCGACCACCTGATCTCCGGTTTGGGAGAGGATCTGCACCTCGACTGTTGAAGGCGGCACATATTCGCTTTCTGCGAGGTTGGCGTTGATCGAATCAAAGGCCTGCTGGCGCAGCTGGTTGCTGAGTTGGGTGCGCAGACGGTTGAAATCGTCAAAGCCGACTGTTGCCACACTGCGCAACGAGCCTCCGCCTGTCGGGGCATCGTTATCGACGATTACCTGAGTGCCGAGAACTCCCTCGACCTCCTTGATGGTTTGGGCATCCACGTTACCGCTGGGTCCCGGATCAACCGAGACCACCGCCGCGCGCACCGTGTTGCCCTCACCGCCCGCCACCGAGACCGTCTCGGTGGTGCGAAAGCGCGCCGGTACCTCGCCCGCGGTACGCACAATCGTGCCGACTGGGATGGCCACTTCATCGCCGGTCTTGTTGGTAAAAACGACACTGCCCTCGGCGACTCCGTCAGGGATATCAGAGCGGCCGGTGGTGGCAATATCGCCATGCCCATCGACCACCAGCTCCAGGCTGCGCGCTGGGATCACCAGGCGCTCAAGGTCGGGCTCCTGGAAGCGCGTATCGGCCTGCACCGGAAAGTAGCCTGCTACTCTGGCGGTCACCGGGCGCAGGTTGATGGTGGCGCTGGGGACAAATACCGCAGCCGCCATGCCCACAATAGCGATCACCAGCACGGTCGCCGCCAGCGTCAGCGTGGCGGCACTAAAGCCTCGGACGAGCGGTTTGTCGGCATAGAAGCGTGCACGGCGTTCAGACACCTGGTACTGGCGCTCGGTCATTGACCCGCGCAGGGTGCGTTTGGTGGTAGATACCAGGCCGAGCGGCAGGAACAAATAGGTGGGGATGTCTGCCTCGCGGCTAAGCAAACGTACCGGGCCGCGCAAGGACACCAGGCGCAGGTCCAGCGCGGCGGCATCCGCAGCTCGCTTGAGCAGTTTGAGGTTGACCAAACTATCAAAAGTGCGCGAGAGAATCGGGGCAACCAGCCACAGCTGCGTACCCACCGGCAACGTGCGCATATACGACCGAATCGCGTCGAGGGTATCGTGCTGGCTCAGATAGAGCACATTCGCGGTTACCAACGATCCTCCGATTTCCTATCCCAACTTGCGTACACTCTGCAACAACCGCCAATCCCATTTATCGGTATTGCTGGTAATACGCGCTACCGTCAGGGCGGTTGCCCGTGTAAGGGTATATACGGGGCTGTTGGTCTGAGCAGTGCAATCCATGATCTCGGATACACGTGTCGTCTCTAGTTCGACAATCTCCGGGGCGCTGTCGCCGCCCATCAGCTGAGCCCACAATTGAGTGCGCAACGCATCCTGCGCTTCGCTCAGGTTGCCGGATTGGTCGATCCAGTACATACGCTCAGGCTGCTCTGGCAGGTTGGCAAGGACGTCCGCCGCCTCCTGCGCCAGGGTCGACATCCAGCGCCTCAGGTGATACCACAACGCCCTGGCCAGGCGGTTTTCGGCTTCCTCGGAGAGGCGCCCCTCGCGGTAGGTGCGCATCAGCACGTCCACCTCGCGCCCCTGCATCGCCATCATACGCCCGGCATCGGCAATGATCTCGCGTTCGCCGATCGGTATCTTGCTCGACCAGTAAAGCTGCCCGCCGGCGACCAGGCCGATCAGGGTATAGTGATAGTCCAGGATTACCAGCCAGGCTGATTCGTCGCTGATATAGTTAGCCAGAGCGACCTCTTCGGGCACTAGCAGGCTAACCTGCACGAGGAGCTGCTGCGCCAGGCGTTGACTGGCACGCAGCCACTCGAGCGGCAAGAGCGAAAAGTAGAGCGAAGCCTCAAGTTCAGAGCCGTGCAGCCCGAGCGGGTTGGCAACCACCTGTCCATCCAGGCGAAACTGCCCGATGGTGCTGTGCACGATCTGCAGCCTGGAGTTCTGGATATCGAGCGAATCGCTGGCCTCGCAGTAACCGCGATCCAGCAGTGCCTGGATCTCCATGCGGCCGATCGGGTCGTTTTGGCCGCGCCGATTGCGGGTAACGACCAGGGGCATGGCTTGCACGAGGTCGCAGGGGATGCCGAGCGCCAGATGGTCCGAAACGACACGCGTACCACCCTCGGCGTGGGTCATTTCCTCAGCCTGGTGCAAGGCCTGCTCACAGCCAAAGCCCCAACGATCCATATCGGGATTACCGCTCGTCTCAAGGCCGTTCACCAGGCTATTGGCCACGCCCAGTAACTCGGCAGAGCCGTTGTTAAAGCGGGCAATGCATGCCTGAACGCTGCCTTCGCTCCAGGTGATCAGACTGTGGCGCGAGAAAGCGTTGGCTGCCAGGTTGCGCGAGTTGAACAACCGTGTCAGCAACCCTTTGACGGGGTTCATGATATTCGCCATAAAACTCATGCCGCAATTATACCTGCGAGAGCACGGCCTCGGCAAGAGCCGTTATTTTGGCCAGAGCATCCGGCAGCCGGACAGGGTCGCGTCCGCCCGCCTGTGCCATATTGGGCTTACCGCCGCCCCCACCGCCTACTTCCTTGGCGGCAGCTGCCACCATCTGGCCGGCATGCGCGCCGCGGGCGATCACATCCGGCGTCACAGAGACCACCAGGAGCGGTTTTCCGTTGATGACCGCGCCCAAAGCCACAATTGCGGAACCAAACTTGTCGCAGAAGCGGTCGGCCATCTCGCGCAGCGCTTCGGCCGAAGACGCATGCACCTGGACTGTCAGCAGATACACGCCGTTAATCTCGCGGCCGCTTTCGAGCAGCCGATCGACCTCGGCCTCGGCAAACTGGCGCTGGTCGGCCTCTAACTGCCGGCGCGCCTGCTCCAACTCAACGAGCAGAGCTTGAGTACGCCGCAGCTCCTCCCCAGCCTTGGCACCCAACGTTTGGCGCATGTCCAGCATCGTCTGGTTGCGGGAGCGCACTAACTGCAGAGCGGCACGGCCAGTCACGGCTTCGATGCGCCTTAAGCCTGACCCGATGCTGCCCTCGGACGTGATCAACAGCAGGCCGATTTCGCCCGTATTACGCACATGCGTACCACCGCACAACTCGGCGCTGAAATCCTCGACGTTAACCACCCGCACTTCCGAGCCGTATTTCTCACCAAAGAGCGCCACCACACCGCCGCGGATGGCCTGGTCGTAGGGCATCACCTCGGTGAAGACTGGACGCGCATCGCGGATCGCGGCATTTACGCGATCCTCGACCTCGCTCAACTCGTCTGCCGAGAGCGCCTGCAGGTGCGAAAAGTCAAAGCGCAGCACCTGGTCGGTGACGAGTGAGCCGGATTGTGCGGCGTGCTCGCCCAACACCTGACGCAGTGCGCGGTGTAAAAGGTGGGTGGCGGTGTGGTTACGGGCGATGTCGAGCCGCCTTTCACAGTCGACCTCGGCCTGCACCTGGTCGCCAACGGCCAGCGAGCCTTCTTCCAGGCTTATACGATGCGTGGTGATGGATGTTATCGGGTGGTAGGTATCCAGCACGCGCGCGCTGCCGAATTCGGTGCGCAGCCAGCCGCTATCTCCCACCTGGCCGCCCGATTCGCCGTAAAAGGGAGTGCTGTCGAGCACTACTTCAGCCTCCTGGCCGGCGCTGATGCGGTCAACCGCTTTTCCATCGCTGAGCATGGCCACGACCGTACCGCCGCCAGAGGTGCCGGCATAGCCGGTGAACTGGCTGGGCGCCAAGCCGAGGTGCTGGTAGATATCGGCCGCCGCCCCCAGGCTGGTTTGTTTGGCAGAGCGGGCACGCTCCTTTTGTTGGGCCATAGCCTGGCGGAACCCGGCTTCATCCACCGTCATGCCGCTTTCTGCCAGAGCGTCGCGCGTCAGCTCGAGCGGAAAGCCATAGGTATCGTAAAGGCGAAAGGCCTCCGCGCCAGGGATGACCGTCTCGCCGGCAGTACGCACACGCGCTACCACTTCATCCAGGCGCACCAGCCCTTGGCTGAGTGTGCTGAGGAACTGGACCTCTTCGCGCGTCACCACCTGGCGGATAAAATCGGCCCGCGCGACCAACTCGGTGTAATGTCCGCCCATCAGGTCGATGACGGATTGCACCGTCTCGGCCAAAAACGGCTGCTGGAAGCCGAGCATGCGCCCGTAGCGCGCCGCCCGCCTGAGCACCATGCGCAGCACATAGCTGCGGCCTTCGTTGCCGGGCAGTACACCATCGGCAATCAGAAACGCCAGCGCGCGCGAGTGGTCGGCGATCACGCGATAAGGGGTCGGGTTGGCAAGGCGCTGGGCATCGCTATGCCCGAGCAGGCTCTGCACCTTTAATATGATCGGCATAAAGAGGTCGGTACCATAGTTGCTATCGACCCCCTGCAGGATCGAAGTGATGCGCTCCAACCCCAAGCCGGTATCCACGCTGGGCTTGGGAAGCGGCACAACCGAGCCGTCCTGCAGGGCTTCGAACTGCATAAAGACCAGGTTCCAGATCTCGAGAAAGCGGTCGCATCCGGTAGCGGGGCTGCAGTCGTCACGATGGCAGGTACAATACTGGGTTCCACGGTCGTACATGATCTCGGAATCCGGCCCACAGGGGCCCGTATCGCCCATCGTCCAAAAGTTATCTTCGCGGCCGAGGCGCGAAATGCGCGCAGCCGGCATGCCGGCGATCTCCTGCCACAGCGCAAAGGCTTCGTCGTCGTCGAGGTACACCGTCGGCCAGAGCCGCTGCGGGTCGAGCTGCAGCTCTACGGTAAGGAACTGCCAGGCAAGGATAATGGCATTACGCTTGAAATAGTCGCCAAACGAAAAGTTGCCCAGCATCTCAAAAAAGGTGTGATGACGCGGCGAAGGGCCCACCGTCTCGAGGTCGTTATGTTTGCCAGAGACGCGCATACACTTTTGTGCCGTTACCGCCCGTTTGTAGGGACGCTGTTCAAGGCCGACAAACACATCCTTAAACTGCACCATGCCAGCATTGGCAAACAGCAGGGTCGGGTCATTGCCGGGCACCAGCGAGCCGCTCGGCACGATGGTATGCCCATGGGCAGCGAAAAACGCCAAAAAGCGGCTGCGAATTTCGGAGCTGTTCATGGGGTTGCCTCCTAATCTAGTACTGGCGCGAGAGGCGGCGCGATCAGGCAGCCTGCGACTGGCCAGCCAGGCGGCGCTTGCGGATAGCCTCCTCCGTCACCGTCCACGTCTGCCACTCGGGGTGCGAGGGCAGCTCGTACATGACGTCGAGGAGTGTCTCCTCGAGGATGCTGCGTAAACCGCGCGCGCCCATCTCCAGGCGCATGGCCTCGCGGGCCGTCTCGCGCAGGGCGCCTTCGGTAAAGTCGAGCGCCACCTGGTCGATCTCAAACAGGCGCTTGTATTGGCGCACCAGGGCGTTTTTGGGTTCGGTGAGGATACGCACCAGGGCGTCTTCGTCGAGCGGGTCGACATTCACTACCACCGGCAGGCGCCCGACGAACTCGGGAATCAGCCCATAGTGCAGCAGATCATAAGAGTTGACCTGGCGTAGCAGGTTCGAGCCGCGCTGCTCGCGGCCAGCACCCTCGGTGTTAAAACCGAGGCTGCCCTTTAACTTGATGCGTTCTGCCACTATGTCTTCGAGCCCCTGGAACGCGCCGCCGCAGATAAACAGGATATTGGAAGTATCCAGCTGGACAAACTCCTGGTGGGGGTGCTTGCGGCCGCCCTGCGGGGGCACGTTGGCGATGGTGCCTTCCAGGATCTTTAACAGCCCCTGCTGCACACCCTCACCCGAGACATCGCGCGTGATCGAGGGATTCTCGCCCGATTTCTTGGCGATCTTGTCGATCTCGTCGATATAGATAATTCCGCGCGAGGCCAGCTCGGTGTTGAAATCGGCCGCCTGCAGCAGCCTCAGCAGGATGTTTTCGACATCTTCGCCGACATAGCCGGCCTCGGTGAGCGAGGTGGCGTCGGCGATACAAAACGGCACGTTCAGCACACGCGCGAGGGTCTGCGCCAGCAGCGTCTTGCCGCAGCCGGTGGGGCCGATCAGCATGATGTTGGACTTGGCGATCTCGACCTCGTCGTCGCTGGGAGACGCGGCGATGCGTTTATAGTGGTTATAAACCGACACCGCCAGCACGCGCTTGGCACGCTCCTGTCCAACGACATAGTCGTTGAGCGCCTCGTAGAGCTCGTGCGGCGAGGGCGCCTCGCTCATTTCGAGCGGCTCGGCACCGGGCTCACCTTCGCCCGATTGCAGGATCTGGGTGCAAAGCGCCACACACCCCTCACAGATGTAGACCCCGTTGGGACCCGAGATCAGGCGTTTGACATTGTGCTCTGGCTTGCCGCAAAACGAACAGACCGCTACACCCGTTGCGGTCATTCCTTGGGCTCCGGCTGGGGCTGGTTGGGCTGCAGCACAGTATCCACCAGGCCATATTCCTTGGCCTGTTCGGCCGTCATAAAGTGGTCGCGCTCGGTATCGAGTTCAATGCGCTCGATTGGCTGCCCGGTGTGCTTGGCCAGGATCGCGTTCAGACGCTTACGCAGGCGCAGGATCTCGTCTGCTTGAATCTGGATCTCGGTAGCCTGGCCCTGGGCACCGCCCAGAGGCTGGTGGATGTGCACCGTGGCGTTTGGCAGCGCATAGCGGCGTCCGGGCGTGCCGGCTGCCAGCAGTACCGTACCAAAACTGGCGGTGCTGCCCACGGCGATGGTCTCGATCGGGCAGGGCACCATCTGCATGGTGTCATAGATCGCCAGACCAGCATAGATAATCCCGCCGGGGCTGTGGATATACAGACGAATCTCGCGCTCGGGATCCTCGCG
Organism: Chloroflexota bacterium; assembly: GCA_012729455.1. Taxonomy (GTDB): domain Bacteria; phylum Chloroflexota; class Anaerolineae; order UBA1429; family UBA1429; genus JAAYDC01. The sequence continues at coordinate 13,422 of JAAYDC010000020.1, read as the reverse complement.
CGCCAGATACAGGATCTGTGCCACCGTCAGGTTGGCGACATTGTCATCGATGGCAGAGCCCAAAAAGATGATGCGTTCCTTCAGGAGCAGGCTATAGATATCATAAGCACGCTCCGAACGCCCACTCGATTCGATCACCATCGGGATCAAGTTGCGCGGGTACATATGTTTTCCTCCGTAGCCCTACACCAAACTTTACTCGGTCGCTGGCGCCTCGGACGCCTCGTCCAGCTGATCCTCGGGCGTCTCAGCCTCCTCAGTGCCTGGCTCAAGCACCTCATCCTCGGCAGGCTGTTCTTCAGGGCGGCCCGTCAGCAGCGACACCAGGCGGCGCATCGACTTTTCCATCAGCATATCGCCATAGAACGAGAGCAGCGCGCGGCGATCGCGCATCTGGTCAATAATCTGCTGGGCGTGCTCTCCATAGGAGGCGGCCAAGTTGCCGATGCCGTTGGTCATCTCTTCGTTGCTGACCTCGAGTTTTTCGGCTTCGGCAAACTTGTTGATCACCAGGCGGCGGATCATACCCTTTTCGGCATCCTCGCGGATGTCGTTGCGCATGTCATCCTCGGTTTTGCCGATCATTTTTAGGTAATTCGGCCAGGTAAAGCCATACTGCTGCAACCTGGCTTGCTGCCTGGCGAGCGACCCGTCGATCTCGTGCTTGAGCGCTTCTTCGGGATACTCGACTTTGGCATTACTCACCAACAAGTCGATAGCAGCCTCACGTTCTTGCGCACGTACACGGCGCTCTTCTTCGGCCTGCAGGCGCTCGGCTACACCGGCGCGCATCTCGTCGACGGTAGCATAGTCGCCAGCCATCTTGGCCAGATCGTCATCGATCTCGGGCAGACGCGTTTCGCGCACCGTGGTCAGCTTGACCTGAAAGGTCACGTCCTTACCAGCCAGGTTGCTGTCAGCATAGTCATCGGCATAGTGCAGGCTAAAGGTACGCTCATCACCCGACGACATGCCCAACAGCGCCTCGGCGTAGCCCTCAGGCTGGAGCGAGTCGTTGAGCAGCATGGTCTGGTCTTCACGACGCAGTACTTCTTTTTCCTCAGCCGTGCCGATGGTTGAGGTGACGATCTGGTCGCCCATCTGTACCGGCCGATCTACCGGGTTGTATTCAGCGTGCTGACGGCGGATGGCCTCGATGCGCTTGTCGATCATTTCATCCGAAATGGTCGGCGTCGGCACCGACTCCATCTTTAGCGCCTGATAGTCACCCAGGTCGACCTCGGGCATCAACGAGACCTTGACCTTTAATACCACCGGGTCCTTGGACTCGATATCCAATTGGCCGGGCTCAAAAGGCTCGAGCTTGGTTTCGGCGAGGGCGTCGCGGTAGAGGCTGTCGGCCATCTCACGGATCGCCTCGTCCAGAATTGTCTCTCTGCCAAAGACGCGCTCGACCATCGCATAGGGCGCTTTGCCCGGACGGTACCCGGCCATCGGGCGCCATTTGGTGATCTGTTGGGCAGCTTTGCGCATCGCGCGGTCGACGGCTTCCTGATCCGGCTCGATGGTCAGCTCAACCTCACGCGTGGCGATGGTTTCGGTTGTAACCCTCAATGTAGTCCTCCCTCAGACAGCTTGCGGATTCATCGCTCGTAACCTGGCAGAAAAAGGCTGGCTCCGGGCACCCCCGTGAACCAGCTTGAGTGCGGACAGGCACCTACTAGACGAGGCGCTGAGCGGAAGACGGGATTCGAACCCGCGACTCTCTCCTTGGCAAGGAGATGCTCTACCACTGAGCCACTTCCGCGCTGGGAATGGAGGCTTGTCTCCAGTGGGGAAGGAGAGACTTGAACTCTCACGGATTGCTCCACATGATCCTAAGTCATGCTCGTCTGCCAGTTCCGACACTCCCCCGAAATCCGGGCATCAGCCACCGATGAGCCGCTGAGGAATCGAACCTCAAACCGAATGATTAAGAGTCATTTGCTCTGCCAATTGAGCTAGCGGCCCTCAAAGCGGTCTTAATTGTAAGCGCTTTGGGGCGAGTGTCAAATAGATGCCCTTCTCAGCCTTGACACTTGACTTCCACACGGCTACCTTTAACCAATGATCTAACGCCGAGATAGGAGGGCATCCCCATGAGCAAATGGTATCAACACTCTTTTCGCCGCAATCTGATCGACATGCACATCACCGATTGGAACGACCAGTTTCTTTCGCGTTTCGACCCGGATTTTTATGTCGACACGGTTTGTTCTGCCCAAGCGGATGCCGCCATGGTATATGCCAACTCGCACGTGGGCTTGTGCTACTATCCCACGCAAATCGGGCACCAGCACAAAGCGCTCAAAGGGCGCGACATCTTTGGGCCGGTGGTGGAGGGTTTTCATAAGCGCGGGATCCCAGTCATCACCTATTTCACCTTGATCTATGACGACTACCAATACCGCCATCAGCCCGACTGGCGCATGCGCCATCCAAACGGCGAGGGCGTTGCAGAAGCCAGCCGTTATGGCCTGTGCTGCCCCAACTCGCCCCACCGCGCCTACTCCGCCGCGCATGTGCGCGAGCTGTGCCAGCAGTACCAGTTCGAAGGCATCTTTCTGGATATGACCTTTTGGCCGAATGTGTGCTATTGCGAATATTGCCGCAAACGCTTCAAAGCCGAGATGGGCTCCGAGTTGCCCACCACCGTCAACTGGGAGAACCCTGTTTGGGTTACCTTCCAGCGCAAGCGCGAAGCCTGGTTGAACGAGTTTGCTATGGAGATCACCAATGTGGTGCGCGAGGCCGCCCCTGGCGTGACGGTGCAGCACCAGGGCTCGACCTATCCTCTAGGCTGGCGCACAGCCGTGACCGAGCGCCTGGCCAAGGCTAGCGACTATGTCGGCGGCGACTTTTATGGCGATTCTCTGGAGGGCTCGGTGGTACGCAAGCTCTTCCACAACCTCAGCCCCAACCTGCCGCAAGAATTCATGACCACCTTTGCCATCAACCTGAACAACCATACCGCTAAAAAGAGCCCCGAACTGCTGGAAGCCAAGGCATCAGCCTGCCTGGCCGATTCCAGCGCATTTTTGTTCATCGACGCTATCGACCCGATCGGCACGATCAACCCAGATATCTATAAGACAATGAGGTGTGTGTTTGAGCGTACCAAGCCCTATGAGCGCTTTGTGGGCGGACAGCAGGTGCAGGATGTCGGCATCTACCTGAACACGGAAGCCAAGTACGACCCGTCCGATTCCGGCAAGCAGATCGACGACCCGACCCTCTCGTGGGAGGCACCGCACCTGCAGGCGATATTCCGGGCCGCACGCACCCTGGCGGAGGAGCACATCCCTTACGGAGTGTTCACACGCAACTCGCTTGGCGAGCTGAACAAATTCAAGGCGATCGTGCTGCCCAACATGCTGACACTATCTGCAGAAGAAGCAGACGCCCTGCGCGAGTGGGTGCGCGGGGGCGGCATCCTGTACGCCAGCGGCGACGCCAGTGCGCTGCGCAACGACGGCCAGCGTCAGAGCGACTTTATGCTCGCCGATGTGTTCGGCGCCTCGTATGAGGGCAAAACCGCTGAGACGTTCACCTATATAGCGCCGACCAAGGCTGGCGAGGCTTACTTCCCCAGCTACAGCGTGCAGTGGCCCCTTGGCCTCGACAAGGCCCAGGTGATTGTGCGTGCCCATGATGGCGCCGAGGTGTTGGGCACCCTCACCCTGCCCTATACCCTGCCGAGTGACCCGCGCCACTATGCCTCGATCCATTCCAACCCGCCGGGCATCCCCAGCGAGCACCCTGCCCTGATCCTGAACCACTTTGGCAAGGGCATGTGCCTCTACTGCACCGGCACGATCGAGGCTGCCGATATGCATCGCGACACCTTTGCGGAATGGATGCGCCTGCTGGCGGGACCTTTTAGTGTGAGCACCTGCGCACCCAAAGCCGTCGAGGTCACCAGCTACCGGCAACCCGACCGTGGGCGGATGATCATCAGCCTGGTGAACTTTCAGAAGGACCTGCCCAATATCCCGGTCAACGACATCGAGGTACGGGCAGATACCTGCGGCAAGACCGTGCGCGCCCTGCAGCTCCTGCCGGATGAAAAGGCCTGGGCGTATCGCCTGGAGGATGACGCGGTCGTCTTTAGCGTGCCCACCCTCGAGACACTGCGCATGTTCGCGCTCTACCTCGACTGAACACCCGCATACAGAGGTGCTGCCTGATCCGCAGCACCTCTGCGCTTAACCGCTGTGGCGATAGCGTGCGATGATCTCCTGCTGCAGGGCTTTATCCAGCCCCACAAAGCGGGCCGAAAAGCCGCCCACCCGCACAATCAGGTGCTGATACTGTTCGGGATATTCGGCGGCACGCTGCAAGTCTGCCACTGAGGTGGTATTACCCTGCAACACCATCCCGCCGCCCTCGAAAAAGGTCAGCATCAGGGAGCGCATCAGCTCGGGGGTGATCCAGCGCTCATCTACATCCCACATGGTGGTGCCGACCCCGCACAGAGTCGAGCAATCCAGCTTGAACACCGAATTCATCGCCACTGTTACCCCGCGCCCCATGGCGAGTCTGCGCGGAGTGAGGCCATGCCCGATGATGCTGCCGGCATGACTGCCATCCGCGGCAGCACCCAGGGCAGCTGAGGCGCCGGGCGTCCACACAAAGTTAAACACCATTGGCTTTAAGCGCCCGTAAAAGCGCGTGCGCGTCGCAGCGGCGGCATCGCAGACGGTCTTGAGCACCCAGCGAGCACATTCATCGGCGCCGGCATCGTCTTCGCCAAAGTTGGGCACACGCGTCAGGAGCGTGCGCAGGGGTTCCTGGTCGCGGTAGTTGCTGTAGAGTGCATCCAGCAACGCCTGCGCGCTGACCGTACCTTGCTCGTAGACGGCACGCCGGATGGCATACAGCGCATCGGCGGCGGAAGTGATTCCCAGCGGGGCAAAACCATAATCGTGGTAGCGCGCGCCCCCAGCCTGCTGCTCGCGGCCGCGCTCCAGGCAATCGTCCACCAGGCTCGAAAGCAGATAGCAAGGCCGCAGACGCGCCATTTCTTCGCTGGCAATATCCAGTCCGCGCGTCATCAGGGCATACTCGCGGGTCAGCTCCTGGGCAAAGGCAGCCTGCAGAGCCTCGTAGGTCGGATAGTCGGTCAGGGTCTTATCCAGCTGTATGAACTGCTTACCTGTCAGGAGATCGATTCCGCCGGTCAGCACCAGTTCCAGCGTCTTAGCGACGTTGTGGGTGCAGGAAAAGTTCAGGTCGCTGGCACGCCCCTGGGCGCTCGGTTCCATGCAGCCGCCCGCCATGAACTCGGCGGCATCCTCGGGCGTCACTCCGCCGCTTTCGATAGCCGGCAGACAAGCCTCATCCGAATAAACCTGTGCGCGGTTGCGCCCATCCAGCAGGTACTGGGTAGTGAGGTTGACAAAATCCGACGGGCTCGAGCGGCTCAGGCGCACATATACCGATGGGTGGGTCTGGTCAAGCTCGATGATCGCCGAGACGATCAGGTACGAGAGCGGGTTAACCGTAGTGGTGCCATCGGCCAGCGAACCTCCTACGGTGACGGCCTCGACCCAGCCATCGCTGCGGTAGAGACGCTCGTCAAAGCGGATCAGTACCTCGTCGATGAGCTCGCGGGCGCCCTGCCAGGTGATATAGCCGGCCTGTAAGTCGCGTTCGAGATATGGCCACAGGAGCTGATCCATGCGCCCTGGGCCGTTACCGCCATAAGGGTTTTCGAACATCACCGCCAGATGCTGCATGTAAAAGCTCTGCAGCGCCTCGTGAAAGGTCTCAGCAGGCTTGCGCGGAACCCGCCGGCATACCTCAGCCAGATACTCCAGACGGCGGCGCTCTGCGCCGTTGGCAGCGGCAGCAGCCTCTTCAAGGGCATGCACGTGCAGGTCGTTCCATTCCAACACGGCCTGCCACAAAATGATAGCACCCTGGTAAAGTGCACGTGCCTCGTCGTCGCACGCGCCTGTCAGATACTCACCCAACTCGCACAGCAGTCCTTCGATGCCGAGCTCGAGCAGGCGCTCCCAACGCCAGCCGACATGACCGAACGAGGCGCCCGGACGCGAGTAAGGCTCGATTTCGGCGGCCTGTTGGCCGTTCAGGGCCTTGTACACATCAAACGGCGCCAGCCCTTCCACGAGCTCGGGCGCCAACGGTACGGATGGTCCTACCTGGTAGAGCATGCCGATGAGCTGCTCATCGGGCAGCAGGTAGATCGGCTCACACAGCAGGGAGCCCGCCAGCGAGCGAGCATAGCGCTCGCCAAAAGATAAGTCGGCATACTGGCCCAGGAACAGCTCAGCATAGTTCCGGCGGCGCAGCTGTTCGGGTGGCTGCTCGGCACGCACGCGACTCTCGCGGATAAAGCGCTGGATGCGCTCACTTTGGTGGGTTAGAGGCGGTGCGAAGACTGACATATGTTTACCTCATTGGTTCTGAGGACATCTTAACTCAAGTACGGTATCTAGCAAACCGCTCTGTAGGAGCATACAGCAGTTGACAGCACATCTCAATGCGAGTAACGTGCTCACAGCTTATCTAAAGGACCTTGCCATGAACAACCGTCAACGTGTGATGGCCGTTTTAAAGTACCAACCGTATGACCGCCTGCCGATCGCCCACTTCGGCTTTTGGAACGAGACCCTCGACAAGTGGGCTGATGAGGGCCATCTGACGGCCCAGGAAGCGCGCGACTGGGCAGATGGCAACCCTACCGATGCTATCATCAGCGAGAAACTCGGTTTTGACCTCAACTATTACTCGGCATTTCACGTGCACACGCACCTGCGCCCGGGTTTTGATTACCAGGTAATCGAAGAACTGCCGGATGGCGGCCGCAAGGTGCTCAACAGTGAGGGCGTGATCGTACTCGAGATCCCCGGTGCGACCGGCATCCCCACCGAAATCGAGCACCTCTTCAAGGGGCGACGCGAGTGGGAAGAGCTCTTCAAGCCCAAGCTGCAGTGGGACCCCGAACGCGTGACGCATGCCTGGGTGCGGGTTAACGACCACATGCAGCGTTGGGATCAGGGCGGGGTCGAGTTCCTGCGCGCTGATACGCGCGACTACCTCTATGGTCTGCATTGTGGCAGCCTGTACGGCAATATCCGCAACTTTCTTGGCGTGACGGGCTCGGCCTTTTTGATGGTCGATGACGAACCGCTCTTTGACGAGATCATCAACACCGTCGCCGAGATCTGCTATCAGGGCACCAAGATGGCGCTCGAAAGCGGCGCCAAGTTCGACTTTGCCCACTTTTGGGAGGATATCTGCTTTAACACTGGACCGCTCATCAACCCGCGCGTCTTTCGCTCCAAAGTCGGCCCGCATTACAAGCGCATCACTGAGCTGATCAACAGCTATGGAATCGAGATCGTCTCGCTGGATTGCGACGGCAAGATCGATGCCCTGGTGCCGATTTGGCTGGAAAACGGCGTCAACACCATGTTCCCGATCGAAGTTGGTACCTGGCACGCCTCGATTGCCCCTTGGCGCGAGCTGTATGGCAAAGCGCTGCGCGGCGTGGGCGGGATGGATAAAAAGGTGTTCGCCTATGATTATGCTGCCATCGATGCCGAGGTCGAGCGCCTGAAAGCACTGGTGGATTTAGGCGGCTACCTGCCGTGCCCCGACCATCGCCTGCCGCCGGACGCCAAGTGGGAAAACGTGCAGCACTATTGCGATCGCATGCATCGCGCATTTGCATAACTGAAAAGGAGCAACCATGGAGAATCGTTATCGAGCCGCAGTAATCGCAACCGGGCGCATGTCGCGCGCACACGCCAACGGCTTTAAAGCCATCCCCAATGTCGATTTGGTGGCTTGTGCCGATATCCTGCCAGAGGCGGTCAAGGGGTTCGGCGAGCAATATGGCATCGCCGAGGAACACCGCTATACCGATTACCGCGAAATGATGGACAAGGAACGCCCCGACCTGGTGGCGATCGTCTCACTACATCAGCAGCACGCTGAGATGACCATCACCACGGCAGCGTTCAAACCCAAGGGCATCATATGCGAAAAGCCCATCGCGATGAACCTGGGTGAGGCCAACGCGATGATCCGCACCTGCCAGGATGCCGGTGTGGTGCTGGTGGTTGGGCACCAGCGCCGTTACAATGCCCAATATCAGGCGGCTTACCGCGCCCTCAAGCAGGGCGATATCGGCAAGCTGACCTTTATCGAAACGCACGGACACCCCTTCAGCTCTCTGCCGGTGGATGGCACGCACACAATCGACCTGGCACGCTGGTATAACGACGACCTGACCGTCAGCTGGGTATTTGCGCAGACCGATTTCCGCGAGCACCGCCTGGGCTGGGGCGGTGAGGTTGAAAACGCCACCTCACTGATGTACTGCTTTGAGAATGGCGTGCGCGGTTGGCACACCTGCGGCGCCATCCCGATCGGTAGTGAACCGGTGGCGTTGTGGCCGGATGTGTCGGGGCCCAACTATCACAAGTTCATCCTGCACGGCACCAAGGGCGAGATCCAGATCGACGGCGATGCACCGACAGAAGGCATCCCCTGGGTGCGTCTGGTGCACGGCGGCGAGGTCGTCAGTATCCCGGTGGAGACTGACCGTCCCAAGACCGATACCGCACATGCGCGTCTGATCCGCGACCTGATCACCACCATCGAGACGGGCGCCCCGCACACCCTCAATGCCGAATCGGCACGCGCCACACTCGAAGTGTTGATGGCGGCGTACGAGTCATCGCGTCAGCGCGCGGCAGTGATGTTGCCGTTAGCCACGATGGGCAACCCGCTTTACGAGATGCTGGGACTCTCGCTCTAGCCATCAGCGGGGGAGCTCGCTCGAGCTCCCCCGCTTTTCTTAGAACATCACCCCGACCTCATACGGCACCAGCGTTTCGGCCTCGCGCGAGATGATGTTATAGGGCGCGTTACGCTCAAAGACCCAAACATCCTTATGAAAACCGCCCCAGGCGGTAAAGACGAGCAACTCGAGCGTCACCCGGTCCTTTTCCATACGGATAACCGGCTCTGTCTTGAGCAGTTTGGCACGCAGTTGTACCGTGGTGGGCAGCCGGCTGCCAAAGTACTCTTTATCCAGCACCTGATTGAGCGCTTCGCGGTTGGTGATGACCCGAGTGTCGTTATAGGCAGCGTGCCAGAAGAGGAAAAACTGCGGCCCGACGCGCTGCAGCACCATCAGCTGGAAAAACCCGGCCGGGCTGTCCTCCACCTCCAGGTAATTGTTATAGTCGCGCGGATCCTGCGACGGGTCGCGTTCGATTTGTGCGAGCAGTTCGGCCTCGGTATCAAAGGGCGCCTGGTCTGTGGGACGCGCATACAGCACGGGATATCCGCCCATCCCGTCAAAGTGATAAACCCAGTCAAGCGTATAACCTGCGCGCATACGCAGCCTGGTCAGGATCGTAAAATAGTGCATCACGTCGAGCTCCTCGGCATCGTGTTTCCGGGTGCCACTTTGCAGATCCTGCGGGAAGGGAAACTGCGCCTGATAGGTTCGCAACGCCGTAATCGAGGCTTGCCAGTCCTCCTGCACCATAGGCAGCGTCGATTTGCAGCCCAGCAGGGATACCACTAGTACCAAGATCATGACGATCCTCATCGCTTACCTCCTGTCCATCGCATCCGCTGCATTGACTTCTTACTACTAGAACGTCTCTCGCGACGGCAGGTTCCAATAGCAGGGATAGATGACCTCGTCGAACAGATTCTCGGTCGGCTGACATGGCTTGACAAGCCAATCAATACCCGTTACACTTGTTCAGGTGGTCAGACCACCATACCTAACCAAAGGCAGATGACTTGGATATCCAGATCAAGCGCTCATCTTTACCGGCGCAAGTGGCAGAACAGATACAGGGGCTGATCGAAAGTGAAGCCCTGCGTGTCGGCGACCGCCTGCCCCCCGAGCGCGATCTGGCAGAGAGGCTGGGCGTCTCGCGCCCGGTGATCCGCGAAGCCCTGCAAGTGCTCTCGCAGCGCGGTTTGGTAGCTATCAAACCTGGATGCGGCACCTTTATTCAGGAGCCAAGTGCTCAACACGCTGCCGATATGCTCAAGCTCTTTTTCAAAATGGGCAACTGCCGCGGGTCACTGGACGACTTTTTCGCTCTGCGCCGCAGCCTGGAGATCGAAGCTGCCGGCTTGGCCAGCCAGCGCGCCACTGAGGCCGACCACGCTGCACTCAACGAGAGTCTGGCAGCCATGCAGACCAATACCGAAGACTTGGACGCCTTTATTGCCGCTGACCTCGACTTTCACCTGGCGGTGGCACGTGCCGCGCACAACGAATTCCTGTTGGTTGTACTCGAGCCGCTGGTGAGTATCTGGTCGCAGGTGATCTCACTCTCATCGCAGGCGCAGGGAGCCCCCCGTGTGGGCATCAGTTATCACCAGAAGCTGGCAGCACGCATCCTGGAGCGGGATCAACAGGGCGCACGAGAGGTGATGGGCGCACACATGCAAGCCTCGCATCGCTTTGCGGTTAAAGTTCAGGCTGAAAACACCAACATAACCGATCACACCATAATACACGAATCTACGGAGGACTCCAATGAAATACCGTCGGCTGGGTAACGCAGGCATCAAACTATCCGTTCTCGGGCTGGGCGGCTGGACCACCTTTGGCGAAAGCATCAAAGATGCCAAACTGGCCAGACAAATCATCACAACCGCCTATGATCTCGGCATCAACTTTTACGATATCGCCGATGCCTATGCACGCGGTGAGGCCGAGCGTCAAATGGGTGCCATCCTGGCGGATTACCCGCGCCACACCCTGGTGATCTCGAGCAAACTCTACTGGCCGATGAGCGACGACCCCAATGACCGCGGACTTTCGCGCAAGCACATCCGTGAGTCGATCGACAAGTCGCTCAAGCGCATTGGCACCGACTACCTCGATATCTATTACTGCCATCGTTACGATACCGAAACACCGCTCGAAGAGACGGTGCGCGCCATGTCCGATTTGGTGCATCAGGGCAAGGTGCTCTACTGGGGCACCAGCGAATGGAGCGGCGAGCAGATCGCACAAGCCGTTGCGCTGGCGCGTGAGCACAACCTGTACGGGCCTTCTGTCGAGCAACCCCAGTACAATCTGCTGGTGCGCGAGCGTGTCGAAAAAGAGATTCTGCCTGTGGTCGAACCCAACGGCATCGGCCTGACGACCTTTTCACCGCTGGCAACCGGCATTCTCACTGGCAAGTACGATAACGGCCTGCCCGAAGGCAGCCGCCTAGCGCGTGAGGGCGGACTTCGTGAGCGCTGGTACAACGAGGCAACGGTAGCCAAGGTCAAGAGGCTGGAACCGTTGGCGAAAGAAGCCGGCCTGAGCCGCTCGCAGCTGGCGTTGGCCTGGCTGCTGAAAAAGGCGGGCGTCTCAAGCGTCATCACGGGCGCAACCAAGCCCGAGCAAGTGCGCGAAAACGTCGCTGCCGTCGAGACTGAGCTCTCGGACGACCTGGTCAAGCGCATCGAGGAGACCATCGCTTGAGCCGACCGATTCTCCTGATCAGTCTATCTGCAGAACGCCTGGCGACGATTGAGCGCTAGGCGCCTGATGATATGTGAGTCATGATCAGCACCGACCTAGAGCGCGGATATTAACAAGGAGCAGAGGAAATGCAGTATCGCAGTTTTGGCAAGACCGGTATCGAGGTATCAGCATTGGGGTTTGGCTGTATGCGTTTGCCGACGCTCAGCAAATACGAAGAGATCAACGAGCCCGAAGCGATCCGTATGTTGCGACACGCCATCGATGAGGGCGTAAACTATATTGATACCGCCTATGGCTACCATGGGGGCAACAGCGAGATCCTGGTAGGCAAAGCCTTGCAGGATGACTACCGTGCCAAGGTCTTTGTAGCCACCAAGCTGCCGGTGTGGCTGTGCAACGAGCCCGCCGACTTTGACCGCCTGCTCAACGAGCAGCTCAAGCGCCTGCAGACTAATCACGTCGATTTTTACCTGTTGCACAGCCTCAACAAGGACTTGTGGGACAAGGTCTATCCCATGGGAGTGCTGGATTGGGCCGAAAAAGCCCTGGCCGATGGGCGCATCCGCCACCTGGGCTTTTCGTTCCACGACAAGTTCGAGGTCTTTATGGAGATCCTGAACGCCTATGACAAGTGGGAATTCACCCAGATCCAGTACAACATTCTGAACGAAAACGAGCAAGCCGGTACCGCCGGGCTCAAGGCTGCCGCGGAACGCGAATTGGCGGTCGTGGTGATGGAGCCGCTCCCGGGCGGCAAGCTGGCGAATCCGCCGGCCGAGGTGCGCGCCCTCTATGACCAGTACGAGCACAAGCGCACACCAGTCGAGTGGGCTCTGCAGTGGCTGTGGAACAAGCCCGAGGTTTCTATAGCACTGAGCGGCATGAGCAACATGGAACAGACCGAGCAGAACCTGGAATATGCCAAGCGCTCTGGGTGCGACAACCTGAGTGATTCCGAGTTGGCATTGATCGCCCAGGTGGTGGACAAGTATAACGAGCTATGCCTGGTGCCCTGTACGGCGTGCAAGTATTGCATGCCTTGCCCACATGGCGTCGATATCCCTGGTAACTTTTCGATCTTTAACGATGGCTCAATGTACAACGTACTCGAAAACTCGCGCAACCGCTACAAGGGTCTGGACCAGGATAAACGTGCCAGCAAGTGTGTGGCTTGCCGTGAGTGCGAGAGCAAATGTCCGCAGTCGATCCCCATCAGCGAGTGGATGCCCCTGGTGCACGCCGTTTTGGGCGAGGGTGAAGCCTATAGCTGCGTGCCCGACTCTATGCGCTGAGACTGCCTTCCCCTCACTGCCGGCCAACCTGCGATGTTGGTCGGCAGTTTATTTTATCTGTCTAAGAATCTTTAATTTTTCCGTAAAGAACCCGCTTGACATTCGTCAGGGACTATTTTATACTTAAAAATGCTTAGCTGAATCGGCTAATCACTCGATAAGGTTCATCTGCTGTCCACGCAGCAATTACGCTTGGGCAACGAAATACAAGGTTATTAACCAGATAAGGAGGTAACGCGTCTCAGTCACTGTAGTTGTCCGTTCGTGATATCGTGGTTTCAACATTCTAGTTTGGAGGAATCTGTAAATGGATACGAACATGAAGCGCCGTGACTTTTTAAAGATCTCTGCACTCGCAGGCGTCGCCGTGGTAGCAGCGGCCTGCCAGCCGGCAGCCCCTACCGCCGCCCCCGAGGCGGAGCCCACCAAGGCCCCCGAGAAGACCGAACCGACCAAGGCCCCCGAGAAGACTGAGCCGACCGCGGCTCCGGAGGCTGTTGGGTTCCAGGGTGACCTCGAGTTCTACGCTCAGGCCTACACACCGACCTCGGCGTTGGAAAACCCGGATCCCAAGGCCCCCAAGCGTGAGGCCATGGCCATCTACGCCAAAGAGTGGATGGACCTGAACCCGGGCATCGAGTT
>JAAYDC010000019.1 GCA_012729455.1 Chloroflexota bacterium | reverse complement strand
TTCTCGTAGGGGTCTTCCAGCTCGATCTCTTTGGCCACCGTCACACCGTCGTGCGTCACGGTCGGCGCGCCCCACTTCTTATCGAGCGCCACGTTGCGGCCCTTGGGGCCGAGAGTTGAACCCACCGCCGAAGCGAGCACATCGATGCCCTTCTTGAGCGAACGACGCGCTTCATCATCAAACTGCAGTTGCTTTGCCATTATTGATATCCTCCAGAGTTTATTTACAGAACGATTGCCAGGATGTCACTCTCGCGCAGGACCAATACGGGCTGGTTTTCCTGCAGTTTAAGCTCGGTTCCGGCATATTTGGCATAGAGTACCACATCGCCGACTTTAACTTCCATCGGGATGAGGGCACCCTTGTCATCGCGCTTGCCAGGCCCCACGGCAACCACTGTGCCTTTCTGGGGCTTTTCCTTGGCCGTCTCGGGAAGGATAATGCCAAAGCTGGTCACTTCTTCCTGCTCGAGCGGCTGAACCACCACGCGGTCAGCCAACGGCTTTAACGTAACGTCTGCCATTTTCCAAACCTCCTCGATCTTTATATAATGAACAGAGAGCCGACTGAGTACGCTCTTTGTTTCCACCGTAGCTGCCTTGTCCAAGAGAGCTATGTATTAGCACTCTCAATCGGCGAGTGCTAAGATCATACCACAAGGGGACAAGGTTGTCAAGAGGGCACAGTGAGGTAGAGATGGGATTATTAGACAAACTCAAGCAGCTATTTGGCGGCGATGGCAAGGGCGCGGACGAAACCAAGGCCAGCTCCAAACGGGCCTCTGGCAGCGCGCCGGTCGGCGACCCCAACGGGATCATCCTGTATTTCAAGTGTAGTAAATGCAGCGCGCCGGTGCGCGTGCGGGTTGATCGCCGCAGCGACCTAAACCCCGAAGACGGCCCCGGCACCTATATTGTGCGCAAAGACGTGATGGATTCCAAGTGCTTTCAGATAATGAAAGCCGAGATCTGGCTCGATAGCAGCTATAATGTGGTCGAGACGGATATACGCGGCGGCACGCTGATCAGCGAGGAAGAGTTCAAGGCGCTGCAGCCAGCGAAATAGACCATCAGCCGCCAGCAAGGAAAAGCCATGTTGGCGGCTTGATTTGCGACTAGTTGCCCGCTTCGTGGGTCAGGATGATCGCCTGGGCGATCTCGCGCATGGCCTTGCGGGTATTCATCGACATCTTCTGTATACGCCGGAAGGCGGCCGCTTCCGTTAGCCCCTGCGTATCCATCAGGATACCCTTGGCATGATCGACCAGCTTGCGTGTTTCCAGCTGGTCCTGCAGGTTATTGACCTCTTTTTCCAGTTCCCTGAACTCGCTAAAACGCCCCAAAGCGATCTCGATCGCCGGCGCCAGGTCAGCCTCCTGGATTGGTTTTACCAGATAGCCTACCACGCCCGCCTCTTTGGCACGCTCTACCAGGTCGCGCTGGCTGAAAGCCGTCAGCAGCACCACCGGTGCGATGTGCTCGTTGGTGAGCACCGCTGCCGCCTCGATGCCGTCCATATCCGGCATCTTGATGTCCATCAGCACCACGTCGGGCTTTAGCTCGCGAGCCAGGTTGACCGCGCTTTGGCCGTCGCCGGCCTCGCCCACCACCAGGTAGCCCAGGTTGGTGAGCATCTCGCGCAGGTCCATGGTGATGATCGACTCATCGTCGGCAATGACGACCCGAATTCTTTCCATCATCAACCTCCCAGTACGGATTTTCTGATCACGATTTTGGCGAGTGTGCCCGGACCGCTCTCCAACCGCAGCGTCCCGTGCAGGTCACGCTCTACAAGATTACGCACGATGCGCAGCCCCAGGTTGGAGTTGGCGTCCAGGTTAAAGCCCTCGGGCAGGCCGCGTCCATTATCTTGCACGGTGATCTCAACCTGGTCGCCCAGATCGAGCAATTGAACAATCACCTCGCCCTCGTTGCGATGCGCCAGGCCATGGTCGAGCGCGTTCTGCACCAACTCATTGATCACCAGTGAGCACTGCGTGGCGCGTTCGGCCGGCAGCCAGATGGTGTCGCCCGTCACCTGCAATTTTATGTGGCGGCTGGGGTCAATCAACCCTTGGTGCATCTGGGTAATGATGCGGTTGGCGACTTCCTGCAGGTTGATCAGCCCGCTGGCGTTTTGCGAAAGGAACTCGTGCACCACCGCCACCGAAAGCACGCGGTTGAGGCTCTGTTCGAGCACATCGCGCGCTTCCTGTGATTCAACCCTGCGCGCCTGCATGCGCATCAACGAGGCCACCACCTGCAGGTTGTTCTTGACGCGGTGGTGCACCTCACGGATCAAGGACATTTTACTTTCAATTTCGCGCTGTGTCATGATGGCTTCGGTAGCATCGTGCACCAACAGCAGGACACCGTGCACCCGGTGCTGTTCGGGTGTCTGGCGGTGCAGCAACTTTTGCCACCAGCTGCGCGGTTCTTCGGTGATGGGGATCGCCTTGCGATTCCAGGTGAGGCCGTCTGTCTCGACCTGTGTCTCGACACAGCGTGCCTCAGCCAGAGCCTGCATTGCAATCTGCTGATCGGCTACCGAAAGGTCGTTGATGCGGTGCCCAACGATGCTATCGCGGTAACCCAGACGCCGGTAAAGCCCGGCTGCGACGCCGCTCGTGTAGCGCACCGTGCGATCGGCGCCGATATACACCACGCCATCATACTCGCCAAAGGCTGTGAGCGTCTCGGCACCGCTCAGGTCACCGCGCAGCACCATGTTGATAAGCGCCTCGACCGCCCCCTGAAAGGCGCGTGAGCGGCGCTTGTGGCGCTCGTGCGCCAGCCAGTGCGCATCCTTGACCAGCACGCCGATGAGCGCCTTGCGGGCATTACGCACCGGATAGAGCTGGCGAGCCACCATCGCCCCGCGGACCTCCAGGGTGGTAATCATTCGCGGTGATGGTGCGTTTATGAGCGCCTCCTGGATTAAAGCGCGTCCGCGCTCGCCCTGGCGTGTCTCTGCTTCTCCAGGCTTATAGATCGGCGTGACAGAGTGCGGCAACACCTGTGCCAGCTGCAGGGAGGTGCCCTCAGGAGTACGAGTGTAAAGCTGCAGGTCGGCGCGGGTCATGTCGGCAAGGATGGGCAGATCGTTGCTGATCTTGGTCAACAACTGGAGGTCTTCTTTGGGGATAGCCGGTGAGCTGCCGTGCTCCAATGCGTTCATGAGCGCGATTATAGCATGTTTAGGCAGCCTGCGAAAACGCGATGAAAAACTCCAGATTGTCACCCGGGGATGGCATTGTATAATGCGGGTAGCTTATCAAGGAGCCATGTGCATGACCAAACTATGGAGTGTTGCTCTGCTGGTGTTCAAGGGCATCGTCTATGGTGTCACCAACTTGTTGCCGGGTATCGGCGGTGGGTTGATTCTGATCATCCTGGGTATCTATCGTCAGTTTGTCAGCTCGGTTGGCAACTTTTTTCTCGATCTGAAAAACTGGCGCAAGCACCTGGCGTTTTTGGTGCCAATGATGCTGGGCGCGGCAATCGGTATGGTGTTGTTTGCCAAGAGCGTCACCTATCTGATGGAGCAATATCCTGTCATCTCGATGTTCTTTTTCATGGGCCTGGTGATCGGCACGATCCCGGCAGTACTCAAGCAAACCCCCGATATGCGCCTGACGCCCGGGCGCCTGGTAGCGATGCTCATTGGCGTGGCGATTGTGGTGCTGTTCAAGTTTGCAGAGCGCCAGAGCATGCAGGCCGGCTGGAGCACCAACCCCGCGTCTCCCGGCGGATTTGTCTATTACCTGCTCAGCAATGTGGCGGCGGGGGGGGCCAGCGTTACGCCGGGGATGGATGGCTCGTATGTGTGGATGCTCACCGGCATCTACAAGGATGTGATGGCCGCCATCAGCTCGGTGACGGGTCTGCGCGCGGCCTTTGGCTCGGGCGGTATCTGCGAGGCGCTGGCCTCGGTGCACTGGGCGGTGCTGATCGCCACCGGTATTGGCGCGGTGGTCGGGATTGTGTTCATCTCTAAACTGATCGATGTGGCTCTCAAACGCTGGCCTTCCGTCACCTATTACGTGATCCTGGGCCTGGTGATCGCCTCAATCTATGGACTGTGGCCCTCTTCGCCGAATGCGGTAGAGGGCAGCGTCACACTCTGGCCCGTTAGCGCCACTGTCACCGCGCGCGAAGTACTCTTCCTGGTGCTGGCTTTTGCAGTGGGTCTGGGCATCACGTTGTTCGCCGGCTCGCGCGAAGCAAAGCTCAAGGCCGAACAGGAGCCCGAGGCGCGTACCTAATACGGCTGGTCTGTGCCAGCCGCAGCCGTTGGAGGATTTATGGAGCGAGTGCAGTTCAGCCAGGCTTATCCCGCCCGCCTCAAAGTCGGGGTGGTGGGCACCGGCAGCGCCGTGCAGGGGTGGCTCTTGCCCTGTTTCCAGCTGGCTCCCGTTGAGCTGGTAGCCGTAGCTGACCCAAACACTGCGCGCGGTTTGGCGGTAGCCCGTCAGGTGGGCGCGCGCCACTTTTACCCCAACCACAAGGCTATGCTCGCGCAGGAGCATCTCGATGCTGTGTTCATGTCGCTGGAGGCCAACGAACAGGGCGCTTTGCCCTATGCCGAGATGGCCGAGTATGCCCTCAAGCAGGGCGTGCATACCTGGGTAGATACCCCCGCCTGCGGGTCGCTGACCGAGATCAAACAAATGACCTATGGGCTCAACAGCCGCGGCAAAAGGCTGCAGATGAACGTGCCCAGGATGTTTGCGCCGGTGTATAACAAGGTCAACGAGCTGATCCACTCTGAGCTCTTTGACAGCCCATCCAGTTTTGCGCTGCGCTACCCGGCAGCCTTGCCGCCGACTGAAGCACGCGGTAATTCGCTGGTGATGTTGCCCTTCCTGACGGACTTTATGCAGGCCTATTCGATCCCGCTGTGCCTCTTTGGGGAGTGTGACGGATTTTCGTATTTACGCAGTCCGCTCGGCGATGTGGTAATGCACCTGTATTACCGCTCAGGCCTGGTCGGCAGCCTGCATCTGACGGGCTCACAGGCCGAATCCAGCCCAAACGAGCGTCTTGAAGTGGTTGGCAATGGTGCCAATCTGGTGGCCGAAAACGCCACCAGGCTGACCTATTATCGCGCCGAGGCTGATGATAATATCGAGCAGCCCGGAACGGCGCTTTCGTTCATCGGCGGTGAATCCTCAGCCCCGTTGGTGTGGCAGCCGACCATGGCACCCGGCATGCTGGCAGAAGATTCGCGTTTTATCAGCGGATACCTGGGCAGCGTGCTGCAGTTCTGCAATGCTCTGCTCGAAAACAAGCCGCCACGGCGAGGTAACATCTCAGACCTGATGCACATGGTAGTGGTCTACGAAAAGCTGAAATCCAGCCCCGAAAAACAGTGGCTTTCGCTCTTTTAAGCAGGGAGGACAGATGAGTGTCTCAATCGGAATCTGCACCAGCCCCGACCGCATCGCTCAGGTGGCCCCCGGCTATGCGTTTTCCGAACTGGGAGTGGCATCGACCCTCATGCCGCTCGAGGATGACGTGAGCTTTGCCCCGTATCAGGCTCAGTTGGCTGCCTTACAGCCCGCGATCGCGGCCTTTAATGGATTTGTGGCGCCGCATGTGAAACTGACGGGCCCCAACACAGATTGGGATCAGATCACCACCTACGTAAAGAATGCCTTGCGGCGCGCGGGCGGCTTGGGGGCCGATGTGGTTGTATTTGGCAGCGGCGGTGCACGCAACGTGCCAGAGGGCTATGAGCACCAGGCCGCGTGGGATCAATTGGTGTGCTTTTTACGCTTGTGCGCCGACGAGGCCGAACGCAATGAGCTGGTGGTCGCCATCGAGCCGCTAAACCATCGCGAAAGCAACATCCTCAACTCGTACAGCGAAGGGGTTGCCATGGCGCGCGAGGTGGATCGCAGGGCGGTGCGGGTGCTGGCGGATATCTACCACTTTGAAGAGGTTGGAGAGCCGCTCGAGGATATCCTCGAGGCGCCGGATATGCTCGCCCACGTGCATTTGGCGGATACCGGCCGCCTGTACCCGGGCAGCGGCACCTATCCGCTGGTGCAGCTCTTTGAGATCATGCACCGCATCGGGTACCAGGGCAAGGCGTCGGTCGAATGCGGCTGGGGCGATGATTATACCGCCGAAACAGCCGCTGCACTGGCATTTCTGACACCGCTGGCGCGCTAGCGCCAGCGGTATTCTACGCATATTAATTAACTCAGGACCAGGGGTCGACGAGGTCGTCGGACTTGTCTTCGGGTTTGGCCGGCTTGTTGCTCGATTCAAAGAGCGACTGCAGGAATGCGCGTACGCGAGCGTCCACGGTCTGACCCAAAGCGGACCAATCCGAATCGGGCTGAGCGCCGACCACTGAGGCAATGCCGGTACGCACGTTGTTTTCCAGCTGCTTGCCGATGGTCTCCCAGTCGGCGTCCTCGGGGGCTTTGACTACCGCAGCCGCGTGTTTTCTGGTGTCGTCACCGGCCTTTTGACCAATCTGAGACCAGCTGGCATCTGGCGTCTCGCCCACGACGCGCGCAGAGTCGCGCCGTACTTGCTCGGCAAACTGCAGCCAGATCGATTTCCACTCGTCAATGCTCTCGTTGAAGGCTTTCTTGGTATTATCTGACACTGTTGAACCTCCCGTTCAAACTCTATGCTTTACGCAACTGTGGAGTATTGGTTGCAAGCGGTAGACAAAGGGGCGCTTCACGGCTACAATCAGACTATGTCTACGCAGGAGGAAAGAATGGTTGACCCGAATGCTGTCCCGCTGAGGATTATCAACAGCGTGGCTCCGATCCGCATTTGTGATAACGGCGGTTGGACGGACACTTGGTTCGCTGAATATGGCAAGATATTCAATATTGCCGTTTACCCGTATGTCGAGGTACAGATCGAGGTCTACCCGCGCGAGGCCGCCGGCGACCGTGTGATTCTGCACGCCGAGAACTTTGGGCAAAAGTATGCCGTCTTTCCGCGCCAGGAGCGTCACAAGTGGATCCACCATCCGCTGCTGGAAGCTTGCATCGATTATATGGACGTGCCCGAAAACCTGGCGGTGCAGATCTCGATATTTTCTGAGGCGCCGGCCGGCTGCTCGACGGGCACCTCGGCGGCGGTGACGGTGGCGCTCATTGCAGCACTCGACCTGCTCACGCCCACACGGCTCAGCCCGGTCGAGGTGGCCTATACCGCGCATACTATCGAGACCAAGCTGCTCGGGCAGCAGTCGGGCATCCAGGATCAGCTCTGCTCAGCCTATGGCGGCGTGAACTTTATCGAGATGTTCCAGTACCCTTACGCGGCAGTCTCGCCGATTCTGGTGGGCAACTCGATCTGGTGGGAGCTCGAACGGCGCCTGGCACTGATCTTTTTAGGCAAGTCGCACAGCTCCTCGGCCGTGCATGAGACGGTTATCAAGGGCTTGCGCGATTCTGGCCCCTCCGATCCCAAGCTCGAGGCTTTGCGCCAGACGGCTGTCAAGTCGCGCAATGCCATCTATGCCGGCGACTTTGCCGGCCTGGGGCAAGCCATGTGCGAGAATACCGAGGGCCAGCGCAACCTGCATGACACCCTGGTAAGTGCTGACGCTCAAAAGGTGATCGAGATCGCTCGTGAGCATGGCGCGCTGGGCTGGAAGGTCAATGGCGCTGGCGGCGATGGCGGCTCGATTACACTCCTGTGCGGGCCGCGCATGTCGGAAAAGCGCGCCATGCTGCGCGCCATTGAAGAGGCCAACCCGCTTTACCAGAACATCCCCACTTATCTTTCGCGCATGGGGCTGCGGGTGTGGCAGCGCGAGCCCGATAACGGGCACTGAGGCATAATGTAACAAAAGCGCCGGCGGTTAGCCAGCGCTTTTTTTCCATATCCACTTTATCGGGGACGGCAGCTTTGAAGTGCTACGCGCTAGTGCACGTGGTCGGTCTGGCGGATATCGGCACTGCTGTCTTTGGCCTTGCTGCCGGCCACCATCTCCTTGAGGAAGACATCGTACTTGGCACGGTCTACGGGCACATCTACAGCCTTGCCCAGTTTGCCTGAGAGAATAATGCCGTTGATCATCTCGACCGTCTTGAGGCCATCCACTCCCGGCGAGAGCAGCGGCTCACCATGCAGGATGTGGCGTGCCATGTTAGCCAGGATCTCGGCATGCCCCGTGGCGCATTCCGGCAGGGTGACAGGCATTTCCTTCCACTTGGGATCGCCCCACATCTCGGTAGCGCTATCGCTTGAGCCCTTGACGCCCTCGGGGATCTCCCACAGGTGGATATCCTTACCGATCACTTGCAGCTTGCCATACTCGCCCGAAAGCTCGAGGATGTTGCTGCCCGGTGATTCGGTGGTCGAGCAATAGACATAGCCTATGGCGCCATTGGGGTATTCCAGCATGGCGGCGGCGGTATCTTCGACCTCGATATCGTGGTTGCGCGTGGCGGTATAGGCGGTGATCTTGCTGGGCAGCCCGCCCAACAGCGTAAAGCGGTCGAGCGCGTGCGGCGCCTGGTTGATCAGCACCCCGCCGCCTTCACCGCTCCAGGTAGCACGCCAGCCAGCCGAGTTATAGTAGGCCTGCGAGCGAAAATCGGCATATACCAGCATGGTGCGGTACAGCTCGCCCAGTCGGCCCGATTCGACAATCTCGCGCGCGGCGCGCCAGATCGGCTCAGTGCGTGTCTGGTACATCACGCCAAAGGGCGTGCCGGTACGCTTGGCAGCTTTGACCATTCTATCGGCCTCTGCAACGGTGACCGAGATCGGCTTTTCAGAAATGACCGGCTTGCCTCTTTCCAAGGCATAGATGGTGATATCGGGGTGAAAATAGTGCGGTGTGGCTACCATCACGGCATCGACATCGGCACGGTCGACCAGCTCGTGATAATCGGTGCAAAAAGGCACGCCATATTTGCTGCCGACCGATTGGGCAACCTGCGGCACGATATCGCAGACGGCTGCCAGGCGCGCTTCTTTCATGCTCTGGAGCGCCTCGGCATGCCCGGAACCCATCCCGCCAACACCAACAATGCCGTATCGAACTTGCATATCAGCCCTCCTGGATGCTGGTTAACATTGGCTACATTATAGACCAGCCTGTACACGTGTCTAGCAGGAATTTACATGCTGCCTGCGCTGTGTTAAATTGGCACCATCATGCCGACAGGATGGCCGATGTATACCAAGGCTAACGAACTCGAAGCATATTTGCGTAATAACCCTGCTCATAATCTGTGGCCGGCTGAGCTGAACCGCGAACTGATGTGGCCGCGTTACGATGGTTATTCGATTGCCAATGTGCCTGCCACTATTGCACGCGTTCTGGGACGCGACCTGGAGCTTGGCCAACCGCTGGATGGCATCTACTGGCAGCCTCTTTCTCACGGCGTGAACAAGGTCGTGGTGCTCCTGTTGGATGCGATGGGCTATCTGCAGCTGACCAATCTGTTTGCCTTGGACGAGCCCTGCCTGTGGCGCGAGCTGGCGCCGCGCGGCATCTACCTGCCGATGACCTCGCTGTGCCCATCCACCACCACCACGGTGCTGGCCACCCTGGCTACCGGCGAGCCCCCCATCCGGCATGGCATGCTGGGCTATGAGCTGTGGCTGGCGCAATTCGGCACCGTGGCGGACATGATCACTCCCAAGGCGTCCTATAGCCCCGGGCGCGAGACACTCGAGGATTGGGGTATGATCGCAGAATCGTTCATGCCCGTTCAGAGCCTGGGGCAGCGCATGGCGGAGTTGGGCATCCGTACCACTGGGCTCATCCCCGCTCAGTACCTCACCAGCTCGCTCAGCCGCATGCTCTACCGCGGCTTTGAGCGCCAGATCGGCTACAGCGACGCGCGCGAGCTGATGTCTACCCTACGCGGCCTGCTCGAAAACGACGATGCCACTCCCGGCTATTATTTCGTTTACTGGAGCACCATCGATACCGCTATGCATCGCTATGGCAATGCCGGCGGATACTGGCAATCAGAGCTGCGCAGCATCTCGAAGGCGCTGCGGACTGACTTTATGAACAAGCTTACTCCTCAGGCACGCCGCGGGGTTTTGTTTGCCATGACGGCCGATCACGGATGGGTCGAGACGCCCGTCGAGACTGCCCACGATCTCGAACACGACGAGC
The DNA here is from genome assembly GCA_012729455.1 of Chloroflexota bacterium. Taxonomy (GTDB): domain Bacteria; phylum Chloroflexota; class Anaerolineae; order UBA1429; family UBA1429; genus JAAYDC01. The sequence continues at coordinate 127,063 of JAAYDC010000019.1, read as the reverse complement.
TCCTGCGCCAGGAGTTGCTGGGACCTTACTCGGGGGAATCACGGGCAGCCTATCTGCACTGCTTGCATGGCGATTCTGACCGCTCACTCGAGACGGTGCGATGCGCTCTGGGCGGCGACTTTTGGGTGCTCAAGATCGAAGATGCCTTGGCGGCTAACTTGTGGGGCGAAGGCGAGATCAGCGCTGAGGTGCGCATCCGTCTGGGGCATCTGCTGGCGCTCGCACGCGGACAGCACTATCTCGACCGACAGGGCAAGAGCCAACGGATGCGTGGGCGCCACGGCGGGCTCGACCCAGCTGAGATGCTTATACCCTGGTTAGCCCTGTGCCTGGATGGCATGTAAACAAAACACCCTCCGATCACTCGGAGGGTGTCGGCGTAATGGTGCTTGTTAAAAAAGCTCTGCCACGTGCACCGGGCGGCCGAGTTCGGCCGAACGCCAGGCAGCCTCGGTCAGCTCGATTACGCGCAAGCCGCACTCGGGCGGCACCTTGACGGTGTCACGCCCCAGGATGGCGTCAATAAAGTTGCGGTCGGGGTTGGAGGTGGTCGGCCCGATCTCGACCGGCGTGAGGCCCTTGTCGCCAAACTTGGCCTGCGAAAGCTTGCCCTGGCGGATCAGCATCATGCCCTCTTTACCCCAGATCGAGAATTCTTCCCACCACAGCGGGCTATCGCCAATGATCGAGATAGTGCCCTGCGCGCCATTGGTGAAGCGGATCGAGACCGCCGAGTCGATATCGACCTCGGAATCATAGTTCTCCATAAAGGCAAAGACGGTCTCAGCTGTCAGGCCGGTGGTCCACAGCATGATGTCGACGATGTGGCTGCCAGAATCGTTAAACTGCCCGCCGCCGCTGAGAGCCTTTTGCTGGCGCCAGGTGCCCATCGTACCGCGATACCAGCTCTGCCCCAGTAGGAGCGAGATAAACTGGATCTCGCCGAGGACGCCGGCGCGCACCTGGTCGCGGATATACTGGTATGTGCCTTCAAAGTGGCGCTGATACGAGATCATAAAGACCTTGTCTTTGCCGGCTTTTATCAGTTTGTGGGCATCCACGGCGGTACAGACCATCGGTTTTTCGAGCAGGAGGTGCTTGCCAGCCGCAAAAACGTCCAATGCTTGTGAGACGTGCTGAGTATGCGGAGTGTGGATCTCGACAGCATCGATCTTGGCTTTCTCGAGCATCTCGTGATAGTCGCTGAATACCTGCACATCGGCCAGGTCGGGGAAATCCTTGCGCATCTGCTCGATGGATGCCGCACTCGGATCGGCGACTGCCACGACCTTTGCCTCGGGGATGTTGGCCAGCTGCCTTAGATGGTGGCGCGCAATACCGCCCATGCCGATAAAACCAAGACGTACCTCTTTGCTCATGATGCCTCCTGCTCCAGTTGTCTGCGATGACGGCCACATTGTAACATGCCGCCGAGATTGATCAAGCTCCGTGTGCGGGTTGCCTCGGGCGCACCAGCCAGGTATCGATGGGGGCGCTACGGTAGGCTGCGCGGTAGGCGCGCGTTTCGCGGAGCTGATAAAGCAGGGCCTGCTGCGCCTGACGGATAGCCTGCTGACGCCCCAGAGCCAGCTCGTCGGGCGCTGCATCGTCCTCTGCTTCCTCGTCCGGGCCAACACCGGGGTTGCTGGCGACCAGGATGCCATCCTGCGCTTTTAACGCCAGTACGCCGCTGGCCTCCAACCCGCACAAGGTAGCTACGATTGCCTCGCTGCGCGCCGCCAGGCGCTCTGCCATGCGTTCGATATCCAGCCGGCCGGCTCTGGCCGGATCCAGCAGAGCGGAGCGTACCATGCCCGCTACCAGCAGGATGAACTCCTGTGCCTGATAGTCGGGGGCTGGCTCGGGCGGCAGCAGCACCAGCACCTGCGGGCGCACATGCTCTAGGATGCACTGCAACAGCTCTGGCGAACAGGGCGGCGTGCGGATAGCCAGGGCCAGGGCACGCGCACCACCGCGCAGCAGGGCGGAGCGGCCTACGCCGGCAGGTTCCCCATTGGCGGCGCCTTCCTGCCAGATCGCGAGGCTCTCGCCATAGGTCTCGCGCAGGCTGGCCTCCAGCGCAGGACCGTCTGCTGCACGGCGTTGGTCGATCACTTCATAACCGCTATAGAGCACGAGTTCTGCGTTCGGAGCGTCGGCGTGCGCTCGCCAGTCGGCCAGCTCTAGCCGCAGACGCTCGTTGCCTTTCCAGCTATCCAGCCCGAGTGTGCAGGCGATGTCAATCCGCTCGCCCGGTTCGGGCATTGTGCGGCGTTCGGCGTTGAACCACACAAACGCCAGCTGGCGGCCCCGATCATCGGCGCAATAAAGCCGACGGTGTGGGGTGGGGTTGTGGCGCGAGAGGTCCTCACTGCGCAGCAGGATACCCTTTGGCAGCAGTAGGAGCGGGGCCGCGTTGCCCGGGCCGTAGGGCGCCAGGCGTTTTAGTTGGCGCGCCAGCGACGGCGAGATCTCGCCCCAATCGAGTTGGGCGCTGAGCTCGAGCTGCGGGGTACGCTGCGCAGTGGGCAGCCGGCTGGCAGAAGCCAGAATGCGCTGGCGCAAGAAAGCCACCCGCTCGGGTGCAATGGTAAAACCGGCTGCCATGGGATGTCCGCCCTCGCCGGATAACAGGTCGCTCTGCTCGGCGATCAGCGCGTGGATATCGATCCCTTCGACCGAACGCGCCGAAGCACTGCTGAGCTCACCGGCGCAGTGGCTGATCACGATGGCCGGCTTTTGGTGGTGCTGCACCAGCGAGGATGCCACCAGACCGATAATGCCGCTCTCCCAGCCCTCGCCATCCACTACGATCAGCGGGGCGTGCAGCAGTTCAGGCTCCTGCAGCAACCTTTCCTCGGCGGCTCGCAGGGTGGCTTCGGTGCGCGCCTGCCGGTCACGGTTGAGTGCCTCCAGTTCAGCGGCCAGGGCCTGGGCTGAGAGGGGGTCCTCGCTCAGGAGCAAGTCGAGTGCGATGTGCGGATCTCCCAGGCGGCCAGCTGCGTTCAGGCGCGGCGCTAGCTGAAAGCCAATATCCTCACTGCTGACATGCCCGGCCTCCAGTTGGGCGAGCGCCATCAAAGCGAGTAACCCGGGGCGTGGTCGGGTGCGCAGCTGGTCCAACCCGATCTGGATAATATGGCGTACCTCGGCCGTCTGATAGGCCACGTCGGCGATCAACCCCAGGGCTGCCAGGTCTGCCAGTTCCAGAGGCGGGTCACCGGCAGGCTCCTGAAGCAGGGCGCGCGCCAGCATCCAGGCGACTCCCGCCCCGGAGAGCTGATAACAGGGATGTGCTTGTTCCAGACGTTTGGGGTTGACCAGTGCTGCCGCCGGCGGCAGCCTGGCGGGCAGGTCATGGTGGTCGGTAATGATCACCTGCATACCCAACGCATTGGCGCGCTCGACGGCCTCCAGGTCGCTCACGCCCGTATCGCAGGTGATCAGCAGGCTGACGCCATTCTGCGCGGCTTCCTCAACTGTGGCGAGGTGCAGCCCGTGTCCTTCACGGCGCAACGGCAGGCGATAATCCGCCTCGGCGCCGAGAGCACGCAGCGCCGACCAGGTGATGGCCGTCGAGCTCTGACCGTCGACGTCGAAATCACCATAGACGAGGATGTGGCGGTGTTCCGCGATGGCGGAAATGATCATCACACGAGCGGCTTCCATATCCGGCAAGTCGAACGGGTCGCTGGGCTGGTAGGCATGCGGATCCAGAAAGGCGCGCGCTGCCTCCGGAGTGGTGATGCCGCGCTGCGCCAGGATACGGGCGACCAGCGGGTGCCCGCCGACTTTACGGCGCAATTCAGCGCTGACATTTGGCATTGGGGCAAGGCGCCACTGGGTCATGGCGGCTTCAGGGTTGCCTGGCTTGAGCTTTAGCTTCGCGTCGTGCGATCTTGGCAGCTGCCTCGGCATATTCACCGCGCGAATCGGCCGAGAGGTGCCGCCAGGTGATGTCGTGGTCACCCTGCACGGCTACCAGCTCTTGCCAGATCTCCAGGTTCTTGACTTCCTGGCCTGCTTTGGTGCGCCAGTGGTTGCGCTCCCAGTTTTGGAGCTGGCGGGTAACGTTATCGAACACGTACTTGGAGGTGGTAAAGAGCGTCACCTGTGAGCGTTCTTTGAGCGCACGCAGGCCGGCTACTGCTGCCCACAGCTCCATCACATTGCTGGTGGCCAGCTTCCAGCCGCCTGAGACGGTCTTCGGGGGCGCCCCGTCGCGCACAATGGTGGCGGCATAACCAGCCGGACCGGGCACCCCCAGCGTACAGGCACGGCAATAGATCGCCACGCGCGGGATCACACGGTCAGCCATGGCCTGAGTGGGGCGCTTGGATACCACAGCTTTGGGGCTCAGCTGGCGGTTGCGGCGTGCCTGGGTAGCCAGCTGGTCGGCGCGCTCGTTGAGCGGGTTGCCATGATGCCCGCGCACCCACAGCCATTCCACCTGGTGGCGCGCAGCCTGCTCATCCAGGGCTTGCCAGAGGTCCTGGTTTTCGACCGGCTGCCCGTTGGCCTTTTTCCAGCCCTGGCGCTTCCAGCCTTCCAGCCACTTGCTGATCCCTTTTTGCAGGTAACGCGAATCGGTGCAGAGAGTGACGACACAGGCACGCTTGAGGCTGCGCAGGGCTTCGATCGCCGCGGTGAGCTCCATGCGGTTGTTGGTCGAGGCAGCCTCACCGCCCGAGAGCTCGAGGGTTTTCAGCCCATAGATGAGCACCGCGCCCCAACCGCCGGGGCCGGGGTTCGGGTCGCAGCCGCCATCGGTATAGATCTGAACAGCATCACTGCCAGGTGCGGGCATCGCGGCGCCTCTATTGCGCCATCATCTGGGCGAGGTCGAACAGGCGCAGATCGAGCGGTTTCTGCTTGCCGACGATCTCGGCCAGCGGGGTGGTGACGATCTGATCGTCGCGGATGCCCACCAATACGCCGCTCTTACCATCCAGCAGGGCACGCACCGCGCCCTCACCCAGGCGGCTGGCCAGCAACCGGTCGGATGCCGTCGGCAGGGCGCCGCGCTGCACGTGGCCGAGGATCGTAGCACGCGGGCTAAAGCCGGTCGCGCCCGGGTTGGCGGCAAAGTAATCGATCAGCTTTTTGGCGTTGTTGACAGCCCCTTCGGCCACCACCACCATGGCGTGGTTCTTGCCGCGGTCGTAGGCGGCTTTAATCTGATGGGCGACTTGCTCGGGCGACATCTCGCGCTCCGGGATCACCACCATTTCGGCACCGCCGGCGATGCCGGCCATCAATGCCACATAACCGCACTTGCGGCCCATCACCTCAACCAAAAAGGCACGCCGATGCGAGGCAGCCGTCACCTTCAGCCGATCAATCGCCTCGAGTGCCACGTTAATGGCGGTATCCACGCCGATGGTGATGTCGCTGCCTTCCAGGTCGTTGTCGATGGTCGAGGCTACGCCTACTACCGGGTAACCCATCTGCGAGAGCTCGTATGAGCCGGTCTGCGAGCCATTTCCGCCGATTACCACCAGTGCCTCGATGCCGCGCGCGGCCAGATGATCGAGGGCGCGCTGACGGCCCTCTATGGTCATAAACTCAGGGCAGCGCGCACTGCCCAAAAAGGTGCCGCCCAACTGCATGATGTTGCCGACATCGCGCCGGTCGAGGTAGATCATCTCGTCGGCAATCAGCCCGGCATATCCGTTGCGCACCCCATAGACTTCAATACCGGCGGCGATGCCGGTACGCACCACCGCACGGATGGCGGCATTCATACCCGGGGCATCGCCGCCGCTGGTCAAAACCGCTATGCGTTGCATGGGTTTAGTCTCTACCATTGGCTTTTTATGCCATAGCCGCGGGTGCTTGTCAAGGCGTCAGCATCGCCTGAAAGATGGCTTTCGCGTATAATAGAGCAGATGTATGGGGCGGTGCTGGAGGATGTGTGCAAGTTATTACTCTGCAAGAGAGTGACCTGCCCGAATTAATCGAATTGGCCCACACCACGGCCTATGAGCGTCCGCTCAACGAGGCGGCTCTTCGGGCGCGTACATTTGATGAGATCAGCGTACGGCGCGACTTGCTGCTCGGGGCGCGCGAGGACGGCCGTCTGGTGGGGTTCCTGCTGAGCGTGGTGCGCGAGAACCGCGGCATCATCACGCTCTTTGGCGTACATCCGGATTACCGCCGCCGCGGCATCGCCACCGACCTGATCCATACCTTTCACGAGCGCTGCTGGGCGCAAGGCCTTACCCAGGTAGCCGCCGAGGGCTCCGGGCCAGGCTATTTCTGGCCGGGCGTTGAGCTCTGTCGCAGTGCCGCGATCTCGCTGCTGATGAAAGAGGATTATGAGACCGATCGCAACGCCAGGGTGGATATGCGCGTCGACCTTGATTCTGCCGATCTGGATACCGCATCCGCCGAAGAGGCGCTCGCTGGCCAGGGCATCGCCATTCGCCGCGCCACCGCTGACGACCTGGCTTCCACCAAAGGCCTGGCGCTGCAGTTTTTCAGCCGCGGCTGGTTGCTTGAAGTCGAGGATGTACAGCGTTTTTCGCCCACACCGCTCTATGTGGCAGTGCACGGCGATGAAGTGATCGCTTTTGCGGTTTATGATGTGACAGGCTATGGTTGTTTCGGGCCGACCGGTACGCGCCCGGATATGCGCCGCCGCGGGATCGGCAGTGTGCTCCTAAAGCGCTGCGCCCAGGATCTGCGCGCACGCGGCGATAGCATCATGGAGATCTGCTGGGCGGGGCCTGTCAATTTTTATACGAACGAGATCGGCGCGCAGATACACCGTGCCTACTGGGGCTTTCGCAAGACGCTGACCTGACACCGCAGGGCAAGCACATGTCAACCGGATTAATCTATCACCAGGATTGTCTGGCGCACGTGATGGGCACTTGCCCTGAGAGTCCGGAGCGCCTGCAGGCGATCATCGAGCATCTTCGGCAGGATGGGGTGATGGATCGCCTTCAGCAGGTCACAGCCCGACCTGCTACTGAGGCAGAGGTGCTGCATTATCACACCCGTGAGCTGCTGAGCCTGATCCGCTCATTGGCTGAAGACGGTGGCGGCGAGCTGGATAGCGACACCTATGTCAGTGCCGGGTCGTTCCGCGCGACCTTGTTGGCAGTGGGGGCTACCCTGCAGGCCGTCGAGATGGTGGTGCATGGTGACCTGAAGCGCACTTTTGCTTTGGTGCGGCCGCCGGGGCATCATGCTACGGCATGCCGAGCGATGGGTTTTTGCCTGTTTAACAACGCCGCGGTGGCAGCGCGTGTGGCGTTGACCCGCGGCTGGGTCAAGCGCCTGGCGATCATCGATATCGACGTGCACCATGGCAACGGTACGGCATCGGCCTTTTGGACCGACCCGCGCGTGCTGTATATCTCCACCCATCAGTCGCCGCTGTATCCTGCCACCGGTAATTGGCGTGATACTGGCAGTGGGGAAGGCCGTGGGACCACACTGAACATCCCCTTACCGCCGTTTACCGGCGAGCAGGGCTTTATTCATGTGTTTGATGAGCTGGTGGGGCCGGCACTGCGTCGTTACCGGCCGCAGCTGCTGCTCGTATCGGCGGGTTATGATGCCCATTGGGCTGACCCGCTGGCAGGTATGCTGCTGACGGTCGGTTCGTACGCAGCGATCACCGCGCGGCTGGTGGCCTGGGCTGATGAGCTGTGTGACGGACGCCTGGCGTTTTGCCTGGAGGGCGGCTATCATCTAGAGGCGCTTGCCAACAGCGTCTCGGCTACCTTGGGGGTACTGACGGGCGTCGCGGTGGCGGATTCATTGGGCACCGCCCAGATGCACGAAGTCGATATTGGCGACTTGCCCGAGCGTATTGCGCGCCGCCACAGCCTGCTGGGCTGAGTGGACAGTTATTTCATCAGGGCGCTATTAATGGTAGAATAGCGCGTCGAAGGAGCCTCGTGAATATCATAGATTCTCTAACAGCTGGTTTCCAGGCGCTGTTTCGGCGCATGTGGCTGGCAGCCGTGCCGATCGTGCTCGACTTGGCGATCTGGCTAGGCCCCAAGATCTCGGCAGCGCCGTTGATCAAAGCAGGATTTAACCAGCTGGAGCAGATTATTCCCAACAACCCGGCCATCGCCGTGGTGGGATCTGAGGAGATGCTGCGCGTCGCCCTTTCCGAAGCGCAGGCAATGCTGGAAAGCATCAATCTGGCGTCACTGCTGGCTGTCGGACAACTTTGGTTACCCAACATCGCCGGTGTGTTGCCAGTCACCGGAGACGAAGCGAGCATCCTCTACCTGAGCACGGTCGTGCAGTTTTTGGCCATAGTAGCCATATTGATGGGCATTAGCCTGCTGATCGGCGTGATCTTCTTGGCCCTTTTGGGCCAAACTGCCAAGGATGAGGGCGTAAACGTGGCGGGTGCCATCAAACAGTCGCTGCGTCAGTGGCTAAACCTGGCGGCTATCTATGTGCCGTTGGGCTTGATGGCTTTCAGCATCATAAACTTTAGCCTGATTTTAGGGCCGTTCGCGTATTTCATCCTGGTATTTATGCTGTGGGTGGCTTTGTATCTGACGTTTATCCCCCAGGCAGTCGTACTAAGCCATGCCTCGCCGATAGAAGCGTTGCGTACCAGTTTCGTGCTGGTGCGGCTCAACTTTTGGTCCACGCTGGGGCTGTTATTGCTCACCAGCCTGATCCGTTTCGGGTTTGGTTACATCTTTGGCCGTCTGTTGAGCTCGACCACCGGCATCGTCGCGGCAATCGTCTTGAACGCCCTCCTCGGCACTGGCCTGGCGCTGGCATTCTGCTACTTTTACAACGACCGTCTCAGCCGTTATCACCAGCTGCTGGCAAAACTAAGGGCAAACAAACAACATGACTGAAGGTACACTCTCTTATACCGCCGATGATATCCAGGTCCTGGAGGGGCTTGAGGCGGTCCGCAAACGCCCGGGGATGTACATCGGCAGCACGGATGTGCGCGGGTTGCATCATCTGGTCTTTGAAGTGGTCGATAACTCGATCGACGAAGCCCTCGCGGGGATCTGCGACCGCATCGAGGTGATCATCCACGCCGATAGCTCGGTAACCGTGCGCGACAACGGCCGCGGTATTCCGGTGGGCATCAACAAGGCGACCGGCAAGAGCACCCTCGAAGTGGTGCATACCGTCTTGCATGCCGGCGGCAAGTTTGGCGGCAGCAGCTACAAGGTGGCTTCCGGCCTGCACGGGGTGGGTGTATCGGCGGTCAACGCGCTCTCGCGCTGGCTCGAGGTCGATGTGGTCTATGATGGGCGCCATTATTCGCAGCGTTATGAGCGCGGTCATCCCGTCACCGAGGTGATCGACCACGGCCCCGCCAAGGGGCACGGCTCGACGACCCACTTTCTGCCGGATTCCGAGATCCTTCACACCCTGGACTTCAAGTTCAAGGTACTCGGGCAGCGCTTTCAGGAGATGGCCTTCCTAACGGCTGGTCTGACGATCCATACCCGCGACGAACGCGACGGCAGCGAGGCCACTTACTACTTTGAGGGCGGCATCCGCTCATTTGTACGCTACCTGAACCGCATGCGCAAGCCGCTGCACGATACCCTCTATATCGAGGGCGACGTCGAGGGCACCCACATCGAGGTAGCCCTGCAATATACCGATACGTACACGGAAACGGTCTTTTCGTTCGCCAACAACATAAACACCGTCGATGGCGGCACACACCTGACGGGTTTCCGCTCGGCCCTGACGCGCAGTCTCAACGACTATGCCCGGCGAACGTCACTCCTTAAAAAGGAAGAGGAAAACTTTGCCGGCGACGATGTGCGCGAGGGCCTCACTGCGGTAGTGAGCGTCAAGCTCTCGGACCCGCAGTTCGAAAGCCAGACCAAGGCCAAACTCGGTAATGCCGAACTGACAGCGCAGGTCGCCAATCTGTGCACCGAAGCGATCGGCAAGTGGCTGGAGCAGAACCCGCGCGACGCTGCCGGCATCATCCGCAAGTCGCTTACCGCGGCGCGCGCCCGCGCGGCTGCACGCCAGGCACGCGAGCTGGTGGTGCGCAAGAGCGCTCTGGAAAGCAACACCCTGCCCGGCAAGCTGGCCGATTGTTCCGAACGCTCAGCCAAGCGCTCTGAGCTGTTTATCGTCGAGGGCGACTCAGCCGGCGGCTCAGCCAAGCAGGGGCGCGACCGGCGCTTTCAGGCGATCCTGCCGTTGCGCGGCAAGATTCTGAACATCGAAAAAGCGCGCCTGGATGCGGCACTCAAATCTAATGAAATCAAGTCACTGGTGCAGGCACTCGGCTGCGGCATCGGCGATGCCTTTTCGATAGATGGCCTGCGTTATAACAAAGTCGTCATCATGACGGATGCCGATGTCGACGGCGCGCACATTACCACCTTGCTTTTAACCTTTTTCTACCGCTTTATGGAGCCGCTGATCAACAATGGCCGTCTGTATCTGGCAAAACCGCCCCTCTACAAGCTGACGCAGGGAAAACAGGTGCAGTACGCCTATTCCGAGCAGGAAAAGGATGCCTTGGTGGCGCGCATGGGGCGCTCGGTGGGCATCCAGCGCTACAAGGGCTTGGGCGAGATGAACCCTGAGCAGCTTTGGGAGACCACCATGGATCCCGACCGGCGCATTATCCTGCAGATGACCGTCGAAGATGCCGCCTCGGCCGACCAGACCTTTGAGATGCTGATGGGCAGCGAGGTGCCTCCGCGCCGGAAGTTTATCCAGACGCATGCCAAAGAAGTGCAGAACCTCGACATCTAGCCGACCGCAATAAGGAGAGAGATGCAGATCATCGGTGATAGCCTCGTATTGGTCGATCAGGAGCCCGGCAAGCTGTGCTATGGCCAGCTAGAAGCCGGCTCTGTGGCGGTGCGCAGCTGCTACAAGCCTGAGGCAAACGGCTGCGTGGTTTATGTGGAGGGCAAGGATTACATCGTCGATTATGCGGCCGGCTCAATCCGGCGCACGGCCGATTCGGCCGTCCCCAACTTTGCCACCAATAACATGTACGGCCTGCATGGGTTCGACCACACCGAACTGCCCGTCTTTAGCAACCACGCGCACTTTGTGTGGGTCGATTATCGCGCCCCGCAAGCATACCTACTCGCGGATGCCAACTCGCAAGCCCACCTCCTGCCACGCACCGTTGGCATGCTGCAGGCTGGCGGACCGTTCAAAGTGATCGCCTATGGCGACAGTATCACCGCCGGCGGCGAGGCCAGCGAGGTGCCGTTGCGGTATCAGGAGCTGTGGGTGGCGGAGCTTGCCAAACGCTATCCGCGCGCGCAGATCGAATCTGAGAATGGCGCGACCGGCGGGGATGCCAGCCTCCAGGGCGTACAGCGCCTGGATGAAAAGGTACTCACCCGCCAGCCCGACCTGGTGCTGCTGGCGTTCGGCATGAATGACCTGCGCACTCCCAAAGATGAGTTCGTCGCCAACATGCGCACGATCATCGCCCGCATCCGCGCCGAGACGCCCGCCGAAGTGATGCTGATCTCGACCTTTCCGCCCAATCCGCTGTGGAAGTATGCCAGCGGCAACTCTGATGAGATAGCTGATGCCACCCGCCAGCTGGCCGTCGATGAGAAAGCTGCCTACGCGGATGTTCACACCACTTGGGCGCGTGTGCTAAGGCGCAAGAACCTGCCCAGCCTGCTGGGTAACAACATCAACCACCCCAACGATTTCGGGCATTGGCTCTATCTGCAAGCTATGCTGGCAGCCTTCCCCGGCTGATCGTACATAGAAATGGGCTCGGAGGTATCCTCCGAGCCCATTGTTCGCTCCCCGCTGCGCTCAAGCCGCAGCCACTCATAACTCATGCTTAGTGCACCTGCAACACTACGCGTCGTTGGCGCAGCAACCGCACCGGAGAAAGCAGCCCCGAGGCCAGCTGATCGGGTGTAAAATGCGCCCACTGCAGTTTGGAATCCGCGTGGCGCACCGAGATATAGTTAGCCAGGGTGTTGGCCACTTCGATTACCAGGGTGTTGCTGCCCGCATGTACGGTGTCGATCTGGAAGGTGTAAGGTGCCCAGACACGCTCGCCCACCAGTTCACCGTTCCAGTAGACCTGCGCAGCGATTCCTACCTCGCCCAGGTCTAGGGTACAGGGCTGGCCTTCCCATTCGGCACCCAGCTCGACCGTTTGCGTATAGCGCGCGATGCCCGAGAAACCCGGCAAGCCCTGCTCCGCCCACGAGCCCGTGCGCATATGGGTCGGCACACCGCCCTCAGGGATCATCAGCTCGAGCTGGTCGAGATCGGCGTGCCAGAAGGTATCCTGCGGTTCTGGCAGCACCTCAAAGCACCATTCATCTGCTAAAACAAGCTCGCCGGGTGCAAAGGGCTCGGTATCTTGCACGTGTTCTGTCTTACCGTGCATTGCCAACTCCGCCCAGGCTTTGCCGGCACTGGTCTGGGTGCCCTGCACCTGCCAGCCGCCGGGCATCTCCACGAACCGCGGGGTGCTCAGGTTGGTGGCGGTGATGTGTGTCTCTGCACGTCCTGGCCTGAGCACGATGCATATCGAGCCGTACGGTTCGAGTTGAAGGGGCACGACAGTCTGGTCAGACTCATAACGGTACACCGGACTGCCGGGCAACACGCCGGATTGCGGGTCGATCAGCTCGGGGATGCCGATGGCGTTCAGGCGCACCTCGATGCGGCATGCTTCGGGGCGCATGCTGGCGATATAGTAGAGCTCGCAATCCTCCAGGCGGCGATGCTGGCTGTAGACCTCGGGAGTGTCGATTGTCAGTGCCGGCTCAAGCGTGCTCATTACACCCGCCAGCTCGGGCTCAAAGCCGCCATCAAAGAACAGGGCGCGCCGTGCCGGGTCGTTGTTGACGGGGTCCTCACCCCAGATCTCGCGTACCAAAGCGGCGATGGCTGGGTCGTCGGCGCCATGCTCACACGAGCCCTGCGGCAGCGACCGCAGTGCGACCAACGTCACGCCGTCGCGCCACAGCTTGGCGATATACTCAAGCGTAGCGAGCTGGATGGTGCGCACTGCCGGCAAGATCAACACCTGGAACGTCTCATCGCGTACGAGTAGTCGCCCATCGGCTGCCGATGCGCCACGCAGGGTGTCGTCGTCGACGATGTCGACATCCAGGTTGTGGTCACGCAGACCGTCGATCACGGCACGGTAACACGAATCGGTCACCACCGTGGCTGGGCCCTCGGCCAGCTTGTCGGGGTGGATCCAACCGCCCGGCACTTCGAGCGTGTTGGCGTGCACACCGCGCAGCCAGCCGTCCGAGAGGTTGAAATCGGCCCACACACTGTTGATCGGGTAGAACACGGCCGCCTCGGCAACGTGTGTGCCGCGCGTCAGCAAATAGCTGGAGCGCGCGGTGAGATCGGCAAAGCAGTGGTAATGGCGCCAGTAGGGCTGCTGGTAAAACATCGAGGGCGGGCAGTCGTACCAGCGGTAACCGATGTTATCCGGCGCCGGCGGGATTGGCACGGTGTCGCTGATCGAGTAGAAAAAGGCGTGCGGAACCAATAGATCGACACCGTTTACAAACTGCCACTGGGTTTGCCAGCGCATCCACTGCATATTGGCGTGCCACCCGGCCAGGGCAAAGGTCTCGCACAGGGCGCGCTCGCGCCCATAACAGTGTGCAATTGAGGCTGCCAGCTTGGGCACATAAGCTGCAAAGCGTCCCGGAAAGATCCAGTCGACACCCGGGATCTGCAGATGGCGCAGCTGCCTGAAGGCGTGCGTCATAAAACGCGTGTTGAGGATCAGGTTTTCTTCAAGCAGGAGATGGCCGCCCAGATCAAGGCCGTTGGCGCTGCACCACTCGCCGGTGCGCCGGAAGAAGGCCTCTTCGTAGCACTGCGCCACGACATCGAAATAGTCATAACGCGCCCGAGCAGTCTGCGGGCCGCCGTCGTACCATAACAATGGCAGGATATCCGTCAGTTCGTAGCCCTTGATCTCGCGGAAGCGCTTGGGTATATAGGTGCCCCAGGCTGGAAAAGTCGAGGGCGGTTCGTCGGTAAAGATGCTCCAGATGGTGTTGCCAAACAACTCGCCATAACGCGCCTTGTACTGTTCGTGCGTCAGGCGCATAAAGAGCTCGACGCCATCCACATTGGTGAGATCGGCCCAGCGCTGCATGCCATAAGGGTCGTCAAAGGTGGTCAGGCCGTTACGTGCGATGACCGCCATCACGCGCCAGCTGCCCTCGGGTACCTGCCAGGTAAAGCGACCATCCCGCGCGAGCGGCTGCAGGTCGATAATGCGCTGGCCGTCGATCTCGTTGGCGCCCAAGAGCGGCGCGGCGCTCAGGCCGACGCCCTGCTGTGGGTAAGGCCAGGTGATCGTCGTGGGGCCCACCACGTCGTTAGCCAGCAGGTCCATGTTTTTCATCACATAGTCGGGGCTGGCATCCGGCACCTGCCCGGCGGCGATGCCGCTGGCCCAAGGGTATTCGTCATAGAGCCAGACGCGCATGCCCAGCTCTTGGGCGGTCGTCAGACAGGCCTCGATCGCGCGCCAAAAATCGGGCGAGAGGTATTCCGTCACCAAGCCCGGGCGCGGATGCAGCACTGCCGCATCGACGTGCTGAGCGTGCATCTGGCGCATCTGCCAGGCCAGCCGCTCGGGCTCGAGCACCTCGTTGAGGAACCAAAAGGGCACCGGCGCGTACTCGAGCGGCGGCCGCGCGATGTGGTCGATCAGGTCACGGTAAGTTTGCGTCATAATCAGCCCTCACAACGCTGGATGCGCGGGAAATAAAGCCACATGTGGCCGGCGTTGTCATTTTCGCCGAAGACGATCTCGCCATCGCGGCCGGTCACAGCGCAGCTAAAGGTATAACCATAACGGCGCCGCTCGATCACCGAGGCTGCCACCCCCAGGTTGCGCAGGGTGCCATCGGCGGGTTGATATACGAATAGGTTGGCGATTCCTTCGCCGCAGGTGCCGTAAAGCCGTCCATCGTACGTGGTGGCCATCGCGCCGACTGGCGTGAGCGGGATTTGTCCGAGCCGCTCAGAGAGCTTGCTGCCAGAGAGGCGGTAAAGCCCGCCATTGCCATCTGCCAGATAGTTGCCGCCCTGGGCATCCGGCAGGGAGCGTTGCCATACAAGTTCTTCCCAGTTGCCATCCGGCAGGACGACCGCATCCGCTTCAAAACCCGTCTGCGGATGGTAGCGCCACAGCGCTTTACCGCTTGAACCGAGCACCGCGCCATCACCAGCGAGTGCCAGGCGGGTGGGCTGCTCAAGATCGGCGACCAACCTCGAGGTACCGGCAGCCACATCCACCGCCGCGAGCTTTTCCGCCGTCGCAACCACAAAGGTAGCGTCATCTGCCAGCACGCCATCGACAATGGCCGCGCCGCCTGCGGCCGGCTCGAGGATGTCGAGCGCCAGCCGCTCAAAGCCCCATTCTTGCAGGAGATCAAAGGGCAGACCCTGCAGATTGCGGCGCACCAGGCATCCACCAGAGGGGCCGTTAAAAGCCGCAATAACCTGTTTGCTGGTGCATCCCACCGCCACACCCTCGGTCATGCCCTCAGGTGCGCCCAGGTCATAGATAATGCCCGTCAGGCCGTGGAACATGCCGGCCAGCAGGTGGGCGCGGTGCCCGCTGGTGACACCATAGACGATCGCATCATTGCCCAGTGCCAGAGCCGTGATCAGGCTCTCATCGGGCGGCAGAGCGGTCGTCACGCCGGGGAAGCAGGTCGGAAAGGCCACCATGGTGCCTTCCATCAAAAAGGTGCCGTGCACGATCTCGTCGATCGCTTTGCGGCGCGCTTCAGCGTCCATAACCGGTTTTTCGTTCATCAACTGGCTCCTTATCCCCAGATGCGGATCGGCAGATGGGCGTTGGTGCGTTTGCGCTCGGCGGGCATTTCCACGCGGAAAATCCCTACCGGCGTCGGCCCGACATGCCCAAAGAAGAGGTCGCCGTTATGGTCGACAGCACCGCGCGAGACATACTGCGCAAATTCTCCGGGGCGCTCGAGGACACTGACCTCGCGACGATTGTGATTGGCCGGGTCAAGCTGCCACACTACGCCCTCGCGTTCGGTGTGCTCCGGGCCCATCGGGTTGTACTGCGCGTCGCGCCAGCGCGAGGCCACATAATAGATCATGCCGTCGCCTCCCACCGTCAGGCCGCCGCAGTGGTCCTTGAAGGTGTCGATCGGGATGGTCTGGTCGCGCTCCTGGGTAGCGGGGCCGAGGTCCTCGACACGTCCCCAGTTGCCCTCATATAGCCAGATGCGCATCAATCTGGGCTGAGCGATCCAAGTGCAGGCAAAGATCGATTCGCCATCCGGCGCCAGCACGGCATCGTAAAACACCGAATGCCAGCCGGTCTGGAAGGTCGGGTTGTGCGGCAAGGCCTGCGGGCTGACCTCCAGGCGGTCCTTGGCCGGATCGTAGCGCATCAGGCGACCATAGTCGTTGGTGGTCCACACACGGTGGTACTTGTCCAGGATCAGCACCTGGGCGTTAATCGAGCCGATGCGCCCCAAGTCGCGGCGTGTGCGCGTCGCCAGGTCGTATTGGATCATGTGGTCGCGCGGGTAGCCCAGAGCATATAATAGTCCGCGCTCTTCATCCAATACCAGGCAGCGGCAGCCCTCTTTGGGGATGAGGGTATCCCACCAGAGCGTCTGGTCGTTTTTGGTATCATATGCCAGCAGGGCAGCTCCGCGAAAGCAGCGCTTGGGGTCGTGCCAGGAGTGCCACGGCGAGTAGGCCGGCTGATCGATGGGCGGGCCTGAGAGATGGGTGGCCATGTACATGATGCCGTCGTGCATCGAGGGCGCAAAGGAGTAGTGGATCTTACACTGGGTGGCACGCCCCGAATCGCGCGGGTCGTCGACCAGCTGGTCGAGGTCGAACAAATAGTCGAGTGCATCGGTAGCCTCGTTATAACGCACTACCTTGACATAACCGCCAGGGGTGCCTTCGGAACAGGCGGCGGCGTAGATGCGCCCATCCGGGCCGACCGAGAGCGACCAGCACGAATCCGAATCGGGATGCTCGGTGAACTGATACCAGTGTACCGGGTAGGCCATGTTGGCTCCTTTACAGGCTGCAGATGGCGGCATTGTAAGGGAGAAGCAAATCCCCGGCAAACACCTCCGCGAGGCTTGATCGTTGACGGTGCGGCGTTATAATAGGCGCATCCGTGCTAAGAGGTGCGCTATGCGGCCCAGTACCCATGCTTTATGCGAACGCGTCCTATTGGGGGAGTGGGGACGCAGTATGCAGGACCTGTCCCTGAAGCTCGATGACCAGCCCGACCTGCCCGAGCTCACTGCCGAGGGGCGTTATGCGCGCGCGGTGCAGTTGATCGCCCAGCACGCTCCGCTGCGCATCGACCCGGACGAGCTGCTGGTGGGTGCCGCGACGTTGCAGAACGCGACCATGCATCAGGTGCCGGTGTATCTGGGGGGAAAACCGCTGTGTGCCAGCATCAGCCATGTGACACTCGGGTTCAACCGTGCCCTGCGTCTGGGATACCGCGGCCTGCGCCAGGAGATCAACGAGCGCCTGGCAAACGGTGGGCTGGATGAGCGCGGACTGGATCTGCTGCAGGCTATGCTGGTGTGCCTGGATGCCGCCGGTGTGTGGCATGCGCGCTATGTGAGCGCTGTTACGGACTTGCGCGACGCCTCTACTGGCGAGCAGCGTGCCCACTACCAGGGCATCCTCGACGCGCTGGTGAACGTGCCCGAGAATCCGCCGCGCACTTTTCGCGAGGGCGTGCAAGCCCTGTGGTTGCTGTTTTGCTTCCAGCGCCTGTGCGGCAACTGGCCGGGCATCGGCCGCATCGACCAGATGCTGGGCGGATTGCTGGAATCCGACCTGGCTGCCGGACGTATTACACTCGACGAGGCGCGTGAGCTCACCGCGCATCTATGGATCAAGGGCTGCGAATGGGCCGGCAGCCGCGACATGTTCACCGGCTCCTCCGGCGATGGCCAATACTATCAGAATATCGTCCTGGCAGGCTGCGATGCCGACGGACGCGAGATCGCTAATACGTTTACCTACCTCGTACTGGATGTGGTCGAGGCGCTGCGCATCAGCGACTATCCCATCGCGGTGCGCCTGAACGTCCATAGCCCCGAGCGCCTTGTGCAAAGGGTGGCCGAGGTCGAGCGCCGTGGCGGCGGCATGGTGGCGGTCTACAACGAGGATCTGATCATCCGCGCCCTGCAACGCTTTGGCTACCCGCTGCGCGTGGCGCGCACCTTTGCTAACGATGGCTGCTGGGAGATCCAGATCCCGGGTTGCACCAACTTTGTCTATCGTCCGTTCGATACGTTGGTGATCCTGCAGCGCCTGCTGGGGGTTAACAACGGCCATACCGCGAGCTTTAGTACCTTTGAAGAGCTTTTTGAGGCCTACCGCCAGGCCCTCTACGACCAGGTGCAGGCGATTCATCTCGAAGCCGACCGCCACGCCACTTCGGGCAGCCCCAGCGCACTGGTGTCGCTCCTGACGCAAGATTGTGTCGCGCGCGGGCGCGGTTATACCGATGGCGGAGCGCGTTATAACGTGTTCTCGCCGCATGCCGGCGGCTTGCCCGATACGGCTAATGCCCTGCTGGCGATCCGCAAGCTCATCTACGAAGACCGTACCATGCCCCTGGCAGGGCTGGTCGACCTCTTGCGCCGCAACTGGCAGGGGGAAGAAGCCCTCAGGCTGCAGGTGCGCACGCGCTACCCGGTATTTGGCAATGGCGACCCCGAAGCGGATGCCCTGGCCAAGCGCGTGTATGATGCCTTTATCGATGCCATCGAAGCGGTGCACGAACGCAACGGTGTGCTGCGGCCGGCTGGTATCAGCACGTTTGGGCGTGAGATCGAATGGCGTGCCCAACGTGGCGCCAGTGCGGCTGGCAGCCGTGCCGGCGATATCCTGGCGACCAACTTTTCGCCCTCGCCTGGCACCGATCGGCAGGGGCCGACCGCGGTGATCACCTCGCACTGCGCCATGGGGCTGGAACGCCTGCCTAACGGCACAGCCCTCGAGATCAAGCTGCATCCCAGTGCTGTTGTCGGTGAAGAGGGCGTGGCCTCGATTGTGGGGCTGATCAAGACCTTTATCCAGCTGGGGGGTATCTTTATGCATGTCGATGTGATCGACAACGCCACCCTGCGCGAGGCGCAGGCGCATCCCGAGCGCTATCCTACCCTCGCGGTACGGGTTTCGGGCTGGTCGGCGCGCTTTGTCACCCTCAGTTCAGATTGGCAGGAGATGATCATCAACCGTTCCACCCAGGTGCAAGTCTAAGCCAATAGAAAGGAATCCGTCTAATGGACCCGATCAAGCATCCCGATACCGTACGGCACAGTGTTGTTGACTTTCGGCAGATGAGCGTGTTTGTGCGTGATCCGCTCATTTTTGATCATGCCGAGGGCGTGCACATCTGGGATGTAGACGGCAAGCACTATCTGGATGGCTTGTCGGGTGTGTTTGTCGCCGCGCTCGGGCACCGCTATCCGCGCATCATTGCTGCGATTCACGAACAGCTCGAAAAACTCACCTTTGCAGCGCCCCTGCACGGCACCAACCGCCCGGCGGTCGCTTTCTGCGAATACCTCGCCAGCCTCACTCCTGGCGATCTCAACACCGTCAAACTGGCCTCTTCCGGGTCAGAGGCAACCGAGACGGCCATGAAGGTGGCGCGTCAGTTCTGGAAGCAATCCGGTCACCCGACCAAGTTCAAGGTTATCTCGCGTTACTATGGCTACCATGGTGCTACATTAGGGGGCATGGCGGCCTCGGGCACCCCCAAGCGGCGTGTGCCCTTTGAGCCGCTGCCGGCTGGCTTTGTGCATATCCCCACCTGCCATTGCTACCGCTGCCCCTACCAAAAGAGCTATCCCGAATGCGGCGTGTTTTGCGCCGAATACCTGCGCCAGGTGATCGCCCTGGAAGGCCCCGAGACAGTCTCGGCGGTGATCGTCGAGCCGATCGGCAACACGGGAGGTATCCTCGTGCCGCCCCCTGAGTATCTGCCCAAGCTGCGCCAGATCTGCGACGAGTTCAATGTGCTCCTGATCTTTGATGAAATGATCACCGGCATGGGGCGCACCGGGCAGCTCTTTGGCGCCCAGACCTTTGGCGTCATCCCCGATATCATGTGCCTGGGCAAGGGCATCTCCAGCGGCTATGCCCCTCTGGCAGCTACGGTGTGGAACGAACGCGTCGCGCAGGCCTTCTGGGGGCCGGAAGAGGCCAACCTCGAGTTTGGCCATGGGCATACCTTTGCCGGCAACCCGCTCAGTGCAGCGGTGGGGATGGCTGTCACGCACGAGATCGTCGAACAAGAGTTGCCCGCACGCGCCCGCGAGTTGGGTGCCTATCTGGAAGCGCGTCTGCGGGCCTTTGGCGAGCAGTGCGGTATCTTTGGCGAGGTGCGCGGCAAGGGGCTCCTGTGGGGTATCGAGCTGGTGCGCGACGGCGTCACGCGCGAGGCTTTCCCCGAGAGCACCGCCATTGGCGTGCGCATCGGCAAGCGCGCCCTCGAACGCGGGTTGATCACGCGATACGATCCGCAGTGGATCGCCTTTGCCCCGCCTTTGGTGACGACCAAAACCGAACTCGACGAGATGCTGGCGATCTTTGAATCGAGCGTCTCCGACGTGCTGGCGGAAATATAGGAGGCTATGATGGTGATGGAGCAGTTTTCGCTCGCTGGGCGTGTGGCGGTGGTAACGGGCGGTGGCCAGGGACTTGGGCGGGTCTTTAGCCTGGCACTGGCCGAGGCAGGCGCCGATGTGGCGGTGGCTGATCTCAACCCGACCACCGGCGCTGAGACGGCAGAGCTGGTGCGCGCTATGGGGCGCCGCGCAGTTTCAGTCGCTACCGATGTGCGCAGCCGTGCGAGCGTGTTTGCGATGGCTGAGGCGGTTGTGGCCGAACTGGGCAGCATCGATATCATGGTGAATAACGCGGGGATAACCAAGTGGTGCGCAGCCGAAGAGGTCAGTGAAGAAGACTGGCGCGAGGTGATGTCCGTCAACGTGGATGGCGTCTTTTACGGCTGTCAGGCAGCCGCGCGTCAGATGATCGCGCGTGGTCAGGGCGGTGCCTCATCAACATGGCCTCGATGTCGGGCATCATTGTCAACACCCCGCAACAGCAGGCCTCTTATAACACCTCCAAAGCCGCCGTCATGCACTTGACCAAGTCACTGGCGGCCGAGTGGGCGCAGCATGGCATCCGCGTCAATGCCATCGCGCCCGGTTATATGGGCACCTCGATGGCTAAGCCCTTTTTTGACGACCCGCAATATGGGGGAGTGTGGATCCCGGCGATTCCGCTGGGGCGCCCCGGCGAACCAGCTGAGCTCGGTCCGCTGGCTGTCTTTTTGGCGTCGTCCGCTTCCAGCTACATGACCGGCGCCACGGTGGTGATCGACGGCGGATATTCGGTGCTCTAGGGAGAAGTGACTATGCCCGTAACGCTTGAAAAACTGCTCTCCTCGGTGAGTTATGAACGCCTGCGCGATTTGACTCTGGCGCTGGTCGAGATCCCCAGCCCAACCGGCGAGGCTCGCGCCGTCACCGAGCGCTATCGCCAGGAGATCGCTGCCTTGGGTTACGAGGCCGAGCTGGTGGCGGATTTTCCTGCCAGCCCCTCGACGATCACGCGTGTGCCGGGTGCTGGCTCGGGGCGCAGCCTGACGCTGGATGGCCACCTGGATACGATCCACACCCCGCACGCACCCGCCTATATCGATGGCGACCGCGTGGTGGGGCGCGGTGCGGGCGATATGAAATCCGGCATTGCCGCCATGGTCGAGGTGCTGCGCGTGCTGCGCGAACATGACGTGCGCCTTGGCGGAGAGCTAGTCTTGGCGACCCATTCGCTGCACGAGGCGCCCGTTGGCCATATGGAAGGCCTAAAGAAACTGATCGAACGCGGCGATGTGTTTGTTGATGCCGCGCTGGTGACGGAATGCAGCAGCTCGGTGATCGCCATCACCGGCAAAGGCCAGGCGCTCTTTGAGATCAGCGTCACCCGCAAGGGCGCCGTGCTGCACGAAAACACTGCCCGCCGCCAGGGGGTCCCCAACCCGCTTGACCAAGCGGCCCGCATCGCACATGCCATGCTGGAGCGCAACGCCTGTGAGGCGCAGCGGCCGATCGAGCTGCTGGGGCCTGAGACCTTTTTCCTCGGGCAAATCCACGGCGGTGATTTTTACAATCGCGTTCCGAATAAGGCCAGCCTCAACGGAGTCTATCGCTACGGGCCGGATAAATCCTGGCAGGATATCGAGCAGGTCATCGAAGCGTTACTGGCCAGCGTCCCGCCGCCCGAGGGCATCGCGGTGCGTTATATGCTCTCCAGCAATGGTCTGGGCTACCAGGTGGATGCCAATGCCCCGATCGTCGCCGCCCTGCAACAGGGCTACCAGCAGGTCACGGGCGCAACGCTGCCGCTGGTGGGTGAGCTGAGCGTCAGCGACGTGAATGTGATCGCGCGCGAGGCCGGCATCCCGGTCGTGGCACATGGCACCGGTTCGACCACCTCGCACGCGGATGTCGAATGGGTCAACGTCAGCGACGTGGTAACCAGCACCAAGGTCTATCTGGCGACCATCGCCGCTTATCTGGGTATCGCCGAATAACCAGCACAGGAGCCCATCATGCCGATCGAGATCTGTATCTACCCTCCCGACCTGAGCGCCAGTTATCTGCGCCTGGCAGTCCAGATGAGCGCCACAGGCATCGTCTATGGGCCGCCCAGGGAATACTATGAAGACGGCGTGTGGGATTTCCGCGGCTGGCTGATGACGCGTCAGCGCATTGAGGATGCCGATCTGAAATGGCTGGTATGCGAGGGCATCCCGATCTCGGATCGCATCAAGCAGGGCTTGCCCGGCCGCGACGAAGACTTGGACAAGTTCATGCGCTCGTTGCGTGCTATGGGGCAGGCGGGTATCCCGACACTCTGCTATAACTGGATGACGGTATTCAACTGGCTGCGCACCTCGCTCACCACGCCGGTGCGCGGCGGCGCGCAGGCCACCCGCTACCAGCACAGCGAGATGCAGCGCGGCGGGCTCACCGAATATGGCGAGGTCAGCCAGGAGAGCCTGTGGGAAGCCCTCGCCTATTTTATGCGAGCGGTCGTGCCGGTGGCCGAAGAGGTTAATGTCCAGCTGGCCATGCATCCGGATGACCCGCCGCTTTCGCCGATCCGCGGCATCGGACGCATCATGTCGAGCCCCGAGGATTTCGCGCGTCTCTTTACGCTGGCTACGAGCCCGATGAACGGCCTCACCTTTTGCCAGGGCTGTTTCAGCGAGATGGGTGCCGATGTCCTTAGCCTGATCCGCACATATGCAGCCCAGAAAAAACTCTTTTTCGCGCACTTTCGCAATGTACGCGGATCGGCCGAGGATTTCTGCGAGATCTTTCATGATGAGCCGGGCAACGCCAATATGGCGGCTGCCATGCGTGCCTATCTTGAGGCTGGCTTTGAGGGGCCGATTCGCCCCGACCACATGCCCACCATGGAAGGCGATACCAGCGGGCATGCCGGCTATACCACCATGGGGCGGCTCTATGCGGTGGGCTATATGCGCGGCCTGATTGATGCCCTTACGTTGGAAAACTAGCCGATCCCTTTGACAGCCACAGGGTGCAGCTTATAATAAGCATCCAGGCTAAAATTGGAGAGGCAGCATGGCAAAAAACAGGCGCAGCACGTCCAGGAGGCGCTCGGCTCAAGCGACACGGCAGGCGGCACCGCCGCCGGCAGCCGCGACCAGCGCGCCGGCTAAGCGTGCGCCTTTAGCACAGCCGAGTTCCACTACTCCGGATAGTACCGCTCGCGCTGCCGCTGTTCCTGAGGCGGAAACGCAGTACAAATACGTCGCGGGCGACCTCAAGCAGCTCGGTTTCACCGCGCTGGCCATGTTTGGCGTGATGGTGATCCTGGCGCTGGTTATTCGCTGAGCTCGACGCGCCTCGGCAGCAGCACGGCTGCCAAGCTGAGCACTCCATTCAAGAGCAAGCGGGCGATTACCGTTACCGCTAGGCTGCGCGTCAGCACAAAAAGCGCAGAGCTCAGTAAATCGCACGACCAATCAAGCAGCGCCAGATCGCGTTCGCGAGCACTCAACAGACGCCTGCGAAAGCGGTGCGAGGCGAGCGAAAACGCAATCTTGGCCAGCACCCCCACCCAGATGCCCCAGTAATTGCCCCCCAGCGGGATCAGCGCGCCGCGTGTGGTGGCGAGGTAACCCTCCTGACACAGGGCGTGCATGATGATATAGGCAGGGCTTATGTCGCGCCAGGTGCGTCCCGGCGCCGGGCACTCTGATGGATACTGCCGCCAATGGCGTCCCCACAACCACACCAACAGCACCAGCGCAGCCGCCACCGTCACTGCGGTCCACGGCAGCACCAACTGCCAGTCGGGCAAGGGAATGCCGATATCCTGAGTCGAAAAGATGCCTAAAAAGAGCACCAACAGGGGAGCACCCAACGCCCACACCAGCTCAAGTCCCTTGTGTACCAGGTGCGGGTCGATGGCGGCCGGCAGACGTGTTTCATCCAGACGTTTCAGCCAACCCGAAACCATCGGCAACAGCAGAATCCAGCTGGCTACCAGCTGCACGATGCCGATCACCGCGCCAGCCAACAGGGCCTGTCCCTGGTAGGTGTTGAATAACTGGTTCATTACCACCCGTTTCACCTGATCTGGCACTTACTATGGTCCGGATGCCCGTTTTCGGCAAGTTGCTCAGGTGCGAGCTTCCTTGACGCTGGATGGGAATCCCTGTAAGGTATCTACACACTTGATCATGCGTGCACGCGAGGTGAGGATGCTGACGATCGATTTGAGCGGGAAACGTGCTCTGGTTAGCGGCGGAGCGTCCGGCATCGGGCGGGCCTGCTGTCTGCTTTTACACCAGGCGGGTGCTCAGGTAGCCGTTATGGATCTTAACGAGGCCGGCGCTAACGAGACCGTTGCGCTGATGGGGGGGGGCAGTGCCATCCGCTGTGACCTGGGCAACCCTGACGATGTGGTACGCGGCGCCAGGGCAGCTGAGGAGGCCCTTGGCCAGGTGGATTATCTGATCAACTGTGCCGGCATCATCGCCTACCGTACCGGGCTTGAGGCTGTCACTCCCGATCAGTGGGATCTGGTGCTGGATGTTAACCTGCGCGGCACCTTTTTATTGTGCCGTGAGTTGATCGGCGGCATGCAAGCGCGTCGTTATGGTCGCATCGTGACCTTTTCGTCACTGGCCGCCCGTGTCGGCGGAATTGAGGCCGGCGCGCATTACGCAGCCTCCAAAGCCGGCCTCATCGGTCTAACGCGCACCATGGCCAAGATCGGCGGAGCATATAATGTGACGGCCAACGCCGTCGCCCCCGGAGTGATCGCTACCGACCCAGTGCGCGCCCAGGTCGGCGACCATGTCGACGCTTACACCAGCACAATCCCTCTGCAGCGCCTGGGCGAGCCGATCGATGTGGCGAATGTGGTGCTGTTCCTCGTCTCGCCGTTGGCCGATTACCTGACAGGCCTGGTAATCGACGTAAACGGCGGCATGTACATGGGCTGAGGTGGAAACGATGGCAGATCAGACTACTCGAACGATTTCGTGGGAGCATCTGCAGGATTTTGTGCAGCGCGTACTGTCCAAGGCAGGTGTGCCTAACGACGACGCGCGCATCGTAGCGGAATGCCTGGTGTGGGCTAACCTGTCGGGCATCGATACACATGGCGTGGTGCGCCTGGCGCACTATTTGCGTCGCCTGGCGAACGGCTCGATCAAAAAAGAACCGAATATCACCTTTGAGCAGGTCGCGCCCGGCATGGGGATCGTAGACGGCGGTGACGGGCTGGGTCACGTCATCACCGACTATGCCTGCCGGCAGGCTGTGCAGCTGGCGCGTGAGACGGGTTCCGCCAGCGTGATCGTGCGCAACTCTAGCCATTTCGGCATGACGGGCTACTATATCAAGCGGATGGTCGAGCAGGGCATGATTGCCATGATGATGACGGCCACCGACGCGTTTCTGATCCCCTTTGGCGGGCGCAAAGCCTTCTTCGGCACCAACCCGCTGGCGGTGGGCTTCCCGACGGATGGCATCCCGCTGATTCTAGACATGGCGACTACTTCAATCCCCTATGGCAAGGTGGCGCTGGCCAAAACCGAGGGCAAGCTCATACCCTCCGACTGGGGCTTTGATGCGGGTGGCAACCCCACCACCGATCCCGGCGCCATCGCCGGCCTGCACCCCATCGCGGGGGCCAAGGGCTCGGGCCTGGCGATGGTGATCGACATCTTTTGCAGCCTGCTGGCAGGCATGCCCTGGGGCCCGCACATCAACAAGATGTACGGTGAGATGGACCAGCCGCGCAAGCTCGGGCACTTTGTCGCTGCCTGGGATGTCTCGCGCTGGATGCCCGAGGAGCAGTTCAAAGCTTCGCTGGCTGCAATGGTCAGCGAGCTCAACAGCATGCCGCCGGCGGAAGGCTTTAACAAAGTATATTACCCCGGCCAGGTCGAGGGCGAAAAGCGCGAGAAACGCATGCGCGAGGGCGTGCCGATTGACCCGGGGCTGTATCGCGAATTATCCGAGGTTGGCCGAGAATGGGGGGTGACATTATGAGAGGCTCTACCATGCGCGCGCTGGTCAAGTATGCCGCCGGTGAGGGCAACGTGGGCATCCGCGAAATGCCCGTCATCGCCCCCAAGGCGGACGAGATACTGATCAAGGTCAAGTACTGCGGTATCTGCGGCACCGACCTGCACATTGAGGCTGACGAGTACCCCAATACGCCGCCGGTGATTATGGGCCACGAATACTGCGGCACGGTCGTCGAGGTGGGCGCCGATGCCGCCGGTCAGTGGAAGGTGGGAGACCGTGTTGTCGGCGAACTGCACACCGGAGCTTGCGGCGTGTGCGAGCTGTGCCTGGCGGGCAAGCCGCACATCTGCAACCAAAAGTTGGCGCTGGGCAGCAAGTACAACGGCGCCTTTGCCGAATACCTGACCCTGCCGGCGTGCTGGGCGCATGCTATCCCCGAGGGCGTCAGCTGGGAGGTGGCCGGAGTCACCGAGCCCTTTGCCATCACCAACCATTGTCTGCGCGAGCGCGGGCATATCCAGGATTGCCGCAGCGTGCTGATCTCGGGTGCCGCTACCATGGGGCTGATGTCGGTGGTTGTGTGCAGCTACCTGGGCGTGCGCGATATTATTGTCTCAGGCACCGGCATCGATCGCGACGAGCGCTTTCCGCTGGCGCTCAGTGTGGGCGCCACCCGCGTGGTGGATGTCACCAGCGAAAACCTTGCGCTGGCCGTCAAGCAGGTTACAGAGGGGCGCGGTGTGGATGGCTGGATCGAGTGCTCGGGCTCACCTGCGGCGATCAATGTTGGCCTCAAGCTTCTCAAAAAGACCGGCCAGGCGGTGCTGATCGGTCTGGTGGGCAAACCCAGCATTCCCATCGAGTGGAACCAGCTCCTGTATAACGAACTCGACCTGTTCGCCTGCTTTTCGTCGCCCCCCTCCAGCTGGGAAAAGGCCCTGGCGATCGAGGCGGCTGTGGCGCCGCAACTGCGTCAGCTTGTCACTCAGGTGATTCCGCTGGAGAACTGGGCGGAGGGCTTTGCGGCCATGCGCCGCGGCGACGGTGTCAAGATTCTGGTTGATATGGAGGCATAGCACATGTTTGTAAGGATGGATCACGCTGCCCTGAGCGTCCGCGATATGGACAAGGCGATCGCCTTTTACCGCGATATCATTGGCATGGAAAAATCCTTTGACCGCACCTTTGATGTACCCATGGCGCGCTTGATCGGCGAGCCGGGCACCTCGGTGCGCATCGTACACATGCGTCTGGGAGAGTCGGTGGTCGAGCTGTTTGATTATCACCATCCCGTGGGGCGCGACCCGCTGCCCGATCGGCGTCAATCCGATTTCGGCATGATCCACATCGGCTTTATGGTGACTGATTTTCACGCCACCTACCAGCGGCTGCTGGATAAGGGCGTGCAGTTCCTGGGAGAGGTGGTCGAGATCCGCCCAAACGTCTGGGTGGCTTATTTCCGCGGCGCCGAATATGAAGTGTGTGAGATGCGTGAAATTCAGAACGGCTAAGGAGGCACGATGAACAGGATGCGCATCGAATCCGTCGAGCAAAGCGAGGGCTGTATCACCGTCATTACTACGGGCGGACGTTTTGAGATCGATACGCTCGCCGAACGCGGGTTGATCACCTGCAGCCAGCGCATCAACCGCGAGCGCATCGTGGCAACGGTGCGCCTGGGACATCCGCTGCAGACCGTCTCCATCGAACATCAGGACGACGAGTTCGTGGTGCTCAACCAGATCGTACGCTCGACCTGGTATGCGCGTCTGATCATCCGCGGCGACAGTGTGCTCGAGCTCTATTCGATGCCCGAGCTTACTGTTGACATAAGCGGTCAGTTCGCGCCGGCTTATACCGCCCAGCATAACCAGCACGTACTGCTCCTGGATGAAGTGGGCGGCCTGGGCGTGTACGACGGCGCTGTCTTTCGTCTGCAGGATGCCGACAAGCTCTCCAGCACCAATTGGCATCTGCATTATCAGGGCGAGCAGTTCTGCCGCCTGTATGTGGCGGTGCTGCCGCCCAAACCATTCGACTGGCAGCGTTCGTTCGACGACCGCATCGCACATTGGGGGGTTAACCCGCCCTGGACCTTTGGCCACGCTCCGGATGACGCTATGATCGCCGAGGCAGCCCAGTACGCCAACATCCTGGTGCTGCACGACCAGATTTGGCATGGCAAGCTGACGCGCCGAGGCATCGAGCCGGCCACCGAGCACGAGCTCGAGCAGGACGCTGCCTACTGCAGCTATGACTTTGCACCCTTCGACGCAGCCGTGCTGCACCATGTCGTCGAGGTCGCGCACCAGCACGGCATGCGCGTGCTCCCTTACTTTAGTCCGACCTTTGCCTCGTCATCCGGGGAGCACTTTCTGCCGTTGGTCATGGCGCGCGTCGAGGAATTTGGTTTTGACGGGGTCTATTTCGACGGCACCACCTTTGATCTGACCCAGGCCTACACTCTCATGCGCCAGGCGCGCCGGCTGCTGGGCGACAAGCTCATCGAACTGCACTCGACCTGGGAACCGCTGATGAGCCGCAACTGTTACTGCCCGTTTATCGACGCCTATGCGGATTTTATCCTGCGCGGCGAGCACCCGGCCGATTTCGACGCCCCCGATTACCTGCGATATGTGCTGGCAGGGTACAATACATCCAACAGCATCGGGTTGCTATGTCACTGCTACTATCCGCCCGAATTCATCGAGCGCATTATCGATACGACCATGGCGTTTAACGGGCGTTTTTACTGGGCATTGCCTGAAACCGCCAACGAAGCCGTGCTGACCGAGCGCTATCTGCCGGCTTTGCAAGCCGCACGTGAGCGCTATCAACAGTCTTAGGAGTAAGCGGATAATGGTTCAACTCATCGCACAACCCGCGCCGGCTGTATGCAGCCGTCTGGAGGTTACTGTTGATGACCTGCAACTGGCGGGACGTGATGCTCTGGTGCGGATGCTCTGGTACATCAACGTGGTGCGCGCCTTTGAAAATACCGTCCTCGACCTGAAGGACGCCGACCTGGTGCACGGCCCGGCACACACCTCCAACGGCCAGGAAGCTGTGGCGGCGGCAATCGCCGAAGTGCTGCAAAAGCAGGATATGGTTGGCTCGACTCACCGCGCCCACGGCCATTTTGTGGCCAAGGCGCTGGCCTATTATGCGCCGGAGGGCTTTCAACCGCTCAACGACGAACCTACCGCCGAGATGAAGTCGGCTGTCGACCGTACCCTGGCAGAGATCATGGGCTTGCGCGAAGGCTGGTGCGGCGGGCGCGGCGGCTCGATGCACCTCTACGACGGCACTTCGGGGAACCTTGGCAGCAACGCCATTGTGGGCGGCGGCATCCCCATCGCAACCGGTGCGGCCTGGGCACAGCGCTTTTTTGGGCAAGACGCGCTGGTCGTCTCTGTCTTTGGCGATGGGGCCATCAACCAGGGCTGCCTGCACGAGGTTGCCAACATGGCGGCTTTGTGGGATGTGCCGGTGATCTACCTGGTGGAGAATAACCTGTATGCAGTGGGTACCAGTACCGACTGCTCGTCGTGCCTGGAGGATCTGGCGCAGCGCAGTATCAGCTATGGCATCGATTCGATCACCGCGGACGGTATGGACCCGGTGGCGATGTATCTGGCGCTCAAGCACTTTACCGACCAGATGCGCACCAACCCAAAGCCGGCTTTTATCGAGGCCAAGACCTACCGCTTTTACCATCACGCCGGGCGCACACCTGGGAGTGCCTTTGGTTATCGCACCCGTGATGAAGAGGCCGAGTGGCTGCAGCTCGACCCGCTGGTGACTATGCCGGCCAAGTTGATCGCCAACGGCCTGCTCACCGAAACCGAGGCCGCCACGCTCACCGAGCGCGCCCAAGCGCTGGTGGCGCATGCGCTCGATTTCTGCACGGCCCAACAGGACGGCAAGCGCTTTATCCCCGAGGCCAAGTGGCCTGAGCCGGAGAGCGTCCTGAGCGACGTGCGCGGTCCAGAGCCCTCAGAGCGGCCTGCTGAACCACCTGCTGATAGCGTCACGCAAGAGATCAGTTACGGCGAGGCGATCGCAGCCGTGACGCTGCGCGCCATGCAGCGCAACGAGCATGTCGTGGTGCTGGGCGAAGAGGTCGCCAACCTTCGCGGCGGAGCCTACGGTGCAACGCGCGGCATCAAAGAGGTTTACCCCGAGCGCCTAATCAACACCCCCATCTCAGAGACCGGTTTTGTGGGCATCGGCGGGGGCGCGGCAGCAGTGGGGTTGCATCCGGTGGTCGAGATCATGTTCCCCGATTTCGCTCTGATGGCCTCTGACCAGCTCTTTAACCAGATCGGTAAGCTGCGCCATATGTACGGCGGGCAAATCCGCTTCCCTTATATCCTGCGCACCAGGGTGGCGATCGGCTATGGATATGGCGGGCAGCATTCGATGGATCCTGCCGGTTTCTTTGCCCAGTTCTCGGGCTGGCGCGTGGTGGCGCCCTCGACACCTTATGACTATATCGGCCTGTTCAACTCCGCCATGACCTATGATGACCCGGTGCTGATCATCGAGCACGGCCTTCTGTATGCCGAAAAGGGGTTGGTGCCGGCCAACAACCTGGATTACACCGTACAGTATGGGGTGGCCAAGGTGCGCCACAGCGGTGAGCATCTGACAGTGCTGACCTCGCTCCTGCAGGTCAAGCCCTGTGTGCAATTGGCCGAGGAGCTGGAGGCCGAGGGCTACAGCATCGAGGTGATCGACCTGCGCACCGTCGATGCGGTGGGCATGGACTATGCCGCGATCGGCAATTCACTGAAAAAGACCGGCGCCCTGCTGATTGTCGAGCAGGCGCCGTACAACCTGGGGATCGGCGGGCGCCTGGCGGGCGAAGTACAGCAGCGCTTTTTCGACTGGCTGGATTGCCCGATCGAGCGCGTAACGGGCTTGGACTTGCCCAACCCGGTATCCAAGCGCCTCGAGCAGGCGGTGATCCCTTCACGCGACCAGCTGCGCGCCGCGATGGTGCGCGGAGCTCTGCACCAGTACTAGCGCGGGTAGAATGTGGACAATGACGTGACCACACTCGAATACATCCTGGCGATCTGCGCTGTTCTGCAGCAGCCCCTGCCGGGCCTGACTGCGCAGCAGAGCATGTGCCCGCACAGCCGCAAGGCAGCGCTGCCCTGGCCGGAGGATGCCCGCCAGGGTGCCGTGCTGGTGTTGTTGTATCCGCACAAAGGTGACGTTCTGCTGTCCCTGACAAAGCGCACCGAGAAGGTAGAGCATCACAAAGGCCAGATCTCGCTGCCGGGCGGCGAGCGCGAGCCGGCAGATGCCGACGTGTGGGCGACTGCTCTGCGCGAGGCGCATGAGGAAGTGGGTGTCATCCCAGACCGGGTGAACCTGTGTGGGGCGCTCAGCCCGCTGTACATTACTTCCAGCCGTTTCATGGTCCAACCCTATGTGGGTTGGATGTCAGAGCGCCCCGCGTATGTGCTCAACGAAGAAGTCGAGTCGCTCTTTGAGCTGCCTCTCTCAGCATTACTGGACGACGCAATTAAAAAACAAACCGAGCGCATCCTGGATGGGCAGCGCACCAGTGTGCCCTGCTACAGCTATGCAACCTGTGACATCTGGGGCGCCACGGCTATGATCCTGGCAGAGTTCGAAGCGGTGGTGAGCTGTGCCGCAACTCCAAATTGCTGAACCCGCCGACATGCTGATTGACATAACCATGCCGTTTTTTCCAGAGATGCCGGTCTGGCCGGGTGATCCGCTGCCGCAAATCCAGGCTGTTAGCGCCATAGCCGCAGGGTCGCCGGCGGCAGTATCACGCCTTGAGCTTAGCCACTGCGGCACGCATGTAGACGCACCCTCCCATCTGTTCCCGGGCGGCGTCACCGTTGAGCAACTGGCACTGGATAACCTCGTGGGGCAGGCAGTGGTGATCGACTGCGGTGAGCAGACGAGTGTCGGGCTGGCGCAGTTGAAGGATGAGTTGAAGGGAGCGCGGCGGGTGCTGTTAAGATCCAGCCGTGTATTCAGCCATAACGGCCTGTACAACGCCACCCTGATGCTCGAGCCAGCCGCAGCCGCCTGGCTGGTGGCGCAGTCCGTAGTGCTGGTGGGCACCTCGGCGCCCTCGTTGGATGCCTGGGATGCGGCGGACCTGCCGGTTCACCGCATCCTGCTCTCCGGCGGGGTGGTGATTGTCGAGAGCCTGAACCTGGCAGCGGTCGAGGCGGGGTAGTACCATCTGGCATGTCTGCCGCTGGCTCTGGCAGGCCTCGACGGAGCGCCAGCCCGTGCTGTGCTTGGCAGGTGCGCAGCGCCGCGTAATTGTATATAATATAATCAGGTGTGGAAACGAGGAGGATTTGATGGCCGAGATCCGTCTTGAGGATATCGTAGTCAAGTATGTCCCTCAAAAAGAGGTCAAGTTCTTTAACAGCAAGGGCGTTCGCAACTATATGAAGGATTTCGACGACCAGGAATTCGTCAGCCGCGTCGAAACCACCGCCGAAGAGGAGCTCGCCAGCCGCGGCACCGGCACCGTCTTTGCGCTTGATGGCGTCTCGATCACCATCCCTGACGGTGTAACCATGGCGATCGTGGGGCCTTCGGGTTGTGGCAAGAGCACCTTGCTGCGCGTCGTGGCAGGGCTAGTCAAACCCAACGAAGGCACAGTCTACTTTGATAACAAGGACGTGGCTGATGTTACCCCAAAAGACCGCATGATCGGCATGGTTTTTCAGAGCTATGCCCTTTACCCGCACATGAAGGGCGAGGGCAACCTGGGCTTCTTTTTCAAGATGCGCAAGCGCACCGACGAAGAGATGATGGAGCGCATCAGGATCACTTCAGAGATCATGGGCATCGGCTTTGATACCCTGCTTGAGCGCAAGCCGGGGGCGCTATCCGGCGGGCAGCAGCAGCGCGTCGCTATCGGGCGCTGTATTGTGCGCGACCCGTCGATTTTCCTGTTCGACGAGCCGCTCTCCAACCTGGATGCCAAGCTGCGCGCCTCGACGCGCGTCGAGATCCGCCGTCTGCTGCAGCGCTTCAAGATCACGGCTATCTATGTCACCCACGACCAGGTTGAGGCGATTACCCTGGGCGATGTCATTGCCGTGATGCGCCGTGGCAAGATCGAACAGGTTGGTACCTATGACGAGATCACCCGCAACCCGGTCAACTCGTTCGTGGCGGGCTTTTTGGGCCTGCCGCCCATGAACTTGCTGGAAGGTTGGGTAGTCAACGAGCAGGGTGTGCTTGAGAGCGACCTGGGCCGCCTGGAGCTGGCCGGCCCGCTGGCTGGACAGGTCAAGCCGGGGCAGGAACTGGTGCTGGGGTTCCACTCCTATGATGCCAAACTTTCGCCCGGGGATGAACCGCTGCCTTCGGGTGGTACTCACCTCCAGGTCGAGGTGATGAACTCTGAGCCCAACTTTGCCAAGCAGACCCAGCTGGTGCACGTGATGGCCGGCAATCTGCTCTTTGGCGTGGATGCGCCCATCGATATGCGCGTTGGCACGGGCTGGAAGATGAACGTAATCGTCCCCGAAGAGAGCATCTACCTCTTTGATAAAGAGAGCGAAATGCGTATCCAGCCGGTTGTCAGCCCGGTCGCCAAATAGGTTTCACATCAACGAAAAGAGGCCGCAGCGAACAAGCCTGCGGCCTCTTTATGTGTCGTTCTACTGCAGCGCAGCTGTTTGTTTTGCCAGCTCGCGCTCGTCCTCGGCTTGCGCTACCGCGATGCCGGCTTTTTCATCCACGCGCGAGAGGATCCAGGCGCCCACCACGAAAAAGATCACCAGCGAGACGATCCCAATGCGGCTGGTGCGGAAAATCAGCGCCACTGCGCTGAACAGCAGCGGACCAAACACACCGGCGAACTTGCTGGAGATATCGTAAAAGCCAAAGAACTCGGCCGAACGCGCTTTGGGCGACATCGAACCGAACAGCGAACGCGAAAGCGCCTGGCTGCCGCCCTGCACCAGGCCGACCGCGCCGGCCAGCACCCAGAAGTGCCAGGCTTGTGACATAAAGTAGCCGGCGATCGAGATCAAAGTGTAGATTATCAGGGCGATATAGATCGAGCGTTTAGCGCCGATGCGCTTGGCCATCCAGCCGAATAAAAAGCTAAATGGTACGCCCACGACCTGGGTCAGCAGCAGAGCACCGGCCAGATCGCCTGAGCCGATGCCGATTTCGGCGCCATAGATGGTCGCCATCTTGATGATCGTACCGATACCATCGGCATACAGCCAAAAAGCCAGCAGGAACTTGGCCAGCTCCTTGTACTGGCGGATGTTGCGCAAGGTCTCTTTGAGCTGGGTAAAGCCGGCGCGCACTGGGTTGCCGACCTTCTCACGAAGGGCCGTGCGCGGCTCGCGCACATAGCGGAATAATGGGATTGAAAAGATCACCCACCAGACTGCCACACTCAGGAAGGAGACGCGTACTGCCATGTTTTTGTCGGTAATGCCCATCCAGCCGAACCACTCGGGCTTGAGGTACCACAGCAGGTTGATCGCCAGCAGGATACCGCCGCCCAGGTAGCCCAGCGCAAAGCCCTTGGTCGAAACCTGGTCGATCTCTTCCGGCTTGGCCACGTGCGGCAGGAGCGAATCGTAAAAGACGTTGGCACCCGCGTTGCCGACGCTCGCTAGGATATAAAAGATGATCGCCATCAACCAATCACCTTCCTGGATAAAGAACAGGAGCCCGGTAAAGATCACCGCTACCGTCAAAAAGGCGCGCATAAAGCGCTTTTTGCTGCCGGTCTGGTCGGCGATCGCCCCCAGGATTGGCCCGAGCACAGCCACCAACAGAGTGGCAAAAGCGATCGAAAGCCCCCAAATGCTGGTAGCGCGATCCTTGGCCAGCGAAGCCGCCGCCACCCCGGAAAAGTAGGGCGGCAGCATCGCCGCCATGATGGTAGTAGCAAATGCCGAGTTCGCCCAGTCGTACATGCACCAGGCATTGACCGTGCGCCGATGCTGTGCTTCTTCTGTCGCCATGGCGGGGTTACTCCTTTCAGACATGCTGAGCATAAGCTAGCACAAAGTGGGCTGGCTGACAAAGGCGTTTTGACAAAATCCTGTGCTTGATTAAGATAGGCGCATGCAATCGCTGCGCAATATCAGGCTTTCCAGGATGAACCAGAACTAGGTCTCTGGAAGTCTGTCCTGCCTGTCAGTATGATCAGCCAGCTCTCCAGAAGAGAGCTGGCTTTTTTTATAAGGAGGCGCCATGATTCGAGTGGGTGTTTATGGGGCTACGGGCTATGCGGGGTTCGAGCTGGTCAAGCTGTTGCATGCCCATGGCCAGGTCGAGATCGGTTTTGCCTCTTCCGAGTCACATACCGGCAAGCGCTTGTGTGAGGTTTACCCGACTCCGCTGGATTACCCGCTGGTGGCGCCGAGCGAGGCTCCCCTGGGGGATGTAGATGTCGCCTTCCTGTGCACTCCGCACGGCGTTTCGGCCAAGCTGGCCGCTGCGGTGCTGGGCAAGGGGGTCAAATGCATCGACTTTTCGGCCGACCTGCGCCTGCACGACTTGGCCACCTATGAAACCTGGTATACTAAACACACCGCTCCCGAACTCCTGCCAGAGGCGGTCTATGGTCTGTGCGAGGTTTACCGCGAGCGCATCGCCGGAGCTCGGCTGATCGCCAACCCGGGTTGCTATACCGCTACCGCACTGCTGGCGCTCTACCCAGCTGCCCGTGCTGGGTGGCTGCCCGACGGGCCGGTGATCATCGATGCCAAATCGGGAGTATCTGGCGCGGGCGTCAAGCCCACCGACACAACCCACTTTTGCAGCGTGCATGGCAATCTTTCGACCTATAATGTTGGACACAAGCATCGCCATGTACCCGAGATCGAGCAGGAATTGGCCGAATATTCCGGCCATGCCTGCCGCATCGTCTTTACACCGCATCTGTTACCTGTTTCGCGCGGTATTCTAGAGACGATTTACCTCACCACGCCTCCCGAGGTAACCCTTGAGGCGCTGCATGCGTGCTACAGCAGTCAGTACGCCGGCGAGCCATTTGTGCAGCTGCTGCCACTTGGGCAGGGGTCGACCCTTGCGCATGTGGTAAACACAAACCGCTGCACGATCTCGTTGCACAGCGCCGGCGCGCCGGGCGAGTTTATTATCGTCTCGGTGCTGGATAACCTGCTCAAGGGCGCTGGCGGCCAGGCTGTGCAGAATATGAACATCATGTTCGGTTTGCCCGAAACGATGGGGCTTGAATGAAAGGAGCCGCGTCATGACAAAACCGCGTGTCCTTTTAAAGGTGGGCGGTGCTGAATTGGCACCGGGTCCCGAGCTGGACACCTTGATCGGCGTGATCCTGAAACTGGCAAAAGAGCGCCAGTTGGTGATCGTCCATGGTGGCGGGCCGGAAATCGCCGCCTGGCAAGCGCGTTTGGGGATTACCGTGCAGACTATCGACGGCCTCAGGGTGACGGATGCCGCATCACTGCAGATTGCCGAGATGGTGCTTTCGGGCGCCGTCAATAAGCGCCTGAGCGCGCGTTTGAATACTGCAGGGCTTCGGGCAGTAGGGCTCAGCGGGGTAGACGGCGGATTGCTGCATGCCGTCAAGATTGAGCATCCCAAAGGGGACTTGGGTCTGGTGGGTGAGGTGGTAGAGGTGAACTGCGTCCTGTTGGAAAGCCTCCTGAGCGATGGTTATGTGCTGGTGATCTCGCCGATCTCGGGAAGCGCTTCCGGGCAGACCCTCAACGTCAACGCGGATTCAGCCGCTCTGGCGATCGGGCGCGCCCTGCAGCCGGATGAGGCCATCTTTCTCACCAATGTAGCGGGTGTAATGGCAGACGGCGCCCTATTGCCAGAGCTGGACGAGCGCACCGCGCACCAGCTGACCGCCGACGGCGTGATCACGGGCGGGATGATCCCCAAAGTGCAGGCCGCTCTGGAGGGGCTGGCCGCCGGTATCAGGCGGGTAAAGATCACCAACTTGGCTGGCCTGGCCGCAGCAAGCGGCACCTGGATCATCTCAAACAAGGGAGCCTGACATGAACACAAAAGACATCATGAACCTGGATTCCGAATACATCCTGCACACTTATGCGCGAGCGCCATTTGTGATCGTGCGCGGTGAGGGCTTGTACGTCTATGACGCCGATAACAAGCGCTACCTCGACTTTGTGTCGGGCATCGCCGTCAATGCTCTGGGCTACGGTGATCCAGACGTGTTTGCGGCACTGCAGGCCCAGGCTTCGCAGCTGATGCACATCTCCAACCTGTTTCACAGTGCTCCGCAGGTATTTCTGGCCGAGCAGCTGGTCAAAGCCTCGGGCTTTGCTGACAAGGTTTACCTGTGCAACTCGGGGGCGGAGGCGGTTGAGGCGGCGATCAAGTTCAGCCGCAAATACCAGCTCAAAAACGGCAACGGTGAGCGCACCGAGATGCTGGCCTTTGGGCATGGTTTTCACGGCCGCACCCTGGGTGCGCTGGCACTGACACCGCGCGCCCAATACCAGGATGCCTTCCGGCCGCTCATGCCGGGCGCCAAGATTGCGCCTTTTAACGACTTGGCGGCGGCCGACAAGCTGCTGGATGACCGCACCGCTGCCTGCATCGTCGAACCGATCCAGGGCGAGGGCGGAATCAATCCAGCCGAACAGGAATTCATGGCGGGACTGCGCTGTCTGTGCGATGAGCGCGGCATCGTGCTGGTCTTTGATGAGATCCAGTGCGGCCTCGGACGCGCCGGCACGCTGTGGGCTCACGAAGCCTACGGCGTCACCCCGGATATCATGACCCTGGCCAAGCCGCTCGGCGGGGGCTTGCCGATCGGGGCGACACTGGTGCGAAAGTCAATCGCGGACGTCATCCAGCCCGGCGACCATGGCTCGACCTTTGCCGCTAACCCGGTCATCACCGCGGTCGCAAGAGTGGTGCTGGGCAAGATCAGGCAGCCTGAGCTTCTTGCGAAGGTGCGTGCGCGCGGGGCTTACCTTCAGGACAAGCTCAATGCTCTCAAACAGACCCACAAGACAGTCACCGCCGTGCGCGGGCGCGGATTGATCTGGGGCGTCGAGCTGACGATAGAAGCCAGCCACGTGGTACAGGCTGGCTATCAGCGGGGACTGCTGACGCTCAACGCCGGCAAAAACGTACTGCGCCTGTTGCCGCCCCTGGTGGTGAGCGAGGAGGCCATCGACGAGGCGGTCGCGATCATCGACGCCTCCCTTGGTGAAGCGGAAGGAGCCTAGAGATGGAAGCGAGCCAACCGATCGAGCTGCGCCGCATGACGGTGCGCGACGTGCCGCGCATGGCCAACCTGATCAACGGTTATGCCGCGTTGGGGCAGATGCTGCCCCGTTCGCAGCACAAGCTCTACCAGTTCCTGCGTGATTTCGTGGGCGCCTGGCATGATGAGGAGCTGATCGGCGTGGGAGCAGTCGCGCTGGTGTGGGAAGCCCTCGGTGAGATCCGTTCACTGGCGGTAGTGCCCGACTGGCGCCGGCGCGGGGTGGGGCGCCAGCTAATCAACTACCTGTTGGATGACGCGCGCGAGTTGGGGCTGACGCGTGTGTTCGCGCTCACCTACCAGCCCGAGTTTTTCAAGAGCATGGGCTTTGATTTCATCGAGCGCGAAATGCTGCCCCACAAGATTTGGGGAGACTGCCTGGATTGCCCAAAGTTTCCGAATTGCGACGAAATTGCAATGATTCGCGACCTATAAACTGTTCTCAGGAGTGTTTTGGATGGCACAGCTGAACAAGTGCGTGTTGGCGTATTCCGGCGGGCTCGATACCTCGATCATTGTGCCCTGGCTAAAGGAAAACTATGGTTGTGAGGTGGTATGTGTCTGTGCTGACCTCGGGCAATCCGAAGAGCTGGATGGTCTGGAAGCCAAGGCCTTGGCCAGCGGTGCCAGCAAGCTCTATATCGAGGATTTGCGCGGCGAGTTCCTGAGCGACTATGTCTTCCCCACCATGGCGGCTGGCGCTATCTACGAACGTCACTACCTGCTGGGCACCTCTTTTGCGCGGCCGCTGATTGCCAAGCGCATCGTCGAGATCGCCGCGCTGGAGGGCGCCGATGCTGTGGCGCATGGCTGCACCGGCAAGGGTAACGACCAGGTGCGTTTTGAGCTGACCTTTATGGCGCTCAACCCCAAGCTGCGCATTATTGCTCCCTGGCGCGAATGGCACATCCGCTCGCGCGAAGACGCCCTGCAATATGCCACCGAACACAATATCCCCGTCAAGCAGAGCCGCCGCTCGATCTATAGCCGCGACCGCAACATCTGGCACATCAGCCACGAGGGCGGCATCCTCGAAGACCCCTGGCAGGAACCCGAGGAGGAGATGTTTGTGCTGACGGTTGCGCCCGAAAAGGCGCCCGATAAGCCGGCTTATGTTGAGATCGACTTTCGCCAGGGGGTGCCGGTGCGCCTGAATGGTGAGAGCAAGGGGCCGGTGGAGCTGCTTAAGGCCCTCAACAAGCTTGGCGGTGAGCATGGGGTGGGACGCGTCGACATCGTCGAGAACCGCCTAGTGGGCATCAAGTCGCGCGGGGTTTACGAGACCCCCGGCGGTACGATCCTGTATGCCGCGCACCAGGGGCTCGAGAGCCTGACTCTGGACGGCGAAACCCTGCATTACAAGGATGTGGTGGCCCAGCGTTATGCCGAAATGGTCTATAACGGGCGCTGGTTTACCCCGCTGCGCGAATCGCTGGATGCCTTTGTGCGCGTGACCCAGGAGCGTGTGACCGGCCGCGTGCGCTGCAAGCTCTACAAGGGCTCCTGCAAGGTGGTGGGGCGTCAGTCGCCCTACAGCCTGTACCGCGAGGATTTCGCCACTTTCGGCGCCGACGAGGTTTACCGCCAATCCGACGCGGAAGGCTTTATCAACCTGTATGGGTTGCCCATCAAGGTACGCGCCATGCTGGATGCCATGGGTCCCCTGGCAGCTGATAACCAGCCGGTCACCGATATCGTGCGAGATTAAGATGAGCACACTGTGGGGCGGGCGCTTCCAGGAGCCGGCGGATGACCTGTTCTGGCGTTTTCACGCCTCGATCGGCTTTGATATCCGACTGGCACAGGTCGATATCCGCGGCAGTCAGGCTTATGCGCGTGCTCTGCAGAGCGCCGGCGTGTTGACGGCTGAGGAAGCTCAACAGATTCAGACAGGCCTCGAACAGGTGGCGGCGGAGTTTGCCGCCAACACGTTTACGCTGGCAA
This sequence comes from Chloroflexota bacterium, assembly GCA_012729455.1. Taxonomy (GTDB): domain Bacteria; phylum Chloroflexota; class Anaerolineae; order UBA1429; family UBA1429; genus JAAYDC01. The sequence continues at coordinate 86,260 of JAAYDC010000019.1, read as the reverse complement.
CGAGCGATGAGGATATCCACACCGCCGTTGAGCGCCGCCTGCATGAGCTGATCGGCCCGGTAGCCGGCAAACTGCATACCGGCCGCAGCCGCAACGACCAGATCGCCACGGACGTGAGGTTGTGGCTGATGGAGGAACTGCCGGCGTTGGCAGCGCTCCTGCGCGCCCTGCAGCAAGCCCTGGCGGCACGTGCCGAGGACGAGATCGATGTGCTGATGCCGGGCTATACCCATCTGCAGCCCGCTCAGCCGCTGCGCTTTAGCCACTGGATGCTGGCCTACTTTTGGATGCTGCAGCGCGACCGTGAACGCCTGCAGGATGCCCTCCCCAGAGTGCGTGAATGCCCGCTGGGGGCGGGCGCACTGGCTGGCAACGCCTATGGGATCGACCGTGAGGCACTCGCCAAGGACCTCGGCTTTGAGGGCGTGACGCATAACAGCATCGAATCGGTGGCCGACCGCGACTATATCCTCGAGGTGCTTGCGTGGGCTGCCATCCTGGGCGGGCACCTCAGCCGGCTGGCGGAGGACCTGGTGCTGTGGTCGAGCAGTGAATTTGGCTTTGTGCGCCTGGCAGAGCGCTACACCACCGGCTCCAGCATCATGCCGCAAAAGCGCAATCCCGATAGCCTCGAGCTGGTGCGCGGCAAGGCAGGCCGTCTGACGGGCAACCTGGTGACGCTCCTGACCGTGACCAAGGGTTTGCCGATGAGCTATGATACCGACCTGCAGGAAGATAAAGAGCCGTTGTTTGATTCGTTGGATACCCTCGCGCAAGTGCTGCCGGTGGTGACGGGCGTGGTGGCGACGCTGCAGGTGGTGCCCGAGCGTATGCGCGCCGCCCTCAACGAGGGACTGCTGGCTACCGACCTGGCCGATTACCTTACTCGCCGCGGCTTGCCGTTTCGCCAGGCGCATCACGCTGTGGGGCAAGCCGTGCTCAAGAGCGAGCAGCTGGGCGTTCCGCTCAGTCAGATCCCGCTGGAAGAATACCAGGCGATCTCACCCTGCTTTGGGCTGGATCTGTACACCGTGCTGGATTATCAGGCTTCGGTCGAGGCGCGCAACTCGCTGGGCGGTACCAGCCGTGCAGCAGTCTTGGAACAGCTGCGCGCTGCTCGGCGCGTGCTAGAGTCCGACACCGGCGATGACCTGCCCGCATGAGGCACACGCGCCTGACTTGTGCATTGCGAGCAAATCAAAACCCCTCCGGCGGATAACCACCTCACCGCAGCGCGGGCAGAGGGTGTTCTCGCCGTCGTTGCCGGGCAGGTTTCCAAGGTAGACATAATGTAGGCCAGCCTCGCGCCCGATTTCGGCGGCACGCATCAGGCTGGCGGCAGGGGTCGAGGGGCGATCCTGCATGCGGTAGGTGGGGTGAAAGCGGCTGATGTGCCAGGGCGTATTGGCGCCCAATTCGGCGGCGATAAACTCTGCCAGAGCGCGTAACTCTGCCTCGGTGTCGTTAGCATTGGGGATCAGCAGAGTTGTGACTTCCAGCCAAACGCCGGCGTTCTTCAGTGCCTTGAGAGCATCCAGCACTGGCTGCAGACGAGCACCGCAATGCCGGCGGTAAAACGTGTCGCTAAAGGCTTTCAGGTCAATGTTGGCGGCGTCCAGCATCCTCGGCGTGCTCGTCAGTGCGGCGATCACCTCGGGCGTCATAAAGCCATTGCTGACCCACACATTCGCAAGACTGTGCTGGACGGCCAAGGCGGCGATATCAGCGGCATACTCGACAAAGATGGTAGGCTCGGTATAGGTATAGGCCATGCTGGCACAGCCCTGTGCCAGGGCAGAGCGCACCAGTAATATCGGGGCAATGCTGCGCTCGCCCTCGAGATGCGAACGGCTGCTCACCTGCGAGATGTCGGCGTTCTGGCAAAAGACACAACTGAGGTTACAGCCGCGCGTCGCGATGGAAAACGTGCGTGAGCCCGGCATAAAGTGAAAGAGCGGTTTTTTTTCGATCGGGTCGGCGGTGGCTGCCACTGCCTGGCCGTATACCAGGCTGTAGAGTGTGCCGGCTTGGTTTTCACGCACCTGGCAGATGCCGCGCGCGCCCGGGCGGATCACGCAGCGATGCGCACAGGCGCTACAGCGCACCTTGTCCGCGCCAAGAGGCTCGTAAAAGCGCGCCTCATGCGGTTCGGCTGGCATCTCAGCGGTTAGGGACCACACAGATAAAACGCAGCAGTTTGTTGCTGATGTTGCTGAACTGGTGCAGTTCGTTGGGCGCCACATATACGCAGGTTTCGGGCGCCAATGAGGCGGTTTGCCCGTTGATGTACACCTCGCCCTGACCTTCGAGCACATACACCTCGTGTTCCCAGTCGTGCTGGTGGCGTTCGGTCGCCGAATCGGGTTCGACGTTGACGATGCGCAGGCTAAAGTTGGGTGCGCCGACATTCTTGCTCAGCACCCATTGCAGACTGACCCCGGGCACTTCAGCCTTTTGCGCTGCAACGGTCTTGGCGTCGAATACATTCATGAATACCTCCTCAGGCGAACAGGCTGCGCAGGAGCGCAAGGTTGGCAATATCCTCCTGCATTTCGGGGCCTTTGGGCGTCTCCAGGAGCATCGGCAGATGCACCAGCTGTGCGTCGTTGACGAGCATGCGAAAGGCTTCCAGGGTTACAAAGCCCTGGCCGATCTGGTCGTGCCGGTCAACGCGGCTGCCGAGGTCCTTTTTCGAGTCGTTCATATGGATCGCCCGCAGGCGTTTGATCCCTACCGTCTCATCGAGGTTCTGCCACATCGCGCGGTAGCTCTCGGGGGTACGGTAGTCGTACCCAGCCGCAAGGGCATGAGCGGTATCAAAGCACATGCCGAGGCGCTCCGGGTAGCGGTTGCTGGAGATAATCGCGCCCAGGTTTTCGAACGAATAGCCCAGACTTGAGCCCGAACCGGCGGTATTTTCGAGGGTGATGATGATCTCGCTTGCGGGTGTAGCCTCAATGACACGATTGAGCGCGGCTGCTACGCGTGCGATGCCGGCTTCCTCGCCAGCCCCCATGTGCGCCCCGGGATGCAGGACATAACTGCTGATCCCCAGCAACCGGCAGCGCTCAATCTCGTCGACCGCCGCGGCGATCGACTTTTCCCACAGGGTGTCGTCGGGTGAACCGAGGTTGATGAGATACGAGCTGTGTACCACTACCGGTGCAATGCCGGTCTCCTCGGCGGCGCGGTGGAAATCCGTCACTTCGGCATCCGTCATCGGGCGGCTGGCCCAGCGGTTAGCATTGCGGGTAAAAATCTGCATGGCATCGCAGCCGACCAGGCGCCCGCGACTAAAGGCCTGTGCGGGTCCTCCTTCGATCGACATATGTGCGCCCAGGCGCGGATGTGCCATAGCTTGCCTCCTCGGTGGCTTGCCGGGTGGGTTTTGTGCGTTACGCGTTCGTGTCAATCGGCTTTGGGTTTGTCTTCCGGGATATCGTCGATACAATCCTTGCGGGGCAGGCCCCCTGCCCGATGAAGCAGGCTTCAAGTGCTGAAGCGGCCTTTGAGGCTCAGCACGAGCAAGAGGATGATCCCTATCAGGATCGCGCCAAGCAAAATGAGTATTGTATAATTCATGGATCCCCTTTCTAACGGGGCTAACTAGCCCCGGCGAAGGCCTCAACCAGTGTTACTGCAGGGCGCTACTGCTGCGCTGGTTGAGCTGCTTGAGCGCGACGCGGCGCATACCGAAAAGACTTTGCTTGTATTGGTTGATCCGCAAGCTGGACAGGGCATGGGCTGGTTGCGCGCCGAGGCCGAGACCAGCTTTTCAAAGGCGTGTCCGCACGACTGGCAGGTGTACTCGTAAATTGGCATGGCTACTCCTTGTCCAAACTATCAATCGACGCTGCGACCGCTGCGCGTTGAATGCGCCCTACCTGGGTCAGCACGGTTTTGTCATCTCCGTCAAGCACCAGCAGGATCGGAACACCGCGCACGCCAAAAGCTTGCGCTACCCGGCTGCCCTCGCCTGAGTTAACATCGACGCGCACCACACGCGCTCTGCCGTTCAGGTCCCGTTCGATCCCATCGACGATGGGTTTTGCGATCAGGCAGCCGCTTCAAAAGTTACTGTAAAAGCTGATCACGGTCGGCTCGCCCTGTTTGAGGGAAGCCAGAAACTGGTCGCTGGTTCCGATATTGCTGGGATGCTGCGCCAGCAGGATATACCCGGCAGCGATCGCCGCCACAATTGTGACCAGCAGCCAGTTTTCCTTGAACCAGTCGCGTAGGCGGGTCGTCACCAGGCCTCGTCCAACCCCAACGCGCTCTCAAGCTTACTCTTGAGCACCGCTTTGGGGGCAAAGCCGACTATGCGGGCCACTTCGGCGCCCTGGTTAAAGACGATCAGGGTCGGGATACTGCGGATACCCAGGGACGAGGGGGTATCCATGCTTGTGTCTGTATTGAGCTTGACGAACGAGACCTTGTCTTTGAACTCGGCAGCCAGCTCCTCAAATACGGGAGCCGTCATCTTGCAGGGCCCGCACCAGGGTGCCCAAAAATCGACAATGACCGGTAAAGTTGATTTTAGTACGTCTGCTTCCCAAGTCTGATCGCTCGTGTTTTTAACCAAGTCGCTCATGCTATCTCCCACCTGTCTAGTAGATACCCCCTATAGGTATACAGGTATTGTAACACGCTCACGTCCGACTGTCAATATTTTAGCATTTGGGTTCACAATAGCACATTTTACCGCCTAGGTATATTATACTGCACAGATGAACCGTCGCGCTTAAAGGTTTGGCACATCAATGAGGAGGAAGACTAATGGCGATTGAGGTAGCGCCGGGCAGCTTTTATCTGGGGCGCGAGGTGGATCCGGGCACTGGCAAGCCGCTGGCCGATAAACCCGTCTTTTACCGTGCTTCACATCTGACGACCCATGCGGTATGCGTCGGTATGACCGGCAGCGGTAAAACCGGTCTGTGCATCGACCTGCTCGAAGAAGCCGTCCTGAGCGGGGTGCCCTCGATTATCATTGACCCCAAAGGGGATATGGGCAACCTGCTGCTGACCTTTCCCGATCTGCTGCCGCAGGATTTCCGGCCATGGATCAACGTCGACGACGCCCAGCGCGCCGGCCTGAGCGAGGACGAGTTCGCCGCCAAGACTGCCCAGACCTGGGCCAAGGGCCTGGCCGATTGGGATCAAGACGGCGAACGCATCCGGCGCCTCAAAGAGTCCGCCGAGTTTATCATCTATACCCCCGGCAGCCGTTCGGGCGTGCCTGTGAACGTGCTGCAGAGCTTTCACGCCCCCAAGCTCTCGTGGGATACCGAGGAGGAGGCTTTACGCGAGCAAATCGCCTCCAACGTCTCGGCCCTTTTGGGGCTGATCGGCATCGAGGCCGACCCGATCCGCAGCCGCGAGCACATCCTGCTTTCCAACATCCTCGAAAACGCCTGGCGCGCCGGACAGGATGTCGACATGCTGCGCCTGATCGCCATGATCCAGGAGCCGCCTTTCAGGCAGCTGGGTGTGTTGGATATCGACACCTTTTTCCCAGCCAAGGATCGCTTCGCTCTGGCTATGGCGCTCAACTCAGTGGTGGCTGCCCCCAGCTTCCAGACCTGGATGCAGGGTACGCCGCTCGATATCGGTCAGATCATCCGCTCACCGCAGGGCAAGCCGCGGGTCTCGATTTTTTACATCTCGCACCTTTCTGACCAGGAGCGCATGTTCTTTGTCTCGCTCCTGCTGGAGCAGGTGATCGCCTGGATGCGCCAGCAATCGGGCACCACCTCGCTGCGCGCCATCGTCTACTTTGACGAGATCTTTGGCTTTATGCCGCCCGAAAAGGAGCCCTCCAGCAAGCGCCCGCTGCTCACGCTGATGAAAACGGCGCGTGCCTTTGGTGTCGGCATCATGCTGGCTACTCAGAACCCGATCGACCTGGATTACAAAGGCCTCACCAACGCCGGCACCTGGTTTGTGGGCAAATTGCAGACCACCTATGACCGGCAAAGGCTGCTGGATGGTATGCAAGGGGTGACGGCCAGCGCCGGCACCCTGCTGGATCGCAAGTATCTGGATGCGACCATCTCAGCCCTGCCCGGGCGCACCTTCGTGCTGCACAACGTCAACAACCCAGCCCCGATCCTGATGGGCACGCGCTGGGCGATGTCGTATCTGCGCGGACCGCTCACGCGCAGCCAAATTCAGACCCTCATGCAGGCCGCCAATGCGGCTGGTACGGCGCCCAGTGCACAGGCACAGCCTGTCAGCAGCGCGGCACACTCAGGCCCGGCGATCCCTGCCGGTTACGCCAGCATGCGGCCGCAGGTGGATGCCAAGATTACCCAGTATTTTATCCCGCCAGAGGTGCCGGCAGGCGAGGCGATGAACAGCGTCAAGCCGAGCCTGGTGGCTGGCACGCGCATCCTGGGGGCGTGGCTGACCTTTGAGCCCTACCTGATCGGCATGGCCAGTGTGGCCTTTGCGGATGCCACCCGTTCGCAAGTGCAATCGCAACGCACCGGCTGCCTCTTCCCGTTGCCCGAACGTAACAGCGTAATCGATTGGCCCAGTACACTCGTCACCGAGCTTGCCCCCGACGACCTCTCCACGGCCTACGACGGCAAGGCCATCTATGGCATGCTGCCGGCCGGCATGGCGCAATCGGCGCCCTATACCCAGCTGCGCAACGCCTTTACCAGTTACATCAGCCAGGAGCGCGGGCTTGAGCTGCTGGTTAATGAAACGCTCAAACTCAAGAGCCTCCCGGGCGAAGACCGCGCGGCTTTTGAAGCGCGTTGTGCCCAGGTGGCGACCGAAAAGGGCCAGACAGAATGGCAAAAGGCCAGCGCCAGTTGGAAGACCAAGATTGAACGCCTGGAGGAGCAAATTCAGCGCAAGCAGGATATGGCTGAAAAGGTGAATGTAGAGCTCAAGGGGCGCAGAGCCGAGGAGAGATTGGGCGGCCTTGGGTCGGCCGTCAGGACCATCCAGCTCGATAGAATCCTGACCGGCAAGGGCTTTAGCCTGGGGCGTGCGCTCACTTCGGCCGGAGGGGCAGCCGCCACGGTCAGCCGTCGCCGGCGCATGACCAGCAAGACCCAGGTCGACCTGGATAACCGCCTGCAGGAGATCCAGGCGCTGGAGAACAAGCTTGAAGAGACCGAGCAAGCCGCGGAAGACGCCATGCAGGCTATCCAGGACAAGTGGACCGATGCTGCCGACGACATCACTTCCGGCAGCATGAAAGTGCTCAAGTCCGATATCAGCATCGAAGCGTTCGGTCTGGCGTGGGTACCCTCGTGGCTGGTGCCCATCGGCGACGAAAAAGGCGTGCAGCGCTACGAGCGTGTCAATGCCGCTGTCCTGGATTAGAAAAGACCGATAGCTGCGCCGGAGCTGTTCATCTCGGGCATGCGCTATGCCAATTGGCTCGTGTGCTGCTGGATCTGAGTGAGGGGCTGCACGGCTGCCATAACCAATACGCCGCGGGCAAAGGCACAGGCAGGAGCACTAGAGCGTAATATTCAGGGCTGTCAGGATTGCCACGATCGCCGGCGCGATAAACAGCGCCGGCAGCAGGTTGGCGACGCGGATCTTTTTCAGGTCGAGTAGCAGCAGCCCGATGGCGATGATCATCACTCCGCCGGTGGCGGTCATCTCGTTGATCATGGCGGTGGTGAGCAGTTGTTGGGCATATACCGCCAGCAGGGTAATTGCGCCCTGATATACCAACACGACCAGTGCGGCAAAGACCACCCCGATCCCCAGGCTCGAAGCAAAGATCAGCGACGAAAACAAGTCGAGCAGCGATTTGATCGCCAGTAACGTATAGTCGCCCGTCAGGCCATCCTGGATCGAGCCCAGCAGCGTCATCGGGCCGATGCAAAACACCAGGCTGGCTGTAATCAGCCCCTCGCTAAAGCGCCCCAGGCTGCTGGCGGGCAGCTTTTTGGCGACCTGGCGGTGTACCCACTCAGAAGCGCGTTCGAGCGCGTGGTCGATGTTCCACCACTCGCCCAACAGCCCGCCGATGAGCACGCTGCCCATCACCACCAACACGTTTTTGGTGGTGATCGCCATGGTAATGCCCAGCACTAGTGTAACGAGCCCCAGGCCGTGCATAACCGTCTCGCGCAACCGCTCGGGCAGGCGCGAACCCAGCAGGGTGCCCAACGACCCGCCAACGATCACAGTACCAACATTGATCAGTGTTCCAATCAAGCTGCCCCCAAATACGAAAAATGGCAGCCTGGTAAATGCCAGGCTGCCAGCTGTTGCAAGGGATCAGCCCTCAAAGAAGGGCTTTTCCTCATTGTCGAAATACCAGGTGCCTTTAGTGGCCAGGAATTCGTGCGTTTTTTGCAGAAAAGTATAGTGACGGTCCTCGGCGGCGGCTAAAAAGGTCCAAACCGATTTTGCTTCCGGTGTGTCGGCTATGGCGGCCTCGACCTCGTAGAACTTGAAGCCCTTGAGCTCGAACTGCATCGCCATTTCCAGCACCTGCAAGTCGGTTGCATTCTTGGCGATCAACTGGTCGGCCTGGCTGGCCTCCGGAAAGATCTCGGTGGGCGGGACGCTCTTGGCAAGCTCAATGGCGTCTTCACGGGTGATAATCTTGCCCTTATCACCCGCGACGGCTGCGTATTCGCCGATCAGGTAAGCAAGATGGGCTTCTTCTTCGCTCACCAGGCTGGCAAAGATCGCTTTACCGCTTTCGTCGTTGGTGCGCTCCAGTGCCTGGCGGTAGAAATTCAGTCCCCATATCTCGGTGGTCATGCCCTTTTTGAGGGCTTCCGGAATCGTGTTGTTGCTCATTTCTCCCCTTTTTGCAACGGTCTAGAGCTACGCACCGAGTGCGTTGAGAGCTTCCCAGCTCGACATAAGCAGGTTATAGTGCGTCAGTTCAGCACTTGCCAGCCAGCGGAACATCTGCTGAGCGGCGCCCTCGATCTGCTGGGCCTGTTTGCGGTAGAGCTCGTAGGATTTGATCTCCATTTCAATGCCAACAAACAGCGCGTCTTGTTCGGTGGCGTTCTGGCCGATTGCCTCTTCGACGGCTGAGGAGTCAGGGGGGAAGATCGGCTGGTCGAGGTCGATCGACACGACCTTGATATCGGGCAGCAGCACATAGGCGCCGTTATCCTCGATGGCATGCAGCTGCGAGAGGATCACCTCTTTGTGCATGCGCTCATCGTCGGCCAACGAGAGAAACAGGGCTTTGGCCTTGGGGTCGGCAGTCTTTTCGGCGGCCTCGAGGTAAAAGGCTAACCCTTCTGTCTCGAGCTTGACGGCTTGACTTAGAATCTGTAAGCTATCGGTAGCGGACATTCGTTCCTCCTAATGATCTAGATCCGAATACTCGACTCATATATGTTGCCTGACCGTGTATATGTGATGCGCACCGTCTGGCCCGGCGCGATGCGCGTCACAATACTGGCCAGCTCGTCGGCGCTGTGCACTGCGTGAGATCCAATGGCGGTGATCACATCGCCGCTCTGGAGCCCGGCCTGCTCCGCCAACCCACCTGCCCGCACCCGCCCGATATAGGCGCCTCTGACACCTGGTACTGCGCCCTGCACGCGTTCGGCGTCTGCCACGCTGGCTCCGAGGCGCGGCTTCTGAGCCTGTGCTAGCAGCCGCTCCAGGCGCGGCCAGTCGAACCCGACCACCGCCTGGCCATCGATCACCGTGACGGGCACACCGCGCTGCTGGCTGATCTGCACCATCTCGGCAGCTGCAGCCGCGTCTTCGGCGACATTACGCTCGCTGAACTCGACCCCGCGTTGTGAAAGAAACTCTTTCACCTGATAGCAGTAGGGTCAAGTCCGGGTAGTATATACAATGACTTGCATAAGGCCTAAAATAACTCGTCCAGCAACTCGCGGTATTTTTCGATCGGATATTTGCGCAGCGGTTGATCCGCCAGGGGGCCGGCTTCCAGTACCGGCACCTGCTCTTCATAGCTGGGCGTATCATTGTTTTGGTAGAAAATGCCCAGCGGGATTTTGCCCTCACCACCGGGGTATTCGAGCGCGCGCTCGATCGCAGCCATGCGGTCGTTCGAATCGTGCCCGGTATCCGTGAGCTGGTAGGTGTTGTCGCGGTACCACTCGTAACCCATCGATCTATTGAACGAAACACACACCTGCATCACGTCGATCAGCGCATAGCCGCGATGGTTGAGCGCCTTGACGATCAGGTCCGCCAATCCGGCAACATCCAAAGCTGCGCGCCACAAAGGTGGCTCCCTGCGTGAGCGCCATGGCCAGCGGGTTGAGCGGCTTTTCGATGGTGCCTTCCGGCGAGGTGCGCGTCACCCAGCCAGAGCGGCTGGTAGGCGAGTACTGTCCGCGCGTGAGGGCATACACATGGTTATCCTGGATAATATCCACGATGCCGATGTTGCGGCGTACGGTATGCATGAGGTGGTTGCCGCCCATCGAGTAGCCATCACCATCGCCGTGCACGGTGATGACCTTTTTACCGTGGTTGGCCAGCTTGTAGCCGGTAGCCAAAGCCAGGGTGCGACCGTACAGGCCGTTCAGACCAGGAATGTGCATATAGTTGGGCATCTTGCTGCCGCAGCCGATGCCGGTAACCATCATCACATCGCGCGGTTCGAGCTCAGCGGCCACCAGAGCGCGCTTGATGGCATTCCAGATGCCATAGTTACCGCAGCCGGGGCACCAGGTCGGTCGAATATCATTACTGAAATCCTGTACGGTCGACATCTTACTTGACCTCCAGAATCCCCAGGATGTACTCGGGGGTCATCCTGCGGCCGTCGTATTTCGTGATGATCTGCTGCATTTCGATGCCCGTCTCGGCCCGCAAGAGGTGCATGAACTGCGCCGTTTTATTCTGCTCAACGCCCACCAGGCGCTTGGCGCCATCCAGGGCGTGCTGTGCAGCCTGAACCAGGAAGGGCCAGATATCCACAAAGCAGACCACGTTGGCGCTCGTTCCCTGCGTCTCGAGTTGTTTCACGCTCTCGACCACCGGACCAAAAGTCGTGCCCCAGCATACAAAGGTGATATCGGCCTCTTCGGGGCCGTAGCAGAAGGGCGGGCGCATCAGGCTCTCGGCTACCTTGGCTTTGGCCAGGCGCTTGTCGGCCATTCTGGCAGCCATCTCGGCACCTTCGGTGATGGCACCGCGCTCGTCATGCTCGTCACTGGTTGTCAGGAAGATGGCATTGGCGCTGCTGCCGGCGATCGCGCGTGGTGAGATGCCGTCCTCGGTCAACTTGTACCGCTTATAGTCGGGCATGGCGTCGACCTGTTCGGCTGTGAGCAGCTTGCCGCGGTCGATCAAGGTGTCTTGCATCTGGAAGGCATCCATATCGATGCCAAACAGCGATGAGGCGATCTGTTGGTCGCTCATCACGATCACCTGACACTGCAGGATATCTGCCAGGTTAAATGCCCGGATGGCGCTATGATAAAACTCTTGCACGGTATGCGGAGAGATAATCACGCGGGTGAACTCGCCATGGCCGGCATACATGGCCAGGTTCAGATCAGGCTGGTTCGAGCGCGTCGGCAGACCGGTAGCCGGGCCGGGGCGCTGCCCCAGCAGGATCACCAGCGGTGTTTCAAACATGGCTGCCAGCGAAAGACCTTCGGTCATCAGGTCAAACCCGCCGCCCGAGGTGGCTGTCATGGCACGCACGCCCGAGTTGGCCGCTCCGACCACCATGTTAATGGCCGCGATCTCGCTTTCGGCCTGCTTGAACACCACACCCCATTTTTCTTCGTGTGCGGCAAATTACTCGAGTACCGGCGTGGTGGGCGTCATTGGATAATCCGCAACAAACTTGCAGCCCGCCATCAACGCGCCCATGGCAAATGCCTGGTTGGCGTTGATGGTGACGCGCTTGGGACCTTCGATGGCCTTAAGTTGCCAGCCAAAACCCGGATGGTTCTCGGCTGCCCATTTGTAGGCAGCTTCAGCCACGTGGTAGTTCGCCTTCGCGATGTCGGTACCTTGGCGGTCAAAGCCCTCCGAGATGACGCTCAGGATGTACTTGATATCAAAGCCCGTCAGCCCGGCTGCTACCGCCACGCTGGCGGTGTTGATCATCAGCTCGTTGCCCTCGGTTCTGGCTATCTCCAGGAGCGGCGCATCCACCAGCCTGATATCGCGCCCGTCCAAGACCGAGCGGTCGAACTCGAGCCCGGCATCGCAGATCAGCGCCGATCCGGGCACCATCGTGTTCAGATGGCGCTGGATAGTTTCGGCATTCAGGGCGATCAATACTTGGATGCCTTCGGCAGCGGCATAAACTGGTTCGCGGTTGGCACGGATGGTCATAAAGTTGTGGCCGCCGCGGATGCGCGAGTAGGCATCCGGCACGGCGACGACGTGCAGACCGGCACGGATCAGCGCTTTGGAAAAAGCTGAACCGCTCGATTCCAAGCCCTGACCAGCTTCACCGCCGATGCGGAAAGCCATATCGTTAATAATCATGGCAATCGGTTCCAATGAACTGCAGATTGGTTAGAGTGCGCCGCGACGCACATGATACAGGCTAGTTGATAACGGCGATCGCTCCAGGCAGCTTGACCCTCAAGAGCACCGTCTCAAAGACGCGCAGTTGATGGTCGAGCCCATTGTTGCCCAGCCAGGCGGTGACGGCATCCTGCCCAACTACCATGTCAAAAGCCCAGCTCTTGGCTGATACCACCAGGATGCGGTCGGCGGGCATCACGTTGGTCTGAAAGATGCCGCCGCGCATGAGCTGCTCGACCATCTTTAGCTCTTGGTAGCCCTGGTGCATCAATCCGGCGATCTGGGCAAACCGGCTGGGGTTGAGCACCATGGTGTAGGGGCCGTCAAAGCCGTTGTTGGCGATTTGTGCTACCGCTGCGGTAGCCGCTTTATAGGTTGCACCGAACTCTGCAGCATCGCCCAGCTTGATGACGTTCTTTTTGCCGGCTTCGAGCAGACCGCCCAATACCAGGCGGTCCTCTTCTCTGGCGACCTGCGTGGCGGCCAGGGCAACAGCTCCAAGATCCACGCTATATGGGCTGGCTTGTGCCACAGCCAGGTGCTTGCCGCGGATGAGTGCGTCTGCGGCGATCTCTACCAACGGCTGATAGACGGCATCTTGGGCTACCCACGCGCCTTCGTCTTCGGCGAACCTGGTCAACGGCGCTACCTCTGTACCCCAGCCTAATGGACCGACCATGTTGACAAAGCGACGGCCGACTATGGCGGATTTGATTACCTCAACCACCATCGCATCGATCTTGGCCCACAACTCGGGCTCGAACGGAGCGTCTTCGCGGAGCAAAAACTCGTACATGATGAGTCTCCTTGCGTCTCGAATACTATTACTTTAACTTGCCAACTGAGGGAATCTCGGGTTTTTCGGCCGCTTTCTTTACCGCTTCGGCGGCCATTTTCTCGGCATTTTCCTCTTTTTCGATCTCTTTCAGCATGTTGTTGAACTGCGAGGTGTGGAAGACTTCATGGTCGCGGATGCGTTCGAACAGGGCGCGCACTTCCGGGTCCTGGAGTTCGGGGGCTTGCTCGGAATACTGCTTGGTCACCAGGCGCTCGATAGCGATATCCGCCTTGATGTTGGTTTCGTCATGCTCGGTCAGCACCATCTCGCCTTTGGTAAAGTCAGGACGGCCGCCGCGCTCTGCCAGCGCCTCCGATAGCCAGCCCAGGTGCTGCATCTCGTTGATGGCGATATCGAACAGCTCTTCGCTGCGTTCCTTGTCCCTGGACATGAATTTGTGAAAGAGGTATTGCAGCGCGACAGTGTATTCGTGGCGGATGCCCTCGTTAAAGATATCCGTCATACGCTGGTCAGGACTGCCTTCTTCCTTGATAGCCTGCTCAATGACACTCTTGTGTTCTTTGGCTTCTTCGGCGAGGTGCTCGAACTGCTCTTGGTGTACGACCTCGTCGTGCAGGATGCGCGAAAGCACCAGCCTGATCTTGGGATCATCAATCACCTTGGTGTGGTCGCGATAACGCTTGATCGTCTCTTCCTCACGCTCGACATCGCGCAGCATGTGCTCGGCCGGAGTGAGCGGTGTAAAGTCGGGTTCCAGCGGGGTCATGCCGGGCATGCCGCCCAATTCGACAATCTCGTCAGCCAGCCAATCTAGGTGATACATTTCCTGGCGGGCGATCTTTTCGATCTCACATGCCAGTCCGCTCTCGCCGATTTCATAGGCGTGCATCAGGTATTCGACGATGGCCTGGTGCTCGCCGCGAAAGTCCTCTTGCAGCAGTTCCAGCAGCTCTTTATTGGTCATATTAATCTCCCTTTCTTGGCTCCAGGCCGGCGGGGTCAAAACCTTTGTCCAGAAGGCGTTCCTCGACACCCGACACATCCAGTTTCTTTTCAATGAGGGCGGCAGCGGTGCGCGCTTGGCGCAGGTCTCCGAGGAGGATCGCTCCAATTACGACGCCATTACGGATCACCAGTTTCTTGTAGATGCCAGCCGCCGAATCGGTGACGCGTACCTCACGGATATCATCACTTGCTGCGTGTATATCACCCATCGATACCAGGTCAATCCCGGTGACCTTGAGCGTGGTGCTGGGCACAATCGGTATATAGATGGTGCTATCCCCAAAAACGGCCCCTACGGCGATCTTGGCTTGGGCGAGGGCGACTGGGATGATCCCCAGCACCAGCTGGCCGTGTTCGGCCACATCTCCGATAGCATACACATCCTTGGCACTGGTCTGCATCAGGTCGTCAACCACCACACCGCGGTTACAGGTGATGCCAGCCGTCTGTGCCAGCGCAATGTTGGGGCGGATGCCCGCCGAGATCGCCACCAGATCAACCGGCAGCACCATGCCGCTCTTGAGCTTGACGCGTTCGACGCGTTCTTGGCCGCAGACCTCCTGGCACTGGTCCCCGACGATAATGTGCATACAGCGCTTGGTGAGCATCTCGGTCAACACCAGCGCACCTTGTTCATCCAGCTGGCGGGGCAGGAGGCGGGGCATCATCTCTACCACCGTGACGTGCGTCTGCAGGGCGCACAGCGCCGCCGCCAGGTCCAGCCCCAGCAATCCGCCGCCCAATACCACGGCATGTGCGCCGGGCCTGGCCAGGGCGCGGATTTTGTCAGCATCTTGCCAGGTGCGCAATGATACCACGCCTTCCAGCTGCGAGCCTGTAATCGGCGGAATAAAGCTGCAGGCGCCGTTGGCCAGGATCAGCTTGTCATAATCGACGAGTGAGCCATCAGTCAGCTCAACCTGATGCTCGTTGGGGTTGATGCTGCTTAACGCCTGGCCGATGTGGGTGTGGATGTTGCGCTTGTCATACCACTTCTGCGGGTATTGCGGCAGTGTTTCAGGTGAAAGTTCGCCGACCAGGTAATTGATCAGACGCGGGCGCGGATAGTAGAGGTGGGGCTCATCGCCATAGAGGTGGATCTCGGCACTCGGATCACGCTCGGCAGCCAACCGTGCGGCGGTCGTGCCGGCGACACCATTCCCTACAATCAATAATTTCATACGATATCCTCAAGGACAAGCCGGAAACCAGACCGGCAGAGAAAACCCGCCGGTCTGCTTGTATGGTGCTCGAATCGCAGGCATAGCGTCCGCGATATGAGCGTGTTAGCTTTCGAGCGCCTCGAACATGTCTTTAGCAGCTCCGCACTCGGGGCACACCCAATCCTCGGGAACATCCTCCCAGGCGGTGCCAGCTGGCACGCCGTTCTCGGGGTCGCCCTCAGCCGGATCATAAACCCAACCGCACACCAGGCATTCGTACTTGGTCATCTGGAAAAACTCCTTTATCCTGTCTCGTCTAGTTGTCTTGGTACACAAGCTCATCATACATTGTTTCAACACGGCGTTTGTGTGTCAATTCTTCGTTTGCAAGGTATTCAAACAGCTCCTTGGTCTCGGCATCGGAGGCGATGCGTGCCATCGACGAATAGAACTCAAAGCTGCTGCGCTCGCGTTTGCCAGCCACGATCAGGATCGTCTGCAGGTCCGAATCCGGGCCGAGCGGCTCTTCGACCAGGTAATCGGTGATTTTGAGGTCAACCACCTGCTTTTGCTGATGCGCATTGAGCAGGGATAGGGTCTGGCCCTTGAGGAGCGCCTCGAGCTTGAGGCGATGGCCGAGTTTCTGGGCTGCCATCTCCAACAGGAGGTCCTTGGTATGCAGGTTGTCGGTCATTTTAGCGGCGTTGCCGTACAGCGCATGCGCCGCGACTTCGCGCTCGATGGCGGTATGGATGATCGACTGCATGGCGTTGGATTGGCTTGTCATAGCTTTCAGTACGTTTAGCTAGCGATAGGTTGCAGCATTCTAACTGAATTAATCGAGATTGTCAAGATAACACCGTTCTTGCCAAAGAGTGGGCCGATAAGCCGAATTCTGTGCCCTGCCTGGCAGGGCGGCGTTCATCTCTCTGCGGCGGCGATTACTCGCCGTCTGATGCGATCTACCCGAGGCATCGGGACGGGCAGCCCCGGCAGGTGTTGCCACTTGCGCCTCTTGCTTGATCTTGCTCCCGATGGGGTTTGCCGAGCCGGTGCTGTTACCAGTACCGCTGGTGGTCTCTTACACCACCGTTTCACTCTGACCCGGCTTGTTCAACCGGGCGACTGACTTTCTGTTGCACTTTCCGTCGAGTTGCCTCGCCTGGGTGTTACCCAGCATCGCGCCCTGTGGAGTTCGGACTTTCCTCAGGCTCAGAGAGCCCGCGAACGCCTGGCCCACTCATATTTAGCCTACATCAGGCGGGCGCGTCAGTCAATAATCCCTTGCTGGACGAAACCGCCTGTTAAGGCTATGATCACAGGAACCATTCGGAGGCAACTGAAGGTGGCCTGGGCTGATATTGAGCGCGCGAAAAAGGTGCTGTCGCAGGAAAGCGGCGCAACAGTGCGCAATTGGGGCGGTAAACTGCCGCTGGGCTTGGTGTATGCCAACAGCTATGGCGTGGGCATGTCCAACCTGGCGATCCAGGGCCTCTACCGCTGGCTGAATGCTCATCCCAGCATTGTCTGCGAGCGTGCCTTTGCCTGGCTGGGTGCCCGGCCCAGCCCTCAGGAGCTGCCCCTAACACTCGAATCGCAGCGGGCGCTGCACGAATGTGCGGCGCTGCTCGTCTCGCTCTCGTTTGAACTCGACTACCTCAACCTGGTGGAGATGTTGCCGCGCGCCAGTATCCCGGCTCGTGCCCGGGAGCGCGGCGATGAGCTGCCGTTGGTGATCCTGGGCGGGCCGGCAGTTTCGGCCAACCCTCTGCCGCTCTCTGCTGTGGCCGACGCGGTCGTGATCGGTGAGGTCGAGCCGATTCTCACCGCGTTATGCATGTTGCTGGTCGAAACCCAAGGGCTCGCCAGGGCAGACAGGCTGGCAGCGCTGGCGCAGCTCGAGGGTGTGTACGTGCCCGCGCTGCACGCCGGTGAGCCGGTTCGGCGTCTGGTGCAGCCCGATCTCGACGAATGGCTGGTAGCGTCTGTCATCCATGCCCCGCGCAGCGAATTTGGGGCCATGCATCTGGTGGAGATCGCACGCGGCTGCGAACATGCCTGCCGCTTTTGCCTGGCTGGCTGTTGGTACGCCCCGAGGCGCGAACGCAGCCTGGAGCAGGTGCTGGCGCAGGTCGAGCTGGGCACGCGCGTTGGCAAGCGGGTGGGGCTGGTGGCGGCTTCGGTATCGGATTATTCGCAGCTGGATCAGCTGCTGGATGGCGCCGATGCCCTGGGCGCGCGTCTGGCGGTTTCGTCGCTGCGCGCCAATGACCTGCAGCCGCGCCTGATGGAGGTGCTGCTGAGGGGCGGAACCCGCACCCTCACCCTTGCGCCCGAGGCCGGCTCGCAGCGCCTGCGCGACCTGATGCACAAGCAGCTCACCGCCGACCAGATCATGCGCTCGGCCAGCACTGCGGCCGACTACCCCTTTGAGGCGATCAAGCTGTACTTTATTATCGGCCTGCCCAGCGAAGAGGATGAGGATGTACTGGAGATCGCCCAGTTGGCTGGGCAGGTGCAGTCTGCCTCGGGCAAGCGCGTGGTGGTGAACGTGACCCCCTTTGTGCCCAAGGCGCATACCGCCTGGCAGCGTCAGGCGATGTGTCCGGCTGATGTACTGCAGCGGCGTTTGCGGCTGCTGAAAAAGGTGTTGACGCCCGGGCACATGCAGCTGCGACATGAATCGGTGCGCTCGTCCATATTGCAAGCCGTGCTGGCGCGCGGCGATGCCAGGGTTGGCGAAGCACTGCTTGCATCCGACAAGGTGTTGGATGCTCTTACCCAGCAAGGGAATGATCCGCAAGCATATCTGGGCGGCATGCCGGCTCCGGCACGTCTGCCATGGAGCTTTATCAGGATATAGGCGATGAATCAGGTTAATGATCAGCTTGTGCTGGAGCGCTATACCATCCTGAATGATCCCTCCGTGTTGCATGCCATCAGCCAGCGCAGCGGCGGTGTCAGCGCAGCTCCCTACCAGAGCCTAAACTTGGGCAGCACAGTTGGCGACGATCCTTCTTCGGTGGCACACAACCACACGCAGCTGTATGAGGCACTGGGGATCACAGCGTGTCAGGTGGTTACGGCGCGTCAGGTGCACGGCAACCGCGTGGTGCAGGTGGGTACAGCAGAGGGCGGCAGCGCCGTGCCAGAATGTGACGGCCTGGTCACAGATGCGCCCGGCATACTGCTGTTGATGCGCTTTGCCGATTGCGCGCCGATTTTGATGTGGGATCCAACCCGACGCGCGGTGGCTGCCCTGCACGCCGGATGGCTGGGCACCATTCGCCAGGTGGCGGTAGCCGGCGTAGAGGCGATGCAGCGCGCCTTTGGTTCGCAGCCGCATGACCTGCGTGCCCTGATTGGGCCTTCCATCGGCCCGTGCTGCCTGGAGCTCGGACCTGAGGTGATTGCTCAGATCGAACACGAGCTGCCCGAGCCGGATGAGCTGGTTTCGCGCCGGCAGCCCAACGGCCACGCCTGGTTCGACCTCTGGCTGGCCAATCGCCGCCAGCTCGAACGCTGCGGGGTTCGCGCCATCGAGCTCGCCGGTGTATGCACCTGTTGCCATCAGGCGTTGTACTATTCACACCGCGGCAGCGGCGGAAAAACCGGCCGTTTTGCGGCACTGGTGGGGTTGCGATGAACCAAAACTCGCAGTACCTCGTAGAGATGCAAGAGCAGCTGCCGCGCATCCGTGCCAACCTGCAGGATATCCAGCAGACAATCGCGGACGCTTGTGCGCGCACCGGACGCCAGCAGGGCAGCGTACAGCTAGTGGCCGTTACCAAACAGCGCAGCATCGCCGAGACGCTGGCGGTGTGCCAGTGCGGTGTGCGGTATTTGGGTGAAAACCGTGTCGAAGAGTTGAGCCGCAAGGTACCGCTGATGCATGAGCTATGGCGGGGTCCGGAGATCACCTGGCATATGATCGGACATTTGCAGAGCCGCAAAGCCGACGATGCGCTGTCCTATTCACACATATGTCACTCAGTGGATTCCTTCAAGCTCGCAGCGCGCCTTGAGCGCCTGGCACAGGCGCGCGGCTGCGTGTATCCCGTACTGCTGGAATGCAATGTCTCCGGCGAAGCCAGCAAGGACGGTTTTGTTCTGGCTGAACGTGACAGTTGGGCGGAATTCGTCGCCAACGCGGCGCATCTGGTACAATATCGCCATACGCAGGTGCGCGGGTTGATGACTATGGCGCCAGTGACGCAAGACCCGGAGGATGCCCGTGGTACCTTTAGCAAGCTGCGCGAATTGCAGATGTATCTGGCACAAGCCCTGCCAGAGCTCGACTGGCGCGAGTTATCCATGGGCATGTCGGGAGACTATCGCGTGGCGATCGAAGAAGGTGCCACATTGGTGCGCATCGGCAGTGCTATATTTGAGTAGGTAAGGACAAGTATGATACAAAAATGTAGCCTGATCGGCGGCGGAGTCATGGCTGAGGCGGTGCTGGCAGGCATCCTGAAGCGCGGCCTTTTGCAAGCGAACCAGATAACCGTCGGAGAGCCCCTGCCTGCCAGGCGCCAAGAGCTGGCGAGCAGGTACGCTGTGGCCGTCACGGATGACAATGCCGCTGCCGTGCAAGGAGCTGAGCTGGTCATCCTGGCAGTGAAACCGCAGCAGGCCAGCAATGCGCTCTCTCAACTGGACGGCGCCGTGGATTCGCAGGCCCTGGTGGTCTCGATCGTAGCCGGCCTGGAGCTTCACACTCTCGCGCGCGACCTGCCATCCGCCGCCATCGTAAGGGTGATGCCCAATACCCCCGCCCGGGTTGGCGAAGGCATGTCGGTCTGGGTGGCGACCCCCGAGACAACCTCCGAGCAGCTCGCACTGGTCGGCGACCTGCTGAGTGCCCTGGGCGACCAGGTGCAGGTGCACGACGAGAAACTGATTAATGTGGCGACCGCCCTGAGCGGTTCGGGACCGGCTTATGTGTTCTTGTTCATCGAGGCGTTAGCGGATGCAGGCGTCGAGCTGGGCTTGAACCGAGCGCTGGCGGAGCGCCTGGCGTGGCAGACCCTGCGCGGCGCAGCCATCTATGGCATGAGCTCGGGAGAACACCCTGCCCTGTTGCGTAACCAGGTTACCTCGCCCGGGGGCACTACTGCGGCAGCTCTGGCCGCGCTTGAGGCAGGCGGTTGGCGCTCTGCACTGCGTGAAGCGATCCAGGCTTGCTACACCAGGGCTTGCCAACTGGGTGAAACGGAAAAGCCATGAAGTATTTGGTAACTTTTGTAAGCTTTCTGTTTCAGGCGCTCAACATCGCCATCCTGGCGCGCGTGTTAATCTCGTGGGTGCCGTCTCTGGCACAAAGCCGGGTAGGTGAACTGATCTATGAGATCACTGAACCGATCCTGGGGCCAATCCGCCGGCTGCTGCCAAACATCGGCGGTTTCGACTTTTCGCCGCTCATCGCCATGGTGTTGCTGCAAGCCCTGGCAAGACTCCTCACCCGCGCTTTGGGTGCCTGACTACTTGCCCCAGTGCGGGAACTGGTCCGCCTCTGGGCTGGACGTCAGGTTCTGGCGCCTGCCGGTGGTGATTTCCAGGGTATAGATATCCCAGTTATGGTCGCGGTTGGAATGGAATACCAGGTGCAGGCTGTCGAACGCCCACGCCGGTGCCTGGTCGTCCGAGATGGGATCCTCTGTTACGTTCTGCGGATTTGATCCATCTGCGTTGGCGACATAGATCTCCATATTGCCATCGCGATAGCTCGCAAAGGCGATAAACATCCCATTCGGCGACCACGCCGGCGACTGGTCGGTCGCTGGGTTGTTGGTGATGCGCGTTTCGATTGGGCTATCCAGAGGTTTGGTATAGATCTCCAGGTTGCCGTCGCGATCCGAGACGTACGCCAGCTTTGTGCCGTCTGGCGACCAGCTGGGTGAATAGTCAGCAAAAACGTTCTCAGTCAGGCGAGTCACCTCAGAACCGTCGCTGCGCATCACATACAGTTCCCAGTTGCTATCGCGAAAGCTCGAAAAGGCAATATAGCGGCCATCCGGCGACCAGGCAGGCGTCCAGTCTTCGGCCACATGACGGGTAAGGTTGACGGGGTTTGTGCCGTCGGCATTCATCACATAGATCTCGCGATTGCCGTCGCGATCCGAGACAAAGGCGATGCGGCTGCCATCCGGCGAGATCACCGGCGACATGTCGTTGGCCTCGCCGTCTGTCAGCACGGTCTTTTCGGTGCCGTCATTGTTAATGCGAGCAATCACCCAGTTAGAGTCGCTGGTCGCGCGGCTCTGGAAGACGATGACGGTGTTGCGCGAGGTGTCCAGGCCGGCGCCGGCTGTCGGGATGGCGGTCTGCTTGCTCACTTGGAAGGGCGTCATCCGAAACAGGTTGGTGTTGCGCGCCTGCCAGATGTAGACAATTCCCACCAAAAGCCCAATTGCCAGGCTCCACAGCGCCACGCCGAACCAGTCGACTTTTATGCCGCGCCAGGGGGCTGGCTTTTTGGGCCGCGTGCGCTTGTACAGACGGTGCCGGCTGAGCACCTGCTGCAGTGGATGCTGTTCGCGCACCCACAGTCTAAAGAGCTCGCTCTTGAACTGGTAGACGCCGCTGCCCAGCTTTTGCAGGTAGCCGCGGTCGGCTAGGTAGGTGATGCCAGCTTCGACATCGCCCTTGGGCACGACCACATGGCGGTGCCGCAGATATCGGGTCAGGTCGTCTGCTGAACCGACACCGTGGTGGCCTGTCATGGCAGCAAAGGTCGCCAGGATGGTTTGTGCCTGCGGGGTTGCTTCTTCCCACAGGTCGTAAAAAGCGGGCTCGGCCAGCTCTTCGGCCTGGCGCACTACCTTGTCGAGCGCATTGGGCCCCAGCCAGCTGTTGTTGGCGCGGTTTTCGTAAAGCAGCCTGGCGATGATCTGCAATATAAAGGGGTCGTTGCCCGCTAGCACACCCGCCTGACGGATCAGCTCAAAATCGTAAGCCACGTTCGAGCGCGCCGGCACCCCCACCAGGTCTTCGACTTCCTGGTTGTCGAGCGGGTGCAGCGTCAGGATGGGCAGCGCCTGGATAACCGCTGATTTGATGTCGAGGTGATGCCCTTCCACCACCAGCAGAAAAGCCGCCGAAGGCAGGCTGGCGATGATATCTAGCAGGGTGTTGACGATCGCTTCCCAGCGGCTGCCGGGTGTGAATGCCTTGACGCTCACCGCATCCAGACAAAAGAGCATCACATTACGCGTGCCCTGGCCGCACACCTGCCGTAAATAGTTCAGCCCAAAGGAGTAGGCATCCTGCAGATAGCCGTCCTTGTCGGGCAGGGGCTTTTGGGTGATCGCAGCGATCTGCTCAAAGATGGTCCACAGCGGGTCTTCGATCGCCTCTGACGGGCTCAGGTCGATGATCGCCAGGCGGTAGCTCTCGCTCAGATAGTTGGGCAGCTGGTTGATGAACGAGGTTTTACCGCTGTAGCGCCGTCCGCACAAGATCACCATGCGCTCGCCCTCAGAGAGGCGCTTGATCAGCAGGCTAAAGGTTTGTTCGCGGCCGACAAACCAATCTCGGGTGGTCAGCGGCCGATCGATGATATATGGATTATTCAACGCCTTCTCCGTGGCTATTGCTCAGGCGTGGTACAAGATCCGGCCGCAGCCGATGCACAGCACGACTTTATCACCAGTTTGCACTTGGCTGGCCTGGTGGCTCGGCACAGACACCCGGCAGACCTGGCAGGTGGCATCTATCATCTCTGCCATGGGAGTATCACGCTTCTTGGCGCGCAGTTCTTCATAGAGTTTGAGATCGCCCGGGGCGACGACGGTGCGCAGTGTCTGGCGCTCTTTTTGCAGCTCGACCAAAAGGGGCTGCAGTTCGCGCCCCTCGCGCAGCAATTCGGCGCGCTCTGTATTCTGGCAGGCGAGTTTTTCCTGGGTTTCCTGGGCGAGGACGGCGTGGCTGGCTTCGTATTCTTCAACGCTGGCCATCAGGCTCAGGACCTCTTCTTCCAGCTTGCCGATACGCTGCTCGAGCGACTTGCTCTCCTTATGGAGGTTATCGAGATCCTTGGGCAGAGTGATCGCTCCGCTGTAGAGACTCTGGTAGACGTCCTTGTACTTGGCCTGGAGAGTACCCAGTTCGAGCTCGCGATCGCGCAGGGTGCTGCGCAGTATCTTTAGTTCGGCGGCACTGGTTTGTTCGGCTTGCTGCAGTTGGTCGATCGCCGAGGTATCCGAAAGAGCCGCGCGGATGGCATTATAGCGCCGGCTTTTGGTCTCAAACTCGGCGTCGGCGGTGGCGAGCTGGCGCAGTTTCAGCACGCGGTTCATCGGCCCCACTCCATGATGCACGTTTGCTTTTCGTGGAGTATAACATAGCAATATAGGCTATCCAAGTGATGAGAGTGGACGCTTGATACTCAACGGCGCTTTGGATTTATTGTTCCCGCCGCATTGCGTGGCATGCGGCGCCCTTGGTACATGGCTCTGTGAGGGGTGTACAGCTGCCATCGTGCGCCAGCCATCCCCGAGCTGTGTGCATTGCGGCAGGCTCAGCAACTCGGCGCGTTGCCGGCGCTGTCAGGATATACCCACGCGGTTGGCTTCGGTAAACTCGTATGGCGTCTACCGACAGCCGCTACGCAAGGCTATCTATGACCTGAAATATGGTGGTATGCAGGTACTGGCCGAACCGCTGGCGGAGCTGCTGGCTAATGCTTGGGTGGCTACTGGCTATACCTGTGATATCATCATGCCAGTGCCGCTCTACAAGGCGCGCGAACGCCAGCGCGGCTACAACCAAAGCGCGCTGCTGGGGCGCGCTCTGAGCCGCTCCCTCGGCGTGCCTTGTAGCTGCGACTGTCTGGAGCGCGCGCGTAACACCCCGCCCCAGGTGGGGCTTTCTCGCAGCGAGCGCCACGCCAACATGGCGGATGCCTTTCGCTGCCGACACACACTGGTGGGCAAGCGCGTTTTACTCGTTGACGACGTCTGTACCACAGCTGCCACTCTCGAAGCCTGTGCGGCCGCGCTGCAGGCTGCCGGCGCTGGTGAGCTGCGCGGACTGACCCTGGCACGCGCCCTGGTGCGCACTCATACGCAATGAACGGAGGTTCTCAATGAAACTGCTGATTGCCAGCCATAACAAGGGTAAAGTGCGCGAGTTGGCCGAGTTGCTCGATATCCCCGGCCTCGAACTTGTCGGCCTGGATGACGTGCACATCGAAGCGACCATTATCGAGGATGGCGAGACGTATGCCGATAACGCCCTGGCCAAGGCGCGCGGATATGGCGCGTTGGCTGGTCTGCCGACTTTAGCAGATGACTCGGGTCTCGAGGTGGATGCTTTGAATGGTGTCCCAGGGGTGCACTCTGCGCGCTATGGTGGGGGGCTATCGGATGCTGAGCGCAACGCGCGGCTCCTGGAGGCTCTTGCACAGGTGGCGCCTGAGGATCGCACGGCGCGCTTTCGCTGCGTGATTGCTCTGGTATGGCAGGATGGCCGTGAACAGCTGGCAGAAGGCGTTTGCGATGGGCGCATCACCA
The DNA here is from genome assembly GCA_012729455.1 of Chloroflexota bacterium. Lineage (GTDB taxonomy): Bacteria > Chloroflexota > Anaerolineae > UBA1429 > UBA1429 > JAAYDC01. The sequence continues at coordinate 61,304 of JAAYDC010000019.1, read as the reverse complement.
GCGCACCGCGGGGCAGCAACGGCTTTGGTTTTGACCCGTTGTTTTATGTGCCCGAGTACGATGCCACCATGGCCGAGCTACCGCGCGCCACCAAAAACCGCATCAGCCATCGCGCCAAGGCGGCGGCACAACTGCGCTGCCAGCTGGTACCCTAGATATAGCGGATATCGAGGATCTCGGCGTGCAAATCGGCCGCAACCTGGCGGATTTGTGCTTCATCGAGGCCTGTTAGTTTAATGGTGATGATGCGTGAATCCTGGTTGTCATCCTGAAAGGTCCCCAGGGTGACAATATCGCCGTTGAGGCTGGCCAGGGCACTTGTCAGGCGCGCCAGTACGCCTACCCCTTCGGTGATCCGCAGCGACACGCGCATACCATGCATGCGCGCCCCAAGCAGCTCGATAAAGACCTTGAACAGGTCGCTTTCGGTGACCATACCCACCAGCGTACCCGCGCGCATTACTGGCAAGCCCGAGATGCTGTTATCTGCCATAATGCGCGCCGCTTCTTCGACCGGGCAGTCGTCTTCGACGGTGATCACCTCGGTGGTCATCAGCTCTTTGATTTTGATCTTGGCGATCAGATAGTTCATCTCGTACACCGAGAGGGTTGTGGCAGGGGAGGGAGAAACGTACAGCATATCTTTTTCAGAGACAATCCCCACCAGCTTGCCAGATGGATCAACCACAGGCAGCCGGCGAATCTTTTCTTCACGAATGATCGCAAGCGCGTCATAAAGCGACGTATCGGGCGTCACGGTGATGGGATGCCGCGACATGCGTTCTCTGACTAACATCGGTGGCCTCCTTGCCAGGTTGTTCGAGCGGTTAGTTGAGGGCAGTATAGGCAGCTCGACAGTACTTGTCGAGTGATGGCATCATCGGTCCTTATCAAGGGCGTATCCCAGTTCGCGTAGGATATGCTCGTTCTTGCGCCAGTTCGGGCGCACCTTGATCCACAGCTCCAGGAACACACGCGTATCCAGCAGTTGCTCGAGTTCCTTACGGGCACGGCTGCCGATCGTCTTTAAGCGCGCGCCGCCCTTTCCAATGATAATGCCCTTGTGCGAATCCTTTTCACACACGATCGTGGCAGCAATGAACACGTCGCCGTTCTCGCGCTCCTTGAATTCGTCTACCGCCACCGCCAGGCCATGCGGTACTTCCTGGTCAAGCAGCAGCAGGGCTTGCTCACGAATCAGCTCGGCAGCGATGTATCTTTCCTGCTGGTCGGTGGTCTGGTCTTCGGGGTAGTAACGCGGCCCATAAGGTAATAACGCCACGACGCGTTCTAGAAGCTCGTCGGTATCTTGGGCTTTTAACGCGCTGATGTGTGCTATCTCGCGCCACTCACCCAGGGCGCTGTAGGCCTGGATGAAATCGGGGCTTGGCTTCAAGTCGGCCTTGTTGATCACCAGTACCACCGGCGCGCTGATGTGCCGGAGGGTCTCGGCAATCGCCTCGTCGGCGCGCGTGGGCGGCTCACTGCCATCCACCAGGAACAGCACCACATCGGCATCGCGCAGGGCGCTCAAGGCTGTCTCGAGCATATAGCTGCCCAGTTTGGTGCGCGGTTCGTGGATGCCGGGGGTATCTACCAGGATCACCTGGGCATCCTCACGCGTGATGATCCCTAACAGGCGGTTGCGGGTAGTCTGCGGCTTGGGCGTCACCGCGGCGATACGCAGGCCCACCCAGGCGTTCAACAGCGTCGATTTGCCCACGTTGGGCTTGCCGATGATCGCTACAAAACCGCTGCGCTGGTTGGGGCTGGCCGGCTGCAGCAGCGGGGCTGATTGTTCAGTCATAACCGTTGTCCTTATTATTGATGCGCAAATGGGTTGAGGTCGGTGGCATGATCAAAGGGGTCGAGCCTTTCCAGGCGTTTGAGCCGCCCAACCAACCAGTAGGTGGCGGGTGTCATAGCCGCCTCAACCGCGCACTTGAACACATAGTTCGAGATGGCTGCCTGCTGCAAGGTGTCGAGCGGAATCACGCCATAGAACGCCACCAGCAGGAACAGGATCGTGTCGACCAGCTCGCCCACCAGGGTGCTGGCGATGGTGCGCAGCCACAACAGCCGTCCATGCGTGCGCACCTTGAATCTGGCCATCACCGCGGCATTGCTGAACGAGCCGGCCCAATACGCCAGCAGGCTGCCCAGCACGATGCGCGGTGTGCTGCCGAGGATCGCCTGGTAGGCGGCCTGGTGTTCCCAGCCGGATGCGGCCGGCAGAGCCCCCACCAGCATCAGGACCCCGGCCAGCAGCACAGCGGCGCCAAAACCAACCCAAATAACCCTGCGCGCTGCCGCGTAGCCATACACCTCGGTGAGAACATCGCCAAAGATATAGCTGAGCGGAAAAAGCAGAGTGCCACCATCGAAGGTAAAGGGGCCCAGGGCGACGAACTTGGTCGAGGCCACGTTGCTGATCAGCAGCACTGCCACAAAGGTGGCCATCACCAGATCATAGTAGCGCGTCAGTGTACGCGGCACCTCTGCCGGTTTATCGCTCATCCGCCGGAGATCGCATTCACGAGCCGGATCTTGTCGCCAGGCAGAACCAGCGTATCGGCCGAGATCACGCGCTTTTCGCGGATCGCCACCACATGGTCAGGCGCGACGCCGGCTTCTTCCAGCAGTTCGCGCAGCGGCCGGTTAGCGGCCAAATGCCATTCCTGGCGATAGAATTTGATGCTCGCGCGCTCGTCCATATTACTTGCTCAGTATTTTAGGCATCCGGAATCGGCTGGATGGCGCCTTCGCGCATCAGCAGCTCGACCATCTCGCGGGCTTCACGCATTTTCTGGCTGGTCATGGCGTACAGGTCGTCGCGGCTGATCGTGATGCGCGCCAAACCCTGCTCCTGCGCCTTCATGCCGGTCGCAGTGGCTTCGCGCGGGAAGACATCCCAATCGCTCATGGTTGGTATGATGTGCTCTTCATCCAGCCCCTTTTCTTCGGCAAAGAGGGCCAGTTCCGCGGCGCACGCCAGGCACATCTCGTCCGAGATGGTGCGCGCGCGCACATCCAGCGCCCCGCGGAAAATCGCCGGGAAGCCCAGCGAGTTGTTAAGCTGGTTGGCGAAATCCGAGCGGCCGGTGCCAACAATCCGCGCCCCCGCTTCAAGGGCTTCCCACGGCCAGATCTCGGGCACTGGGTTGGAGCACGGAAAGACGATCGCATCGCGCGCCATCGTCTTGACCCACTCGGGCTTGATTACGCCCGGGCCAGGCGTGGCAAAGGCGATGCACACATCGGCATCCTGCAGAGCTTCGGCGATACCGCCGCGCCGTTCGTCGGCGTTGGATTCAAGACACAGGCGCCACTTGTCGGGGTAGTCCTTGCGCTGGGCATATACATCGCTGCGCTCGCGGTGCAGGATACCGCGGCTGTCGGTAGCGACGATCTGCTCCATCGAGACGCCGCTGGCCAGCAGCAGGCGCAGGGTGGCTACGTTGGCGGCTCCCATACCGACTAACGCAAAACGCGTGTTGTGTATCTCGCGCTTGGTCAGTTTGAGAGCGTTGATCAGGCCCGCCAGCAGCACTGTGGCGGTGCCCTGCTGGTCATCGTGAAAGACAGGGATCTCGACATCCGGGTCGGCGCGCAGGGTATCGAGCACTTTAAAGCATTTGGGCTGCGAGATATCCTCGAGGTTGATGCCTCCAAAGGTGGGCTGGATCAGCCGTACGGTGTTGATTATGTCGTCGGCTGAGGTGGTCTTGAGGCACAGTGGGATGGCATCCACTCCGCCCAGGTATTTAAAGATCAGCGCCTTGCCTTCCATTACCGGCATACCGGCCTTGGGGCCGATATCACCCAGACCCAGGACTCTTGTGCCGTCCGTCACCACCGAAACCGAGTTGGCGCGGTTGGTGTATTCAAACACCAGCTCCTCGTCGGCCTGGATCGCCTTGCACGGCGCGGCCACACCCGGGGTGTACCAGATCGAAAAGTCGTCCAGGCCGCGGATGGCGCACTTGGGCGCCGTCTGGATCTTGCCGCGGTACAATGGGTGCAGTCGCAGGGCGTCAATAGCGGGCTGGTTGGCTTTGGCGAGGCGTTCGTCTTGGTTGGTCACGTGCGATACTCCTGGTTAGGCTGAGATGGCTTCTGAGACGGGTGTTTCGTCAGCGACGGGCTTCTGCGAGGCCAGCACGGCCTGCAGGGCATGGATGGCAACCTCGAGCATACCGCGGTCTGGGGTGCGCGTGGTCAGGCGCTGCAAGGCCAGGCCGGGCGCGGCCAGGGCACGGATCAGCGCGCTGGTCTTATAATGCCGGGCGCTGAATTTGATCCATTCATAGGCAATGCCAGAGACCACCGGCAAGAGCAGCAGCCGCGAAAGCAGCCGCAACGGCAATGACATCGGTCCCAGCAGGGTAGTCAGCAGGACAAAGATCACCACTACCACCAGCAAAAAACCGGTACCGCAGCGTGTGTGGGCAGTCGAATAGCGCTCGACTGCCTCAGGTGTCAGCTCTGCACCATCTTCATAGGCGTTGATGGTCTTGTGTTCGGCGCCATGATAACCAAACACGCGCCGGATATCGGGCAGCAGGCCGGTGAGAGCCAGGTAGGCGATCAGGATCACCAGGCGGATGACGCCCTCCAGCAGGTTGCTGAGGATACCGGGCTTGATCCAGGTGTCCAACAGGCTGCTGATAAAGGCGGGCAGCAGGAAAAACAAGCCCACGCCCAGTGCCAGTGAAAAGGCGATCGTGCCCCAGGCGAGCGGCCCGGTAAAGACCGGCGTGCCGGTTTCATCGCCGCCGGCTACCTCGGCCGACCAGAACAGGGCGCGCAGGCCAATGCCAAAAGAATCCGCCAGCATGCGCAAGCCCCGCAGCACAGGCAGCTTGAGCAGGCGGTTCTGGTAAATGCTCGGGTTGAGCGGCTCGGTATGCAGCGCAAGCGTGCCATCCGGCCGGCGCACAGCCACGGCATAGGCTTTGTCGCCGCGCATCATCACGCCTTCCATGACGGCCTGGCCGCCGTAATCGAATCGTTTCACGTTATCCTCATGTTTGAACGAAAAAGGCAGAGCGCTGGAGCGTCTCTGCCTTATAGTACCACGCAGTTGAGCCGCGCGAAACTAGCTGTTGGCGTCCTCAGCCAAACCCTCAATCGGCTCGACGGATTCATCCGTGTCGACGATCTCGACCAGGGCACGCGCACGGCGCCGCTCTTCGCGCGCCACACTCATCTCTTTTACCTGGCTGCGGAGCTTGGCGGCGCGCTCGACCTTGCTGGTAAAACGCTCCACCTTACCGCCCGTATCCACGATGCGCTGCTGGCCAGTAAAGAAGGGATGGCATTTGCTGCAGATATCGGTATTCAGCTGTTCCTTGGTAGAACCAGTCTGCCAGGTGTTGCCGCAGGCGCACACCACCGTGGCATTCGGATAGTATTGCGGATGGATTTTTTCTTTCATTCTGAAACCTTTTCGGTATAGATCGAAACGCGCTTTTTACCGGCGCGTGCGTGCTCGAATTTTACATAACCTTCAACCATGGCGTAGAGCGTGTCATCGCTGCCGATGCCCACGTTCTTGCCGGGCTGAATGCGCGTGCCGCGCTGGCGCACGATGATCGAGCCGCCCGGGACCAGCTCGCCGTCGTAGAGCTTGACGCCCAAACGCTTGGCCTTGGAATCCCGGTTGTTGACACTGGAACCGCTGCCTTTTTTGTGTGCCATATCTGCCTCCCTGGCCGCTTAGGCCTGGATCGATTCGATGCGCAGCTGCGTCAGGTTCTGACGATGCCCGCGCTTGCGCCGGCTGTGCTCTTTGGCGCGATAGGTAAAGAACACCACTTTGGGCCCGCGCTTGGTGCCCAGCACAGTCGCCGTCACCTTGGCCTGCTCGAGGGTGGGTTTGCCCACCTGGATGTTATTGTCATCCACAACCATCAAGACGCGCGGCAGTTCGATCAGCTCACCCGTTTCGCCGGCAAGCAGCTCAACCTCGACCTTGTCGCCCACGGCGACTTTATACTGCTTTCCACCCGTCTCGATGACTGCGTACATGGATTCACCCTCCGATATATAACCTGCACCAGCGCTTGAGACGCAGGCGCACAGGCTCCAAGTTGACCAAGGGCTGATTATAGCGCAGCGGCCGTGGTTTTGTCAAAAGGGCTTTCAGGGCCAACCAAGCTTAGCCAGATTCTGCCAGAACGATAATGCGATCGTCGGCGCGCCAGGTCACGCTCTCCGCCTTATCGGGGTTCAGGTGGATGCCAAAATTGGCTTCACGCTCGCCGGTATGTGCCGCGATCCGATAACCCACCGCCGTCTCGCCCAGCTGGGCGGCTGCCTCGACCACCCGATAAAAGTCGCTGCGGTCGCCATCGGCCAGCTGGTAGTTGTTGATCGGTTTGAGGTACAACTCGGCACCTTCCTGGTTAAAGAGGTCCTCAAAGATCGTGTTAAGGGCGCGGTTCTCGGCGATCTGGGTCATCAGCAGGCTGATAATACGGTCGCTGACGATAAAGTCATCGCTGCGCGTGAGCACCGCCAGGTCGCGGTTGCGCACATCCATCATCTGCGAGACGATCGTATAGGTATAACCGTTGCGGTCGGCCAGGTCGCGCAGGTGCAGGAGCGTCACCAGGGTGATGGCATCCGCCTTGTGGTAGCTGTGCAGGTCGTTATAACTCAGCACAATGATATGCGCATAGCTGCCCACATCCAGAGCATCAAGGGTGCGCCGGTCAGAAATGTTACCGTAGATGTGCTGGATGCTCAGGGCTGCGTCATCCCACTCCGTGCCGTGTGCTTGCAGGGCTTGCAGGACGTTGGCCTCGGAGCTGACCACTGTGATGGCGCTGCCCGGGGCGAGGTAATAGGTCAGTTCGGTGATAATTGCTGGGCCGAGGGCATTCCAGCCCAGGATCAGCAGTTTTTTGGCGGATGATGTCTCGCTGCCGGTAACGGCGGATAGCGCCTCCGGCATAGCAGGTACAGAAGAAGGTGCGTATACAATCTGGTCGTCATCCTGCGCCAGCACCACCAGCTGGTCATCGGCACTGATCAGCGTATCCATCGGCGGATTGAGCTGACAGCCATCGCGGTACAGCCCCATCACCGCATTAGTGCGGTAGGCGCTCAGCGCCTGACGGTAGGTGGCGCCAACCAGCTCAGGCTGCCGGGTGAGATAGATCTCGTCGCCGCTGAAATCCAGCAGGTCGGTATAGATCACCGAAAGTCCGGATTGGTGGCTGGTCTGGGCGATCACCCTTGCGATGACATCGTTCACCACGACCCATTCGGTCTCGTCGCCGCCCACCAGGCGGGCCGTCTCGAGGTTCAGGTTGTCACCCAGCTCGGCCACAATGTGAAAGGGTTCGGCACGACGGTTCGGCAGGTTGACAATCGCCAGTACCGTTTTTATGACCTCGGCATCCGCCTCCTCGCTGGACGGGCGCAACACCAGGATGGCACGCGAGTCGTTAATCGCCAGCATCTCCAGGTCGCTGACTTCCTGTGGATTACCGCTGCGGCAGACAATGTGGGTAGTCTTCCAATAGGGCACGTGCTGGCGCAGCTGCGCCTCCATCTCGTCCTTGGGCGGTTCACCCAGGATCACTACGCACTGGTCTTTTTGGTTGAGGTTAGCCTCGATCAGCTCTGAGACGATCGTAAAGACCTCCTCGCCCCAGCCGAGCACGATCACGTGCCCTGTCTCGACCACGCGGCTCTTGCCGCGCCGCAGGTCCTCCAGCTTGGATTGTATGCCCGTCGAGAGCACACCGATCAAGCTGGAGATCACCAGCACACCGCCCATAGTGGTGCCGAACATGAGCAGCCGAAAGGGCCAACCCTCATCCTGCCCCATCGTGCCGGCATCCAAGGTGCGCATCAGCGAGATCCAGATGCCCTCCGCCAGGCCAACCGGATGTTCGCCATCCGGCGCTATGCGCAAAAGCACCAGCATGATGCCCGAGACCAGGATGATCAGCCCCGAAAGCACTGCCAGCGAGAGAATCATCGCGCCGGTGCCGCGCGAAAGCAGGTTATCAAAGCGGTACCACAAGTTTTCACGCCATCTGCGCATGGGTCAACCTCCGACAACTAGTATAAGCCGTCAACGAGCTTATTTCAACCGTTTAAGGGGTTTACTAAGCGGCTCTTTTGCGCTAGACTGGTACAGGTCTAGTGCAGGAGATCGCTATGGAACGCATCGGGCTGATAGGCTTGGGCAATATCGGCAGCTACTATACCGGCAAGCTGGTGGCAGCGGGCTATCCGCTCAGTGTCTACGACCTCGATCCAGCCCGCGTAGCAGCCGCCGAGAACATCGGAGCAGTGGGGCGTGCTAACCCGGCTGAGGTGGCGCGCGAAAGCGACGTGATCCTGCTCTCGCTGCCGGCTTCTCCCAACGTCGAACAGGTCATGTCGGGTGAGCAGGGCATCCTGAAGGGATTACGCGCCGAACAGGCGGTCGTCGATACCGGCACCACTCGCCCCGAGACCGAAGTGCTGTACGCCGCTGAATGTGCCGCGCTGGGCGCCAGCTATCTGGACGCGCCCATCACCTGGCGCAGCCATGGGCTGATCATCATGGTTGGCGGTGAGGTTGAGGCGTTCGAACGGGTGCGCCCGGTGCTCGAGACGGTCGGATCCAAGGTGCGCCATGTGGGTGCCATTGGCACCGGCCAGGTGCTCAAACTTGCCAACCAGATGATCCTGGCTGGACAGCTGGCGGTGCAGGCCGAAACGGTCGAGTTCACCCGCCAGGCTGGGCTGGACGCTGCCCTGCTGCGCGACTATTTAGAGTTCCCCGTGCCGGCGGCGTTGGAAGGCGACGACTTTCACGGCGGAGGCCAACTCGCCCTACACTACAAGGACCTGATCTATGCCCTCGATTTTGCCCACGCCAGTGGCGCCTCAACCCCCATCCTGGCGATGGTGCACGAGATCTTTAAAGCTACCCATGTACTGGGTGAACCCGATTGGCTGCAACCCGGTATTGCTACGTATTGGCGCATACTGAACCCCAAAAAGTGAGGAGTATCCCATGAGCTTTAACGACTTGATCGCCCAACCACTGGCTATCAACGGCGGACCCAAAGCCGTCACCGGGACGCCGCCCAGTGAGCTTTTTCACTGGCCGATCGTGACCGACGAAGACATCAGTGCAGTCACCGATGTGCTACGCGCTGGTACCATGTCAGCCACCGATATCACCCGCCAGTTTGAGAGCGAATTTGCTGCCTGGCAGGGCACCGAGTTTGCCCTGGCGCACAACAATGGTACCGCTGCGTTGCTGAGCGCCATGTTTGGCGTGGGCATCGGCCGCGGTGACGAGATCATCGCCCCCAGCCTTACATACTGGGCCAGCGCATTGCCGGCCTTTAACCTGGGTGCCAGCGTGGTATTTGCCGATATCCTGCCCAACACCATCTGCATCGACCCGGCCGATATCGAGCACCGCATCACGGCGCGCACCAAGGCGATCGTGGTCGTACACTATTGCGGATACCCCTGCGATATGGATGCCATCATGGCGATCGCGGCGCGCCACAACCTGGCCGTCATTGAAGACGTCTCGCACGCCCACGGCGCCCGCTACAAGGGCGTGCAGGTCGGCAAGATCGGGCACGTCTCGGCGATGTCGATGATGTCGGGCAAGAGCTTTCCGGCTGGCGAGGCGGGGGTGCTGTGCACCAACGAGCGCGCCATCTATGAGCGGGCCATTGCCTTTGGGCATTACGAGCGTCACGGTGACAGCCTGACCTTGCCCGAGTTGGTGGCTCTGCGCGGCCTGCCGTTGGGCGGGTTCAAGCAGCGCATCATACAGACGGCTTCTGCCATGGCACGCGTGCAGCTGCGGCACTACGACGAGCGCATGGGCGAGATCCAATGCGCCTTGAACCGCTTCTGGGACTTGCTCGAGGGCACCCCGGGCCTGGTGGCGCATCGCCCGCCCAAAGATTCCGGCAGCACCATGGGCGGTTGGTATAACCCGGTCGGGATCTACCAGCCCGAGGCTTTGGGCGGCTTGCCCCTGAGCAGGTTCATCGAGGCGGTCAATGCCGAGGGCGGCATCTGCGGGCGCGGTATTAATGCACCGCTCCATCTGCACCCGGTCTTTAATGAGGCTGATATCTATGGCGATGGCGTGCCGACGCGCAATGCCTTTGCCGACCGTGACCTGCGCCAGCCGGCCGGGTCGCTGCCGGTTGCGGAAACGATCGGTGAGCGTACCTTGGGTATCCCCTATTTCAAGCACGACTGGGCGGAATGGATCGAACCCTATGCGGCGGCCTTCCGCAAGGTAGCTACCCAGGCCAGTCAACTGCTCTAGCGTTAACACCACGGGGCGCGGGAATCTCTCCCGCGCCCCGTGGCCTTATGCCAGGTTGGCGCAGCGTGCGATAACCGGCAGCTCTGCATCAGCCGGCCAGGGCAGGTGGTAGGGCACCCCGGGCAGCAGGTCAAACATGTCGTCGGGCAGATCCTGTTCGCCATTGGGGTCCAGGCACACACCCCAGACGTATTGGTTGCTGACAAAGGCAACGCCCTGCGGCGTGCGCTGAATATGCACCTCCGGCTTGGCCCAAGTTACCTCATGATGACGGCAAAACATGGCGCGGTTCTGGCGCACCGGCTGGCCATTTTGCCACAGCACGCTAAAGGCCAGCGCCTGGTCGGGGGCGTAACGCGCGTCTTTGGGGATAGCCAGCTCTGTAAGGAGCGTGGCACTGTTGGGCGCCAGAGTGATGGGCAGGCGCACTTCATGAGTGTCGGCGCCGTCGTAGCGCACCATTCCGGCCTGCAGGATGCCCTCCCAGCCCGCCAGCGTATCGTTAACGCCATAGATCCTCAGTTTGCCGTCGCTGGCGACCGGCACGGCCTGTATGGGGTCGAAAGCGCGCCGCACCACGTGATAGGCGAGCTTGCGCCGCAAGTAATAGTCAATCGTGGTCCACCCCAGGGTGACGGGCCAGGAGTCGTTGTACATCCAAAAGATGGCTGACGAAGTGCTCCACATGCGCCGCCTAAAGTTGTTGATGTACTCGAGAAGGGCTTCGGCCTGCAGCGTACCGCTGTAAAAGGCGTAATCCTCAAGCGAGAGCTGGTTGGCATCCAGCTGCAGCCAGATCTGCAGCCATTCCTCGCCCATCAGGCTGTTGGCGCACCAAGCGATCTCGTTGTCGTGGTATTCCCAGCTGCGCGAGAGGTAGTGCTGTTCGCCTTCTGGCAGGAACTGGCGCAGCGTGGCCGGTACTGAGCATCCCAGTGCGCCGCCCTCGTTGGGGAAGCGGCTGTCGTCGCCGCGGTAAGCGTAGAACTCTTCGCGGTTAACGCCGATCGACACGTGCCAGGGATGCTGGTCGCCGATGTGGGTGGCGTTAGGGGTAGTATCATCCGGCGAATAAGGCGAACTCGGCCAGTAGGGGCGCGAGGGGTCTTCGGCGCTAAAGATGCGCGGCAGCTCCAGGTGGAAGAGGGCATAGTCGGGATGGGCGCATCCGCGGTCATAGCCCCATTCCCAGGCGCCCCATTCGAGTTCGTTGTTGCCGCACCACACCGCTAGGCTGGGGTGCACGGATAGCTCGCGCGCTACATAGCGGACCTCGCGGCGCACCTCCTTTAAAAAGGCCGGGTCGCCGCCGGGGTACTTGCTGCGGGCAAAGATGCAGTCGTGCCATACCAGCATGCCCAGCTCGTCGCAGATATCCAGAAAGGCGTGGTCCATATACAACCCGCCGCCCCAGATGCGCAGCGTGTTCATGTTTTCGTCCGCAGCCGCCTGGATGAGGGCACGGTAGCGTTCGGGGGTCACATCGGCATAGATCATGTCGGCCGGCACCCAGTTGCCGCCCTTGCAAAATACCCTGGTGCCGTTGACGGCCAGGGTAAAGTATTCACCACCCTCGGGATGTGCCGGCCGCAGCAGCTCGATACTGCGCACCGCCGTGCGCACCTCGCGGCAATCGGCCTCCTCGTCAGCCACGTTCAGTTCCACACGGAGGGTGTAGAATGCCTGCTGGCCATGCGGACGTGGCCACCACAACCGCGGATTAGCGATCGTTGCAGACAGCTCGATGGTACTGGCGCCTGGCGTTATCTCGACCTCGCGGCTGCCCGGCGGCAAGGTCTCGTCGTCGATGTGCAGCGTCAGCATGCCGTTGGTGAGGGTGGGGGGTTTACCAGGTGTACGCGCACCTGGAGTTCGGCGCTGGTGTGATCGGCCGAGAGGCGCGGGATCGCCGAGACCTGGTCGATGCGCGGTTGGCATTCCAGACGTGCCGGGCGGAAGATGCCCACGTTCACCAGGCGCGGACTCCAATCCCAGGCAAACTGGTACTGCGGCTTGCGCAGCCACATACGCTTGTGCAGCGGGGCATCGTCGCGGCCGGGCAGATATTCACTGGCGGAGCGCTCACCCACCCCGTGCAGTCCGGCATCCAGGATCACTGCCAGGATGTTAACCCCGGCACGCAGTCTGCCGGCTACGTTCAGGCGGCAGGGGTAAAAGGCATTGAGGTGCTCGCCCACACATACTCCATTGAGGTAAACCTCGGCATCCAGGGCGGGACCCTCAAAGACCAGCTCTGCCCACGGAGCATCCACAGCCTCGGCGGGCACGTCGATCTCTGCGATAGATCCAGTACTGCTCCTCGACCCAGCGCGCCTCGAGGGCGTTGGTGCCGACCCTTGGGTCGGCAATGATGCCATGTCGCAGCAGGTCGAGGTGCACCTCGCCCGGCACCTGCGCCTCGATAAAGGTGCGCAGATCAACTGTTTCGGCTACAAAGCTCTCGGGCGCACCGCGCCGTCCGTCGATGCCCTTGATCAGCCATGTACCGCCGAGATCAAGCGTTCCTGGCATGCATTACCTCCTGAGGGTGCTGGGGCTATTATGGACGTCCATCCCGTGCTTGTAAACCGCAGGTTATGGAGTTGCAGTATTTTAGGCTATGATGTACGCCAGAATAAACCAAGTGGGTGAGCTTATGCATTTTTGGGCGGCACGGCTGAAGACAGCCCTCAGGCGCGCGCCGGTGGTTGTAACCCTGCTGGGCGGTGCCCTGCTGGTGCTGGTTCTTTACGCGCGCGCCTGGCATTTTGCCTTTTGGTACGACGACCCGATCCTCCACTTTCGCCAGGCCGCCAGCTATCGTGTGATCCAGCTGGCATTGCCGCTCGAAGCCTGGACGCATTACCGCCCGGTAGGTCTGCTGCTGGTACGGGTCGTCTACGGATTCACCAAGAGCTTTAGGCCCGGTATCCTGCACGGCATCGTGCTGTTTATGGCGGCCGCCAACACCTTCCTGGCGGGGCTTGTTGTCTGGCAGCGCACTCGCTCGCAGTTGCTGGGCGTGCTGGTCAGCCTGATCCTGGCACTTAACCCATTTGCGGCGCGCGTTGCTACCAACTTTATGCCCTTTTTCCATAATCTGGCACTCTTTTTTACTTTGATCTTTTTTGTCGCGCATTGGCAGGTGCGCCGCAAGCCGGTTTGGATCTGGCGCGTCGTCGCCTACGGGGTGCTGGCGTTGGCGGTGCTCTCGCACGAGAACGCCAGCGTGGTGCCAGTGGCGCTACTCATCTTTAACGTGCTGGAACGCGCCCCGCGCGCCCGCATCCTGAGCGATCTGCAATACGCCGCCGTGCCGGCGCTCTATTTGCTGGTGTGGTGGCTGTGGGTACCCAAGGTGACGGATTCCAACACGCTGGCTGCCACGCTGCGCAATGTCCCCGTCGTGCTGCAATACCTGCTCTATCCGCTCCTCCCGCTCCTGCCAGAGGGAAGCCAACCAGTGCATGTTTTACTGTTGGCAGCACTGGTGCTGGTTGGCGGGGCGTTGTTACTGGGGCGCAGCCGTTGGATGGGCGTCTGGCTGGCAGCTATTGTCTGGTTCGGCCTGGCCGCTGCCCCTGAGGTCGTCCTGCTGGATCCCGACTATGTCAGCCACTCGACCTATCTGGGCTATTATGGCGCGACTGGCGTGGCGCTCTTCTGGGCCGCCCTGATCGCCGGATGCTGGCGTTGGACGCTGCGCTCGGTGCGCGGTGTGCTTCTGACTGTGCTTGGCGTTGGGGTGCTGGCGCTGGCGCTGCTCACACCGTGGGGTTATATCCGCCAGACCCTCACTGACGACACCTGCAACAGCCTGATGGTGCGCAGTATGCGCGATATCGCGCTGAACACCCCCGCGGATGAAAACCTGGCCTTTGTCAACCTGCCCTTTTACTGGGCAGAGCGCCCCGGTATAGACGAGACGCGCCGCAACCCCTACCCGCTGTTTCGCACCGTCAATATTGTGATCCCGCCATATTCCGATGCTCAGACCCTGGTATGGGGCAACGGCGGTCCCTTCCGCAAGATAGCTGCGCTGCGTTATAACGGGTTCAAGCCCTCTTGGGTGACGACCGGTGACGAGATATCCGCCAGCAACCTGCAAGCCCTGGTGGAGAAGGCGCAAGTGTATGTGCTTGACCTCGACCACTGCCGCTTTATCCACTTAAACGCACACCTTACCAACGCACAACCCGCCGATGCGCAGGTGACCGCACTGCTCGAGCTGATTGAGGTACCTCCCGAATGGGCTCTGGAGGAAGAACTGGCAGCCTGCAGCCCGCTGAACCTGCCGGTTGGTGAAGGTCTCTCGCTGACATGTGCCCAGGCGCTACCGCCAGCGGCTTTGCCGGGGGAAACCATTACTCTCAGCCTGTTCTGGCGCGTACAAGAGCATCCGCCGGCCGATGCGCGGGTGCGCACCATCCTGCGCGATCGCTACGGCAATGTGCTGGTCGAGCGCGAGGGAGCCCTGGTGGCTGGTCTGTCGGTGGCGGGCTGGCAGCGCGAACGCACCTACAAGACCGTGGTCGTCCTCGATCTGCCGAAAGAGGCCAGTCTGGGGTCAGCCACCATCGATGTGGTCGTGAGCGCAACGGATGGCGCAATACTGGCCGAATTTCCTGACATGGTTGGGGTGCTGATCGGCCAATCATCACAGATTGGGGCTGGCGAGACACCTCGCTATGCTGCCAGCACGCTGTTCAGCGATACATTGCGCTTGTTTGGCTATGATCTGTCGGCGGTTGATGTAGAACCTGGCGATTCGCTGAAGGTTACGCTGGTCTGGCAGGCTGAGCAGGCAACCGCAGAAAACTGGGTAGTGTTCGTGCACCTGCTGGATCAAGGCGGCGTGCTAGTCGCCCAGCACGATGGTGAGCCCAACGCCGGGCAATATCCTACTTCAGCTTGGGTGGTAGGCGAGCCGGTACGCGATGCACACGTCCTGGAGCTCCCGGAAAGCCTGCCTGCGGGCGAATACCGGCTGGTGATGGGGATGTATCGCTGGCCGTCGCTTGAGCGTCTGACGGTTGCCGAGCTGGACGGCTCGCACGCAGATATGCTAGTATTGAGCCAACCGATCCGCGTGCGTGCGCGCTAACTCTAGCCAAGGAGCCTGCTATGGCGATGCCCGAAATCTACCCGATGACCTTTGAGCCCGTCTTTCGCGACTATATGTGGGGCGGACGCAACCTCGAGCGCCTGTTTGGCCGCAAGCTGCCCGATGGCGTGGTGGCCGAAAGCTGGGAGATCTCAGCTCTGCCCGGCTCAAGCACGCGTGCAGAGACGGGTTACTGGAAGTGGCGCACCCTCCAGGAGGTGGTAGGCGACCTGGGCGGGCATTTTATCGGCAGCACGGTGCGCGAGCGCTTTGGCGTGCGTTTTCCTTTGCTTATCAAGCTGCTGGATGCGCAAGCTGACCTCTCGGTGCAAGTACATCCAAACGATGCCTACGCCAGTGAGCATGAGAACGGCAGCTCGGGTAAATCCGAGATGTGGTACGTGCTGCACGCCGAGCCAGGCGCCGAGCTGATCCTGGGCACCAAACCCGGCACGCAGCGCACCGATCTCGAGGCTGCCATCCAGGGCGGGACCCTGCCCGATGTGCTGCAGCGCCTGCCGATACGCGCTGGCGACGCTTTTTCCATCCCTGCCGGCACGATCCATGCCCTCCTGAAAGGCTGCGTGGTGGCCGAGATCCAGCAAAGCTCGGACATCACCTACCGCATATACGATTGGCAGCACCTCGACGCCAATGGCCATGCGCGGCCGCTGAGTATTGTGCAAGCTCTGGACGTGCTCGATTTCGAGCAGGCGACCTCACAGGTGGTCAGCCCGCAAGTGCTGGCGCAGGGTGAGGGTGTGCTGCAGGAGGGGCTGGTGGCAGCGCCGCATTTCAACGTCGAGCGCATCATCCTCGAGCCCGGGGCACGCTTTAGCAGCGTATGTGATGGTACCAGCTTTCAGGTGCTGGGTTGCATGAACGGGGCTGGCACGCTTCGCTGGTCGGGCGCACCCATGGAGATCGGAGCGGTCCGTTTTGTGCTGCTGCCGGCGATTATGGGGGAATACACCATCGTATCGGACCAGGCAAGCACCTGGCTGCGCACTTATATTGCCTAGCGCACGCGCCAACGGTAAAGGGTTTCGAGCACCTCGGCTGGCCGGGCGGCACGCATCAGCTGTGAACGTAGCACTGTGGCGCCGTGCATGCTCTGCACATAGCGCGTGAGGTGCTTGCGAAACAGCCGTACGCCGTTGCGCGGCCCATAGGTGTCGCTCATTAGTGCCAGGTGCCGGCGGATCATTGCCATGCGCACGTCCCAGGTGATCTCGCGCGGTAAGAGCCGGCTGAATATCCAGGGATGGCCCACTGCAGCACGCCCGATCATTACCAGCTGGCAGCCTGTGGCTTGCTGGATCGCATCGATATCCGCCGGCGTGCGCACATCGCCGTTGGCGATCACTGGGATCTCGAGCAGCTCGCGCACCTCGGCGATCGCTTCCCAATCGGCAACCCCGCTGTACCCCTGCCGTGCGGTGCGTCCGTGCACCGCCAGGGCGCTGATGCCGGCATCCTGCAGCCTTTGGGCCACCTCGCGATAGTTGCGCGTGGCGTCATCCCACCCCAGGCGAATTTTGGCCGTTACCGGGCAGGGCAGGATGCTCACGAGGGTGCATGCCAGCTGCTCGATCAGCGCCGGCTGCCGGAGTAACGCGGCGCCGCGCCCTCCGCTGACAATGTGCTTGCTCGGGCACCCCAGGTTAAGGTCGACCCAATCCGGCTGGAGGGCGATCAGGCTCGGGGCAGCGCGCCGCAGGCGTTCGGCGTCCTTGCTGAGCACCTGGATGGCGCGGGGCTGTTCGTGCGGGGCGGTGCGCAGCAGTTCGGCGGTATGGCGGCTATCGTGCAGCAGTCCATCGTCCTGGATACAGGGGATGATACTGGCAGTGGAGCCCAGTTCGGCGCACAGGCTGCGCATCGGCAGGTCGCCATAGCCGGCCATCGGTGCCAGGATCAGGTCGCTCCTGAGGGTAACACCGCCGATCGAAACACGCGCGTTAGTCATGCGGATTGCTCCCCAGGCGCAACCCCATACGGCACTGGCGCGCCCAGGCGCGCGGACGCATCAAAAAAGCTAACAAGATTGCGCGCAGGGCATAGTCGAGGAACATGGTTACTTGGATGCCCGTCAATCCCCAGCCAAGAAAGCCCACGCTGGCGAACGAGAGCGGTACCCGCAGCAGCCACGAGCCGATCCCCGTGACGATCATCACTGCGCGCGTGTTGCCCGTGCCGCGAATGCCGCCGGAGAACGAGGATGCAACGGCGACCACTGGCAATCCCACGGCAATGATGCGCATCAACGGCAAGCCCTGGCGGATCACCTCGGCATCGGTGGTAAAGAGGCGCAGCAGCGGTTCAGCCAGGATCCAGATCAGCGGACCTGTCAGCAGGCACCACACCAGGTTGGCACCGATCGCCAGAAAAACGGCGCGATGGCCTTGCTTGGGTTGTTCGGCACCGCAGGCTTGGCCTACCAGGGTGGTGGCAGCTACTCCAAAGCCAAAGGCCGGCATATCAAAGAGCCCTTCGAGGCGCTGGGTGATGAGGTAGGCAGCGTATCCGGTGGTCCCGAGCGACGAGATGGCGCGCGAATAGGCTAAAAACCCTAGCCTGAAGAGCAGCATCTCTCCGCCGGCGGGTAAACCAATAGCTACCACCGACTGGAGCACTTGCCGATTCAGGGACCACTTTTTAGCGCACAGGCGCAGCTGGCTGCGGGGCACGGCAAAGGTCAGCAAGACGGCCACGCAACCCAGCACGGTTGCGGCAAAAGCTGCGATGCCGGCACCCATCACCTCCAACGGGGCGATTCCGAGGCCGCCGCGGATCAGCCAGTACGAGAGCAGCAGGTTGGCGACGTTCATTCCGCCCATGAGCAACATGGGGGTGCGGGTATCGCCGGCGCCGCGCAAGACCCCGCAGCCGATCAGCAGCACCGACTGAAAGGGGAAGGATAGCGAGAGCCAGCGCAGGTAGAGCGCGCCCAGACGCACCGATTCTTCTTCGGCGTCCATCAGGCACATACCAATCGTCGCCAGCGGATACATCACCACCAGCGAGATAATCCCCAGCAGGAGCCCGATCGCCAGGGAGTGCTCGAGAGTTTGCTGCGCCAGCCTATGTTGGCGCGCACCGACTGCCTGCGCTACCAAGGTGGTGGCTCCAGTAGCGACGGCGGCAAAAAAGGTCGATGCCAGGAACGAAAGCGATCCTGCCAGCCCTACCGCAGTGATGGAGGCGGCACCCAGGTGCCCCACAAAGATGGTGTTGACCAGGGTCACCGTCATGGTCAGGATTTGTTCGCCAACAGCCGGCAGGCTCAGGCGCAGCACATCTCGCAGCTCGTCACGCCAGGCGGGGGCGGGTTCGGGCTGCGTAAAGGGGGCCTCGTTTTTTGAGGCGGGTAGCACTGAACGTGCGATGGAACTGGAAATGATGCGCCTGCCTTGTCTAGTTTAATTGATTGTACAACCGCCAAGCCCGAATCCTAAATTGACTAAACCGCATCATTGTTTTATTATTGAGCAATAGTTCAACAATCAGGAGAGCCATGTCATCTAACGATGCTCCCTCAGAAGCGCTCAGCACCGCTCAGGCGGAGCAGATGGCGCAGCTGTATCGCGCGCTGGCAGATGCCACGCGCGTGCGCATCATCGCCGTGCTGCTCGAGGGCGAACGTGTGGTAGGCGAGATCGCCGAGGCGCTATCGATGAGTATGTCCGCGATTTCACATCAGCTCTCACTGCTTAGGTTGATGAATGTAGTCACCTTTCGCCGCGACGGCCGGCGGGTGTATTACCGCCTGGCGGACGAGCATATCATGTCGCTGTATCAGCAAAGCCTGCATCATATCTCACACAGCTGAGTCAATACTCAAATGACAACCACTACTCAAAATGCCCTGCAGATCCTGGGTATGGATTGCGCCAACTGCGCGAAAAAGCTCGAAACCGCTCTGGCGACCTTGCCGGGGGTAAAGGGTGCCTCGCTCACATACCCCACCGGGCGCCTGTACCTGGATGCCGACCTGACACCCGCCCTGCGCGAACAGATTGCCGCTACCGTGGAGGCGCTCGGGTACCAGCTTGAGTACGAGCGCGGCACGTCTGCCGAAGAAGCCAGAGTCCATACGCAAGACTGGCTCAGCCGAAATCGGCCGCTGATAACCATCGCCGTGATGGGGGTGTTGCTCGCTGCTGCCCTGCTACTGAACCTGGTGTGGGTGCAGTCAACGCTCGCCGACTATCTGGCGTTGGCGGCCATCGCTGTAGGAGGCATCCCCCTGACCTGGCGCACGCTCAAGGCGCTGGTGCGCACGCGTAAAATCGACATGGACGTGCTAATGCTGATCGCCGTGATCGGCGCAACCGCGCTGGGCGACTATGCCGAGGCTGCTGCCACCGCTCTGCTGTTGACGATCGGTGAGCTGCTTGAGCATCTGGCAGCCGACCGCGCTCGCCAGGAGATCTCCAGTCTGATCAATACTGCCCCCACAGAAGCTCTGCTCCTGGAGGGTGATGGCCAACGGCGCGTCAAGGCCAGCGACCTGCAGATCGGCGACCTGGTGCTGGTGCGCCCGGGCGAGCGGCTGGCGGTGGATGGCGTGATCGTGGAGGGCGAGTCAGCCCTCGAGGAGGCTGCCATCACCGGCGAGTCGCTGCCCGTAGAAAAGGGACGCGGCGACGAGGTCTTCGCCGGCACGATCAACGGTCAGGGCGCCCTGACACTGCGCGTGACCTGCCTAGCGCAAGACAACATCCTCTCGCGCATCGTCAAGCTGGTCGAGCAGGCTCAGGCGCGCCAGTCGCGCTCCGAGCGCTTTGTCGACCGCTTTGCCGCCGTCTACACCCCCATCGTGGTGGGTGTGGCGCTGGCGATCGCGATTATCCCGCCCCTCTTGGGGTATGGCGACTGGCACGTGTGGCTGTATCGCGCGCTGGTACCGCTGGTGGTGGCTTGCCCGTGCGCGCTGGTGATCTCGACCCCCGTCACAATGGTGAGCGGCCTGGCCCGAGCCACCAAGTCAGGCGTGATCATCAAGGGCGGCAGTTACCTCGAACGCCTCGCGCAGCTCAAGGTGGTGGCCTTTGATAAAACGGGCACCCTGACGCTGGGCAAGCCGCGCATCGTAGCGCAGGAATGTGCTGGACCGCACGACGAAGAAAACTGTGCCACCTGCCTCGATCTGCTGGCCAAGGCCGCCTCGGTGGAGCGGCGCAGTGAGCACGTCCTCGGGCAGGCTGTAACGGAGGCTGCTGCCCTGCGCGGCGTCTCGGAACATTACCCGATAGCCGAAGATGTGCAGGTCCTGGTCGGCCGCGGCATTGCCGGGCGAGTCGGCGGGCACCAGGTGGCGGTCGGTTCCGTCAGCCGCCAGGAGGAACTCGACGATCTGATCGAGCGCGCCCGGCGTGCTCAGGAGGCGGGCAACACAGTCCTGGTAGTGCGCGATACCTGCTGCGCCGACAGTTGTTTTCTGACAGTGGCGGACGAACTGCGGCCTTCCGCGGCTGAGGCGATCCGTGATCTGCGGGCGCTGGGCATCCAGCATACCGCCATGCTCACGGGAGATCATTTCGCCGTGGCAGAGCGCCTCAGCAAACAGGCCGGCGTCGACCAAGTGCGCGCTGAGCTGCTGCCCGAAATGAAAGTCGAGGCAGTGCGCGGACTTGTCGAGCGTTATGGCCAAGTGGCGATGGTTGGCGATGGCATCAACGATGCCCCTGCCTTGGCCGAGGCGTATGTGGGCGTGGCGATGGGACGCTCGGGCACCGATGTGGCCGTCGAGACGGCCGGCGTTACCCTCCTGGGCGACGACCTGCGGCGCCTGCCGTGGGCGATCGGCCTGGCACGCGAGGTAATGCGCCTGGTGCGCAGCAACATTGTGCTGGCGCTGGCGATCAAGCTGGTTTTTCTGGTGCTGGCCTTTTTCGGTCTGACCACCCTGTGGATGGCGGTAGTAGCCGATACTGGCTCGTCACTTTTAGTGACGGCCAACGGTCTGCGCGCGCTGCGCTATCGTGACCTGGCGTGATCTAGCCAGCACTCGGATCTTCGTTGAGGGCGAAAAAGGTATAACTGGTCGAGATGATCGTCCCCAGCCATACCCATGCAGAGTTCGAGATGATCTCGGGCACATTCATGCGCAGCATTGTCAGGGCAAACGCGCCCGCCCCCACCACAAAATAGATCGCAAAGTAGGCGATCCCGACCCAGGTGGCGGTGTTGATCTTGACCGCTCGCACTGGCTCATCCTCGAGGGTGGTGACGTCGCTGTCCAGCGTCAGGCCGTGCAGGTTGAGGCCCAGTACATCCGCCAGACCCAGCATCTTGGTTTGGATCTTCCACTTGCTCAAGAGGGCATGCTCGTGGTTTCGGGGGCGCACCGTCACCGCATTGGGCTGGCGTGCGCGGGCAAAGCCGGCTGTGACGACGGTGCCTACCAGGCCAGAGAGGATCTGCACTGCTCTGGTGGCCCCGCCGGTAAACTCGGCTGAGCTGTCGAGGAGCGTCATCACTACTGCTCCGCCAAGAATGGCCCCATACAAAAGCGCAGCCAGCAGGGTAAACGAAAGCGATACCAGGCGCTTGATATTATCGGGCACGTCCATTCCAGGCGCGGGCCTGGCTTCGGGGGATGGCTCGGGCGTGGTAATCGGCTGACCGGCCGGATCTGGCAGCGGCTGCAGCTCAACCACTGGCGGCAGCCCGTCGGGGGGTCCCGGATTCTGCAAAGAAGGGTCCATGTGCAGCATGCCTCCATGCAAGCCAAGTGGATGCATTATAGTGGTATCACCGGAAGCTCGTCAATGCGCGCTTCCAGCACTATATAACCGGTATATATGCTTAGGTCAGCGGGCTCAGCCAGCCACCAGGCGGTGATAACGCTTTTTACCGGCGCGCAAAAGCAAGGCACCTTCCTTGAGGTACGCCTGGGTAACGATCAGGCCGACATCGCTGACCTGTTCGTCGTTGAGATAAGCACCGCCTTGCTCGATCAGCCGTCTGGCCTCGCTGGCTGATTTGGCCAGGCCCGCCAGCTGGTAGAGCTTGGGCAGCGGAATTCCCGCCGCCAGCTCGTCCATGGCGACGTCGCTGGAGGGCACCGCGTTGGCCTCTATGCCGTTGGCAAACAGCGCCTGCGAGGCGGCACGCGCCTTTTCGGCCTCGGCTTTGCCATGCACCAGCTCGGTGACGGCGAACGCCAGCACCTGTTTGGCCTGGCGGATCTCGGCGCCCTGTAAACTGGCCAGCTGGCGGATCTCGTCGAGCGGCATAAAGGTATAGATCTTGAACAAGCGCTCGACGTCAGCATCCGCTACGTTGATCCAGAACTGGTAAAAGTCATAAGGCGAAAACATCTCGGCATCCAGCCACACTGCGCCCTGGGCCGACTTGCCCATCTTGGCGCCTGAGGCAGTTGTTAACAGCGGGTAGGTCATAGCATACACCTCGGCCCCATCCACGCGCCGTACCAGGTCAACCCCCGCCAGGATGTTGCCCCACTGGTCGTTTCCGCCAGTCTGCAGCTTGCAGCCGTATTTACGGTAGAGATATAAAAAGTCATAGGCCTGCAGCAGCTGGTAGTTGAACTCTAAAAACGAGAGCGAGTTCTTTGCGTAACGCACGCGATAGGTCTCGGATGCCAGCATGCGGTTGACCGAAAAATGGCGCCCGATATCGCGCAGAAACTCTAAATAGCGCAGCTCGAGCAGCCAGTCGGCATTGTTGACCATGATCGCCTGGCCATCGCTGAAATCCAGAAAGCGCTGCAGCTGCAGCTTTAACTTTTCGCCGTTGGCGTTGATGTGCTCGAGGGTCATCATCTTGCGCATCTCGCTGCGGCCGGTCGGGTCGCCTATTAGGCAGGTACCACTGCCCACTAGTGCAATCGGACGGTGTCCGCCGCGCTGCATGTGCGCCAGCGCCATGATTGTCAGTAGGTTTCCCACGTGAAAACTGGCAGCGGTCGGGTCGTAGCCATTATAGAACGCGATCGGTTGCTGCAGGGCCTGGCGCAGCCCCGCCTCGTCGGATACCTGCTCGACAAAACCGCGTTCCTGAAGGGTCTCGAACACGCCGCTCATCGTTCTCCTTTGCTTGACGTACAATGCCGCCGCGCCTAGATTAAAACACGATTTTACGATCCGAGTCGAGAACGGTCAAATGCTGAGCCTTGAAAATCTCTGGGTTATCCTGATTACCACGGTTGCTGGCCTGGTAGTGGGCATCACCGGCTTTGGCTATGGGTTGGTGGCGACCCCTTTGTACGCCACCCTCATGCCGATGTACCAAGCGGTTGCGCTGGTGACGATCTCGTCCTTACCGCTCATGGTGCAAAACGCCTTGAGCGTGCGCTCCAGCATCCCCTGGCGCGAGATCTGGCCGGTGCTGACGCTCTCGTTGCCGGCTTCGGCGCTGGGCACCTGGGCGCTGGCGCGCAGCGATACGCGTTACCTCGAGTTCATCCTGGCGGCCATGACGATCATGGGCGCCCTGGTGTCGTTGTGGAGCCCCAAAAAGGCGTTGCTCAAGCGTGCCTGGCCGGGTGCCTACATCGCCGGGGTGGTGGGCGGATTTGTAGGCGGTGCCGTGGCAACCGGCGGCCCGCCGGTGGTGCTCTACTGCCTGCTGCGCGGCTGGGATAAGCATCGCATCAAGGGGCTGTTATCGGTCTATTTCACCTTTACCACCCTGTGGCGGTTGCTGCAGATGGCGCTTAACCGCCTGCTGGTCTGGGAGGACGTGCGTCTGGGGCTCTTGCTGATGGTGCCGGCCATGCTGATGTGTTATATTGGCACGCGCATCTTTCGGCACATCAGTTCGGCCGTCTTTCGTTATATTATCATCGGCTTTTTGATTGTGATGGCGCTCAATCTGGTGCTACGTTAGGGGCTGCGCGGATGGATGCATTCCTCTCGATCTTTATCAACAACATTCTGCCGGCATTTTTGGTGGTCGGCGCGGGGGTGATGCTGGGCAAGTGGCTGCACGTCGACAAGCACAGCATCTCGCGTATGGCGCTCTATATCCTGACCCCTGCCTGATCTTTTCATCGATCTCGCGCTCGCAGCTCGGGGCCAGCGCTTTTGTCAGCATGATCAGCTATGCGGTGGTGTTCACCGCCATCCTGATCGCGGTTTCCTGGCTGGTGGGGCGCCTGTTGCGCTGGGAGCCCGCCACTGCCGATGCCCTGATCCTCATCGTGGCCTTTGTCAATGCCGGCAATTTTGGCCTTTCCATGATCCTGCTGGCCTTTGGCGAACCCGGCCTGGAACTCGGCACCATCTTTTTTGTGGCTTCGAACTTGATCGGCAACACCTTTTCGGCCTTTTTGCAGCCCGCTCCAAGCACGGGGCGCGTTCGGCCTTTATCAAGATGCTCAAACTGCCGGGTATGTACGCCTTTCTCCTGGCGATCCTGCTGAGGGTGCTGCACACCAGCCTGCTGACGCCGGTGGCCAGTGCGATTGACCTGATCGGTCAGGGCTCAATCCCGGTGATGCTGCTGTTGCTGGGGATCCAGCTTTCGCAAACCCGCCTGGGTAAGCGCTATCCGCAGGTGGCTATTGGTGTGTTCCTTAGGCTGGTAGTGGGGGCGGCGATCGCCTTTGCGCTGGCACCTCTGATGGGCTTGACAGGCCTGGCGCGCAGTGTCGGCATCGCGGAGGCTTCCACGCCACTGCCGTCACCTCGGCGCTGATGGCGATCGAGTTCGATGGCGATGCCGAATATGTCACCAGTGTGATCTTTATTTCGACGCTGCTGAGCGGCTTTACATTGACAGTCGTGCTCTGGCTGGTGCGTCAATCCGATTGGAAGCGCTTGCCCAGTCCGGCGGGCGCCTGGCCCTGCAGCAACTTGCGCAGCCAGCGGCTGCCGCGCGGAAGGCGCTCCAGCACATCCCCGTTCATGATCAGCAACGTGAGGATCATAAAGGCAAAGGGTGCTGTCTGAAACACCTGGGTGGGCACGGTTGGAAAGGCCGGCTGCAGGATGCTGGCCAGCGAGTTGAGCGCACCAAACAGGTATGCCCCCAGCGCCACACGCAGCGGATTCCAGCCGCCAAAGATCACGATCGCCAGGGCGATCCAGCCAAATCCGGCGGTGTGCTGGTAGCTCCAGCCCAGTTTGACGGAAAGCGAAAACGTCGCGCCGCCCAGACCCACCAGGGCGCCCCCCAAGCAGGTGAAGAGGTAGCGATAGCGGTTGACGTTGATGCCGCGCGCAAAAGCGGCTTCGGGCCGTTCGCCAACTGCGCGCAGGCGCAAGCCCAACTGGGTGCGGTTGAACAGAAAGACTGTGCCAAAGATCACCACATAGCTCAGGTAGACGAGCAAGTCGTGGTTAAAAAAGATCGGCCCGATCACGGGGATATCCGCCAGATACGGGATCGGCAAATGCGGCATGCTCGGGCCGGGCACCCGGACATAGGGCTTGCCCAGGAACGAGCTCAGTGCCGTGCACAGCACCGTCAGCACAAAGCCTACTGCCACCTGGTCCTGACGCAGCGCGATGCTGCCGGTCGCCACAATGCCAGCGACCAGCGCCCCCACCAGCATGGCTGTGATAACCCCGACCAGCAAAGAACCGCTTAGCATGGCGGCAGCAAAGCCCGCCATGGCCGAAAGCAGGATGCTGCCATCCAGCGAGAGGTTGGTGATGCCCACCTTTTCAGTAATCGTCTCTCCTACGCCTGCAAACACCAACGGCGCAGCGGAGGCGATCACCGAGGCGATCGTTTCGACCAAGAGCGAGTTAGCCATGTTTACGCTCCCGACGCTGGCTCAGCCGCTGCTGCAACCCGCGCGTCAGCAGGAAAAAGAGCACAATGCTGCCCTGCAGGATACCGCCCAGCGAGGAATCCAACTGCATGCGCAGCTCCAGGCGCGGGCTGCCCACTGAGATGATCGAGAAAAAGAGCACGATCAACGGCACCCATTCGGCGCGCAGAAGCGACAGCAGCACGACCAGCTGCGAGAGGTAGCCGTAACCGCTCGAGATGGACGGGATCAGCCGGTAATACACCGCCGTGGTCTGGAACGAACCTGCCAGCCCGGCGAGTGCCCCGCAGGCTGCAAAGGCCAGCAGGATGTTGGCGGTGGTGCGGATGCCCATGCGTCCGGCGGCTTGGGCGTTCAAGCCAATGGCTTTTAGATGCAATCCCCAGCGGGTATAGTTAAGCACCAGATAGACGCCTGCGATGGCAAGCAGCGCGATGATCAGCGGCGGCCAGCTGGCGCGCGTGCCGGCGATGAGCGGCATGGTGGCGGCGGCGGGGAAGGGATCGGTGCCCGACATGGTGGCGCCGTCAACCGATTTCCACGGCCCAAAGATGAAATAGTTGGTCAGGGCGATGGCGATATAGTTTAGCCCCAACCCGCCAAAGATCTCGTTGACATGCCCGTGAGTGCGCATCAGGCCCACCAGCAGTCCCCATAACGCCCCGCCCAGCATGCCCGCCAGGATGGTGATCGGCAGGATCAGCGCAGAGGGCAGCGGAAACCACCGGACTGCCGCGGTGGTAAACAGCGCGCCCATGATGATCTGCCCTTCGATGCCGATATTCCACAGGGCGGCTGCAAAGGTGATCAGCATCCCCGCGGCGCACAGCATCAGCGGCACCAAGGCTACCAGTACATCCGCGAATTTGCGCCAGCTCTCAAATGCCCCGCCGATGATGTTGGCAAACGCCTCAAAGGGGTTGGCTCCTGCGGCCAGCAGGATCAGGCTGCTGCTCACCAAGGTGAGCACAACGGGCGCGGCTCCCAGCGGCAGGTTGGTCAGACGGGTGCGCGCCCTCATCGCAGATTTCCCCCGATCATATAGCCCAGGCTTTCGCTGGTGACCTGACTGGCTGGTGTAGGGGCTGACATCATCCCCCCCGAAAAGACGATGACGCGGTCGCTGTATTTGACCAGCTCGTCCAGATCGGTCGAGGTAAACAGGATAGCTGTGCCCTGAAGGCGGCGTTCCAGGAGGTGCTCCCAGATCCAGCGGCTCGATCCAATATCCAGGCCGCGCGTGGGGTGCTCGAGGATCAGCAGTGCCAGTTTTTCGGGCAGCATCGCCAGCAACAGGCGCTGCTGGTTGCCGCCCGAGAGGGCCTGCACCAGTGAATCGGGGCTGCCCACGATGTTATATTCGCTGATCTTCTCAGCGGCCTGTGTCTGGGCATTGCCCCAGGCGATCACGTTCCCCTGGTTGGGGTCAATCAGGGCATAGTGTTCGCGGATCGACATCCCCGAGATCAGCCCTTCTTCGAGGCGCGCGGCAGGCACAAAGCGCACGCCCAGGCGCGCAAACTCGCGATAGTTTTTGCGTGTCATATCCTGCCCTGCGATGGCCAGCGTTCCGCCTGCCAGGGGCTGAATGCCCGCGCACGCGCGCATCAGCAGCTGCTGTCCGCTGCCTTCCAGGCCTGCCAGGCCGACCACTTCGCCGGCGCGCAGTTCCAGCGTCAAGTGATCCATTGTCAATCGGTAGGTGCGGATGGTGCCATCGCGCAACTCGACCAGGCTATCGCCCAGTGGCACATCCGGGCGTTCGGTAATGTCGAGTGCCTTGCCAAACATCAACAGCACCAGATCAGCCGGCGAAAAGGGCGATTCGAGGCTGCCTGCCACCTGTCCGCGCCGCAGAACCGTCACACTCGAACACAGCTGCTCGACTTCATCGAGTTTGTGCGAGACAAAGATGATGCTGATGCCCTCACTGGCCAGGCGGTGCAGCGTGCGGAAGAGGAGCACTTTTTGCGGCGACGAAATACCGGTAGTGGGCTCATCGAGGATCAGCACCTGCACGCCCTGATCGAGCAACCTCACGATCTCGAGCTGCTGGCGCTCACCGATTGTCAGGCTGCTGACGGCCGCATCGGCATCCAGGCTAAAGCCAAAACGCTTGCACAGCTCCTGCAGCCTGGCAGCACTGGCGCGCGACTTGCGCAGACCGCTCTGCAGGCCGCCCAACTCAAAGTTCTCCAGCACGCTCAGGGCGGGAACATCCAGCGGATCCTGATGGAGCATGCCGATGCCGGCGCGGATCGCCTCCGCGGGCGACCGGAAGGAGGCCTGCTTGCCATCCAGGTAGATCGTGCCGGCATCGTGGGTCTGGTAGCCCGACAGGATCTTGGCCAGAGTCGTCTTACCAGCCCCGTTTTCTCCCAACAGGCCCATGATGCGGCCCTCGGGTACCGTCAGTGAAATGCCGGCGTTGGCATGCACGCGGCCAAAGTGCTTGTGGATGTTTTCGAGCTCAATAAACATAGTGTATTGCACAAAAACAGAGGGGCAGGTTCGCAGCCTGCCCCTCGCGGAGCGTCAGGCGCTATTCAGAAGCGCCGGTCATACCTTCCAGCAGCTGCGGCAGGTTCCAGACCTGGTCGTCGGTCGCAACCACGCCTTCACCCACGAGCTCGGTGCCATCCTGCAGGTTGAGCGGACCGCTAAAGAGCTTGACCTCACCACTGGCCAACTTGGCGATGTAATCGTTCAGGTTGGCGCGGTCTTCTTCGCTCAGGGCGTCGCCCATCACAAAGCCGACAGCAGAGGTGTCGCGGTTGTTAATGTCATTCCAGTCGGGGGCGCTCCACTCAAAGCCCTGCTTGAGGGTGCCTTCCTTAAAGGCCGTCAAATACTTGACATAAGTAGGACCCCAGTTAAAGTACGGGGTGCCCAGGCAGATCTCGGGTTTGAGGTCGCAGGCGCCCACATAGTCGTAGGGGATTGCCCAGACTTGCTCGCCTTTGTCGGCGCGCTGGCCAGCCACCACGATTGCCTCTGTGGTATCGATGCCCGAGAGCACCACATCGGCGCCCTGGTTGAACAGGTCGTTTGCTACCTGGGTCGGGTCGAGTGTCACACCCGGGATGTTGAACCAAAAGCCGATCCAGTTGACCGTGAATTTGAGCTCATCCGGATCACCACCGCGGTACATTTCATAGCAGTCGCGTGCGCCCAGATAGGTGGCGGCCGTCAGGCGGCGGGTCTCAGAGTTGATCAGCGGCCCAAGGTAGGCGATCGACTTGGTTTCGGTACGCAACGCAGCGGCGCAGCCGGCGATGGCCTTGGCATATTCCATGCGGCCCATCACGTTGGTCACGTTGGCGGGGGCAACGCCAGTCTTAGCATGGTCGCCCGAGATCATCACGAATTGGATATCGGGGTACTTGGCCGCAACAGCGTCGGTATCCGTCTGAAAGTCTTCTGACGTGGTAAAGATGATCTTGGCGCCCTGCACAACCATGTCTTCGACCACCTGCTCGAGGGTGGTGCCCTTGCGATCGGCTGAGTTGAGCTTGTCGAACGAGATCATGGTAACGCCAGGCATTTTTTCCTCGGCATATTGGCCGCCCTCATAATGGGCCTGGCTCCAGCCATGGTCGTTATAGGGTCCCACGAGAATCACACCAAACTTGAACTCGTCGGTAGTGGTTGTGGGTTTGCACCCGGTGAGCACCAGGGCAAGCACCATGACCAAGGCAAATACGGCGAGTAACAGCTTTCTGACCATCCTCTCCCTCCTGTTATACGAACATGTTCCAGACCTGTGCATGCGACCCAGCACCCGGCACACCAAAACGGGCAGTTGGGCTGCCCTTGCCCGATGTCGGAGCGATGGCGCGATTGTAGCATAGCAACCGTAAACTGTCTATTGACGCACAAACACCAACATGCAATTGCCGAGAATCTGGCCGGCGTTATAATGGACCAAATATCTGTTTGCGGAGGGACTATGAAACCAATCGGAGCGATCCACCATATCGCCGTCAAGGCGTCTGACCTGCCAGCTGCTAAAGCCTTTTACACCGAGACGCTCGGGTTCCCGATCGTAGGGTCCATCCCGGGCTCGGAGATCGTATTTATCAAGATCGGCGGCACCACCATCGAGCTGATGGGCGGCGAGCCCGACGATGCGAAAAACGGCCTTGGCCTGATGCACCTGGCTTTCGAGGTCGAGGATGTCGACGCTGCCTACGAACAGCTTTCCCAAAAGGGCATCGAGTTTCATGTACTGCCCAAGAGCGTTGGCGATATCCGGCTGGCGTTCTTCCGCGGCCCGGATGGCGTAGAGCTGGAGCTCTTCAAGAGCCCGACCATCACCTGGAAATAATGCCTCAAGGAGACATATTGTGCTGAACGCTCGCACGCGCTTTTGGCGCTTTGCCCGTCACGAGGATGTCGATTACATCCCGGATTGGGGCGACTGGGTCGGCCCGGCCGAACGCTGGCAGGCGGAAGGCTGCCCGATCCCGACGCGGATCCCCGACGACCACATGCTCCGATGGTTTAGCGATTATTTTGGTTTTGAGGGGATCTTTTCCGCCTTTTGGGGCGAGCACCGCGTGCCGGTCAATACCGGCGTCTACCCCGGCTACCCGCACGTTGTCTATGAAGATACGGATACCTACACCGTCTATCGCACCGGCAATGGTTCGGTTGTCAAGCAGTTCAAGAATGAGGGCGGTTTGCTGCACAGCACCCAGTGGCTGGATTACCCGATCAAGACGCGCGCCGATTGGGACGAGTTCCGCTCCTCTCAGCTGAACCCCGATGATCCTGGCCGCTACCCGCCAGAGGCCGAATGGCAAGCTCTCAAGCGCAAGTGGCAGGTGCGCGACCATCTGCTGAGCATCGATGGCGGCAGTTTTTACGGCATCATGCGCGACTGGATGGGCGTTGAGGGCATCTCCTACACCCTCTTTGAAGATCCGCAGCTGATCCACGACATGGTTGCCTACCTGGCCGATTTCTACATCAAGGTCCTGCATCGCGCCCTTCACGAGGTGGATATAGACTTTGCCATGTTCTGGGAAGACATGGCTTACAAGGCGGGGCCGCTGGTCTCACCGGCCATGTTCCGCAAGTTCTTTTTGCCTGGGTATCAGCAGGTTACCGAGGTCTTGCGCGAGCATGGTGTTACCCTCAGCTGGGTCGATTGCGACGGCAACATCGACGCCCTAATCCCGCTCTGGCTGGAAGGCGGCGTGCGCGGGTTTTATCCCCTCGAGGTGGCTTCGGATATGGATATCAACGCCCTGCAGCGCATCTATGGGCGTGAGATCCTTACCTGGGGCAATGTCGACAAGCGTGCGCTGATCGCCGGGCCGGAGGCGATCGATATCGAGCTCGAGCGCCTGCGCCCCGCCGTCGAATATGGCGGATTTATCCCCCTGGTTGACCACGGTGTGCCCGATGATGTACCTTACGCGCACTATCTCTACTATCTCGAACAGCGCCGTCGGTTGTGCGGCCAGCCAACATAACGAAAAAGGCTCGGGTGTTCAGCCCGAGCCTTTCTTTTAGGCGTTTGCCTGTCTCTAGCTGATCCAGATCGAATCTAGCGCCTCGGCCACTTTGGCGACGGCCTCGTCGGGCGAAAGGTCGCTCAGCCACGGGCAGAAGGGCTCTACCACCACCGGCCCGCTATAGTCCATCTTTTTGAGGGCGCCCATGAAACCTGCTGAGTCGATCACGCCGGTGGCGCCGGGCAGGGCGCGCTGGCTGTCGATCTGCTCATCGGGCGAGCGGCCAGCCGTCGCATCATTGACGTGTACCAGGGTGATCAGGCTGTCGTTGAGCTTGCCCAGGTCTTCCACGGTGCCGTGCGAGGTATACCAGTGGAAGCAATCCAGCAGGAGCCCCAGGTTAGCTGCACCGGTATCGCGGATCAACCCCAGCATACCGGTCTGATCGTACAGGAAGGGCGTTTTACCCTCGCGCATCGTCTTGGGTCCGACAAACTCGAGCCCATACTGGATGCCATAGGGCGCCAGTACGGCGCAGATATCCGCCGTGCGGCTGCGCAGCTGCCCGTAGGCGGTCTCAAAGGTCACGCCCTCCATGAGGGTCGGCATGATCCAGGTGGCGCTGCGCGTGCAACCCAAGTCGCTCATGACCTTGGCCCATTCGGACAGGCCGGCCATATCGCGCTGGAAGGTGGCGTCGTCTTCGCGAAAGTTCACCGGGATGCCCGTCACTGCGGGGCGCTGGTTAAAGCGCGCCAGGAGGGCACGTATCTCGGCCATCCCCAAGCGGTCAACATTAGCCTTTTCGACACTCACGCCCTCAAAACCATGCGCGCTTGCCAGGCGCACCTGCTCTTCAAAGGGCACCCGCACGCCGATCGCTCCGGTCGATAACGCTTTGTACACGGTTTGCCTCCTTGTGTTGCTAGATGTTTTGGTCCCAACCGGCTTTTTCCGCCCAGTAGAGGCTGGAGCGGAACAAACTTTCGAATGTGCCCGCGTCGGACCAAAAGCCCCCCAAAGATACCCAATTCAGCGTGCCCGATTCGATATACAGGTTGTTCACATCGGTGATCTCGAGCTCACCGCGCCCCGAGGGCTTGGTACGGCGGATGTACTCGAACACCACGTGGTCGTAGAGGTACAGGCCTGTGACAGCAAAGTTGCTTTTGGGTTGGGCGGGTTTTTCCTCGATGGCGATGATGCGCTGCGAATTATCCTCGGCAAAGACGGGCACGCCAAAACGCTGCGGGTCGCTCACGTGCCGTAAAAAGACAGTGGCACCCCCACGAAAGTCGGCGACGCTGGCCGAGATATCAGCGTCGGTGGTGTTATCGCCAAGGATCACGGCGATAGGGCCGTTATCGGCAAAGTCTTCGCACAACGCCAGAGCCTGCGCGATGCCGCCCTCCATCTCCTGATAGGCATACTCGAGGTGGCGCAGCCCCAGCTCTTTGCCGTTTTTCAACACGCGGATAAAGTCGCCGGCATGCGGCCCGCCCGTCACTACGATCACCTCGGTGATGCCCGCCTTGACGAGGGTGTTGATCGGGTAGTAGATCATGGGCTTGTCATAGATCGGTAGGAGGTGTTTGTTGGTGGCGTGCGTCAGCGGATACAACCGCGAGCCCAACCCTCCAGCCAGGATTACACCTTTCATGCAACGGCTCCTTTCAACGCTGTGCTTCGTCGAGCATGCTTAAAAAGCTTTCGAGCGGTATATAACTGGGGATCGAGTTGCCTGAGCCGATGGCGTAACGGCCGCGCTCTCCGCAGCTTTCCATCAGCCAGCGCGTCTCGGCACGGATCTCGGCCTCGCTGCCGCGCCCCAGGATGTCGATATCCACACCGCCCAGCACGCCGATGTGCGAGCCATACAGCGCCTGAAACTGGTCGGCGGCGACGATGGCGTTTTCGAACGAGTGCTTGGCGTCGATCTGTACCGTGTCGATCAGGTCGGGCATGATCTCTGTCAGGTTGCCGCACGAATGCAGGAAATAGGGCAGCCCGGCATCGTGAGCCAGATCGGCATAACGCGCGTGCCATGGCAGGGTATAGGTGCGGAGCGCTTCGGGCGGCAGCAGCGTTGCGGTACGAAAGCCCATGTCGTCGCCCTGGAAGACGGCCGCTACCCCCTCGATCTGCACCAACTGGCGATAAACCTGTAAAAACAGTTCGCCCAGGCGCTGGGCTACGGCAGCTACGAGGTCGGGCTGGTCGTAGAGCGCCATGCACAAGCCTTCGTACGAAAAGAGCGCCGAGAGGTGCTCATAAATGCCGCCGCCGTGCGAGACGATCAGCCCCATGCCCTCGGGCAGGTTCCTGGCGAGGTACTCGTAGTTGGCGAAAAAGGCGGGTGTTACCTCCGGCCAGGCAAAGGTCTCAAAATCCTGCCACGTGGCAATCGTGCCGTGGCTAAGGTCGTTCCAGGCGCGGATGCCGTTAGAGCGCGAAGGATCATCGCCCATAATGTAGCGCTCGGCCAGCGGGAGGCCTTGCTCGTAGCGCACAAAGTCGTACCCGAGCTGGTACCACACCGCTATAAAGTTATCCATGTAAGCCAGCCAGCTGGGCTGGTCGCCAGGGCGCGGATCCACCCAGGTACGCCCGAGCAGATCAGTCACAATTGGCTTGCGCAGTGCGTCGTCGATGAGGTATTCGACCAGCGGAGGGCGCTCGGGCAGTACCCGCCCCATCACGGCATCGATAAAGCGCTCGCAGTCGGGCTGGGCGCGCTCGATGGGCAAATGCGGGAACTTGTGCATGTGAGGCTCCTAGGATGAACCCTGATCGTGGTGCGTATCATACTGGATTGCGCCGGGCTTGTCGACCGCCGCGCGCTTGTCTATACTGCCGGTCAAAGGGGGCAGTATGGGCATCGTAATCAAATCGCCGGCCGAGATCGAAGCGATGCGGCGTGCGGGGCAGATCAACGCCCGCGCACTGTACGAGATGTCGCTGGCAGTGCGTGCCGGCGTCACCACTCTCGAACTCGACCGCATCGCCGCCGCGGTGCTGGCACGCCACGGGGCGACCCCGGCTTTTCTGAATTACCCCAACCGCACCTATCCCGAGCACCCCTACCCGGCGGTGATCAATGCCAGCATCAACGGCGAGCTGGTGCACGGTTTGCCCTCGCGCCGCCGGCTCAAGACCGGCGATATCCTCAGCCTCGATTGCGGTGCCATCCATGGCGGCTTTGTGGGAGATTCGGCCATCACCGTGCCAGTGGGCACAGTCAGCGATGAGGCGCGCCGGCTGATCGCCACCACCGCCGAGGCACTCGAGGTGGGCATCGCCCAATGTGTGTCGGGCAAGCGCCTGGGGGATGTCTCGGCCGCCATCCAGGCCTATGCCGAAGAGCGCGGTTACCAGGTTGCGCGCGAATACACCGGGCACGGTGTCGGACGGGATATGCACGAAGAGCCTGATGTGCCCAACTGGGGCAAGCCCGATCGCGGCGTGGTGCTCAAGCCTGGCATGGTCCTGGCTCTCGAACCGATGCTGATTGTCGGCTCCAATGCACTCTATACCAAAACCAGCAACCACTGGACGGTCGCGACCGTCGATGGGTCGTTGTGTGCCCATTTTGAGCATACCATTGCAATTACCGAGCAGGGGCCAGATATCCTGACCAAGTGGGAGGAAACGTGGACAAAATAGCCTTTTGGGATTGTAACGCCTCGTTTGGACTGCCAACTCGCGGCGCATTAAAGGTATGTGCCAGCGCAGATGAGCTCGTCCAGGAGCTGGATTGGCACGGGTTTTCTGGCGCCCTGGTGTACCACACTGCGCAGCATGACCAGTCGCCTGTGGTGGGCAACCGTGTGCTGGCAGAGGCGATCGCCGGCAACCCGCGGCTGATCGGCTCGTGGGCGATCCTGCCGCCCCAGACGAGCGAGCTGCCCTCCGATGCCTCGTTTTTTCGGGCGATGGAGGCTGCCAATGTGCGCGCGCTATGGGCCTTTCCTGAGGAACACCGCTTCCTGCTGGAGCGCCTGACTTTTGGCAGCTTTTTGGATGAGGTGGCAGAACGGCGCATCCCGTTGTTTGTACGCCGCGCGATCGGCTGGCCAGTGATCTACCGCCTGATGGAGCAGTACCCCAACCTGACGCTGGTGGCGGCAGCGCATGGCCCGTGGGGAGAAGACCGCCTGTTTCGACCGCTGCTCGAACGCTATCCGAATTTTAAGCTGGATACCTCTCGTTATGAACAGGATATGGGCGTCTCCGAGCTGGTGCGCTATTATGGGCACGAGTGTCTGCTGATGGGCAGCAACTATCCGGCGGCACCGATGGGGGGGCCGCGCCTGATGATCGAACGTTGCGACCTCACACCCGAGGCGCGCCGAGCGATCGCCGGCGAAAACCTGCTGAATCTGCTACGAAAGGCGGAACTCTCATGATCCAATCGGCGATTGTCGATGAATTCCTCACCACCGGTCAGTGCGCCTCCTGCCGCGTGATCGACCTGCACGCGCATTACGGGCCCTACCAGGGCATCTATATGCCCAACCATACCCCCGAGCAGATGATCGCCACGCTAGATCGCTGTGGGGTCGAACGCATGGTTACAAGCGGCCATATGGCACTGGCAGATATGGTGCCCGGCAATCAGGAGATCACCGAGCTCACCGAGCGCTATCCGACGCGCTGGAGCGGTTACACGGTGATCAACCCCAACTATCCCGAGTTGGCAGCCCGCGAACTGGCGCTCTACGACAAGCGCAAGGGCATGGTCGGTTTGAAATTCCATCCCTCGGGGCATCGCTACCCGCTGGATGGCCCCAACTATGCACCCGCCCTTGAGTTTGCCGCCGAGCGGCGCCTGATGGTACTCTCGCATACCTGGGAAGGTCCCTTCAACAGCGTAGCAGAGGTCACCAAGGTGGCGGAGGCTTACCCGACGCTTGATCTGATCCTCGGGCATTCGATCTATGGCGAGTGGGATGGCGCCATCGCGCTGGCCAAGCGCCTGCCCAACGTCTATCTGGAACTGACGGCTGCCTATGCGGCCAATGGGATAATCGAAAAGATGTCGGCGGGCGGCGTGACGGACAAGGTCGTGTTTGGCTGCGACCTGCCGTGGTTTGATCCGCACTATGCTATCGGCTGCATCATCTTTGCGCGCATCTCGGAGAGTGAGCGGCGCATGATCCTGCGCGAAACCGCGTTGAGGTTAATCACGCCGCGGTTGCGTCACTAACCGAGTTGGTTGGGCTAGGACTTGGATAGCCTTGACCGCACAAAGGCCAGCCAGGCCAGTACGTCGCGGGTGACCTGCAGGGCGAACTGAGCATCCTGCACCGAGACGTTAGCGCCGCGGTGGATGGCGTCGTTGCGCAGCGACGAAAGCTGGTCAAAGCTGTTCCACAGGGCACGGTTGTGGCGTTTGAGGCTGTAACCCGTGTTGGTCTCGAGCAGGCTATCGAGCTTGGCTGCCAGGCTGCGCGATAGCAGCAGGTCGTCGATGGCGGTTGTGCTCAGACCGCGTTTGCTCATGCCAACCGTTAGCAGCTGCGAGACGGCCGTCTCCATGACCGTGTTGCAGGTCGCCAGCGCCTGGCGCGGAAAGCGCTCGTCCAGGGCACGCTCAGCCTCCATCAGTAGCTCGTCGGCCAGGTCGGGGCCTTCGTGGCCGCGCAACGCTACTGCTAATTCCTCATACCACCGGCTGTCGCGTTCACTCAGGTCGAGGCTGACGGGCACGCGGTCTTCTTCGGTGAACTCGACCTCGCGCGGGTCATCGGCCACAAAGGCGCCCTGCTCGTCTCGAATGGTGATCTGAATATCTGACCTGATCAGGTCGTGCACCTGGTAGAGGCGCGCCTGGCGGCGCACGATGGCGATGAGGGTATTGAATGCCTCCAGGCTGATGGCGGCAAAGTCCTCGCTGAGGGCATGCAAGGCGGCTTTGTCGTGTGGATCAAAGCCTGCTTCCAGCGGCTGCACGATCGTGGCCGACGAGTTAATAGAGCCCAGCGAGGCAATATTGGGGCCAAATGCTACCCGCAGAACAAAGGGATGGTCGTACCAGGTGTAACTGATAAAGCCATCACCCTGGCCATTTTGCGGCAATCCGCGCACCGGCACATCGCAGGCTGCCAGAGTGACAAAGGGGTTAAAGCGCAGCGGGGTGACCAGCACAGCCTGCATGGTGCCATCGCCGAGCGCCAGCTCATAGCTGCCGCTGCGTAAGCCAAAGGGCAGGCTGGCAAAAGCGACCATGTTGTAGGGCATTATTTTGAACCTCGAGGCAGCGGTACAAAGACATTGTATTCTATCGGTTCTTTACCGCGCGGCAGCGGCTCGGGCAACTGGGTCGTCAGCCATAGGGCCATCAAGGTAGCCACTGCTGCCAGCAAGATCATGGCGATATAGCCAGCACTGGGTATCAGGCGGTTGCCGAAATCCACTGCCGGCCCCAGCAGGCGTGCAACCACGCCCGACCCTGCCGTGGCCAGGTTGGACAGGCCAAGGTATTTGCCGGCTTCGTTGATGGGCACCAGGCTGGTAGCCCATGCCCAGTTTACTGTCATAAAGATACCCATGCCCACACCCACCAGCCCACCGGCGATGTACACGCCCAGGTGCGAGCGTACAAACAGCATTACCAGGATGCCCAGGCTCGCCAACGCACATGCCACAATGCTGGGGGTGCGCCGGCCGATGCGCTCAGAGAGCAGCCCTGATGGAAAGGCGATTACCAGCACGATTGCCCCGATGATCGTCATCACGCGCGAAACCAGCATGGTGGCGCTGGTCAGGTGCAGGACATCGCGAAAGTAAAAAAGACCAAAAGCCTGAATACAACCTGTGCCAAACAGTAACAAAAAGCGCGTCACCAGCAGCTTAATATAGTCGAGGTTGCCCTTGATGTCGATGCGAAAAATGTTCAGCAGGCGACGAAAGCCGGGGATCGGCGGAGTCTGCTCGATGCTTTCAGAGGTGGGGATTTCCTGCGTGCCGATCCACATCGCCATCAGCGAGGCTCCCAACACCAGAGCCAGCACCAGCACCGAGGCGATCTGGTGCATATCCTGTCCCCCGTTCAGCCGGCCAATAATGACGGCAGACAGCACCAGCGCCAAAATGTCCATGGCATTTTTGATGCCTGAGGCAATACCACGTCGATGGATTGGCATCAGGTCGGGCAAGAGCCCCTGGTTGGCGCCGTGCGCCAGGTTCGAAAACAGCTGCAGGCCGATATAACCGATTGCCAGGACCCAAAAGCTGTCAGCCAGTGCGATGACACCTAAAAAGATCACATCTCCCACGGTGCCGAGCAGCATCCACGGCCGGCGACGTCCCCAGGGATGCTTGGTAGCGTCCGAGAGTGTGCCGCTGATCGGCTGCACTAAGAGCGCGATCACCATCCCGATCGAGGTGAGCAGCCCCAGTGAGGTGTTCTTGTTCGCCTCGGAGACGGTGCGCAGGACCATGAGTGGCAGCAGGATCGGGTGGATGGCGTTCCACATAAATGAGAGGCCAAAGCTGTAGGCGTTGACACTCAGATATTCATACCAGTGCGGGAGTCTTTTCACATGTGTGCCTTTGGGATCGGGATGTCGTGTTGCAGCCATACGCCAGCTATATACGTGTTAGACACCGGAATGTTGCCAGGCAGTTTCATACATCGCCAGCGCGTTCTCGGCCGACACGTTGTTGTGCAGCTCCGTGGATGATCCCACCAGGTAACCGCGCCCATGCGTGGCGCGGATGTTCTCAGTCACCGCTTGGCGCACCTCATCGGGTGTGCCAAAGGGCAGCAAGGCGGAGACATCGATGCCGCTGGTCAGCACCAGCTGCGGATAGCGCGCCCGCAGTTCGGGCACCGTCATGCCGGCTTGCACCTCGATCGGGTTAATGCCGTCGATGCCGGCTGCTACCAGGTCGTCCATTACTGCCCAGAGGTTGCCATCCGAATGGAAGATGCATTTGGCGCCCCGTTCGTGCCAGGCAGCGTTGAGGCGTGCCAAGCGCGGCACCCACACCCGGCGCAGCCAATCCGGCGAGGTGTGCGTACTGGTCTTGTAGGCGATGTCATCATAGGTGAGCACCACCGGGATACGCTGTGCGTCGCCGATACAGGCCACACGGCGCAGCTCGGCCTGGTTGCGCGCCTCCAGCCACTCTTCCACCAGGTCAGGTTCGTCCATGATCAGGTACGAAAACGCCTCCCAACCCATGGGCGAATACATCTCGGTAAGACCCACACCTGATTCGACGATCTGTACAGTATCGTCTCCGAACAATCCCTGGAAATAGTCGAGATTCTGGCAAAACTGGTCGTATTCGGCGGGGCCAAAGGTGCGCGCGTTTTCGCTGCGGATGCGCCCCTTGACCCACTCGATCAGCTCCGCCTGAGTATTCCAAGGGCGTGCCGTTACCCAACTCGTCCAGCGCTCGACGCGATAGGTCAAGCCGTCGGCGGTGTGGACCTTGCCTGGTTCGTTGGGGCCGTGCGGCATGCGCGTCATATCCAGGCAGAGCGCGATGGCGCGCGCCTTGACGCGGTTGCCGTTGGCGGTAGTCAGCCGCTCGCCGGTCACGCGTTCGATCAGGGAGTCGTTCTCGAGGATATCATAGGTGGGGGTGCGGTCGGTTTCTTCAAACGCCAGCGTGCGCAGCACCCGCTCGCGCTTGGTCATGCTGGTAGCCATTATGCCGCCTCCGGGGGCGTATCCGCCAGGTGATATTCCGGCTCAAAGCCGATCAGTTCGCGCGCGCGGGCGATGCTCACCAGGGCAGTATCGCCCTCCAGCGGCTCTTTAAAGGTGTGCGCCTCGGGGAAAAAGGCGCGTGCCAACTCGGCGGATGGCGCCCCGACGATGTTGCGGCTGTCGTTGACAAACAACGCGTGGCTGCCCTCATAGCTGGCGAACAAGCCCTTGATAAGCGCCTGGGCAGTGTCGCGCGTGTCGAGGCCTGTCCAAAAGTTGGTCCAGCCGATCATGGAGAGGTACTCCCTGGGGATCCCGCTGCCCGCCAAACGGCGACGCTCGTGGCCGCGCTGAGCTCGTACATCCGTCACATACCGCACGATCTCATTCATCCGCTTGGCGCCGGCTGGCGGATCCTTGCGCAGGAGCTCGAGTACGGCTAGGGTCTCCTGGCGTACACCATAGCGCCAGGCTGCTGATCCGGTCTGCTGGTCGATTACAGCCGGCAACCGCAGGCTGACCCCGCTGATGCCCTCGCGGCGCCAGTAATAATCGGCGATCGCCTCCGTCACCTGCTTGGAAAACGAATAGGGATCCGTGGTATGGGTGGGGTGGGCCTCGTCGATCGGCAGATAAGCAATCGGAAAGGGGTAGATACCATAGTTGTACCCAAAGGCGTTGATCGAGCTGGCCGTGACCACACGCCGGATGCCGCAGGCT
Organism: Chloroflexota bacterium; assembly: GCA_012729455.1. GTDB lineage: Bacteria > Chloroflexota > Anaerolineae > UBA1429 > UBA1429 > JAAYDC01. The sequence continues at coordinate 20,293 of JAAYDC010000019.1, read as the reverse complement.
GCCGCGGCTTCGTAGACGTTATAAGTGCCGGCGCAGTTGATGCGGAAAATCTCGTGCCCGGGCCCGCCGCCGGGATGCGGGATGGCCGCCAGATGAATGATCCCCTCACAGCCGCACGTGGCTTCCAGCAGGGCTGGGTAATCGGTGGTGTCGCACACCTGATAATCAGCGCCCTCGATCACGTGCCCGGGGCTGCGGCCGATCACCAGGACGCTGTGGCTGGCGGCAGTCAGCTGGCGGACGGTCTCTACCCCTACCCTGCCCGTGCCGCCCGTTACGAGAACGCGCATGTCACTCCTTCACGAACTCGACCATCATGTCATAGTTGAGTATATCGCCGCGGGTAGCATGTTGGGTCTTGAACTCGCCCAGCTGGCGAAATCCCAGCTTTTCATACAGGCGCCGCGCGATGTTGTTGTCGGCGATCACCCCGCCCATCAGAATCACGCGCCGGATGCCCATCTCGCGCGCTGCAGCCAGCACAACTTGGCCCATCTGCGAGCCGATCCCCTGGTTCTGCATATCGTCGGCGATCACCGGTGCCAGGCAGGCGGTGTCGTCGAACGATCCTAGCCAGCTGTAGCGCTTTTGGTCACCCTCCCATATCTCGCGGGTCAGGATCATGTAACCGATCAGCCGGCTGCTCTCGGCCAGCTCGGCCACAAAACGCGTGGTGCGCGGGTCATCCGCCTGGGCGCACAACTTTTCAGCGGTGGCACGGTCGAACGGGTGCGGACCGTAACGGCTGATAGTGGCTTGCGACAGGCTGGTAAAAAACGTGGTGAGGGCATCGACATCGCCGGCGCGCAGGGGGCGTACTGCGGCGGTGCGGCCATCTCTTAGAGTGATGGTGGCTGGTTGGTTCATGGTTTATCCTATCTGGAATATCTGGTGAATAATAGAGCAGGCGCGGATGATGTGCAAACTGTTGACGCAGTCGGCTGTGTGCACTATATTCATGTAAAAGACAAGGAGCACGCAATGACACGTTTAGCGATTGATGGAGGAGAACCTCTGCGCACCCAACCATTCCCGTCCTGGCCTCAGTGGGATGGCGCCGAGCGTTCGGCTGTGCTAGGCGTGCTCGAATCCGGGCAGTGGTGGTCTTTACGCGGTCATCAGGTGCGCGACCTGGAAGCCGAATTCGCCGCTTACCAGGATGCCCACTATGCGGTGGCCGTCACCAACGGCTCTGCCGCGCTCGAAGTCTGCCTGCGCGCTGCCGGCATCGACTGGGGCGACGAGGTGATCACCTCGCCCTATACCTTTATCGCGACTGCCTCCGCCTGTCTGCTGGTAGGAGCGATTCCGCTTTTTACCGATATCCTGCCCGATACCTGGAATATGGACCCTTCCCAGATCGAGGCGCTCATCTCGCCGCGCACCAAGGCGATCATGCCGGTGCACATCGGCGGCGAGCCGGTCGATATGGACGCGGTGATGGCGATCGCACGCAAGCACAACCTGCTGGTGATCGAAGACGCCTGCCAGGCGCATGGGGCGGTCTACAAGGGCACCAAAGTCGGCGCGATCGGCGACATGGGCTGCTTCAGCTTCCAGGCTTCCAAGAACATTACCGGAGGCGAAGGCGGAATGATCGTCTCCAATAGCGAGGAGTGGGCCGACCGCTGCTGGTCGGTGCATAACGTCGGGCGGCAGCGCGGCAAAGCCTGGTACCATCATCCGGTGGTGGCCAGCAACTATCGCATGACCGAATGGCCGGCGGCAGTGCTGAGAGTGCAGCTAAAGCGTATCGAAGAACAGACCGAGCAGCGTGCCGCCAGCGCCAAATACCTGACTCAAGTCCTGCAGCAAGTGCCCGGGCTGCAGCCGACCACCCTGCCGGCTGATACCACGCGCAGCGCCAACCACCTGTTCCGCTTTTGGTACCAGCCTGCGGCCTTTGACGGCAAGCCAGCGAGCGAGTTTATCCGCGCCATGAATGCCGAGGGCATCCCCGTCACGCCCGGCTACCCCGAACCGTTGGGAGCCACCGAGGCGATCATGAACCGCATCGCGGTGATGTGCCGCAAACTGGGTCTGGCGGTGCCCGAGCAGCCCGATTGCCCGGTGGCCCGCGAAGTGGGCGTAAACGGTCTGTGGCTGCATCAGTCCGTTATGCTGGGCAGCCGTGAGGATATGGACCAGATCGCCGCGGCGGCTTTCAAGATCCAGCAAGCCTGGGGATCTGCTGCCAACTGACGAAGCGCGGCGCATCAAAGTCAACCTGTAGTTAGCCTTGCGACCGATGAGATGACCAGGCACTTTGGCTATTATACCAAAGCGTCTGGTGTGCGTAACGGCAACTGCGCCTCCACGTGCTTCGAACTGAGCTATGGCGTGCTGCACAGCTCCAACTTATCGCATAGCCAGCGCCAGCTGATCGTCGAGACAGCTGCGAAAAGCGCCTGGAAGCAAAACGGCGCCAGAACCTGCCAGGCTCTGGCGCCGCATCCCTAAGGACGACTGGGTCCGCTCAGCTGATATTGGATTCTGAGCCTTTGAGCATGCGGTTGACCACAAAGGGTGGATCGGCCATGAATGGCGCCAGCGTCCGGCACGGCACCAGGGTGTCGCCTTCATTGGTATAACAGTGCAGCTCGTCCAGGCGGTTCGATCCAAGCCCGGCCTCAGCAGCAACCTGCAGATAGATCAGCCTTAGCGGATCAAAGCCCATCAGATGGCTGGTGAGAGCATCTACTGCCACCATGTTGGTGCCCGCGATCACCAGCCCCAGGGTATGGTTAGTGCCGCGCTGAAAGCCGGTGCCGTCGCGCCCGACAATGCCCTCGACCAGATTCAACTGCGGTTTGATCACTTGCGCCAGATCGGTCAGGCGGCGCGCCAGGCCGGCCTGCCAGCATTCGTGCAGCTCTTCATCCAGCCACTCGATGCGTGACCTGGGCTCTGCTATACAAAAGGCCGGCATTTCTCCCATAGCCTGCGAGCAAAAGTGGCGTTCGGGCCCATAGTTCAGCCCCATCAGGTTCTTGATGCACAAGGTCGTCAGGCTCAGGTTATGCGTCTTTAACTTGGGTACATTGATCAACGGCATGGCCGAATCAACCGCATGCCTGATCACCCGCCGTGTCGGCAGAGTGTTCGGTTTGGCGACGGCGCGCTCAACACAGTTGGCGGTGGTGGGCCACTCCAGGATCGCGCCGGTAGCCTCGGCTAGCTCGAGATAGCCAGTGTCGAGCCAGGAGGGGGGCGCGCCGTAATCGTCGTTCGCCGGGTCTTCGATGACGTACATGCTGCGGTCACGCGCGCCGTGCTCGCGTAAATAGTCCAGCAGGCCGTGCATAAAGGCCGGGTGCGTGCCGATCCCTGAAGCCGGCGCTTTAAAGCGCTCGGCTGCGGTGGCATTGGGCTTGAATGCGACATCGCTATCCAGTGCCAGCTGCAGGATGGCGGCGCTTTGCTGTGCCGCGGTATAGAAATTGCTGTCGGTGGGCTTGCTTGGTTTAGGGTGCTGCAGGATCACGACCGCCAGCGGGTCGTTCAGGATTTCGTGCATTGCAAGACTCACAATCAACGCCTCACACTGTCTAATTCAGGGCATCATATCGAGAACAGTTACTCGCTGCAAGCCACACATCTCAGATGGCTGGCGCTTCGCGATAGTCATAGGTGCTGGTCTGGTTGAGGCTGCGCACCGTCTCGAGATACTGAGTGCGCGTCATGGGCGCCTGATAATCCGCCAGAAGGGTCTGCGCGCCGGCGGCATCATCCGCCAGTAGGTCGATCAAGGTCATGACAGCCAGCTTGGCCGGCACGATATAGGCCAACTCGTCGTCGGCGATGGCGAAATCGGCACCATGTCCCGTGCCGCTGCAGCCGCCTACCACCGCCTCGATCGCTGGCATGACCATCGAGATGTCGCCAATATCGGTCGAGCCGGCCCCAAATTCCGAACCGAGCAGTGCATCGGCGCCCAACAGGTCGCCGGCGTTTTGCATATAAAGTGCATCGAGCGCCGGGGTAATTACCTTGGGCATATAACCAGCCAGAGAAGTGATCTCGATGGCTGCACTGGCGGCCAGGGCTCCCGCCTGCAGGCAGCGATCGACCGCGCGGCTGGCTTTGAGCATGGCATTGACGCTGGCACCGCGCACATACATCTCCATGTGCACGTCCGCCGGCACGATGTTGACCAGGTCGCCGCCTTTGGTAATGATCGGGTGTACGCGGATGTGGTCGCTATCACGAAAGGTCTCGCGCAGGGCGTTGATGCCCGCCATGGCTACATGCGCGGCCTGCAGAGCGTTAACACCATCGTGCGGGGCACCGCCGGCATGGGCGGCCTTGCCGATAAAGCGTACCACCTTGGCAATACAGCCGTTGCTCGGCCCGCCCGGCGAGACGGTTTTGCCTTCCCGCGGGCCTCCCTGGTGGGTCGCCAAAACCAGCGAGACATCATCAAAGGCGCCTACACGCAACAGCTCCTGCTTGCCCGAGAGGAATTCGATCTTGCCGGCTTCGCTCAAGCCCATGCGGTAGGCCAGCTCGACATATTCCTCAGCCGGTGCGGCGATCAGTGCCACATTACCGCCCAGGTGCGGCATCACGTCGCCTTCCTTGAGCCCGATCGCCACTACCGCCAGGTTGGCGATCTGTGCGTTGTGCCCGCAAGCGTGCGCCGCACCGGTCTGCGGGTCGGCCAGGGGATGGTCGGGCACCAGCACGGAATCCAGCTCGCTGACATACGCCACTGTGACGCGCTCTGCGGCGCCAGTCAGCAAGCCCTTGACGCCCGTGACGGCCAGCTGCTCCTGGCAGGGGATGCCCAGCTGCCTGAATTGGGCAGCCACCAGTGCGGCGGTGCGCACTTCCTTAAAGCCCAACTCGGGATGGGTGCGGGTATCCTCACCCAGCGCAATGATCTGCTCGCGGCGGGCATCGATCGCTTTACAGGCGCGCTCCTTGAGCGCTGCGCGCTGCATGTCAGGCCTCCTGGGGCAGGCTGTTACTCCTGAACACCTCGCTCAGGAATTTGGCACTGTCTTTGGGGATGCGCTCCTGGGTAGCATAATCGACATAGGTGATGCCAAACCGCCGTGAGTAGCCAAACGACCACTCAAAGTTATCCAGTAGCGACCATGCCAGATATCCCTTTAGCTGGACACCCTCTGTGATGGCTTCATGACACGCCTTCAGATAGCGGCGGAAGAAATCGACGCGCTGCGGGTCGTGCACCTGGCCGTCGTCAGAGATGGTATCCTCATAGGCGCAGCCATTTTCTGTTACGTACAGATCCGGGGCGCCATACTCGCGCGTCACGCGCACCAGCAGCGCTTTGATCCCTTGCGGATAGACTTCCCAATCCATAGCGGTGTACTCGCCCTTCGGGCGAATCGACTGGATGTGGTTTTCGCCTTCGTCCGAGTGCCCGATCACCGCGCGGGAATAGTTGTTGATGCCCAAAAAGTCGATCGGCGTGCCGATGATATCCATATCCTGCGGGGCGATGCGCGGCACGCGCCAGCCCAGTTGTTGCCAGATATCCTGCGGGTAGTTGCCCAGCAGCACCGGGTCGAGGTACCAGCGGTTGAGGTGCCCATCGTAGCGCTTGGCTGCTTCGATGTCCTCGGTTTTGTCGCTGGCAGCGTATACCTGGCTGAGGTTGAGGGTGATGCCGAGTCTGCTGCCGGCTTTGGTCAACTGGTGCAGCAGCGGCATTGCCAGACCGTGTGAGAGCAGCAGGTGGTGGCCAACTTGGAGCGCCAGAGAATGATCGGTCCAGCCCGGGGCGTGAACGCCTTCGTGGTGGCCAAGGATGGCGGCCACCCAGGGCTCGTTGTGGGTGATCCAGTAACGCACGCGGTCGCCCAGCTTTTTGGCCACGATTTCGGCGTAATCGACATAACGGTAAACGGTGTCGCGGTTGACCCAGCCGCCGAGGCGCTGCAGGGCGCTGGGCAGGTCCCAGTGGTAGAGGGTGATGAATGGCTCGATACCGGCTGCAAGAAGAGCGTCCACCAGGCGGCTGTAGAAATCAAGCCCAACATGGTTAACCTCACCGGTTCCTTGCGGCAGCACCCTAGGCCAGGAGATCGAAAAGCGGTAGGTGTTGGCGTTGAATGCCTTTAACAGATCAACATCCTGCTGGTAGCGGTGATAGTGGTCATCAGCCACGTCGCCGGTATCACCATCGACGACCTTGCCTGGCCAGGCACAAAAGTCATCCCAAATAGAGTCGCCTCGCTCTTTGCGGCCACCCTCGATCTGAAACGATGCGGTTGCGGTGCCCCACAGGAAACCATCCGGGAACTGCAGGTCGCTCATGTTGTCGCCTCCGAGGTTGTGCACGCATGTTATGGCACTCTGAACGGCGCGTCAATGCCCAAATGTTTTGACACTTGATCCCACGTGCCATATAATATGCGCTTGGCATGATACGACCATGATATATAACGTTGCCCAACTTTTCAAAGAAAATATTGGCGCTACCCAGCGTCGCTACCTTTCCGGCGAGCTGATGGATCTGGATGAGCTGAACCCGGGGCCGACCAGTGTGGAGGGCGCCGTGGTATTGATGCGTACCAGGCAAGGGGTGCTTGCGCAGGTCAAGGCGCAGATGCGCGCTTATCAGGAATGCCGCCGCTGCTTGGAACCGCTGCGGGCGGACTTGGAACTCGCCTTTGAAGAAGAGTTTCTGCCCACCATCGATATCAACACCGGGTTGCGCATCGTGCCCGAAGAAGATGCAGACCCGGTGCTGCAGATCGATGACCATCACTTGCTTGACCTTGAGGAGCTTATCCGGCAATATGCGCTGGTAGAGCTGTCTGAAGGCCACTTGTGCAGTGCGGACTGCAAGGGATTATGTGATCACTGCGGCGCCAACTTGAATACCGAAGAATGTCGTTGCGAGCCCGACGCCATCGACCCGCGGCTGGCTGAGCTCGGCAAGTTTTTTAGCCTAACTGAAAGGATCACCGACGATGACCCCTCAACCGAAACGCAGGCACAGTAAAAGCCGCACCCGTCAGCGTCGCGCTCACGATGGCCTCTCAGCCGTCAAGATCGTGCGCTGCAAGTCGTGCCGTCAGATGCGTCTTGCGCATCGCGTTTGCCCCAACTGCGGCGTGTACGCTGGCCGTCAAGTACTGAGCGTGGAAGAAAACGCCTGAAAAGCAGCATAAAGCGAGGTGGCTGATGTCTGCCAAACAGCAGGATGAAGTGCCGGTCAACGTGCCACAAAAACTGGGCAGTGTGCGCATTGCCCCAGCGGTGCTGGCCACGATCGTGCGGCTGACAGCCCTGAATGTGCCGGGCGTGGTGCGCATGTACCGCGACATCTCCAGCGACATGAACCGCTTTTTCAGAGGCCAGGTGGCTGGCGAGGGCGTAATCGTCGAGGTGGTGGATGACGCCGTAGCTGTCGACCTGGCTGTCGTCATCCGTTCCGGTTATAATCTGTACACCGTCGGCATCCAGCTGCAGACCGCCGTAGCGCGTGCCATTACCGAGATGGTGGGCATGCCGGTCATTGGCGTCGATGTGCATATCGAAGAAATAGAAGCTGGCGATCCATCGGATTAGGGTGATCGAGGAAGCCCGGTGAAGGTCAGGAGACACGCCCGCATCATCTCCCTGCAGGCTTTGTTCGAAATTGACACCGTCAACCACGATCCCCTGGTTGTGATGCAGGAGCGTTTACGCGAAAATGCACTGCCAACCGTCGGTGAGAGCTTTGCGCGGGCGCTGCTCTTTGGGGTGCTGGAAAACCTCGATGCTCTGGACGAGCTCATTCGGCGGACCGCACCGGATTGGCCGATCGATCAGCTGGCTGCGGTCGACCGCAACATACTGCGGTTGGCTGCGTATGAGCTGATGGTGGATGTAGGTACACCCGCCAAAGTGGCGATCAACGAAGGCGTTGAGCTGGCCAAACTCTTTGGCAGCGACAGCTCCAGCCGTTTTGTGAACGGCGTCCTGGGCACACTCCTTGCGCATCGCGCGCGCCTGGCATCCGAGGTCAGGTTCAAAGCTGTCAGCGAACAGTTGGCCGTTGACGAGGACGCCAACGAGGAAGAAGAGGACGACTAGCTGGATAAAGGAAAAGAAGAGGAATGAACTTTCTCGGTATCGGCACCGGCGAGCTGATCCTCATTATGGTGATCGCTGTTTTGGTGGTCGGTCCGGAAAAACTGGTCGAATTTGCTACTAAATTGGGGCTCCTGATCGCCAAACTGCGCTATATGACCAGCGATGCCACCAGAGAGTTCCGCGATGCCTTGGCGATCGATGAGGTCAAGGACGCACTGGAAGGCGTCAAGGCCGATCTCGATGATGTCAAGCACGAGGTAGAGGGCACAGCTCATGAGGTGGCCGATATAAAGACCGAGGCGGCTGTCGCTACCAGCGAACTGGTGACGATTGCCTCCGGCGAAACGCATGCCCCGCAATCTGCCCCCAAGCCGGCCGAGCCGGAACGCATCCCGCAGGCTGTGATTGATCTGCTTGGTGCCCCCACGCGCACCGCCGACGGCAACGCTCTCGCAGAAGCGGAGGTGGCTGACCCCGAGGCTGAGGTGATTGAGCTGGACGAGACACGGGCGATCGAAAAAGACGAAGACTATGCGCCGATCGACCTGGGTGAAACCCGCGCGGTCATCGATGACGCTAGCGGAGCCGAGGATGCATAAAAGGTTGCAAGATACCGAACAATCCTTGATGGAGCACTTGAAAGAGCTCCGCAAGCGCCTGATGTATGCCTTTATCGCTCTGGTGATTACCACCGGCTTGAGCATGTTCTTTGCAGAGCGCGGGCTGCAGCTCATTATCCGTCCGATGGGCGACCAGATCCCCCAGGCGATCAACGTTACCGAGTCGTTCGTCGTGTACTTTCGCGTCGCCCTGATCCTCGGTGTGGCGCTGGCAATGCCGATTATTACCTATCAGATCATTGCCTTTATGCTGCCCGGTTTGCTGCCGGAAGAGCGCAAATACCTCTATTTTCTCGTGCCCGGAGTGTTTATCTGCTTTATCCTTGGGGTGCTCTTTGCCGGTTTTATCATGCTGCCGGCTGCCATCAACTTTATGCAGGGCTTTTTGACATCGATTGTTGAGAACAAGTGGACCCTGGAAAACTATGTCTCGTTTGTGACGCGTGTGATGTTCTGGATGGGCATCACCTTTCAGCTGCCGTTGGTGCTCTTTTTCCTGGCCAAGCTGGGGATTGTGGACGCCAAAATGCTGGGGCGCTTTAGAAAGTGGGCTGTTTTGCTCACCGCAGTGATCGCTGCCATGATCACGCCCACGCCCGATCCCGTTAACATGATGATCGTGATGGTGCCGCTCTATGTCCTCTTTGAGGTAGGTGTGCTGCTTACCCGCCTGGCGCGGCGCAAGCCGCCTGAAGAAGCCGGAGCTTGAACGCCAGCTACCGCGCACGATCCTTCTGTATGCGCGCTTTGCGTCCGCCCCGGTGCATCATACGAGTATTGCGCCTCCGGCCGAGGTGTTATGTGGTGGATACCCGCCGATGAGTTGGCCGAGAAACCCTGCCCCCTTCCTGTCACGGCATTTCACCTGTACGCGAGGATGACTATACTCTAGCTATGTTACGAAACTATCGGTGTAAAACGGAGGATTACATGCAGCCAATTCGTACCCTGATCATGGGCGCTGCCGGGCGCGACTTTCACAACTTTAACGTGGCGTTGCGCAACGACGAGCGGTATCAGGTAGCCGCCTTTACCGCCACCCAGATCCCCAACATCGATAATCGGCGCTATCCGCCCGAGCTGGCAGGGGCGCTCTATCCTGCTGGCATTCCGATCTTTCCCGAAAGCGAGTTGGAGGAACTCGTCAAGCGTTTTCACATCGAACAGGCGATCCTGGCATATAGCGACCTGTCATCCACCACCGTGCACGACCTGGCTTCGCGCGTGCTGGCGACGGGTGCCGATTTCCGCCTGATGGGCCCCGAAGCCACCATGCTAAAGAGCAAGGTGCCGGTAATAGCGGTGTGTGCGGTGCGCACTGGTTGCGGCAAGAGCCAAACTTCGCGCAAGGTGGCGGATATTCTTCAGGGCTGGGGTAAGCGTGTGGTGGTGATCCGCCACCCGATGCCCTATGGCGACCTGGCTGCTCAGGCATGCCAGCGCTTTGCCACCAAAGAGGATATGGATCGTTACGAGTGCACCATCGAAGAGCGCGAAGAGTACGAGCCGCACCTCGAAAAGGGTCTGGTGCTGTATGCCGGTGTCGATTACGGCCAGATCCTGGCGGCAGCCGAACAGGAGGCCGACGTGATATTGTGGGATGGCGGCAACAACGACCTGCCGTTCTACCGTCCCGATATGCACATCACCGTAGCCGATCCACATCGCCCTGGCCACGAACGCAGCTACTACCCAGGACAGGCCAACGTGCGCATGGCTGATGTGGTGGTGTTGAACAAGATCGACACCGCCCAGCCAGAGGCGGTTAACGCCGTGCGCCGCTCGGTGAGCGAGCTCAACCCGCGCGCCGTGGTGATTGAGGCGGCGTCACCGATCTCGCTGCCCGATCCCGCTGCCATACGCGGCAAACGTGTGCTGGTGGTGGAGGATGGCCCCACCCTTACGCACGGCGAGATGCGCTACGGCGCCGGATGGGTGGCGGCGGAGCGCTTTGGCGCCGAGGTGGTTGATCCGCGCCCGCATGCCGTGGGGTCGATCGCCGAAACCTACCGCAAATACGCAGTGGGACCGATCTTGCCTGCGATGGGCTACGGTGCAGCTCAGGTGGCTGATCTGGAAGCCACCATCCGTCAGGTACCCTGCGACCTGGTGCTGATCGCTACGCCGATCGACCTGGGCAAGCTGATCAAGATCAGTCAGCCCAGCCAGCGGGTGCGCTACGAGCTGCAAGAGATTGGACAACCCGTGCTGGCGGATGTGCTGGCACCGTTCAAATAAACAGCACGCCCCGCACACATATACACACCCCCGCTCGAGAAGAGCGGGGGCGGTTCTGTTAACAGGCTGAGATAGGTCCTAGAGGTATTCGAGTACCTCGGCAGAGTGGCCGCGCGGATTGACCCGGTAAAAGGACTTGATGATGTGGCCGTCTTCGTTGATCACAAAGGTCGAGCGGATCAGTTTGCCCTTGGCTTTACCGTCAACCATCTTTTCTCCCCAGGCGCCATATGCCTTGGCGACAGCAAGGTCGGGGTCGCTCACCAGGTAAAAGGGCAGGTTGTACTTTATTCTGAACCTCTGGTGCGAAGCGGCGCTATCCGGGCTGACGCCCACCACCACAGCACCCTTTTCGAGGTATTTGCTTTCATCGTCGCGAAAGGCGCAAGCCTCTGCCGTGCATCCAGGCGTATTATCTCTGGGGTAAAAGTAGAGCACTATCTTTTTACCGCGGAATGTATCGAGTGAAACCTGTTCACCGCTATCAGACATCAGGTTGAATTCGGGAGCGGGGTCATTTTCCTTTAGCATGGTTAGTCTCCGACTATTTGCCCTATTATACAAAACTTGAGAAACTTAGTCAACATATGATTTGAACCGGATGTGGTTTCGGTTGCGACGGCGGTGATTCAGCAAGCTGGCGTGAAAAAAGTCGCACATAAATGGGCGATTTGTACAAAACCTATTGACGTCATTTCTGATTCGTGATACTATATTGTGTCTTGAGCAGGCCGGGATGAGCTGCTGCAAAGATGCGGCGAGTGTCTCATTCGGTATAACAAGCTCTCGTCTCCCGTTTAATACTGGGTCTATGCCCATTTCGTTACAATTAGTGGGTATCCTGGTTCAGCCGTAGGCAGACCAGGTCAGAGTGTGCGTATCGCTTCGGAGGCCGGTCCGTTTATCATTAGTATTGGCGGCAAGGACCGCCCAGGGAGAGAGAGTATGGGTAAGAGACTGTATGTCGGCAACCTTCCTTATCGTATGACCGATGAGGAACTCGCCACTGCTTTCAGCCAGGCGGGCACTGTGGCTGATGTCACGATCGTGATCGATCGTGAAACGGGACGCTCACGCGGGTTTGGTTTTGTCGAAATGGCGACCGAAGCTGCTGCTGCGACCGCCCTGGAGACCATGAACGGGGCTGAAGTTGGCGGCCGCACCCTCAAGGTTGCCGAAGCCAAAGAACGACCAACTTCGCGCCCGCGCCCCGCTGCGCACCACGACGACTACTAAGGCGGCGGAATTGTCCTCTGCGGCGCACATCTGCGTGCCTGAAAGCCCGTGAATCGCAAAAAAATCCCCTGATGTACATCAGGGGATTTAAACTTGCCTCGAACCGGTTGATAAAGCAGCTTACGATTCCTCGTCGGCCTCTGCCTCTTCTGCCTCTTCTTCTTCGGTCTCCGGGGCTTCCTCAACCTCTTCACGCATGGGCGCCATCACATGTATGACTGAGGTATCCGGGGCGGTCAGCACCGTCACGCGCTCGGGGATCTTTAAATCGGAGACGGCGATTTGGGCACTAAAAGAGTCCAGGCCCGAGACATCTACGATGATCGAGTGCGGCAGGTCAGCCGGCAAACACTCGATTTCCAGAGTATCCAGAAGCTGCACCAGCGTACCGCCGTGCAACTCGATGGGGGCATCGCCGTGCTGAACGATCGGCACGGTGTTACGTACGACCTGGTCGGCCTGAACCGTTAAAAAGTCGACATGCAGCAACCTGCGGGTGACAGGATCACGCTGGACATCGCGGATCAGCACGTTAACCGGCTGGTCGCTGTTATCGATAGTGATGTTAATCAGGCTTGAGCCTGCCCGGTTGATCAGACGCGCCAATGGCGCCGTTGCGATCTGGATGCTCTCGGGTGCGCTTTCACGCCCGTACATGACACAGGGTGTGTAGCCAGCACGCCGCAACGCGCGTGGTGTATCCTGAGCTTTGCGCATCTGCGCTTCAATTGTAAAGTCGTTCACGTTGATCCTCCGTCAGGTACTCCAGGCGCATGCAGGGCCAAAGTCTGCGCTTTCCGCCTCAAAGGCGTCGTGCATTATAAATGTTTCGTGCGGCAGCGTCAAATAGAGGGCTAGTCGGCGATACGGATTGGGCGGTCGCTCTGCGAGGTAGGCATCTGGCTGTACACGCCGAACCAGTCGCTCAGTTCACCGCGCAGCTCGCGTGCTTCGCGCTCCTTGGTTAACCGACGAAAGAGTTCCATACGGCGGAAAACCTCGCGCTGTACCTCGCGCGGATTGGCGACTCGTGTAAAGGTAAAAGTGCCAGGCCCGGCAGTCTGTACCAGCACATCGCCATAGTTAAACACCTTGGAGGCCAGGTTTCCCTGGCGAAACGCGACGTTCTGTATCACGCCCAAGCTGGCCTCGCGGCGAGATTCCGCCAGAAACAGGGGATGGCGTTCGATATCGATGATGCGGTCATTGGTGACAATATAAAGGTCATTGGCCCAGTCATTGAGGCGCCAGAAAAACCACAGGTAGGCGGCCACAAAGCCGACCACAGCCAAGATGCGGAGGTAGACCTCCAAGACGAGCGCCCAAGCAGGCGTGTTGATCGTCAACACCAGGAAGGCGGCTCCAAAGAAGCCCGCCAGCAGAAAAGGAACTATCGTACTGGAAAGCATAAAGATCCAGTGTTTACGCCAGATCACGCCGTCGCGGCTGACGGCACGCGTACGCGGGATCAACCCCCAGCTGGCGAGTTTGTCGAGCAGGTGCGCCAATCCGCGGCGTCGGAACTGCAGCGCGTTCTGGTCGCTCAGGGCAAAGGGCACCTCGGGCACCGGCATTGAATCGGGGCTGGCCAGGCTGGCGCCCAGCTTGGCTGCCAGTTCGTCCTGGATCTGCAGGCGGTGCGCAGCGCGGTTGACAGCCTGCCAGCGGCTCGATTGCGCAAAGATGGCATCGCGCATTGCCTCGGGGGCAGGGATGCGCGTGATCAGCATCATGCCGGCACTGGCGGCTGTCTCGATCTCTACATCGCCATAGTTGAACAGGTTGGCGAAAAAGCCGCGGATGAGGTGTACGTTCTGCACGCGGTCGATCGGGGCCTCTTCGCGGGCCTCGAACAGGAACAGCACGTGTTCGTGGTGCACGATGCGGCGCGTGGTAACGGCGAAATAGTCGTTGCGCCAATCCAGCCAAAACCAGATCAACACCAGCAAATATAACGCCGTGACGGGCACTGTAAAGGCAGGGAACTCGCCGGCAGCGCAGGCTGTCGTTACCAGCACCACCATCAGCAGGATAAAGGCCAGGCTGGTCACCAGCATCGGCTTGGCCGGCACTATCCAGTGCCGCCTGCTTATAAAGACCAGCGATTCGTCCGCTTCCAGCCAGTCAGCAGTGGGCGTGCGCAGACGAGCAACCAACTCGGGAGGGATGGTGAGGGTGCGCCACAGCTCGGGGTATTCGCGCAGCAGCTCTTCGAAATCGTCGCGGCGCAGCGACCAGATGCGCATCGGGCTGGTAGCCAGCACCGAGGCATCGCGCGGTTCGCCCACAAACAGCGACGTGACGCCATATGAGTCTCCCGGACGCAGCACGCCTACAGGGCGATCCTCGCCGTTCTCGTTGATGCGCCGCACCAGCGCCTCGCCGGCTTGCACCACGAAAAAGGTGCTGCCCAGATAGGTCTGACGGCTGATCAGGGTGCCGGGCTCGAGGTCGTGCTCGACGCACACACTTGCGATGGCGCGAATCTGTTGCTGGTTGCAACGCCGAAAGAGGCGTGTTTTGTGTAACAGGGCTTCCAGGTTCATGCCACTCCTCGTTGGCCCCATTGTATGCCGTTGGAGCGCGAACCGCAATTGTGTCTTTAACGCCGCTCGGTTAACAGCTCATCATACAGCGCCTGGATCTGTGCCATCATGCGCTCGGCATTAAAGAGCTGGGCACGCTCCCGGGCGCCCTGTGCCAGTCGAGCGCGCAGGGCATCGTCGCCGAGGATGTGGTTGAGCGCTTCTGCCAGCGCGGCGGGGTCCTTGGGGGGCACCACTAGCCCAGAGATGCCATCCATGTTAACATAACTAGTACCGGTACCCAGCTCTGTCGAGACTACTGGCAGACCGTTGGCCAAAGCCTCGACTTGCGCCAGACCAAAAGCCTCACTGCGTTCACTGGCGGGCAGCACAAAGCAATCACCAGCCTGATAGCAAGCCGGCAGGGCGGCATCTGAGACGCGCCCGGCAAAGGTGATGCGGTTGCGCACGCCCAGCTGGTCAGCCAGAGCCATCAGATCCGCCTTTTGCGGGCCATCGCCCACGATCAGCAGGTGTGCCGGCACCTGCGGTAAGGCCTGGATGAGGTACTGCAGGCCCTTGTAGTAGCGCAGCACCCCCACGAACAGCACCAGCGGTCGGCTGCCTGCCAGGACGCGCAGGGCCGCCGCGCCGGCAGGGTCAGGGCGTGAAATGGCCGCCAGGTCGATCCCGAGCGGGATCACGCGGCATTTTTCGGCGAATTCAGCCAGATATGGCGAGCTCGCCAGATAAGCCGGGCTTGTGGCAATGATGCGGTCGGCCTTGGCTAGGATGCGCCGTAGCCAGGGCTTGTATAGGCGCAACAGGCGTGCCTGTCGCACGATATCACTATGATACATGACCACGGTGTAACGGCTGCGTCCCACCAGCAGCTGGGCGACCTCACCAAAAGGGTAAGGGAAGTGCAGGTGCGTCAGGTCGGGTCTAAGCTGGGCCAGCGCCGCTATCAGGCGCAGCGAAAGTGGGGTAGAGGCGAACTTGGCCAGACGTCCGCACTTGATCACCTGCACGTCGTTGAGTGTCATGCGCTGCGTGCGCCAGGAGGTGTTGGTCGTCAGGACGGTTACCTGGTGTCCTGCCGCAGCCTGGGCTTCGGCCAGCACGCGCACATGGTTCTCGACACCGCCGACTACCGGGTAATAATCCTTGTAAATGTGCAGGATGTGCATGCCTATACCTCTTGCCTGGGTTGGATGGCGCGCTGGTAAACGGCCAGGGTCGCGGTAGCCGCAGTCTGCCATGTGTAGCGGGCGGCGTGCTCCAGGCCTGCCTGGCGCAGGGTGCTGCGCAACTCGGGTTTTTCTGCCAGCAACAACAGGCTGCGCGCGATTGCACTCGCGTTGTAAGGATCAAAGAGCAGCGCGGCCTCGCCGGAGACCTCGGGCAGTGACGAGACGTTCGAGCACGCTACCGGGCAGCCACAGGCCATCGCTTCCAGCACGGGCAAACCAAAGCCTTCCGCCAGCGATGGAAAGATAAAACCGCTCGCGCCGCCATAAAGTGCCGGCAGGTCGGCCTCGGCGATAGCCCCCAGCTCGTGGACGCTCTCGGAGACGCCATATTGCGCCGCCAGGGCAGCTGCTGTCGGATAGCGCACATCGGGCGTGCCCCCGAACACCAGGCTGTAGCGCCGGCGCAATACCTCCGGCAGCTGCTCCCAGGCAGCTACGAGGTTGGCGATGTTCTTGTGGGGTTTGTTGGTGCCCATGTGTAAAAAGTAGGGCTGCCGCAGCCCTAGCTGGTCTGCCAGTGCTGCTGTCTGCTGACGGCTGGGCGGTTGGAAGCGCGCCTCGACGCCATGCGGCACCACGGTCAGCTCGCGCGCCTGGATTGGCAGGCGGAGCAGCTCGTCGGCAGCCGCTTGTGAACCGGTGATGACCGCACTGCCGCGCGCCGAGAGCTGTACCAGCGTGCGAAACACCGAGCGCGCCAACAGACTGGGCATCGTCTCGGGCACCGCCAGGGGGGTGAGGTCATGCAGGGTGACCACCGCGGGGCACCGAGCCAGCAACGCAAGCCCAAAATGCGGCCGATGCAGCACGTCGGCGTGCCAGCGGTTGACCGCTCGAGCTGCTTTCCACTGGCCGTGAGGCCCGCCAACCGTTGTCAGGGTGACATTCGGCAGTACTGCCAGCGCCTCAAGGACATAGCGCGAGTTGCCAGCGGTTGGAGCAAGTACCAGAAAGCTGTGCTGCGGCCAACCATCGGCGAGCGCCTTGACCAGGTTGTAGGCGTAGCGCCCGACTCCGGGGTAGTGGTCGGTGATATAGCGTCCATCAAAGGCAATTCTCATTGCGTGCCTCGAACACAGCCAAGCACAAGCTGAGTGAACAGGTCAACGCTACGGTGGCTGTTGTAATGGGCGGCAACCCGCTGACGCCCATGGCGTCCCAGTTCGCGCGCGTGGGCTGGGTTCAGCAGGAGCGCGATGACCCCCTCCGCCAGCGCCGCAGCATCATCGGGCGCGACGAGCAGGCCATCAACATCGTGGCGAATGATCTCATGCGGGCCGGCGCGGTCGTAGGCCACCACCGGCCGGCTGGCTGCCAATGCCTCGATGATGACTATCCCAAAGGCCTCGGGCTGCAGCGAACAATGTACCAGCACGTCGCAGGCGTGCACGAGCTGCTGGGGTTCAGCCAGTTGGCCGGTAAAGATCAGGGCATCCTCGAGCCCATGCTGCTTGGCCAGGTTGCGCAGGTCAGCCTCATAATGCGCCCCAAGGTTGAAGATATCACCGCCCGCGATCACAAAGCGCGCGCTGGGCAGGCGTTGGTGCACCTTCGCCATGGCCTCAATAAAATCGGCATGCCCTTTCCACGGCCTGAGCGACCCCACCATACCCACCAATGGTGCACTCGGGCTGATCTGCAGCCTCTCGCGCTGCGAGGGGGCTGCGGCGATCTGGGCATCGCTGGTGGCCAGGTCGACAAAGTTGGGGACCACCTCGCAGGGCACCTCGGGTGGCAAGGCATCCGCCACAGCCCGGGATGGCGCCAGCGCCAGGCAGATGCGGCGTGCCATAAAGTGGGTGTACCAGCCTGAGGCCAGAATATCCTGTACATACCATATTAGCGGGATTTTACCGCTGGCCAGCGCGGCATACAGCGATGAGCGTACTCCCATATTGATCGCCACGCGGATATCCGCCTCGTGGAGCACGCGCCTGATGGCGCGGCTGCTCCGCAAGAGGTCGACAGGCGCCTTGAGCGAATTGCGCAATCTGGGCAGCTCGATCTGGTGTACCTGGCACCAGGGTTCGAACGCTACCGCCATCGGGCCAGGATGGCAGATCAGGTGTGGGGTGACCATCTGGCGGTCGATGTGCTGGACGATCCCAAGCAGCACCGCCTCGGCGCCGCCCATGGCAGTGGCGGCATCGATAAAGGCGATCGGGATCGGTGCCATGTTGCTCATCCTCAGGGAAGAAATACCGTCGAAATGTGCAGGGCCAGGGTCAGGGGCCACGAAAGCAGGAGCAACATCAGGCTGGTACAGAGCCCTAACCATGCGGCCAGCCTCGGACGAGTGTGGTGCTGCATAATCCAGGCAGCCAGGGCATGCATCACGCCCGTCCAGAGCCACCAGGCTGCGATGGGGTCAAACACAAAACCAGTACCCCACGCCAGCCACGACGAGGCCAGCCAGATCCCGATGGCGAGCGACTGCGCCAGCAGAGCAGCGCGTGCGGCGCGCCTAGAGACCAGCGATGCATCTGTAAAAAGGGCGAATATCCAGCTGGAGGCTGCCAACGCCACTGTCAACTGGGCGGCACCAAAACCGACCCCTTGCCAGGCGGGATGCATACGCCAAAATGGCAGCCACATGCCGCCGACCAACACTACCAACAGCAGGCTGCCCACCAGGCGTTTGCGGCCACGTAACGGGTATGCCGCCCACCAGCCCAGCAGTCCCAGCACAACAGCACCCAAACTGCGCGTATCACCGTAAACAAAGGGTTCAATTACCAGCAGCAGTATGTATGCCAGGGCAGCCAAACCCAGAGCCGCCCAACGTAGCTGCCGGCAGTCGGGTTTTTCTTCCGGCAAGCATAGCATTATCAAGCATACCGCAGCAGCGGAGCTGTAGAACGCCAGCAGTACCAGCTCAGAAGTTGGCATCGGGTCGACCCAACGGTGAGTTAGTGGGGGAGACGCTGCGCCATAACGTCCAGGTATTGGCGTCGGCGTTGTGGCAGAGCCACTCGGTGCCCCGGCGGAAGCAGGTGCACAGCACCAGACCGAGCGCCAGACAGAGCATCCCGAGCAGGCCGAGTGCCAGGTAGTCCAACGGGATGATGGTGATAGCGGCGTCGCGCTGGCGCTCAAGCACGATGCGATAGTCGCCCACCACGAGCGTGCCGGCGCCGCTGAACTGGGCGTGTTGCAAGCGTTCACCGCTATCGGCGCGAAAAGCCTGCACTTCCAGGATGGGCTCATCAGGCGGCTGGCTCGCCGCGGAAGTCAGGCGTAGTATCAGGTTGGCGTCGGTAGCGGCTACGAGTTGCTCGCCAGGGGCGCGATCCAATGCCACTATCAGGCGCTGGTGGGCCTCGTTGGTACTGGCGATGGCGTTCAACGGCACCGCGGTGTCATCAGGGCCAAGCACCGTTATCGCCGCCGAACGGCGTGTGCCCACCAGATAAATGGCTTGCCCGGCGCGCAGCATCGGCCAGCCGCGCCACAAGGTGAACTCGCCGGATCCCTGGTCAGCCGCGCGCCATAACGAGCTAGTCTGTTGCGGCGTATCAGTCTCGGCGGATATGCTTGTGAGCGAGATTACTTGGCTGTCCGCGAGGACGAGTTGCTCGCCGGGGGCGATCCGAGCCGATTGAGGCGGCTGCAGGCTATGGGCCAGGCACAGAGCCACCAGCAGCGCCAGCCCCAGCGCGCGCAGCAGGGTGCCCCAGCGGTAATTCTGCGGAGCACCACGCACCCACCACTTTCCCGCGTGCGCATGTAGCGGATGCCAGCCCGCCTCCGGAGGCGAGTTCACCCCAGCGAGGTCCGTAGGGATCAGGGCGGCTCCTGGCGCCTGCCAGGCGGGCAGCCAGCTGCTGAGTGCACGCAAGGTGTACAAGCCAGCCGCCAGCAGCATCAACAGCACCACCCAGCGCGAGCTCGCCATCCTATGCAGCTCCAGTTGCACCATAACCTGGCCGAGGGATGAGCGCAACACGGGCGACTCGGAGAGCCAGATCTCGCTCTGCATGGCATCTGCCGCGATCTCGGAGGGCAGCTGCGGCACAACAGAAGCAGCGAGCAACAATAGCGCCATCGCCGCCAACAGCACGAGTTCGGCGGTTGGCGAGGTAAGCGTACGCCAGATCAGTTGCCAGGCTCGGACGCTGGGTTTGGTTGCAGGGGCAGCAGGGGTCATGCGTGTTCCTGTTGACGGTCTGTACGCATTCTAACGAGGCTGCCAGGCAGCGTCAATTGTGTTTTAGAAAAAGCTCCTCACATGGAGGAGCTTTCTGGCGGAGAGGGCGGGATTTGAACCCGCGAGGCTCATCGCCTACACGATTTCCAGTCGTGCGCACTCGACCGGGCTATGCGACCTCTCCGCGACAACTGCCTATTATAGGCAGTTATCGGGGCATGC
>JAAYDC010000018.1 GCA_012729455.1 Chloroflexota bacterium | reverse complement strand
TGCCGATGCCATAGACGAAAGGCGCGCGCAGCCTGCCATCCGGGCCGATGATGTGCACGCGGGTGGGCGGCGCATACTCATAGTTGTCGTGACGCGTCCCCACCAGGTAGGGGCTAAAGAACTCGCACAAGATCGCCAGGAGATAGAGCACCGCCAGGATCGTGCCGCCAACCATGGCGAGCTTGTGCCGCCGGAACCGCCACCAGATCAACTGGGCCTGGGTTGCCGTGTAGACCCGCTGCTCTTCCTGGGTCTCTGGGGCCTGGCCGGACGCGATCTCTGCGGTGGTCATCGGATACCCCCCTCGAAGCGGATGCGCGGGTCAGACCAGGCCAGGAGGATATCCGAGATCAGCGTTCCGATGACGGTGAGGGTGCTGAGAATCAGGATGATGCTCCCGGCGACATACATGTCCTGGCTGAGCAGCGAGTTGAGCAGCACCGGGCCGACGGTTTGCAGATTGAGCACGATGGCCACCAGCGTGCTGCCGGAAAAGAGCTCCGGCAGGAGCGAGCCGATGTTGCTGATCAACGGGTTGATCGCCACGCGCACCGGGTACTTGAAAATGAGCTTGCGCTCGGTCAGGCCCTTGGCGCGGGCGGTGGTGACGTAAGGCTTGCGCAGCTCATCCAGCAGGTTCGCCCGCATGGTGCGGATCAGCCCGGCGGTGCCGCTAAAGCCCAAGATGATGGCGGGAATCCAGATGTGCTTGAGCAGGTCCACGAACTTGGCCCAGCTCCAGGGTGCGTCGATAAACTCGGAAGAGAAAAGCCCGGAGGCGCTAAAGCCGAATCTGGAGAGCGCGATCCACAGGATGACCAGCGCTAGCAAGAACGAAGGGGTTGCCAACCCGATAAAGCCGATGAAGGTAAAGATATAGTCGAAAAGCGAATACTGGCGGACGGCGGAAAAGATGCCGATGGGCACGGCCACCGCCCAGGAAAAGATCATGGCCACCAGCGTTACGGCCATGGTCAAGGGCACGCGCTCGCGCAACAGCTCAACCACGTTCTTGTTGTGCTGAAAGGAGCGGCCCAGGTCGCCGCGCAGCACATTGGTGATCCAACGAAAGTAGCGGACGATCACCGGCTGGTCGAGCCCGTACATGGCCCGCAGCGAGGCGATCTCCGCCTCGGTGGGGCGCTCGCCGGTGGTATTCTCGATGGTGGCGATGTACTGCACCAAATAGTCGCCCGGCGGCAACTCGATAAGCATGAACGAGACCATCGAGATCAGCACCAACAACGGGATGACGATCACGATGCGCCGTAAGATGTATTGGAGCATCTGCATTTCCTCGAGAGCAGGATGGGGTGTGGGGCGGCGGTATTCCGCCGCCCCACACCCAAGGTCATCGCGTTACGACTTGAAGTACCACTGTTCCACCGTCATCGAGGCGAGGGTGACGATCCCCTCCATCGGGACGTTGGCCAGCTTGTTGGAGAGCACCAGCAACTGCATCGTCTCGTCCACGGGCAGCACCAGGGGCTGCTGCTCCTTGATGAGGG
>JAAYDC010000017.1 GCA_012729455.1 Chloroflexota bacterium | reverse complement strand
TTATATTTTAAAGGATAATATTGATTCGTTGTTTCAATCGATTCAAACAGTGATGGCCGGTAATATGGTACTCGATTCCGAGGTGATTAAAGACATCAAGCTGCTGAATCAGGAGAGAAAATCCATTGAGGATTTCGATATTACCGAGCGTGAATTGGATGTTATCAAATTGCTTGCAGAGGGGATGAATAACAAAGAGATTGCTCAGTCGCTCTTCCTTAGCGAGGGCACGGTTCGTAATTATGTTTCGAATCTGCTTGATAAACTGGATCTCCGAGATCGCTCGCAGATTGTGGTTTTTTATTACAAAAATCTATACAACGAACAAGCTCTATAAACAAGCCGCCTGCATATAACGATACAACCCTATTTATTTATACAGACGCTCCCCCATATACAAGTTCATTATTCCAGGCTATTATGATAATCGATAATCATTTCTGCTCCGCCTATGTTGCCAGGGGCTTGTTTTATCAGCTTTTGAACTTTAACAATATTGTCCTTTATACCGTTATCTACAAGTACAGACAGAACAGATTCTCTTAGGGTATCTTGATTAACTGACGAATACTCCAACCGCTTGCCCACTCCAAGTTTCTCTACACACCGCGCATTTACAGGCTGGTCTGATACAAACGGTATAACGACCATTGGTACACCACATACCAGGGCTTCCGAAACACTATTCATTCCGCCATGTGTAACAAACACATCCGCTGTTTTTAATACTTTCAGCTGTGGCACAGATTTGTAAACATGAATATTGGATGGCACATTTTTCAGTCTGCTGACATTAAACTTGGGTCCCACAGAGATAATCACATCAACATTTTCGCCACGAAAGGCTTCCAAACAGTTTCTGAAAAAGGATACTGCTCCCTTTATAACCGTACCCAGCGATATATAGATAACAGGATATCTTCCTTTTACGAACTCAAAGGCCTCCTCTTTCCTTTCATATATGGATGGACCGAGGAACTTGTACTGCTCCTCTGGAAATTCCGCCTCATAAGGCTGATACTCACGGAGCGTATATACAAGGTTCAAACGCGGAGGATTATGGATAATCTCATCCAGCCAATTATCCGTTTTCATCGGAATATTTCTGGCAATATCTTTCGTAAATGCTCTTGCAATCCATTTATGCTTGAAAACAGATAAAGGACCCTTTAAAGTAAACTCCTTCATCAGTTTATCGTTTGTAACGGGCGCGGTGAATATCCTTGCTACGGGCTTACGGTGTTTTTCAGCAAGGTGCTTGCCCAGAAAAAAGAATTGCTCATAGATGATGAAATCAAACTCTTCGACAATGCTCTCCGCGGCAGCATAGGCATTTTTAATCTGTTCTGATAACCGTCTGTGATTCTCATATCCATAAAACACTGCCCCGCTCTCCGCGACCTTTTCCTTCCAATCAAAGGGCATCAGGTATGTGACTTTACATCTTTTATTTATCAGCTCCTGAACAAGACCTATTGTGGGCACAACATGACCATAATATGGAAGATTGATAACGAGTATTTTCATGGTGTACCTCAAATCAATCCCAAGCCATCTCTCATCAAGTACCTTACTAATTTATATATATAGCCTTGAAAAATCAATAACCTTTATTATCGTATTAACTGGTTTGCTCGCTATCTTTTAAGATATCCTCTTCCAATTCTATTCAAGATATTGTAGTACAGATTACACTATAATTTTACTTTACACGCTGGTTGTGGCGCGCTACCCTGTTACCGTGCTGCTGCTGGCGGTCACCATCGGCCGGGCGGCAGTGCAAACCGGCCAGGATCGTACCGATCTCGGCAGTGTGCGCATGCACCAGGGCCATTTGACACATCCCCCGCGTGGTGATATCACTTAGGGCTACCTAACTAGGAAGATTCAATCCATGTCAATCTCCCCCAAGATGGAAGAATACCTCGAAACCCTCGGGCGCCTGGAGGAATCCGGCCAGCCGGCCACCGTCAGCGCGCTATCCAATGCCCTGGGCGTCTCGCCCCCCAGCGTCTCTGAAATGCTCGGCAGGCTGCGCGAGCAGGGCTATATCACCCACAACGCGCGCGAGGCCGCCGTGCTGACCCCCACCGGCGCCAACGTGGCGGGCGGGCTGATCCGCAAGCACCGCCTGTGGGAACGCTTTTTACACGACGTGCTGGGTTTACGGTGGGACGAGGTCCACGAGCAAGCCTGCCAGCTTGAGCACGTTACCTCGCCGGCACTCGAGGAGCGCTTGGCGCAAGCCGCCGGCGAGCCGCTCACCTGTCCGCACGGCAGCCCGATCCCGCCGGCGGGCGGATTTGCGCAGGGGCTGGGCCCCGGCGAGGCCCTGTGCAGTTATGCGCCCGGACAGGAGGGCATCATCACCCGTGTAGGGGACGATCCGGACCTCCTGCAGGCTTTTGACCGCCTCCAGCTTGAGCCAGGCGTGCACCTCAGGGTACTCGAGGTTATGCCGGATGGCGCAATCCGGGTACTGACGCACGGCGCCGAGGTGACCCTCAGCACCGCGCAGAGCCACGCCCTATGGCTGGCGCCCTGCAGCCCCATAGCCGACGAAGCGGTGCTCCCCCTGGGCGATCTGGCCGCCGGCGAGATCGCTACGGTGAGCGGCTTTCGGGCCGGCAAGGGGATGATCTCGCGCTGCCTGGCGCTCGGTTTTACCCCGGGGGCAGAGGTGCGGGTGCTGCAGAACCAGCGCGGCGGAGCGATGATCGTCCTGGTGCGCGATACTCGGGTGGCGCTTGGGTGCCGCGAGGCGCAGCGCATCCTGGTGCGCGCCAAGGCCAGCCGATGAGCAAGGACGAAGCGCTGGTCGCCCTGGTGGGCTCGCCCAACGTGGGCAAATCGAGCATCTTTAACCGCTTAACAGGCCTCTCGCAGCACGTCGGCAACTGGCCCGGCAAGACCATCGAGCAAAAGACGGGCGTCTGCCGTCTGCCGGGCAGCACAGTGCGGCTGGTGGATCTGCCCGGCTCCTACAGCCTCTCGGCCAACTCGCCCGAAGAGCTCGTCACGCGCGACTATCTGCTGAGCGCCGCCCCGCGCCTGGTGCTGGTGGTGGTCAATGCCACCTCGCTGGAACGCACCCTCTATCTGCTGGCCGAGGTTGCTGAGCTGGGCCTGCCGGTGGCAGTGGTCGTCAACATGCTCGATGTAGCCGAACAGCACGGCCAGCGTGTAGATGCCGCCGCACTGGGGCGTGCCCTGGGAGTGCCGGTGGTGGGCATCTCGGCGGTGCAGGCCAGCGCGCAGGCCGAGGTGCTGGATATGCTGGATAACGCCCTGAGCGCATATCCGCCCGCCAGGCTGAGCCCGCCCACGCTCAGCCCCGATCTGGAAGCCGTCCTCGAGGCGCTGCAGCCGCTCCTGCCGCCCGAGCTGAGCGCCAGCTATCCGCCGCGCTTTACCGCCATCAAGCTGCTGGAGGGCGACCGCCAGATGCTGGGCTTGGCGCGTGCCGCCAGCACCCCGGATGGCTGGGCTGCGATCGAGGCGCTCCTGGAAGCACATGACGACGCGGTGCTCGAGATCGCCGGGGCACGCTATGCGTGGATCGGCGCGCTCACGCAGCAGGCCCTGCGCCGCCCAGCCCACGGCGCCGTGATGCTCACCGAGCGCCTCGACCGCGTAGCCACCCACCCCGTGTGGGGCGCCGTGCTGCTGATCGCCGTGCTGGCAGCCCTCTATGGGCTGGTATTTCAGCTTTCGGCGCCGCTGGTTGCGCTGCTGGAATCCGTCCAGAGCGCCGCAGCCGACTGGCTGCGCACCGCCCTGCACGCCCAGCCGGCCTGGGTACAGGGTCTGCTGGCGGATGGTCTGCTGGGCGGGGTCGGCACGGTCCTCACGCTTTTGCCGGTGCTGGCCCTCTTTTTTGCCATGATCGCGCTGCTTGAGGATGTGGGCTATCTGGCGCGCGGCGCTTATGTGGCCGACCGCCTGATGCACCGCCTGGGGCTGCACGGCAAGTCGTTCCTGCCGCTCTTTTTGGGGATGGGCTGCAATGTGCCGGCTATCAGCGGTACGCGCATCCTGGATACCCCGCGCGAGCGCATGCTGACGGCCGTGCTGGCGCCGCTGGTGCCCTGCGCTGGGCGCATGAGCGTGCTGGTCTTTATCGCCGGCGCCCTCTACCGCGCCTGGGCGCCGCTGGTGCTGGTGGGGCTGCTGGCGATCGACGTGGGGGTGATCGTGCTGAGCGCGAGGCTGCTGGGACGCGCTACCTTGCGCGACCACGCCCCCGGGTTCATTATGGAGCTGCCGCTCTACCATCTGCCCAACGCGCGCACCATCGCGCTCTACACCTGGCAGCAGATAGCCGAGTTCCTGCGGCGCGCCGGCAGCGTGATCCTGCTCGTCTCGCTCTTGATCTGGGCTCTATCGAGTGCCCCTAACGGGGTGCTCGAGACCAGCTGGCTGGCAAATATCGGCCAATGGCTGGCGCCGTTCGGGCGCCTGATGGGAATGGACTGGCGCAGCCTGACCTCCCTGCTGGCCAGCGTGGCAGCCAAGGAGCAGGCCCTCGCGACCCTGGCGATCCTGACGGGCTCAGCCGGCGATCTCTCGGACGCCCTGCCCAAACTGCTCTCGCCGGCAGCGGGGCTGGCGTTTCTGATTGTACAGATGCTGTTCATCCCCTGCGTGGCGACGATCGCGGCATTAAAGGCGGAGACCCGATCCTGGCGCCTGACGGCCAGCGTGGTCGCTTATCTGGCTATCCTGAGCTTTGGTCTGGGGATTGTAGTGTATCAGGTGCTGCGCCTGATCGACTGGGGGGTGTGATGCTGCGGCGCGTGCTGCGGGCGTTGGCGGATGTTAAAGGCCCGGTGAGCCTGCCCGAGCTCGCCGCGCACCTGGGCCTGGATGAGGCCATACTCACGGCCATGCTCGACGATCTGGTGCGCCTGGGATATCTGTGCGACGCGCTCAAAGGCGGCCCAGCGGCTTGCGTCGAGTGCCGCGGCTGTGCCGGATGCCCGCCGGGCGTGGGCGATCGGAGGGTGCTGCAGCTCAGCGCGGCGGGGAAAAGGGCGGCTGGGTAACAACACGGCGGGAGTAATCCCGCCGTGTTTATGTCGGCATAAGGATCGGTCAGCGGGCACATGCCCGCCGACTGATGCACACTAGATATCCGGCTGGCACTTCCAGCGCGTCAGGTCCCAGACGCCATCCGGCGAGTACTGGATAGCTGCCTTGCGCAGCACATCCGCTGCCAGGGCGGGCGTCTGTGAACGCAGGTTCTCCATAAAGGTGTCGATATCGATCTCACCGGTATAGTAGAGGGTCTGTTCGCGGCGCAAGAGGTCGCCCCATTTATCCTCCTGCCAGCCGAACCACGAGTACGGGTCGGTGACGGGGTGGATATGGCGGTCTGAGGGGACAAAGCCCGACATTTCGGGCAGGCTCTTGGCCTTTTTATGCGACGGGATAAAGCTGGGCACCTCGTTGACGATCATCTCGTCGTGCTCGGCGGTGGTGATCCACATCAGCCAGTCCACGCAGGCATCCACGCAGCCCTTTTCAAGCGTCTTGCGGTTAAGGCCATAAGAGAGCGACCCATAACCGGCTCCCTGAATCGGCAGGAAGGGCGGATCGGGCACGAACTCGGAGGATTCCTTGGTGACGGGCGGGATCAAAAAGCTGGTGAACTCGAACTTGCGGCGGCTATCCTGCAGGATAGTGCCGACTGCCCACGAGCCATCCCAGACGATTGCCAGCTCGTTATTGAGGAAGAGGTCCATCGGGTTGCCGTAATCCGGGTTGGCAAAGCCCACCGGCATGTAGGTTGCCCACTCTTTCACCAGGCGGTACATATCGCGCAGCTCGGGCGCGGCATACGGGTCGAACTTGTCGCAATAGTAGGCCTGGAAGATTTCTTCCTGGCTGATGACGCCCTTTTGATATTTTTCTTCAATGTTCTCGTAATAGTTCAACCCATCGAACTTTTCGATCCAGGTGTGCAGAAACTGGTCGGCCAGCATACCGCTGATCCACCACTGGTTGATGATGCCGGCGCCCGCCGAGATCGGGATAAAGCCGGCGGCCTTGAGCTGTTCGCACCAGGCGATCAGGTCGGCCCACGAGTTGGGCGAGCCCCATTCTTTGTTGATGCCGGCCTCAAAGTCGATGCCGGCCTCTTTCATCATGTCGAGGTTGGTGAACAAACCCGTGCCCACCAGGTCGAGCGGCACGCCGCCATAGTTGCCCTTGGTCGAATAGCTTTCCAGGAAGGGATCCTTAAAGGTCTCCTTCCAGGGGGTTGAGTCGCCCTCGGCATACTTGTTGGGCAGCTCGAGGTAATCGTTGATCGGCACAGTCTTACCCTCGTCAGCCCACTGGTTGAGGGTGCTCAGCCAGATCCAAAAGACGTCGGGGCCGGTGCCGCCCACCAGCTGGGTGCCGATCCACGAGATATAGTCGCCCTCGGGGGCCTGCATAAACTTGAAATCGATGCCCGGGTGCAGATCCATCCATTCGTCTGCCAGCCGGCGCATGGCCTCGCGTTTGGGGGCCTTCGGGTCGGGGTTGGGATTCTCAGAAGTGGGCGTATAGGCCTGCGCGTAAAACTCTAGCTCTCCCTTGTAGCTGCTTTCGGCTGGCACCTCGGTCGGTTCGCCATCCTTGGGTGCAGCTGTGGGAGAGGTGGTGGCGGGAGTACAGGCTGCCAGGGTGGCAACCGCTCCCAGGGCAGCCAGGCGCAGGAACTCGCGGCGTTTGATCTGCAACATCAGTCTTTTCCTCCTTTATGTGAGTCAAACAGTGCGGTACGAGCGCGAGAAGGATCAATGAATTGGAATAGGCGCCTCCTTTCGTGGCAACAAAACAGCCAGACGCAGGCGCGTCTGGCTGGCGACTTGCCAATAGAACGATTCCCCACCAACCGTCCTGCGGCATTTAAAGCTATTTTAATATTACTATTATTATAATAGCACGCGGCAGGTAGAGCGTCAAGGGTATCTCGAGCCGTTTACGGCCATTAAGCCATGCTCGACAAACTCGTACACCTGGGATACCTGTGCCTGAATCGAAAAAACAAGTTAAACATCTCCCGGGATACCGCCCGATCAGCGCCGGTTGCCATGCAGATACCTATCTCTACTATTTCCTCCCGGCAATCAGCCAGAAACGTCCCTCACCGGGGCGTATGGTTATATCCAGCGACAGCCTCCCGTCAACGTCAAGTTTCGTCATTTCGCCGGTAAAGGCATCGCATTCCACCGCCTCAGCACAGCAGCCGTCAACTGTCAGTCTGCCGGTAAAGGGTACGCTGTCCATGTTGGCAAGATAGATCACCCGCTCCCCATCATCGGTGACACGGCAGTGGGATAGCAGCATAGGATGGTAGCAGCCCTTTTCGTTTTCGATTTTCAATGTGCGGCAGATTCTGGGCAGCTTGGCATCAAGCAGCTTGCCAAAATCCTCTGTGGGAGCAAGCGCCATGCGTCCTTTCTCTATAGCATCGGCAATTTCAAGGGCGGCCGGCGATGTGACGCCGGTCTCGCGGGAGAGCCTGGGCGCTTCACCGCAAAAGAGTATGGCAATTCCTGCCGCCTCGCATTCGAGCAGCTTTGCCATCGCCGCTTCCTCAAGCACCCGTGCACAGGGCAGAACCAGAGCCGAATAGGCGCGGTCGCGGTAGATAAGCCGTCCGTCTTGTATCTCGCCCTCCAGCAGCAGCGCGCAGTCGATATAGTCAAAGTCTATCTGACGCTGGACGAGATCCCAGGACGCCTGGGCAAAGGCATCATCAAGCGCTTGTGTCGCCTCTGAATAATCGATAGCCCGGACGTTGGTGTTGGGGATATAGCTTTCCCACATTGCCGCCTCAGGATAGAACAGAGCCACGCGGCTGTCGCGGCTGCCCATCCTGAGCAGCCCGCCGGAACGCGCTGTATAGCGGTTGAGTTCGCGGGTCTCTTCTTTGGTTATGCCGTCCCAGGAATAATAGCTTGTAAAGTTATTCACGCCCATAGCAAGATGCCAGTTGACCGAGCCATAGTAACAACCAAGCTCTGCCCGGTCGCCACGTTCTCTGACACTGTGGTCGGAGAACTCGGTAAAGACCTCGCGTTCGCCGTTTATATCGGCAAAGGAGGCTATAAAGCGGGCGATAGGGATGGTCCCGTCACGCATAAGTGCCGAGGTCTCGGTGGCCAGCTGGTCTATGCCCGGCCAGTCAAAGCGCTTCATTGAACGGTAGAACGAGCCATAGTTGTTAACGTGCGCCTGCAGCCGCTCTTCCTCCAGCATATGGCCCGAGGATTTGAGGTTATTAGCCCGGCACCAGTCCTGGATCTGTCCAAAGTAGCTGTCGGCAATCGTGTCGGCGATGAATTCCCAAAAGTCGCAGCGGCGCTTGACGGCATCGTCCCCTCGGCGCAGCACCACCGCTGTGCATGCCTTGTAAAACTCGTAGCCATATTTCGCCTCAAAGTCGGCGGGATAGCTGTCAAGCCAGGGCAGGATCGGGAAAACACCCGCCCGGATATTCCAGGATATAAGAGAGGGTTCGTCGGTGAACATGGCGAGAACGCCCTTGCCGAACTCGTCGCCCAGCACCTTTTTGTAATTCTCATGGGTACAGTTGATAAACTCGCGCACCGCCTTGCGGTCGGACAGGCTTATATAGTTGCGCGGCTCAGAGTAGCTCTCGGTGGCATGGGTGCCGTCAAAGAGCCGGCGAATACTCATCATAAAGAGGTAGAACTGTCCGGCGGGAACCTCTATATACAGCACCCCCCGCTCGTTGAGGCAGTCGGTGACATCGATTGGATCTCCCCCCTCCACCGGCAGCAAGAGCGCTTTCCAAAGCTTGTCTCCCGGCACGTCGGCGCGATACGTGCTCGGACCGCTGATCTTGCGCCAGTAGTCGTAGCAGTAGAGTCCCTTTGCCACATACTCGGGGTTAAACTCAGTGACATAGCCGCCGGCGGTACCCGAGGGATAGCCCTTTTCATCGTAAAGCCAGGTATACATACCCCGCTGGATATACTCGCGTATCCCCGCTGCGGTGTCATTCCATTCCTCGTCAGAATCGGGGAATTCTGATGTATATGGCACGTTGCCCACGATGCCGCCGAACCAGCGTGAGTCGTAATATTCAGCCTTTTCTTTGTCCACAGCGCCGCCGTGGATTATCTGATAGATCGCGTTCCGTCTGTCGGGGTTTGCAAAGCTCTTGCCGTATTTCTCGATAATGCTCATATTCGCACCTTCTTTCTGTCAGTAGAATATGTTTGTTTAAAGTCGACGGGCGGTATCCCGGACTATTGACACCGGGTATAGCTTTCGGCTATTTGATTTGCTGTGCGCTTTATTCTATTATTTTGTTACCTGAAATGGGTCATATCCGTTAACAACGCAGAGCTTGCCTTTGGAAACAAAACAGCCAGATGCAGGCGCATCCGGCTGGTGACTTGCCAATAGAACGATCCCCACCAACCGTCCTGCGGCATCCAAAAGCTATCTGAGAATGAGCATAACATGCGGTAGGTGGAGCGTCAAGGGGACCAAAAGTCGTTTACAGGTATTGCGCCGGACTTGAGCCAGCGCTCGGTGCGGCGCATCCTGTGAGGTAATACGCTAGATCTGCTGCACCAGGTGGCTGATCAGCACCCGCAGCCCAATCGCCAGGAGCACGATCCCGCCTACAAGCTCGGCGCGCCGGCCGAAACACATGCCCACCTTGCGGCCCAGAAGGATCGCCGCCCCTGACAGCAGAGCCGTTACCATGCCGATGATCGCTGCCGGCTGCCAGATGCTGACCTGCAGCATCGCCAGGCTGAGGCCCACCGCCAGGGCATCGATGCTGGTGGCCACCGCCAGCACCAGCGCCTCGCGATGCGTCAGCAGCACACAAACGGGGTTTTCTTCCTTGGAGAGGCCGCTCTTGAGCATGCGTCCGCCCACAAAGGCCAGCAAACCAAAGGCCAGCCAGTGGTCCCACGGGCCGATCAGGTGCACAAGCCACGCCCCCCCGAACCAGCCGATGATCGGCATCAGCGCCTGAAACAGGCCGAAATACAGGGGTGGCACCGCATACCAGGCTTTGCTGGGCACGCGGCCGGTGGCGCCCACGCACAGCGAGACGGCAAAGGCATCCATCGCCAGGCCGACGGCTAAAAGCAGGTTTTCGACAATCCCCAAGCTGACGCCCCTCCGATAACCGCTCGAGTATAGGCTTGCCGGAGCGCGCTCGCAAACGCAGGCCTGTTTTACCATCCTGCACGACAGGTTATTGTCGATTACGTTCATATGCGCTACACTGAGGATTGTCGTCTGCAATTCCCGCGTTATGGAGGCTAGCTATGAAGTTGAGCGATGCGCAAACGCGAGCCTTTCGGATGTGGCTTTCGAGCCGCGGAGGAGTGCTGCTGGATTGCCCGGTCTGCCGCCGGCGCGACTGGCAGCCGGCTGAGATGATCGAGAGCGGGAAGGATTACCGCGAACTGGTGATCTATTGCGGGCTATGCGGATACACCTATCACTTTAGCATGAACGTGGTGGCGAGTGCCATCCCCAACTGACGCTGCGATGCGCATCGGCGTGGGCCAGCTGGTGTGCGCCCCCGGCGATGTGCGCGCCAACCTGCGTCGCTGGGCGCGTCTGGCCGAGCGTGCCGCCGATGCCGGCTGCCGGCTCCTGGTGCTGCCCGAGCTGTGCGATACAGGCTACCTGCTGGATGCCATCCCCATCCTGGCCTCCCCCTGGCCGGGCTGTCCGCTGGATACCCTGCGCGAGCTGGCCGTGCGCCACAATCTGGCGATCGCCGCCGGATTGAGCGAGCGCGCCGACGAGGCATTCTACAACTCCCTGGCCCTGGTCGGCGCCGATGGGGCGCTCGCGGGGCATTACCGCAAGCTGCACCTCTTTAGGAGTGAACGGCAGGTCTTTACCCGCGGCGACCGCGCGGTGACGGCCGAGCTGTGCGGCTGGCGGATCGGCCTCACGATCTGCTACGACCTGCGCTTTGGCGCGCTGCACCGCGAGCTGGCGGCGCAGGGGGCTGAGCTGATCCTCAACGCGGCGGCATGGCCGGCGGTACGCATCGAGCACTGGCGGGTGCTGCTGCGCGCGCGTGCCCTCGACGGACAGCTGTGGCACATCGGCGCCAACCGCACCGGCACCGATGCCGGGCTTGCGATGGGGGGCTTGAGCGGTGTTGCGAGTCCGCTGGGCGAGTGGCAGGCACTGGGCTGCACGCGAGGCGGTCTGCTGACGGCAGAGGTGAGCAAAGCGGCGATTGCGGACGCCAAGGCGCGCCTGCCGCTGCATCAGGATGCGGCGGAATTCACACCGTAGCTGAGCCGGAGCCCCTGACCAGCCCCACCAATCGGCTGCTAAGCGTGCTTGACATCCCCCGCGGCGGCTTTACAATAAGCACATCGCCAGCGAATGAGCGGGAGGCTCCCGTGAGCGAGCGTCGAGTGCGCGAAAAACGCAAAATACGCATCCTCATGGTCGTCGTGCTGGCGTTTGCCCTCGGAATGACGCTGTGGGGCGCCTTTAAACCCAGCCCGATGATCCTCGAGCTTTAGCATGCTCCTCTTGCAGTCCTCGGCCATCTCTGACGCCTCTCCCCAGCACCAGCTCACCACTTGAGGCCTGTGCGGTCGGCTGCCGGGCGACATCGAGCGGCTCCAGCCAGCGCGCTGCCTGCGGGCTCAGACGTGTCTCCATCGGGTTCCTCATGCGTGCGCACAGCCTGATACGGATACGAGCCGCCGACAACTTTTTGTTTGCTATCTCGGTGGTAGCGGGGCATAATCGTAGGGCACATGGAGACGAGAGCATGAACTGTAACCATTGCGCGGAACCGCTCGAAGACGGCACCCTGGTTTGTCCCTATTGCGCGACGGCACAGGGGCCCGAACAGGTCCAGCTGGTGCTGCCGGTTAACCGCGTGACCTCGCTGGTGAGCATGGTGAGCTGCTATGCCGTCTTTTTTGATGCGCGGCTGATCATCGCCTACAGCTCGCCCGAGCTCGAGGCGGCCGACCTGGAGCGCGTGCGCGCCGAGTGCGCCGCAAAGGGGGCCAGCCCCGTCAAGACCAACCTGGCGATGATGCGCCGTCAGGCCAACTTTTACCAGCGCTACGAGTCGATGCGCGCCGATGAGATCCTGCCCGAGGATGACCGCAACGGCTGGCTGCCCTACCGCCAGCTCGCGCGCGTAGAGTGGCAGAGCGCCGTGGTGGCGCCCGGCAGCGACGATGTGCCCCTCGTGCGCCGCGAGGGCGAGCTGGCGCTCTTTGATGCCGAGGGCAACGAGATCCGCTTTATTCACTTTCAGCCGCATCAGGTGGCGGTCAAGGCGGTACTCGAGCGCCTGTTTGCGTTCAAACTGCACTATCAGAGGTAAGAATCAGCGCAAGGTCGTGCCAGCCGCGATTAATCACTGGATTCAACCAGTAAGGATATCACCATGATCCGACCGCTGCAGTCCCTGGCAGGAGTCGGATCGTAGACAGCTAAATGAATATGCAGGCTATGTCAACGCGTCTTTTTAACGAATTCGGGCGGGCTGCCCGTGCGCGCCCTTGGCTCGAGGCCGTCGCTTGAAGCGCTACCGCACCCGCCGCAACCGCGCCGTGCTGGTGCGCCGCTGGCTCGGGCAGGCCCTCATGCTGCTGGTGCTCTTGATCCTGCTGGTGCTCACGATGGTGCCGCTCGCCGAAATGGTGCGGCAGTCGCTGCAGGGGCGCGGCACGCTCTGGGAGCGCGCGGTGGCCAACTATACCGCAGGGTGGCTGGCGATCCGCGGGTACATGATCAACTCGGCGATCGCCTCGCTCACGACCCTGGTCGGGGTGCTCTTTTGCTCGTCGCTGGCGGGCTATACCTTTGCGCGCCACCGCTTCCCCGGCAAGGACTGGCTCTACCTGGCGATCCTCGCCCTGATGATGATCCCCACCTTTCTCACCCTCATCCCCGCCTTTATGGTGGTCAACGACCTGGGTCTGGTTAACAGCCGTTGGGGGCTGATCCTGCCGTGGATTGCCTCGGGGCAGGTCCTGGGCATCCTGATCTGCCGCGGCTACCTGGAGGGCCTGCCGGAAGAGATCTTTGAGGCGGCGCGCATCGACGGCGCCAATGAGCTGGTGCTGTATGCCTGCATCGCCCTGCCGGTCTCGCAGCCGATCCTGGCCACCCTGGCGGTGATGAACCTGATGACGACCTATAACGAGTTCCTCTGGCCGCTTCTGATCATTTCGTCGCACTCGAAACAGGTCGTCGCGGTAGGCTTGCGCGAGGTGCAAGGCTCGACGGCCGCCTACCTGGTGGCTTGCCTGCCACTGGTGCTCTTGTTTTCGGTGGGGATGCGCACCTATATCAGCGGCGTCACATCCGGGGCCATCAAAGCCTGAGCTAACGCTTGACCAGCGCACCTGATATAGCTATAATTTTCTAGCTACCTGAGGAAGAATTCGTGATCTTATCCAAAGGATACCGTCTAGCTCGCTGTGTCGCGGGCTATGGAGACCAGAGCCCCCCATCCTAGCATGCCGTGTTGGTATGCCGGTCGGTTTTACCCCGCTTCGCTCACCTCAGCGCGGTGCTCCCGCGCTTTTTTATTCTCAGGAGAAAACTAATGTCACAACTACTCGATTCCCTGGCTCTGCCCTATGCCATCGCGGCCGCCCTGGCGGCACTGGTGATCCTCGTACTAGCCGCCAACACCGCGGTTCGCAAGATGGTGGGCTTGGCCGAATACCTGCACCTTTCCGCCACCTTCATGGGCATGACGGTGCTTTCACTGGCGACCTCTATACCTGAGATCACCGCCCATCTGACGGCCTCGGCAGGCATTTTGCGCGGTACACTCGACTTCAAGGTCGGTTCGTCGATCGTGCTAGGCGCCAACATCGGCTCGGATGTAGTGCAGCAGACCCTTGTGATGGGGCTGGTGGTGCTGGTAGCCGGCTCGCTCTACTTTCGGCGCTATTTTCTCATCAAAAGCATGCTACCGATGATCGGCACCACCCTGATGTGCCTGATCTTGGGATTCGATGGTATCTACTCGCGTCTGGATGGCGCCATCCTGGTGGGCAGCTTCGTGGCGTATACCTGGTATCTGTATAAAGACGAGCGGCGCTTTTTCGGTACCGGCGATTCCCGGCCATCCGAGCCAGAGGCGGTGAGCGAGATACAGACCAACCGCCAAGCCTGGCTGGCTCTGGGGGTGGCTATCTTGGCAATGGTCGCGACTGTGTTGGCAGCCCAGGCGGTACTTTCTGTGACAGAGCGCGTCGTTCTAGTGACGGGTGTGGGCGGATCGTTATTGGGGGTAGCGACGCTGGGATTGGCATCTGCTCTGCCCGAGTTGACCACCGCCCTGGCCGGAGCACGCAACAAGGCGCACGGCATCTCGATGGGCACCCTGGTGGGCTCCAACATCACCAACCCGCTGGTGGCGATCGGGCTGGGGGCGCTGGTCTCTCGCTACTATGTGCCCAAGCCGCTAGTCTGGTGGGACCTGCCGTGGGAGACCCTCACCGGCGCAGCATTGCTGGGGTGGCTCTTGTGGCGCAAGGGGCGCATCGCTCGGGCAGGCGCTTATGTGTTTGTTGGTATGTATGTTGTCTATATCTTCTGCCGCGCGTTTTTATTCACGGCAGATTAAGCTAACGCTTCTTATAGACCAGCCTGGGGCCGAGCAGACTGAACAGCAGGTTTTGGATGCGACCTTCGTGCTCTTGCCGATGCGTGTATTTGACCTTGCCCTGGCCCACTAACGTAAGGTGCAGCTTGCCGCCGTAGGTGGTAGTGCCATCATCGTCGCTCTCCTGACGAAAAGCCTCAAACCTGAGCTCCTGGATGGCGCGATAGGGCACGGCAAGGTTGTTGGGGTCATCCGCCAGGACTTCCTCAACCGTGGCGCGCATATAGCTCTGGTGATAGATCATCCAGCCAGCCACCTTGTTCCATCCGCCGCGGATGAATCCGCGGCCGGTGGCCTTGTTTTCAATATCCTTTTGGGCGATAAAGCGCTTGTGCAGCTCGTTGCTGAGCGTCGCCACCACCAGCTGGTCGGAGAAAAAGACCAGTGCCATCTCGGTTGCCTTGAAAAAACTGTCCTGCCGGGTACAGCGCAGTACCCAATAAGGCGTCTCGCCCGATGCCCGGCGGCTCTGCGCCTGCGCCGCTGCCTGCTGCTGAGCCTGCATCGCTGCCTCCCGCCGTGCCGCCGCTGCCGCTACTGCGGGGTGTACGGTGGGTTGTGGTTGTCGCTGTGGCTGCGGTTGTGGTTGTCGCTGTGGCTGCGGCTGCGGCAGTTGTTGTGACTGTGGTTGTCGCTGCGGTAGTGGTTGTGGTTGTGGCTGCGGCTGTGCCAGCCGGGCGCCGCAGCTACCGCAAAAGCGGTACTGCGCGGTGATGGGATTGCCGCATTGGGTACAGAACATGCGCGTCCTCCTAACTGTGAGGCTACGAATAGCCTAGCAGAAAGAGCGAAGAAGGGCAAGAGGAAACGCTGACAAGCTGGTAGTTTTTTGATAATATCCAGGCGAGGCATCAAACGCATCCGCACCATACCACGTGGATGTGCCCCGAGAAAACCGAACCGATGAACCCACACCCGCAGGTCAAATCGCAAGCACGTGTTGCCGAGCACGAGGTCAGCCCCGTGCGGACCTGGTCAAGCTGCAGACCTAACGCATCGACAGCCTCTTTTACGAGGCGGCTTGCGCAGAGGATGTCACAGGTAAGTAACGCAGCAACGAATCGTAATTAGCAGGCAATCTAGATATAGAGGAGCTGATAATGAACAAGATTGCTATGTTTACAATGGGTACAAGAGGTGATATTCAGCCATATATTTTTTTATCTGAAGAACTTATCAGAAACGGATATGACGTAACACTTGGCTCACACTCCTGTTGGAGAAAATTAGTTGAGGATTCCAATATTCATTTTGAGCCGATTGGTCCGGATATTGATATCGAACAAGAGGCGGCCATTATCAGAGGGAAAACCTCAAATCCTGTATTAAGTATGCTCAGAATGATGAATTTCGTTTTCAAAATGATTCATAATTCAACAAACGAAATTTACAATGTATGCAAGGGCAAGGATTTAATCGTTGTAAGCCATAGTCAAATGGGTGCAACAGAGGCTCAAGTCCTTGGAATTCCTACGGTTAATGTGACTTTGCAGAAAGAGATGATCGCCGAAAAACTAAAGCCTCAAACCTTTTGGAATAAGCTGATTGGCAGGATAATCGGAAAACAAACGGCCAAACCATATAACAAAATCAGGCGGGTATATGGATTGAAACCGCTTCAATCTTCCGACGAAATTATTTCCCGTAAACTGAATTTGATTCCTATCAGCAAGTATGTTTTAGAGCGAAATCCATATTGGGAAGCGCATCACGTTTTGACCGGCTATTGGTACGATGATGAAAAAGAATATATACCCGACGAAAAGCTGGCTGCTTTTCTTGCAGGCGGAGAAAAACCAATACTTCTTTCTCTCGGAGCGATGTCATTTGAAGCAGAATCTAATAAAGAAAAACTGGATATGTTTGTGAGTGCTTTTGATGAACTGGGATATCGAGCCATTATCCAAGGGTTTCAGAAGACACTCCAGGCTTATGAGTTACCACAAACAATGATTTCATGCGGAAGTGTTCCGCATAGCTTTCTTTTCAGGCAGTGTCTGTTTGTCATTCATCACTGCGGGTTTGGTACTTCAGCAGCTTCAATCATTTATGGTATTCCGTCCATTCCAGTGCCGCATATTCTGGACCAAATGGGATTTGCCAGGCAACTGTACGATATTAATGTTGCGACAAAGCCTCTAAAATCAAGATTTGTGCTCCAGTTCAATACGAGAAGCATTATTGGAAATGAAAAGCACTTATGAGGAAAAGAAAAAGAACGTGGACTTGCTCTCTGCTAAAATCAGAGAAGAAAGAGGTGTAGAGGAAGCTGTGAGATTGATCAAAAAAGCGATGGACAAGTCCGGTTTGTAACACTGGTGGTGCTGATACCCCTGGTATCAGATAAATGCTGAAGGCAGGAAAACGAACTTTTCTACGAGGAGAAATGTAATGGAAACGAGAGACATCGTTTTCAGCAGACTTGATGAGATTGTGGCCAAGCCCGACGCGGTATCCCCAAGGGGGAGTAGAACGAGGTGGCTCGCGATGCCGTATGAGACGGGAGAGGTGCAGGGCACGGCTCTTGCGGCGGGCGAACTGACATCGCCAGAGGATATCAGGTTCAAGCTCGGGCTGCGGGGCTGGCACAAGATATTCGTAGCGGTGCTGAATCTGCGCAGCGAAAACTACATGTACTTGAAGCTGACGGGAGACGAAGGCTTTACGGGGCTGAGATCGCCGTTCCGCGAACATCGGCACAGATGGTGCCCGACGGAATTTGCAGAAGAGTTCTACTGGAAAAGCGCCGATCTGACGGGCGAAGACATCATCCTATCCAAGCCGGCGCGCATTGAACTGGTACGAAACGCCTGCTGCCTGCTGTGGATTCGTTGCGTGCCGATGACGGAGGAGGAAACAGCCGAATACCTGGCGTATCATGATACATCGGCGACCGCGTGCATCCACGGGCATGTGGACGGCGACCGCAACACCTTTGACCAGTCTGTGGATTCCGAAAAGCTGCTTGTAAAAGAGATGCCGCTGTGCGGTACGGATATATCAGAGCTCTCGATGGAGATTTCGGGAGACATCGATAACGAGGCATTCCTCACGTCCACCGACGACGAGGACGCGGCGCTTCTGACGGTGTCGGCGGAATGCAACCTGCGGGGAAACCGGCTCTTTTACGAAAACCGTGAGAAGGCTTATGCCCTGAGGATTGACTTTCTGCACCGGCACGGCATTCGAGTCTACGCGGCGAACCGCATGAGCGTCGCGAGCTTTCAGACGCCGTTTACGAGTCCGGCGTTTCAGCTGGCTTTTGCGAATCATCATCCCGAGTATTACGCCGTCATGCGCGACGGCAGCACGGTCAAGGTTTGCTCCTATGCCTTTGAGCAAGTGCAGACGTATGTGATCGACACGCTGAAAGAGTATGTGCAATACGGCTTTGACGGGTTTACGCTGCTTTGGCATCGGGGACTGCACATCGCGTTCGAGGAACCGGTCATACGGCGCTTTGAGGAAAGGCATCCGGGCGTGGATCCCTTTGTCCTGCCTGTCAAGGACGACCGTTTAAACGGCATCTGGTGCGAGTTCATGACAGAGTTCATGCGCAAGCTCCGGGCGGCGCTAGATGAAGCGGCCGGAAAACGCATGCAGATCAATGTGGTGTCGGAATACACGCCGGAAACCGCCAGGCATTTCGGGCTCGATGTGGAAACCTGGGCGAGAGAGGGGCTGATCGACGAAATCCTGCAGAGCAATATGGAGACCTTTGAGGATCTGGAGGGCTGCCTGCGTGAGGACGGCACCATCGATCTGGCACGGTATAAAGAAAAGCTTGGTCGTGACTATATCATCAAGCGGAATCACGACACGGATGTGGACAGGGTTCTCGACGGAATCCCGCAATACCTGCCGATCTGTAAAAAATACGGGGTGAAATTCTATGCGGCATTCCCCTGGGAGCATACCGTGTCGCCGCATGAATATCCGGGAATCGCACGGCGGATGAAGCAGGCAGGAGCCGAGGGGTTCTTCTCGTGGGATACCAACGGGGTAGTGTTGGATCTGCCGGAATTCCACGCGATGAGTATGACCGGCCACGAAAAGGTAAACGAGGAGACGTACACGGTTAATTACTACCGAATGCTTTCATTGGACGGCAGCAATATCTCGGCGTTCAATCCGAATTGGAGAGGATGAGCCTTAACACTCATTATCATACGGCTTTCAGCATAAAAGCGTCTGCAATTTCTCCTACATTGTGAGGGTTAGGATAGCGCAGCAGAAAGAGCGGGGGTGGCTAATAACAAAGGTTGACAAAATGTTAACAGTGGGATAACGTCTGTTCAGCTAGGTATCAAACACACCCGCACCCTACCACGCGGATGTGCCCCGAGAAAAGCGAACCGATGAACCCGCAGGTCAAATCCAAAGCACGTGTTGCCGAGCACGGCGAGGTCTTTACCGCCGAGCGCGAGGTCAACGCCATGCTGGACCTGGTAAAGCTGCAGACCGAACGCATCGACAGCCTCTTTCTCGAGCCGGCCTGCGGCACGGGCAACTTTCTGGTGCCGATCCTGCAGCGCAAGCTGGATGTGGTCAAAAAGCGCTATGGCGGCGTGCGCCGGCGCGCCGATTTCGAGTTCTGGTCGGTGATTGCCGTCATGAGCGTGTACGGCGTCGAGCTGCTGGAGGATAACGCCGCCGAGTGCCGGTCACGCTTGTACGACACCTGGAATACGCAATACAGCGCCAACAACAAAAAAGAGGCCACCGAGGCATGCCGCGCGGTTGTGCGCTATGTGCTGGAGCGCAACATCCTGTGCGGCGATGCCCTCAGCCTGCTGGATAGCCGCGGGCAGCCCCTGGTCTTTTCGCACTGGGGAGCGCACCTGGCAGGCCGCCGCATCAAACGCACCGACTGGACCCTTGCCGAGCTCCTGAACCCGCCCGCCGTCACGCCCGACCCGGGCCCGCAGCTGGAGAGGGCCGCGCCCGCCGAGACTCAGCTGAGCCTGTTTGGCACGCCCGAGCCTGCTGACACCGCCGACGATAGCGAGGGGCGCCGCGTGGCCGAGTTCAAGGTGGTGCATTACCTAGAGATCATCGCCCCCGAGGAGGCCTAAGAGATGAGTATGGCTGCGCCGCGCATCGCCTACAACCCCGACGTGCTCTCGTGCCTGGCCAACCTCTCCAGCGACGAGGTCTTTACCCCGCCCAAAGTGGTTAACGACATGCTCGACCTCTTGCCGCCCGAGCTCTTTCGCAGCCCCGAGACCACCTTTTTAGACCCCGCCACCAAGACGGGCGTCTTTTTGCGCGAGATCGCCAAGCGCCTGATCGTAGGCCTTGAGGATACCATCCCCGATCTGCAAGAACGCGTCGACCATATCTTTCAGCGCCAGCTGTACGGCATCGCCATCACCGAGATCACCTCGCTGATGACGCGCCGCACCCTGTATGGCAGCAAGTACCCCAACAGCATCTATAGCCTTTCGGCCTTTGAGAACGCCGAGGGCAATATCCACTACCAGCGCCAGCCGCACCAGTGGCTGGATGGCCGCTGCGTGTTCTGCGGGGCCTCGCAAAGCCAGTACGACCGCCCCGAGGAGCTCGAGAGCCACGCCTATGCCTTTTTACACACCGTACACCCCGAGAGGATTTTTGATATGAAGTTTGATGTGATCATCGGCAACCCGCCGTACCAGCTGAGCGATGGGGGGAATAAGGCAAGCGCTAAACCAATATACCAACTATTTGTTGAGCAGTCTATGAAGTTAAAGCCTCGTTTTATTTCGTTTATTATACCTGCTAGATGGTATTCAGGTGGCAAAGGCCTCCGTGCATTCAGAACCGCAATGCTTAATGATAACCGGATACGCGCTCTTGTAGACTATCCTAATTCTACAGATTGCTTCCCTGGCGTTGATGTAGCTGGGGGCATTTGCTATTTTCTATGGGATCGAGATCATCGGGGTTTGTGTGAATTTACTAGTATATTCAACAATAATAGCGTTACGGTATGTAAAGAACTTAATGAGTTTGATACTTTTATCCGGCATCCAATGGCGGAAAACATTATTAGAAAAGTTCTCAAAACACAGCCTGTAACTATGGACAAGATAGTATCAGCAAGAAAGCCATTTGGGTTGGCGACAAATGTGCGGCCAGAAAAGGGTGACTTGTTGTTGAGATATAATAAGGGTACAGGTCCATTTCCCATTGAAAAAGTAACCTCTGGCAAAGAACTAATAAACAAGTGGAAGGTTATGATCTCGTACCTCAGTTCTGAGCATGCAGGTAAGCCGGACAAGAACGGTATGTATCGTGTACTATCGACAATTGAGCTTCTACCACCAAAAACCATCTGTTCCGAGACTTACTTGATAGCAGGAGCTTTTGATACTGAAAATGACGCTTGGAATATGCGCAGCTATCTTCTCACACGCTTTGCTAGGTTTTTGGTGAGTCAGATTGCTGTGTCTCAACATATAACACGAGAAGCATACTCCTTTGTCCCCATGCAGGACTTTTCCAAACCCTGGAGCGACGCCGAGCTTTACGCCAAGTATGGCCTGGATGAGGACGAGATCGCCTTTATCGAATCGATGATCCGCCCGATGGAGGCCAGCGATGACTGACCTGCTGGATCAATATGTTTCTCCGCGCCCTGAGTTGGCGCCTACCGTCTATGCCTACAGCGACGTCAACTATCCCGGCTTGCTCAGGGTTGGCTACACCACCCGCGGGGGCGATGAGCGCGT
Organism: Chloroflexota bacterium; assembly: GCA_012729455.1. Taxonomy (GTDB): domain Bacteria; phylum Chloroflexota; class Anaerolineae; order UBA1429; family UBA1429; genus JAAYDC01. Next base: position 25,456 of record JAAYDC010000017.1, on the reverse strand, counting down.
CGCCGAGCAATACCCGGTGGAGCTGCCGGGCGGCCGGCCCTGGAAGGTCGTCTTTCGCGAGCCGGCCATACGCAGCGACGGCTCTACCTTTAAAGACTACGAAGTCCATAGAGCTCTGGTAAACCGCGGGATCGTCCGCAAGGAGGGCGAGTGGTTCGCGTGTACCCCCGATCAGGTGCGCGCCGCCTGGGTGGCGGTGCGCGAAGGCCACTCCAACCCCGAAAACCGCACCCTCACCTTTGGCATGCGCCCCGAGCAGAGAAAGGCCGTGGAAAAAACCGCCGCTTACCTGGAGCGCGAACGGGCTGCTGGGCGCATCCCGCGCTTTTTGTGGAATGCCAAGATGCGCTTTGGCAAGACCTTTGCCGCCTACCAGCTGGCCAAGCGCCTGGGCTACACCAAGGTGCTGGTATTAACCTTTAAACCCGCCGTGCAATCCGCCTGGCAATCCGACCTCGAGCAGCATGTTGATTTTGAGGGCTGGCAGTTTGTCGCCCGGCCGACGCGTGCCCGTGATGACGGCATCGATTTACAGTACCAACGCGCCGATAAAAGCAGGCCGATCGTCTGCTTTGGCTCGTTCCAGGATTTCATGGGCTACGACAAGCGTACCAAGAGCATCAAGCCGCACAACGAATGGGTGCATACGACCAACTGGGATCTGGTGATTTTTGACGAGTATCACTTTGGCGCCTGGCGCGAGACGGCTCAAGCGCTTTTTGACCGCGGCGATGAGGACGAGATCGCCGATCCCGACCCGGATACCTATGATCGCGGCAACGCCCTCAACGAGACCTGGCTGCCGATCACAGCCTACGCCTACCTGCACCTCTCGGGCACTCCCTTTCGCTCGCTCAGCTCGGGCGAGTTTATCGAAGAGCAGGTCTATTCGTGGACCTATGGCGACGAGCAGCGCGCCAAGGCCGCCTGGGTGGGGCCCGATAACCCCTATGCCGCGCTCCCGCGGATGGTGATGCTCACTTACCGCATCCCCGAAGAGATCACCCGCATCGCGCTGCAGGGCGAATTCAACGAGTTTGACCTGAACCTCTTCTTCAAGGCCAGCGGCCGTGGAAAGAATGCCAAGTTCGAACACGCCGACGATGTACAAAAGTGGCTCGACCTGATCCGCGGAGCTGCCCTAGAAAGCGCCACCGATCAGCTCAGGCAGGGGCGCGGCCGCCCGCCGATGCCCTTTGGCGACGTGAGGTTATTGGAGGCGCTCACTCACACCCTGTGGCTCTTGCCGGATGTGGCTTCGTGCCATGCTATGGCAAACCTGCTGCGCAGCCGTCAGAACGCCTTTTTCCACGATTTTAACATCGTGGTGGCTGCCGGCACCAAAGCAGGGATAGGGGTTGCGGCTTTACCGCCGGTGTGGGAGGCGATGGGTGATCCACTGCATTCGCGGACGATCACGCTCAGCTGCGGCAAGCTGACCACCGGTGTGACGGTGCCGCCCTGGTCGGGCGTGTTTATGCTGCGCAACCTAAAAAGCCCAGAGACCTATTTTCAGACTGCCTTTCGCGCGCAGAGCCCCTGGGTCGTCGAGGACGAAAATGGGAAATCAGAGATCATCAAACATGATTGCTATTTGTTTGATTTCGCGCTCGACCGCGCCCTGCAGTTGCTTTCACGCTATGCCAGCGAGTTGAACGTCAGCGAGCCCAACCCCGAAAAGCGCGTGGCTGAGTTTATCAAGTTTTTACCAGTGCTCGCCTACGACGGCTTTGTGATGAAAGAGGTCGACGCTGCCGGCATCCTCGATCTGGTCGTCTCGGGCACCACGTCGACCCTCCTGGCCAAGCGTTGGGAGAGCGCCCTCTTGGTGAACGTCACTGATGAGGTGCTCAGGCGTCTGCTCGAAACCCCAGCCGCCCTGGACGCCCTGATGCGCATCGAGGGCTTTCGCAGCCTGAACAGCGATATCCGTACGATCATCTCCAAGTCCGAAGCCGTCAAAAACGCCCGCAAAGATGGCGTCGAGCGCAGCCCGCAGGAACTCAAGCACCTCTCTGACGAAGAAAAAGAATATCGTTCCAAGCGCAAAGAGATCCAGACGAAACTGATCAAGTTCGCCACGCGCATCCCCATCTTTATGTATCTGACGGATTTCCGCGAACATAGCCTAAAGGATGTCATCACCCAACTCGAGCCAGGCCTGTTCAAGCGCGTCACGGGGCTGGAGGTCAAAGACTTTAACCTGTTGTGCGAACTGAACGTCTTTAACGCCCCGCTGATGAACGATGCCGTTTACCAGTTCAAGCGCTATGAGGATGACTCGCTGGAATATACCGGCCTGCCCAGCCGCCACAAAAAGCAGCCCGTGGGGCTCTATGATACGGTGCTGAGCGCTGAGGACTATGAGGAACTGGACCGCTCGCGCCAGGCGGGAATGGTCTTTGACGGCTACCTCGCTCGCGAGCTGCCGGATGCGCCACCGCCTGAAGTGAGCGACGAGGATGAGGATGAAGATGAGGACAAAGCCATGCTGGTGGTTCGCTCGCCGCGTGCTTGTGCGCAATCCGAGGATGCCCTAGAGAGCCTCTCGGCGCCGTCCGCCTCTGCCCCCGCACCGCAAGTCAAGGCGAGCTCCTCAGCAGCCCACCAGCCTCCGCCGGCGCCGCCCGTTGCTAAACCGGCTGCGCCTGTAGCGCCCGCGCGCCTGCATGTCGTGGTGGATACCTCGGGCGTGGCGGAGGGCACACCTGTCTATCATCGCTCCTTTGGGCGCGGCGTGGTGAGCGCCATCGAGGGCGATATTATCCGCGTCGATTTCGGCGCCGAGTTCAAGGTCAAGGCTTTCATTTTCCCGGCGGCCTTTAGTGAGGGTTTTCTCCACCTCAGCGAGCCATCTCTGTCATCCCCCTAGAACTCGCTGACCTCTCTGCTCGCCGCTGCGGCCACCAAGGCAGCATCGGCGGGCTCGCTGCGCAGACTCGCGAACACCCCCTCCGGCATGCGCGCGCGCAACCAGGGCAGCGCCGCGCGCAAGGAATTGCTGCGCGTGCCAATGCGCTCGTCTTCTATCAAGCGAAAGCCGAAATCGGTATAGAGCTTGATGGCGCGGTAGCTGGCCGGATGGGTGTGCAGGTACACCGGCCATTCCTGCGGCTTGAGCGCCCCCAGCACCTCGCCCAGCAATGCCCGCCCGATGCCGCGCCCCTCGAAAGCCGGCAGCACCCTGAACCAGTGTACGGTCGTCACCGCGCGGTAGGCTCGCCACTTGAAACAGCTGGCGATAATGCGCCCATCCTGGCGCACGGTGCGCACCTGGCGGAAGAATTCGTCCTCCCATGGGGCATACACCTGCGCATAGTAGCGCAGCATCATCGGCAGGTAGGCGTGCTGGTTCGATGCGTCAAAGTGCATCGTCGCCCAGGTGTAAAACTCGCGGCGCTCAAGCCCGCCAAAGGCAAACCCCGCCGGCAGCCTTCCGGCCGCCTCGGGCACATACGCGCGCGCCTGCATAAAGAGGTGCCCCGCGGCGATATCCATATCCTTCCCCCTAAAATCGCAGTCTGGCGACCTGTTCGGAATCTCCTAGCGTCACCAGCACGTCGCCGGCCTCCAGCACCTGTGCCGGCCCAGGATTGGGCAGCATCGCCTCACCGCGCTTGATCGCCACCACCGTCACCTGGTAGCGCTTGCGGATATCCAGATCGCCAATGCTGTGCTCCACCCACTTTTCTGGCACGGGCAGCTCAAATAGCGCCATCCCACCCTGCAACATGTAGTATTCAGTGATACTGCCGGCATGGTAGCGCATCGCCAAGCGATCAGCCATGTCGCGTTCAGGATAGACCACCTCATCTGCCCCCAGCTTGGTCAGGATACTGGCCTGGCGCTCCATCTTGGCTTTTGATATCACATACCGGGCACCCATCTCTTTTAGCAGCGTCAGGATCTCGATCGAGGCGTAAAAATCCTCGCCGATCGCCACCACACAGCGGTCAAAGTTGTTGACTCCTATCGATTTAAGTATGTTCGGGTTGGTGCAATCGCCGGTATAGGCGTTGTCAAAGTCGACCGAGATCTCTTCGATGCGCTGCGGATTCTTGTCGATCACCAGCACCTCGTTGCCGAGGCGCTGCAGCCCAGCTGCCAAGTGCGTGCCGAAAACGCCCATGCCAATTATAAGAAACGATTGCATAGCCCCTCCCTCTTAGCCGATCAGGACCTGTTCCTCGGGCCGTTGCAGCCCAGCGATGCGCCTGCCGAACCCAAAGAGTGCCATCAGAGTAAAGCCGCCGAGGCGGCCGACAAACATCAGTATCACCAAGCAGATGCGCGAAAAGGTATCCAGGTTGGCTGTGATGCCCGTCGAAAAGCCCACCGTAGCCAGCGCCGAGATCACTTCATGCACAACCGGCATCACCGGCAGCCTCTCTACCGCACTGATCAGCACGCTGAATACCGCCACGAGCAGCAGATACAGCGTAGCGATGACTGTGGCACGGTGCAGGGCCGTCTTGTCGATGCGCTTTCGAAAGACCACCACATCCGGCTGTCCGCTGGTAAATTGCACCAGAGCCATCACCAGCACAAAAAAGGTGGTAGTTTTGATGCCGCCAGCCATTGAACCCGGGCTCCCGCCGATCAACATCAGCCCGGCCATCAACAGCGAGCTGGCTGAAGTCAGCCGCGCCGGATCAAGCAAATGGAAACTGGCCGTGCGCGCACTGGCTGAGTAAAAGAGCGACACCACCAGCCGCTGCCACACGGGCATACCCGCCATGCTGGCGTCAGCCTCGAAAACGTACAGGCACACCATTCCGCCCAGCAGTAAAAAGGTGTTAGTCACCAGTACGATGTTGGTCTGCAGCGACCAGTGCTGCCACCGTAAGCGGTAGCGCACCAGGTCCTCCCACACGATAAAGCCCAGCCCACCTAGGGTGATAAGCGCTACCATGGTGAGGAGCACCAGCGGATCGTCCACATAGGCGCTCATCGAGGAAAATGGCTGCCGGATGCCCATCAAGTCGAGACCAGCATGCGTAAAGCTGGTGATGGCGTGAAACATGGCCATATAGAGTCCACGCCATATCCCGAACTGCGGTACAAAGCGGATCGCTAAAAAGGCCGTACCGACTGCTTCGATCACCCCGGAATAAAGCAGGATGTGCTTGACAAGCACCACCATACCCGAAAGCGAGGCAGAGCCCGTCGAATCGCGTAGGTAAGCTCGTTCCTGCAAGCCAATGCGCTTGCCCAGCACCGAGAACGCGCCGATCACCAGGATCATCAAGCCCAAACCGCCGACCTGGATCAGGAGCAGGATCACCAGCTGGCCCACAAGACTCCAGTGGGTATAGGTATCCACTACCGAAAGGCCCGTCACGCACACAGCGCTGGTCGCAGTAAAGAGCGCGTCCGTCAGTTGCGTCACCCGGCCGGGGCGCGTAGAAACAGGCAGCATCAGCGCGCCCGTTCCCACAAGGATGAGCAGCAGGAACGCCAGAAAAGAGGCTTGCGAGAACGACATACGACGCCGCAGCCTATTCACGCCCCCCCCTGCGGCGTACGACGCCGGACAAAGGGCAGCCGATAGGCGCTCATGGCGCGCTGGGCACGCTGCGAGATCATCAGGTCAGTATACAGCTCACCGTCCATATCTTTTGCAAGGTAGCGGGCACCAAAGCATGTGCACCAATCCGTATCCAGCAGGATGCGCGTAAAAAGCAGCCCCCAGACGTCCTCTTCGTATGCCTCGGCGCCCGTCAGACGCGCGGTGCCGGCTCGTCCGCGGGTGAACAGCCCAGCACAGTAGCGGCGTGCCTGCTCGCGAAAGGCGGTGCAAGCCCCCTCTGCCAGTCCAGGCAGGTAGCCGCGCACCAGGGCGATGACAATATCGGCGTACAGCGTGTCGAGCCGCTCGAGGCCCTCCGTCTGACCGCGCCGCAGCCAGCCGCCAAGGTGCTCGAGCCACGCCAGATGGGCGATGCTGCAGGCCGCCACCTGCACGTTGACAAGCACGCCAAACGCTCTGGGCGACAGAGTGTCGCCCTCGGAGCACATCGTGCTAAAGGGTGCGAGTTCCTGCAGGCTGTCGAGATCCGCCACCACAATGCGTCCGCGGCTGTAGGTGTAAAGGTTGCCCTGATGCGGCTGGTTGTGGATATAGCCCGCCTCGTGCAGGGCGCGCAGGGCGCGCATAAAGCGCTGTCCCACCGCGAGATACGCCCCCAGCGCCGCCACGGCCTGTGCAGGATCCTCGCCCTGCAGCAGGTCGGTGGCCATGCGCGCGTCTGAGGGCAGGGCATACACATAAAAGGCGGCGCCGCCCTCGCCGATGGTGCCCCAGGCGAGGTTGCTGATCACCGGGTAGCGCGTATCGGATAGGGCCGCGGCGTTGGCGTATTTGCGCTCTGCCACGCCCACGCTGAGCGCCCCCAGCGGATCGACGTTGGGGCGGCTCTCGAGGCCTTTCTGGGGGGTAGGATGCGCCGCCGACATGGCCGAACGCGGCAGATCGGGAAAGGTGCCGTGCAGGGTGGCGCCCACCAGGGGCGTCTCGAGCGTCAGGCGCGCGCCGTCCGCATCCGGGCGCACCTGCCCCACCCCGCCGGCGACGATCAGCTGATCGGGCGCAGCCGGGTGGCGCACGTACACCTTGCGGCTGATGCGCTGGCCATTGCCGATATCCACCAGATAGTTGCTGGCGAGGTTTTCCGGGATGAGCGTAAAGGCGCCGAGATCGCCGCGCCGCAGGAGCCCCTCGAGGTCGGCGAGCAGCGCTTCTCGCGCCGTACGCTCGCGAGGGAGCGCCGCCTCGTTGAGCGCGCGCCATACAAAAGGCTGCGCGGCATAAGCGGCGCGCGCCTGCGGGTCGAGCACCGTCAGCGCCAATTGCGAGGTGTTACTGATCAACAAAACCTGCTCCTGAACCGCCATCGGCAATCAAGCCGACGTAAGCCTTGCATGGGCACAGTATAGAGCCGCAATAAGTGCGCGCCAAGCTAGACCTTTAAGCCCTCCAGTAGCTGCGGGCGCGTCCACTGGTTGAGGAGCGGGTCGTCGGTGGCCTCCATCCACGCCACCAGCCGTTCGCGCAGGCGCTGCAGCAGCCCCGCACAAGCCGGATCAGTAGCACGGTTGGTGACCTCGCCCGGGTCGGTTTCGAGGTCGTAGAGCTCGTCCTCGGCGGTCGGGTTCCAGATGTACTTCCAGCGCCGTTCGCGCCACATGCGCTGCGAATAAAGCCCGAACTGGTTGCCGGCGAATGTCGAGGCGATGCCGTCGCGCTCCGGCCCCACCCCATCGCGCAAACAGGTCACCAGGCTCTCGCCCTGAAAGCCCGCGGGGATCTCGGCGCCGGCCGCCTCGCAAAAGGTGGCTGCCAGGTCGAGGGCGTGCGAGATAAAGGCATCCTGCACCTGGCCGGCAGGCGCCACGCCCGGCCAGCGCACGATGAGCGGCACATGCACCACGTCTTCGTACATGATGTGCATCTTGTCCATCATGCCGTGCCCGCCGCACAGGTCGCCGTGGTCGGAGGTGAACACCACCAGGGTGTTGTCGCGCTCGCCCAGGCGCTCCAGCCCCGCCAGCAGCCGGCCGACGGCGAAATCCAGCAGGCTGATCTCGCCCAGATACCGGCTGACGATCGGCGCCCAGCGCTCCCAGCCCCAGCCGTCGACCTTCCAGGTGCGGCGCTGCTGAACCTGAATGTAGGGCTTGCCCACCAGCGGATCAGGAAAGCTCGGCCACGGCGCGATCGTCTCGGGCGGATACATCGAGGCGTACGGCTCGGGCACCACGTTGGGCAGGTGCGGCTCGACGGGATCCCAGCGCACCATCCACGGCCCGCCCCGCTCCTGGCCGCGGCGGATGTATTCGAGCGCGCGATCGACGCCCCAAACGATCCGGCTGCCCTCGGGCGGGATGTGCGGATCGACCTCGCCAAACCAGCCGTTGGTGTGCGGGCCGGGCGCATAGCCCTGGGCAGCGCGCCACTCGGCATAAGGGGCGTCCTCGGAAACATAATCGTCATAGCCGTACATGGGGTCGGTAGGCTCTTTATCGCGCCGCACGTGCCACTTGCCCACATAGCCCAGGTAATAGCCGGCTTCCTTTAATACGCGCGTAAAGGTGATCGGCGTGCCCTCAACCGGCTTGGGCGCCTCAGAATCATAGTTGGTGATGCAGCCGTGGCGCGTGGCCCACTGGCCGTGCAGCAGGCAGTTGCGCTCGGGCACGCAGATCGGGCTCGGGGTAAAGGCGTGCGTAAAACGCACACCCTCTGCTGCCAGACGGTCGAGGTGCGGGGTCTGCAGGAGCGGATGGCCGTTGGCGGCTACACAGTCGTAGCGCCACTGGTCAGCATGGATTAGCAGGATGTTGGATTGAGCAGTCATAGCGTCCTTTCTGATTTCGCGGTGCACTAGGCAGCCGCTATAATATCCCTCACTCTCGTGAGGGTGCTGGTATGACCGACCGTGAAACACTGGCCTATTACGATGCCCACGCCGCCGAACTGGCGCTGCGCTACGAGGCGCTGCAATCGCCTTTTATCGAGCTGATCACCGCGACCTTTAGCGCGGGCTCCCGGGTGCTCGATATCGGCTGCGGCACCGGCCGTGAGGTGGCCAAGCTGCTCGAGCTGGGCTACCAGGCCTATGGCGTGGAGCCCTCTATGGCGATGCTCTCTGCCGCGCTGGAGCTGCACCCGCAGCTGCTGGGGCGGGTGGCCCCCGGCGGCCTGCCCGAACTCGTCAACCCCTTTGGCGGGATGTACGAGGGTCTGCTGTGCCTGGCGGTGCTGATGCACCTCGAGCGAACGCAGCTGCCCGAGGCTCTGCGCGCCATGGCGGCTCTGCTCGTCTCCGGCGGCAGGCTGCTGATCTCGGTGCCGGCCGAACGCCCTGGCCTGACGCCGGCCCATCGCGACGCCCAGGGGCGTTTGTTCACCCCCCTTTCGCCCGACGAGCTCAGCGCCGAGTGCGCCAGGGTGGGCCTGCAGCTCGTTGCCGCGAGCGACGAGGCCGACTCGTTCGAACGCGAGGGCTATCGCTGGCACCAGCTGGTGTACGAATTGCGCTGACCGAGCCGCCTTGAGAGGTACGAAATGCCGGGCTTGGCAGTGATGTATCGCTCGGGCCATGGTTCGACGCGCTTTTACGGCTTGGCGGTTGTCACTCAGCTCAGGGGCGACGTACGCGGCAGCTGCCGCTGGGATCAACTGGCGGATCCTTTGTAACAGTTTGGTTAAGAACACCGCTTCCTCGTATCTATGCTTGAGCACCGTCGTATAGTCGATAACACCAGTCTATACGAGGTACGCCATGCCGCGCTGTGTGGTCGTGTATCGCTCGATGTATGGGTATACGCGCCGTTATGCCGAGTTGATCGCCCAGGCGCTCGACGCCCAACTGCTGGAAGGCTCACGCTGCCAGCCCTCTGAGGTGGCAGGCTGCAATCTGCTGATCTACCTGGGCGGGGTGTACGCCAACCGCATCAACGGCTGGCGCGCCTTTTATGACCGCTGCGCACCGCGCGGCGCCAGAATAATCCTTGGCGCGGTGGGCTACCTGGCCGGCACAGAAGCCGACATGCAGAGGTTGTGGAGCACCAACCTGAAGCCCGGCGAGGAGCTGCCCCGCTTTTACATGCGCGGCGGCTTTGACTATAACCGGCTGCGCCTGGGGCACAAGCTTATCATGCGGACCATGTTCTGCGTGCTGAAGGGCAACAAGAACCTGGACGCCGAAATGCGCTCCCTGCTGGATTCCTACGATGTTCCCGCCGATTATGTAACGCTCGAAAACACCGCTGAGCTGATCACCGCGGCGCGCGGGCTGCTCAACCCGGGGTCTTAATCCAGCGCACACGACATCACGTCGGCTTCAAAGCGGGCGGCGGTAGCCGCGCCTGCCCCATTAGCCTGCGCCGAGTTGCGCATATAGACGGCCGCCAGACGGTTGGCCGGATCCGCCCAAAAGTGCGTGCCAAAGGCGCCGCTCCAGCCAAACGATCCGGGGGTGAGCACGCCGGCGTGGCGCACGTACATGCCGGCCGACCAGTTCATGCCCGGCCACAGCCCCGGCAGGTCGTGCGGCAGCCAGCCGCTGGCGGATACCGCGACGGTGCTCACATCCAGCACCTGCTGGCCGGCATAGCGCCCGGCGTTGGCCCACATTTCCGCAAAGTGCAGGTAATCGTCGGCCGTGCCCATCAGAGACGCGCTCCCCGAATGCAGCGATGGGGGCATGCCCAGCACCCTGTGCTCGACAACCGGCAGCGATACGGATTTACCCTCCACGCAGTCGTGCATGCGCACCAGCCTGGCCAGCTGGGCATCCGTGGGGGTATAGGTGGTATCGCGCATACCGAGCGGCACAAAGATGTGCTCTGCCAGGTACTCTTCGATCGCCATCCCCGAGGTGATCTCGACGATGCGCGCGGCGATATCCAGTCCGCCGATGCCGCTGTAGGCCATGGCGCTGCCGGGCTCGAAATCGAGCAGGGTGGTGGCGAAATGATCCACCAGCGTCGTCTCGGTCTCGAACACCTCGGGCGGGGCGGCTTCCCACTGGGCGTTGCCGACCGGCCCGCTGTTGACCCCGCAGGTATGGGTGAGCAGGTGGCGGATGGTGAGCGTCGTCTGAGCGGGATGATCGGGCACGGCCCGACCCGCCTCGTCGAGCTTGCCGACCGTCATGTGCCTGTAGGCGGGCAGATAGTCGGCCACCGCGTCACCCAGAGAGAGCGCGCCGCGCTGCCACTCGCGCATCACCGCCGCCGCCGTGACGACTTTGGTCATGCTGGCCAGCAAAAAGATGTGGTCGTCGCGCAGCTTGACGCCGGCCTCAACATCGGCCAGGCCCTCCACCACGCGGCACAACTCGCGGCCGTCCTGCGAGACGAGCGCCATGGCGCCGCCGATCTCACACGAGGCGATATCTGCGCGCATGCGCTCGCTGAGCACGCGCTGCAGCTTGCCGGCATCCCACTTACGCATTGGCGGCCTCCCTGCCGCTCGCGCGGCGGATATAATCGCGGTACCAGTAGGCCGAGGCCTTCCAGGTGCGCGCCAGAGTGGTGAAATCGGTGCGCAGGATGCCGTAACGCACGCTGTAGCCGGCAGTCCACTCAAAGTTGTCCATCAGGCTCCACAGGTAATAGCCGCGCAGGTCGATGCCCTCCTTCAGCAGCATCTCGACGCTCTCGAGCATAGCCGCCAGGTAACGCTGGCGGTAGCGATCCTGCACGATGCCCCGCTCGTCGGGCACCTCTTCGGCGCCAAAAAACGTGCCGTTCTCGGTGACATAGATGGGCAGCTGCAGGTTATAGAGCCCGCGCAGGAGGTGCACTGCGTCATAAATCACACGATCGTAAAACTGCGGCTCGAGGTGCGGGTTGCCGCCAGTGCCGGGGTCGCGCTTGTCCTCTTTTTCGGCCGAGACCACCACGCGGTTGTAACAGTTGAGGCCGTAAAAGTCGAGCGGCACGGCGCCCAGACGCAGGTCGTCTGGGCCGATCGTCATCAGCGTACCCTCGCGCCCGAGCTTTTTGAGCAGATAGTCGCTGTAGCGCCCGGCAAAGACGCGGTCGGTGTAAAACTTCCAGTTATCCTCATCCTGATCGATCACCATGGCCGCATCGGCTTCTGAATCGGTGGCGGGGTGGCGCTTCCAGATATCGATGACGATGCCGATCTTGCCGACTGCGTCCGAAGCCCGGAAGGCCTCCACCGCGCGGCCGTGCGCCGTCAGCACGTTGTGGCGTGCCTGGTTGCCGCGGGCGATATCCTTGTAGCCTGGGGCAAACCAGCCCAGTCCGTAACCGACATAGACCGCGATCGGCTCGTTGATCGTGACCCACATCGGCACAATGTCGCCGTATTGCCGAAACATGGCGTCGGCGTAATCGGCAAACCACTTACCGCTATCGGGGCTCAGCCACCCGCCGCGCTCTTCGAGGGCCTGCGGCAGATCCCAGTGATACAGCGTCACGTTGGGGGCAATGCCGGCCTCTAGCAGGGATTCAAACACGCGCCGGTAGTAAGCGAGCCCCGCCGGGTTGAGCGCGCCCGTGCCGGAGGGCATCACCCGCGGCCAGGCGATCGACAGGCGGTATGAATTGACCCCCAGTGCCTTTAAATTGGCCAGATCGGTCTCAAAGCGGTGGTAGCTGTCGCACGCCACCGAGGGGGTGTCGTTGTTTTTGATCTTGCCGGCGGCGGCGTAGGCATCCCAGATGCTCGGCCCGCGCCCGCCGTCGCGCGCGCCGCCCTCGATCTGGGCGGCCGCGGTAGCCACCCCCCATATAAAGTCTTTCGGATACGGCATTTGTGCTCCTTTCAGGGCGTCCGCAGGCCTTCCATCGGGCCCCAGGGCGCGAACGAGACGGGGATATAATCGTTGCAGGCATAGTCGGTGGTGCGCTCGGCCTGCGCCCACATACGCGCATACAGCTCGCGCATCACCGGCGCATAGGCCGGGTCGAGCGCCAGGTTGTGCAGACAGTGCGGGTCGGCGCGCAAGTCGTAGAGCTCATCCTCATCAAAGCCGTTATAGGTCAGCTGCCAACCGCGGGTGCGCAGCATGCGCTGGGTATAATAGAGCTCGACGCCGTCAAACTGGGTATGGATGGCATCCGGCCAGTCGTCTGGGCACATGCCCTGCAGCCAGGGCAGCAGGCTGCGGCCGTGCACATCCGGCAGCTCGGCGCCGGCCAGCTCGGCGAATGTCGGCGCAAAGTCGACCATGCTCACAAAGCAATCCTCGGTGCGTCCCGCTCTGGCGATACCGTTCGGCCAGCGCATCACGCAGGGGATGCGGTAGGCCTCCTCGTAGGCTGCCACGCCCTTGGCAAACAAGCCGTGCGCGCCTGCGTAATCGCCATGGTCGGAACAGTACAGCACGAGGGTGTTGGCGGCCTGTCCGGTACGGTCGAGCGCCTCCAGCACCAGCCCGAGCAGGTCATCCTGCAGGGTGCAATAGCCCCAATAGTGGGCGATGGCCTCGCGCACCTCGTCATCCGTCAGCTGCGACCAGCGCTCGCGCCGCAGACGCTGCAGCACTCTGGGCTTGTCGGCGAAATCGTCGCGGTAGTTGGGCGGCAATGCCACATCGGCCGGGTCGTACATGGTGGCATAATGTTCGGGGATGATGTACGGGTCGTGCGGGCCGTTGGGTCCGATGTAGCAGCACCACGGCGACGACTGATCCGCCGTCAGCCCCTGCAGGGCACGGATGCCGGCCTGCACAATGTTCCAGTCGCCGCGCGGCAAGGGCGCCGAGACGGGGTCATCGGCGGCGGTGCCGTACAGGCGGTAACGCCCCCAGCCGGGCCGCAGGATCTCGCCGCGGCCGCGCGGGGCGCTGTCGTCGAGCCTCTCGGCGTATGCGCGCCACTGCGCCCAGGTGCGCCCATGGTGTTCGGGAGCCACCGAGGTCACCAGATCGCTTTCCTGCCAGCCGCGGTCGCGCGGACGCTCGTCGGCACACACGTGCCACTTGCCGGCAAAGGCAAGACGGTAGCCCGCCTCCTGAAGGGCCTCGCTAAAGAGGCGCGTGCCGGGGCGCAGGCTGGTTGCCTGGGCGGTGGCATTCAGCACGTTGTTGCGGATGCCGTGCCGCGAGGGATACAGCCCCGACATGAAACTGGCCCTCGAGGGGCAGCAGTGCGCCGCGATGGTATAGGTCTGTGAAAAGCGCACGCCCTCGGCCGCCAGACGGTCGGCATTGGGCGTGCGGCACGGATGTCCGGGATCGAGCGCGGCACCCCCGAACTGGTCGTTCTGCACGATCAGAATGTTGGGGCGCGCGTTATCGGGCATGGTCAGCTCCTCGTCAGGCTGACCTTATCTTATCCAGCGGTGGATTTGGCGCAAGCGCCTCAGCGCATCGTCTGCCCGCCGTTGACGTCCAGCGTCTGACCAGTGAGATACCCCGCCAGCGGGCTGGCCAGAAAGAGCACCGCGTCGGCCACATCGGTGACCTCGCCCAACCTGCCAAGCGGCACGGCGGCGTCGAACTGGGCCTCGCGCCCGGCCAGCTGGTTGACCACCGGCCCGGTATGGGTAAAGCCCGGCGCGATGGTGTTGACCGTCACGCCGAACGGGGCCATCTCTTTGGCAAGCGTCCTCGTCAGGCCCAAAATGCCGGCCTTTGACGCCGCGTAATGCGCGCCCACCTCGATCCCGCCGACGTGCGCCGACATGCTCGAAAAGTTGATGATGCGTCCTCTGCGGCGCGTTTTCATGCCCTCGGTAAAGGCGCGGCACACCAGGTAGGGCCCGCGCAGGTTGACGGCTATCACGCGGTCCCATTCCTCCGGGGTGATAGCCTGGAGCCCGCGGCGAAACGATATTACGCCGGCATTGTTGAGCAGGATATCGATCCCGCCCCACGCCGCCTCGATCGCCTCCGCCATGGCCGCGACGCTGCGCTCGTCTGAGACGTCGCATTTAAGCGCCATGCCGTCCGGGCAGCCCGACGCCACCGTCTCGCGCGCGGCAGCCAAATTCAGGTCGCACACGGCCACCTGCGCGCCGGCCTGTGCCAGGGTATGCGCACAGGCCCGCCCGATGCCCGCCCCGCCGCCCGTCACCAAGGCGCGCCAGCAGCTCAGGTCGATAGCCCTCACGCCTGCGACTCCAGGCGGTAGAACCGGCGCGCATTGCCGGCAAACACCGCCGCGCGTTCCCCGGGCGCGAGCCCCGTCAGCGCCGCTGAGAGCGCCTCGATCCAGCGTGCCCACGGGCTGGCCTGCAGCACCACCGGCCAATCGCCGCCGAACATGACCCGCTCCGTGCCGAAAGCACCCACCACGTGCTCGAGGTAGGGCTGCAGCTGGGGTTCCTGCCAGGCGGCGTGGTCGGCCTCGGTCACCAGGCCCGATAGCTTGCAGCACACGTTATCGAACCCGGCCAGGGTCTGAATCTGCGCGGCCCACGGCTGCCATTCGCGTTCGGCGATGTTGGGCTTGGCGATATGATCCAGCACAAAGCACACCCGCGGGCACTGCTCCACCAACAGGATGGTGTTGGCCAGCTGGGTCGGGTTGATGCAGATATCAAAGCTCAGGCCGTAATCCGGCAGGGCCTGCACGCCGCGCACGAAATCGGGCCTGAGGCAGAAATCAATATCCGGCTCGAACTGGATGATGCGCCGGATCCCGCGCATCAGCGGGTTGCGCGCCAATCCCTCGAGTGCCGGGCGCGCGCCATCTCCCAGCTCAAGCGGCGCCCACGCCACTATGCCGGCAATGCGCGGTTCGTCGCGCGCAAGCAGCGTGACCCAGGCAGCCTCTTCTGCGAACAAGCTAAAGTCGGCCTCAGCCTGCACAAAGACCATCTGCTCGACGTTATAGCCGGCCGTAGCACGCCGGTAATCGGAGGGCAGGTAGGGGCGGTTGAGCAGGTCGTTGCCATCCAGCCAGGGATAGCGTAGGACAGCCGTATCCCACACGTGCAGATGAGTATCGACAATCGGCAGATCCAACATGGTCATCCCCCTCAGTCCGAGCCGGCGATGACGGTGGTGCGCCCGAGCCCCTCGGGGCCCATGCCACAGTAACCGCCATCCACCGCCAGGTCGGTGCCGGTGATGAACGAGGCATCGTCGGAAAGCAGGAACAGGACCGGGCCGGCACACTCGACCGGCTCGCCGCAGCGGGCGAGCATATGGTATTCGCCCCAGATGGGATCCCACTTTTCGCGGCCCCCGCCGTCGATAGCGGCCGCCTTCAACACCTCGCGCGTCCAGATCCAGCCGGGGCTGATGCTGTTGACGCGGATGCCCAGCGGCGCCAGATCGAGCGCCATGCAGCGCGTCAGGTTGAGCACCGCGCCTTTGGCGGCGTTATAGGTCCAGCGGTTCGGCTGGGCGATAAAGGCCGAGATGCTCGACGTGTTAACGATCGCCCCGCCCCCAACCGCGCGCATCGGCTCGGCTACCAGAGCGCCCATCGTGGCGTAACCCACCGGGCCGACCATCATGCTGCGCTGCCACTCTTTGCGGGTGGCGTCGCGCCCCTTGGCGGTGAAAGAAAAGGCGTTGTTGACCAGATAGTTGATCTTCCCGTAGCGCGCCAGAGCTGCATCCACTACTTTATGACAAGTGGATTCCTCTTCCATATCCCCCTGGATAAAGTGCACATCATAGCCGGCCTCGCTGAACTCGCGGGCGGTGGTGATGCCGATCTCGCTGATACCGGAAAACGCCACCCGCGCGCCCTCGCGGCACAGCTCCTCGACGATCGATCGGCCGATCCCTGACGAACCGCCGGTGACGATGGCGACCTTGCCGGCAAAGCGGTTGGGCACAAACTTGCGTGTGCTGCTCATTCGACCTCCTTGATTTACTTATGGTTGGCGGCCGCAAGCAGCTTGGCCAGCAGCCCGCCCGGTGCGCTGAAGGATGCCACATCCTGGCCCGCCAGCGCCATCGGCAGCGCCCAGACCGCCAGGTTGGAATAATAGTCGTCGCCCCACACCGGCAGGCCCGAATACGAGCTGATCAGGCAGCGCTGGTTCCAGGGCGAAAGGGTCTTGAGCGCGATCGCTTCATAAATGCGTTTGGCGACCTCCAGCCCACGCTCGCGCTCCCCGCGGTACAGATAGGTCATGGCTGTGCACAGGTTCTCGCCCACAAAGGTGTGTTCGCCAAAGTCGTTGACCAGCGAATAACCCGAGGCGTAGCGCTCGGCGGGACCCTGCGCGGCATTGACAGCCCCGTAGGGGGTGGCCGCCACGTTCCATTCCCACACGGTGTCGAGTGCCGTGGCAACATGCTCGGGCGGCAGCGCCGCCTCGAGGCCCGCCACCGAGGTGCACCACTCGGCCATCAGCTGGTTGCCCAGCGAGACGTCGAGCTGTTCGCCGTTGGCCGGGTCGGCCCAAACACGGTAGAACGCGCCGTTCCACAGCTTGTCTTCATAGGCCTGCTTGCCGCGCTCCAGGCGCTCACGGCATTCAGCGGCAAAGGCCTCGTCGCCGACGGCTTGGGCGAGCGCCTCGCCGCAGGTAAGCGTCGCCAGCCAGGTGCCGGCCACATAGGCCGAGGTGCCCTGCCAGGGCCAGATATCGTAAAACTGGTTGGCGGGCCAGTTCTCGCCCGGCCCCACATGCGCCTGCTCGTTGATCAGGCCGTCGCCGTCGTCATCCAGTGAGTACTGGTAGCGGATGGCGCGCTTGGCAGAATCATAGAGCGCTTCCAGCTTGGCGCGGTTGCCAGTGCGCCGCCACAGCCGCCAAACCATCTGGGCGTACTGCCCGGGGTTGAGCGGGTGCTGGCAGTGATAGCGCGGGTCGCGCATCGAGGTGGGCGCGCCGTACGAAAAGGGTATCTCGCCATCTGCGATCTGAAAGTGCCGGAAGGCCACGAGGGTCGAGTATTCCAGCTCCGGGAAGAAAAACAGCGCCGGAAAATGGCCGTGCATGCGGCAGACCATCGTCTCGGTGATCGGGCAGCCGGTGTGCGACTCGTTGTGAGTAAACCACCCGTCCTCGGGCCACCACTCGTCGTGGCGCGTCTTGGCGATCCATACAGTGTTCTTGGCCAGCGAATACAGGCCCTGCACGAGCGCGTCCGCCATCCAGCCGGGCATCTCGGCGCCGTACAGCACCGCCTGCCAGCCCAGCACCCGCGCAAGCAGCGTATCATAGTGCTCGAGGGCGTGCTCGGCTACATCCTGCACCGAGCTGTAGCGCGTGCCGTAGCGGTGCACGTGCGCCTCGTTGCCCGAATCGCGCCAGTTGGGCAGATACCACGCCAGCACAAAGCGGATATGGCGGGTCTCGCCGGCAGCCAGCTCGACGGCCGCCGCACCGCTGACGCGTTCGCCGGCACGCGAGCATGTCACGCCCTCGCCGGCCCACAGCAGCCCGCCGGTTTTGGGTTCGGGAGCGCGCATCTCGAGCTCCAGCGAGACGCGCATGGCATGGTCGCCGCGGTTGGTCAGCGCCAGCTCAAACAGGGCAGCCGGCAGGTTACTGGCAGCAGCATCGCCGGGGATGAGCGGCGTAAAGGCGCGCAGCCCCAGCGCCAGCGGCACCTCGCGAAATTCCGCCAGCAGATCGGCTACCGGGTAGTGCCCAAAGTAGGAGATCGGCGCGGACGAGAGCGGCAAACGCACGCCCTCGGCCTCGAGAGTCAGCCAGTCGAAAAAGAGTTTGCGCGGCGGCACGATGTCGTTGAGGGCTGAACACAGCCCAAAGCGGCCGTCGCCTTCCAGGTTGATGTAGCCGGTGCCCAGGCCTCCCAACGGCATGCCGCCATCCAGGCGGGCGCCGTCATAGATGCAGCCCGGCACCTCAACGCAAAAGCCGGTCGCGCGGATGCGCGACCAGCTGTTATGGGTAGCATTGTCCTCGAACGGCCAGCGAGTCATGGTCTCCCCTTTCGCCGCCCTATACGTCGGGCTGGCAGGTCCATTTGGTCAGATCCCACGAACCGGAATCGCTGTATTGCATGGCAGCCGCGCGAATCGTGGCCGGCAAGGCCTCGTCGGCGGCGGCCTTCATGTTGGCCATAAATTGATCCATATCCTGCTCACCCAGCAGGTAGAGGGTCAGTTCCCGCTCGAATGAGTCGCTGTACTTGGATTCCTGGTAGCTGAACCAGTCGCGCGGGATCTTCCAGGTGCTGCCGGGCGCTGCCACCAGGCGTGTCTCACCCACAAACATGCTCTCCACCTCGGGCAGGCTTTTGGCCTGTTTGTTGGAGGGGATAAAGCTGGGCACCTCGTTGACGATCATCTCGTCGTTTTCGGGCGTCGTCAGGAACATCAGCCAGTCGATGCAGGCATCCGCTGCGCCGGCCTCGAGCACCTTGCGGTTGATGCCATAGTTGATCGAGCCATACCCGCCCGCGCCCAGCGGCAGGATCGGGGGATCGTGCGCCAGCTCGGTGGTTTCTTTGGTGATCGGCGGCACCCAGAAAGTGGTGAACTCAAAGGCGCGGCGGTTATCCTGCATGATCGGCCCCAGCGACCACGAGCCATCCCAGAACATGGCCAGCTGGTTGGTAACAAACAGGTCATAGGGCGCGCCAAAGTTATCTTCCGATGAGACAAATCCTTCCGGCATGTACTCTGACAGATCTTTGAATATCTCAAACATCACCCGCAGAGCAGGCTCCTCAAAGGCCTTCCAGCCCTCGCAGGCATATTGCATCACGACCTCTTCCTGCGAGATCATGCCCTCCTGATAGAGTGCCGGCAGGGCGGGCTGGTAGTTGAGCTTGTCGAACTCGGGGATCAGGTGCCAGAAGAGCTGGTCGACCAATGCCCACTGCAGCCAGCGCTTGAGGATGTAGCCGCCGTTGGAGAATGCCCAGTAGCCGGCTTCTTTTAACGTTTTGCACCATCTGATCAGGGTAGCCCAGTCTTTGGGCGAACCCAGCTCGGGCACAATCTCGGCTTTGACGTCGATGCCCACCGACTTGAACATGTCGACGTTGGTGTAGACGCCCGTCGAGACCAGGTCGAGCGGGATACCGCCCCACTGCCCTTTGGGCGAGATGGTCGTGATGTAGGGATTCTTAAAGGTCGACTTCCACGGGCTGGTAGACTCGGGCACGTACTTGTTGGGCAGCTCGAGATAGTCGTTGAGCGGCACGACCTTGCCCTCGTCGGCAAACTGGTTGAGGATCCACAGCGGGTTCCAGAACACGTCCGGGCCGGTGCCGCCGATCAGCTGGGTGTTGATCCACGAGTCGTAGGCACCTTCACCGGCCTGCACAAAGGTGATTTTGGCGCCCGGGTTGAGCTCAGCCCACTCCTCAGCCAGCAGCGCCAGCGCCTCGCGCTTGGGAGCCTTGGGATCAGGGTTGGCCTGGAACGAGGTGGGCGTGTAGGCCTGAGCGTAAAAGGCGATCTCTCCCTGAAAACTGACGGCTGCCGGTTCGGCGGTGGGCTCGGGCGCGTCGGTAGCCTTGGGGGCATCCGTCGCCTTGGGGGCGTCGGTAGCCTTGGGGGCATCGGTGGGAACAGTGGTGGCCGGCGCGGCGGGCTGGCAGGCAGCCGCCAGAGCGGCCAGGCCGGTTAGCGCGGTCGTGCGTAACAGGCTGCGACGGGTAATGCGTATTGACATGCTTTCCTCCTGTGGTTTGGCGGCGCGGAGCCTCAGTCACTCCGCGCCTCGTGACGGATACAACTAGATGGCCGGCTGGCAGGGCCAGCGCGTGAGATCCCAGGTGCCGTCCTGCGAATACTGTACGGCGGCCTTGCGGATGATCTCTTTCGATTCGATCTCGGCGTTGGCTGCCAGGTTCGCTAACAGGGTAGCCAAGTCCGACTCATCAAGCAAGTAAAGCGCAAATTCGCGGGCATAGATATCCGAGAACTTGGCGCCCGCCCCGCCGAAAATGGTGGGGAACGGGTCGGACCAGCCTGTCAGCGCCGGCCAGGGATGCCCCGAGCCGGCCGTCAGGCGGGTTTCGCCCACGAACATGTTCTCGACCTCGGGCAGCGCCCGGGCCTGCTTGTGCGAAGGGATAAACGACGGTACTTCGTTGACGATCATCTCTTCGTTTTCGGGCGTGGTGATGTACATCAGCCAGTCGATACAGGCATCCACGTTGCCCTTTTCGATGCATTTGCGGTTGATGCCGTAAGCAATCGAACTGTATCCGCCGATGCCGATCGGTAGGATCGGCGGATCCTTGGCCAGATCGGTGGTGGCCTTGGTGATGGGCGGGAACCAAAAGCTGGTGAACTCGAACTTGCGGCGGTCATCCTGCAGGATATTGCCGACTGCCCACGAGCCGTCCCACCAGGTCGCCAGAGTCCCCTGCATGAACATATCATAGCCCTGCGAGTAACTCTCCGAGTTAGTCACGCCTTCAGGCATAAAGCTGTACAGCTCTTTGATCAGCTCAAACATGGTAATGGTGGCGGGCTCGTTAAAGACATCCCACTTGTTGCAGATGTACTGCACCATGGTCTCTTCCTGCGAGATGAGGCCCTCCTGCAGCTCGCTGGGCAGGTCGTGATAGTTCATGGTGTCGAAATCCGGGATCAGGTTCCAGTAAAGCTGGTCGCCCAACACGCCCTGCAGCCACCAATCCAGCAAATAGTAGCCGTTCATGCCAAAGCCCAGGAATCCCCCCTCCTTGAGCTTGGTAAACCATTCGACCATGGTGGCCCAGTCTTTGGGCGAGCCCAGCTCGGGCACCAGGCCGGTCTTGAGGTCGATACCCACTTCCTTGAACATGTCGACGTTGGCGTACAGGCCGGTCGAGACCAGGTCGAGCGGCACACCGCCCCACTGGCCCTTTAGGCTGGTGCTGGTCAGGAAGGGGTTCTTAAACGTGTTTTTCCAGGCGGCCGCCGAATCGGGCGTGTGGGCGTTGGGCAGTTCGAGATAGTCGTTGAACGGCACAACCTTGCCGTCATCCACAAACTCGTTGAGCTTGCTCAGCCACAGCCAAAAGATATCCGGTCCGGTACCGCCGATCAGCTGAGTGGTGATCCACGACGTATAGTCACCTTGGCCGGCCAGCACCAACTGAAAATCGATGCCGGGGTGCAGGTCCATCCATTGCTGTGCCAGGATCGCCATGGCCTCGCGCTTGGGGGCCTTGGGGTCGGGGTTCTGCTGGACGGACGTGGGCGTATATGCCTGCGCATAGAACTCGATCGTCCCCTGAAAACTGGCTTGCATTGGGGCTTCGGTGGCTTTTGGCGCGTCGGTAGCCTTGGGGGCGTCGGTGGCCTTGGGGGCATCAGTGGGAGCAACGTCAGTCGGCGCGGCGGGCTGGCAGGCAGCTGCCAGGACCCCCACGCCTGTCAGTGCCGATAGTTTGAGAAGATCACGGCGTTTGAGTGTTAACGACATCATGTGCCTCCTCATTAGGTTGTACAGAACACAAATCACACACCGAACCGTAGCTGTTGTTCGATAGGCCCTCCTTTACTGATCGTACTAGAACTCGTTATAGACCCCATGGCCGCGCCGCAGCGCGCCGTCGGCTTCGATGTAAGCCAGGTTGCCGGGCGCGCTCAGGGGACCATAGGCGCTGCGATGCGCATCGGGGATCAGGCTGTGATGCAAAATATAGGCAAACCAGCCGATCTCGCGCGCCTTTAGCTGGGTGAGGGTGTAGCGGATGATCTCGACGCGCACGTCATCATCCTGCGAGCCCCAGGTCGTCTCGGTCGCCACCAGCGGCTTGCCCGCCTTGGCCGCCACATCCACATAGTCATCCAGCAGCGCCTCATAGCCCTCTTTGGGATGTTCGGGGCTGTGGCGCGTCCAGTAGGGATGGATCGAGAGCACGTCGCACAGCGGCTCGACCTGCTCGAGGCCGGCGCGGCCGTGGCCGGGGTGAATGCCGATCGTGATGGGCGCCTCAGCCCCCAGTTCGCGGCAGCGTTTGGCGGTACCTTCCAGCCAGGCGAACTCGGCCCGCGCGATCTCGCCCAGCTCGGCCTGCGGGGCGCCGTAAGAGAAGGGCTCGTTGCACAGATCCCAGGCGATCACCCTCGGGTCATCGGCGTGCGTGCCGACCACATCGGTCAGGTAAGCGCCAAAGGTGTCGGCACTCTGCACCCAGCTGGCGCGCGGATAAAAGTGGTCGATATAGATGCCGCCGTAATCCTGAGTGTGATCGTGCCACCGGTTAAAGAGCACCGGCATCACCCGCAGTTTGAACGAATCGGCAATGCGCAGAGCCTCTTCGAAATACTCGCCGAATCGGCGCGGATGACGCTGCCAGGCATCCCACGCCAGCCACAACCGAATGGCGTTCATGTTGGGAAAGTAGCGCACTCCGCGCTCGAGCTCGCGCGCCACGCAGGCCGCATCAAAGCGCAGCCAGATCTCGAGGCCCCCGCTGGCATAGCTGGGCTGATAGTTGAATCCGCGGATCGATTTCCAATCGGTGGTGGTAGCCATGTTTTTCTCCTTTGCTATGTCTATGTTACAAGCTGCTAACCTGCAGAGAGCTTGCGGTATTCGCGCAGCGTCTCGCCCACCTGGGCGAGGTGGTCGCGCATGACACGTTGGGCGGTCTCGGCCTGGCCATCGGCGATAGCACGGTAGAGCTGCCTGTGGTAATAGTCGGCGGCGAGGATCCCGCCGGCAACGCGATAGGTGACGGAACGGCTCTCGCGCAAAAGCACGTTGATGGCGTTAAAGACCGTCAGCAGCACCGGGTTGCCGGTGGCTTTGGCGATCTCGAGGTGAAAACTGGTGTCGCGCTCGACGTGGCGCTCCACCGAGTCGGATTCGGAGAGCGACATGAGCTCTTTCAGGCGCGCGAGGTGCTCGGGGGTGGCGTTCTGTGCCGCCAGGCCGGCACATTCGGGCTCGATGATCACGCGCACCGCCAACAGCTGCTCGAACGCCTGGTTGGTGTGGATGGCCAGAAAGACTTCGGGGGCGAGTGTGTTCCACTGCGCGGCCGGGTTGACGGTGGTGCCGCGCCCCTGCCGCACCGAGACGATCCCGAGGTGGCGCAGCCGCGAGAGAGCCTCGCGCACGGCGATCACGCTCACCTGAAAGGCGCCGGCCAGCTCGCGTTCGCAGGGTAGATTGGCGCCCTCGGGGTAGTGCCCCTGCACGATGGCGCTCAGCAGCTGGCGGCTGATCTGGTCGCCCAGCGATTCAGCACGCACGGCGCGGAAGGGATTGGCTTTCATTGCCATAGGTATGTTACCAGCTGATAGAATGGTCAGACCGGTTATCTGCAATCTAACGCTCCGCAGCAGGTTTGTCAAGGGGAATAATACGGCAAAACGATCGCTGTAAACGCTGGAAAACACAAGATGGGCAACTGGCAACCAGGTGTTGTGAGATACTCACCCACACTCCTGGCTAAGGATTCTAGTTGATACAAAAGCTGGGGCAGGCTTTACGTCTCACAAGGCCATCCTGACAAACACATGTTCCCGGCGCTCTTTTAACGGTTTTCAAAGGAAGCAGCCTGCCCCATTTTGTCTGGATTTTGTAATTATTAATCTTTCTATTATGATTGTTCTAGCATTATGTAATTATGCTTAGATATTATTCTCTGCACTTTACATGAGTAAATATTATTGATATAATCGGGTACAAGTTGTTTTGAGTTTCTGGATACAATGTACTTAACATGATAAGGAGGAGGAGCAACAATGACACTTCAGCAGTTGAGATACATTATAAAAATAGTTGAATGCGGTTCTATTTCCGAAGCTGCCAAACAACTTTATATCTCCCAGCCGAGCCTTTCAAATGCTGTCAAAGAACTTGAGACCGAACTGGGAATAGAGATATTTTACCGAACTCCGAAAGGCGTATCATTATCGATTGACGGGGCAGAGTTTCTTTCCTATGCGCGGCAGGTTATAGAACAAACTGCACTCCTGGAACAGCGCTATCTGGGCAAAAAGCCCTCGAAACTGCTCTGCTCTATTTCAACTCAACATTACGCTTTTGCTGTCAACGCCTTTGTGAATCTGTTACTCGCATTGGATGTGGATGAATATGAGTTTATGCTTCGAGAAACAAGAACCTATGAGATTATTGAGGATGTTAAAAACCTTCGCAGTGAGCTTGGCATCATATACTTGAGCGACTTTAATGATAAAGTAATTAATAAGCTCTTAAAGGAAAGCCATTTGGTCTTTCATCCTCTATTTATGGCAAACTCTCATGTATTCGTCAGTTCCTCTCATCCGCTTGCCAATAAGAGACTAGTAACCCTTCAGGATTTAGATGATTATCCATTCTTAGCCTTTGAACAAGGTGAATATAACTCTTTTTACTTTTCGGAAGAAATTTTGAGCACTATTCCTCGTAAGAAAACCATCTACGTCAGCGACCGGGCGACGCTTTTCAATCTGCTGATCGGGCTGAACGGATATACCATTTGCACAGGCGTTTTAAACAGCAATCTAAACAGCGATAACATTATCTCTATCCCGCTGGAGACGGAGGAGAGAATGCTGGTAGGATGGATAGCTAACGAAAAGGCCCATCTCAGTGCGATCGCATCGGATTATATTGCCGAGCTAAAGCGCTTGATTTCTGAATACGGTTTCACCCTGCTATCATGATCTCCAAAGGTTGGCCTGCTCTTGTTATGCAGCAAGCATAAGGGTTCTGATTGCTGCACAGATCTTGTGGGAAATATAAGAGTTATTCATAGTATACAAGTGAATCCCATCAACCCCCTGGGCTACAAGATCAACAATTTGATCAACCGCATAGGCGATTCCCGCATCGCGCATGGCTACAGGGTTGTTTTCGTATTTTTCCATCATGGCTATAAACTTTTTTGGAAGCTTTACGCCACATAGCGATACCATTCTATCAATCTGCTTTTTGTTTACTACCGGCATGATCCCAGCTTCGACTGGCACGTTTATGCCGGCAATGAGGGCTCGTTCCCTAAATCGATAAAAGTAGCTATTGTCAAAGAATAATTGTGTAATTAATTGGTCTGTTCCAGCATCCACCTTTGTTTTCAGATTGCGTATATCATCAATCAGGCTTTGGCTTTCATTATGCCCCTCGGGGTAACAT